>NZ_CP082275.1:1252886-2505772 GCF_023746615.1 Grimontia kaedaensis | reverse complement strand
AAAGAAATGCTGGCCAAAGCCTGTCATCAACGCTCACATCGCGCAGAGCATCCATTCCTGCTGGTGAACTGTGTTTCCATGCCGGATGATGCCGCAGAAACCGAGCTGTTTGGCTGCGCGCCGATGGAAGGGCGTGAAGGTAAGAAAGGTCAGCTAGAGCAGGCTGATGGAGGAACAGTGTTCCTTTATGAAGTGGGCGAAATGAGCCAGCACCTGCAGATTAAACTGCTTCGATTTATGCAAGACGGCACCTTCCGCCGTGTTGGCGAAGAAAAAGAGATCAAGGTTGATGTCCGTGTGATTTGCTCAACTCAGAAAAATCTGTCAGAGCGCGTCGCTGCGGGGCAGTTCCGCGAAGATTTGTATTATCGATTGAATGTCCTGTCCCTGACCGTCCCGCCGCTGCGCGAACGTCCTTCGGATGTGCAGCCGCTCGCTGAACTCTTCCTGAATCAGTTCGCCGCTGAACTGGGTCAGGAAAGACCGATGTTGCAACAAGGTGTACTCGAGTTTTTGAACCAGTATTCTTGGCCGGGCAATGTCAGACAGCTACGAAATGTGCTGTTCCGCGCAATGACACAAATCGAGGAAGGTTGCCTGACCAAAGATGACATCCAATTGCCGGAAACGGAACAAAGTGCCTTCCTGACTGAGGAGACATTGGAAGGCTCGCTGGATGACATCATGAAGCGTTACGAGTCAGGTATTCTATCGAACCTTTATCGCAGTTATCCATCAACTCGAAAGCTCGCAAAGCGGCTCAGCGTTTCTCACACTGCTGTGGCAAACAAACTTCGCGAATACGGTATTGGTAAGAGATAGAAAACAAAAACGGTGGCCTCAGCCACCGTTTTTTTCCATGGTGAGGAGCTTTTGTTTGATCTCCAAACCATAGCGATAGCCGGTCAACTCGCCATCACTGCCAATAACACGGTGGCAAGGGATGACCAAAGGGATAGGATTGACATTATTCGCCATCCCGACGGCCCGACAAGCTTGAGGATTACCGATTTCCCGCGCGATATCAGCGTAAGACCTTGTTTCTCCGTATGGGATTTCACGGAGCACTTGCCAGACCTTATGTTGGAATTCGGTGCCATCAGGCGCGAGGGGAATATCAAACTTGGCGCGTTCCCCTTTAAGGAACTCGATGATTTGTTTCTTGTACTGGGCGAGATGTTTGGGGGAGTGCTTCCACTGTTTGCAGGACTCAACAGGATGATGAAGGCATAAGGTCAATTGTCTGAGCCCAGACTCATCAGCCAATATGTGAATTTTCCCCAGCGGTGATTCAAAGCTATCGTAATACATAAGTAACGACACAGTTGGATAGGAGGCGAATTGTCTGTCGAAATTATAAACCCTTTCCCGCATTTACGTATTGATAATCTTGTCATTCGTGCGATTCAGAAGCCTGATCTCCCACTTATCGTGAATTACTTTCAGGCTAATCGCCAATATCTGACACCTTGGGAACCTTTGAGACCGGACAGCTTTTTTACTTATGAAGGTTGGGAAAGACGCGTCATTCAATTGACTGAATTACAGCGTCATGGGCTCGCGTACTACTTCATGATTTTTGAAGAAGGCAGGGACGAAGTTTGTGGCGTTATTACCTACAACAACATCATGCAGTTCCCGTTTCATGCTTGTAATGTTGGGTACTCATTAGCAGAATCTGCGCAAGGGCGAGGCATCATGCGCCGGGCGCTGAAAGCAACAAATCAGTGGCTTTTTGATCACTTAAATATGCACCGCATCATGGCGTCGTACATGCCAAGAAATAAGCGCAGTGAAGCCGTTCTGGAAGCCGCTGGGTTCAAGAAAGAAGGCGAAGCCAAGGATTATTTGCTGATTAACGGGAAGTGGGAAGACCACATCCTCACCTCTGTCATTAACACCAAATGGGTGGCTTCAATCAATGAGTGAAATGTCTGCATTAGAAAGACTTGAAAAGCAGCTGGCACTGATAGTGGAGATTGACCAACTCAAAGCTGTGTTAAGAAGAACCCGTGTGAAGAGTGATGATGGGCGATTAGAAAATTCTGCCGAGCACAGCTGGCAGGTAGCTTTGATGGCACTGTTGCTGGAAGAACATGCTAATGAGCCTGTAGACATTGCGAAAGTGGTGAAGATGCTGCTGCTCCATGATGTGATTGAAATCGATGCAGGCGACACCTTCATTTACGATTTAGAGGCGGCAAAACTTCAGCCAGAGAAAGAGTTGAAAGCAGCCAAACGAATTTTCGGTATTTTGCCAGAAGACCAGCGGGATGTGCTTATGTCACTATGGTTAGAGTTTGAAGCAGGTGAAACGCCCGAGGCGCGCTATGGCAAAGCATTGGATCGTATGTTGCCTATGCTTTTGAACTACCACAGCGAAGGGCAGAGTTGGAAAGAATATGGTGTGCGCTATGACCAGGCGCTGAACATCAATGGCAAGATTGAAAAAGGCTCCTCACTGCTCTGGGAAAAAGTACAAATGATGCTGACGCATGCAGTTGAACAAGGTTGGCTAAAGAAGTAAGAGGAATCAAATAACCAACAAAGCCCCGAATTTTCGGGGCTTCTGGACGATTCTTTGGGGTTAAGTCACGGTGATTAATCGCATAGTATTTGTGGTTTTCACATACTCGTTGATGTCACCCTGAGTAATAATCACCACATCCCACTGGTCTAAGTACCCCAGTTGTTTAAGGTGCGCAATGGCTCTGTGAGCGACCTCTGAGCCTGCACCTGTATCACTTTCGAAGTGGATAGGGGTGACCCCCCTATATAACGCTAATCGTGACAGAGTCGATTCATGTCTGGATAGGGCAAAAATAGGTTTGCCAGAACTAATCCGCGACATCATCAGAGCTGTTCTACCAGACTCGGTCAATGTCACCATCGCTTTAACTTGTGGCATATGGTTCGCAGCGTACATGGTTGCCATGGAAACCGTTTCTTCAATTAACTCAAACTCTTTGTTGAGGCGATGGTTTGAAACATTAATCGAAGGCATTTTTTCTGCACCAATACAAACTTCTGCCATGGCTTTCACGGTTTCCAGCGGATAGTCGCCCGCAGCCGTTTCTGCGGAGAGCATAACGGCATCTGTCCCATCCAAGACAGCGTTTGCGACGTCCATGACTTCGGCTCGCGTTGGCATGGGCGCTTTGATCATTGACTCCATCATCTGGGTTGCAGTGATAACGCATCGATTCAGCGAGCGCGCACGGCGGATAAGTTTTTTCTGTACACCCACAAGTTCAGGATCGCCGATCTCCACACCCAGATCTCCACGCGCCACCATGACGACATCAGAAGCCTCGATAATATCGTCAATATTCTCATCACAAGACACAGTCTCAGCGCGTTCTACTTTAGCAACCAAGCTAGTTTCTAGCCCTGCCTTCTCGGCTAATGAGCGTGCCATACGCATATCGTCACCATTGCGTGGGAAGGATATTGCTAGAAAGTCGACTTTAATTTTTGCTGCCGTAAGGATGTCTTGCTTATCCTTGTCGGTCAGAGCAGGCGCAGAGAGGCCGCCACCTTTTTTGTTGATACCTTTGTTGTTCGAAAGTGGCCCACCAACGGTGACTTCTGTGTGGATTTTAGTACCGTCGACGGAGAGTACCTTCAGCTGCACGCGCCCATCATCGAGAAGAAGGACGTCGTCAGCCGAAACATCACTTGGCAGGTTTTTATAGTCGATCCCCACGCGCTCTTTGTCTCCTTTGCCGGGCTCGAGCGCAGCATCTAAGACAAAACGGTCACCAACTGCGAGCTGGACTTTGCCATCGGCAAAAGTGGAAACACGAATTTTTGGCCCTTGTAGATCGCCGAGGATACCGACATGACGCCCCAACTTAGCTGCGATAGCACGTACCTTATTGGCACGCTCTATATGGTCTTCAGGGGTACCATGAGAAAAGTTCATCCTAACGACGTTTGCGCCAGCAGCAATGATTTGTTCCAGCACATCTTCTTTATCAGTAGCTGGCCCCAAAGTGGTCAAGATCTTTGTTCGACGTAAATTCTCAGACATGAAAGTCTCCTGAGTAAAAATGCTTGCGACAAGATAGCTGTATAGATAGTGATAATTATCTTTATTAAGAAGTGTAGCTGAGCTGGCGGAACTAAAAGAAAAAGGGCAGACCTAAGTCTGCCCTTTAAATCAGGTGAGTGATTCTTTGTTAAATCTAGAGTCCTTAATAGCCTCTTTCACGCGTTTTAGGTTCTCGCGGAACCCAGGGCCACGACGCAGTGTAAAGCCCGTTGCCAGTACATCAATCACGGTCATCTGAACTACGCGGCTTGCCATTGGCATATAGATGTCAGTGTCTTCTGGTACGTCGAGGGTGATGGTCAGAGAACAGACTTTGTCCAAAGGTGAGCCTTTCTCAGTAATGCCAATGACGGTCGCTCCATTTTCCATTGCTAGATTTGCTACATCTACCAGCGACTTGGTGCGGCCTGTGTGCGAAATAACAACAACTACGTCACCATCTGTGCAGTTAATACAGCTCATGCGCTGCATAACGATGTCATTGAAACAGACGATGGGAATGTTGAAGCGGAAGAATTTGTTTTGTGCATCGTGAGCAACAGACGCTGAAGCACCTAAACCAAAGAAAGAAATTTTCTTGGCCTGAGTCAGCAAATCCACAGCTCGGTTGATTTGATGGGCGTCAATGCTGTTTTTTGCTACATCCAGACATGCCATCGTCGATTCGAAAATCTTAGAGGTGTAAGCGTCAGCGCTATCGTGCTCCTCGACATTTCGATTCACATAAGGAGTACCGTTCGCCAAGCTTTGCGCTAGATGAAGCTTAAAATCAGGGAAGCCCTTGGTATCCAGCCGGCGACAGAATCGGTTCACCGTTGGTTCGCTGACGTCTGCCATTTTGGCGAGTGTGGCGATGCTGGAGTGAATAGCAGTCTGAGGAGAAGCGATGATCACTTCAGCGACTTTCCTTTCCGACTTACTAAAGTTTTCAATATTTTTTTGTATTTTTTCCAGGGTGTTCATTCAGATTACCGCGTTACTTCCGCTGTCTGTTTTGTCAGTCTTTGCTGCCTTATTTGACTGGCAGCGCGGTCTGACGCTATTGGGTGAAATATTTCGATGTCCAACAATGTTATAGTCGAGTCTAACGGTTGGATTCGTTTAAAGACATTTTAACCAAAAATTACCTTTAAAAAATTTGTATTCATTCACGCTTTTAGTTGCTTAATTACACAATGCCGAAGGTTTTTTTCACCAAATGCGAAATCAGTTCGGTTCTTGTGGCACGTCTCGAATGAATAAAGCTAAGAATTGAAAATGGCTTACAGGGAACTTTCTATGTCGAAACCATATAAAACAGTGTCAATAAGCGGATGTGGTTGGCTTGGTCTTGCACTTGCCGAACAACTGCATCAAGTAGGGTATGCGGTTACGGGAAGTAAACGCAGTTCAGCGTCTCTTGAAACGCTAAAATTGAAACACATAAACGGCGTTGTGTTCGATATATTTAGCGAAAAGCGCGATCCTTCATCACAGCCTTTGTTTGAAAGCGATGTCTTTGTTGCCAATATCCCCCCTAGCAGACGTACAGTCGATGGCAACGAGTTTGTCAGTGCAATGAAGAGGCTGGTAGACGCCGCAAAATCTGGTGGTGTCAAACAGTTCATCTTTATCAGTACCACTTCTGTTTATGGGAGTGTCACAGGAGTCGTTAAAGAAAGCACAGCCTGTGAACCAACGACGGAATCTGGTAAAGCGCACCGGGAAATAGAAAATTATGTCCTGAAAGAGTTTGGTGAACATGGTGTAGTGTTAAGACTATCTGGGCTTATTGGCGATGAAAGGCATCCAGGGAAACACTTAGCAGGAAGAGAAAATGTCAGTGGTGGGTTAGATCCTGTGAATCTTATTCACCGCGAAGATTGCATCCAAGCCATCAGTGCAATTATTGCACTTGAGAGAGGTGGAGAGAGATTCCACTTGAGTGCAACCGACCACCCAACCCGTTCTGAATTCTATCGCTGGGCGGCAAAAGGATTGGACTTAAAGGAACCAATGTTTATTGAAGACGGAGGGGAGGGGAAAGTTATCGATTCAGCCCAAACCATAGAGACATTGGGACTGACACTTAAGTACCCATCTCCATTTGATATGCCACTGCCTGAGCTAGGTGAATCAGAGCAGGCATAAAAAAAGCCCGCTTCATTTGAAGCGGGCAACATAAATATTTGTAAGCAGGAGTAAGAAAAAGCAGCAGCATCTAGCGATAAGTCAGAAAGCATGTTTGGCGGCCAGCATTACATCAAAAGGCACTTATCAACTATCTACATACATTCAGACTGAGGTGTTTTCATAAAGTTCAAAGTTTTCGGAAAAAAATTTTCGCCCCCTCACTGTGACCAACCCTTACCTTCAGACGAAAAAAAGCCCGTACTCAAATCAGTGTACGGGCTCCAGAAGAATAAAAACTTCTAAGAAAAAGCAGTGGCATTATATGTGACCTGATGAAAAGCCAATTGTTCCCCAAAGGTTCGATTTTTTTCTCATTAATGAGTGTGACTTTGAGCCTTTTCACCGAATGACATTACTTTACAACAAGTTATCTCAACCCATTTTTTTTACCCATTAACATCGAATTTTTTGATGATTGTTTTGGGGTTGTTATTAATGCTAACGGGATGTAAAGTTAAACAGGTGTTTAATACAGGTGAATGAAAATGGCAGGGAAAGGCGAAACCAAAGGAAAAATTCTGGATGCCGCGGAGCAGCTGTTTGCTGAGCATGGTTTCAAAGAGACCTCACTCCGCACCATCACGAGCAAGGCAGGTGTTAACCTGGCTTCAGTGAACTATCACTTTGGTGATAAGAAGTCACTTGTGCGTGCGGTACTCGCCCGGTATCTCGAACAATTCATGCCGCAACTGGAGCAGGAATTAAAACTGCTGCTGGTCAAAGATGATATTTCAATGGAAGAAGTGTTTGCATGTACCAAGCGCCCACTTTTGGGATTGGACACCTTTCGCCGCCATGGCGCATCGACTTTCATGCAACTCATCGGCCGTGGCTATACGGACGTACAGGGTCACCTCCGCTGGTTTATTACAACGCGTTACGATTCCGTGCTGACCCTCTTTACCCAGGCTGTCATTAAAGCAAACCCTTCACTGAAACCTGAACATGTTTTCTGGCGACTTCACTTTACGCTGGGCGCGGTGATTTTCACCATGGCGTCGAACGTAGCATTAAGTGAAATCGCTGAGAATGATTTCGGTAACAATGTCACCACCGAAGACATTCTCGACCGACTGATCCCTTATCTGGCTGCTGGTGTGGATGCGCCTGCCAATCAGGAACTATCACTTGTGCCGCGCGATATTCCGCGCAGTGCAGTATAAAGCTAAAAAATAATAAAAAATTAACGTGTTACAAATACAAGGATCTGAATCATGAGCTCTCAACCATCACTTAGAAGACGTTATTTAAGCGACCCAGCGTTTAAGTTTTTCAAAAAGGTTCTTCCGCCCCTGTCCGAAACTGAGCGTGAGGCAATGGAAGCTGGCAGTGTATGGTGGGATGGCGAGTTGTTCGCCGGTAATCCCGACTGGCGCAAGTTGCTGCAGTATCCAAAACCACGCTTAACTGATCAAGAAAAAACGTTTATGGATAACCAGTTAGAAGAATTGCTGGGTATGCTGGATGACTTTGAAATCGTTCAGGAGCGCAAAGATTTACCGCCTGAAGTTTGGGAGTTCCTAAAGAAAGAAAAATTCTTCTCACTGATCATTCCAAAAGAGTACGGCGGTCTCGAATTTTCTGCCTATGCAAACTCTACGATTGTTTCGCGTATCGCAACGCGTAGCTTGAGTGCGGCAGTGACTGTGATGGTACCAAACTCTCTGGGCCCGGGTGAGCTGTTAACGCACTACGGTACTGAGGACCAAAAGAATTACTGGCTGCCGCGTTTAGCAAATGGTCAGGATGTTCCATGTTTTGCCTTGACCGGACCTGAAGCGGGCTCAGATGCGGGATCTATCCCTGACAAGGGCATCGTATGTATGGGCGAGCACGAAGGGAAAGAAGTGCTGGGTATCCGCCTGACGTGGAACAAACGCTACATTACGCTAGCGCCAGTTGCCTCCGTGCTGGGTCTTGCTTTTAAACTACACGATCCAGAAGGCCTTTTGGGCGACAAAGAGCAACTTGGCATTACCTGTGCCTTGATCCCAGCCGATCACAAAGGCGTTGAAATTGGTGAGCGTCATAATCCGTTAGGTTTGTCCTTCATGAATGGCCCAACACGCGGTCAGGACGTGTTCATTCCGATGGAGTGGGTTATCGGTGGTCAAGACTATGTTGGTCGTGGCTGGCGTATGTTGGTGGAATGTCTGTCAGCGGGTCGTGGTATTTCACTGCCAGCACTGGGCACGGCAGTCGGTCACCTTACCGCACGTACAACAGGTGCCTACGCTTATGTACGTAAGCAGTTTGGTATGCACATCGGTAAATTCGAAGGTGTTGGCGAGGCGATGGGGCGCATTGGTGGTTACACCTATATGCTCGAAGCGGCGCGTACACTGACCACGACTTCTCTGGATATGCATGAGAAGCCGGGCATTGTGACTGCTATTGCTAAATACCACATGACTGAACTGGCGCGCACCATCCTGAATGATTCGATGGACATTCATGCGGGCCGTGCTATCCAGTTGGGGCCTTTGAACTATGTTGGTCACCACTACTTTGGTATGCCAGTGGCAATCACAGTAGAAGGAGCGAATATTCTAACCCGCAACCTGATGATATTTGGCCAGGGGGCGACACGTTGTCACCCATACGTGCTGAAAGAAATGGAAGCGGCGGCAGAGCAAGATGAAGCAAAAGGTGCAGAAGCGTTCGATTCCCTGCTGATCAAGCACATTGGCTTTGCTACCAAAAACGTACTGATGTCTTTCACCAATGCATTTACCCGCTCAAGCTTTAACAAAACACCGGTATCGGGTGAAACGGCGGCTTACTACCGTCAACTGTCCCGTATGAGCCGAGCGCTGGCTGTGACTGCAGACGTTGCTATGTTGACACTGGGTGGCGAGCTGAAACGACGTGAAATGCTGTCAGCCCGTTTGGGTGATGTGCTGAGCCACCTGTATCTTGCATCTGCTGTATTGAAACGTTATGAGGATGAGGGTCGTCAACAAGCTGATCTGCCATTCGTTCACTACTCACTGCAATATTGTCTGAACAAATGTGCGGAAGCGTTTGACGGTGCGTTCAACAACTTCCCGCAAAAAGGTGTTGGCTTCTCGCTGCGTGCCATCCTGTTCCCACTGGGTATGCATTATAAAGCTCCATCAGACAAGCTGGCCACGCAAATTGCAGATTTGCTGATGACTCCGGGCGCACATCGCGAGCGTTTGACGCACCTCTGTTATGTCGGTGACAAAGCAACTGACCCTGTGGGTATCATGGAGCGTGCTTTCGAAGCCATGGTGGCCGTTAAGCCGCTGGAGAAGAAAATGGCGGTTGCGGCAAAGGCGAAGAAAATTCCTGCGAAAGGTTTGCTGTCCGAACGTTTGGATGCTGCCCTTGAGCAGAATATTCTGACCCAAGAAGAAGTCGACCAAATCAAACACGCCGATGGGCTGCGTTACGAAGCGATTCAGGTGGATAACTTTGACCCGTCATGGTTTAAGTCAGAATCTGAGTCTGCACCAGCTAGCCAGAAGAAAGGTAAAGCTGCATAACAGCAGATTTGTTCTCAAAAACGCCGCAACTGCGGCGTTTTTTCTTGCTAACACCTCCAACCACTACCCGAAATCGGGGTTTTGCGACAAAAACAAGTGCCAAAACAAGATGAAGTATTTATCCTAAGCCCAACTTTGAAAGGAAGGTTGAATATGATCATCAAACCGAAAATTCGCGGATTTATCTGTACGACTACCCATCCAAAAGGATGTGAAGCTAACGTAAAAGAGCAAATCGAATACACCAAAGCCCAAGGCCCTATTGCCAATGCACCAAAACGTGTACTGGTAGTAGGTTCATCTAGCGGCTATGGCCTGTCATCGCGCATTGCTGCTGCGTTTGGCGGCGGTGCAGCGACCATCGGTGTGTTCTTCGAAAAGCCAGGCACGGAGAAAAAGGCGGGCACAGCGGGTTGGTACAACTCTGCGGCATTCGACAAATTCGCCAAGGAAGAAGGTCTTTACTCGAAGAGCCTGAACGGCGATGCATTCTCTGATGAAGCGAAAAAGAAAGCGATCGAGCTGATTAAAGAAGATCTTGGTCAGATTGATATGGTGGTTTACTCACTGGCTTCTCCAGTTCGTAAACTGCCAAAAACAGGTGAAGTGGTTCGTTCATCACTGAAGCCAATCGGTGATGTTTACACTTCTACAGCAGTAGACACCAACAAAGACCAAATTATCGAAGCCAGTGTTGAACCTGCAACTGAGCAGGAAATTACAGACACGGTTACCGTGATGGGCGGAGAAGATTGGGAACTCTGGATTCAAGCACTGTCTGACGCAGGTGTGCTGGCTGACGGTTGTAAGACCGTGGCATACAGCTACATCGGTACTGAGCTGACTTGGCCAATTTACTGGGACGGCGCATTGGGCCGTGCGAAGATGGACTTGGACCGTGCCTCTGCGGCTCTAAATGACAAACTGTCAGCGACAGGCGGTACTGCAAACGTAGCCGTACTGAAATCGGTTGTGACTCAAGCGAGCTCAGCGATTCCAGTGATGCCTTTGTACATCGCTATGGTGTTCAAGAAAATGCGCGCTGAAGGCGTTCACGAAGGCTGTATGGAGCAAATCTACCGCATGTTCAGTCAGCGCCTATACAAAGCTGATGGTTCAGCAGCAGAAGTAGACGATAAAAACCGTCTGCGTCTGGATGACTGGGAACTGCGTGACGACATCCAGCAACACTGCCGTGATCTGTGGCCACAAATCACTTCAGAGAACCTGAAAGAGCTGACAGACTACGTGGAATACAAAGAAGAATTCCTGAAACTGTTCGGCTTTGGTGTTGAAGGCGTGGATTACGACGCAGACGTTAACCCAGAAGTGGATTTTGACGTTAAAGCTATCTAATTCAGACAGCTGAAATAGTGAAACTGAAGCCAGCGAATTATTCGCTGGCTTTTTGTTTTGAGCGTTTGCAGGCCGCGCCACATAAGGGCTGCGATGAAAAATGCCAGAGATTTTTGCTAAAACTTTGATCAATGTGGCTGATATTTATCAGATTTGCTCGATAAAGAAGCAAACAAACCAAAACGCCGAAATTAGTGCGTGACAGCCCAAAAAACTTATGTAGAATGCCAATCCGTACCGCAGAGGAAGGCAACTTACTGAAGCGGGACAAACGAAGGCGCGTTGGCAGAGTGGCTATGCAGCGGATTGCAAATCCGTGGACCTCGGTTCGACTCCGGGACGCGCCTCCATGATGCGACACTAGCTCAGCTGGTAGAGCGCAACCTTGCCAAGGTTGAGGTCACGAGTTCGAACCTCGTGTGTCGCTCCAATCTCTTTTAAAGAGATTAGAAAATGGGAATCGCTGTCATTGTGCGAGAACAATGAGATACGGACGCGGGATGGAGCAGCCTGGTAGCTCGTCGGGCTCATAACCCGAAGGTCGTCGGTTCAAATCCGGCTCCCGCAACCAATTGCGACACTAGCTCAGCTGGTAGAGCGCAACCTTGCCAAGGTTGAGGTCACGAGTTCGAACCTCGTGTGTCGCTCCAAATTTTGACTTTCGATTCATCGGAAGTGTGATATGCAAGGAACCTTGCCAAGGTTGAGGTCACGCCTAAGCCTTGAAGATCGGGAACCTCGTGTTTCGCTCCAAATTATTTGCAGATGGTGCCTATCATCGCAATCACAGGATTGCGTGCCCTGGTGGTGGAATTGGTAGACACAAGGGATTTAAAATCCCTCGACGTTCGCGTTGTGCCGGTTCAAGTCCGGCCCGGGGCACCATTTAAATTAAGGCCTACAAGCATAAGCTTGTAGGCCTTTTTCTTTTGGTCATTTCTCGGCGTGAAAGTGAAGGGGGCTAGCTCCGATTTTCACTCGCAGTTGCCACCTACTTCCCGGTCACTGACGGCTGATGGGCTCACGCGTGTTAAGCTTCGCGAGTTGTTTGTCATGTATCTTGCCCAATAGAACAAGCGATGTGATCGCACCAATCATTGCCAGGAACATATCGGATTGCGTGTCCCAAATGTAGCCCTGAGTGCCAAGGAAAGCTTCAGCAGACTCTCCAGACATAATGGCAACCCACCACTCGATCAGCTCATAGAACGCACTGAAAGCCAAACAGAACGATACGATAAAGAAATTGCGCCAGCGTGGTGAGGGTATAACAGAGTTTCGAATCAGTATTTCGCGAGCCACCAAGGCAGGAATAAACCCCTGCGCAAAGTGACCTACTTTGTCGTAGTTATTGCGTGCGGTATTAGTTATCTCTTTGATGTAATCAAACAGGGGGACTTCTGCGTATGTGTAATGCCCACCAACCATCAAAATCACGCAATGAACCAGAATAAAGAAGTAAGTGATTTGGGTGAGCGGAAAAGACTTTCGGGTCATCGCTAGAGCGATAAGTGCAATAAGTGCTGGCGCTACTTCAAGGAACCAGGTGAACTGATCTTTTGGGTTGATTGCTGACCAAATAAAAACAGCAAAGAAGATAGCGAGCCAGATTGTTGAGTTTGCTTTGTTCATTTAGATACCTAACGTTTTAATAACAGTCACTTACCCACACAGTTAGCTAGCTTAGGCCATTAGCGTAGTAGGCGCAAAGTATTGTAAGTCTGATGACTTTGACCTGAGATTGATGTCGTCATCTTGTACGTGAATAAGAGGACTCATGGCGTTGGGCAGAATGACACAAAAGCCGATATCTGGATTATCTCTCCTAAAAGAATGGCATCCCCGAAAAGTTTCTAATTAGCGTCAGCATCGAGATTGCTTTCCTCCATGTTTTGCCAGTTGCCAGCACAGCGGAGGTGAATAGCTTTCTAGACTACCTCGGTAAGGCTGAATAGCCATAATTGGTAACAGATGTAACCGAATTAATCGAATTTTAACTGAATGGAAAAAAACGCTTGAGTTCAAAAAAGTGGCTATGTTACCTTTCGCGACAATCTCGAACATAGAGCTTTTCGAGACACACGCGGCGCAATGTTGAAGAAGTTGTCGTCGCACCGTAGGTACTAGGAAATGGTTTCCTAGTAGAAGGGCATTAATAGAGCTGTCTGGCTTCAACGAAGTCGGGGCATATTGAGGAACCCAACAGTGATTAAGTATTACCTCCACTTCAGCTTCGTTTTACCAAATTGCAGTATTATTACTGAGCCTTGATACACCCGATCAAAAGAGACGCTTTCCAAACGTTTAAAAGCTGTTCCCCCACGACTCGATCGTGATGCTTTGCCGTCTTTGTTTTAGCGCGCTCGAACACACTATGGTTTCCGCCGATATCGCATGACGTGATTCTGCGGGTATTTCCCGAACTTTCGGGGGTGTGCTCCACGACTCATCTGCTGAATTCCTCTTAACACAAGATTTGTGCGAAGGGACTGCTACACGCAAATTCTGCAGAGCGAGGGTGGTGAACATGGAAGATCAACAACAATGATTAACTTTCCTAACGAAACACAGGACAAGCTGGCGACGAGCCCTGTCCCGGTTTTACAAGGCCTTCACGACCTGACACCAGACGAACTGCTACTGAGTCAGGAGCATTACGAATCTGAGGTTCGTTCTTATCCTCGCCGCTTGCCGGTTGCCATTGCAAAAGCGAATGGTGCACTGGTCGAAGACAGCCGCGGTCAGATTTATCTGGACTGCCTCGCAGGCGCGGGGACTCTGGCACTTGGCTACAACCATCCTGAAATCAATCAGGCTTTGATTGAACAGCTTCACGCTGGCATTCCCTATCAAACGCTGGATATTACGACGCCAGCGAAAGATGCATTCATCCGTGAGCTGATGGCGTTTCTTCCGCAAGACTTTGCTGAAAACGCGAAGGTCCAGTTCTGTGGTCCTTCGGGTGCTGACGCCGTTGAAGCGGCAATTAAACTCGCCAAACAAACCACTGGCCGTAACACTATTGCCGCGTTCCATGGTGCTTACCATGGCATGACCAACGGTACCATGGCGCTGATGGGTAACCTTGGTACCAAAGCACGTCGTCAAGGTTTGATGGCAGATGTTCATTTCCTGCCTTTCCCATACGATCTGCGCTGCCCATATGGCCTTCATGGCGAACAAGGCGCGCGTCAGGGCTTGCGTTACATTGAACGTATGCTGGCTGATGACGAAAGTGGTGTGCAGAAACCTGCTGCCATTATCGTTGAGCCAGTGCAAGGCGAGGGTGGAGTCATCCCCGCGCCAGCGTTCTGGTTGAAAGAACTGCGCCGTATTACCCAAGAGCATGGCATTCTGCTGATTTTCGATGAAATCCAATGTGGTATCGGTAAAACTGGCTCCCACTTTGCGTTTGAAGATTCAGGCATCACCCCAGACATTCTTTGCCTTTCTAAAGCAGTCGGTGGCGGTTTGCCAATGTCGCTGTTGGTGTTCGACAAAGAAATCGACACCTGGCGTCCAGGTGAACACACTGGTACTTTCCGCGGTAACCAACTTGCGATGGTATCTGGTGCGAAAGCGATGGAAATCATCCGTCGTGACAACTTGGCAAACCAAGCTGCGGTTTCGGGTGAATACCTTCGCCGTGGTCTTGAGAAAATTGCTGAGAAAACGACTTGTATCGC
Organism: Grimontia kaedaensis; assembly: GCF_023746615.1. NCBI lineage: Bacteria > Pseudomonadati > Pseudomonadota > Gammaproteobacteria > Vibrionales > Vibrionaceae > Grimontia > Grimontia kaedaensis. The sequence continues at coordinate 2,490,995 of NZ_CP082275.1, read as the reverse complement.
TGAAGTGCGCGGCAAGGGTTTGATGCTGGGTGTGGAAATCTGCGACCCAGAAGGCGCCAAGAATAAATTTGGTGAACCTCAATCAGCCCCGGAACTGACTGTTGCCATTCAGCGAGCGGCGCTTGAGCGCGGATTAATCATCGAAAAAGGCGGACGCGACGGTTCAGTACTGCGCTTCCTGCCGCCAATCATCATCACTTTTGAGCAAATCGACTTCGCGCTGAAAGCATTGGAAGAGGCGATTGACTCGCTGGTTGAACCAAAACCTGTTTCGCAGCCAATGGACAGCATCCAGCAAAGCTGGCGCGAGCATTTCATTCATGTCGGTAAAAACGGCGCTGATGGCTTTGAATCTGCAATGAATCAAAGCACCTTGGCATTGAAGAAACTGTTTGAAACCACAGACTCACCATACAGTGGCCTCGACCCTATGGTGCTGCAATCTCAGATCCGCCGCGCGCAATTGGGCGAAAACCCTCAGTCGCTGACGGATGTGATTGATGAGACGACGGACTTGATCGGTAAGAATTCCATCATTGTTCAGCATCCTCATTGCATCGCGCACTTACATACACCGCCAATGCTGCCTGCTGTGGCTGCAGAAGCCTTTATCACTGCGCTGAACCAGTCTATGGACTCTTGGGATCAGGCAAGTGCAGCGACCTTCGTAGAGCAAGAAGTGACTGACTGGCTTTGCAAGCGTTTTGGCTTTGATGAGCAATCAGACGGTGTTTTCACCAGCGGTGGTACCCAAAGCAACCTGATGGGTCTGCTGATGGCGCGCGACCACATCATCAAGCAAACCAGCGGTCATGATGTGCAGAAAGATGGCTTGCCGGAATACGCCGACAAGCTTCGCGTGATTTGCTCGAAGAACTCCCACTTCACTATGCAGAAATCAGCGTCATTGCTGGGTCTGGGTGAAAATGCAGTCGTCTGCGTCGATACCTACACCGATGGCACCATCAGCATCGAATCAGCAGAAGAAGCGGTGACATCTCTGAAAGCTGAAGGCCTGATCCCGTTTGTGATCACTGGCACCGCGGGTACCACGGATAACGGATCTATCGATGATCTGGATGATGTGGCGGATCTGGCTGAAAAACACGGTCTTTGGATGCACGTAGATGCGGCATATGGTGGTGCGTTGATCCTGAGTCGTCACCACGCCCGTCTCGAAGGTATTGAACGTGCTGACTCCGTGACAGTCGATTTCCACAAAATGTTCTTCCAGCCAATCAGCTGTGGCGCAGTGCTGCTGAAAGATAAAGCGCACTTTGGCTTTATTCGCCATCACGCCGATTACCTCAACCGTGAAGAAGATGTGCTGCCGAATCTGGTAGACAAATCTATCGCTACTACACGTCGCTTTGATGCACTGAAAGTTTGGATGACGCTGCAAAACGTTGGCCCACAGGCACTGGGTTCTATGGTTGATCACCTGCTGAACCAAACGCAGCAAGTTGCGGATATGGTGAATCACCGCCCAGACTTCGAGCTGCTGGCTGTGCCTTGTCTTTCTACCGTGTTGTTCCGTTATACCGGCTCAAATAAATCTTTGGACCTGGATGCCCTCAACAAGCAAATCCGTTTGGATGCCTTAGTACAGGGTCGCGCTGTGGTCGGAGAAACCGTGGTCGATGGTGATATTGCGCTGAAATTTACGCTGCTCAACCCATGCCTGTCACTGACAGATTTTGAGCAACTACTCACTGAACTTGAAACGCTGGGCGGCGAAATCGTCAAGCAGTCTTCACTCTGAATTTTTTGCCGGGCATTTGAACCGGTAGTTTTGAAAGGAATTTAACATGGCAGTTTTACAAATTGGTGCAGGTGGTGTTGGTTGGGTTATTGCGCACAAAGCAGCGCAAAACAACGATGTGTTTGGCGACTACACCATTGCTTCCCGCACTGTAGGTAAATGTGAAGCGATCATTGAATCTATTAAAGGCCGCAACAACCAGAAAGATTCCAGCTACAAGCTGGAATCACGAGCGGTTGATGCTGACGACGTGGAAGCGCTGGTTGCACTGATCAATGAAGTGAAGCCGGATCTGGTTATCAATGCGGGTCCTCCATGGGTCAACATGACCATCATGGAAGCGTGCTACCAGACTAAAACGTCTTACCTCGATACCTCTGTTGCTGTTGACCTGTGTTCTGAAGGTCAGCAGGTGCCACAAGCTTATGACTGGCAGTGGGGCTACCGCGAGAAATTCGAAGAAGCCGGCATCACAGGTATTCTGGGTGCGGGCTTCGATCCAGGCGTAGTGAGTGTTTTTGCTGCATACGCGTACAAGCACCTGTTCGACGAGATCGACACCATTGACGTGATGGACGTGAATGCCGGTGACCACGGCAAAAAGTTCGCGACCAACTTTGACCCAGAAACCAACATGCTGGAAATCCAAGGCGATTCTTTCTACTGGGAAGAGGGTGAGTGGAAGCAAGTGGGTTGTCACACCCGTATGATGGAATTTGATTTCCCTCTGGTCGGAAGCCACAAAGTGTACTCTATGGCGCATGACGAAGTGCGCTCCCTGAAAGAGTTTATTCCCGCTAAACGTATTGAGTTCTGGATGGGCTTTGGTGACCGTTACCTGAACTATTTCAACTGTATGCGCGACATTGGCCTGCTTAGCCCAGACCCAGTTACGCTGCAAGACGGCACTGTGGTTGAGCCGCTGAAAGTACTGAAAGCACTGCTGCCTGATCCTACATCTCTGGCGCCGGGTTACACAGGTAAAACCTGTATCGGTACCTGGGTTCAGGGTAAGAAAGACGGCAAGCAGCGCAGCGTATTTGTATACAACAATGCTGACCACGAAGTGGCTTATAAAGACGTTGAACACCAAGCGATTGCTTACACTACCGGTGTTCCTGCCATCACTGCAGCGCTGCTTTACTTCAAAGGCGAGTGGAATGGCAAAGGCGTATTCAACATGGAACAGTTGGACCCAGATCCATTCCTGGAGCTGATGCCATCAATTGGTCTGGACTGGGGCGTTGAAGAGCTGTCACCAAGCGAGCCAGTTATCAACATCCTGAAATAAGCGCGACTTAAGTAAATGCCTGCATGACAGTTTCTGTTGTGCAGGCTTTTCTGTAGAGAAAGACCATGAATCCAACAGAATTAAAAACTCCATATTTTCTGATTGAAGAAGATAAGTTGATTGAAAACCTCGAGAAAGCGAAACTCCTGAAAGAGCTCTCTGGCGTTAAGCTGGTACTGGCACTGAAATGCTTCTCTACCTGGGGTGTTTTCGACATCATCAAGCCTTACCTTGACGGCACGACCAGCAGTGGTCCATTTGAAGTGAAATTGGGTCACGAAACCTTTGGTGGCGAAACCCACGCCTATAGCGTTGGTTACAGTGAAGATGATGTGCGTGAAGTGGCGGACATCTGCGACAAAATGATCTTCAACAGCCAATCTCAGCTGACAGCTTATCGCCATCTGGTGGAAGGAAAAGCGTCGATTGGCCTTCGCTTGAACCCAGGTGTGAGCTATGCGGGTCAGGATCTCGCGAACCCAGCGCGTAAATTCTCCCGTCTTGGCGTTCATTTCGATCAGATTGACCCTGAGATTTTTGCGTCACTCAATGGCGTGATGTTCCATATGAACTGCGAGAACAAAGACGTCGACGCCTTTGTCGGCTTGCTTGATGCCATCTCAGAAAAGTTCGGTAGCTACCTCGACAAATTAGAGTGGGTGAGTCTCGGTGGTGGTGTCTTCTTTACCTGGCCGGGATACGACATTGAAAAACTGGCAGCTGCACTGAAAGCGTTCGGTGAGCGCCATGGTGTGCAGCTGTATCTGGAACCAGGCGAAGCCATTATTACCAAGACGACCGACCTGGTCGTTACCGTGGTGGATATCGTCGAAAACGAGATGAAAACAGCGATTGTCGATAGCGCGACTGAAGCTCATCGACTGGACACGCTCATCTACAACGAACCTGCCTCCATTGGTGAAGCCAGCGAGAATGGCGAGCACACATATGTCATTGGCAGTTGCTCTTGTCTAGCGGGTGATCAGTTCTGCGTGGCGAGTTTTGACGAACCACTTAAAGTGGGCCAGCGCCTGCACATTCTTGATAGTGCAGGTTACACCATGGTGAAACTGAACTGGTTTAACGGCCTTCGCATGCCATCGGTTTATTGCCAACGCAGCAATGGTGACATCCAATTGCTCAACGAATTTGATTATCAGGACTTCAAACGCACATTGTCACAGTGGTCAGTGAGCTGATTTAAACTCAAATGTAAGGGAGCTTCGGCTCCCTTTTTAATACTCGTTTCTTCTGATTTTATGAATCGTGTCAGAGTGTCAGCTTTTATTGCTTGGAAATCACACTAAAACTGACTAATGATCCGACCATCGCGGGGATTTATCTAAACACGCTGAGTTATTAGCGTGTTCGCTCAGGAGGAGCAAAAATGGACGCACTGCTATTTGTCATCATCATTGTTGCGCTGGTTGTTGGAACACGGACACTGAAAAGCTACTTTGCCTACCGGGCACAGGTGCGTGAATTCGAAGCGAACAAAGTCGCAGAGGGTTCAGGGGAGCTGCTCGCTGAAATTGATGCGCTTAAAAACCGCATTGAAGTGCTTGAAAAACTGGTGACCGATCAAGGTTATGAGCTGGATAAGAAAATCCGTGCACTGTAATTACTTTACGGCCAAATAGTGCTTTCTTTCCTCTGTAGACATTTTTTCAATGGCATAGCGCAGCATGGTTCTTGGCATGTCTGGGCCGTGTCTATCGAGAAAAGTGCGTAGCAGGGGAAGGTCTCTTTTCCCGAGTTCCCTCAGCATCCAGCCACACATTTTGTGGATCAAATCTTCTTTATCTTGAAGCAGCTTTTCTGCAAGTTTGATGGTGTCGTCAAACTGGTTATTTCGTATGAAAGGGAAGGTCGCCATCATCGCTATCCGTCGTTCCCATAGACTGCTTGATTCTGCCAGCGAATAGAGAATATCCCGCTTTTTATCGGTGAGGTATCCACCCACAATATGGTGCGCGGAGCTGTCGATGAGATCCCAGTTATTAATAAGGTGTGTTCGGGAAAGATAGAAATCAAAAATGACCTTTTGTTGTTCTGCATCTGCCTTCTTAAATTGCTCAGACAGAATCACTAAGGCAAGCAGCCTGATTTCATGCCACTCGCTTTCCAGCAGCACTGAAATTGTCTTGAGAGAAGCAGATTTATGAAGCTTGGCAAGCTCTCTGACCACGGGCACCCGAATGCCAATAAATTTGTCGCCTTCACCGTATTCGCCGGGGCCAGATTTAAAGAACCTACCTGAATGTTCGGCGATCTTGGCGTCGCCTAATTGTTGTGCCTCAGCAATGATGCGTTGCGCGTCAATCATATCCTTCCCTCCAGTGAGGGAATTATAAGCATGAAACCACTAGCTTACTGATAGAAATGAAAATTTCATTCGAAAAGATGATTTGGCTTCAGATTGTTGAAACGTACGAATACTGCACTAAACTTGCTTCACTTCAAAAATTAACCCTACAACAAACCATGCTTTATCAATATTTAGTCAGGTTGCATCCAGTCTGACATTTCTTTGCTGGATACTTGTCGAGTCCTTTGTCTCATGATGCATATAGTTGATGTGGCAGAAAAATTCGATTTCTGTAAGAGATCTTACGGAGCGAGAAAATCGCTAAATACCAAAGAAGTAGAAGCGAAATAACCTGCCAACCATTTATTTTGATAAGGACTTTAGAAGATGAAACAGACCGCTTTTCTAAGCGCGATGATCGCTGCAACCTTTGCTGCGCCAAGTGCGATGGCAATGAACCCGCAGCCTGATCCGCAAAACCCAGAAGGTTATGTTGTCACCCGGGCAGAAGTGCAAGCCGCAGAGGCTGCACAAACCCAAGACCCGATGTACACCACTTGGGCACAGGCGCTACGTACACGCACCAATGATGTGGTGGAAGCAATTTTACCGGGCGCAGCCAGCAATCCTGAAAACGTCAAACGTGTCGAGCGTGTTTTCCCAGAATCTGACTGGGAATTCCTGACTCAAATGGCAGCGCCGGAATACACCTATACCCGGTTCCTTCGTGCGATTGGCAAGTTCCCTGCGTTCTGCGGTGAATACACAGATGGCCGTGATTCTGATGCGATTTGTAAGAAGTCGATCGTGACTGCGTTTGCGCACTTTGCTCAAGAAACCGGTGGTCATATTGCAAAAGACAACTACTGGGATAACCCACAAGGTTTGGAAGAGTGGCAGCAGGCACTCGTCCATGTCCGTGAAATGGGCTGGTCAGAGGGGCAGGAAGGTTATACGACTGGCTGTGGGCAGAATGACTGGCAAAACAAACGCTGGCCTTGTGCAGCGGGTCAGGGCTACTTCGGTCGAGGTGCAAAGCAGCTTTCTTACCATTTTAACTACGGCGCATTTTCAGAAGTGATGTACGCGGGTGATGCAACCAAGCTGCTCAATGAGCCCGGTTTAGTGGCTGATTCCTGGCTAAATCTGGCTTCGGCAATTTGGTTCTTCCTCACGCCACAAGCGCCGAAACCAGCAATGCTACATGTGATTGACCGAACCTGGGTGCCTTCACAGCGTGAACTGGATGCAGGCATTGGCTATGGCTTTGGTACCACGATTAACATCATCAATGGTGGTATTGAGTGTGGTGAACAGAACAAAGATAAAGGCCAGCCGGTTAACCGTATCCGTTACTGGGAAGGGCTCGCGAAACATTTCAATATTCCGATTGAAGCAGATGAAACCAACACCTGTTGGCAACAACTGCCTTATGGCAGCCTCAACCTACAAGGCGCAACAGATGTGCTTTACACCAACTGGGATGGTAACTGGAAATACTATGCTAATCGCCCGGGCGGTTATTCGTTCGAGTGTGAGCTGGTGGGTTACCAAACGGCTTACTCAGCGTTGGTAGAGGGCGACTACGAGAAATGTGTCAGCAACTTCTATGAATCTCACGCGGGTTGGCCTGTGGTTCGTGTTGTTGAAACCATTGATACCAACCCAGGAGATGGTTCAAATCCGGGTGACGGCGGTACTCCATCGGAGAATACCTGGGATGATAAAGCCGTATACCTAGCCGGTGACCGTGTCACGATTAACGGCGTGACATACGAAGCCAAATACTGGAATCAGGGTGTGAACCCAGAAACAGCAGGTCAGTGGGGCGCTTGGAAGGTCGTTGCAGGCGATACGACTGGTGGTGGCACATCAACTAACCCAGACACGGGTACCAACCCAGATACAGGGAGTGGCTCTGGTACAGACACAGGTGATGATGCAGGCACTGGTGGCGATACCGGCGGTTCAAATCCTGATACGGGTACCACGCCAGATGAGGGAGAAACCACTTGGAGTGCGAGCAAGGTTTACTTTGGTGGGGATCAGGTGCTGGTTAACGGCGCAACTTACCAAGCACTTTACTGGACACAGGGTGATGACCCAGCTTCCGGTGAGCAATGGGGACCCTGGAAAAAGATGTAAACTTACTCTTTAATCAAGCCGCGTCCACTAGGACGCGGCTTGTCGAGAAAAATTATCCTGTTTTAAATGACCTGCCTCGCAGAATAAACCTAATATCAATTGCCGAAAATTCAGTGCATTGTGTTGTGTTTTCTTGTTGATCCAAGGTTCGTGGTCAAAAAATCAATGTACAACAAATGTAAGCGTCTCACTTTTCGTCGGCGCACCATTCATTCTGGCATTCCTGTCCTCAATAGTTGTCGTCTTGTGTATTCATGCATGCATATAGTCGTGTTGTCCGCGCTATCAATAAAAGACCTCTAAATCGCCAAGGGTTACCGCGAATCGCTGAATAAAACAGCGCTGAACAGTAACGCGCAAAGAGCAAAGAGCAAAAAAGCGCGAAGCAGGCACGTCTTAAAGACGGTTGCAGAAAAAGTTTTGATAAGGAATTTAAGATGAAACGAACGGCTTTATTTACCGCTATGTTCGGCGCGAGCTTCTTCGCTCACAGCGCAGTGACCATGGACCCTGTACAAGACCCAAATAACGTGAACGGGTTTGTTGTTTCCCAGTCCGAAATTAAGGCAGCGGAAGATGCGTTGACGCTGGACCCAATGTACGACACTTGGTCTCAGGCACTGCGTACCCAGCCGAACTCTGTAGTTGATGCGATTTTGCCTGGAGCAGCAAACAACCCAGAAAACGTGAAGCGTGTAGAGCGCGTTTTCCCAGAAACGGACTGGAACTTCCTGACCCAAATGGCCGCACCGGAATACACTTACACCCGCTTCCTTAAAGCGATTGGTAAGTTCCCGGCTTTCTGTGGTGATTACACAGACGGTCGCGACGCAGATGCCATCTGTAAGAAATCTATCATTACCGCATTTGCACACTTCTCGCAGGAAACTGGCGGCCATATTGCTAAAGACAACCTGTCTGACAACCCGCTGGCGCTAGAAGAATGGCAACAGGCTCTTGTGCATGTTCGCGAAATGGGCTGGGCAGAAGGGCAGGAAGGTTACACCACAGGTTGTGGTCAAGATGACTGGCAAAACCGTCGTTGGCCTTGTGCGACAGGTCAGGGATACTTTGGCCGTGGTGCAAAGCAGCTTTCATACCACTTTAACTATGGCATGTTCTCTGAAGTGATGTTTGACGGAGACGCCACGCGCCTGCTGAATGACCCAGCACTGGTGGCAGACTCTTGGCTAAACCTGGCTTCAGCGATTTGGTTCTTCCTGACACCACAGGCACCGAAACCAGCGATGCTGCACGTTATCGACCGTACCTGGAAACCTTCGCAACGTGAAATTGACGCAGGTATCGGCTACGGGTTTGGTACCACAATTAACATTATCAATGGTGGTATCGAGTGTGGTGAACAAAACAAAACCAAAGGTCAGCCAGTTAACCGTATCCGTTACTGGGAAGGCTTAGCAGCGCACTACCAAATTCCAATTGAAGCCGACGAGAAAAACACCTGTTGGCAGCAAACGCCATTCGGTAGCCTGAACCTGCAAGGCGCAACCGATGTGCTTTACACCAACTGGGATGGTAACTGGAAATACTACCCGGACCGTCCAGGCGGTTTCTCATTTGAGTGTGAGCTGGTGGGCTTCCAAACCGCTTACTCTGCGCTGGTACCGGGCGACTACGAGAAGTGTGTGACTAACTTCTATGGATCACACGCTAACTGGCCAACCGTACGTGTTGTCGCTGATGCAGACAAGCCTTCTACCGGTACTCCGGGTGGTAACGGCGAGCCAGTAGATCCGAATGCTTGGAGTGCTACCAAGGTTTATAACACGGGCGACCGTGTGGTAGTAAACGGTGTGACTTATGAAGCGGTTTACTGGACACAAGGTGATGATCCACTACTGAGTGAAGCGTGGGGACCTTGGAAAAAAGTACTGTAAGGAAGAATAAGCCTTAAAAATCAGCCGCGTGTTTCGATAAGGAATACGCGGTTTTTCTATTTTAATCAGATAGATAACAGAGTCTGTTAAGGGGAGTAATAGGCTGAAAAAAGGGCTTTTTCGAGGTTGTAATCTGACAAAAGGTATCACAAAAAAATGATAAATATCAGACTTGCTTGAAAAATTTCTGTGCCTATAATGCTGAAAACCGGAGCGTCTGCCAACGCTCCGGTTTTTTTGTGCCTGCTTTCTGGTTGCGTAATGAACAATCTGCCAATTGATTCATACGCAGGAAAGCAATCTGTCCGAAAGGGCACATTGTCTAAATGATGTAAGGAAAGACAAATGCGTATCGAACAAGACTTGAAATTGGGTTTCAAAGATGTACTGTTTCGCCCGAAACGTTCTACCCTAAAAAGCCGTTCTCAAGTTGAATTAACCCGCGAGTTTACCTTCAAGCACAGTGGCCGTCAATGGTCTGGTGTTCCTGTTATTGCTGCAAACATGGACTCTGTAGGTTCATTTGATATGGCTAAAGCGCTGGCTGAACATGGCTGTATGACCGCGGTTCACAAACACTACACGGTTGACGACTGGGCGGCATTTGTCGCTGGTGCAGATGCGAAAGTGCTGAACAATGTGATGGTCTCTACTGGTACGTCTGAAGCTGATTTCGTAAAAACCCAGGAAATCATGGCGCTGTCAGAAGAGCTGATCTTCATCTGTATCGACATCGCTAACGGTTACTCTGAGCACCTCGTTGAATACGTTGAGAAAGTACGTGCAGAGTTCCCAGATAAAGTGATCAGCGCGGGTAATGTGGTTACCGGCGACATGGTTGAAGAGCTTATTTTGGCGGGTGCAGATATCGTGAAAGTAGGCATCGGTCCTGGTTCTGTGTGTACGACTCGTGTGAAAACCGGTGTAGGCTACCCACAACTGTCAGCCATTATCGAGTGTGCGGATGCTGCGCACGGTCTTGGCGGCCGTATCGTAGGTGACGGCGGTTGTGCCTGTGCAGGTGATGTAGCAAAAGCGTTCGGTGGCGGTGCAGACTTCGTCATGCTGGGCGGTATGCTGGCAGGCCACGAAGAAAGCGGCGGTGAAGTGATTGAACAAGACGGCAAGTCGTTCATGAAGTTCTACGGTATGTCTTCACAATCAGCGATGGACAAGCACTCTGGTGGCGTGGCGAAATACCGTGCAGCAGAAGGTAAGACCGTAATGCTTCCTTTCCGTGGCTCAGTTCACAATACGATTGCAGATATTCTGGGTGGTGTGCGTTCAACCTGCACTTACGTAGGTGCTGCGCAATTAAAAGAACTGACAAAACGCACGACTTTCATTCGCGTACAGGAACAAGAAAACAACGTATTCGGTAAAGAGTAAGTTGTTCGCATAGCGAAACCGCTAAAACAAGCATAATTTGAAAACGCCTCTTTTTAAGCCACACCTTGGTATGCAAGGTAAAGCAAAAGAGGCGTTTTTGTATTTGTGCAATGTGTTCTTTGTATCTTTTCTTTTGGCGTTGATGCTGCTTTGGGGCTTCTAGTTTGGAATTGCCCCAAAGTGAGTTAGCGCTTCGACCATCCGACTGCCCAAATCATCCCACAAGGTTTAATTTTTTCTCATGCATTTCATCTGTATAAATACACAGTGAGATGGATATAGTAAAAATGAGCTGGTTTTTAGTACGGGACGCCCGTTTTCTCCCATTCAAGTTGCAACCATAAAACTCAACTCACTAATTTTACGCGGCTATATGGTAAGCTGGCACAAGTGTAAGCGGACTAATCGGGCGTCCCGGGTTTGTACTAAACGGGCAAGTTGCCCGCTAATAAGCTGTTATAAATTTAGTGAGAGTTATCCTAAACGTTGAAGTACTAGAAGGTTTAAAGAAAGAGCGTGGTTTTGAATTTCAACGCTTGGTGGAATTTGAGGACTGGTGTGATCAAGTTCAACCGTTGCTAGCTTTTAATCCACAATATGAGGCTCGCTTTGGTCGGGCAAAAACTTCAGCTGGTGTTTCGTTTCGTATGGGGTATGCAAATGATGCCCAAACCAGTATCGATGAATGCATTGGTATTGTAAATCAGGCGATTATTGCTGCAAAAATGAGTGAGGAGAAGGTTAGAGATAATAACGACAAGCAAACGCCTGAAGAAGTTGAAGTCGAATTACCAAAAAAAATCACAGTTCCTTGGCTAGCAAAAAACGTAGAGTACAAAGTGTGGATATCGCTGTTTACACTCATTATCACGGTGTTTCTGGCTGGGGTTAAAATTGGTAGTTCTAAATTCTATTTGACCCACTTTTCTAGCAAGGCTAGTCAGAGTACGCCTACAAGTGTCAGCCCCAAAAATTTATAACAAGGCCATTAAACAGCGCCCCCTTCGGGGGCTGGACTCGCAAAAAACGCGCTCGCCGTTTATGGCTGCGTTATATCTTCTTGTTGATTATGCTAGTTGTTCTAAGCTTCCTCTTCTCGAATGTTGGATTAGTATGTACGAAAAAATTATCTCGCTTGAACATTACCAAATAAACTCTTTTGAGTATTCATTGGAGAAGAAGACTGCTGATTTCTCGCTTACACATGAAACTGGTAAAGATAGCCAATTATACTCATTCAAGGGTGTTAAGAGATTGGTTATAGAGCACATGGACTATGACTTAGAAGAGCCTTTTCTCATTGATGAGGTTTATTTTGAAGTTATGGATGACGGTGGGAATAGTTATCTAATGAAGCATAATTTTTTCCATACAAATCGAGACGGTAAGCATACCTCAACAGGAAAGTGTGGGTATTTGCTACAGATAGTGGGTGATTTGTCTATAACATTGCTCTTTGAACAACTTGACGTTGAGTTTTTAGGCTAATACCTGACTTTTGTAATTGATAGGTCAGTTCTAAATCGAGTTCAATTTCGCTGTTCATAAAGCAGGTTAGCGGCCAGCCATTTATAGTTTGGTTCTTGCTATAACAAAACTATAAACGGGACGCTTTGTCGCTCTGGTAGCTTTTCAAAGTGTTGTGAATACAGGAGATTAAAGCGATTTTGGGTGGTTTGGTAAGCGCCCGTTATTGCGACGTTATGTGCCAACAAGGAGTAGTTAGCAGTGCTGATAAAGTTGAGGGACTTTGTTGAGTCTGACGGAGATATTTTGGAGAGTATTCTTATTGAAAATGGTCAGTTCGATTATCCCGAAGTTGAAGATAAGCACTCAATGAAAAGGGTTTCTCGATGCGACGGCGCAGTGTTTATAGTTGCTGAAGTAGAGGGGAAGGTTGCTGGCTTTACCAAGGGCTTCTACGATGGTTCTCGCGCACAAATTCAACTGGTCTCAGTTGCTCAAACACTGAAAAGTAGTGGCATTGGAACGAAGCTCATTGAAGAGCTAATCAAACGATTAAAACGAAAAGGTGCTACTACAGTATCTGTATTGAACCTAGAGACAACCTCAGACTTTTGGAGCAAGCTAGGTTTCGAAAAGCTGCCAGTACATATGATGCTCCGAAGCACATAACAAATTGTTCAAGCAGACAGCTAACGTTTGGCGATTTTGGTTTGTTTGAGTTTAGTGATTACTGTGGTTTTGTTTGGGTACAGTGGTAGTTAGCTGCTACTTAACAAGGCGTTATGTTTCTTAGTCGATTTTAGAAAACTATAGTTAATATTCAGATGCTTATTTTGGAAAAGGAGAGTTCATGGATGTGTATTCGCTACTAGCATTTGCGGCTTTTCTAGTGCTCATATCTTCAATGATAGTGCTCCTTGGGAGTAGTATTTCTCTCGGATTGCAGATGAAAAGAATAGACCCGAGTAGATATAAAGCGATCTACTTATTGTTTGTTCCTTTTTCTAGTGCGCTTCTCTTTAATTACGTAAGAAGTAGCGAAAATATCTCGAAGTATCCTGAAAGTAGCTCTTGGTTGTTTACTGTCATTCGATATTCTATGGTGTCACTCTTCATATCCTTTGTTTTTATGGGATTTTCTGCTTTTTTAGCAGCAGGTAATAGCTAAATTTTTAGCCGGTAAAATAGTTCTGCTCATATACGGTAACGTACTGGCGAGTGGTAATAAACATAACAAATTGTTCAAGAGTGATTCGGCACGCGTGGCATTTTTACTATGCGTTGGTTTTAGTGGTTAAGGTATTATGCGGGAGCTTCGGTATTGCGTGCCTCACACCTTAACAAGGCTACATGGATTCCCCCGTTCGTCAAACATCCGCTAGACTTTTGAAGATGGGTTTTGGACTGCCGCTCTACATTCGGCCTTTCACTGACTCACGTCATGGCCCTGATGACATTACGCGGTTGCAGTGCCTAATTCGTTAGAAGGCATCAACGTGCCCGCCGCATTAACAGGCTCTCTGCAAATGGTCTTAACCTATCCTCATCAGCTGCGTCTGCAATGACCCGGTTGGTGTGTTTCCCAGCGCCGCCTCATACTCAGGCGGCGTAGTTTTGATATTCGGTTTGGTTGTGTAACAACGCCCAGATAATGCGGGCGTTCTTAGCTGCCAGTGCGACAATGGCTCGGTTCATCCCTCGTCGTTCGAGGACGTTTCTCCCCCAGACACTGAGCCTGTCCTGTTTTTCCCCGAGGTTGGTTATGACGGCTCTCGCGCCGTGAACTAACAAGGTTCGTAGATACTTGTCGCCCCGTTTACTGATGCGCCCAAGGCGAGGTTTACCGCCGGTTGAATACTGTTTCGGGACTAGTCCTAGCCAGGCGGCGAAGTCTCTGCCGGAGTCGAACTGCTCACCGTTACCGATGGCAGCAATAATGGCTGTGGCGGTTTGAGGTCCGACGCCTCGGACGTTGAGCATACGCTGCGCAGTAGGGCTGGCTTTGGCTACCATCTCAAAGCACTGGTCGGTGTCTTCGACACGTTGATTCAGTGTCTGTAAGTGCTCGAAGCAATCTGCCAGGACAGCACGGGCGATATCAGGTAAGCCGTTTTCAGCGGCTTCGAGAATAAGAGGAACCTCGCGATGGACAGCGGCACGTCCGGTTGGAACGACGATGCCAAATTCGGCGAGCAAAGCACGGATACGATTAATGAGGGCAGTCCGCTCCTGCACCCAATGCTCACGCATTCGGTGAATAGCAAGAATGGCTTGGCGCTCAGGTGATTTAACAGGAACAAAGCGCGTATTGGGTCGTTGAACAGCTTCACAGATAGCAATGGCATCATTAAGGTCGTTCTTGCCTTTTGTGCGGTAGGGGCTGACATACTTAGCCGCCATGATGCGGGTATCATGGCCTAATTGGGTGAACGCTCTGGCCCAATAATGCGCACCACTACACGCTTCAATGCCTATACGCATAGCTGGCATATTTGCTAATGTAGTCAGTAATTTAGCGCGTGACACGGATTTATGAAGGATGACCTTTCCCCGGTCATCAACTGCGTGCAATGAGAAGTGGTGTTTGGCGAGGTCAACGCCACAAAAGAATAGAGAAGACATGGTTACCTCCGGTATTTAACGCGACACCTAAGTGTGGCAAATCCTCATGAGGGGGAATCCATGTCATTCGTTAGTATGCTAGTGAGAATCGATGGATATCGTAATTGAGGAAGAACAATGGAGCTATGTTTGTTTTGAAAGAGGTGAGGAGATATTTCTCACGTATCTGGTTCAAACAGGGCCTGCGATGGTCGACTACACAGTCAAGCTGAACACAAATGAAATAGCTTCAATAAAGTCAGGTATGTATAAGGCTAAAAGTTTAGTTGGTAGTTTCGATAGCAGTCGTTTTGTAAAGCCCGCTATTTGGCCTCAAAAATAAAGCATACTAACAAAGCAAATTAAAAGTGCGGACAAAAAACAGTTGGCTTTGTTCGTACCTCACAAATTTTAGCCAACTATTTTTAGCCGTTTATTTGCAGCGTTAAGCGAATGGAGGTTCAATGAATTTTGAGACCGAGATCTTTAGAGTTAGGGCGAGTGTTGGCAGGACAGGAACTTCTAGATACCAATGCATTAAGACAGGAGACTAATCTTGGTGAAAACTTACGACTATAGCCTTCTTTGGAGGGCTAGACATCTAATACTGATCTTTGTTGCGGGTACTGTTCCATTTACACTGACAGTTATAAAGCAGGGTATATCGCCAATGCTCGAAGATCCTTCAGCTATACTCGGGATTTGGGCTCTACTAAGTATAGGTGCGGTTCAGAGAATGATTAAAGAAAGACGATTGACAAAATCAATCTTAATTAATGGTAAAGAGGTTGTTCATGTAAGAACTGATGGTGCGGTAAAAGAATTTAACATCGACAAAATATCCAAAATTAAAATTTTGGATGTGTCGCAAAGTTCAAATGGCTATAAAGAAAAAGAAATGATCATTGAGTTAAAACAGAATGATGAAAAACTCATAGTGCCGGTGAACATTAGGCAGTTTGATGAGTTGTATTCGATTCTAGCTAATGAATTAAGCGGTAATCAAAATTAAGCTGTTGGTAAGACATATAGGTCCTTATTGTCTTACATACGTTTTACCTCACCGCCAGTGAGTCAATGCATTTGTCGCAGAAACAAAATCTCAGCCAATGCTTTCGAACACAACAACGTCTTCTGCTTCACTTTCCCTTATCTGAAGTTATCTGACCTAGACAGCCACTAACGTTACTCCTAACTCAAAATTGTCCAAAACCAATCCAAAAACCAAGCCTGCATCTAACTTCCCCCTTCTAAAGTGGAAAGGATCAAAAGCCCAAAACGCCACCTCTGATGAAGCGGTGTTTTACTTAAAAGCTGGTGTTAACGTTTCTTCTTTTGGGCTTTTTTAACCGCGGATTTCTTAGGAGCGCCTTTTGGGTAACTCCCTGCAATTGGATGATCCCGTAAAGCGGAGGAAATGTTCTTCTTTGAACAGGCAAGCAGACATCCGCTTGGCTTTTAACTAGATTCCGCTTAACGTTAAGTGGCTAATCAAGGAGAGAATAATGTCAGAGTGTGATCAGGTCATTCAGGCGCTGAAAAAACAGTTAAAATCACGCGGTGTGAATTATCAGGATGTCGCAAAAGCGCTGGATTTGAGCGAAGGTTCGGTAAAGCGGCTTTTTTCAAACGGGGGCAGTATGAGCCTTGAGCGTTTGTCGGCGGTGTGCAACCTGATTGATTTGGAAATGACGGCGCTGTTTAAACTTGCTGAAGAAGAGAGTCAGAGCCTTTCTTCGTTGACTTGGGAGCAGGAAGAGCAGTTAGTAGCTGATAAGGCGTTACTTCTGGTGGCGGTTTGTATCACCAACGGCTATCGCTTCGAACAAATCCTTAGCCAGTACAATCTTAATGAACCTCAGTTAATTCAGAAGCTGGCTCACCTTGATCGCATCAAGGTGATTGAGCTGATGCCGGGAAACCGCATTAAGCTAAAAATCTCTCCATCATTCTCCTGGGTTGCCGGCGGTCCTATCCAACAATTTTTTCAGCAACAGGTCATTAAGACTTTCTTCCGCACGCACTTTGCCAAGGACGACGAAAAACTGGTGATGTCGACCGGGCTGATGTCCTTGCCAACCAATTATAAATTTCAGCAACGCATTCAACGTCTGGTCAAAGAGTTCTATGAATCGTGCAACAGCGACAGTGATTTATCCATGCAGGAGCGACATGGTACTTCTATGGTTATCGCATTACGTCGTTGGACGTTTCCGTTGTTTGATGAATTTGAAACCGGGGAAGAGTAGCCAAAAAGTCACGCCCGATAGTACCCGCAGTATCATCATTCGCCACTTTGACTGACGGGCTTTGTGGCTTCTATGCCTTCGTTCAACCTACTGGTCGACAGGAGAAAAACTCTCGGATGACAGAAGGTAAAGGAGGCAATGATGCTGAACCGACCGAAATTGATTTCACAAATCGCCATATGGGGCGTATTACTTGTCACCATGTTTATCGCCACGTTTTCGCCGAAAGCGTTGGCGGCGGGACTCCTCAAACCCGTCAACAGCCAACATAAAGATCTTCAAATTGAATCCCACCATGTTGATGTCGCCATTCAGGATGGCTACGCCACCACGTCGATAGAACAGACGTTCTACAACCCAAACAATGTTGAACTGGAAGCCCTGTATTCCTTTCCCGTTCCACAAAAAGCCGTTGTCGGCGAGTTCATCTACTGGATTAACGGCTCACCGGTAATCGCAGAGTCGGTTTCCAAGGAAAAAGCCCGTAAAATCTATGACGACCAAAAAGCGCAGGGCAACGCCACAGCACTGACAGAAAAAGACGAATTCAAAACCTTTGATATGAGGGTGTACCCAGTACAGCCCCAGCAGAGTGTGAAAGTGAAGCTTGTGTATATGCAAGACGCACTGCTGGATCATGGCATCGGGCGTTATGTGTATCCATTGGAAGAAGGCGGTGTAGATGAAGCGAAAAATAGCTTTTGGACCCGCAACGACAAAGTCGAACAAGACTTTTCATTCAACGTGACATTGCGTTCTTCTTACCCTGTTGATGGTGTAAGGCTGCCTGCTCACCCTTCGGCAGTTATTAGTCAGGAAGCTGATGGAGAGCACACCTCGTGGAAAGCGAATATCACTAATCACATCGCTAATACGGTGCAAGAGGGCGAGTCCCAGCAAACCGTGCAGGCTTCGATGAGACTCCATCAGGACGTGGTTTTCTACTGGCGTTTACAGGATGGTTTGCCGGGCCGTGTCGATATGGTGTCGTACCGTGACCCTCAGGCTTCAAAGCGCGGTACGGTGAAACTGACATTCACGCCGGGTGATGATTTGACACGAGTGACGCAAGGACGTGATTGGGTGTTTGTTCTGGATAAATCTGGTTCCATGTCTGGCAAATATTCAACGCTGGTGGAAGGTGTTCGTCAGGGGCTGGGCAAGTTACCTCCTGAAGACAGATTCCGCGTCGTGATGTTTGACAGCAATACCTATGATTTAACCGGCGGATTTGTCGCGGCCAACTCTGCGAACGTCAACAAAGCATTGCAGTCGGTCGAGCAGGTTGAACCCAATAACGGCACCAATTTATATGAAGGCATCTCTGCGGCTATTCGCAAACTGGATGATGATCGTCCTACTGGTATTGTCTTGGTCACAGACGGTGTAGCGAATGTGGGAGTAACGGAAAAACGCCGCTTCTTTGAGCTGATGGAAAAACACGATGTACGCCTGTTTACTTTCATCATGGGTAACAGTGCCAATACGCCGCTATTGGTGCCGATGACCAAGTTGTCCAATGGTGTGGCAACGTCGGTATCCAACGCAGATGACATTATTGGTCACCTGATGAACATCACCAGTAAGCTGACCTATCAGGCATACCGCAATATCCAACTCGATATTGATGACGTGAAAATTAAAGACCTGACACCGGAGCAAATCAGCAGTCTCTACCGTGGTGAGCAATTGACTGTGTTTGGTCATTACTTCAAAGGCGGCGAGGCGGATATCAAGCTGACTATGGATATTGGTGGTGAGTCCCGTGAATACCGCACCAAAGTAATGTTGCCAGACTCTGCGACTGAGCATCCTGAGCTCGAGAGAATGTGGGCGTTCTCAGCGATTCGTGACTTGCAGGAGCAAATGGATTATCTGGAGCAAAAGGACAGCGACAAAGAGCAGGCGATTGAAGATATCGCGCTGGAATATGGCTTGTTGACCGATTACACCTCGCTTCTGGTGGTAGAGGAAGAAGTTTTTCAGCAGCTGGGTATGGAACGCAAAAACCAGACACGAGTGCTGAAAGAGCAAAGCGCCCGTGAAGTGAGACAGAGCAAACCGGTGAAACCAACGCGTGCTGATAATACTCAGCCGATGTTTACCCAACCCGCTCCGACGCATTCCGGCGGTGGTAGCAGTGGCGGCAGTATGAACATCCTGGTTTTGCTGACTATGATGTTGTTCGGTATTGGCCGAGTGATGGTTGGCAGGAAGCAAAATCGATAAAAACGTCGTGAACGAAACTAAACGAAAAGAGGCTGCTAAATGCAGCCTCTTTGCTTTGGTTCTCATTATTTATGTCAGGCTCAATCCGCCGTCGATGACCAAGGTATGTCCGACGATGTATTTTGCTTTATCGGAACTCAGCCAAACAATCGCATCCGCAATTTCCTGCGGATCGGCAAACCGTTGGCAGGGCACCTGACTCTCTACGGTCTGTTTGAGTGATGTTCCCATTTCTTCCTGTTTTTGTTCCCAGCGAGGTGTCCAGGTAACACCTGGAGCTACACTGTTTACCCGAATTCCTTTTCGGATCGCTTCTACTGCCACAGATCGTGTAATCCCCTCAAGCCCATGCTTGGTACCGGAATACATGGCGGCATTCGGGGTTGGGCGAACCCCGTTAACGGAGCTGACATTGATGATGCAAGCACCTTCCTGCATCAAAGGAAGTTCATAGCGAAGACATAATGCAGGCACCCAGTAATCACTGATCATGGTGCTGTAGAGTGCATCTATCGGGAGGGCAGCAAACTCCCCCCGTGATTCAATGATGGGTGAGGCGTTGTTGATGGCGATGTCGATATGGCCATAGTTCTCGCGTATATAGCCGAAGAAACGGTCAACCTGATGAACATCTTTCAAATCTAAGGGCAGGTAATCGACCGCTGAAAGTTGTGGATATTTTGCCATTGCCTGATTCCACTTTTCTTCATTTCGGGAACAGGTAATGACCTTATATCCTGCATCATGAAAGGAAAGCACGGTTTGAAGACCAATGCCGCTGCTACCGCCAGTGACGAGAACTATTTTCATGCGTGCTCCATGTCGGCAAAAAGAAATACCTGGCTAGCGGTGCGTGAAAATATCGTCCACCATAATCCGCTCTGTATTGCGAACATGTTTCTCCGCTTCATGTTCTTCGTGGAACTGTTGCTCGCCAAGCATGCTCAGGATGTCAAAGAAATACCGTACGCTACCTCTTTGATTATTCATTGTTTTAAGCATAGCATCGGTGTACACATCTGGTGTGGTATGCGTCAATTCTGAGGCAATTTTTCCGATCTGCTGGCAGCAATAAACCGTGCGTGTACGGTCTGCTGCGTGCGCGTAAGTGATACATAAAGACCACTCCTCACTCCGCAGTGCTTCCCATATTGAATTGGCAACATCGAGACGATCGTTTATTGGTGTATTGGCAAGCGAGCGCAAGTAAAAGCGGCGTTTTTTGGCCTTCATTTTATTCTTGATGCGTTCAGATGTAACGAAAGCTTTGGTCAACACTGGCATGGATATCATGTAAACCAACAAGGTACCGACGAGTGTGGCGATAAAGAAAATGTCTGTGGTGAGACCAAAGTAGAGGCAGGATACCGTCGTTATCACAGCAAACAGCATGAAGGCAGCAGAGATTATAAGCCTTGCATACCATCTTGCCGTGTTGGCGTAATTAGGTGCCTGTTGGTTAAGAGACTGAAACGACACCCCTTTGAAGGCAAGTGTGGGGTATTCAGGGATAGGGAATTGCTCCTGATTCATAACAACCCTCCATCATTCAGTTCGATTAGTACATACAGATTACTTTTTTCGGCAGGAAATTCGTTAGCTTTAGTCAAAAAGTGAGAACAAAAACCATCTGAGAATCCGTACGTTATCGGGCGAATCGTACCGACATTTTTTACGTGAATCGTAAGCGTCGCTGAATTCGCTTTCTGAATGGTTAGTGTTCAATTTCCCCTTTGACCCAGCCTTGCTCGATGGCGTACTTCACTAAGCCTGCTGTTGAGGTCACACCGAGCTTTTTCTTCACTCGCAAACGGTGTGTTTCCACGGTGCGTACGCTGATGTTCAATTCGCGGGCGACGGTTTTGTTGCAAGCGCCGTTAGCGATGAGAATGAGCACATCTTTTTCTCTGGGAGTAGGGGTGTTGTCATCGTGTTCTTTGTTTTCCATCTGGCTCATGCTTTCCATCAGAGTTTCGGAAACCCCGGCACTGAAGTAAGAACCACCGCCTGCAATGATATCCAGAGCCTGAACCAATTCCTGAGAAGATACATCTTTCAGTACATAACCTTTGGCACCTCCGCGGAATGCAGAAACGATGTACTCCTTGTTGTTGTGCATACTGAGGATGACGACTTTGATTTCCGGGGCTTTCTCCCTCAGTTCACTCAGTACCTCCAAACCGGTTTTTTTCGGCATGGAAATATCAGTAAGCAGGATATCCGGTCCCAACGCCAAAGACTGCTCAATAGCGGATTCTCCATCACTTGCGGCACCAATAATGGTGAACTGAGGCTGTTTGGATAAGCGCTCCATCAATCCGTCCTGTAGCAGGACATGATCGTCTGCAAGTAATAGCGTGGTCATGAGTTTCTCCTTGTGACTCTTAAATCCTTTCTGCGTCTATACCGCGATGGGGACAATTGCCCGCACTTCCGTTCCCTGATCGTGCAAGCTACTGATAGAGAAGGTGCCATCGAGGTTCTCGATACGCTCTCGCATATTTTTTAAGCCCATCGATTGGCTGGTGTTCGATACTCTATGTTCTTCGAAACCGATGCCGTCATCAGCGATGGTTAGCACAATTTCACCCTCTTCTTCCTGCAAAATCATGTCTACTGCTTTTGCTTCAGCATGTTTCTCAGCATTGTGGAGTGCTTCCTGAGCGACACGGAACAGGGTGATCTCTGCTGATTTCGATACCTTGCTCATATCCAGATGGTGCTCAAACAATACGTGCATCCCAGAGCGCTGGGAGACCTCTTTGGCGAGATCTTCCAATGCCACCAAAAGCCCAAGATCATCAAGTAAGGCAGGACGTAAATCTTTGGATATACGACGAAGCTCGCGGACTGCTTCACTCAAGGTTGATTGGCCTAACATGATGCTTTGTCGGCGTTCACTGTCAGATTTAGCGTCTTTGATGTTATCGAGACGATATTTCACAGAGACGAGAATCTGATTGATGCCATCGTGAAGCTCTCGTGCAACGCGGGTACGTTCTTCTTCCTGAGATTCGATAAGCTGTCGGTTGAGTGCCTGCAGTTTTTGGTCGGCCAGCTCGCGTGCATTGATGTGAATGCTGGTGGTAAGACTCACCACGATCCCGATAGTGATGATCAGCGCGATCCCCAAACCGATGAAGGTCTTGCTGATGGTTTCGTCAATTTTGCTATGAACGGATTCGACCTGAATCTCGATGTCATCAATGTAAACACCGGTACCTACCATCCAACCCCACTTATCGAGGCCAATGGCGTAACTAAGCTTTTTTACCTGTTCTTTACGGGATGGTTTATGCCAGTAATAGTCAACAAAACCGCCACCTTGCTGGGCGGTACGAATCAGCGCCTGTAGGAGTTTGAACCCTCGGCTGTCTTCCACTTCCCAGATATTCTGGCCGACAAACTCAGGCTGATAGGGCAAAACCAGGTTGGTGCCATCATAGGTGTAGGCAAAGAAATAGCCATCTTCACCGTAAGTGAGGTTATTCAAAATATCGATAACTTGCTGCTTTGCTTTTTCATCGTTTTCGCTGGCAGCGTCATAAACCGGAGAAATTGATGCCCGGGCAAGTTCTACGTACTTGAGCAATTCTTGTTTCTTGGACGAGAGGGTTTCCGAACGGATGAGATTGGCTTGATTCTTAGACAGTGCATCGGACTGAATCACCACCAATCCAATAATAAGGCCAAACATCAAGAGCAAAGGAAGCATTGCCAGTACCAGCAATTTTATCCTTAGTGGCATTACCATGCCTGATAACTTCGTCATTATCACTCCGTCACCTTCGTTGAACTTTTCTCGATTACGTATAACTACGTACAACGACTACGCAATGCTATGGACGCTAAGTCCGTTTTCTAACTGATATTTTTTTCGATGTTGCAGGGATAGTCTGGATGTTAACAACTTTTTAACGGTGTCAATGTGCTCTAAACCTCAACCCCATATGCAGCATCTAAATACATCCCAAAAAGTGAAGCTGCGCACCAAGGAGTGGACAATGAAAAAGGCAATGTCAACATCAATCAAAGCGGTCGCTTTAGCAACACTTTGTTTTTCAGGCTCAGCACTGGCTGACAAAGTATTGCTAAAAACGCCTATCGCATTTGGTACACACCTACCTGCGCTCGGCACACCTATAAAGTGGGTCTCTGAGCGAGTTCAGCCAATTTCAGGCAATACCATCAAGATGAAAGTTTATGAGCCAGGCAAGCTGGTTGCCCCTTTGGAAATTCTTGATGCAGTATCAAGCGGTAAAGTGAACTCTGGCTATGCAACAGCAGGCTACTGGCAAGGAAAAATGCCAGCAGCAGCCTTGTTTTCAGCAGTACCTTTTGGTCCTGAAGCGCCGGAATACATGGCGTGGATGTTCTACGGTAACGGTTTGAAACTCTACCAAGGCATGTACGACGAAGCAGGTTACAACGTTAAAGTGCTTCCATGCGCCATCATCTCACCAGAAACGTCAGGCTGGTTTAAAAAACCTATTGATAAGCCTGAAGACCTGAAAGGGCTGACGATGCGATTCTTCGGTCTGGGTGGTCAAGTGATGGAGAAACTGGGCGTGGGTACCGTGCAACTGCCAGGCGGTGAAATTTTCGGTGCACTGGAAAAAGGTGCGATTGATGCCAGTGAGTTCTCTCAGCCAGCTATCGATCAGCGTTTGGGCTTTCACAAGATTGTGAAATACAACTATTTCCCTGGCTGGCACCAGCAAGCGACCATGTTTGAACTTCTGATCAACAAAGATACATGGAATGGCATGGAAAAAGATCAGCAAGCTGCTTTGGAAACGCTATGTCTGGCTTCAATGACCAACTCCATCGCAGAAGGCGAGGCGATGCAGTTTGAAGCGATGCAGAAAGCTCAGGAACAAGGCGTTGAACTGCGTTACTGGAACGAAGAAATGCTGAATTTGTTTGAATCTACCTGGCTGGAAGTGGTGGAAGAGCAGAAAAAAGATCCTTACTTCGCAAAAGTATGGGCTGACATGTCTGACTTCCGTAAAAACTACCAGATCTGGGAATCGAAAGGGTTCCTGCCGCGCGGTTAATAACAGGTTGCGTAGTTTTGGGCAGCAGGATGCTGCCCATTTTTCCTTTTTCTATGGGTGTAGGAGCTCGTTATGACCCAGCCTTCTCACTCACTCCCTGCTTCACCACTTGCAGACAGCATTGAGCATCTCGTCCGGGTTGTCGGACGCACACTGGCTTGGAGCTATCTCATTCTGGTTCTGGTTATCATCACGCAGGTAGTGCTTCGAAAAGTTTTCAATAATGGCCAAATTGCGCTGGAAGAGTTGCAGTGGCACCTCTATGCCATCGGCGTTTTGTTTGGTTTGTCTTATGCCGAGATCACCGGAACACATGTTCGGGTTGATATTTTTTATCACCGTTTTTCGCAGAAAACCAAATCCTGGATAGAAATCATCACTGTGCTGTTTTTCGTCTGGCCGTTTATGTACGTCATCTTCATTCACTCTCTGGATTTTGTATATGAAGCTTGGCGGGTCAATGAGCGCTCGAATGCGCCTTCTGGTTTGCCTTGGCGATGGTTGATCAAATCCGCGATTCCATTCAGTGCGGCTTTGTTGGCATTTGCCAGCCTTGCCCGATTGCTCCGCGCAGTGACTTACCTGAAAAAAGGAGGTTCGCATGGAAGCGAATGAGATTCTTATTCTGGCGATGTTTGGCAGCTTCATCGTACTGCTGTTCATCGGCATTCCAGTTGCTTGGGTTCTGGGCGGAGTGGGTGTCGCGTTTGCTCTCATTGGCTATTACAGCGATATCTACCTCGACACCTGGACAGGGCTGGACTTCACCACTCTCGGGCTTGTGGTTAATCGTCTCTATAAGATCATGGACAACTGGATATTGGTGGCCTTACCGATGTTCATATTCATGGGGAACATGCTGGATAAATCTGGTGTCGCGGATCGTCTGATGCATGCGATGCAGGCGTTGTTTGGCCGTGTACATGGTGGTTTGGCGATTACGGTCATGGCGATTGGTATTATCCTCGCGGCGTCGACGGGAATCATCGGTGCATCTGTCGTATTGCTGGCGACTATGTCTCTGCCCGCCATGATGAAGCAAGGCTACAACCTACCACTTGCGTTAGGTACTGTTGCTTCTGCGGGTACGCTGGGGATCTTACTGCCGCCTTCCATTATGTTGGTGATCATGGCAGATCAGCTGGGACTTTCTGTAGGTGACCTCTTTATGGGGGCCATGTTCCCGGGGTTGATGCTGGGTGCAATTTATATTGTGTACCTTTTGATCATGGGTGTGGTGAAGTCAGATTCCCTGCCTTTGCCGGAAGATGCGAAAGGCGTTGATTGGGCAGTCATCAAAGATGTAGCCAAAGCGATTGTGCCAACCTTCATGCTGATCATTGTGGTGTTAGGCTCTATCTTCACGGGGATAGCGACACCAACAGAAGCTTCAGGTGTGGGTGCATTCGGTGCTATTTTGCTGGCGGTTTACTACAAGCGCTTCTCGCTCGAAGTGCTGAAAGAAGTGCTGCTCGACAGCTACAAAACTACCGCTTATATCTTCGCGATATTTATTGGTGCGACCTGTTTTGCACTGGTGCTGCGTGAGCTGGGCGGCGACGAGTTTATCGAAAGTGCCTTTGAAGCCTTACCATTTGGCCCTTACGGCATTGTGGCTTTCATCCTGTTGGTGATTTTCCTGTTGGGCTTCTTCCTTGATTGGATTGAGATCACCTTGATTGTGCTGCCGCTGTTAGCGCCTGTGGTATTAGGTTTAGATTTGAGCATTGGCGACTATCCGGGGCTGGATAATCCAGAATTGGTTTGGTTTGTCATGCTGGTGGCCATGGCTTTGCAGACCAGCTTCTTAACGCCACCCGTTGGGTTTGCGTTGTTCTATCTGAAAGGGGTATGCCCTCCGGAAGTGAAACTGATGGATATCTATAAGGGTGTGATTCCTTTCATTATCCTTCAACTGCTGGCATTGGTGATGCTGGTGTTCTGGCCGAACCTGATACTCTGGCTACCGTCAATTGCTTATGGTTAATCTGGGCTAACCAACACAGTTCAACAAATCCTTGCCACAAAGAAAAAGCCGACTTTTCAGTCGGCTTTTTGCTCATTACCTTATGCGATTAGGCTTTTGAACTTTTCTTTCTGAGTGCATCCAGCTTTTCCGCGGCTTTATGCAGCACAGTATCAGTTTTGAATTTGCCTTTGCTATCTGGTTTTCCTGCTGGGATACCCGTGAACAGTTCGATAGCTTCACTGACATGATCAATGGCGTAGATGTGGAATTTCCCTTTTTCAACGGCATGGATGATGTCTTTACGTAGCATCAGGTTGTGCACGTTGGAGCGGGGAATAATCACGCCTTGAGAAGATTTAGGTCCTTTGATAGTACATACGTCGAAGAAGCCTTCGATTTTCTCGTTCACACCACCAATCGGTTGTGCCTGACCAAACTGATTCATTGAACCTGTAATAGACAGATCCTGACGCAGC
Source organism: Grimontia kaedaensis (assembly GCF_023746615.1). Classification (NCBI taxonomy): domain Bacteria; kingdom Pseudomonadati; phylum Pseudomonadota; class Gammaproteobacteria; order Vibrionales; family Vibrionaceae; genus Grimontia; species Grimontia kaedaensis. The sequence continues at coordinate 2,464,154 of NZ_CP082275.1, read as the reverse complement.
GGTATACCGGAAATCGCAGACAGAATCGCACAAAATTCCGCCATAGAAGCACTGTCGCCATCCACACCACCGTAAGATTGCTCAAAGGTAATGCGAGTGGTCAGCGGTATTTTCGCTTGTTTACCCAACAGCGAAGACAGGTAGGCAGTTAGGATCATGACACCTTTAGAGTGAATGCTGCCACCCAGCTCGACACTGCGCTCGATATCCAGCACAGCGCCATCACCAAACGAGGTTGTCGCCGTGATTCGGTTAGGTGCACCGAAGCTGAAATCGTTGGTTGCCAGCACGGAGAGCGCGTTCACCTGACCCACGGCTTTGCCTTTGGTGTCAATCAGGGTTGTTCCTGTGGTGAAACCTTCCATGACGTGATCACGTAAGCGGCTGACACGCATGTCGCGGCTCGCCAGCGCCTTTTCGACGTGGGATGCTCGGATGATGTTGGCATTGCTGACTCTGGCCTGATAGTTCGATTCGCGCAGCAGGTTCGCAATATCGGCTGAGTGTAGGGAAAGCTTATCCTGATCGCAGGACTGACGACTGCTGTGCTCAATGATTCGGCCAATGGCTCCGGGGTCGCAATGCAGCAGGTTGTTGTCGTGACAAATGCTGGAAATGAACATGGCGTACTTCATTTCGCTATCTTCATTGCGCGGCATGTCGTCTTCAAAATCTGCGGTGACACGGAACAGCTCACTGAACTCTGCATCATAGTGTTGCAGCAGTTTGTAGGTGTGATAGTCGCCAAACAGGATGATTTTTACATCCAGTGGAATTGGCTCTGGTTCCAGAGATATAGTGCCGCTGAGGGTCACTTCGCGCTCGAGTGAACTCAGCGAAGCTTTACGCGAGCTCAGCGCACGCTTCAAGCCGTCCCAAACGTAAGGACGCTCAAGAACTTTCACCGCATCAATCAGCAGAACGCCACCGTTTGCTCGATGGATGCTGCCGGGGCGGATCAACGAGAAATCGGTGAACACCGTGCCTTTGTAGGTTGCGTTTTCTACATAGCCGAAAATGTTGTGGTAGGTCGGGCTATCTTCCACGATCACCGGCGGCACTTCCTCTTCCTGCGCGACCAACACATTGACTTGATAGCGACGCGGCAATTTCTTATCCAGCGCCGCATAGGCGAGGGCGGCTTGTTCTTCGCTTTCCTGCAGGAAGATATCGAGGTTCTCCAGTACATCGCCTTGCATTTCTTTCAGGTATTTTTTCACCTGAGGCAGGTCAGAATAAGACTCGATCAGCTTAACCATATGATGGGAAATGGCTTCGGTTGCAATTTCTTCATCCAGCTTTTGCTGTTTCTCAGCGTAAGTTTCTTCCCACTCGGTCAGCTTGCGCACCAATCCGCGGAGCTGGATTTCCAAATCGCGAATGGCCTGATCGAAATGCTCCTGTTCTTTCTGAGAAAGAGCGTCGAAGGTTTCTTCGGTATGCGGCTCTTCGCCATTCAAGGCAATGAACTGATAGTCACCGGAGGTTGTGATGGAAAGGCTGACACTTTGCAGCTTTGCTTCCTGGCTGAGTTCTCCCAAGGCACCTTCCTGCATCTCTGTCAGGCGGTTTTTGAGTGCATCAGCGCGGGAGTAATACATCTCATTGTCAAAGGCGAGCTGCAGGGATTTCCCCAGACGTCCCATCATTTTCTCAAGATCTTTTTTCAGCTTGAGACCGCGGCCAGCTGGCATTTGCAGCACTTTCGGTACGCGGGAGTCCTGGAAGTTGGCGACATAACACCAGTCATAAACCGGATGGGTATATTGCCAATGGCGGCTGAGATAGCGCATCACCATGGTGCGCTTGCCAAGACCGTTCTGGCCGACTGCGTAGATGTTGTAGCCTTTTTCCTTAATGGACATCGCAAACTCAACGGCCTGACGAGCACGATCCTGCCCCACAATCTCTTCGAGCGGTTCAAGATGCTTGGTAGATGAAACGTCGAGTTTGGTCAGCTGTGAAGTGCGATAGAGCATGTCACTGGTTAATGGCTGATGTGGCATAGCGCTCTCCTTTCACTGTGTTTCTCATAAAACTCAGTGTAGCGCCGTTAACTTACTGATTTTGAGATAAAGAATCGCGGACGTGTTGGCAATGTGGACTGGCGCACTTTATTCACCGGATTATAGTGAACAAGTGCGCAAAAAGTAGTCGATATGGTTCAGCTTTGGGAGCAAGGAATCAGTGTGCTGTCCAGCCACCGTCGATGGTGATTGCCTGTGCTGTGATATTTTTTGCCGCTGGGGAGCATAGGAAAAGGGCAGTGTCGGCAAGCTCACTCAGATCTATGAAGGCTTTTTTCGGCATCGGCTTAAGCATAATAGTGTTGATCACTTCTTCTTCCGTAATGCCGTGATTCTGCGCCTGTGCCATGATTTGATTTTCCACCAGCGGTGTTTTCACATAAGAAGGACAAAGCGTGTTGATGGTGACATCATGCTCTGCGCTTTCCAGCGCGATGGTCTTGGAAAAGCCCAACAAGCCGTGTTTCGCAGACACGTAGGCGGATTTATACGGCGAGGCGACAAGGCTGTGAATGGAGCCAACATTGATGATTCGCCCAAAGTTGCATTCATACATGGAAGGAAGAAAGGCTTTGGTCAGCATGGCTGGGCCGCATAGCAAAATGTCGATGATAAGACGCCATTTGTCCTCGGGGAATTGCTCCAGCGCGGAGACAAATTGGATGCCTGCATTGTTAACGAGAATATCGACTGGGGCATCAACACGAGAAGGCGCAGAAGCCAATTGTTCGGAGTTGGTGACATCCAGTTCAACGCCCTGAACATCCACATCAAATTGGCTTCTCAATTTGCTGACGGCGTTATCCAGCGCTTCTTTATTGATATCTGAAAGAGTGATTTTATGGCCTGCTTGGGCAAAACCCTGCGCCATGCCAAAGCCAATTCCACTTGCACCACCAGTAATAAATACATGTTTTGCCGTCATTTCCGTTCTCCCTAACGTTGACTGATTTATATCCAAACAACGTTAAGGGTAGACAAGAAATGTGGCAATCCGTAGTAGTACGCAAATCGGTCGTGAAGTTAACACTTATGACTTTGAAGGCTTCAGTTTACTGCCCAAACTAAAGAGTCCAACGATAATCAGCCCTGCTACCAATCCAATCAAACCATTAAGCAGTGTTGGTATCAGCGCAGAAATCACAGTGCCCACTGTCGGTATCAGCGCAGTTTCCTGAGCAGCGTCTGTAATGAGTTCAGAAAGCACATGTATGCCGTGGGTGAGGATGCCACCGCCAACCAAGAACATGGCGACGGTGCCGACAATAGACAGCCCTTTCATCAGGTAGGGTGCAAAGGAGAGCAGACCGCGACCTACGGCTTGTTTGATACTGCCTGCTTTCTGGCTGAGATAAAGTCCTGCATCATCGATTTTGACGATCAACGCGACCAAGCCATAAACGCCTATCGTCATTAAAAACGCTATGCCAGACAGGGTGACAACTTGGGTGAGGAAGGTAGCTTCTGATACTACACCTAGCGTGATGACAATGATTTCGGCCGAGAGGATAAAGTCCGTCCTGATCGCGCCTTTTATTTTTTGCGCTTCGTATTCTGCGGCATCCAGCGTAGCGGTATTGAAGTCCTGCGCTTCACTGGCGGGATGCTCTTCATCTTTGTGGAAGAAGGTATGCAGTACTTTCTCTGCACCTTCGTAACAAAGGAAAAGGCCGCCCAGCATAAGAAGAGGAGTGATCAGCCAAGGTGCAATCGCACTGATAGCCAGAGCCGCGGGAACGAGTATCAGTTTGTTGAGAAAGGACCCTTTGGCAACGGCCCAAACGACGGGCAACTCCCTGTCGGCTTTTACACCGGAAACTTGCTCCGCATTGAGGGCGAGGTCGTCACCCAGTACACCCGCCGTCTTCTTCGCGGCGATTTTACTCATGACGGAAACGTCATCCAGAATCGTGGCAATGTCATCAAGCAGTGTAAGAAGGCTGGCCCCTGCCATGGTTTTTCCTCTTCTATCTATACAAAAAGAGACGGATAACCGCCTCTTTCATCGTTAATTCAAAAAACCGCTCAGAGCTGTTTTTCGATAGCCGAAAGTAGCGTATCTATGTCAGATTTCTTCACGTCTTTGTGAGTCACAAAACGCATTGCCTTGTGAGAAGGCGAGAACAGAATCCCCTGTTCTTTCAACGTTGAAGCAATCGAATGAATGTCGATATGTGCTGCAACATCGGCGTAAACAATGTTGGTTTGAACCGGGTAGATAAAGGTGTTGAAACCCGGAATCGCCCCAAGATTTTCAGACAGGTAACGGGCGTTGTCGTGATCATCTTTGAGACGTTCGACGTTTTCCGTCAGGGCAATCTTACCTGCTGCCGCCAAGATGCCAGCCTGGCGCATGCCGCCACCGACCATTTTACGCAGTCGACGTGCACGCTGAATGTAGTCAGCATCGCCTAACAGCAAAGAGCCAATCGGTGCACCGAGACCTTTTGACAAACAAATGGTCATGGAGTCGAAGTGCTGGCTGATTTCCTTAATATCTACACCCATAGCCACTGATGCGTTATATACACGCGCGCCATCTAAATGAAGTTTCAGGTTGTGTTTATTCACGAACTCTCTTGCTTTCGCCAGATACTCCAAGGGCAGTACTTTACCGCCAATAGTATTTTCTAAGCTGAAGAGTTTGGTACGCGCAAAATGAGAGTCATCCGGTTTAACCGCTGCCGCGAGCTTTTCAAAGCACAGGGTTCCGTCTTTGTTGTTTTCGATGGGTTGAGGTTGTACCGAGCCCAGCACTGCTGCACCACCTGCCTCATACTTATAATTGTGCGCTTGTTGACCGCACAAATATTCGTCACCACGGTCACAATGTGCCAAAATACCCAGCAAGTTTGCTTGGGTGCCTGATGAGGTAAATACCGCTGCCTCAAAACCATGGCGCTCAGCAGCCCACTGCTCCAGTTCATTGACCGTTGGGTCGTCACCATATACGTCATCACCCACGGGCGCATTAGCCATGGCTTCGCGCATTTTTTGATCCGGCTGTGTCACTGTGTCTGAGCGAAAATCAATCATTCTTATCTGTCCTGATTACATCTATGATCGAGTAAGCAGATTACTCCTCATTGAAGAAAAAGTAATTACAAAACATCAGGAATCATTCTGTCGTCCATAACTTGAGTCAGAAGGGCGGGGTCGATACCAAGGGGAGGAAATATATGGATATGTCGCTGGTTTTCATCTCGTTAGCCTGTCTTGTGACAGGCTTTTCAAAGTTCTCAATCGGTGGGATGGGGCTTATCATTTTGCCGCTGACTATGCTGGCATTTCCTGGGCCGGAAGCGCTGGGTGTGATCATTCCGCTTTACCTCCTTACCGACTTTATAGCCGTGCTGACTTACCGGAAAAATGTGAATTGGCGTGTACTGGCAAAACTCCTGCCTTTTGGCGCGCTTGGCGTCATCGGTGGCACCTATGTATTGGGTAACATCGACCCACATACTTTCATGACGATTCTGGGTATTTTGATTTTCACACTACTCGGTATGTCAATCTGGCTGGATTACCATCCGCTCCCTGTTTTCACCAATCGTTATGCGGCGAGTGTTGCTGGTGCATTGTGTGGGTTTGTTGGAGTCCTGGCAAATGCCGCTGGCCCACTGATGGGACTGTTCCTCCTTGAGCAGAAAATGGATAAATCCGCCTATGTGGCGACACGGGTTTGGGCATTCCTGACCTTGAATATCATGAAGCTGGTGGGCTTGGTGAGTCTAGGTTTGATTAACACAGAAACCCTACAGGCGAGTGCGAGTGGTTTGCCGGCGCTGTTTATCGGGATGTTTATTGGCTACAAGGTGTTTGCCCGAATTTCTGCAGAGCAGCTTAAGTTGATTGTGCGTGGGGCGATTTCACTGAGTGCGGCACACATGCTTTTCTTTAAGTCGTCGAATTAGCTGTAACTCATCAGAATAAAAAAAACCGCGGCTCATGGCCGCGGTTTTTTCGTTAAAGCGAGTTAGCTTTTCAGCAATTGCCAGTAACGGTTGTAGATGCTGACCGCTTCACCCACATCGTTAGTGAATTCGCCTTTTTCAACATCTTCGTCTGATGGGAAAATTACATTGTTCTCAGTGTATTCCGCAGACAGTTTTTCTTTTGCACGCTTGCTTGGTGCTGGGTAACCCAGCTCTTCGACCATTGCCGCTTGGTTTTCAGGGCGGTACAGGAAGTCGATGAATTTATGTGCCAGGTCGACCTTCTCTGCGCCTTTCGGAATGATGAAGTTATCCATCCAAAGAATTGAGCCTTCATCTGGGTAAACAAACTCGATGTTTTCCATCTCGGCTTGCGCCAGGTAGGCGTTACCGTTCCACTGTTGACCGATACCGACTTCGCCCGTCACAAAAGGTACGTGCGGTGCATCTGAGTTGTAAACCACGACATTTGGACGCAGATCTTTCAGCATTTCATAAGCTTCTTTGATCTCTGCTTCATTGGTGGTGTTGATGCTGTAGCCTTTGGCTTTCAGTGCCATGCCGAAAACATCCCGCACGTCGTCGAGCAGCATGATTTGGCCTGCGAACTCGTCGTTCCAAAGATCAGCCCATTTGGTCACATTGCTGCCATCAACGATGTCGCCGTTGTAACTGATAGCCGTCACGCCCCAGATGTAAGGCAGGGAGTAGTCATTGTTTTTGTCGAATGGTTGACCCATCAGACCAGGAATAATGTCCTTAACATGTGGGATTTTCGATTTATCGATTTTCGCCAACATGCCTTCGTCGCTCATGCGCTGGATAAAGTATGTCGATGCAAACGCAAGGTCATAGCCCTTTCCATCAAGCAACTTCAGCTTGGTATACATGGATTCATTGTTTTCAAACGTAGAATAGTTAACTGAAACATCGTACTCCTTCTCAAACGCCTTAATCACACCCATTGGCATGTATTCGGCCCAGTTGTAGATATTCAGCACTTCATCGCTTGCAGAAACGTTGAAAGAAACTGTTGCGGTAAGTGCGATGCTTGCCGCTTTCACCCCTTTAAGATATTGGTTCATTTGATTTTATCCTTAAGTGGCATACCCAAACTACCTTAAGGCACAGGCAGATTTCCGTCCTCTCGCCTACGTGTCTTGCTCATAGCATGATTGGGAGTAGAACCATTTACTCGCCTTCCACCATGCCCCTCACAAAACCTGTCTTTTCGCTGAAAAAGCGCCTTGAGGTAGTTTGGGTAAATACCAAGCTGAAAAATGAACGCGCATCATCAAAACATTTGTCCCCTCTGTCAATGAGAATCCCCTTGAAAAGGTGCCAATTTGTGCGCCGCGCACAGCATCAACGAACCCAGTTATTTTTGAGCTTGGTCAAGGGGCAAGAATCCCTTGCTTGGAATGTGGCTTAGTGCGAATATTCGCCATCTTTTTAATTAACCCTTTTATCAGGATTTAGTCGCGAAATGGCGAAAGAACACGGGTATATCGATAGCTACTATCAAGCAACGGCAAATGTTTTGCCTGAACAGCCAGAGTTAACCAGTGATATTCAAGCAGACGTTTGTATTATCGGCGCGGGTTTGACGGGCACAAACGCAGCCATTGAACTTCGTAAGAAGGGCATGAGCGTGGTAGTGCTGGAAGGCCAACGCATCGCGTTTGGTGGCTCAGGTCGTAATGGTGGTCAGGCGCTGGTGGGTTACTGTCTGGGTCTTCGCGAAGTGGACGAAGAGTATGGCCCAGAATGGGGCAAGCAGCTTTGGGATTTGTCCGTTGAATCTATCGATATCATTCGTGAACGCATCAGCGAGTTCAACATCGATTGTGACTTTCAGGAGGGTTACATCGAGCTGGCGTTGAATAAAGGTCAGGAGAAAGAGCTGAAGTCCTGGCATGAGCTGAAGCATGGTCGTTACAACTATCCAGTTGCTGAGTGGTGGGATACTGACAAAATTGAGCAGGTAGCGAACACCCGTCGTTACTTGGGGGGCTTATTCGACCCAAACAGCGGTCACGTTCATACCCTGAACTACACACTGGGTTTGGCGCAAGCGGCGATTTCCGTTGGCGCAGAGATCTATGAAAACAGCCCTGTGATCAAACTGGAAAAAGGCGCGGGCTTTAACACGGTAAAAACCGCAAAGGGCAGCGTGAAAGCAAAACAGGTTCTGCTGGCTTGTAACGCTTACCTTGATGGCCTGCATCGCAAGGCGCAATCAAAAGTGCTGCCTGTGGCTTCTTACATCGCTGTAACCGAGCAGCTTGACGATCGTCAGCCAATCACCAACAAGATGGCGATGTCTGATCTGAATAACTGTCTGGATTATTTCCGCCCGACCGCTGACGGACGCATTCTGTTCGGCGGTGTGAACCATCCGTTCAATGGCGAGTATTCAGACAGTCAGGAGCGTCTGCGTCAACGTATGCTGAAAGTTTTCCCACAGCTGGGTGACGTGAAGATGGAATATCACTGGGGTGGTCTGTTTGCGGTGACCCGCAGCTACATGCCGGAAATCTCGCATTTGGGTAACGATATCTATACAGCTCATGGCTACACTGGTCATGGCGTTGGTTTGACCAATATTGCAGGCCGCGTTGTTGCTGAAGCAATAGCGGGGCAGGCGGGGCGCTTTGACGTGTTCTCACGTATCGATCATGGCTGGATCCCAACGCCGAAAGTGCTGCGTAAACCTGCGCTCGCGATGGCGATCTGGAAAGCCAAAATGGAAGACGCTCTGGCGAACTAATGGCACATCCATCTCACGATTAGATTTTTAAATCCTTTCCATAAAATCTGTGATTTGAAGCAGCACTGGCACAAGGGGTAGATTCGCTACCCCTTGTATTTGGAGGTGCAGACAATGAACACAGATAAGTTATTAGATGCACTTCATACCCAAGGTTGGTACGTGTGGGATGATTTCCTGAATGCAGAAGAAGTCGAACAACTTCGTGATGCCATTCCTGAAAGCATGAAACCTGCAGGCATCGGACGACACCTGCAGCACCATACCAACAAACAAATCCGTAGTGACAAGATTTCTTGGCTGGAACGCGGAAAGCATCCTGCCTCGGACGATTTTTTCTCTCGAATGGAAGCGATAAAGAACGACGTCAACCGCCACTTCTTTTTGGGTTTGTTCGAGTATGAAGCGCACTTCGCGCATTATGACATTGGCGATTTCTATCAAAAACACCTCGATACTTTCGAAGGCCGTTCCAACCGCCGTTTAACCACGGTAATGTACCTCAATGATGAGTGGGCGGACGAAGATGGTGGCGAGATTGTGATTTATGATATCAACGATAACCATCTCAATACCCTCTGGCCGAAAGCTGGACGTTTGCTGGTGTTCCTATCGGAGGAGTTTCCTCATGAGGTACTTCCGACCAACCGAGAGCGTTACAGCATTGCAGGCTGGTTCCGTGTGAACGGCATGCGTGGAAACCGCGTCGACCCATCTCGCTAATTTGTTGTACCGTTTTATCTCGCTCGATTGTTGGGAGGTAAAACGGTATCTTCATCTCTGATAACTTAGGGTCAACAGACCATTGGGTGGAGGTGAGATGTTTCAGGGCGATCTTTTTCAGCATACAGGATGGATAGACATTCCAGACGGGAGACTGTTCTGGGAGCCTGAGTTTATTCCCACCAGCATCGCTTCTGATATTTTTCACCATCTCTCCCGATCTCTTCCTTGGGACCAGCTTCCCATCAAAATGTTCGGCCGTGAAGTGCTGCAACCTCGAATGCAGGCGTGGTTTGGTGACGCCTACTCATATTCAGGGCTTCACCTTAAGGCTGCACGTATGCCTGAATCATTAGTTTCATTGAAGTCTCAATGTGAGCAAACGTCTGGTGTGGCTTACAATTCTGTGCTCGCGAACCTTTATCGTGATGGACAGGATTACATGGGGTGGCATCAAGACAATGAAACGGAGTTAGGTACCGAGCCGAGTATCGCTTCGCTTAGTTTTGGTGAAACTCGCCGCTTTGTTCTTCGTCATCTTCAAACTGGAGAAAAACGCGAATTTGAATTAGGTTCTGGTTCTCTGCTGATTATGGCGGGCAAAACCCAGACTTATTGGCAGCATGCAGTGCCGAAAACCGCAAAGCTGAGGGGGGCGAGAATCAACCTCACTTTTCGGAATATTAACTTCTTAGCGAAATCCTGACCAAAAAAGGCTCAATATGGTCGATTTATATCGGCTTTGCCGCGATTTTAAGCGAACGAACTTTTATTTCGAAATTAGTGTTGACTAGATCACGCGAATCCGTAGAATGCGCACCGTACCGCAGCGGAAGGCAACTTACTGAAGCGAGACAAACGAAGGCGCGTTGGCAGAGTGGCTATGCAGCGGATTGCAAATCCGTGGACCTCGGTTCGACTCCGGGACGCGCCTCCATGATGCGACACTAGCTCAGCTGGTAGAGCGCAACCTTGCCAAGGTTGAGGTCACGAGTTCGAACCTCGTGTGTCGCTCCAATCTCTTTAAAGGGATTGAGAGATGGGAATAGCTCTCATCGTGCTAGAACGATGATATACGGACGCGGGATGGAGCAGCCTGGTAGCTCGTCGGGCTCATAACCCGAAGGTCGTCGGTTCAAATCCGGCTCCCGCAACCACATTCAGTTTATTCGGCTTTGCCGGGTAACATGCGACACTAGCTCAGCTGGTAGAGCGCAACCTTGCCAAGGTTGAGGTCACGAGTTCGAACCTCGTGTGTCGCTCCAATTAAGTTGTCATCGTACTTGAACGGTGAAATACGGACGCGGGATGGAGCAGCCTGGTAGCTCGTCGGGCTCATAACCCGAAGGTCGTCGGTTCAAATCCGGCTCCCGCAACCACATTTAGTTTATTCGGCTTAGCCGGGTAACATGCGACACTAGCTCAGCTGGTAGAGCGCAACCTTGCCAAGGTTGAGGTCACGAGTTCGAACCTCGTGTGTCGCTCCAATTAAGTTGTCATCGTACCTGAACGGTGAAATACGGACGCGGGATGGAGCAGCTTGGTAGCTCGTCGGGCTCATAACCCGAAGGTCGTCGGTTCAAATCCGGCTCCCGCAACCACATTCGAAAGCCCAGACCTAAGTCTGGGCTTTTTTATTTTCCCCTATAAATTTTACCTGCCTCAAAACTTCGCTAACCTAAAATAAATATTCATATGAGTTGAATTTAAAATCGAATTTTATATAAGTTAAACCTTGGGCAGTGGTGGTTGATATTTAATCACTTATCTCTTTTTCTTCTTAGGGGAAATATACTAAGTGTAAATCTCCTTCGTGAATTAATTGCCGTCAAATCTATGTAATTTTTTATTTTTCGGAATAACCTTCTAAAGAAGTGCCTCTCTAGTCCTTTCATTAATTGTAAGATTTCGTGACAAATCAGATCTATGTGCTGCATATCCCTTCATAGTTAGTTTATATGGCCATGTATGAATTTTCATGCAATATAACAAGCGATCTGTATAAATATCAAAAATTCAATGAGATAAAGTTTAAATTGTCTATATGTGTGAATGTGGAAATATATAGAAACATTGTATGTGTCATATTTGTTAATTATGAGACATGTGTCCAATCAAATGTGAATAAATGGTGATCATTAAATGCAATGTGATGTACTTATCTCGGAGTACAAAAGCGTGCATTAATTCCATATATGCGATATCTAGTTAGATATACATACATTATTAAATATAGATGCCAGGCGATTTATTTGTACTTGAAATAAAAAGTTCGAAACTCAGGATGCAGTTCAAGGAAGATATCTATGCAAAAGACGCAGCTTGGATGTGGCGGCATCGTTTTGTTGGCGGCAAGTATGTCTCCAGCAGTTTACGCTGACACTGAAGAATCATCTCCATGGGGTGGGTCTGCATGTGTCTATTACAGCCAAAATGGCCATGACAAAGATGATTATCGCTCGGTTCGATCGCTGAACTGGTGTGCGAGTGCAACATATCAAATTTCGGAGGATTATTCAGGTTACCTATCGGGCGGAGGCTACCGCGCTTACGAAGATCGAACCGGAGATTTCTTTACAAACACAGTTTTGGGCGTTTCTCGCTCGGCCCTGTTTGATTTCGGAGAGACCGGAAAGGTAAAAGCTTCGCTTCAGTTCACACTGCCTACATCGGAAACTTCGAGAAAGGAAGACCTGATTACGGCGAGTCGTATTGGTCTCTCTATCACTGGCAAAGCTGCTGGCTTTGATCTTTCTATCGCTCCGAGATATAGCAAAAATTTCCATCAATACAAAACAACCGTCAATGGAAAAGTGCTTACAGAACATGTTGTCTCTGTGGTTTCCAGTGTCGGATATGGCGTGGGTGATGCCTATTTATCGGGCTCATTCATCGGTGGTACTTCGTGGACCTACGCAGGCTTTCGTCGTGACTGGACCTATGTTGGCAAGCTAAGTGCGAGCTACCAGTTTACTGACTCATTCTCAGGGGCGTTGTCTGCGTCAAACTCCGGTGTATATTTCGACGCTGAGCGTGGCACGCTCGGAAATATCGAATTATTCAACGAAAGATCGGCCACATATACCGCCACTTTAACTTATTCATTCTAAAAGGACTTTGGTATGAAGCTAAACAGACTTTTATTGTCTGCGTCCATCGCTGCCGTTTTGGCGGGCTGTGGGGCAGATGACCAAGAATACCAAACACTAGAAACACGCTCTGATAAAGAAAGAGCGATTTCTGAATTCAAAGAGGGCCGTTGGCTATATGTACCGACAACTGGTGCTGCGCCTCGCTTCGCATTAAGCCAGTTCCCGTTTTTACAGGGGGTACCCAAACTTGTAGAGCTTTGTTTCTCAGAAAGCGCTCTAGAGGTGCGACAGTACGATAAAAACTATCCAAACGAGTCTCTTAGCAAAGATGCCAATGGTTTTTGTAATGTTCCAACTGAAAACTCGGATGACGAAAATACAAACTTCCCTGTTGTAGTCACAGTACCTGGTGATTTCGCAGCATATCGTTGTAAGGAAGATAGTTACGGTGACTGCACAAACAGTGAAGAACAAATCAAAGATGGTAAGTTTAGCGTCAAAAGCAGTACCCACTTCACCCCAAAGTTTGTAGATACTGAAACAGTCGATATTAACTATGTTGAACTTTTTGGTGTTAAAGATGGCTTGACCGAGGTTGGAGACGCGGAGCTAATTCATTGGGAGTTTGATCCATCAAATGGTGTCATCAATTTTGAACTTGAGCGAACTTTTAGCGTCAACCTTGATGCTCTGGATGGTCATATAAGCTATGATACTAAAGCAGGCATAGACGACATTCTACGCGATGGTGGTTTTAAATCTCGCTTCTTCTACTCGCTGGTGCATGAAGACATGGTGAAGTCAAATGACTACACACCAGTGCTTTATCCTGTAAATGATGAGAATGAAATCGGCTTCTTTACGTCGTCGACCAGAGTTATTGATCCGGTAACGAACAAATACTCTCGAGATGCTGTTTATCTGAACCGATTCAATCCAAGCTTACCAAGTATCGACTACTATCTGTCAGACAACTTCTTCGAGCCTGAGAACAAAATCTTCCTTGATGCGACGATTGAAACTGTTGATAAGATGAACAAAACACTGAGTCTTGATAAGACCGGTGTCCCGCCTATTCGTCTTGTCAACCCTGCTTCAGCAGAGGGTGTACATCCTGGCGACCTTCGTTACAACGTCATCAATCTAGTTGATGAGCCTCTGGATAACGGACTGCTAGGTTATGGACCATCGGTTGCCCATCCTTTAACTGGCGAGATTGTCAAAGCTCATGTTAATCAATACTCTGGTGTCGCGCGAACTGGTGTGAAGATATACTGGGACAATATGGCGCGTGTTTACAATCGAGGAGAGTTGTCACCTGGCTTCGCTTATATGGATGCAAATGGCCAGATCCAATCGCCTTCCCCAGAAGTCACGGAAAAAGTATCTAATCAAAGATTGCGCGCTACGTTTGCTGCACTTGAAAAATTTGATGTGCCTGCTTATGAACCTTCATTTAGTGAAGATTTTGCGCTTAGCCAAGTTACAGAATTTGTTCCTGGTGAATTGGCTGGTCAATTTGATGACAAATTTGAGAATATCCAACTTGAGGAAGAGCGTCGCTTAGATTTTTGGGCTCGTAATAGCATGTATCCGCTAGAGGCTTCTTGGGTATCTTCGACTACAAAAGCTGAAATCGACCGCCTTCCTCTGGTAGATGATAGCTATTTTGTTGTTGATGAAACGACAGGAACCAAGCGCCTAAAATACTGGCATGAGTTGCCAGAAGACGTGAAACCAAAGGTTGCCGACGCCATTACTGTCACAACCTACGCTAACACGTTTGTACACGAAATCGGCCATAACTTAGGTCTACGCCATAACTTCAAAGCATCTAATGACAAGGCGAACTTCTTCACTGAAGCCCAGTCACGAGCTTTAGGAATGAACGCAGTACCTGCATATAGTTCCACGATGGACTACGCGCCAAGTATGCTTGACGAGACTCCGACTTGGGGTTTGTATGACTTAGCGGCATTTAAATTCGGTTACGGACGTCAAGTAGATGTAATTGCTCCAGAAGCTTTTGGTGCTGTGGACACCGAAACCGGTGCATTGGTAAATCAGGGACTGTTGGCGTGCACACAAAAAGGGCTTTCAGATGAAAGCAATCCTAGTGCAGGCTTCGTTTATACCTGTGACTTGGACCGATTGGATGCACAAGTTAATGTAGATTACTTCAAAAATGACTTTGGTAGCGCGCGTTACGGCGTTATTGAATACTTAGATTCTTTGGATGAAAGCACTGGTGTTGACGTCGCTAGGAAAGACTATGCATTCTGTACAGATGGCAATGTTTCTCTGAACAGCGATTGTAACCGCTTTGATGAAGGAACAACGCGCGAGGAAATCGCAACCTATTACTGGCAAAACTATTTAGATAGCTTTGACCGCAGAAATACTTCTGTTTACCGAGATGGTCGCCTTTATAACTCTGACTACCCTTCTTACATTGTTCGTCGCTATCGCGAAATGAACGAAGTACGTGAGATGTTAGAGCATGCTGAGATGATAGATGGAATATTCCGCAATTATGGTTTTGCTGAAGCTTCTGACAAACCATTGGATTTCATCGCGCGTCTCACTCAGCAAAGCTGTACTTCTGGTAGCGCAAGTAACGCTTGGTACTGTGATTACGGCTTGGCAACAGAGCGTGCTGCTCAGTTTATGCTAGATGTTATGGCTACACCGGAACATCAGTGTTTGATTACCACAGATGGTCAGCAAAGAGTCGCATCTCTTGGTGCTGTCATTAACCTTGGCTCATTTATGTTGCCGTCAAACTACCAGGTAGGTTTTGCATCGTGTTTTGACGCCGAAATCAAACCATTGCTTGAAGATCAGTTTGGTCGATTTGGAGCTGTACAGGTTATTGCGGAGACTGAAAATGGCCGTTTCCTAAATTCAACGCGTTCAGTGAACCCCGATGTTCCATACTCCAATGCGGTTTCCGCACTGGGTATGTGGCCAGATAAATTGATTGCTACACACGTACTTGCGAGACGTTATACTCTTCGTTGGACTGATGATGGTGATCACTCTTCATTAATGGATTGGCCTGGAGTAAAAGCAGAGTTTGACAACATAGTTAACAATTTGTTGTCTGGCGCTCCTCTAACTACGCCTGTGAAGTTGGTTGATGCAAATGGAAATGACGTTACAAGTACTGCTACTGTAGACGTAAACCTGCACAAAACTCAGTTAATCGAATCACTTCCACCGAGCCGTAGTTGGACACTTGATTTCTTTGGCGTGGACACGGGTAAACGTCAATCTTTGGCCGGCTTGATTTTAAATCGCGCGGCAGAGTCCTCTTTTACTTCGGATTTGGATCTTAGAGAAAAGGCAGTAGCGCAGCGTGCTAGTTATTCAATCAATTCTGCTATTCTGGAAGACATCATTCCGGGTGATCCATTGAATTTCTCTATCGCAAATAGTCGCTACTTTGTGACCAAAGCTAATTCTTTAGCCTATGAGTACGCCTCTCAGTTAGTTGGTAGCAACGGTTACACGACGAAGTCGACACTCGATA
The DNA here is from genome assembly GCF_023746615.1 of Grimontia kaedaensis. Classification (NCBI taxonomy): domain Bacteria; kingdom Pseudomonadati; phylum Pseudomonadota; class Gammaproteobacteria; order Vibrionales; family Vibrionaceae; genus Grimontia; species Grimontia kaedaensis. The sequence goes on along the minus strand of NZ_CP082275.1, from coordinate 2,448,075 downwards.
ACTATGCGAAAGCTGAATTGAGTGCTACTTATGAGCAAATCACTACTGCTTATGGGGATATGTTGGGGATTCTTGTCGCATATCGCACGCCAGTAACTTTTGCTGATTCAGCGTTCATCAACGATGCAGTTGCTGCTCTACCTGCAGATTGGAGCGCAGCAAAACTTGGCGACCTCAATACCATTTTGGATGCATATCTTAATGCAGCAATTGAGAGTGGCGATGTTGTTTATGACAAAGCGAATGCAACAATGTCGTTCAAGGGCGGTTCAACTCACAGTGTTGTTAAAGTAGTAGACGCTATTAAGAAAACCTATGAGCTGCTGGCGTTTGGCTATAGAGAAACACTTTTAAGTGCAGTTGATGCTTACTCTGCGGGTTACGCGTCTGCGACTGCTGAGCAGAAGGTGCTTTGGGATCTCGATTACGCACTACTCGGTGCCTATGTATCAGGTAACTACGATGCGGTTGCCGGTGAGTACTACAAAGTGCTTTCTCAAATGCCAGTTCTTGCGGAAAAGTAACTAGTTGTATTGATTTAATCTATAAGAGCCGACGATTGTCGGCTCTTTTTTGGTTAAATTGTCTATTAAACGTTAATATGACTTTTATTATTAACTGTATGATAGACTTGGTATGGCAAACACTAATGTAACCACTCTCGATCGCACAGATATCGAAATCCTCCGCATTCTCCAATCCAATGGCCGCCTGCCGGTTGTTGAGCTCGCTAAGCGGGTAAACCTCACAACCACACCATGCTCTGAAAGGGTAAAACGTCTCGAAAGGGAAGGGTACATCTCTGGTTATCATGCGGATATTTCCGCAGAGAAACTGGGTTTAGATGTGGTTGTGTTTATTCATATGCGCCTTGATCAAACCAATCTTTCCATCTTCGATAAGTTCGCCAAATCAGCCATGTTGATTCCCGAGATTGAAGAGTGTTATTCGCTTTCTGGAGACTTCGACGCCATGGTGAAAGTGCGTGTGAAGAACATCAAGGCTTATCAGAAGTTCATGTCGACCCGTATTATTCAACTTCCAGGTGTTATTCAAACCCGCAGTGAAATTGTGATTGCCGAATATAAGCGAAGTGCTGGGATCAATCCTGACCTTATCGTTTTGTCTTGAGAGCGAAACGTTAAGGAAAAGTGAAGGGCTAATATTGTGCTTTATGGGTAAATTACCTAAAGAAATCGCTTTTAAAGGGTAATAACTCAACTCGAGCTATATATTCTCGCCTCATTTAGGTAACTTTCCTTCGAGACCCTGTCTAAAATTAACCTCATAACAATAATGTTAATAAAATGTTGAGGTGTTTAGATGGTCGCACCCATTCCGAGAGATACGATCAACTCTCAGGCCACTGTCCACGCAGCAAACGCTGTAGTGATGGTGCCACCCATTGATTTCAAATTTAACGTGGAAACAAGCGCAGACAACGAGTTCCAAAAGTCCTTGGCTCTTTCTGATGCAGAGATCCGCAACAAAGCGCTAAATGAGTTCTATGACATGGTAGAGCTATTGCGGTCACACGGTGTGAATGTGACGGTAATGGACTATTCCTCAGAGCAAGGCGAAACGCCGGATGCCGTATTCCCCAACAATTGGTTTTCTACCTCTATTACTGGTGATATTTACCTCTTCCCAATGGCATGTGAAAACCGCCGTCGTGAAGTTCGATCGGATACCTTAGTCAAAGCATTGCGAGAGTCCGGATTCAAAGCTCCAAAAGTACATAGCCTTGGTGATTTACATGCACCAAAAACCTTTTTGGAAAGCACCGGAGTTATGATCATGGATCATGCTAACTCCACCGTTTACGCTGCTCTATCAGTACGTTGTGATCGTGATTTGCTCCAGCAGTATGTAAACCGAGCTGGATTCAAAGAGGTCATTTATTTCGATACACGAATGTCTTCTGGCTCGCCCGTTTATCATACCAATGTGATGATGGCTGTGGGTGAAGGGTTTGCGGTGATCTGTGATGAGATCATTGAAGAGTTTGAACGTCGCAGGGTGCTGAACTCGTTGCAAAAGACAAAAGATGTCATTTCGATCAGCGAGAAGCAAATGGGTCAATTCTGCGGCAACATTCTTCAACTACAGAACAGAAAAGGCGAGCGACTGATTGCTATGTCCCTCTCTGCATATAACGCTTTTACCTTAGAGCAAAAGCGCGTGCTACGTCAGCATGGCAAGTTGGTTCCTATAGATGTTTCAACCATTGAAACCATTGGTGGGGGCAGCGTGAGATGCATGCTGGGCGAGAATTTTCTGCCACGATGAACCAAATAGCCTAAAAAAAAGCTGCTGAAGAGCAGCTTTTTTCTTTTCTGACAAAGTACTGCATTCAATCGCTTCTCTCAGTAAGTTGCAGATTCGGGCATTCGTCTTATTCTTAAGGTATGTAGCAACATCGATGAGAAGAAAGCCATCAGAGGGTGCGCCCTCATTTATGGGAGTGAAGCGAATGCCAGAAAGACGATATCGTCTTATCACACGAAGTGACTTCGACGGATTAGTGTGTGCGGTGCTGTTAAAGCACATCGACCTGATCGATGAAATCAAGTTTGTGCATCCGAAAGACATGCAGGACGGGGTCGTTGATATTACTGAGTATGACATTACGACCAACTTACCCTATAACGCCAAAGCCCACCTTTGTATCGATCATCACTCTTCCGAATTGATTCGTAATCAGGAGCTAAGTGCCAACCATATCATCGACCCTGATGCGCCATCCGCCGCTCGTGTCGTGTGGAAGCACTTTGGCGGCGAGAATACCTTCCCAGAGTCTTGGGACGAAATGATGGAAGAAGTCGACAAAGGCGATTCTGCGCAATACACCAAAGATGAAGTGCTTTATCCAGAAGGATGGGGATTGCTGAATTTCATCATGGATTCGAGAACTGGCCTCGGTCGCTTTCGGGACTTTCGTATTTCAAACTACGAATTGATGATGGACCTGATCGATTACTGCAAAGACAAGCCCATCAAGGAAATAATGGTTCTCCCTGACGTCAAAGAGCGCATCGATCTTTATTTTAGCCATCGTGAAAAGTTTCAAGAGCAAATCAGGCGCTGCACTTCTGTTTGTGGCAACTTGGTCGTTTTGGATCTACGTCATGAAGATACAATCTGGCCAGGTAACCGCTTTGAAATCTATGCCCTGTACCCGCAGTGCAACATCTCTGTGCACGTACTTTGGGGTTTTCAGAAACAAAACACAGTGTTTGCGTGCGGAAAATCTATCTTTGATAAAACATCGCAGACCAACATTGGTGAATTGATGTTGAAGTACGGCGGTGGCGGCCACGAAAATGCAGGTACGTGTCAGGTGCCAAACGAGATGGCCGCACAGATAGAAGACGAACTTATCGTTCAAATCAACAAAGATGGGTAAGAACAGACAAACAAACTAGCCCCTCAATTGAGGGGCTTTCGTTTAACTGTTTCTGGGCTGCTTGGGTGACAGGGGGAGTCTGTCAAAAGAAACGCCTTTCCAACCGTTATGAATGAAATTTCGAATGTTCAGGTGGTCCTTGCCACTTGGATGGCCGAGAACATCATCCCTATAGTATCTGCCAAAACATGCCAGTACCGCGCGTTCATCAAGACCGTGCAACTTTCCAAACGCAAAAATCTTGCATGAACCCGTGTTTTGACCGGCTTTGTTAATTAAGTCGCCATTCATAAATTCAGCCGGAGAGTAGTGGTAAAAACGATCAATGACTGAAATGGTGTCTTCAAATTCAACGAGCTCGGGGGTGTTCGAAAGCTTAAGTAAGAAGTTACTGAGTTGCATGATAATCCTAACTGCTGATTGCTTAACAAACTGGCTTTAATCACGAACCTGAAATGAGGTAGGTATCAGATAATTCGCGCAAAAACCTCGCTAAAGCATTTCTATAACAAACTGTTTTAACAGGATGATAGAGTAAAGTGAAGTATCAATTACGTTTCCTTGTTATGCGTGAAAACTTATGAAGATTTGTCTTTAAAATAAGGCAAACATCAAGGCGTTTCGTGAGTATTTCTTAAGATTGCGCTTGCTACTGCACACAATAGGAGCACATCGACTTCAAAAGCATCAATCGAACTTTGTGAGTGAAGGAAGGTGTTTACAGCGTTCCGAACTGTCAGTAGTATTCTCCGCACTTACGGAGAGATGGCTGAGTGGTTGAAAGCACCGGTCTTGAAAACCGGCATACGTTAATAGCGTATCTAGGGTTCAAATCCCTATCTCTCCGCCAAATCATATTAAGTCCGCTAGAGATAGCGGGCTTTTTCGTATTTGGAACAAACCTGTGGAGATAGGGGTGCAGAACCCTAGACTCTAGGTTCAGCCGAGCGAAGCGAGACAACGTTGCCCGGCGAAGCCGAGTAGGCAACGGCCCGAAGGGCAAGGGAGCTTGCGACCGAGTAAATCCCTATCTCTCCGCCAAATCAGATTAAGCCCGCTAGAGATAGCGGGCTTTTTCGTATTTGGAACAAACCTGTGGAGATAGGGGTGCAGAACCCTAGACTCTAGGTTCAGCCGAGCGAAGCGAGACAACGTTGCCCGGCGAAGCCGAGTAGGCAACGGCCCGAAGGGCAAGGGAGCTTGCGACCGAGTAAATCCCTATCTCTCCGCCAAATCAGATTAAGCCCGCTAGAGATAGCGGGCTTTTTCGTATTTGGAACAAACCTGTGGAGATAGGGTGCAGAACCCTAGCCCCTGAAACTGCGCGCCTACCACGAGGGCGCAATACCTTTAGAAAATCTGGCCACGCTATCCCGGCAACAAGTTCACGTAACTTTGCTTCTCTGAAAGAACGAGCAATTGTGATGACTTTGGCTCCCCAGGTTTTAACCAGCCGAACGGCAGCAGAACCAACACCTTAAGAAGCACCCGAGATGAGAACAGTATCATTCTATGCTTTGGTAGAGCGAACGTCCTATTCATGTCAACGATGAGCATTTAGCCCTTTTCCTATTGGAGTCAAATCAAGGGGAAGAGCATATATCGCAGGCAAAATAGGTTGAAATTAACAGGCTAAAGGGTTTGAACATATTCCTTGGGAGACAGACCAAATACTTTCTTAAAACGATGAGAAAACCGCGCTTCAGATTGATAACCACATGCCAGCGCTACGTTGAGCTGTGAACGGGATTTCTGCATCAGTGATAAGGCGTAGACCATTCGAACATTGGTAAGAATAGAGCGGAAGGAGCTGTCTTCCGCAGCGAGTTTCCTTTTTAACGTCGCGGGACTCATGGAAAAGTTTGCCGCAATGGCTTCAATGCTATGCGCCTCGCCAGGGTTTAGGCTGAGGTAGCTGGCGAGCTTTTCTTTTAGTGAGGTTTCTGCGCCAGGATAGAGCAGGTGCAGTGCCTTGGCCTCTTTCAGCTCTGCATAGAACGCCATCAGTAACTGCTTCTGAGTCGTTTCTGAGAGCGACTTCCCTGCCATTTCGTAGAGGGTTTCAAAGCAATAGGCAAGTTGCGGAGTCACGGTAAGCCGCGGTTCTTCAGTGACTGATACTTGCTGCGCTTCCTCTAACCATTCACGTGGCGGCGGCTCCAGAAAGGTCAGTGTTCTTGAAAAGAAATCGCTTTGTGATGGCTCATTAATAAAAGTGAGGGAATGGCTGGCTGGAACCACCAACCAGTCTTGTGACGAGTATTGACGAGAGCAATCGTGCCACCAGAGTTGTTTGAGCCCGCGGCTTACCCAGACAATCGTCGGAGCGTAAACGAGCACATTACGCAGCGGCTGATTAGTGATGCCACGAAACTGACCTGTTTGCACCAGCGCTCTCGTCATCATGTTCTTACTCGCTCACATAGGTTGCAGTCAGTGTTGCTTTATCAAGCGCATTTGCATTCAACATATAGCCAATCAATGCATTGGATGGGTTCTCTGGCAGAGCCAGCTTCTCAGCAGGCAAAGCCCAAACGGTAAATTGATAGCGATGCATACCATGACCTTTTGGCGGGCAAGCACCGCCGAATCCAATTGCACCATAATCATTCTCCATCTCATGTCCTTGCTTCAAATGCCCCGAAGCCCCTTGTTTCAGGCTGTTGGTAGAAGACGGAATATCCAAGGCCACCCAGTGCCACCATCCACTGCCTGTCGGTGCGTCGGGGTCGTAAGCAGTAACAGCAAAACTCTTGGTGCCTTCCGGTGCATCTTTCCAGCTCAGTTGCGGTGAGAGGTTTTCTCCGGCGCAACCAAAGCCTTGAAACACGAAAGTATCCGCCATTCGCGCCCCTTCCTGAATATCATTGCTCGTTAAGGTGAATGCCTGGCTGTTAAATGCGGCAGCAGCAAGAACTGGAATTAAAACAGTGAATTTCATTTTGGCTCTCCTTCTCATTAATTGAGAGCCAGAATACCGACCAATGATAAGAGTAAATTTACATAAAAGCTCAAAATTTAACTAAAAATAAGACATTTTGAGCTTTTATGATTTAAAACTGAGTGTGAACTTTATTCAATCCAGTCACAAGGGCACGCATGACTTTCTCTGACTATGCATATTATTAGTCATCACTGTTTTACATGTCGCCTCTTTTATTTGAGACGATTGTAGTAGAACTTTATCCGTATATTGAGCCGCATGAATAAGTTACGTACGTTTTCAATGACGGAGATTGTTTATGCCTGCAAGGATTGCACAGTCACTCTTTCTTTTCCTGATGGTTTCTTCACTTCTTTCCCTTAACGTCAAAGCTGCCCCAATTACAGAAACAGCGCGGGTTGGTGGTTCTGGTGGTGGGCCATATCTTGTTGACTGCCCCGACAGCTCGGTCTTGGTTGGTGTTCGTGGGCGTTCAGGGAGTGTTATAGACCAGCTTAGAGCCGTATGTATTCAGGTTGACGCTCTGGGAAACTGGCAAGGAACGCCTGAAACATATGGAGCGCAAGCCGGTGGAAACGGTGGTAGTGCGTTTGATTTAGTTTGTCCCAATGGCAGTGCAGTGTCCGGAATCAACGCGTATCCGTCAACGGAGTGGGGCATTGACGTAGTCGGCAAGGTGGCGGTGCATTGTAAAACGCTATCAGGTTCAACCTCAGTCTCAGGCGCGCAGACCACTATTGGAACTGCAGGTCTGGAAGGGGACGAATTCTCCGATTTATCTTGTGCAGATGGTAAGGCTGCTCAAGGAATAACCGGACGTTCTGGTGCGCTGGTCGACCAAATAGCACTGAGATGCAACACTGCCTCTAATTTCGGTAAATCAGTGATCACTGAAACGGCTGAAGTGGGCACACTCGGGGGTGTTCCGTTCAGTTACCAGTGTGGAGATGAGCAAGTTCTTGCTGGTGTATTCGGTGGCGCAGGAGCCATCATCGACAGTATTGGCGCTATTTGCGTTGACGTTGCAGCGGACGGTAGTTGGCTGGATACGCCACAAAATTCAGAGATAGCAGGTGGAGCTGGTGGTACAGGGTATGAACTAATGTGCCCAAGAGACCAAGCGGTATCTCGCCTAGAAGTTGCGGATGGACCAAATAATGGTGCGACGTTTGTTGGAAGGGTCACTGCCTTTTGCCAACCACTGGTTTCTCGTTCGAGGCTGTCTGGCGGAAACGAAGGCGATTATGGTGTTGCGGGGCTGTCGGGTCAGCCATCTAAGAATCTTAATTGCAACAATATGGCAGCCACAGGCATCACTGGCCGTGCTGGCGGATTTGTTGACCGATTAGGCGTGACTTGTTACGCCGATCCGAGAGTCGCCGGAAGCTGGAGCGAGGTTCATGACTGGCCATTGATTGGTATTCACTCGGTGCTGACGGCGGGTGGCCAGGTCATGACCTTTGGTACCAATGACCAAGGCGTACAGGGAGCCCATTACTTCTACGATGTTTGGAACCCAACTAATGGTACAGGTTCTGATTCCCATCAAACCCTGTTAAACACGTTAGAGGTCGACTCATTTTGTAGTGCACCTGTTGTGATGTCAGACACTAAAGACATTCTGATTTCAGGCGGTGATGCGCGCTATGGGGCTGGCTTGAATAAAGGTGTTGTGGATGCGGTTGTTTTTGACGAGGCTGACAACTCACTGGTGAAGACGGCGGAAATGAACTCGCCACGTTGGTATCCAACTGCCACCACACTGCCAAGTGGCGATGTATTGCTGGTTGCGGGGATTGATGGAAATGGCTACCCCAGTATCACTCCAGAGATTTATTCACAAGAAGATAAACAATGGAGATCATTAATCGGTGCTTCAAGTAATGACGCATTTGGTGGCTACGAAATACGTTGGTGGTACCCAAGACAGTGGGTGGCTGCAAACGGAAAAATCTTCGGCGTATCAGGTTCAATGATGTATTACCTGGATACGGAAGGAAATGGCACAGTTGAAAATGCTGGCCAGCTCACGAGCGATGTAAAATATTACTTCTCCACTGCAGTGATGTACCGTCCAGGCCAAATACTCCAAGTAGGTGGTCCGAGCCAAACAGGGGCGATCCTCATTGATATTAGAAATGGCGCGCCAGTTGTCTCAGACACCAACGACATGAATCACAGTCGCTATGCTTGGGCCAATTCGACAGTTCTTCCTGATGGCACTGTCTTGGTAACCGGCGGCTCTGCCCAAGATAATACTCTGGTTGAAGAGGCCTATACGGCAGAAATCTGGAATCCGGAAACGGGTCAATGGACGACAGCAGCAAAAGCTAGTCTCGCAAGACTGTATCACTCTACATCTCTTTTACTGCCAGACGGAAGAGTACTGATCACTGGTGGTGGAGCGCCTGGCCCATTAACTAATACAAATGCAGAAATATTCTCACCTGGATATTTGCTAAACGAATCTGGAGAACCTAGAACCAGACCTGTAATCTCAGGTGTGCCAGCAACCTTGCCAGAAAACGGTGCTATCAGCTTTACGTCCAATGAAGATATCGCGCGCCTGACATTTGTAAGAACTGGTGCGGTGACCCACTCATTCAACATGGAACAACGATTCTATGAACTGAACTTTACCCAGTTCAATGAGCAAATAAGCACATCCGTTTCGACTGACCGCAATTACCTTCCTCCAGGTCATTACATACTGTACGCATTAAACGCAGACGGAACCCCATCTGAAGGCCATATCATTCAGGTGAAATCCAATAGTGCCCAAGGATACAACACAGAGTTATTCGGTGGTGCGGGTGGCAGCGCAGCTTCGAGCCAATGTGCTGCAGATGAAGTCTTAGTGGGGATTTCTGGAAGAGCAGGAGACATCCTGGACTATATTTCCGCGCAGTGCGTTAATGTTGATGACAATGGTAACTGGCTTAGTCAACCAAGAACCGTATCCGGCGGTATTGGGGGAACAGGTGGAAATGCATTTGCGCTGACTTGTCCAGTCGGTTCTGGTGTTGCTTCCGTTAGCGCCGCAATGGGTACTGGTGTGTATAACTCAGTACTCGGTTATCTTGACGTTCAATGTAAGGCATTGACGGGACAGAACACCACAGGAGCAGGGAGTGCTGTATCGACATCCTCTATCGGTGAAAACTCAGGAAGCCTGAATACGCTGGCGTGTAGTAACGGTGATGTTTCTACAGGCCTGTTCGGTCAAGGTGGCTGGTATGTTGATAGCATAGGTCTTACTTGCCGCTAGGAGGGGAAGATGAAACGGTTAAAGCATTTTGCTTTGATTTTAACTTTAACGTTGTTAGCGCCGCTCCCTTTACAGGGAGCGCCAATTGACCCAGTGACAAAAATGCCAAAGGCCATTGACCCTTTGTTATTTGCCAAGGAGCTGGCGGGAATCAAATTTGTCGATCAAACAGGAGAAGTGGTATCCACTGGTGATTTTCGTGGAAAGATCGTCTTACTTAACTTCATGTACACCACATGCAAGACGGTGTGCCCAATGCAGACCCAGTATATGAAAACGATCCGTAGAGAAATACCAGCGGCGGCGAGGAGTGACTTTGTCATGCTGTCTGTTTCTTTACTTCCAGAGCAAGAAACACCAGATGTGCTTTCAGACTACACCCGGAAAATGAACATCGACGCGGAAAATTGGCGCTTTCTGACTGGAACTTCTCAATCTATTGCTAAAGCGGCTGGCATGTTCGGTATTCAATCCCAGACTAGTAAAGCCAATGAACTAGAGCACACCGCAAAGTTCTTCTTGTTTGACGGCGAAGGGGTGATTATCCAGCGATACGCCAATCAGGTTGCCGTGATTGAGAGAGTTGTCAATGACGTGTCATCTCTCCATCAGATTAGTCTGGATCGCATTGCGGCTCGTCAGTGACCGGTTCCTGGGTTTCGAAGTACATAGATTAGGAGCCGAAAACGCCGAAACGTTACCGGCTTAACTTCAGTCATCAGGATATTACATATGAATAAACCAAGGATCGGCGAACCAGCTCCGTGGTTTGAGTGTCCATCACCTAAGAACCCCAGGTTTCGGTTTCACACCATGGCAGGCCGATATATCGTCCTGAGCTTTTTAGGCTCAGTGAGAATGGAAGAAACGCGAAAAACGGTGGATGCTTTCTTCACGTTTGAAGACACGTTTAATGCACTTTCTTACGGGTTTCTGGGTGTGACGAGCGACCCCCGCGATGGTTCAGAGTCGCTTTTTGAAGACCGCACATTTGCGATGTATCTCCTGCAGGATTTCGATATGTCTGTGGCTGCCAAGTTTGGTGCGCGTGATGGAGAGGGTAGAGTGAAGGCGCAAACTTTCATCCTGGACGAACGCTTGCGTGTTGTCGCTAATATTGCCATCACCTCCAAAAACTATGGTGAAACTCACCTATCCAAAGTTCTCGAAGTCCTATCGTCGCTACCACCCATCAAGAAGGGCAGAATATCGGATACGCCAGCACCTGTACTGATAGTTCCACGTGTATTTGAGCCTGAATTTTGTCAGACGCTTATCAAATATTATGAGGAAAGAGGCGGTAAACAATCCGGGTTTATGCAGGAGCGGGAAGGTAAAACCGTGGAAGTGCATAACCGGGCTCACAAGCACAGAAGTGATGAGACAATTCAGGATTCAGACCTCCGAGCCGCATGCCTGATGAGAATCCGATACCGATTGCTCCCTGAAATAAAAAAGGCGTTCCAATTTGATGTCACGCGTATCGAGCGCTATTTGGTGGCTTGTTACGACGGAGAAAGCGCAGGGCATTTCAGACCTCATCGCGATAACACGACAAAAGGCACAGCACACCGAAAGTTTGCGGTTTCTATCAATCTGAATACGGGCGAATACGAAGGCGGAGAGCTTTGTTTCCCGGAATTCGGTCAGCAAAAGTATGTGGCTCCTACCGGCGGCGCCTGCGTTTTTTCATGCTCGCTTTTACACGAAGCGAAACCCGTGATTTCGGGTTCACGATACGCTTTCCTGCCGTTCTTGTATGATGATGTTTCGGCAGACATACGTCGCGAAAATCTGCAGTTTTTAGAGCAGTCTGAATCTCAATAGTAAGCGGGACAAGATAAATTAGGGTGCCTTATAGCCACCCTTTTTTCTTGAAGTAAAGCAAAGGCGCAACCCCAGATGCGATCATTAAAGCGATCGCGAAAGGGAAGCCATACTTCCACTCCAGTTCTGGCATAAAATGGAAGTTCATCCCGTAGATGCTGGCTACTACCGTTGGAGGTAGGAAAACGACAGCGGCGATCGAGAAGATCTTGATGATCTGGTTTTGCTCGATATTGATAAACCCCTGAGTCGAATCCATCAGGAAGTTGATCTTGTCGAAAAGGAAGGTGGTGTGGGACATCAAAGCATCGATATCCCGGCCGATCTCGTGCAGGGTTTCCCTGTGTTCGTTCCGGCTTTGTAAATGACGAAGCAGGAAAGAAATTGCGCGCTGGTTATCCATCAAACACAAGCGTACTTTTCCGTTACTGTCTTCAAGTTTTGCTAGCTGCTCGATACTTTCTTCCAAGTCAGAGTCGTCATCTTCCAACACAGCATGGCTGACTTTTTCCAACTCGCGATGCAAATCTTCCAGAGTATCCGCATGGTTTTCGACTTTCTGCTCAAGCAAGGTCACCAGCAGTGTTTCCACGTCTTTGCAGCGTACCTGACGGCGCCGTGCGCGTAGCCTTAACAACCGAAAATCGGCAACATCGCCATCACGTATCGTAATCAATCGTTCACTTTGCAAGATGCAAGCGACCGTGACGGTGGTATGTCTTCCTTCGCTTTTGGAGAGAAACAGAGAGTGAACATGCAGACCGCTTTTATCCGTGAAGTAACGGGCGGAGGTTTCAATCTCTTCCACATCGTCGGATTCAGGCAGATCAATTCTTAGTAGAGAGCTGACTAATTCGCGTTCAGTGTCGCTAGGGTCGTGCGCGTCGATCCACTTTGCCTGCCCGACTAACTGCTTAAGATCGGCACCTTCGCCAATCGGTATTTCAGTTATCGCGCCAGATTCAATGGTAAACAAACGCAGCATAGTGACCCCTTAGCAATGCAGTGAACAGGAGAGAGAATAGCGGTGCTGTGTTTTAATTTTGTGTTCAGAACCCGCTGAGATTCAAGGTGGACTGTGGCTATTGGCGCTTACGTCACAGGAGGAAGACAGTTTAAATTGGGTTTTGTCTAGTTCTTACTGTGTGGAGCAAGGCTGACTGTAGAGCCAGCCCTACTTATTGGTGAGAGTTTATTGAACTGGTTTGATTTCGACAGCAGCGCCAGCTGCTTCCAGCGCTTTCTCTAGTGTTTCAGCTTCGGCCTTAGGCAGCTTTTCCCTCAGCACGGCAGGGAGGTTTTCTACTACAGATTTAGATTCAATCAGACTCAGGCCCGTCGCGTCTTTCACTGCCTGAATGATGTCGACTTTCTTTCCATCAGCGGCTGTCAGTAGCACATTGAATTTTTGCTCAGCGATAAGCTGGCTTTTCTGCATCAGTTGTTTGTCGATGCCCTTGAGCTTCATTTCATCAATGGCGAAGTTGACGGCGTTCAACAGACCCTGTTCGCCTTTAGGAATGAGATAGCCAAACTGACTGCGCGTGAAGGGTTCTTCACAACGTGCGGCTTCCAGTTTGTCGTTGGTGACTTCGTAGAAAAGCCCTTCAGGGGTTTCCGTCACCATGACATCCACGTCACCCGCAGCGACGGCTTTTGGCACATCCAGATTGTTTTCAAACTTGGTAAAACTCGCATTAGGTAAGTTCTTATCAGCAAACTTCTCGTTAGTGCCGCCAATGTTCACGCCGACGCGAACAGAAGGCAGGTTCACTTTTTCCAGAGAGTCATACTTTCCGGCATTGCCTTTCGCGACGAGGAAACACTTACCAAAAACCATATAACCCTGGGTTTGCTCGGCGTTCAGCTGGCGTTGCATCCGGCGGGTAATACCGCCCATAGCAATGTCGTATTTGTCTTCCTTCAAGCCATCAAGTAGGGCTTTCCAGGTTGTCGACACAAACTCAACTTTTACGCCGAGTTGGTCCCCTAAATATTGTGCGACATCGATGTCATAGCCTGAATAGTTTTGGCCATCATAGAAAGAGAAAGGTTTGTAATCGCCGGTGGTGCCGACGCGGATAACGCCAGCATCGATGATATCGTCCAGTTTATCTGCAACTGCAAAGCTGGAGAGGGTCAGAGCCAATGACGCGATGATATGTGATGCTTTCATAGTGATACGTCTTTTTTGGTTATTGGACGTTCTAATCTAGCAATCCCTTCAAAACGACAGGGTCTAACTAATGAGTATGTAACGCTTTTGCTTTTTGAAATCACTAGCCTCTCATCAATCAACAAAGCGTCAACAATTCAAAAGCACAGCGTACCGCCCTAGAAATAAGCTGGAGCATCGCCATACCCGTGTTCAGACCTTGGAAAAGGCGGGCGGTTTTATACTTATTGAGAGCTATTTTAGTGTTAACGACTTGGTCTAAAAATGAAACGCTGGTTAGTCGTTTTATTTGATACCTTGAGTGTGAGTATTAAGGAAAGGACTTCAAAATGAAAAGTACAGTTGGCTTAGTGATGGTTGTGGTATCGCTGGGGGTGTTTGGTATCTCGTTGTGGATATCGAACTCTTTGCTGATGGTGATTTCCTTCGGTTTATTTTTCCTAGGCGTGGTTTTCTATATCCACCTAAACAGACTCGCGCAGCGTGATAGCACTTCTTCCTCTATATACACGGAAGCAATGACAGATAGCGCTGAATGGCGTGTGGAAGATGAGTGGGGCAAAAAAGATAAAATGAAAGATGCTGATACCACCTCAATGTCTGATGACCCGAGAGACTAAACACAAGTCCCGTCTCTATTTAACTTTTCTTAACCGACTCCGGCAAATTAATCGGCAGCGCTGTTGTGTGTTTTACTTCATCCAGAACAAACAGGGTTTGCGCTTCTCTAACTTCAGGATATCTTCTCAGTGTATTTAACACAAAGTGTGAGAGTGCTTTGCTGACACGAGAAGAGGTGCAAGGATTTTGAGTAGCAATGAACGGCCCTCTAAAAGGAAGAGGGCGCTAAGACTGGTTTTATTCCGCAGAGGCTGCGGTCAAACCAAAACACTTCGATGTGGATTTTTCCTTATCAATTGGCACTGCAATCAACCAAGAACGAAGATCTCGTATCACTGTGTAGCCGCACTTTTCATCAACGGGGTATCCACGATAGACGGATTGCTGCATGCCATTATTGACGATATAGGTATAGTGTTTTGGTTGCGTTTCTTGTCGGTATTCCCCCGTTAACTCTTGCTTAGCGATGTGCAAAGAAAGCGAAAGGAGGCGCTTCATTTGCAGTTCGAGTCTTTCGATGTCGGTATCGAGTTGCAAGTCATCTGGCAGTAGTTGATAGTCAAAAACACTAATCAAGTTTTGATAGACAATGGCATCTTTGCTTGTTGCTGCTTCACCTAAACTGTTTGGCACTGCGATGACTGACTTCATGGAAAGTACTTTTTTCTGCGGGTCACTGAAAAAAGTGGGTTTGAATTGAATCGAATTGTCAATCTCGGCTGCAAATATATCACTATCGCCAACAAGTGTGCTGAGTTTCCATGTTTCAGTAGCAGATATCAGGCTTTGGATGCTTTTATTCGCAGAGGATTGCGCCTCGGCGAGTTTACTATCTCGTGCCGAATCTATCACTGCAGCATGAGTCGCTACTTGAGCAATCAAGCCAACCAGCCCCGCATCCGCCATGTACAGCATTGAACCAGCTTCAATTGAATCATTACCATCATGTAGCCCCAGGAAGGTAACTTTATCTTCGCCAGGAACTGCAAAAATTATGCGGCTTTCTGGTAAGTAATTCCCTTCGATCTCGTTAAGGTGCTGTGTGTCTGTGACCTGCTTGGATGAAGACTGACATCCAAGCAACACCAACGGCAAGAAAATGAGGGTAACTGTCCTCAATAGCATCTCTTTACCTACTTAACTAAGTGATTGTTTAATGTCGTTTTGACATTCTGTGTGGCTTGGTAGTAGGAAGTAGTAACGCTGGGGAATGCTGGCGGCTCATCCCATTCACCTTGTGGCTGAACTCTCTCGTCAAACTCTAGGAACTGTACCAAGCGATTGTTAGTCAGATCGACAGTATAGAGAATGCCAGCTACGTGACCCTGAGGATCTGTTGTTGGGAAGTAACTATTAAAGCCCCGGTATGCGCCATGTCGGTAAATTGAGAGTACAGAGAGGAAATCAGTACCTAATTGTTCTTTCAGGCTTGTGAAGTCTTTCTTGGCGAAGCCAAGACCACCATCGAATGATTTGAGGCTATCGAAATCAATTTGACTCACTTCAACGACGTCTCCAGCAAGACCATTAAAATTAGCTAATACGGTTTCTTTAATATCGCTAAGTTCATCGGTGGATATGGTTGCTTCTAAGTGAGAATCTAATGTTTGTGTTAGACCAGCGGCAACGCCGTAACATAATAAACAGCCAGCACCAAAAATATGCGTGGTTGCTTTGTCAGGGTTTGGACCGGCATAAAAAAAAGATACTGAACTGTTGCTTGTTATTGGACTATTTGCATCAAGCGTTACAGTGGGTTGTGGTGTCGCCGCACAGCCCGTTAGTAAGAGTAAGCCAAGCACTAAGAGGGGTGTTTTTATTCCAGCGAAAAAATCTCTCATTATCAATCCTTGAATATATAGTTTCTGCCAACAAGACGTTTAGCGATTTTCCGTAACAGCCTGTTGTTGCAATCGCTTTTTCTAACGTTGTGTTTAGGTTGTCAGATAAATTTGTATTTTTTTAGATAAAATGACGCCAAATATGAGAATTTAAAGAATTGCTTCTAAGTTGATGGAACCTTTTAATTTGAAATAGTGCTTGAAGAATCAATGCTTGTTGGGATTTGGTCAGAAGAGGCTTAAGCCCCTGTTTTAAATATTTGGGCTCAATTAGCGCAAGATATCTTGAAAAACTCCCATATAAAATAGTGCGTCTTTCGCCGTGGGGGTTATCGTTTGATCGGCTCCGGCAAATGAATCGGCAGCGCTGTGGTGTGTTTTACTTCATCCAGCACAAACAGGGTTTGCGCTTCTCTCACTTCGGGAAAGCTTCTCAGTGTTTTTAATACAAAGTGCGACAGTTCTTTATTGGTTCTGGCGACGACTTTCATCAAGTGGTCGAAGGGACCGGAAAGGGAATAGCACTCCAGGATCAGCGGATGATCTTTAACTGCTGATTTAAACAAATCAAACGCCGCTTCGCTCTTTTGATCAATACTGACCTGAACAAAAGCCGTCACACCAAATCCCGCCTCTTCGGCATCAAGCATTGCGCCATAGCCTTTTATCACACCGGAATCTTCGAGGCTTTTTGTGCGTCTTAGACAGGTCGATTCTGACATGTCGGTAGCTTTGGCAAGCTCCACAATCGTCATGCGTCCGTTTTCTTGAAGCTGTGAGAGTATTTTTTTGTCCTGATTAGTGAGCATGATGATTTCCTTCATTATGACGTTCTTAATCGAATGATAACACCATAAAACCTCGTCTCAAGGATGACTTTGACGGCATTCTCCACCTGCTATTGGGTAAGATTTAATCAGCCTCTAGCCCATATAAGGAGAATACAATGTCGAACGATAAGTTCTTTCATGTTGGCGAACTGAGTAGTGAACAGCCCGCGACCACGCAGTACCAACAATCCACGTTTTCGAAAGCCCGTCATCCGGAACCGTATCGCTTTGAAGTGAACCTAAGCGCTGAGGCTGGAGACATGCAGAAAAAAACGGGGGTGGTTTCCGTTAATATCCCAGGTTTCAGTCCGGTAAAGCTCTATTGCGATGAACAGCCGCCTGTTGGCAATGACACAGCGCCACCACCGTTAGCATTCTTTTCAGCGGGTATCGGCTTTTGTTTGATGACACACCTAACTGACATTCTCACTGCCCGTAAAATTCAGGTGGATTCGTTGAAGCTTGAACAACGCATTGTGTTCAGAACCAACCTCGGTCATATGCGTGAGCACGGTTATATGACTGACGGTGGATGCGATATTGTCGAAACGCACGTGATTATTGAGAGCCCTGAGCCGGAAGAGAGAATTAAAGATCTGTTGGATGAAGCTGAAAATGGCTGCATGGCGCATTTTGCGCTGAGAAACCCTATCCCTTGGTCGACGCGCTTGGTCTATAACGGCAAAGAGGCGATCAGCCGCTCGGGTGAATAGGTCTCTGTATATCTGAAATAAGTTCAAAAGAAAGGCTGCCAATTTGGCTGCCTTTATAGTTGTATACGGCGCAGAATTATTCTCTGAATCGCCGAGATACATTCCACCTCTACGCACCCAGTGTCAATCCGTTAGCGATTCTTCCTAATGCTAAATAACAGCCCTAACAGGGTAAAAATGAGGCTGACAAAAGCTGCTTCAACGGGAGGTTGCGCTTCGGTGTTCAAAAGTACGTGGCTCATGGCATAGAACGAGCCTATGTTTGCAACAATCAAGATGGCTGGAATGGCCCAGTCAGCCCAAGGCTCTTGTGAACGAAACGGGAAAACAAGGATCAGAAATATGGCGAAGGAAAGTGCAACACTGACTCCACCAAATGCCCTCATCAATGCAGTAATCAGGACCTGAAAAGTTCCTGGTACGTCTTCCCAATTGAGTTGAACGGCTACTGAGTGATAACGCATAAATTCACCTTGAAAGGTGTAGATGGTGCCAACAATAAATAGTGTCAACGCAGGAACGATATAACAGACGAGAGCTATCTTCTGGAATTTATTCATCTTTGTTTTCCCGTTGCCATCAAAGCTTAGGTTTCGCTATGCGTATGTACCGAAGATACGGCCTTCAACGTAACGGCATCCTGAATGGTGTGATAATTCGGAGAGCGTTCCCGAACCGTTTGGATGATGTCGTCATAGTCGGATTGCGTACCGTTTCCTTTCACTTCAAAGTGGTACTCAATTTCATCAAATCCCACTTTTTCTGAGGGGTCGACTTGTAGGAATCCGCGCAGATTCAAGTCACCGGCAATGGTCAACTTCACGCTCTAGATCTCGATGCCCTTTTGTGCGGCAGTTACGACAAAGCTTGCCATCATGCAACCTGCCAAGCCCCCGAGTAGATAGTCTTGAGGTGTTGGGAAGCGGTTTTCGCCCAGCAAGGCTTCAGGTTCATCAATTTCAAACATGAAGTTTTTTGTCTTACTGTTTGGGAGAAACTACTTTTCAGCCATTATCTGGATGGGTATGGGGTGGTCGAAAGGCAAAACTCCCACCCCTGATTTAATTAACGTTTGGTCAGGCTAACTTTTGGAAAATCGACTTCTACATCAAAAGCGACGTTGGTGTAGTTTGTGAAGATATTCAAAGCGACGTGAGCAAGAATTTCAGCAATATCTGAATCGGAGAAACCTGCGTCTCGGACTGTTTGTATATCCGATTCTCTCACTTGACCATTGAATCTGACCAGTTTGGAGGCAAAATCCAGTGCCGCCTGCGATTTAGCGTTTTCTGCAATACCGCGCTGAGCGTCGTTCATTTGCTCTAGGGTTGCTCCTGCATTTTGTCCCAAAACAGTGTGTGCGGAAAGGCAATATTCACAGCGGTTAATGTCTGCGACCAATACTGCAATTTGCTCACCAAGCTTAGCGCCTATGTTTCCTTTGCCTAGTGCACCAAATGATGTCCACATGCTTTCCAATGCTGACGAGGAGTGGCCAATTGTTTTGAACATGTTAGGGACGGCACCGAATGCATTATGGATTTGATCAAACAATTCGGCTTGCTTGCTATCAGCAGTAGCGATGTTGACTGGGTTTAGGTTTGCCATTGTGTTTCTCCTTTTAGTGGCATTGCTTAATTGTTTCGATGCGAAACAAATCTACCAGCCTAGAGATCTTGGGTCAATATAGTTTTTAGTCGAAACTTAAAATAAGAGTGTATTTTCCAAGAAAGAGGGAAGATGATGAGTAGAGTAGGTATCGGCGAAATGACTATATCATTATGAATTTAAATAAAAAAAGGCCATTAAAATTCGGCCTTTTTCATGGTTGTGTGGCTGGGGTCAATCAGTCAACAGCGGCAATGCATTCCACTTCAACTTTGGCGCCCAAAGCCAATCCATCTGCGCCAAACGCGCTTCTCGCCGGGTACTTTCCGGAAAAATAGGTTTTGTATACTCCGTTGAATGTCGCCCACTCTGAAATATCAGACAGCATCACGGTGCATTTCACTAAATCACTCATGTTGTAGCCATTCGCCTCGAGTGACATTTTTATGTTTTCCATTGTTTGTTTTGATTCAGCTTCAATGCCTCCGGCCACTAACTCCAACGTGCCTGGCTTAATGCCAATCTGTCCAGAAAGATAGATGGTGTCATCGACGCGAATGGCCTCTGAAAATGGAAGGTTGGTTGGGAGCACTTTGCCTGAGTTGAGGTATTCAATATCGTCTGAGGATTTCGCGAGAGAAGAGAGGGTTACTAAGCAAAAGCTGACACTGAGTATGAGCAAGATATTTCGCATTATAGTCTCCTAATTATCACTGCTTTGTCATTTGTCATTTGTCATTTGTCATTTGGCGATGTCAGGTCGTTTGGGTATAGATAGCCAGTTAAGAGACGAGAGATCATCGGAAGTTGGATGCGGAGGGTTTCAGTTTTGAGGTGAGACTGTGTGTTCAATCAAACTCCAGTGTTTAAGCGCCCGCCAGCAAATTTTGTATAGTCAATATTACCTGCAAACCAAGCTTTGCTTTTCCTAACTTTTTCTCATTTAAAATGACCAATTCCCATTAGTGAATACATTTCTTATTATTGGAGGAGATGTATTTACTTATTTTTTGTCTCTTATTTTAATTTTCTAGTATTAAATGGTCGTCATAATATTCCTGGTTAATTTATATGAATTGTTTTCTATGATGTATAGATAGCTAGTCTTCATATTTTTTATATGCGTTTATGGCTCTTTGGTCTCCGGCTATGATGTCTCAACGACTCTCACGATTAATCATGCTTTAGTTTATTAATATCAATGGCTTATGCGTTTTTATTTGAGTGGCTCTACAGGTATTTAAGAAGGTTATTCATGTTATTTACTATTTTAATTGGATTAGATAATTAGCGGAATGTAGTCTCTTTTTTCATCTTGGTGAATATCAAGATTTATAATATCTATAAGACTGTTTCACAAACTCTAAGCAAAGGAGAATGCTAGTGGTAAGCATTGTGAGAGATCTAAAATCAAAAAGTAAAACGGAGAAAATAATGTATTACGTTGGGCTACCTTTAGCGATGGTAGTTCTAGCAATCTTTTATTCTATTCCAACCCCAGAAGGCATTAGTTTTGAAGGCAAGATGTCTCTAGGTATTTTCTTATTCGCTCTCATCCTATGGGTTACTGAATCCCTACCCAATTACGCAGTTTCTATGATATCGATCGCACTTTTGTCGATATTGGGCGGGTGGGCAGAAAAAAATGCGCTGGGTACGATGGGCTATGGTGTCATTTGGTTGATGATATCTGCGTTCATCATTACATCTGGTATGGAGAAGAGCGGGCTTGCAAAGCGGATAGCGCTAGCTATCATCACGCGTTTTGGTAAAACCTGGAAATCTATGCTGCTCTCATTAATGGCAGCAAACTTCACTATCGCGTTTATCGTTCCTTCTACAACTGCACGTGCAGCAATGCTTTTACCGATTGTGCTGTTAATTGCAAAAGCCTTCAATGTAGAAAGTGGAAATAAGAACTTAGGTAAACTCCTCTCCATTCAAGGGTTACAAGCTAATAATATTTCGACTTCTGCGATTGTCACAGCAACAGCTCCTCAAATTCTTGCGATCGGTTTGATGAAGGAACTAACGGGTTCTTCTGTATCATGGGGGGAATGGTTTATTGCCTCTGCGCCTATCGCGGTCCTAACGCTTATCGCTTCTTTCTTTATCGGTATTTTCCTCTTTAAACCAAATGGCGCTGCTAAGGCAGGGGGGGAAGAAATAAAAGAAATTAACAGACAGTATCTTGAACTGGGCCCAGTATCACTGGATGAAAAGAAAGCCGCTTCTATTTTTTTCGTTACCATTTTTTTATGGGCGACAGATAAATGGCACATGGACTTATTCGGTTTCCAGATCAGTCTTGTCATGGTTGCTGTTATCTCAGCGTCAATTTTCTTCATGCCTTATGTTGGCATACTGACATGGAAAGAAGCGAAGATTCCATGGAACTTGATGGTGTTTGCGGCTGGTGCTTATGCTGTGGGCGTCTCTCTTAGTGAAACGGGCGTGGCTTCATGGGCATTGGGCAGTATTTTCAGCCACTTTGGTGTGAAAGATATGAGCTTCACCATGTTGTACGCAGTTGTAATAGCGATATCGAGCTTCAGTCACTTTGTCTTTACGAGTAAAACCGTCCGGACCATTATTCTGATCCCAACGCTGATTGGGTTAGCAGAAAGTGCGGGTGTCCCACCTCTCATGCTGGCGCTGCCTGCGGCGTTTACCATCGCGGACACCATTACACTTCCGCCACACAGCAAAGCCAACCTGATTTACTACAGTACGGGCTATTTCTCAGTCAATAACCAGCTTACTTATGGTGTTTTAACCTTGTTGGCCAAATGGTGCTTGATGTTTGGAGCCTCGTTTACCTGGTTCGCATATCTCGGCATCACACCATAGGAGGGTTTGTCATGTTAAAGCATTTATTGAAACTGAGTTTAAAGAATCTATCCCGTTTAAGTCTGGTAGGCGCTACGTTGGCTTTCTCGACAATGGCACTTGCTGAAAGCTTCGGAAACATTGAACAGTATCATGAAGTTATTTATCCCTCCGGTACTGATGGAAAGATAATCACTGATGTCATCGCGATGCCTAACAGTGAAGGGTGGGTTTATCTGCCCGCATATAAGAAGGGGTCTTTGACGAATTACGAAGTGTTAGGCGGGACCTTGCTTGAAAAGCCGATCAAGCAGGCGATTCATGGCAGAGAGGCTATTTTGTACCGTTTCGAAGCAGATGGTCGCCCTGTCGCGCTCACACAAACTTTCAATGTCGAGAAGGTTTACAAAGAGAAGAAGGCGAAGCTTAAGTACAGTCATCCGGGGGGCGTTACCCGTGTCTCGTACAGCTTTGTAAATACATCGCCGTCAACCATTGATAAGTTTTCTACCCAGTTTTCAGTACCAAAAGGCACAGAGCTCTATGGCGTGGTGACACCTAAATGGTCAAAGAAAAAGAAAACTTTTGAGATTGGTGAAAATGACGGCTGGAAAGAGGTGAGCGTTGAGCGCTCTGGTGTATCCGCAGGGGATGACGTTGAACTCAAAGTGAGACTGTATCGACCATCTCCAATGATTAAATGGGTACTTTGGAGCATCGTTCTCCTACTTTCGGCGGCTTTGTTATGGAAACGCAGAGACGTACTTTCAGAAAACAACGAGTCAGAATCATCACTGCCAGAGGGGCAAAAATGAGCAAGCAAGCACTACTAATCATCGCCGATGGTATGGGAGATAACCCTATCTCATTATTAAATGGGCTGACGCCGCTCGAATATGCGAGGACACCTAATTTAAAGGAGCTTGCATCCAAAGGTCTTTTTGGCAACGTCTATCCAGTAAAGCCCGGCGTTCCAGTCGGTACAGATGTTGGTCACCTAGCTATTTTTGGCTATGACCCTTACGAGGTGTATACGGGAAGAGGACCGATAGAAGCTTACGGCGCGGGTATTGACTTACTTCCGAGCGATATTGCGTTTCGTGGCAATTTCGCGACGGTTGATGATGAACTGACCGTCATTGATCGGCGTGCTGGCCGCATTAATCAAAACACGGATGAACTGGCCAAATCGATCGACGGCATTGTACTTTCAAATGGCGCCAGAGTGATTGCCCGTGCTCTAAGCGCACATAGAGTGGCGGTTGTTATTCGTGGTCAAAATCTTTCAGAGCATATCACTACCACGGATCCTGGTACTGCAAAAGAAGGTGAGCGGGTCCAGCAAAGCGTTGCGTTAGTTGAAGATAAAAATGCGCTCGAAACAGCCAGGATTATCAATGAGCTGACAGAGAAAATGTACTCAGTCTTGAGTCTTCATCCTGTGAATCAGAAGCGTATTCTAGACGGACTGCCACCTGCCAATATGATTTTGTTGAGGGGTATTGGCCGTGAAATTCAGGCCCCCAAAATGGCAGAGTCTTTTGGCATCCGTGGTGCATGTGTGGCGGGTGACAGAACGGTGCTGGGTATTGCCAGAATGGCAGGGCTGGATGTATTCCATCAGGAAGGTTTTACAGCAGGCTATGATACTGACTACATTGGCAAAGCTGAACTGGCTGTCAGTAAACTGAAAGACGGATACGACTGGGTTGTACTGCATGTGAAGGCTCCTGATTTGGCTGGTCACGACTGTCAGCCTATGACAAAGGTCTCCACAGCAATTAAGCTCGATATGATGGTTGGCCATATTCTTCAGCAGATAGATTTGGAACAGTGCTACATTGGATATACCAGTGATCATTCAACGCCTTGCGATAGGCGTGACCACTCTGGGGATCCGGTACCCACATTCTTCGCGGGTGGGAATGTAAGAAGTTTGCCCGTGGAAGATTTTGGCGAGAAATTTCTTGTTCATGGCGCGTTGAACAACCTCACAGCGATAGATTTTTTCCATATTCAGATGGATCACTTGGAGGCTGTTAGAAAACTCGGCGCATAATAAAAGCAGCATGGCGGTGATAATTTTACTGTCATGCTGTTTCTCATCTTCGAGAGGGATCTACGGTGAGAATCGAGAATTTTGAGGCGTTTGTTAACATTGCCCGTTTGGGAAGTTTTACTCAGGCGGCTGAAGAGTGTTTTTGTACTCAAGCGACGATGTCCCAGAGGATTAAGAAGTTAGAAGATTACTATAAAGTCCAATTACTTCATCGGGATGGTAGAGGTGTTGAACTGACTTTGGCGGGACAGCAAATTCTGCCCTATTGTGAAGCTATAATAGTTGCTCTTCGTGACTCAAAGAACGAGTTGTTAAACATAGATCAACTCTCTATTGGTGAGCTAAAAATCTGCAGTTCCAATACACCCGGAACCTATATCCTTCCTCAGATCTTATCCAGCTTTCATCTCAGGTTCCCAGGCATTGAACTGGAGTCCCAGATAAAGTACGCAAAGGATGTGATCAATGAGATCTCCTTTGGATCAGAGTGTGAGTTGGGGTTTGTCTCTCAGCCGGCTGATGTGGGCGTTGATGATAAGAAATTGATGTTCGAGCCTATTCTAAGAGATGGTCTTGCGGTCATCGTGTCACCTCAGCACCCCATGGTGAAAGACAAATGGGAAGGTAAACATTCCATTTCTTTAGATGACCTTCAAGGTCAGACACTACTGACTTCTAATCGAAAGAGCTCTACGGTCAAAAACCTTGAAACAACCAGCGGCAAAAGTATGGACTTCAAGCAAGTGGTATCGCTGGGTAGCATGGAAGCCGTCAAAAAATCAGTAGAACTGAATGCCGGTATTGCTATTGCTTCTCACTTTCTGGTTCACGATGAAGTGTCTTCTGGGAAACTGCTTTCGTTTTCTATCGAAGATGTCACCGTTTATCGTTTTGTTATGTTGGTACACCGCAGAACAGTTAGCCTATCTCCCACAGCCCGCGCATTTGTCGAATACCTCAAGAAAGACTTAGCGAAGATGTACCCGACGCTCTGTTGCGATTTGGAGCATCGGCGAGCCGCAACGCTAGTTTGACCCTCTGGTCTTTGCCACAACCTGACAGAGGAATCATAACATTTCGCTTAGGCAAGACAGAGCAGTGTAAGCAGAGACTCAGTGCTCCTACTAATGAATTGTAAAGTATGAGTTTCCATACATTTTAAAACGCTGAAAATTGGGTAAGTCCTCAGTTCATGCAATCTGTTGTCTTTGCAGTTTGACTATTTTATTAGTCAAAAATTTCAAGTTATTCACATAAAAATCAATTAATTAAAAATTTCATTATTCGCCACCGTTTCAATGGCTTGCTGTTTGTTGGTCTGTCTCTGAGATTAATGCGTCAGTGAACTCACACGGCACAACAATGGCCATCTCTGATGGCACAGAAGTGCTGCTCAAAAGGCGGTATCACGGCCTGAATCATGTTGATTTGGACTTTGTCAGCGGCTCGTATGACGTTTAACGTACTTACAGGGACTGATTGAACTGGCTAGGTTCATATAACAGCCATTCAATCGTTAAGGCTCTGGGATTGCATCTTAGGGCCTTTGTTTTTCTGACTCATGTTAACCTTTCCGCAGAAACACGGTTTTTTCGTCAATCCCGGTTTCACTTACCAGGTCTTTTCTATATTAAGTCTTTGGATCAGCTCGCTCATACCAAGCATTCTTAATTGCGCATACTTTGCCGAAAATAAAATTAATAAGGATATTCTTATGCTCCCTTCGCTCGAACACTTACAAGAGACGGTGCGCCGCTATTATGCGATTGATGAAGCATCCATGCAGGCGCTCATGGCCTGCTGCAAGGTAATACGCATTGGTACAGGTGAAACGCTTTACGATATCGCGCAAACTCCCACGCATTTTGCTTTTCTTCACCAAGGTTTGATGCGTGCATTTTTGCTGGATGAAGAGGGCAATGAATACAATAAAAACTTCTTCGATGAAGGCAGGTTTCCCGGTTGCATGAGCGCGCTGCTTCTAAGAGAGCCTAGCCGGATTGCCATTCAGGCTTTGGAGCCTTGTGAATTGGTCGAAATTGACTTCCAACAGTTTCGGGCCGCTCTGTTTACGTATCCGGATTTAATGCGTTTTCATATCCACTATTTGGAGAAGCACTGGCTTTTGGAAAAGGAGCCGAAGGAAATCAGTTATCTCGAGCATGAAGCTAAAGACAGATATCAGACGTTTCTGACCGACTTTTCTGTAATCGCCCCCAGATTGCCTCAATACCATATCGCAAGTTATCTCGGCATTACTGCCACTCAGCTGAGCCGAATTAGAAAACAAATTTACTCTACCCAAACAACCTGAATCTGGCATCTTCAGGTTGTTTGAGTATAAATCAACATATGTAAAGGCGTCTGGTTTCGGCATTGCGTAATCTCTCTCCATCAACGCAAGGAGAGACAGAGATGAACGTATTAGAAGCATTGAATTGGCGCTACGCCGTTAACCAGTTTTCAGAACAGGCACTCAGCCAGGAAGCTATCGATGGCCTTATCGAAAGTGTTCGTTTAGCGCCTTCTTCATACGGCGTTCAACCG
The DNA here is from genome assembly GCF_023746615.1 of Grimontia kaedaensis. Classification (NCBI taxonomy): domain Bacteria; kingdom Pseudomonadati; phylum Pseudomonadota; class Gammaproteobacteria; order Vibrionales; family Vibrionaceae; genus Grimontia; species Grimontia kaedaensis. The sequence goes on along the minus strand of NZ_CP082275.1, from coordinate 2,421,406 downwards.
TTTAAATTGCTGGTGATTGAAAATCCGGCGCTGAAACAAGCTTGTTTAGCGCACAGTTATGGTCAGCAGAAAGTCGCTGACAATTCTCACCTCTTGGTTCTGGCACACAAGACATCGCTCAATGAGGCAGACATTGAAGACTTCATTGAACAGCTAGCTGCCAATCAGAGCCGTCCAGCGTCAGACTTACGCGCTTATCAAGATCAAATTGCCAGCAGCTTGCTGGGACTTAGCCAGCCGCAACAGGCAGCGTGGGCCGCACAGCAATGCTTTATCGCATTGGGAACATTGGTCAGCCACGCTGCCGTTGAGCAAATTGATGCATGCCCGATGACGGGGTTTGATTCCGCAGGACTCAACGAAGTGCTAGGACTGGATAAGCAAGGGCTCAACGCTGTGATTATTTGTCCTGTTGGCGTGCGTTCGGACACTGACCGCACAGCAAATCGCCCTAAGTTTCGTTTGTCCCGTGACCAATTGGTAGAAACGTTATGAGCAGCTTAACGTTAATGGCTCTTGCCGCGGGTGGCTGCATTGCCATTCAGGCGGCGATGAATGCGCAACTGGGTCAAATGCTTGGTAACAGCTGGCTCGCAACGAGCTATGCCTTCCTGACCAGTTTTGTTCTCGTGAGCCTCGCTGTTGCGGTACTTTACAACGCGGGTGGGATTTCGGCCTCAAACACAGGTCTGGATTGGGAAAAGCTGACCCAGATCCCTTGGTATCTCTGGTTGTCCTGTGTATTCAGTGTGATAGGTGTGGGTAGCTTGTATTTTCTTATCCCTAAAATGGGGGTAGGGAACCTGATGAGTTACTCGCTGGCAGGGCAAATCATTATTGCCATGTTGCTGAGTCACTTTGGCGCATTCGACAGCCCAATCAAGTCGATCTCAGCGATCAAACTATTCGGTGCTGCATTGCTGGTGCTGGGTATTGTATTAATCAATAAGGACTTTTCATGAACGCTGCGTTGCAAGCCAACCTCGATAATTTGAATCTCTACTGGCAGGCGCTGGGTGCTAAGCAGGAAGGAGAACTGTTTGTTCATCTCAGTTGGCCGAATAAGCGCTGGAACCCCGGCTTGAGCCTTCATGGTGTGAATTTCTCTTCAGGGCAAAGAGCATCCACGGTAGATGAGTTGGATGAAAAATGTCTTCAATTGCTTAGCGATCAGCACGGCCTCACGTTGTCAGTGGCGATGCAATTGGTGGTGATGACTTACGAATTACCACAAGACGCAGAGTTTGAGTTTAGACAAGAGATTGAGCGGGTATCGACGCCAAAGCAAGTCACTGACTGGACTGTCGCCTGTTCAAAGGCTTTCAACTATGTGATTGATGAAGCGGTGATTCAGCACCTTAACGCCGACAACAACAGCCATATTTTTGCGCTGTACAAAGAAGGTGAAATCGCGGGCACTGTGATTCTCTACAAAACGGGAAACACCTTGGGTATTCATCAACTGGGGACACTGAGAGAGTTCAGGAAGATGGGTGTGGCCTCTTCGCTGATGCAACATAGTCTGGCACTGGCTAAAGAACTCGGCTGCGAATATGTCACCCTTCAGGCATCCAAAGCTGGGCTGCCACTTTACGAACAATTGGGTTTTCAGCAACTGGCGATGTTAACCAGCGTATTGGCGGAGTAACCGCCAGAAAAGAAAAAGGAGCCATTCGGCTCCTTTTTGTGTTCCAGCAACAGGGATTAGCTGTTGTAGGTGGTCGATACGGTGTCGCCGCCTTTACCTGTCCAGTTGGTGTGGAAGAATTCACCACGTGGACGGTCAGTACGCTCATAAGTGTGCGCACCGAAGTAGTCGCGTTGTGCTTGCAGCATGTTCGCTGGCAGGCGTGCAGTTGTGTAACCATCAAGGAAGGTCAGTGCTGAAGACAGACCTGGTGATGGCAGACCGATTTCGAAGGTCTTCGCTACCACTTTACGCCATGAGCCCATGCAATCTTCCAGAATGTTCTTGAAGTATTCGTCAGAGCCCAGGAATTTCAGGTCTGGGTTCGCTTCGTATGCATCGCGGATGTTACCCAGGAACGCACTGCGGATGATACAGCCACCACGCCACAGCAGGGCAACGTTACCGTAGTTCAGATCCCAGTTGTATTGCTCAGACGCTTCGCGGATCAGCATGAAGCCTTGCGCGTAAGAGATGATTTTTGCAGCCAGCAGTGCTTTACGCAGTGCTTCCAGCCAAACTTCGCGGTCGCCTTCTACTGGACCAATCTTGTGTTGGAACAGAGCAGCGGCTTCTTCACGCTCTTCTTTACGTGCAGACAGAGCGCGTGCAAATACAGATTCAGTGATCAGCGTCAGTGGAATACCGAAGTCCAGCGCATTGATGCCTGTCCACTTACCGGTGCCTTTCTGGCCTGCGGTATCAAGGATTTTCTCCAGCACGATGTCGCCGTCTTCGTCACGGTAGCCCACGATTTCAGAACTGATTTCCATCAGGTAGCTGTCCAGCTCGGTCTTGTTCCATGCAGTCATGGTCGCCTGCATTTCATCATGGTTCATGCCCAGACCTTCTTTCATGAAGTGGTAAGCTTCACTGATCAGCTGCATGTCGCCATATTCGATACCGTTGTGAACCATTTTCACGAAGTGGCCTGCACCTTCACGGCCAACCCAGTCACAGCACGCTTCGCCGCTGTCGGTTTTTGCAGAAATCGCTTGGAAAATAGGTTTTACTGCTGGCCATCCTGCTGGGTTACCACCTGGCATGATTGAAGGTCCGAAACGTGCACCTTCTTCACCGCCTGAAACGCCAGCGCCGATGAATACCAGACCTTTTTCTTCCAGATCTTTCATGCGGCGTGTGCTGTCTGGGTAGTTAGAGTTACCGCCATCGATAATGATGTCGCCTTCATCCAGCAGAGGAGTTAGGGCGTCGATGAACTGATCAACAACGTCGCCTGCACGTACCATAAGCATGACTTTGCGTGGTTTTTCAAGCTTCTCAACCAGATCTTCCAGTGAGTATGCGCCAATGATGTTGGTGTCTTTTGCTGCGCCTTCAAGGAACTCGTCAACTTTTGACGTAGTGCGGTTGTAAGCAACCACTTTGAAGCCGTTGTCGTTCATGTTCAGGATAAGGTTCTGGCCCATTACTGCCAGACCAATTACGCCGATATCGCCTTTCATTTCTATAAACTCCTTACGCCAATGCCTTCGCGGCAGCAGCATCTAAATACCATTCTGTTGTGCCATGTGTTGATTGAATATGCGCTGCCGGATAAGGCAGGTTTGCGTCGGCGTTTTCACCGTGAATTGCTTCAATCATTTCTGCTTTGCCTGCGCCCAGTACCAGGTAGCTGATGCGGTCAGCATTGTTCAGCAGACATGCACTTTTCGAAACACGCAGCTGTCCTGATTGCGGGTGCGCCGCAACCACAGTCAGTTTAGATTCGTCGTAGTCAGTTTGGCCTGGAAAGAGTGACGCTGTATGGCCATCATCTCCTATACCAAGTAAGATCCAGTCAAACGCAGGTAAGCCGTTTTTCTCTGGCACTTCTGCTTTGATTTCGTCAGCCAATCGCTTAGCTTCTTGCTCTGCATCTTCTTCACCACGAATGCGATGAATATTCTCAGCAGGGATATCGATATGGCTCAACAGCAGGGTGTTGGCTTCGCCGTAGTTGCTTTCAGCATCATCCGGTGCCACACAGCGCTCGTCACCCCACCAAAAGTGGAGGTTTTGCCATTGAATGTTGTTAGCCCATTCTGGCTGTGCCAGCAGTTTGAACAGTAGCTTTGGTGTTCTGCCACCAGAGAGTGAGATATGAACGGGACGTCCTTGTTCACTCAGGCTTTTCATTGACGACGCAAGTTCTAACACTACGGCGTCTGCAGTATCTAAAATGCGGAATTCCTTCATTTCACAGCTCGCAATATTCTGTATTGGTTAGGTTTTTACATGGGTAGCGCCATTCGCGTCCATCGCGTTTCAGCAGCGCATCCGCTTTTTCTGGGCCCCAGGTGCCTGCGGCATAACCGAACAGTACATCCGGATCTTCCTTATGGCGCAGAATGGGTTCAACAAACTCCCAACATGCTTTTACCGCGTCAGAGCGGGCAAACAGCGTCGAGTCGCCTTTCACTGCATCTAACAGCAGGCGTTCGTAGGCGGTCAGAAGCTGTGCTTCTTGCAGGTTCTGGTAGTGGAACTCCATTGAGACTTCTTTGGCTTCAAAGCCAGCGCCTGGTTTTTTCAGGCCGAAGCTCATCAGAATGCCTTCATCTGGCTGAATGCGGATGATGAGTTTGTTCTCAGGGGCATTGGCACCAAACACTGGGTGAGGGGTTTTCTTGAAGTGAATAACCACTTCGGTCACACGTGTTGGCAAGCGCTTTCCTGTACGTACATAGAAAGGCACGCCGTTCCAGCGCCAGGTGTCGACAAACATCTTCAAGCCGATGTAAGTCTCGGTACGTGAATCTTCGGCCACGCCCGGCTCTTCGCGATAGCCTAGTAGCTTCTCGCCGCGAACGTTGGAGCCTGTGTACTGACCAAGCACCAGATTGTTCTTCAGGTCATCGTCACTCAGTGGACGGAAGCTCTGCATAACCTTGGTGACTTCATCTCGAATGGAGTCGGAGCGAATGGCCGCTGGTGGCTCCATCGCAACCATGCCAAGTACCTGAAGCAGGTGGTTTTGCAGCATGTCGCGCACTGCGCCTGAGCCGTCGTAGTAACCGCCACGACCTTCTACACCTAAGAACTCAGCGCCCGTGATTTCAACGTAATCAATGAAGTTGCGGTTCCACAGCGGCTCAAACATGCCGTTAGAGAAGCGGAATACCAGCAGGTTCTGAACCGTCTCTTTACCCAGATAGTGGTCGATGTGGTACAGCTGCTTTTCGTTGAAATTACGGTGGAGTTTCTTATCCAGCTCTTCTGCAGATGCAGTGTCATAGCCGAAAGGCTTTTCAACAATCAGGCGTTTCCAGCCGTTGGATTGGTCGTGCAAATTGTGGTCTGCCAGACACTCTGGAATGACGCCATAAAGGCTTGGCGGCGTCGCCAGATAGTAGAGATTGTTGTTGCCGGTGTGGTGTTTTTCGCTCAGCTCGTCCAGACGGGTAACCAGTTTGCTGTATTCGCTGGACTCAGCAGGATTGATAGGAAGGTAGTATAGGTGTTGGCTAAAACGCGCGAGAACGGCTTCATCCACCTTCTCATTTTCTCTTAAAAACGCGGCGAGTTTGTCGCGGAAAGCGTCGTCAGAGTAGTCGGTGCGGCTAACGCCAAGAATCGTAAAGTTCTCTGGCATCATGCCATTTGCATAAAGATGATAGAGTGCCGGGATCAGCTTGCGCTTAGCAAGATCACCTGACGCACCAAAAATCACAATATTGTTGTTTTCTTTCGCCATTTGGATTTCCCTGCGATGGGCGATTAATCAGTCTCGAATGGAGAAACGTGCCCAAGGTCGTGAGGCCAATAAAATACCAGCATTTTCCCCAAAATATGATTGTTTCTTCCTATCTTTTTAATAGGCAGTGCCTTTAACGCTTCATTTGTGTACGAACTTGGGGGAATGTGTATGAGTTTACGTTCATATCTTGTGAGCTTGGTTCCCAAGTCGTCGGCTTGAACTTTAGGCTGAAACCTCTCTACTTCCACGTTCATTATTCTCGTTGATAGTTATGATTTTCACTTAGTTTTGAGAATTCGCCCATTTTAACTGCCTTTGTATTCCGTTAGCGTAGCCAACAAAAGGGATTGGAGTGTGATATGGAAATCTGGTACATAGGGTGCGTTTTTTTAGTTGTGGTACTTTTCTACGTTTCACGGTACCAAAAGCGAAAGGCACAGCGGGTATTCATTGGCACATACCGTTTCAACAAAGCGATCAAAACAAAGGTTCACCAGCGTTATCCCCACCTGACTGATGAAAATCTATCCCTAGTTATCGATGGTTTGAAAGAATATTTCTTTCTTTGTCATGAGGGTAATAAACGCATGGTCGCGATGCCTTCACAGGTTGTGGATGTCGCTTGGCATGAGTTCATTTTGTTCACTAGAGAATACAAAGGATTTTGTGACAAAGCATTTGACCGGTTTCTGCACCATACGCCCACCGAAGCGATGGTGACACCAACGATGGCTTTGGACGGTATTAAACGGGCATGGCGATTATCTTGCGCTCGTGAAGGTATCAATTCCGCGAACCCATCAAAGCTTCCGCTCCTTTTCGACATAGACTCAAGGCTAAATATTGACGATGGCTTTAAGTACTCGCTCGACTGCCAGAAGAGCAACTCAAATACCTACTGTGCCAGTCACATTGGCTGTTCTTCTGGCTGCGGGGGTGGAATGGGTTGCTCAGGAGATGGTGGTGGCTGTGGTGGCGGGGGAGACTGACCAGACATGATTTTAGCGCTCTCCTCTGCAATAAACCTTTAGAGACTATTGTCTCGATAACGCGTTTTACATTTCACTCCTGACTATTCACTAATGCTTTGAGGGGCATGGTGCAAATCGCTGCATCTACCCGAATCCTATCTTCGTCTTCAGAAAACAGGTGAAAGAAGAAACCTGATCATTTAGGACAAAAGAGGATTTTAGGATGAAAAAGCTAGTGGTGTTGATGGCAGTGTTTCTGTTGTCAGCGTGTGGATTTGAGGCAACGCAAACGTATCACTTAACCTTGAGTGGCAGCCAGGCAGTGCCACTCAATGATTCAGAGCTGTCGACAAAGGCGCGTGTTCAGCTTGATGAAAAACGTAAAAAGCTTCGGGCCAGGCTGTATATCGATGGTATCGAAGGTTTTAAGTTTGCCCATATTCACAACGGCGGAATAGGGGAAACTGGCGGTGTGGAATACACCTTTGAAGCGCCTAAAAAGCACAAATGGAAACACGGTGAAAAGCGCTATTTAGTGGTTCGTGAGAACGGCTTAAGCTATGCCGAAATGGAAGCGCTGAAGAACGGCGATTGGTACATCAATGTTCACACCGAAGCGGTGCCTTCCGGCGAAGTGCGCGCGCAAATTGTGCCGAAGACTATCACTATTCTCTCCTTCAAAGCGGATGGCAGCCAACAGGTGCCGTCTGTAGCGACTGATGCCAGTGGACAAGGGTATCTGGCTTACAATAGCGTCGAAGAAACGCTGAATCTAAGGGTGAATTCGCAGGGCATTGAAGATGCAGTCGCAGCCCATATCCATACTGGTCGCGTTGGCAGCAATGGCGGCGTGCTGGTGGTGTTGGATCAAAACGCGGAGGATCCCAATGTGTGGACGGCGCCTGAAGACACGTCACTAAGCGCAGAAACGTTTGAAGACATGCTTTCAGGCGCCTTTTACACCAATTTCCACACGCCAGCGAACCCACCCGGCGAAATCCGTGGGCAGATTTTCTCGCCTGACTATTCCATTTACACTTTCCCACTGTCGGGTGATCAGGAAGTTCCGCCTGTTACGACAGACGCGAGCGGTGATGGTTATGCCTTGCTGAATGATGTAAACGGTCACCTGGATTTAAGATTGGTTACCCGAGGTGTTGAAGATGCAGTGGCGGCACATATCCACCAAGGTATCACTGGCACCAATGGCGGCGTTGTGGTTGTCTTGGAACAAAGCGTGGATGACCCTAACGTGTGGCAAACGCCATTAGATACCACCTTGACCGACGAACAAAAAGCGATGTTTCAGTCAGGCGGGCACTATGTGAATGTGCATACACCTGCGGTTGGAAGTGGTGAAATTCGAGGGCAGATTGCGCCCTAGCTTTTCGGTTTTACCTAGACAAAGCGGTGCAGAAGTATCGCTTTGTTCAACACTTTGGCTTTTTCATTGAGCCTTCTCCCTAACCCTTGGTCATAAACCTCTATTTTATTGGATAACTAGTACTCCCAAAAACTGTCAACTACTGCTGTATTATAGATTTAGGCTCGCTTGGTTTGTTAATTGGCAAAGATTATGTGAAAAATGTCGAGGCTTGAGGCTCATCTCGAGCCTCAAATAAAACGCTAACAGCGACATAGTTGTTTGTTAGTTTTAAGCTTTTGGTTTACTGCGGCAGCATTACCTTTTGAGCAACGAGATAGCCTAGACTTGACTTGCCCGATACCCATAGGCTCCCATCTTTGTCAACATGTAGCCCTGAAGCAATTGATAGACTGCTAGGGAGAAAAAACTCTTGGATTTCAGAGTTATCCTTGTTCGCTATAGTTAGATAATTAACACAGTCATCTACACAATCTTTCCTGCTCCGTTCAACATAGATATAATTTCCAAAATCCATTTTTAAAGCTGACACCAAGAATCGATTTTCTTCTTCATTTTCGTGATCAAACCAACTTGGGCGTGGGATTGGTTCTATTTCAACCATGATATCATTGTTACTAGAGTCTTTTTCAAATCTTCTTCCGCATCTATTTAGTATGATATCTTCAGTAGACAAAATCTCATTGCATTCATAGGAATAAGGATATTCTATACTGTTGATGTCTTGTTCCTCTATATTTCCCTCTCGGAACCTGACTATGGTGTTCTTACGTGACTCGGTTATACCTGAAAATATATTTCCATCAAGGCTCGTCAAACTAATCCTTCTAACTTCCGATGTCGATATCTCAGAGTTCCTTTTTATCTCATTACCAGTTGATATTTTTATTTCTGTCAGATGTGAATCGCTATACGATTGATTGGTGTAAGATAAAAACAAGCTGTCATTTTTAAATAACGCATCACTTGGTGAAGGAACACTGTTGATATACTCTATTGTAATAGACTCTTGTGGTGAATTTAGATCAGGAGTCAGCTTATAAAGTGCGCTTCGGTCGTCAGATGATCTCAGGTAAAATATTTGACCTGAGCCATCATCGACATGAATCTTTCCGAGTTTTTCGAAAATAGAGGGTCGTAACGGTATTATTATCGTCTCACCACCATTAACTGGCTTTATCATTAGGTTTCTATTGGTTTCAGAACTAGAGCCATAATATATAAAGGCGTTGTAAAATCGACTGTATGTTAAATGGTTGTCTTCATCATATCGGCCAACCAACGTTTTTGGGAGTTCTGAGCTAATTGTTGAAAGCTGTTCACTCTCGAACATCACCGAAATTAATATATTGTCCGAATTTGAGCCAAAGCAGTAATCGGCATAACATAGGTTAACTGATAAAGTATACCCCTGATCCATCGTATAGTAAGACATTGTATTTAGGCTTTCGATAGTAACAGGACATGTTGCTTCAGTCCTGTCAGAGTTGAAAGGACACTGGATCACTGAAAATGAAGCATCTCCAGAAAATTCCACATAGGAGTTTGAGCTTCTGTGAGAATTTTCTATCGGTATTATTATATCAAATACCATCTCAGTTGGGTCATCGATTCTCCGTTTCACGGTATACGAGCGTATTGTACTATTTGAGATGGTAGGGAGCGTCGTGTTCACATTGAGAGTAATGTCGAAAGGAGAACCTTCTATCGTGCTGTTACAGTTCTCATCATAACAAAAGTACAGTGTGAGCACTTCCTTGTAATCGCCTCCAGGATTTGACTCAGGCAAGTAGTAGTCAAAGCTAACGTTAGACTCTCCTCCAAGGAAAATTGATAGTGATAAGTTGCTAATTCCTGATGAAGAACCAAGGTTGCTTCCGACGTACAAATAAACTTCACTTGTAGATTCAGGTATTGATACTTCTATTGGTAGATTAAAGGAGGCATATCGGTTCTCAGTTGTTACATATAGATCGATTTCTGATTGAAGAGGTAAAATACCTGAATTTGAACCGTTATTATCTGCTCCCCCTCCTGAACCAGAACCTCCACCACAACTAACTACCAGCAAAACAGAGAATAGAGTTAAAACTAGATTTTTCATGACTGCCAACTTCCATGATTCTGGTGAGACTTTCTTGCTAACCAATGAGCTTTTATTAGAATTCCCTTGTCTAAATTGATGCTACTAAATGCCCATCAGCTTGAATGGCTTAGTTTTGATACACGGTGTAAGATTTTTTGAAGTCTAAGTTGGAAAAACAGCGCCAATCGGCGCTGTTTTCAGAACAATAAAGTGAAACATCAAGACAGATAGAAGAAATCAAAATCAGCAGCGCTGATGTCTTCAGCGTTAATGTTTTTCAGCAGCACATTGACGTTATCATCAACATATTCCGTCTCTCCGCCAAAGTCGAATTTGTGGATCATCTGAACCAAGGTGTCGTCGCCTTGCTGTGTGATGATGAAATCGTCAAAATTCATTGAGAGATAGGAGTAGTCATTGAATGCTATCTTATCGATACCAATTTCAAAATCGGTGATGGTATCTGTTTCAACGCTGCTGTTGTAATTTTGACGTTCATCGCTTAGCACAAATATGTCTGCACCTTGTCCGCCAGTGAGCGTATCGTAACCTTCATCGCCTTGCAGCCAGTCATCTCCGTCGCCTCCTTCCAATATATCGTTGCCCTTACGTCCAAACAGGGCGTCATCACTGGCGCCGCCGACGATATGATTGGCGGAGTTTCTGCCAATTAAAGTGAAGGAAACCTGCTCATCCGAAATGTCATCGAGCTGAACATTTTGAAGGGTGGAGCTGGCAGTTAATGAGCCTTGAACCACAACGTTATTGCCTACTTGCTTAATCAAATCACTCGCTCTGAAGATGTTGTCATCGTTAGCGAGGTATTGGATAGTGTTGTCATCCAATAAATGGGTAACCTTTAGGGAGTCAACAGCTACCTCAAAGTCTGTGATGGTATCTTCATATCTGTAGTTATTGTAAGAGTTCCAGTCGTAACTGTCCCAGCCCGCAAACTCTGTGCTGAAATTACCGATTATAAAAGTGTCAGCCCCTTCACCACCGGAGAGCTTATTCTCTCCCTCCCCACCGTGAATCCTGTCATCTCCTTGACCACCTTCTAGGCCGTCGTTACCACCATCACCAAACAGCTCGTCATTGCCTTCGCCGCCGAACAGTGCGTCATGACCGCCGCCTCCAATCAGGGTGTCATTACCGCCGCGGCCTTCGAGAGTATCGCTGCCGGAGTTGCCATCAAGAGAGTCATCGCCGTTGCCTCCGATGAGCGTATTTCCAATACCGTCGGATGCAGCTCGGAGACGAAGTGTGATGTCATCTAAAGATATTGAGTCCGGGTCGACGCCCTCTAAATAGATTTCAAAGCCGAGATCCATCTTAAGGACAGTACCATTTTCATAGGCGGTGGGTGCGAAACTTGATGGCGAGAAAGTCAGGCTCGGTCTCTCTGAGTAATTAAACCTGGAATAACTGATAAAGGCCTCAAATATCAACTGATCTTCGTTGACGTTAAAGTCCTTAATCGTCGTGATGCCACGCGACCCGAACTGGAGTTCGAATGTATCAGAGCCCTGACCACCCACTAGAATCTCTTTTTCACCGCTGCTGATTAACGTGTCACTCCCTGCGCCACCATCTATGTAGTGGCGCGCGTTGATAACGTCGTTGCTTTCACCGCCAAAAACCCAAGAATTCGTATTGATGTCGCCGCCATAGTGCCAGAAACTTTCAATATGAGATGCCCAAGTGCCCAGGGTGTCATTGAATGTTGATGTGTTTGTGAATGAAAAGTCTTCTGCGGTTAATAAGGATGCATCTACATTGTTGAGGGTAATGGTGGAGACGTTGGAAAGGTAGATGACAGTTTTTGAACCCACTTGTTCCAGAACAAGATCATCAAAGCCGGAAGCGATCGCATTGTCGATGGCGATGGTATCAATACCGATTTCGAAGTCCGCTATTTTGTCATGCCCTGTGAAATAGGAGGGGACGGCATTCTCACCTTTAGTGAGGTCAAAAAACAAGGAAGCCCCGAAGTGGAAAGTGTCAGAGCCTGCGCCGCCATGAAACCATTGGTTATTGGCATTGCCGGACAGGATGTCGTCACCAGATCCAGCAAACAGGACAGCGCCATTGCCTAAGCTGCCAACAACATGGAGGATATCATTTCCCTCACCGCCTAATAGCGTATCTTTGTTGCCAAGACTTGTTAATACGTCATTGCCACTGCCTCCTCTGACGACATCATTTCCATAGCCTTCCACCCAGTCATCACCAGCACCGCCAATGAGAATATCAGATGAACCTGAATCGCCATAGATTCTGTCATTTCCGCTACCGCCAATTGCTGTTTCGGAGCTGTAAACCACGTCGTTGCCATCACCACCCATGGCGATATCCTGCCCATCGCCACCATTTAGATAGTCGTCCCCGGCTCCACCGGAAAGGGTGTCGTCGCCTCCAATACTGTTGAAATTGTTGAAACGAAAATCACCATACAGAATGTCGTCGCCGTCTCCACCATCAAGGGTGTCGTCACCTGTGGCGCTGTCATGTGTACTAACTTGGTAGTCACCATATAAGGTATCGTCACCAGCTCCACCGTTTAGGATGTCGTCACCATCGTCGTGAGCGGGATTTGTGTAGCTACCAGATAAGCGCCAATCGCCGCCATAGAGGGTATCGTTACCATCACCGCCGTTCAGGACATCATGATCACCGCCGCCGCTGAGTGTATCGTTTGCGCTGCTGCCATTAAGGGTATCGTTATCGTTATCTCCAGCCAGGGTAGAGCTCCCGTGGACAGTCAGAGTATCGTTACCATCACCACCAGAAAGGGTGCCTCCATCCTCGTCAATAAGAATGTCGTCTCCAGCCTCTCCGTAAAGCCTATCTCTGTTGCCCTGATTACCGCGGAGCACGTCTTCACCATCGCCTCCATAGAGTGTGTCGTCGTCCGCACCGCCACTCAGGAAGTCGTTTCCTTCATCGCCATAGAGGGTATCATTGCCTTCACCACCATCGAGCTTATCTTGGCCGGCACCACCACGTATTCTGTCTCCGTCTTCCTCACCGAACAGCTCATCATCTCCATCGCCCCCGTAGAGAGAATCGAACCCACGGCCACCATAAAGCTCATCGTTGTTATCATGACCATAAAGCGTGTCATTTCCGCCGAGTCCGTAAATGCGATTATTACCTTCAACACCGTAGAGGACGTCGTTGTTTTCTGAGCCGACAAGTTCGGTAAATGTTGTTGTGGTATCAATGAGGTCAGTAAGGTTGTTGGTGGCAGTGCTAAACGTCAGTGAAAACGCTCCCCCGCTGGACAGACTTTGTTCTTTGATAGACATACCTTTCTCCATGGAATGCTTTCCGTTGGCAAGTTTGTTAACGCACAAGACGGAATGAGAAGTTTTGAAATCGTTGCTAATAATTATTTTTTTCCTTCGACACGATTAGACGAAACCATGCCTGTGAATGTTGTATTAGTTATTAGACAGAAGGGGATTGCACTGTATAGCTTCACAAATAAATACAAAACTAAGCGTATTCAAAAGAGTGAATAAAATTTGATAGGTGTATACCCAAACAACCTGAAGATGCAGGATTCAGCGAGATTGACTGGCGTTGTGATCGCAGCGTTCCTTTGCAGGTGTAGTCACCTCCATCAAAAAGGAACAACAAGGAGCACGGCGTCAGTCAACTCGCCCGAAGGGAGGCCATCAATACGCCGACTTCTTCGTTAAATTCCACGGAAATAGAATGATTATTCCTCTTGAAATTTGCCTCGAACTGAACGCATTGATGACCTCTTAATACGAGCATCTTCAGGTCGTTTGGAGATAGTTTATTTAGACGAAAGAGCTCCTCATTGAGCCCCATTTAACTGCGTATTGAAAGCCAAAAAAATTGCCGGAATAACCCGGCAAAAACTTTGGTTAGAACTTTAAATTACTTCTGGCATCTTGCATTTCGCTGCCCGTAAGAAAGGTTGAACTTTCTTTGTTCATCGCTTTAATTTTGGGAAGTTCTCCCATCTGCGCATTGAGTACGTCCGCAGCATGATTGAGTGCAACCCATTGCTGATCTATCTTCGTTTCGGTTTGGACATAGATATGGTGCCCGGCGTCACCAAACTCTTTCAGGTAATAGGTGACATCATCGGTATTGCTCTCATCTCCAATATCATTCATTCCCAACGAGTTATTGCCGAGAATGCAGTTTGTACCTGCCTCATCAATGCATTTTTGCATTAACTCTTCTGTGAACTCTGGTTTTGTTGTCCAAACCAATTCGTCATTAACAACTTCGTAGTCATTCCACATGTTGTATGCCATGGCTATTGGAGTTTTGTCCCATTTCTTGGCAGCAACTTTTATTTGCCAGCGAAGGCATGATTTGTCACTTTGAAGGGTCATACCTCCATTTAACAAGGCTTGGACGTTGTGTGTGCCGTCTGGTCGGTTGTAATCGCCTTTGTTACGCCACATTGTTTCTGCATGGTGTGTCATACATCCTGAAACTGCTAGTTCTCTGATCACAGGGATGTTGTCGTATTTATCTGCAAGTTTCTCCTGCAAGTCTCTCCAGTGTGTTCTGAAAGATGGCTTCCAATGGGAAGGGATGATGCCTTGCTTGTTATTTTTGAAATAGGCTTTTACGCCGCACATTTCTTCCGCAGTCGCGTTCTGTCCTTTCTCACAATTCTTCAGCTTGTATTTCCCATTGTGCTCATGATAAGTGAGCCATTTTGGAGAAAAAACACCTGAAAAAACACGTAACTTAATGCCAATAGTGTTGGTTGTTTCAGGATCATTGTTCCACTCATTGACGCGTGCAATAGCCTGATCGATGACATTATTCTCAGTGATCGGGCCGGCTTTTTCTTTCTGAAGGTGACGCCACTCCACTTGAACAACAAGTCCATCAATAAACTCACCAATGGGTTTCTGCTCTATTTGCCCATCACTTGTTTCAACAGAAACGAGTTGATAGGGGTCGTCGTAGCCATTTCGATTAGAGGTAAAGTTGTTAACTGAGCCATCAACATCACCGCGTAATACGAAGCCTGTAATGCGCTCTTTAGACTCTGCAAAGGCGATGTTTGCGTTCAATATCAGTAACACTGCCAAGGTAGGCTTTATGAAGTTCTTCATTGGCTCCTCCATGAACCATTAAGAATGCTGGGGTAGTGTTGAACCCCAGCATCCAAATAGTGATTTAAACGAATTCAAACATATCGCTGGTCACCTTGTTGGCATTGAAGTCTTCCAATGTCACTGTGGTGTGGTTACCCAGATCAAGCACGGTATCGGCGCCAACTTGGGTAATACTGATTTGATTAAATTTCGTCAGCAGAGAACTGTCGATTTGGATTTTGTCGCCTTGTCCTTTGCTGAAGTCTGCGATGGTGTCGTAGTGGTCGCGATATTCAAAATAGAAGGTATCCGCGCCAAAACCACCAACCAGGTAGTCATTCCCATTACCGCCCACTAGGAAGTCGTCGCCGTTCTCACCGTATAGGCAATCATCGTTACCACCACCGTAGAGCTTATCGCTGTTAGCGCCACCTTTCAGGATGTCATTACCTGAATGTCCTTCAAGAATGTCTGCATGGTGACCGCCGTCCAGATAGTCGTTACCCTTTCCGCCATTCAGGTAATCTTCACCTGCTTCACCATACAGGGTGTCGTGACCTTCTGAACCGCGGAGTTCATCATTGTTGTTGCCGCCATACAGGGTGTCATTGCCCGTGCCGCCATGCATGTAATCCAGCATGTTTCCGCCGTACATGGTGTCATTGCCAGCGCCACCTAACATGCGGTCATCATTGCCCTCGCCGTGCATGATGTCGTCGCCGTCGCCACCGACCAGATAGTCGTTGCCACCACCGCCATAAAGTTCATCATTACCTACATCACCGTATAGCTCATCACCACCGCTGCCGCCGTAAAGCTTGTCATTGCCTAAGCCGCCGCCCAATTTGTCAGCGCCGTCTTCACCTCTCAGCTGATCGTTATCGGCGCCACCATAAAGTTGGTCGTTGTCGCTGCCACCCCAGAGTGAATCTTCGCCCTCGCCACCACGGATAAAGTCTTCACCTTCATTACCCCACAGCACGTCATTGCCTTCATCGCCATTGATTTCATCGTTGCCCTCATTACCGAAGAGAACATCGTTACCTAAACCACCGCTAACAAAGTCATCTCCTTCGTTACCTCGTGCTTTGTCGTCGCCATCACCACCATAAAGGTTATCTTGGCCTTGACCGCCATAAAGATCATCAGCACCGGTTCCGCCATATAGGTTATCGTCACCATCAAAGCCCTCAACTCGGTCATCGCCAGAATCACCATAAAGGTTGTCGTTTGACAGACCACCACGGACCCAGTCGTTACCCGCGTCACCATGTACTTCATCTGTACCTTTGCCGCCGATAACAGTGTCATCACCATCACCACCATAGATATAGTCAGTGCCGTCCCAGCCTTCGATGTAATCGTTACCGCCGTTGCCATAGATAAAATCGACGCCATTTGTGCCGGTGATGTGGTCATCATTTTCTGTTCCATTGATGATGTTTGCCATTTAAAGCTCCGTTTGTGTAATTGAGAAAATCGATCGTATTGCAAGCGCTTTCTTGCCAGCGAAATCTGACGTAACAGTTGATGAGTTTCCATAGCGGTGAGTCTCAAAAATGAGAGGGTGAAGTGGGCTTATTTGTCATTCTGTTTAGAAGGGGAAGTCAGTAGAAAAAATGCAAGGTTCTTTAGTTTTCGCTAATTAAGATAATTAGTTGCATGAAAATCATATGCTTGAATCTTTTTATCGTTTGTATTTTCAACAGTCTCGCTAAGAAAATTCTGAAAAAGTGATACAGGAAAAAGTAAGAAAGTATGGAATTTGGATGAAATACTGTTGAAAGAGAAGAGAAATGGGAATTTTTACTATTTTTCTGGGTATTTCGCTCGAGTCATTCGAATTAATTGTTGGTATGATGCGTCTGAATGGATATGTGATTCTTTTGAATATTTTTTCGGCTTGGTGTTTAGTTACTTGATATATATAAAATAAGAGGCTGAGATGCCTCTTATTTCAGAATAATTCAATGCTCTTAACTTCAACTATATAGTTGAACAAGCTAGGACAGCAGTCTTCGCTACTTAAGAAGCTTTACATGCGCTTCCATCTCTTCGCCGATTTGTTTACGCATATTCATCAGGCGAACGGCAGATTGCTCAAGCTCTTTGTCTTCGTCAGATTCCGGTACCCATTTCGGAATAGGTGTGGGCTTACCATTTTCGTCCACGGCCACCATTATAACGATACAGTGGGTAGTCAGACGATTTTTCATTTCTTTTGGGTCGCTGGCCTGCACATCAATCGCAATGTGCATAGAAGATGTGCCCGTATAGATGACTTTGGCACTGACCTCGACGAGGTTGCCAACGTGAATCGGTTGCACGAAGCGAATACCGCCAGCGTATGCAGTAATGCAATATTTGCCACTCCATGCTGCTGCGTTGGCGTAGGCTGCAAGGTCAATCCACTTCATCACGGCACCACCGTGTACCTTACCGCCAAAGTTAACGTCTCCGGGCTCTGCCAGAAAACGTAATGTCATTTCCCTTTGTCCTGCACTCATTCTTCGTCCTTACTGCATGAGGTATATTCTATTTATAACAAACACAGTAAGGGCTGTAGAGCTTTATTGAAATTTCTTATGGTTAGCGATTAACGCTAGCGATTGAAGTGCACACCGGCAGCAATTTTTATTAACTGGTTGATGGCTTCTTCTTCGGTAAAGTTATCGTCATTGAAGTAGTGGTTAATCAGTTCAAGCATGGCTTCCTGAAGTTGGGGGGCGACGGCCATGGAATCGGGCACGCTAGGGAGTAAGGTGTTATTTGCTTCGGCATGAATAAACGCCTGTTTGGATGTTTTTGCACAGAGATCAAATGGCGTCATGTCGACATCTTTGAGAATGGGAATTGAGCCTTTCTTCTGGTTAAAACGGGACTGGAAATCCGAGGAAACCAAGGTATTTGCCTGTATCACTCGACTACGTGTGAACCTGAAGGACATCAAGCAAGCCAATATAGATTCAATTAAAGCGCTGGGTGCTGTCGATGTAGTGGTGGTTGGTGACAATTTGCAGGCTATCTTTGGTACTCAATCTGACAACATAAAAACGGATATGACTACGGTGCTCGGTTCCTCCTAATTCCCCCAGGAGGGCGGAGTGTCGCTCATATACGGAGCTGGCGAGCTCCTTCTGACTCTTGCGGTGCTTCGGCACCGCTTTTTTTGTTATTTTTCGCAATTTCAATGTTCAGCGCTGAAACGGAGTGGGATAATGCTCCCCGCTTTGTTCTTTTCATTTTTGGTGTGAAATGTTGTCTGAAAGACGCGCTTCTTTGATTTTGTTGTTTGCCACTATACTGGCAGCTTGGGGCTGGATTTTCTCTAAAGAGGCGATTCAAGGATTGCCACCATTTGGTTTTGTTGGCCTTCGCTTTCTTGCTGCATCCCTATTTTTACTTCCTTTCTGTCTAAAGGCATTCAGACGTTCGGAAAAGGCTGATCTTGTTCGTGCGGGTGGGGTTGGAAGCATTCTTTCCTGCGCACTGCTTTCATGGATTTATGCCATGTCCGTCAGTACTTCGATTGGTGAGGGTGCATTCATCATGAGCCTTTCCATGCTGTTTGTACCACCGATTGCTTGGTTGCTGTTTAAGCAGGCACCGCAGCGCATCTTCTGGGTGTCGATGCCAATAGCAGTATGTGGACTGGCTCTGCTGTCACTCGGTGGTGTGGGTTGGCAGTTATCTGCGAGCCAAATCTGGTTCCTGCTGGCAGCACTCTGTCTGGCGATTCATTTCAATGCCAACAGCCGTTACGCCCAGCGTATTCCTGCGTTAGTACTGACCTGCGTGCAGTTATTTGTGACAGGTGTGGTGGCAACAATTGCCTCTCTGCTCACGGAAACTTGGCCAGAACATGTGCCTTCAAATATCTGGGTATGGTTTGGACTGAGTGTGCTTGTCGCGACTAGCTTACGTTATCTGATGCAAACCTTGGGGCAGAAAGGTGCGAGTGCAGCAAACGCTGCAATCATTATGATTCTGGAACCCGTTTGGACCGTGATCCTGAGTGTAGTTTGGTATCACGAAGCCATGCCAGCCCACAAAATTGCGGGCTGTTCGCTGATTTTGGCGTCTCTGCTGATTTACCGTGGTGCGCAACCGCTTCGGAACCTTATCCGTAGGAACACAAAAAGCGGCAGCTAGTCACCAATATAAGTAAACTAAGGCGACTTAATGTCGCCTTTTCCTTAACCATTATCCGGCGTGCAGTAAATCAATACCCGCTTTTCACTGTTTCCGCGCTTTTCGCAGTTATCGAAGACATTCACTTCTTTGGTGGAGTGAACAATAAACGCGGGTTGGTTTAACCCTTCAATGGTAGCGTCGAGTTCCCCCAGCGCTTTGCGCGCTTTTCCATCTGAATAATACTGAGCAGAAAAAGGTCTGTGGCCGACGTAATACAGGTCTGAAAAATGCGCTTCAGGCTGCTTATGCCAAAGAGACATCAGCGAATTCTCGCCAGTTTTTCCAGTGATGCCGAGTGATAACGTAGTGGCTGCTCCCAAGATAAGTGCTGGTGTGATAAAGCCCGTTAGATAGACCTTTGACGTCAGCGGCTTTTCGCTCTGATAGGCAGCGATAAGGAGTGCAAAGGCAGGAATGCCTGGCATGACATAGCTTGAAAGTATGTTCCCCGCAAAAGTGAATAGTAGCAATGGGGCGAGCATCCAGCACCACAGAAACTGGATATAGTTGTTAGAGATACTCTCTGAGCCAGCGCGGAAGCGACGGAAAAGCTGGTAGAAGAAAACGGGGGTCCACGGAAGCGCTGCAAGAATGGCGAACAGCCAGATAGTGCCACGAGCTTCGTTGTGGGCAGTGCCATAGAGGTCGCCCTCCCAACCGGAAACCACAAACCGCATAAAATGCTCGCCAATCAGAAAGTAATTCAAGAAGCCCGGCGTTTGCCATTCGGCAATCAGGTACCAAGGCAGCGCAATGGCTAACATCAGCGGGAGTCCGCTTTTCCAAGGTAGTACTCTGAATGGTTGCAGCCACCGACCGCCAATACTTATCCAAAGCCCCAGACTGATACCAACCAAAACCAGCGTCAGTGGACCTTTTGCCAGTAAGCCCATGGCCAAACCAACGAAGAACAGGTAACCGGCAGTTTTGGATTGACGTTCCAGCGCTAGCCAATAACTGCCCATGCTGATGGTAATACCTAACGTTAAGGCTGTGTCTGTCATGACAGCGCCAGAAATGACGATGAATATTGCACAGCTCGCCAAAACAGCGGCCGCCAGAGCAGCTTCAGAACGGGATTTTCCCGCGTTAACGGCGAAAAGGTAAACCAACCCAATAATCCCCATACCGACTAAGAGATGAGGGAGTCTCACTGCAAATTCGTTGTTGCCAAAAAGGGCAATGCCACCTGCACTAAGCCATGTGAATAGTGGCGGCTTACCCCAAAAAGGCACCTCATAGTCGAACATCGGAGTCACCCAGTTTTGGGTCTCGAACATGATGCGCGCCATTTCACCATATCTTGCTTCTGTAGTGTCCATCAGAGGGTACATAGCAAGGGAAGCGAAACGAACAATCAAAGAAACAGCGATCATGGCGATTGCTAATTGCCAAAGGCTCAAAGAAGAAAGTTTGTTGAAGAGGGTTTTCATTGTGTTTTCTCAGTAACAGCTTTTGAGGAATGTGTTGCGGGTGCGGTGAAATGGGTATCAACCAAATACAGCGGGCGTTGTTTGGATTCGATAAACAGGCGTCCTATGTATTCACCCATTAGGCCAATGGAGAGCAGTTGAACACTGCCAAGAATGAGCACGACCAAAATCATGCTTGGATACCCTGCAACAGGGTCACCCCAGATCATGGTTTTCATGAAAATCACTGCGGCCATGGCCGCTGCACCTAAGGCAGTGGCAACACCTGCAAAAGTCGCAAGGCGCAGAGGTTTGGTGCTGAAAGAGGTAATGCCTTCCACGGCGAGATTAACCAGCTTGGAGGTATTCCATTTGGTTTGGCCTGCAAGACGCGGGTCGCGGTCAAATTGCAACATAGTGCGACGGAAACCTGGCCAGGCAAAAAGTCCTTTCATATAGCGGGTACGCTCTGGCAGATCGTTGATGGTGTCGACGACACGGCGATCCAGTAGTCTGAAATCACCCACGTTTTCGGGGATTGGTACATCACAAAGGCGGTTCAGCACCTTATAGAAGATGGCCGCGGTGTAACGCTTAAATGCGCTTTCTCCCAACCTCTCACGACGCTGCATATCGACAACGTCATAACCTTGTCGCCATTGCTCGACCATCTCTGGAATGAGCTCTGGTGGATCTTGTAAATCAGCATCCAGCAGTACAACAGCTTCACCCCGTGTGGCTTTGATGCCGGCGGACATGGCGGCTTCTTTACCAAAATTGCGGCTAAGACGTATTAAGCTGATGTCGTGCAATTCAGATGACAGTTCCGACACCATTTGCGCGCTGTCATCATTGCTTCCGTCATCGATATAAATGATTTCGCAGTGAGCGCCTAGATTATCGAGGGCGGCAACTACGCGGTCATGGCATGTCTGAATCACCGATTTTTCGTTGTAAAACGGGATCACGACTGAAATGAGCGGTGCTGTCCGTTTGTCTGAAGCCGTTGAAATGTAGTGAATTACTGTCATCGTCGTCACTCCTTGCTATGTTGAAAGCAAGGTAAACGGTGGGCAGTGAAAAAAGCGTTATCGACTTTTTTTCTACATTTTTTATGTGAGAATGACGGTGTAAATCAGCGACATGATGGTGAAAAATGAAAATTTTACTCGTTGAAGATCATGCAGATATTGCGGGTGTGATTTTTGATTACTTTGAGATTCTGGGGCACACCATGGATCACGCGTTGACAGGCTCCCAGGGATTGTCGCTGAGTTGTGAGCAACATTACGACATCATTATCCTTGATGTGATGTTGCCAAAAATGGATGGTATGACGGTGTGTAAGAAGCTGAGGGAGGCGGGCGTTGATACACCGGTCTTGATGCTTACCGCCATGGGTGAGAACGACGATATTGTGTCTGGCTTCGATCATGGGGCGGACGACTATTTAGTGAAGCCCTTTGACTTGAAAGTTCTCGAAGCCCGCGTGAATGCGCTGCATCGTCGGCATTCCGGGGACGTTTCCGCCAAACGCTTAACCTTTGATGAACTGTCACTGGATTTGTCTTCCTTCACCGCAAGTCGTCGTGGATGCCAATTCGTGCTTAACCCTTCGATGTTCACCTTATTACGTCTTTTGATGAGCCGTGCCCCCAAGGTGGTCACTAAAGAAGAACTCAATACTGCGCTTTGGGGCGATGACGAACCGGAAGGAAATGTGCTTCGTAGCCATGTTTACCAGCTGCGTAACCTTATCGATAAACCGTTCGAGTTTGGCTACATCCGCACCGTGCCGAAAGTGGGGTACCAAATGGTAAAAAGTGAAGGGGATGCAGCGTGAGCAAGATAAAGTCTGCCAAGCAATTAACCTTCACCTATTTTTCCGTTGTCGCCTTTGCCATCATCACTATCCATTTCACTGTCTTTGAAACCACGGTCGAGAATCTCGAGCATTTTACCGCTCAATACCGAATGGAGCAGATAGCGCAGGGCTTATCCCCTGAAATGCTCGACTCGGACACCGTGCCACTCAATGCATTTACCACCGCTTATGTTGGATTCGATAACGTTCCGGAGAGTTTAACGGTTACGCCCGATTTGCCGCTGAATGTAGCAACCGAAATCTACAAACGTGGCTTAGCGCAAGCTACGGACTTTTTCATCATGAAGGTCAACATTGAGCATCAAGGTATTTGGAAGGATGTGTACATCGTCAATTCAGACCCTATCTTTGAGCTCAGTGAAGATAAGGCGATGAAGTCTCAAACGAATCAGTTGCTGCTTTCTTTTGGGTTGCTCATCCTGAGTTTGCTGGTGGTCCTCAGGATCTCTGAACGCCTGACTTCGCCGTTGTCTTCGCTGGTGCAACAGCTTCGCGATAAAACCAAAGGGGATGTGTCACCCTTGTCCTTGCCTGAAACCGGGAAAACGGTGGAACTGGTAACACTGACGGACAGCATCAACACTTATCAGTCGCAGATCGCTGAAATGCTGGAGCGTGAGCGGGCTTTCAACCGATTTGCTAGCCATGAATTGCGAACCCCTTTGATGGTGATGCAAGGTAGCCTGACGTTACTTGAGCATTCCAACGATCCCGATTTTGTTGCCAAACAGCGGGTTCGCATGTTGAACGCTGTAGAAGCCATGCAGGAATATGTGGAGACGCTGCTTTCATTGACGCGGGACAGTCACGATGAGGTGGAGCCATGGGAACTCACAAAAGCTGAAATTGAAAAGTTGGTTGAACACTTCACGACCCTGCTGGAAGGAAACAAAGTGACTGTTGAGGTTGTAGAAGAAAAAGCGCCGACGCTGACGGTGTCACGCAAGCTGGTCGGCATCCTCATCGGCAACCTGATAAAAAATGCCTTCACATACACCACTCAAGGGAAAGTTACCATTACGCTGACGGAAGACAGTGTTCAGGTGGCAGATAGTGGGATTGGCCTGCAAAGTTCTGGTCAGGTGCCAAAAGGCTATGGTCTTGGGCTTGTGATTGCCAACGAAATTGCGCGCAAACATCACTGGCAAATTTCGTTGGATGACAATGAAATGGGTGGCTGTACAGCGCAAGTTATCGGGCTTTCTCGAGCATAGATTTATGTTCGATTAGATTGCCTCAGGAAATGGCCATTCTGTGGATTTCCTTTCCGTTGCCTGCAACACCAAGCAAACCATAATGAGTGCCATACCTACCCAACCAATAGGCGCGATGACTTCACCGATGACCAACACCGCGAAACAGGCTGCGACGACAGGTTCAAATAGCGTCAACAAGGTGGCTTTGCTAGCGTCCACGTGACGAAGTCCAAACCCGAAAGCGAGGTAGCCAACAAACATAGGGATCAACGCCATATAGAGTGAGACGCTGGCGTTGTTCCAACCAGAGAAAAGGTTGTCGCCAGTGAATAGCAAGGTCGGCAGCAGCAGTAATGCACCCAAGCCAAAAATCGCTGCCATGGCTGAATCAGATTTGACGCCAGTATCGATCAACTGCTTTGCCACCCAAGCGTAAGTAGCATAGGAAAGACCTGCTACCAGGCCCAACAATACACCGAGCAATTTCTGGCTGTTGTCAGAAGCAACGGCAGCGTGACCTGATTCCGCAAACGTCAGCATGACGATACCGACAGTACCAAGTAAAAAGCTCATCACCCAACGAAAAGTGACATCGTCCGCTTTGCCAAAAAGACGGTTGATCACGACCGTCATGAAAGGGGCGCTGGCAATCGACACCACAGTACCCACGGCGACACCGGCCATGCGCATGGAAGAGTAAAAAGCGAGGGGATAGATCGCCAGTGCGACCACGCCAATGAACAAAGTAGTGCGAGACTGAAGAATCCGCGACCAATCGGCTTGAAGTGGCTTTCTTGCCATGAATGCAAGTAATAACCCACTCACTCCCATAGAAAAAGCACCAATCCCCAAGGGGCTGATGTCTGGTGCGAAAGCCGCTGCTGTGCCAGTAGTTCCCCAGAGAATCGAGGAAAATAGAATGGCCAGACTGCCTTGAAGTGTGCTGTCTATGTTTGGGAGGAAGCCTTTCATTGCTCAATCATCCAATGTGATTTGTTCGAATGAAAACAAGGATAGTGTTTGTTAGGTTAGATAACTTTGCTGAAAGGACGTTTGTTGCCGCTAAAAGGGCGCTTTATTCTCTGTTGCCTGCGAAGACTCTCGGTGACATGCCGAAGTGCGCGGAAAAGCGGCGGCTGAATGCAGAAAGATCCCCATAGCCGACCCGCTCAGCGACTAATTGTACGGGCAAGTCTGTATGTGTCAGCAAGGCTTTGGCTTTTTCCATACGTTGTAAGGTGATGTATTGAAAAGCGCTCATGCCTAACATCTCTTTGAATCGCTTTTTAAATTGGGTGGGGCTCAAGCAAGCAATCGCAGCCAGGGATTCTATCGAAAGCTCGGCATCAAGATGCTCGACAATGTGTGACTGGACAGTGCGGATTCGTGGATCCGGTACTTCGTTGTTTTCCTGTTGCTCGAGCAAGCGAGAGAAAACATCAAATACTGCGCCTTCCAGCAAATCATCCACCTCATGCTCCAACTGTTTTTCTACGAAATACAGGTAGCTCAACAAGGGGGCGCTGATGGAAAACACCGCGAAGTCAGATGCCATGATGTTTTTCGGCAGATCAGTCATGTCCGCCACGATAAACCGGGCGGCTTCATTGGCGTGGAAGTGATGAAAAGTGCCAGCTTGAATCACCACGCATTCGCCAACACCAACCCCACCGGAATAGTTATCAAGCTCAATTTGGATCGTGCCCTGAAGCGGCAATACCAGTTGATGATAGTCATGGGCGTGACCTTGCCGCTGTCGGGTATAGGCGCGAATGCTGAGGCTGTTTTCCATGAATTCCATATCATCCTTGAACGTGAAAAGTACGTTGCAATGACACCGACAGTAAGGCAAAAACCAATGCGCCGCAAACCATCCTTTCGAAACCCCAAAAGAGGACGTAAAAACAATGAAGGCGGCCAGAGCCGCCTTAATGGTGAGTTAAACGAAGGGCTTAAATAAGCTCGCAACCCGTGACGAAGTCGATGCAGTTTGCGTCGAAACAACCCCACATGTTGTTTACCTGGACGGAAGTGCCATCACAGAAGTCCAATGTAATACAACCCCAAGACTTGGTGATGTTGATCTGATGGATGGATGTTGCCAGAGAGTCATCGATCTGGATTTTGTCGTCCCAGCAGTTGAAGTCGGTGATCTTATCGTGACCATCATGAGCATCAAAATAGAAGGTATCTTTGCCGAGGTTTCCGGTCAAAATGTCATTGCCCTGACCACCTGCAATCAGATCATTACCCCAACCACCATCGAGTTTGTCGTTACCGCAGCCACCGTCAAGGGTGTCATTACCACAGTCGCCGTCAAGTTTATCGTCACCGTTTCCACCAACCAGTTTATCGTGTCCCCAGCCGCCATTCAGGTAGTCGTTGTAGTCGCCACCGTGCAGATAGTCGTTATCACAACCGCCGAACAGTTCGTCGCATCCTGCGCCACCGAATAACTGATCATCGCCATAGTAACCGACCAACTTGTCATTACCGTTGCCGCCTTTCATGACATCATTGCCGCAACCACCATCAAGATAGTCATGACCGTCGCCACCGAAGAGAGTATCGTGTCCATCGCCTCCCCAAAGTTTATCGTCACCACAACCGCCTTGAAGGAAATCGTTACCCCATTCGCCCTTTAAGGTGTCATTACCATTTCCGCCATAAAGCGCGTCATC
The DNA here is from genome assembly GCF_023746615.1 of Grimontia kaedaensis. NCBI lineage: Bacteria > Pseudomonadati > Pseudomonadota > Gammaproteobacteria > Vibrionales > Vibrionaceae > Grimontia > Grimontia kaedaensis. The sequence goes on along the minus strand of NZ_CP082275.1, from coordinate 2,395,114 downwards.
ATCACAACCTCCGTAAATCAGGTCGTGTCCATTGCCACCCTGAATGGTGTCGCAACCATTGCCGCCATCAAGTTTGTCGTCACCGCAACCGCCTTCAATCCAGTCGTTACCATTACCACCTTTGATGTGATCGCTACTGTTGCTGCCAATGATTTTGTCATGACCGTCGCCACCGTCGATAAGACATTCATTCCCATAAGCAACGATGTAGTCATTGCCGCCTTTGCCGTAAATCCAGTCCACGTTGCAATTGCTGATGATGGTGTCAGCACAGGTAGATCCATATATGGCTGTCATTATCTATATCCCTCTATCTACATTATTGACGTTGTTTGTGCCCAAATGCATGAAAGGCCATACCAATATGACTGATTAAGAAGGCATTTATCTGTATCGAGGATAAGAACTATCTTGCTGAATAGAAAGGTAATATGAGATTCTCATGGCTGGGTTGTCACCTGTCGATAGGCTTGAATATGTCTAGCTTTACAGTCATTTGTGGGGAGTAGGCACATGTAAAGTGCGAGGTGATACAGCAGTCTTACTAACGCAATGTTTTTATTGGTAAATTCATGCGTTTCTGGTTCAAGGTACCACAAACAGCTGTAAAATGTGATGCACACCGCCATTGGCTGTCACAAAACTGTCGATTTACCGTATTGCTTCTTCTTTAATCAATATATTTTGTGTGGACTATTCATCGGCCTTTACGCCAACTTCCAAGAAGGCATAGAGGGATCATCCAAGGACAGAGATCAGGAGTAACCCATGCCCAGATGCGCAGGGATATTTTGGGGAGTATGGCGGCAGCTTTATCCCGCCTGAGTTGGAATCCATCATGATTGAAATTGCGGCTGCCTATGAAGAATGTCGCAAGGATCCTGCCTTTAAAACCGAACTGGCTCGGCTTTATAAGCATTTTGTGGGTCGTCCAAGCCCAATATTCCATGCGGAAAATCTATCAGCCAAATACGGTACTGACATCTACCTAAAGTATGAAGTTCTCTACCACACCGGTGCCCACCAAATCGGTGGGCATTTTTTGTTTGGATGGGTGCAACAAGTCACCTGCATGGTAAAGGGATAGGTGACCTGTTGCGTACTCTATTTGAAAAGTTATCCAAACAGAGTGCACAGCAAGCTGTACGTCATTGATAGTGAGTGCGTAACTGTCCGAACACAATGCATTGTTAATAAAGTCAGACAAAATTGACACGTCTTGAGAACGAAAACCATTAAGTTTATGTTAGGGTTTAGTTCTTTTTTGGTTAAATTGTGCTGGTTGATTTATACCTGTATGTATTGATATGAAGTCAGTTTTATTTTTTCATTTCTTATTGGTACATATTATTAATCTTTGGATGAACCTAACATTGTCACTGCTAATTAGTTAATATTTTCTCGGTTGGATATTAATCAAATAATATTATTTTTTACTTATTAATGAAAAAATATCAATAGATACCTATTACTAACCTAAGATGTAATTAGAATATACAATATTTACGCAAAGCTTCTCTTATTTAGTGCTTGCTAAAGTTATTTGGTTGATGGTTATTTCTTGTTTTTTATACAAACATTTACTCTGTGATCATTCATATTCGTTAAGGTAGTGGCTGATTTTTTTAGTCACTCACACACTTTAACGTGAGGAGAGTTATGATGAAAAAAGAACTTTTAGTATTGTCATTAGTACTTGTCATGTCAGGTTGCGCTCAACAAACGTTTGTTGTCAATGGGAATGATGGTACTTTGGAAGATGAACAGATGCAGAGCTTTTTTGTATCAGGTATTGGCCAAAAGAAAACAGTTGATGCAGCTTCCGTATGCGGTGGTGCAGAAAATGTCGCTAAAGTGGAAGTTCAGCAAACCTTCCTAGATGGTGTTTTGGGTTTTGTCACTTTTGGTATTTACACCCCTCGTGATGCCAGAGTTTTTTGTAAATAGTATTGTTTAAAGGACTCGCTGGATCGGCAAGTCCTTAAACTTTATCAATTTGATAACATGCTGTTTAGTTTGGGGTTCGACCCATACAGGTTGTCGCCCTCCTCGCTGTCTTTGGTATGAAAATATAGCAACACGAGCGAGCCAACGATTGGTATCAACGCAAGCAATGCCCACCATCCACTCTTTCCTATGTCGTGAAGTCTTCTAACTGAAACTGCAAACGCAGGTATCGCAATAAACAGTGAATAAATCATATGTATATCAACATGTGGGATGTGAACCGCCTTCTGTATAATAGAGATTAAGATAAAAATGATGATGTTGATTAGAAGGAACATCCAATACTCTTTTCTTCGCGCTCTCCCTGAAAAGTCAGAAAAGTTTCTTAAAGCATAAATATACCAAGACATACTGCACTCCTATCTTGCTTATGAGTTTCCATCATAGAAGCTAAATTCATCACTATATAATGAGGTGATTAGCTATAATGATTAATAGGATGAAAAAGAATTATGGCAAGGTGGTGCAATATTTATTTAACGAGTTTTTGATATATTGAAATGAATGCTTTGGATATGAGAAATTATTTTCATTCTAAACTAATGCTCTTATTCAATAATGGTATTCTGCTATCCATTATCAAATTAAAAGTGACTATTAAATATTCTTATTTCCAACGATCCTGACGTTTGACCTTGTTTTTGAAATTGGATGAAAAAGCCCGCAGATGCGGGCTTTGCTTTTTGGGGTAAGTGTCAGTTACTGCTCGAGCTTAATATCGCGCACTCGATAGACCACACCAGCTTGCGAGGCATTCCAGTCAGACAAGGTGGCAAACGGCGTATTCACTTTGGTGATATCCAAAGCGCCCGTGTTCAGCTCCGCAACGGGTACTGAAATGGTGTGCCATTGTCCAGTGGCAAGGCTGCCCAATGGATAGTCATTGCCAGAGCCAGCCGTCGATTCCATCTTGACGACGACTTCTTCGGTTTGGGTTTCACCAGGGTTTGCAGGTTCACCATAGGTTTCGATGTAAATATCGAACGTCAGGTTGCCTGAAGTGAAATTAGACAGGTTTAAGGTTTTACCCTGCACCAGCACCAAGCCTTTGTAATACTCAGGGCTCGCCGCATCGTAAGTCACGGTGAACTCATGAGTATTATCTGAAGGATCGTTGCCAGTCACGACAACATGGTCTGTCAAACCTTCCCAAGTGTCTGTACGCGCTTGCCAAGTGTTGATGTTTGGTTCCCACGTTTCCCAGATATCAACGATATCGCCTTCGAGTGGCGGCTCAACCGGCACTTTCAACTCTTCACAGGTAATAGCGTCTTCTGCAGCATCGAGACTGCGTGGCACATAGCGAACCTCACCCAGATTGAACTCGACTTCCTCATCGGCATAAATCAGGAACGGCGTGTTAAGAATCTGGAATGCCATGCCCTCGTCAGCAAAACACTGCAGTGGGATCTTGATGGTCGTCCACTTGGTTTCATCTTGGCCACTTGGCGCTGGAAGCACTTTGTGGATAGGGACCTGACCCAGACAAGGCCACTCACAATGCGTTGCCAGAATCATGCTTTGCGGCGCGGTTGATTTCATGTCGATATCAAACTGCAGGGTAGCATCCGCATTCAGGTAACTTTGCTTGTCGGTGACCTGCTCATCCGCAGTTTGCATGTAGATCTGCGCTGGCGCTTCGCCAGTGAATTTCACATTGACTGCGTCTTGCTGGTGGAGGTGATCGATTGGTGTAGTGGTAATAGAGCCAATGGTTGTTGGTGTACCGTTGGACACGGTCACGCCGACCCAACCATTCGATGATCCTGCAATGCGAGGTATAAATTCGTCATCGGCTGAACGACCAAAGATTTCTAGATTGGTGGTCGCAATACCGTCATCTGGTGCATCCAGGCCACAACCGTATTCACGTGGATCGAGTGGAAGATTATCCAGATCGGTTTTCAGCTTGCTGCTTTTCCTCTTGTTGTAAGAAAGGCCATAGCCGTAAGCGAACAGCGGTGCATGGTCACCTTCGATATCTTGCTCCATCTCCGGTGTTTGATAGTCCATCAGATTCGGCGCTTTGCGGTTGATGGTGGTAGAACACTTGGTTTTTGGCCAGGAGAAAGAAAGACGACCGCGGAAGTCTTTGTCATCAACACCAAACAGCACGTCAGTGATACCACCCGCTTCCGTGCCTGGTAGCCATGCTGCTACAAAGGCGTCAGAGTGGTTGATCTCTTCATTTACATAAAGTGGGCGGCCAGAGAAGAATACGGTGACGACTTTAAAGCCTTGCTCTTTGAGCGATTTAATCAGACGAAGATCAGCGCCGTAAGAGGATTTGAGCGTTGCGTATTCCAGCGTCTTAGTTTTGTTGATGTCGCCAAACATCTCGGCGTAAGGGTCTTCACCAATCACCACGACGGCAGTGGCATCCTGAGGTGCGGAAGAGATATCCGTAAAAACATTCTCTTCGCCGACTTGCGCCTGCATTGCCATCAGCATGGTTGTTGCACCTGGGAAGTCACGTTCCAGAGTGTTCTCGGTACCTTGCCAGGTCAACGACCAGCCGCCAGTCTGCTTTTGAATGTCATGGGCAGCACTGCCCACCACGAGATATTGCTTTTGCGACGACAAGGGTAAGGCTTTGTCTTTGTTCTTGAGGAGTACCAACGATTGAGCAACCGCTTTACGTGCCAGTTCGCGATGTGCATCTGACCCCAGGACATCCTGATTGCCCGCCAGTCGACGCTCGGTAGGCTGCGGTTTTTCCCAAAGTGCTGCACGCATTTTTACACGGAGAATACGGGTGACCGCATCGTCAATACGGCTCATTGGAATGGTGCCATCATTCACCTGGTCAATGACATTGCGATAAAATGCCTGCCAGTCTTTACGGGCAGTGACCATGAAGATGTCATTACCGGCGAGCACCGCCTGCGGACAGTTGCCTGCGGTACAACCATTGATTTCGCTGTGACCGTTCCAGTCTGTGACAACCAGCCCATCAAAGCCCATTTTGTCTTTCAGTACATCGTTGACGATGTACTTACTGCCGTGGAGCTTCTTATTGTAATTGTCGGTGCCCATCACATCGTAGTTGGCTTCGTTATGCCAAGAGTTGAACGATGTCATGACCACTTGCGCGCCAGCATCCAGGCCTGAGAAGTAGCCGGTTGCGTGAATATTACGAAGGTATTCTTCACTATATTCATTCATTCCGCGGTCGACACCATCAGTGGTACCGCCATCACCGAGCCAGTGTTTCACGTTGGAAATAACATGGCGTTCGCTTTTCAGGCCCCTTGTGCCACCTTGCAAGCCTTCAACCATTTTGCCAGCGTATTGATAAACAATTTCAGGATCTTCTGAATAGCCTTCATAAACGCGTCCCCAGCGATAGTCGCGCGGTGTAGCGACGGTGGGGGCAAATGTCCAGTCAAGGCCAGTCGCTGCGACTTCTCGTGCAGTCGCTTTACCGATTTGTTTGATGAGCTTGGGATTGTTGGCGGCACCAAGGCCGATATTGTGTGGGAAGACTGTGGCTTTAAAAACGTTGTTGTGGCCATGCACGGCATCAGTTGCCCACATGAAAGGAATACGGAAACCACGGTCTGCATAGGCTTCTTCAATGGCAAGATAGTATTTATCAGCTTCCTCAGCCCAATCTTGAGCGGTGGCGTATTTGTTGCCATCAGGCCAACCACCGCCACCATTGAGCAAAGAGCCCAGCTTATATTCTTTCGCCTCTTCTGGTGTCACGCTTCGAAGGTCAGGTTGGATCATCTGTCCAACTTTCTCTTCCAGCGTCATTTGCGCGAGTATCTCTGCAACCCGGCTTTCTATCTCCGGATCTTTTTTGATTGCGCTGTTAATCTGCGGCCAGTCTGGGAAGTACGGGACTTTCGATTCGAGAAAGCATCCCGTCAGAATGGCTAGCGATGTCACTCCTGACACTATGATTTTTCCTTTGAGCATAGAGCCCCTCCGAGGGTAGTCAGTTCTATTTAAACTGCGTGCTCACTATCTTGCTGGCATTTGAAAGCGCTTTCTTTAAATGCAAGATAACTCCCTCGAGCACACTAACTCCTGAGACACTAGGTGTTCAGGAAGCTAGGCATGGTAGGGACATTTCCTGATGTTAAACATAGCAAATTGAACAAATATCTTAGCGCATTTGGCTTTAGCAACACTTTCTCAGATGGTGGAAAAACGTTGTTAAATTGATTGTAATGAATCTCGTTGATGCATATGCAAAAACTTGAGTTAGGTACAAACAAAAAGAAGCCCAGCAAATGCCGGGCGATCTTACTTAGGGGATTTTCTTAGGTGTGATTAGGGTCAACAGCCCCTAGTTATAGGCGCGGGCAAAAAGACCTTCGCAGCTGGTCTGGTAATCGCCGACATACGCTGGAATGAAAACGGATTCGCCTTTTTTCAAGGTGACCGTTTCTCCATTGCTGTGTGAAACAGTAACAGGCGCATCAATAGCAAAGAGGATTTCAGCGCTCTGTGTGCTCAGGACTTCATTTTTGGTGTTTCGATAAACACTAAATTTAAAATCCGGCACAGGAATCGGGTAGTGCTGCGCATTGCTTTGAATGCTTGGTGCTAGCAGGATGGTTTCTTCTGGCATTGGCAAGCATCGTGTGCAGGAAATCAGTTCCGGTACATCCATATGTTTTGGTGTCAAACCTGCGCGAAGCACGTTGTCTGAGTTCGCCATGATTTCCAGACCTGTACCTTTGATATAAGCATGCGGCGTGCAGGCATCAAGGAACATCGCTTCACCCCGCTGAAGAGTCAGCGTATTCAGGATCAGTGGTGAGAACAGGCCAATATCGCCTGGGTACTGCTCAGACAGCGTCAACAGCAATCCAAACAATTCATCAGTTTGGTTCGCGTCTGCATAGGCCAGTAGTTTAGATACTGCTGTGTCTTTGGTTTCGCCTTCCAGAGAAAGCAGGGCGCCGAAGAAGTCACTCAGGCCTTGTTCGTTCTGGTTGTCTTGCAAAGCACTTACCAGTGAAGCCAACTCTTCAATGTTGAGCTGATGGAAGAAGCCCAGAATATCGCTGTAATCCCGGAAGCCGTTCATCGCCATGTAATCAGTCAGCGCGAAAACCAATTCCGGCTTGTGGTTAGGATCTTTGTAGTTTCTAAAGCTTGCTGACAGGGGAATTTCTGCTGCTTCTTCTTTTGCAAAACCGGCTTCAGCCTGAGCTTTGCTTGGGTGAACTTGCACCGACAGCGCTTTTTCAGCACACAGCACTTTGAAAAGGTAAGGCAGTTCACCAAATTGTTGGGTAGTGGATGCGCCCAGAATGTTTTCCATGTCTGAGCCAATGAAATCTGACAGCAGGATTTCTTTGTTCTCGACAGCGATTTTTGAACAGCCATTTGGGTGAGCACCCATCCAGATTTCCGCTTGTGGTTTTTTCTCTGGGTTCGGCATATCAAAGAGTTCAGTCAGCGAAGTGTAACTGCCCCAAGCATAGTCCTGGATAACGTTTTTCAGAGGGAAAAATTGTGTTGTCATTGTTCTTCTTCAGGTCTTTTGCAACTGGCAGAAGTTTATCAAATTCTGCGCTTGTCTTGCCTATATATTCTGCAAATAAAAACGCTCCCCCGCAGGGAGCGTTTTTCATCTGACTATGCCGTTGCTACTTCGTTTTGTGCTTTCGCCTGACGCATTTTCTTCAGGGGAACTGCAACCAGCGCGGTCGCTACTGCACCCACTGTCATACATACCAGTGAAACGGGCGCGGTCTTCTACTTTAATGTCGGAGGCAATCAATACCACATGCGCGTAGGCGATATCCTGAATGCTGAGCGGGTTCTCAATACCCATCGCGCCCTGGGTTTACACTGCGATTGGAATACCGATTTGTTGTGCTGATTTTTTGAGTTCGGCAGCAGCCATATAGGTGTGGGCAGTGACTGTTGAGCAGGCGGTGACAGCAACGATTTTCATTCTTCTGGGTTGTCTTTTTTGGGTGAAAAAAAGCGGCGTATTTTCAGTTAAGAACGTCAACGAGTCCGTGATTTAGCCCACGTTGTTGTAGCCTGATGGTTCTGCTTTGCCATATGGGCAGTGGCGACAGCCATTGCCACAACAGGAGCCCCGACGTAAATGGTACCAAGCCGAGAATACATAGAATCCACGTTCGATGGTGTAATCCAGCCCTTCTACTAACTCTTTTTGCTCGCGATAGGGCTTTGCCAGGCGAATCAAATCATTGGTGCTGTATTCCTGATAGAGGCTTTCCAGCTTCTCGTTGATGTGTTTTGCCAGACAGGTTTTACACAGACACGAGAGGTTGTCTCCTGCTGCCGGAGGAAGAATATTGGGATACTGCATGCACCAGCATTGACCAGACTCAGCAGTGCATTCAAGCGCGTTTCCGCACTCGGGACATTGACTCATGCTTACCACGTATTCGAGAAATGAGCGGGAATTGTACCTGAAAGGGTGTTCGGGATCCTTCTAACAACACTCTGCGATCTAATTCACTTTTTTTAATAACTTATTTTACTGCAAAAAGAAATGATAATAATTTGCATTCAATATTGTTTTGGGAGTGAATCTACATGGCAAGTGAACACGCCTTTCATAGTGACCCTTTGTTAAGGGTTCGAGATCTATGCGTTGACTACATCACGGATGATGGTCATTTCCGCGCGGTGAAATCGGTCAGCTTTGATATTGGTCGAGGTGAAGTCTTCGGGTTGGCTGGGGAATCCGGCTGCGGGAAAAGTACCATCGCATTTTCGGTGAACAATCTGCACAAGCCACCTGCGTACATTTCCGGCGGCGAAATCTGGCTAGAAGAGAGAAACCTGCGCACGCTGTCCAACAAAGAGCTGGCAGCGGTTCGTTGGAGCGAGATCGCCATGGTATTCCAAAGTGCCATGAATTCTTTGAATCCGGTACTCACGCTCGAAGAGCAATTCGTGGATGTGATTTGTCACCACAAAGGGTGGACGCGTGCAGAAGCGATTGATCGCGCCTACAAGATGTTGGACTTGGTGAATATTCCCCGTGACAGGTTGAGAGACTACCCGCACCAGTTCAGTGGCGGCATGCGTCAGCGTTTGGTGATTGCGATTGCACTGAGTCTGAGCCCGAAACTTATCATCATGGATGAACCCACCACTGCGCTTGATGTGGTGGTGCAACGCGAAATCCTTCAGCAGATATTCACCCTTAAAGAAGAATTTGGCTTCTCTGTGCTTTTCATTACCCATGATCTGGCTTTGATGACTCAACTCAGTGACCGCATTGCCATCATGCGTCACGGCGAAATAGTGGAAGTAAATACTTCAAAAGAAATTCGCCAGAACCCGCAACACGAATACACCCAGAAGCTTTGGGCCTCTTTCCCTAATATCCATGACAGAGATGGGAGCAAAGCCAAGTTTGAACAGGGAGCAACCGCATGAGCCAGCCAATCATTGAAGTCAAGAACGTCTCAAAAACCTTCCTTGCAGGTGGCGGTTTCTCTAAAAAAGAACCCTTTGAAGCACTGCGCGGAATCAGCTTTGATCTTCACAAAGGGCGCGCATTAGCGTTGGTCGGAGAATCTGGTTGCGGAAAAAGTACTGTGGCGCGTCTTATTACCAAGGTACATGAGATGACGACAGGAGATATTCTGTTCAAAGGGCAGAGTATCGACACCATCAATTCGGGCAAAGCACTGCGCGAATATCGCAGTAATGTACAAATGGTCTTCCAAGACCCATTTGGTTCGCTCAACCCGGCTCACACAATCGATCACCATATTGCTCGACCGCTGAAAATCCATAACCAGGCCACGACCGAAGAGGAAGTGAAGCAACGCCAACGCGAACTGATGGAACTGGTCGAGCTGGATCCGGATTGTCTCTCCAAGTTTCCTCATCAGCTAAGCGGTGGTCAGCGACAGCGTATCAACCTGGCAAGGGCATTGGGTGTAGGTGCGGAAGTGATTCTGGCGGATGAACCAACCTCAATGCTGGATGTTTCAATCCGTTTGGGCGTGCTGAATCTGATGCAGCGCATGAAGAAAGAGATGGGCATTGGTTTTCTCTACATTACTCATGACCTAGCGACAGCGCATTACATTGCGGAAGAAACGGCGGTGATGTATCGCGGACAAATCGTAGAGTGGGGCGATACGCAGGAGATTCTTTCCAACCCGCAGCACCCATATACCAAGCTTCTGATCTCAGCGGTGCCGGATCCGGACCTGCCGTTCGCGGACCTTATCCACCAAACTGAAAATTACTCCCAGAACGCCGATGAAGTTCGTATTCTCAGTGCGAAACTGCAGCCTGAAATTCAGAAAGTCTCCGACAATCACTTTGTGCGTAATTGGGAGTCGGCGGCATGAGCCAGTCCAATGAACTGACGGTAGATGTCTGGCTGGGCGAAGTTCAGCGTTGGTATTGTAACCAGAACATCAATGAGATTTGCTGTTTGGAAGAAATGGTGAAGCAAGCGCCCCCATCACTGTTTCTTCCATACATTGATGAGTCTAAGAGTCAGGCTATTGGTTATTGGTTGGATGCGTGTATGCGCATCCATCATCATCTTAACGCTCAGGACAGTGTTGAAGGTGCTTACGCTTTCCTCCAATTCGCCTACAGCAAGATGCAGGATATGGGCAGCAACATAGGGCACGATTTGAAAGTGAAGAAATGGTGCCTGCAACGGATGGATGCCTTAGTTGTGGTATTGCTTGAGTACTGCCAGTGCCAAGAGGGCGAGTACTGGCAAAGTGAAGCCAAAACCTTGATTGAAGCCCACGTGAGTTTCATGACCGCACAAAATCACTTAAACCTTTCCCAGGAAGTCGCAGCAGGATAGAACCTGCTGCAAGACTCACCAATTCTCTGTCTTTATTCCCATGCAGCATATTTCGTTAATGGCTCGTTAACAAAAACTTCAAAATCACTCAAATTCGAGACAATGCTGAATTTAGATTCACGATATATCTATTGCCAGTTGTGAGGTTACCCGAAATAAGTCGCTCGCTACTGGTCAATTTTTAAGCTAATTCAACCACTTTCTCATTGAGTGAATGGAATATCTCTCTTTGTGACTAATTATGCATAATTAGCTCGTGCAAATTTTGCCAATTGCCAGTAAGTAAGACAAAAGAAAGGGTTTTCACGACTGCATAACTAAAGTCATGGAGGCAATATGGTAGACGCTGCATCAAACGGTGATGGCAAGATGAGCCTAACCGCCAAGGTTATTGTCGGCTTGGTAGCCGGTATTATTCTTGGACTCGCTATTAACATTCTGGGCTTAAACCCAGCAGGTGGATTTGTAGACACCTATATCACAAACGGCTTGTTCCACGTTGTGGGCAAAATGTTTGTTAACGCGTTGAAAATGATGGTGGTTCCGCTGGTACTCTTCTCGCTGATTTGCGGGGTATGCGGGATTGGTGACATTAAAACGCTCGGCAGAGTGGGCTCGAAATCTTTCGCGCTTTATATTCTGACGACCGCCGTTGCGATCGCTGTGGCAATCACAATCGCATCAATCAGCGGCATTGGTACTGGCATGCAAATGGCCGCTGATACTGCGTTCTCAGGCCGCGAAGCACCACCACTTTCTCAAGTGCTTATCGACATCATCCCTAACAATCCAGTGAATGCGCTTTCCGAAGGCGAGATGCTGCAAATCATCTTCTTCGCCATTCTGATGGGTGTGTGTATTTTGATGGTGGGTAAAGAAGCGAAGAAAGTCGTTGAGCTGGTGGAAGTGCTGAACGAAATCATGATGAAGATGGTTACCCTCATCATGGAAATCGCACCTTATGCAGTATTCTGTCTGATCGCCAAAGCCATGGCCAACCTCGGCTTGGGACTCTTTGTTGAGTTGATAGGCTATGTGGTTGTGCTGATTGGCATCCTGCTGGTTCACCTCTTTGTGGTTATTCCAACCATTTTGAAAGTGTTCTCTGGCCTGAACATCGTGACCTTCATGAAGAAGGCGCGCAATATGCAGGTATTCGCATTCAGTACTGCAAGCTCGAACGCGACGATTCCTGTTACGCTGCGCACTGTGACTGAGCGTATGGGCGTGAAGAACTCTGTGGGCTCTTTCACTGTTCCGTTTGGTGCAACCATCAACATGGATGGTACAGCGATCATGCAGGGCGTAGCGACGGTGTTTATCGCCAATATCTACGGTATTGATCTGGGCGTAGGTGGCTTCCTTACCGTGATTCTGATGGCCGTACTGGCTTCCATCGGCACTGCTGGTGTACCGGGTGTTGGCCTGATCATGCTGTCGATGGTATTTGCACAGGTTGGCCTGCCACTGGAAGGTATCGGCCTTATCCTGGGTGTTGACCGTCTGTTGGATATGGTTCGTACCGCGGTTAACGTTACTGGTGATGCGGCAGTCAGCTGTATCGTTGCTAAAAGCGAAGGCAAGCTGGATGAGTCAGTCTTCAACGATCCGAGCGCTGGTATTGTTGCGCACGTGGAAATTGACCATGATGCGGAACAAGAACTAGCAGATATCGCAAAAGGCTAATCTTCCTGTTAGATAAAAAGAGCGCCCTAGGGCGCTCTTTTTTGTGATGAGTTGTTGGTGAGTTATCTACCGAGTTTAGGAACCACCCAAGCCAGCAGCACAGGCAACACAGTAAATCCTAGTGTGATTGCAGCAAGAATTTCGATACTTGAGTTGGATACTAGCCCTACACCGCCAATCAACCCGGCAACTGCCGCGACACTGACAAATGCCCAAATGAAACCCTTCTTACCTAAAGGTGTATCAATAGCCGGGATTTGCTTTTTGGTCAGGAATAGCATCACAGCGAAAGTCAGTGAAAAAGCCGCACAGTAGAGAAAAGTTGGCTGGATCTGGGTGGCGGCGAGCGGAAGGGTGACAACGCCAATCAGTGCCCACAATACTGGCGAAACAAGTTTGTTCTGGCGTTGAGTCAAAGTGTGTGAAACTGAAACCACCAACGTACCAATCACGGCTCCGGCCAGCACGTCGGTAACATAATGGACACCAAGATAAACGCGGCTTAATGCCACCAATACCGACGGTATTAACCAAATAGCGAGATATCCCTTACCTGCTTCTTTTAACCACAGATAAACCAGCCCCCATACTGCAAAGGCTGTGGCTGTATGGCCACTCGGGAACGCAAAGCCTGAAGCGCCTGTAAGCTGGAGATCTGGGAACAGATAAAAGGGTCTGGGAACGGCAAAATGCAGCTTTGCGAAGCTGACAATCAAGGTGACAGCGACAGTTGTAAACATCAATTGAGAAACCCGTTTTACGCCGCCAGATGCCATTGCAATTGGGATAAGCAAGAAGAACAACACGCCGCTTCCCATTGCCGAGGACGCTGTAAGCAGTCCACCAAAAATGGAAGGCATTGCTTTGATGGCTTGTTGGAACATTTGGTTAATCGACGCATTCCACACATTGAACTCAGCACTCATATGACTGAACTCTTCGAAGTGGGCGGTTTCGCTGGGTGTGGCTGTTTCCAGCCAGGTTGGGATCATTCTTACCTGATCGGGGAATCGGACTTCTTTAATGTCTACTGAGCTTGGTTTGATCATGGAGACGTTGCGAACTTCCCGGCCAAAATGCTCCGCTTGCCAACTGGCCACCATGGCATTGCCATCTTCCTGATTGTGGATGGCAATAGGGGATAGGGCACGACAATCAAACAAAACGGCTCTATCTAATCGTGTAAACTCTTTGATTACTTCAACCGCAATACCCGTTTCTTCGAGGGTTTCTCGGATCGCAGCGTCAGCAGGATTATCGCTATCTACAAAGCCGCCGGGTATTGAAATTCGGTTATTCAGAATATCCCGGGTGACTAACACGCGGCCTTGATCATCTGAGACTAAACAGGCAGCGCCTCTGATGGTTTCCGATTGTTCGGTAGCAAATGTAGGTGAAAGGGCAAAAAAGTAAAGGAAGAAGGTGAGCAGTTTTTTTGTCATCGTCATGTTCGAATTGTTCTAGATAATGGGCATTCTAGCAGTCACTGACATTCAGGGTGCGAGAAAGTTTAAAATTCGTTTTGAAAGTTAATTTCCCATTTTTAAGATGTTGAGTTTTCTGATGTGCAGCAAGAAAATGCACACCTCTTGGTGGCTTTTTGAGCATTTGAATTAAAACATGCAAAAAGGGGGTTTACAGCCTTCCGAGAGCTCGATAATATTCGCCGCACTTACGGAGAGATGGCTGAGTGGTTGAAAGCACCGGTCTTGAAAACCGGCATACGTTAATAGCGTATCTAGGGTTCAAATCCCTATCTCTCCGCCACATTCTGGAAGTTGGGCTTCAAAGCCGAATTTCACAAGAATTGGAGCGGTAGTTCAGTTGGTTAGAATACCGGCCTGTCACGCCGGGGGTCGCGGGTTCGAGTCCCGTCCGCTCCGCCAACACAACAAAGCCCTGCAGGAAACTGCGGGGCTTTTTTGTATTTATCAGATTCCAATAGGGGGACTCTCACGAGCCATACGGCTTGAGCCCCGCTGGAGCGCCAGCCCGGCCGTTCCGCCAACGATTTAAGCCTCAGTCGAAAGACTGGGGCTTTTTTCTTATTCGCGCCCCAGAAAGTGCTTCGCACTTTGGGTCGCGTCCGGGAGCCCGGCGCGTTCTAGTCCGTCCGCTCCGCCAACACAATGAAGCCTCGACAGAAATGTCGGGGTTTTTGTCTCTCAAAATGCTCCTCATTTGAGCTTTTTCGGAACTTTTCACATCAAATCGCTGCCTAAAAACCAAGCAAGATACACATGCCGTTACACAGGATGGTGTGGTCAGGCTTTACATCTCGTGGCTGTCAGGGAACAATTCAACAAAGCCTGAAAAATAACATGGCGCTTTAAACTGGAAGATTATGAGTAATACCGAAACCAAAAAGCCGAACGCACTGTTCGAAATTGTCTTTAACGTATTTTTGCCTTCGTTCATTTTGATGAAGTTCAGCGGTGAGGAGCATCTCGGTACCGTGATGGCACTGGTTGTGGCGCTAGCCTTCCCAGTAGCTTACGGTGGTTTGGAACTTGTTCGAAGCAAAAAACTGAACCTGATTGCGGCACTGGGCTTTGTCAGTGTGTTGCTGACAGGCGGGATTGGTTTGCTTGAGCTGGATACTCAATGGTTGGCGATAAAAGAAGCCTTGATCCCTGGTGTGATTGGCCTTGCGGTCCTGATTTCCACTTTCACGCCTTATCCCATCGTGAAGAAAATGATCTTCAACGACACCCTCCTAAATCTCGAACTTATCAAAGAGCGTCTTGCGGAAACAAACAATACACAGTCATTTGAGCGTTGTCTTACGGTATCTAACTATCTGTTTGCCAGTACTTTCGTTTTCTCGTCTGCAATGAACTATTTCCTCGCGACTTGGATTGTGACCAGCCCAGCGGGCACAGTGGCATTCAATGAAGAGTTGGGCAAAATGACGCTCTACAGCTACCCAATGATTGCTATTCCAAGCACATTGATGATGCTGGGTATCTTCTACTACGTATGGCGTCAGGTGCGTGCAATGACGTCACTGGAAACTGAACAAATCTTCCATATGAAGTGAGTTCAGCTTAAAGATACATCGACAAGCCCGGCATTCTCGCCGGGCTTTCTCGTTTTAGTTTTTATCCAAATCAGCCTGTTTTGCCATCAAACTGTGAAATTTAACAAAAGTGATCATTGTCACATACGGTTTGGCTTTGCTATATTCCCCGCCCGGTTAAAGCGAGCGCTTTTCGTTAACGAATGGCGTGAATAACCAAGCTTTCAATCGGCTGCAAAATGGAAACTTGCCCCAAGGAACTGGGCCCAGCGTAACTGTGAGCATTAATACCCAAACAAATTACAACCTGTGTCTCCAGGTCGTTTGGGTATATGGGCCTTTGATATTCGCCTTTGGGTAAGACAACATCTGCAGCCTCCTGCCATGTTGCCTTTGCCTGCGCGCGTATTATCAAAACACGCCAAAATCCAGATACATAAGCAAGGTAACATAATGCAAATCATCTACAGCTTGGCCGGCGTATTGGCCCTGTTGGCGTGTGCTTACGCACTTTCAGACAGTCGTCGTGACATTAATTGGCGAACTGTTCTCGGCGCTTTCTCCCTTCAAGCCGGCTTTGCCGCGTTGGTTCTCTATTTCCCTCTTGGTCAATCTCTTCTCGGTTCAATCAGCAACGGCGTTTCAGGATTATTAGCTTTTGCGGACGAAGGCATCGGTTTTGTTTTTGGTGATCTGGCAAGTGGTAATTTCATTTTTGCTATCCGCGTTCTTCCTCTCATCATCTTCCTTTCCGCCATTATTTCTCTTCTCTACTACCTCGGTATCATGCAATGGCTAATCAAAGTGATTGGCGGCGCTATTCGACGTTTTCTAGGTACTTCTCAGGTTGAGTCTCTGGCTGCAACCAGCAACATTTTTCTTTCCCAGAGTGAGTCTTCACTGGTTATCCGACCATTCTTGAAGAACATGACCCGTTCAGAGCTGTTTGCCATCATGGTGGGTGGTATGGCTTCTGTTGCTGGTTCTGTACTGGGTGGCTACGCCGCATTGGGGATAGAACTGAAATATCTGATTGCGGCGAGCTTTATGGCGGCGCCGGGTGGTCTTCTCATGGCAAAAATGCTGGTGCCAGAGCGTGAAGTCGCGATAGAACAATCAAACATCGAGCTGGAAAAAAGTGCTGATGTTAATGCGGTTGACGCGCTGGCATCCGGTGCCATGAATGGTGTCAAGGTGGCAGTTGCTGTTGGTACCATGCTGATTGCATTCGTGAGCGTGATTGCGATGGTAAACGCAGGTTTCGAGATTGTGGGGGCTTGGTTTGGCTATGAAAACCTGACATTGCAGCTGATCTTCGGGTACCTGTTCTCTCCATTGGCATTTGCTGCAGGTATTCCTTGGAATGAAGCGCTGAGTGCGGGTGCATTGATTGGTCAAAAGACGATTCTGAACGAGTTCGTTGCCTTTATGGATTTCGTTAATGTGAAGGACACCCTGTCTGAGCACAGCCAAATCATCGTGACCTTTGCACTCTGTGGCTTTGCCAATATTGGTTCTATCGCGATTAACCTAGGCTCTATCGGTGCTATGGCACCAGAGCGTCGTCAGGATGTGGCGAAGCTTGGCTTCCGCGCAGTGGTTGCGGCAACGTTGGCTAACTTGATGAGTGCTGCGTTGGCTGGCGTGTTTATCACGCTATAACCTGCTAAAAACCTAAGAATGAACAAGCCCGCTACCGTGGGCTTTGTTTTTCATCTTCAAGATAAGTTTCCGGCTTAACCTCTTGGTGACAGTCGCCTTGCACTTCGAAATGAGCGACATAGAATTGCATTTCATCGCTTTCATTACGCTGTGACTTCATTTTCGATTTTACGCGAATCACGTGCCCGGTTTTATGCCTCAGCTCCAGCTCCCCATGCCAAAAACCACGCCCTAAAAGTGATAACCATATCCTCGTGTGGAAGGGTTTGTCTGTAGGGTTTTCAGTTAATGAGCGTGGCTTTTCACCGATGACATTTTCTGGTTTATATCCCAACATGTCAGAGAAAGCTTGGTTGATGCGAACAATATGGCCTTTGGCATCGGCAATCAGCATAGGAAAGCCCATTTCAAATGCCTGAACAGTTTGCTGCCGTTCTTCTTCCCGCGCCTTTTGAAGTGAGATATCGCGGATGTACGAGACAAAGATATAGCCATTCTTGGTTTTTGCTGACGAGATAGAAATTTCTATCGTGAACTCACGTCCGCTTTTACGCATTGCTGGCAGCTCGATACGTTGGTCAAGTACTGGACCTTCACCCGTTTTGATTAAGTGTTGCATTCCTATGATATGGCTCTCGCGCAGTCTTTCGGGGATGATGGTTTCCGCTAGTCTTAGGCCAAGTATTTCATCTCTCGACCAGCCAAATAGCTGCTCTGCCATTGGATTAAATTCAATAATGGTGTCTTGATCATCAACCACAACAATGGCGTCCAAGGATGCGTGATAAATGGCTTGGCTTCGCTCTTCAAGGATTCGGGTTTGTTGGTGGAAAAACTCATGGTCCCGCAATGAGGACTGAAGTTTGTTGTAGCTCCTGTCCATCTTTTTTCGTAATTGATTAACCTCATTGACCGTGGTTTCTATTTCATCAACATCAAACAGACTGAATCTGGATGTTGGCTCGCCGTTTTTTTTAATTTGATGAAGTTTCCGCAACGGGCGTGTGATGGAATAGAGTAAGATATAAATCACCACAATGGCAAAAAGGCCGATACCACTGGTACCCCAAATGAGCATTTGGCCGATGGGTGAAGCCATGTTGTCGGAGTAGTGATTGCGATAGCCAACAATCACGGTGCCAAGTCTACCTTCATCACCTTCAACTTCCTTTATCACTACGGTGATACCATCTTTGGGTGTATCCAGACTTCGGCTGTGTGCTATCAGCGAGTCACCTTGGTCAATCGTTAAATAGGTCAAATCCTCGTGAGCAACGAAGCGATCCGTCATATCACGGATAATGGTGTGGTTCTTTTCAAGCAGTGGGATCTCGAAGGTAACAGACACAAGCTCTGCGAGCTCTTTGGCGCGGTAATTCATCTCCTCTTTACGGGCATCGGCCAGATAGCCAAATGCCAGAGTGATGAACGCAAGAATGACAGCCGTAAAAATGAACGCGGTGTAGAGCACCGCCCGGGCTCGGATATTCACGCTACCTCGCTTGTCTTGAAGTTGTTATTAATGAATTAAATATAAGACATTTTACCTAAACTAACTGATTAGACGGGCTTTAATAGAGAGGGGAACCCAGAAAGAAGGACTCACCCAATATTGAAGCCTTTACTCTTCATAAAGGGTGAGTCAGAGGGATTGCGTAGTGGTGCTGAATTACAAGTGCTTACTTTTGAATACCAGCATTTTGTCGCGCGTCATTTCATGCATGGAATACTGAATACCGCCAAGGCCCACGCCAGAAGCATCACGGCCACCGAAAGGCATCCAGTCAACGCGAAACGCCGTATGGTCATTCACCATGACTGCTGTCGCGTTGAGCTGCTGAGTGACATTCAATGCATCCTCCAAATCATTGGTAAAAACCGCCGCCTGGAAAGCGTATGGCAGACCGTTGGCACGATCGATTGCCGTTTGTTTGTCCGCATAAGAATAAACACACACCACAGGGCCGAAGATTTCCATCTGGGAGACACGAACATCATGCGGTGGATTCAGCAGTACTGTAGGGGCGTAGCAGCTCTCAGAGATTTTTTCGCCCCCACAAAGTAACTCAGCGCCGCCTTTCACGGCTTCCTGAACCCACTCATCAACGCGATCCACTTCGCGTGGAAGAATTAACGGACCGACCTCTGTGTCCGGATCCAGTGGATCGCCGACCTTCATTTTTTCAGCAGCCTGAGCCAGTCTGACTGCAAGTTCACGACAGAACCCCTGCTGTGCGTAAACGCGTTGAACCGATACACAAACTTGGCCAGCGTGGTAAAAGCCGCCTTTAGCAAGCATAGGCACAACTTCATCGATATTGGCGCTATCATCAACAATGACAGGAGCGGCGCCACCGTGTTCCAGTGCGCAGCGCGTGCCAGGTGCAAGTTGCGATCGCAGCATCCAGCCAACTTTGGCTGAGCCAATAAATGAAAGGAAGTTAACCCTTGAATCAGAAACCAGCTTGCTCGACGCATCGTTATCGCAGACCAGTGCCTGACACCAACCTTTGGGTAAGCCGGCTTCATGCATGATCTCAACCAGCCTTAGACAAGAAAGAGGCGTGGTGAGCGCAGGCTTTACAATCACAGGGCAACCGACAGCAAGCGCTGGAATCACCTGATGAACAATAAGGTTGAGTGGGTGATTGAAAGCACTCACTGAAGCCACAACACCAATTGGCTCACGAATTGTAAAAGCCATACGATTCACGGAAGCAGCAGTTTGTCCCATCGGGATCTGCTCGCCTTTGATCTGGGGAATGTGTTCAATGGCCAGCTTTACACCGTTGATAGCACGAAGCACTTCTACTTTAGAGTCGATGTAAGGCTTACCACCTTCTTCAGCTGCCATGCGGGTGAGCGATTCCACCTGCGATGACATGATTTCTATAACCTTCTCCAGAATCTCAATCCGTTGATGCGGTGGCATCCATGCGCTTCTGTCGAGAAACAGCGCGTGAGCAGTCGCCAGCGCTGTTTCTACATCGTCCGCTGTCTGCATTGGCAGCGACCGAATCAAACCGCCATCATAGGGGCGATAGACGTTCAGTTCAGACATGATGTTTACACTCTCCCTTTATCCGATTGAACGGCTTTCCTTGATAAGAACATTCAAAATGGAATGGTTCAGTGAGTAATCCACTGGTAAATCGATAAGGTGCACGCCAGGGCTATTTAGAGCGTGCTTCAGAATCGACTGGAACTCGTCGTGGCTATCAGGACGGTGGCCAATCGCGCCAAAGCTGTTGGCGTATTTCACGAAATCAGGGTTACCGAAATCCAGACCAAAATTGTCGAATTCCATACCTTCCTGCTTCCACTTGATCATGCCGTAGGCACTGTCGTTCAGGATGATGACCACCAGATCCAGCCCCATACGTACTGCAGTTTCGATCTCCTGCGAGTTCATCATAAAGCCGCCGTCGCCGTTAACCGACACAACTTTTTTGTTGGGATAAAGCTGCTTCGCCACCATGGCTGAAGGCAAACCTGCCCCCATGGTTGCCAGTGCATTATCCAGCAGCAGAGTATTATTCGTATGGCATTGGTAGTTACGTGCAAACCAGATTTTGTATACGCCGTTATCAAGGGTGACGATGTCCTCATCATCCAGTTGGTCACGTAGGATTTTCACCAAACGTTGGGGCAGGATAGGGAAACGTCGATCTTCAAAGTATTTGGTGGTGCGCTCATCAACGTGGGCTTTGACGCGGCCGAAGTAGCTCATGTCCTGCGACAGCTCTCCGACTTTTTCTGTCAGGCGACCTACTGAAGAACAGATGTCACCCACCACGTTAAGTTGCGGGAAGTACACCTCATCGGTACGCGCCGCAAAGAAGTTGATGTGAATAACTTTGGTGCCACCTTTTTCCATGAAGAACGGTGGCTTCTCGATCACATCGTGACCCACGTTGATAATCAGGTCTGCTTTTTCAATCGCACAGTGCAAGAAGTCGTGGCTTGAGAGAGCGGCAGTACCGATAAAGCGCTCATGACGTTCATCCACCACACCTTTACCCATCTGAGTATTGAAGAAGTAGATACCCGTTTTATCGATGAATTCTTTAAGTGCTTGGCTGGAACGTTTACGGTTGGCACCTGCACCAATCAGTAACAACGGCATTTTGGCCTTTTTGATCATTTCCGCCGCTTGGTCGAGGCATTTTTCGTTCGCATCAGGTCTGCGGTGCTCAACAACATCGAACACTGTCGCACCTGAGTCTTCGTCCGCGATGTCCTCTGGCAGTTCCAGATAACCTGCTCCCGGGCGCTCTTCCTTGCATACGCGGAATGATTCGCGCACCATCGCAGGGACGTTATTACCATCGACCACCTGCTCGGAGTATTTGGTAATTGGCTTCATGAGATTGACCACATCAACAATCTGGAAGCGGCCTTGTTTACTCTTACGAATTGGCTTTTGGCCACCCAGCATGATCATCGGCATCGCACCGAGTTGCGCATAGGCAGCAGCAGTCACAAAGTTTGTTGCACCAGGACCAAGGGTTGAGAGACAAACGCCAGGCTTACCGGTTAAACGGCCGTAGGTTGCCGCCATGAACCCGGCTGCCTGCTCATGTCGCGTTAGGATCAGTTCAATTTTGGAGTCTTTTAGCGAGTTCAGAAAATCGAGGTTTTCTTCACCCGGAATGCCGTAGATATATTCGACACCTTCATTTTCCAGCGCACGTACAAACAAATCTGAAGTTTTCATTGTCGTCTCTCTTCTCGTTGGCTAATGACCTTGTGCTTCACGAGATGACTTTCAGACCTTTCTGCGACGTTCAATGTTAAGCAGGAAGTGCCTTCATCTCTTCGGTTATCAAAGTGATATACCTATCAATAACTCAAGGCTTTTTTCATCAGTGTAGTCACAACCTTGAGAAACTGGCTAAATCCGAGGGTTAATTGCGCCTTTCAGCGTTGAACTTGCGCCTGTTGGCTTTGAATTCGGTGCAATCTGGCTCTGATGCAGTCTATGCGTTTAAAAAAGAGACACTTAAACACGAATGTGTAGAAAAGGGGTTTACAGCATTCCACGACCCCGTTAATATTCGCCGCACTTACGGAGAGATGGCTGAGTGGTTGAAAGCACCGGTCTTGAAAACCGGCATACGTTAATAGCGTATCTAGGGTTCAAATCCCTATCTCTCCGCCACATTAGATTAAGCCCGCTCACCGAGCGGGCTTTTTCGTATTTGGAATAAACCTGTGGGGATAGGGATGCAGAACCCTAGACCCTAGGTTCAGCCGAGCGAAGCGACCGCATAAATCCCTATCTCTCCGCCAAATTAGATTAAGCCCGCTCAGTGAGCGGGCTTTTTCGTATTTGGGTAGTCAGAGTTTCCGTTTAATCACTACTCATCTTCGAAGGCATTTTCTCAACCAGAAACTCTACCAAGGCTCTGGTTTTTGCGGGAATAAACTCTCTTTCCGGATAAACCACGTAAGTGGGCAATCCGCCAACCACTTGATAGTTATCAAGCAAGGAAATTAGTCTTCCTTCTTCTATGGTGTTGCCAAGTAATCCTCTGTTAATCAGTAACACTCCTGCACCATCCAAAGCTGCAGTAATCAACACGCCGGGGTCATTAATTGAAAAAGGTCCCGATACGGTGATTTCTTCTTCGCCATGTTCTCCAACGAACGTCCAGGTGTTCATGCTGACTTTCGAATTTCGATAGTAAAGGCAACGGTGATTGAGTAAATCACTCGGTGCTTTTAGTGGTGGTGCTGCTTCTAAGTATTTTGGGGAAGCACAAAGCACCCAGGACACGTCGCCGAGCTTGCGTGCGATGAGTGAAGAATCTGGCAAGTAACCGACACGAATAGAAACATCGACATTCTCTGCGATCATGTCGATAAACCTGTCTTCAAGTTGAAGATTGACAGTAACTTTGGGATGGAGATTGATAAATTCTGTCAGTAGTGGGGCGATATGGATTCGCCCCTGAGCAATAGGGGCAGAGATATTGATATGCCCTGAGACCACTGAGCGAGAGTCTTCACTAATATGCTCGATTCGCTGAAGTGCTGACTCAACGCTATGTGCTTCCTGCAATACTTTACGGCCAACATCGGTTAGCACGATTTTTCTTGTCGTCCGGTTGAACAGCCTTGAACCAATCTTCTTCTCTAATGCCGCTAGCTGTTTACTGACTGATGAGCGACTGATACCTAAAAGATCGGCAGCAGCAGACAGACTGCCTTGCCGATTTATGTGAGCAAAAAGAATCAATGCTTGAAAATTTTCGTCTTTAAATGCCATTTCAATATCAATTGTTGATTAAATGGAAACAATATAGTGACGGTTAACTGTCTAATCAAGGCGGTTCAATCCGTGTACGCTTTGCTCATATTCAAACCAAAGGTTCAAAGAGGAAAGTGATGACTGGTTCAATGAAGGCAGTTCAAATTAGTGAATTTGGTGGCAGGGAAGTGCTGTCACTGAATGATATTGATATCCCGGCGCCAGCGGCAAACGAAGTGCTGATTAAAGTGCGTGCAGCTTCTGTAAATCCAGTAGATTGGAAGATCCGAGAGGGTTACTTACAGCCATTATTGAATCACCCTTTGCCGCTAACACTGGGGTGGGATGTAGCCGGTGAAGTGGTTGCCGTTGGCGAAGATGTAAGTAGCTTGGCGATGGGTGATGAAGTTTATAGCCGACCTGACATTGCTAAAAACGGAAGCTATGCGGAATACATGACGGCAGCTGCAGACGAAGTGGCTTTGAAGCCAAAGTCATTCAGTTGGCAACAGGCTGCTGGTGTGCCTTTGGCGGCATTAACCGCATGGCAAGCGCTCTTTGAGTATGTCGATCTGAAAGAAGGCGAAAAAGTGCTGATCCATGGTGGATCGGGAGCGGTTGGTCAGTTCGCTATCCAATTTGCGAAGCAAAAAGGTGCGAATGTTTATACGACAACGTCATCGCGTAACATTGAGCTTGTAAAAGACCTTGGCGCTGACAACGTTATCAATTATCGCAATGAGGACTTTTCTGAACTGACAGATATGGATGTTGTTTTCGACACCATTGGCGGTGAAACTCAAAACCAGAGCTACAAAACGCTGAAAAAAGGTGGTCGCTTGGTGTCTATCGCGACATCTCCTGAAGAAGAAATGGCCGCTAAATATGGTGTAAATGCGCAATTCTGCTTCGTTCAGCCAAACCGCCCACAATTAGAACAGCTTGCTGAGCTGGCCGATGCAGGGAAATTGAAAGTAAGTATCGACAGTGAGTTCACGCTAGGGCAGGTCGCTGAAGCGCATGAGCGCAGCGAAACAGGTCGCGCACAAGGCAAAATCATCATCAATGTTTCTGTCTGATAACGACTGAAGAAGTGACTATAAAGGGATTTCAGGTGATATCCCTTTTCAGAAATACTCATTAGGGAAAGGGATATGCTGAAGAAATTATTTGGAATTGCGCCTAAACAGGAAGCTGATGGTTCCTATTCGCCATCAAAATTGGCTCTGAAGTTAGCAACGGTTGATAAAACTGACTTCGAGAATGTCACATATCAAAAGTACAACGGTAGCCCCAAAAAAATACTGGTGATCTTCACTGAGCAAAAAAACATGACCATGCAAAATGGGAAAATGTTTTCGACAGGTAATCATCCTGTGGAAGCGATTTTACCCATGCTTCATCTTAAAAATGCTGGCTTTGACTTTGAGATAGTCACACCAACAGGGAAGCCTGTGGTTTTAGAAATGTGGGCGTTCCCAGAGAAAGATGAATACGTGAAAGCTTTCTATGAGGAATATAAGCAGCAATTCGAAGCACCGGGTTCATTGCAGCACTTTTTAGAAGCATCATTGCAAAACAGTGATGAATACGCCGCAGTGTTTATCCCTGGTGGGCACGGAGCCATGTTGGGCATTCCAGACGATCACAATGTCGATAAATTACTGCGATGGGCGGATAGCAATGATTTGTTCACGATTACCCTATGTCATGGCCCAGCGGCCTTGTTGGCGACCACGCTTGATGAACAGCCATTTCTCTATGAAGGCTATAAGCTGGCAGTTTTCCCTGATTCCGTTGATGAGATGACCCCCAAGGTGGGGTATTTGCCAGGAAAAATGCCAAGTAGCGTGAGCGGAAAGCTAGAAGGCCTGGGTATGACGCTGATGAACACTAAATCGGATAACACTGTTTGTCGCGATCGTTTGTTGCTGACTGGCGCGAGTCCACTTGCTGCCAACGAGTTGGGTAAGCTGGCAGCAAAAACACTGCTAGATACGTATAACGACGTTGATATCTAAGCGTTTTTCATCGATACAGAAGCCTGCCTAGGTGGCGGGCTTTTGTATTATGCTCTCAATATGCAACAAAAGTGCTTGGAAATCATGGAGGTGCATTTCCTGCAATTGCGGTTGCAAACAATTCCAAATATCCCTCAGTCTTAGCTTGTACGCTGTCATCAATTCGAGCTGACCCAAGAAGTCAGCGTTGTATATACCTCGCTTTTGATTTAGAGGGGAGTGATGACACAACCAACTTATGCCCATTGCCTTCGCCCGTTGTCGTTTCAGGACAACGGAACATTTACCGCAGACCTCTGCTATCAGGAACGGATAGATACAGTGGTTCTTTCTTGGAGTGATATGTTTTGCCTCGCAGGTATGCAGGATGGTTCCGCCCGCGCCGCATCAAAATTTTTACCAGCTTTGTTCCCACTAAATCGGTGGGGAGACGCAGAAAGCACCCGAATGCTTGTCCGTGAGTTGCAGTCGACGGCGTGCCGTATGCTGAGACTTCATGCTCCACCATCTGAAGCTGTTCGGAGAGAATTGGAAAAACTCAATTTCAGCGCAGTTCAGCTGTGTAGATTGAGTGGCTATTCCCAAGGTAATTTCAGCCGCACTGTTGAAAACAAAAAAGAAGCGGACATGGCGCTTAGCCTCGTTCTCGCCACGCTGCATCGGCTTCGTGCTCTGACCATCATGTCAGGACAGCAGGGGCGGGCAGCTGCGACCGATAGCAGAGACCAAATGTTGGCTTCATTTAGGGTCAAACTTCGAAATGTAGAAGATATGAGCCGTCCACTGGCTGGAACCCAACGTGCTGATCTGCCCTCTGTTGTGTTCGATTTGATGGGATACGGTGTAGTTCGTCTGACCGTCATAGACATGGTTCAACTGATGATTGGTGAACGTCTTCCGCCACCACTCGCTTGTTTGGAAGAGCGACTGGGCCAGGATGAACAAATCAATGCGGAACTGGTGAGGGTCAGTTATGAAGTGCTTCTCAAAAAATGGATGAGTAAATCTGTCTGGCAACATGTTTTGGCTGAGTTTGAACTCAGTACTGGAGATATCTTTCAGCTAGGTGCACCTTTCACCGAAGCAGTGTTGTCAGATACTTCTTCAGCGTTTGATTGTCCGCAACCGCCTTGGCTGATTTGGATAATCCCTTTCCTGACCAACTCTGGCATAGGAAGAACTGTTGCTAAGCATGCGGATTATGCGCCACAGGCTCCGGCGAGTGAAATAACGCCGCCTCCAGTATTTAGTTAGATGCAGATAAACAGAAGAGTGCTTTCGCAACAAAGGGATGCAAAAAATGCAGACTAATGTGCACTTATTTCCATAGCGTGTGGTGTCCTGAAAATTAATCATAGATACCGACAATCTGATGCTCTCAGGAGCGAGTGCCTCAGATTGTTCGGGTATTTGAACACAGCCAAGATGCTTGAATTTTTCACGCGGCTGTCCTGATTTGTAGCATGGACGCTGGAGACGCAATGAATAATATCAGTATGGATACGAGGGCGGCGGTAGAAGCGAATAACGACTTCGACATCCGTTTCCCTGCAAAAGAGGATCTGTCGCTTCCTTATCGCCAACTCTTTCCCCTTATCACCAAAGCGGCAAACGCCCCATTTCACGCCATGTTACCCCATCGAATTAAGCAAAATATTGTGGGTGTGAAGCATGTGCTTTCCCGATATTTGGGAGAGCGGTTTCAAGTGTTGTATGCCATGAAAACCAATCGTTCTGCTGCGCTGGTCAAGGCGGCCGCCGAAGAAGGGATTGGTATCGATGTGTCATCGCTTGAAGAGTTCCAATTGGCATTAACGCAAGGTGTGCGCGGGCAAGACTGCAGCTTATCGGGCCCTTTTAAATCATTAGAGTTTCTGACACTGGCGCTGAGACAAGAGGCAAGAATTGTTGTCGACAGCGATGAAGAGTTGCTTCAAATCCAGAGCCTTGCAGTATCGATTGGAAAAACCGCACGTGTGTTACTTCGCTGGAATGCAGAGCAGCCTTACACCCGTTTTGGGATGAACACCGACAAATTGAAAGCAGCCTCTTTGGTTGCTGATAGCTTGTCGAATATTGAACTGGAAGGCGCAGGCTTTCACCTTTCCGGTTACTGCCCTCTAGAGCGTGGTAAAGCACTCTCTGACTTATTGGATATTGCTGATGCGTTGCGGTATGGCGCAGCTATTCGCTGGAAAGCAATAAACATTGGCGGTGGCTATCCACTTCGCTATGTCGAGGAAGCCACTTGGCGACGCTTCCAAAATGCCATCGACAAGCAGGACTTTGTCGCGGGTCGAATGCCAAAAAGCTTTTATCCCTATTGGCACCCAGATACGTTGGAGACTGCTGTAGAAAAAGTGCTGCTCGAAAGCGGCAATGCTGAGCGTTTGAAAGCGAACAACATTGAACTCAATGTTGAACCAGGACGTGCATTAACGGATGGTGCAGGGTTTACCGCTTTTGAGGTACTTGGAACTAAAACCACTAATGCTGGAGACCACTGTGTCGTAGTAAAAGGCCTCAGCTTCAGTTTCTCTGAAACCTGGTTCAATTCGGAATTTATCGTCGATCCTGTCCATCTTCCTGTCTCTCAAGAGGCAATTAAACCCACTAATGCCGTCCGCGCCTATATCGCAGGGCAGAGCTGCCTTGAAGAAGATGTACTGACTTATCGCAAGGTGCCTTTCTCCCAAATGCCCAAAGCCGGCGATTTGCTGGTTTTCAACAATACAGCCGGTTACCTGATGGACCTGCTGGAAACCCGTTTTCATGGTTTACCTATCCCTAACAAAGTTGTTCTGGATAACAAGGAAGATTCTTTTTCAATCGAGGAGGTACGAGGATGAAACTCTGCACAGCTATGCACCAGATGATTGGTGAGACACCGATGCTTGCCTTGAGGTTTGCCCACAGTGATTGGACACTTTGGCTGAAAGTGGAAAAGAATAATCCCGGACAAAGCATGAAAGATCGCATGGCGCGCGAAATGCTCTTCGATGCGCTTCGCTCCGGCCGATTGAAGCGTGGCGGAACAGTGGTGGAATCTTCTTCTGGAAACACAGCCACTGCCCTTGCATATATGTGTGCCGAGATTGGCATCAACTTCATTGCGGTTGTTGACCATCACGCGGCACCTGACAAGCTCGCAGCAGTCAAAGCCTATGGCGGGAAAATACACCTGTTGGAAGGCGACTTTGCCGATGATGAAGTGGCAACGGTTGCCCGCATTGAAACTGCACGAAACCTCGCAGCTTCGATTGATGGTGGTCTTTTTATGGATCAGTGCAATAACGCCGCGAACCCTGCAGGTTACACCAACACGTTGGCGGTAGAGCTTCAGGAGCAACTTGGCGACAACCTTGATAGCCTGGTTTGTTGTGTTGGTACAGGCGGTAGTATTGTAGGTGTAGGCGAGGCCCTTCGCGCGCGTTATCCCGCGCTGGAAATTGTCGGTGTGGAACCGGTTGGTTCGGTGATTTTCGGTTTCCCAAGTGGGCCTTACTGGCAATCTGGGACGGGTATGCCAGAAGGTGATGTGATGGGGCCATTTTACGACCCCGACCTTCTTGACGAAGGTGTTCGCGTTAGCGATGCGGAAGCTTTCACAACCTGTCGATATCTTGCCCGTGAGCACGGATTGCTGGTGGGTGGGTCAGCGGGTGGCGCGATTTACGAAGCCATTAAACGCTGTGCGAAGCGTGAAGGCAGCGGCAACATGGTTTGCCTGATTTGCGATGGTGGAGAAAAGTACCTGAACACGGTTTACAACGATGAATGGCTGCATGGTAAAGGACTTTACCATGGCTCTGTTTATGAGCACTTGAACGATGTTGTTGCTAAACCACAGCGTGTCGAAACGCCATGGTTTGATACTGAGCAAGAGGACAAGGAGGCGTCTTTTGCATAGAGAAACGCATTGGAGTGGGCTGGCGATGATTTTCCTGGCTGTCGTTTCCGCGACAGCCATGGATGCATTCATCAAGCTCGCTGGTGGCGATATCGGGACATGGCAGTTGCTGTTTATGCGCTGGATAATCGGCGCTTTAGTCATCCTGCCTGTGGTGGCCTACTACTGGAAAAAGCGCGAGAAGATTAAAGATCGCCGTATCTACTACTGGCGCTTTGCGCTTAACCTAGTGGGTTGCTACGCCTTGTTTTACTCCTTGGCCAACCTACCGTTTGCCACCGTGATTACCATTTTGTTTGCAGAGCCCATTTTCATTATCCCGCTGGCTGTTGTTCTACTCGGTGAAAAGATTTCGCTGAAGAACGTTATCGCAAGTTTAGTGGGTTTTGGCGCGGTGTTTTATATCAATAGACCTGAAGATGCAGGCAGCGGGTTTAGTGTGATTGCGCCAATCGTGGCAGCACTGACGCTGGCGATTGAGCACGTGTTGAATAAGCGTTTGGGCTCAGAGGAAAACCCTCAGTTTATGCTGTTCTGGTTGGCAGTACCGTTGGCCGCCGTATCCCTCCCAATGACGGTGTTTGTGGAAGGCTGGGTAGAAATCTCGGCTATGCAATGGGGTGTTGTACTCCTCGCAGCCGTATTGGGTAATGCCTATAACTATTTCATTATTATGGGTTTTCGTCGTGCGCATGTGGCAACAGGCAGTGTGTTGTTGTACCTGTCAGTACCTATGGCATTCATCATCGGCGTGATGTTCTTCAATGAAGTCCCAACATTGACTGATGTAGTCTGTGGTGCATTGATCTTAGGAGCAAGCATGTTAGCAAACATGCGAAGACCGGGTGAAAAGCAGCGAGATGAATTAGGTAACGAAGTGCCAGCAAACTCTTAATACGCTCTGTTAGATGAGCCACTACACACGATAAAAAACTCGCCCTGGGGCGAGTTTCTTTTTATGCGACATCAGCCTGTGATAGAGCAGGGAGATTGAACAGGCAATTTTCTGTCAGCCACTTTTCCAAAAAGCGATAAGCGTCTTCGTCCGGCATAACGCGCGAGCCAGCAAGCTTATAGCCAAAGCCTGTCGGCACAACTTCCGGCGTCACCATGACCAACTCTCCAGTGGCGAGTTCGTTTTGAATAAAGAGAGGATCGACGACTGCAATTCCACCAATCTCTTTTACGATCGAGATGGCACTGCTAATGGAATCCGTCATCATTCGTTGCGAACACCAACTTTGGCGAACATCCATATCCAACTTGTCCAGGAAAATCTCCCAATCAGCTTCTGTTGAAGAAGGGTGAATGATACGTCCGTGCTTGAGTAATTCCGGCCATGAGGCGTCGATGAGCGTTTCAAGATATTCAGGCTTAGCGACGGCGACAAGCTGCTCATCGTAGAACTTTTGGTCTTTGCTGTTAACGGTATAAACCACTGCCATATCAAAGTCTTCATCTGCAAAGTCGATGGTATGGCTGTAGGCAACATGAAAGTGAAATTGGCCGAACTCGGAGGCTAGTGAAAAGTTATCGTGGGTGTTAGGAAGCAGCCAGCGCAGCCCGAAAGAAATAGGGAGTTTTACATTCAGCGAATCGTCTTTTTTAAGCGTTGAGCAGGCAGAGTTGATGATCTCGAAGCCATCATTCAACTGCTTTGCCAATTGCTTTCCGGCTTCACTAAGTTTTACGTTCCCCTTACTGCCAAGCACCAGTCGCTGATCAAAGTAATTCTCGACAGTCTTAATGTGCTTGTAGACGCCTGTTGCATCAATACACATTTCCTCTCCCGCAAGGAAATAGGATTGAGTTCTGGCAACGGCGAGGAACACCTCAAGGCTCTTATAAGAGGGAGTACATCGTGACATCGGTTAATTATTGAGTCCTGGTTCAATAGTGAAAGGATTATATGACCTCTGTTGTCTCGGTGTTGCAACGAATGTCCGAAATTTTGGGTTTGATATGAGAGGTGAATCTAATTATGACCACACACCTGTTACAGAGAGTAGTGAGTCATCGCTCTGTTAACCGCTGTATATAGTGCTTCTGTCGGATTTCTTTACACTTTATCTGGTTTGATGGTCATTTCGGCTTGAAGTGATGATGTATGTTTATTTGGTCATTCTATTGTGAGATGAATCGATGGAAGGTATCAACAGCCTTGGTAAGTGGAACAGTAATTCCTTTTTCGGCAGGCTAACTCATCTGCCAAAATAAATGGAAAATGTCCCCCACACCTTCGAAAAAAGAGAGACCGCTACTTGTCGTACTTTGCGATGACACCTGCCTTTTGATCTTTGCACTAAGCTTTTATCTCGCTTAAATTCAAACTCTTAAATTGATTGAACTTTGGTTCATTGATGGTGATTTGGGTGCAAATTAGGGCGATTTCAAAAGTGGCTGTTTTGTGCATGGTGGCCTTAGCTGCGGAGGCCGTTCCGCTTAATGCTTATCCCAAAATCGATATCGACTCCCGTCAAATTTATTCGTTAGAACGCTTCCCTGACTACGATTACGTCGCTTGTCTGAAAATATCACCATCTGGTCAACCAGTTATAAACGTACTCGAAACTGATCAGGTTTTCAGGAAAGCTTTGAAGCAAGTCGCAGGCGCGGCTGCGGCTCGTCAATATCGCTATCTCAATGAGTTACCGGCCAAGCGCGCCTGCTTTTCTAACACAGCAATTGCATCTTCTTTACCTTAAAAAGAGCAGGTGTCTTTTGGTGCAGATGAGAGATACGAATACAGCCACCAATACCTGAAACAGCCAAAATCTGCTTATCGCTATAATTTAGCCACAATTGGGATTTATCAGGAACGTTTTGACCGTGGAACCAAACGCCACTGGCTGGTGGTTGGCATTCAGTTCCTGTAACGTGAATCAGATTGGGAAGTGGCGCCGTTGAGGGGCATTGGAGAGTTGATAATTCTTCTTTCCCTCGACATCAAACAAATCCAACGAGCTTCCGACCAGCAGCAGGCCCATCAAGGTGCGCAGAGCGCCACTGAAGCCTATTTCTTTAATGCCAACCCAGATAACTGTCATTCGAAACACCTTGAATGGCTCACTATCATTTTAAATGAAAGCGCCTCATCATTGCGGCGCTTTGTCTGATGCGTTAAAGCTTCACACTCTTCACCATACCTGCTTCCGCATGGCCTGGGATGTTGCAGGCAAACTCCACATTCTTGTCGCCGTGAAAATGCCACAGTATTTGCTTCGCTTTCCCCGGTTTAACGGCCACAGTGCTGCTTGAATCATGATCGCTCGTCATGGTTTTTATCATCTCACGGCGTTTCAGTTGTTCTTCCATCGAACCGATAGAAAACTCGTGGGCAATTTTGCCTGCGTTTATCACGACAAACTGCACCACGTCGTTTGGTTCGATAGTCACGTCTTTTTTGAAGTTGATGCGCATGTCATCAGTCAGGATAACGTGGATGACTTTGTCTGGTTTTGCGCCTGTAGCCGGCATACCCACAGCTGACATACCTTCCATATTCATCATGTTTGAATGGTCCATTTTAGAGTGGTCCATTTCTCCATGATTCATCGTGCTGTGGTCCTTAGAGACGTGGTCCATCGTGTCAGCAAATACACCAGTGGTAAGCAGAGCCAGAGAAAGTGCAATCAGTGTCTTTTTCATCGTATTTTTCCTTTTAAAATTGGTAATCACTGAGCTTTTCAGCCCAGTGAATTTGTTATGCGTTTTGGGTGACTTCTTTGTTTTTCCAAAGCTTGAAGATGGCTGGGAGAACCAGCAGGGTGAGCAGTAGCGCAGAGGCCATGCCACCAATCATTGGAGCGGAGATACGCTGCATGACCTCGGAGCCTGTGCCCTCGCCATACATGATGGGGATAAGGCCGATAATGACTGTCAGCACCGTCATCATGACCGGACGCACACGCAGGCCAGCACCTTCGCGAATCGCGTCGGTCAGATCTTTCACTGTCAGTGGTTGGTTTTCTTCCCACGTATGGAGTTTGCGGTAGTACCAAGCCTGATTGAGGTACACCAGCATGATGACCCCAATCTCCACAGCAACACCGGCAAGGGCGATAAAACCAACACCAACAGCGACGGAGAAGTTGAAGCCGAGGTAGTGCATCAGCCACAGGCCGCCAACCAGAGATAGCGGCAGGGTAGCCATGATAATCAGCACTTCACCCACACGGCGGAAACTCATGTAAAGCAGCAGCATGATGATGGCGATCGTCACAGGAACCACAACGCTCAGGCGTTCTTTGGCGCGTTCCATGTATTCGTATTGCCCTGACCAAGCGAGTGAGTATCCCGCTGGCAGTACCAACAGTTCTGCGACTGTTTGCTGTGCTTCTGCCACATAAGAGCCCAGATCACGGCCATCGATATCGACAAACACCCAGCCGTTAGGACGCGCGTTTTCCGTTTTGATCATCGGAGGGCCATCTTCATAGCGAATATCTGCGACATCTGCCAGTGCAATACGCGCGCCGTTTGGTGTTACCAAAGGCAGCTCCTGAAGCTTCACCACTGAGTCGCGGTAATCTTGCGGATAGCGCACATTGATCGGGTAGCGCTCCAAGCCTTCGATGGTTTCGCCGACATTCATGCCACCCACCGCCGTAGTGATGACCTGCTGGACATCTTTGATGCTGAGGCCGTAACGGGCGGCGGCACGACGTTTGATGTCGATGGTGACGTAACGGCCACCTGCCACACGTTCTGCGTAAACGGAGGCTGTGCCTTCAACGTCGTTCAGGATTGGCTCAAGTTGGGAACCAATGGTTTCAATCACCGCCAAATCTGGGCCGGCGATCTTGATACCAATCGGTGTCTTGATTCCTGTTGCCAGCATATCGATGCGGGTTTTGATTGGCATTACCCAGGCATTTGTTAATCCGGGAAATTTCACCAGATCATCGAACTCTTTACGCAGTGAATCTGTCGTGACACCGTCACGCCATTCTTCGCGAGGTTTCAATTGGATCACGGTTTCAATCATGGTCAGTGGGGCAGGGTCAGTTGCGGTCTCGGCACGGCCAATCTTGCCCCAGACAGATTCCACTTCCGGTACGGTTTTGATGAGCTTGTTAGTCTGTTGCAGCAGTTCGCGCGCTTTACCGATGGAAATGCCAGGGTAAGTGGTTGGCATGTACATCAGGTCGCCTTCATCCAGCGGTGGGATGAATTCGCTGCCGAGCTTACTGGTGGGGTAGTAAGCTGATGCCATCAGTGCAATCGCCACCACAATCATGGTTTTCGGGAATTTCAGGCTGAGGTTCAACAGTGGGCGATACAGCGCCACCAAACCGCGGTTTACCGGGTTCTTGTTCTCAGGCAGTACCTTTCCGCGAATGAAATAACCCATCAGCACAGGCACGAGCGTGATCGCCAAACCCGCAGCAGCAGCCATTGCGTAGGTTTTGGTAAATGCCAGCGGCGAGAACATCTTGCCTTCCTGACCTTCCA
Source organism: Grimontia kaedaensis (assembly GCF_023746615.1). Lineage (NCBI taxonomy): Bacteria > Pseudomonadati > Pseudomonadota > Gammaproteobacteria > Vibrionales > Vibrionaceae > Grimontia > Grimontia kaedaensis. The sequence continues at coordinate 2,360,308 of NZ_CP082275.1, read as the reverse complement.
GTGCGAACACAGGAACAAAGCTCAGCGTAATGATCAGCAGCGAGAAGAACAGCGGTGCACCGACTTCCTCTGCGGCTTTGCTGATCACCTGCCAGCGGTTTTTGTCCGTCAGCGGCGTTCGTTCAATATGCTTATGGACGTTCTCTATCATCACGATAGCGCCGTCCACCATGGCACCGATGGCAATGGCGATACCACCTAACGACATGATGTTGGCGTTAATGCCTTGCCAGTGCATCACGATAAACGCAGACAGAATACCGATAGGCAAACTGATGGCGATAACCAGCGACGAGCGGATATGGAACAGGAACAGGGCACAGACCACCGCAACCACGATGAACTCTTCCGCGAGCTTCTTCCAGAGGTTCTCAACGGCCGCATCAATCAGCGTCGAGCGGTCATAGGTCGGGACGATTTCCACGCCTTCCGGCAAGCTGCGTTTGAGGTCTTCCAGTTTGGTTTTAACGTTGGCTATCACCTCGCTGGCGTTCTCGCCAAAGCGCATGACAATCACGCCGCCAACTGCTTCACCTTCACCGTTAAACTCGGAAATACCGCGGCGCATTTGCGGGCCGATGTTGATATCCGCGATGTCACCCAGTAACAGAGGTGTGCCTTTGTCGGTTACCTTGATAGGCAGTGATTGAATATCTTCCACGCTGGAAAGGTAACCAGTAGTGCGTACCATGTGCTCAGCTTCGGCGATTTCGATCACCGACGCGCCCGCTTCTTGGTTGCCGTTCTGGATTGCCATATTGACCTGTTGCAAAGTCAGGTCGTAAGCACGCAGTTTGGCAGGGTCAATTTGCACCTGATATTGCTTCACCATGCCGCCGACAGTGGCCACTTCTGACACACCTTCGACCGTTTGAAGCTCGTACTTCAGGAACCAGTCTTGTAAGCTGCGAAGTTCAGCCAGATCGTGTTGCCCGGTTTTGTCCTGCAACACGTAGCTGTAAATCCAGCCCACACCGGTAGCATCTGGCCCCAGGCTGGGTTTGGCATTTGGAGGCAGTTTGGGTGCAACCTGACTTAGGTATTCCAACACACGGGAGCGTGCCCAATACATGTCGGTATCATCATTGAAAATGATGTAAACGTACGAGTCGCCAAAGAAGGAATAGCCTCGTACGGTTTCTGCGCCCGGCACTGCCAACATCGCGGTAGTGAGCGGGTAGGTGACCTGATCTTCAACCACCTGTGGCGCTTGGCCGGGATAGGTGGTTTTGATGATCACCTGAACATCAGACAAATCAGGAATGGCATCAACAGGCGTATTTTTTACGCTGTAGAGACCACCCAACGTCAGGAATAAGGTCGCAACCAACACCAGAAAACGGTTGGCAATCGACCAGCGAATAATCGCGCCAATCATTGATTACCTCCATTCAGCTCCAGCGTTTTCAGTGTGTAGTCAGAACCGTTTTTCTGAACCTGAAAACGTACTGTCTGACCTTCTGCAAAGCTGCCAAGGTCAACATCTCCATCCACCGAGAAGTTCATTTCTCCTGCTTCCCAGTTCCACTCATCTACCGGCTGGTGGTTGAGTGTGATCATGCCGAAATCTGCCATTAACATGGAGATATCGCCGACGACCCAAACTTCATTTGGTGTTGTGCTTTCACTGACTTTGTAATCAACGATTTCGTATTGACCGGAATCGCCTTTCTGCATCTCGAAGTCGATGGCTTGACCAGCAGAGAAGTCGCCCATTTCGATGCCTTCTGCAAAGGTGAAATCCATCACCATGCCCGGCCAGTTCCATTCAGGAACAGGTTCATGGTTGATGGTCAGCACACGGTGACCCATCATGACATCGGTGATTTCGCCTTTTGCCCACTGGGTTTCAGGTGGTGGCTCTACACCCTGATCTTGAGAAGAAGTGATGCGAGCCAAATCTGCAGATTGGCTAGACTCAGAATCCAGCATGAAGTGTGCAGAAGTGACAATGCGATCTTGCTCTGTCAGCCCTTGCAGCACCTCGATCTTATCGCCTGCTTCGCGACCAACCTCGATGCGGGCAGAGCGATATTTGCCTTCGCCTTCGGCTAATACAACGCGGGTCATGCCGCCAGAGCGGATCACTGACGACTTAGGAATCGTCAGCACCGCCTTATCGGTCACGGGTTGCAACGCGATATTGGCGAACATGTTGGGCTTGAGATCGCCATCCTGATTCGAGAATTTCAGGCGAACGCGAAGGGTACGTGTTTTCGGATCCAGAATCGGATAAACGTAGTCGACCTTGCCTTGCCATTCCTGACCGGGAATCGCGTCGAGCGTCATGGTGGCTTTGCTGCCAGCTTTCACCCAATGCGCCTGACGTTCGAAGACTTCGGCATCAACCCAGACTTCTTCCAATGGGCCAGCACTGATCACCGCTTGGGCAGGGGAAAGGTAACCCCCTTCGCGGATGTTCAGGCTTGCGATAACGCCATCTGCCAGTGCTTTTACTTCAATGGTCTGGGAGGCTTTGCCGCGTTTTTTAATTTGCTGGATCTGTTCACGGTCGACGCCAAGTGAAACCAGACGCTCAGTCGCACCTTTGACCAGCCCATTTCGGCCAGTGCGGTAGGCGTTGAGCAGTTCTTCCTGTGCTTTTACCAGTTCAGGAGAATAAAGCGTGAAAAGCACATCGCCTTTGCTGACTTTCTCACCGACTGCGTTGATGTAAAGTTTCTCAACCCAGCCCGCGACACGGACGTTGGTTTGCCATAGCAGGCTCTCATCGAAAGCGATGTAACCGACGGTTTCGATGCGTGGAGATAGTTGGGATAACTCAACGGCTGCCGTTTTCACGCCAAGGTTATTTTCAACCGCAGGGTCGATTTTCACTGTGCCGGGTTTGTCGTTACCCCCAGCCAGGTCTTCGGCATAAACCGGGATCAAATCCATCCCCATCGGTGATTTACCCGGCTTATCGCGCTGATAGTTAGGGTCCATCGGCGCGACCCAGTACAGAGGCTCGTCTGAGCCAGCAGATGAAGTGCTTTCCGCCATGGCCGACATATCATGGCTATGTTCGCCGGAGAAGTGCCCTGCCAAAAACTGATTCGCGCTAAACCCAATCACGCCACCGACCAGTAACGCCAATGTGGCTACTTGCATTGTTTTCATTGTTCTTTCCCCGTTACTGATGAGCGTTTCTTGTTGTTGGTTGTGCGATATCCGGCGTTTCGACGCGATAGTCAAAGCCACCCAGCAAAGCAGCGAGGTTGCTGTTGACCAAGTTCAGGTCAGTGATAAGGCGCTGTTTTTCCAGTGCGAGTGTCAGCTCATCGCTGGCAGCGGTAATCACATCGCTGAACTGTGCGGTGTTGTTCTGATATCCACGCTCAACGGCTTGAGTACGTGCCTTTGCTTGTTCAATCAGGGTGTTTCGGTAGCGCTCCAAACGCTGTTCCAGGTTTTCCCTGTCAACGAGCAAGGCATTTACCTTGGCGTTCATCTGTGCGAGGAGAAGATCTTTCTGGGATTTAGCCACACCTACCTGATACTGGGCAGCGGCATGGTTTTTATCCTGACGGTTATCCGTAAACAGCGGTAAATCCATGGTCAGGTAAGCGCTGACCAAATCGGAAGCTGGTTGACCGTTCATACCGTTTGCCTGTCGGTAGGCGTACATGACTTCTACACCAAATTGCGGTGCATAAGCTTGCTCGGCAATTTCTACCTGCGTTTCGCTGGCTGAAATAGCAGCATCAGTCATTTTGACCATAGGGTGATCGACCAATAGCGCGTAATGCTCTGTGCCGTCTGAGCGTTCAATGCGTTGATTCAGGTGTTGCCAATCGAGTTGGTTTAACGTGAGAAGTTGACCATTTTGTGCCAGCCATTCTGTACCCAGCCACTCGGAAAGCTGTGAGTTAATGCGGCGCTGCATCTGAGCATTGGCCTGAAGCTTTTCATCCAGCTTACTGACTTGCAGTTGGGCATTCAGTAGGTCCTGCGCTTCATTCTTACCAATCGAGTAATTGGTTTGAATGAAGTTGGCCAGTTCGCGCATCAGGCGTTGGTTTTCTTTCAGGATATCTTCGGCTTGTTGCTGATACCCCAGTTCCAGCCAAAGTTGGGTAACACCATTGGCAATATCGCGCTCGCGGGCGTCGACCTGAAGTGACATACCGTCAGCCTGCTGATTAGCTTTTTTCTGCTGTAGCGAGAGGGTTTCACCACGTTCGAATTGTTGCATCAGACCCAAAGAGATATTGGTCATTGGGTCTTGGTCGAACTGAAAACTGTCGACAGGTAACCCGCCGAACCCGAATTTTAGTTTCGGATCCATCAGTGTTGCGCTGGCAATGCCGGTTTCACGCATGGCTTGAGATTGCGCATAAAACTGTTTGCGACTGGCATCATAGCGCAGCGCTTGTTCAATCAACTGTGTCAGAGAGTCTTGCTTGGCCGTTATCTCAGCTGCTGTTGCCATATTGTGGGCAAAAACAGGTGCAGAGACAGAGACTAGAGCACATACCGACAAAGCCAGTAAGCTTGGTTTGAATTTCATAACTAAATCCATTTCTGGCGTCGAAAAGCGACGCGAAAACACACTCAGCGCCTTATTTCGGGCGCAATAAGGTCAAGATGATGGATTTAGGATATTGGAGGTCTGTAGAGAGACTGTGGTTGATAGACCGTCTGGGCTGACAGGTCGGTATTCATCAGTGCCAGTTTGGCCTGATTGACGGGGGATGTTTGTTGGTCAGTGAAAAGTGCAAAGGCAGAGAAGCAGGTTGCTGGGCAACAGTTGTGGTCCATGCCTGCTGCTGAGCCGCAGTCAGGGGCAGAGGATTCGGTCATCATGGTGTGACCGGCATGCGGGTTAGCTATTTGCTCTTTCATTTCGCAGGCGACAACAGGCTGATGATGTTGCGTCATCATTTCCATTGCATTCATTGGGGAGCCAGATGCAATAGCCGACACCAGCATGGCAAGCAGGCTGATGATGGATATCCAGTATTTTCTGAGAGAAGAAATACGCATCTGACTTCAATAGCGAAACCACATTCGATTTAGAATAAACCTTCCCCCTACGGTAAGGTCAATGATTTTCCCTATCACTCGCTACAGACTGCTGGTTTTTCCCACCAGTGCGTGGTTCTCCACAGAACAAAACGTTGAATCTTACTTAGTGATTGCGCTAAACACCGAACTTGTTACTATCAGAGACATAGTCGGGGAGCCATTTGGCTGAGAACGCATCGCGTGACCCGTTGAACCTGAGGCAGTTAGTACTGACGTAGGGAACTATGATTTCGAACGATATGCATTCCTTCAGATTTCTCCTATCGCTCGTTCTCTGTTCCCTGAGTCTTTAAAGGGAACCCATATGAACACATCTTCCAATCCCATATCATCAAAATGCACTCCTATTGTGTTGACCATTGCTGGTTCTGATAGCGGTGGCGGCGCAGGTATTCAAGCGGATATTAAAGCCATGTCAGCGACAGGCAGTTATGCGTGCTCGGTGATCACAGCAATTACCGCGCAGAACACCCATGGCGTGTCTGCCATTTTTCCTATTCCTATCGAGCATGTAGCCCACCAGTTGGATGCGGTGTTTTCCGATCTTAATGTGGTCGCGGTGAAAGTCGGTATGTTGGCAGATGCCAATATCATCAAAGTTGTCGCAGACAAAATCCGCCATTATCGCCCTCAGTATCTGGTGGTTGACCCTGTGATGGTCGCAACCAGTGGCGATTTGCTGCTGGAGCAAGAGGCCATCAGCACGCTGAAAAGTGAACTGCTGCCGTTGGCCAATATCATTACGCCCAACTTACCGGAAGGGGCAGCATTAACGGATGCGAATGTGCCCCAAACAGAGCAAGAAATGAGTGAGATGATTGCAGACTTGCGCGCTTTGGGTGCTGGGTCGGTGCTTTTGAAAGGTGGGCATTTGGAGTCCGACGAAAACAGCAATGACCTGTTGATTTTCGAAGACCACGTAGAAACTTTCTCTGCCAAACGCACGCAGACCAAAAATACGCACGGCACAGGTTGCACGCTGTCTTCGGCTATTGCGTCTTATCTGGCGCAAGGCAATGAGTTAAGTCAGGCTGTAGCGCTTGCCAAGCGCTATATCTCTGAGGCCATTTCTCATGCAGACGAACTCGAAGTTGGGCAGGGCCACGGCCCGGTAAATCACTTTTACCAAGGACACGGCGCGGTGCGCTGAAAAGGAGCAGGCGATGAACATAGAAACGATCGTAGCGGCACTTAAACAGGTTAGAGAGTCCAAACTGCTGGTGGTGAACATTACTAACTATGTGGTGATGAATAACTCTGCCAACGCGTTGCTGGCGCTCGGTGCGTCCCCAATCATGGCGCACTCCCAGCAGGAAATGGCAGAGATGATGTCATTTGCCGGTGCCTTGGTGATCAATATCGGTACGCTGGACAGCGCTTGGACACCGCGCATGATTCATGCCGTTGAGCAAGCCAATCTGAACAAGAAAACCGTGGTGCTGGACCCTGTCGGTTGTGGAGCCAGCGCGCTTCGCACAGAGACATCAAGACAAATCGCAGCCTGGGCTGAATCCCTCATCATTCGGGGCAATGCCTCAGAAATCATCGCATTGGCGGGTGAGCGAGCGCAAAGCAAAGGTGTGGATGCGCTGGACAGCAGCGAAGCCGCACTTGGGGCAGCGCGGTATTTGGTTGATGCTTACAACTGTAACGTCGTGGTCTCTGGCGCGACTGATTACATCGTGACATCCCAAGGGGAAACCCGGCTCAACAATGGCCATGAAATGATGCCTTACGTCACGGGCATGGGTTGTTCGTTGTCTGCTCTTACTGGCGCATTTGCAGCTGTCGGGGAGACCACCGGACTTGCAGCCGCAGCCGTCATGGGCGTGGTAGGAGAAATAGCCGCTGAAAGGGCAAAGGGACCGGGTAGTTTGCAAGTTGAGATCCTGGATGCACTTTACCAATTAGATGAAGCGACGCTTCTCAAACGCCTGAAAATCTCATGAACACGGAAAAGACGGTGAACCCATATCGCTTGTATTTGGTGACTGATGACCAACAGGATTTGGATACGTTGAAAAACGTGGTATTCGAAGCCGTGGTAGGTGGTGTCACGATGGTGCAGGTGCGAGAGAAGCACGGTGATGTCAGGGCGTTTATCGAGCGGGCAAAAGCGGTGAAAATGATTCTGGCGGGAACCGGCGTTCCACTTATCATCAATGACCGCGTTGATGTGGCTTTAGCGGTTGATGCGGATGGCGTGCACCTTGGACAGTCGGACATGCCAGCGGATATTGCCCGTGATTTGATTGGTCCTGACAAACTGCTGGGGCTGTCGATTGAAACCGAAGCCCAGCTTGAAGAAGCCGATAGCTTACCTGTCGATTATCTTGGTCTCAGTGCGATATTTTCGACGCCAACAAAACCCAATATCAAGAAAGAATGGGGCATTGAAGGGCTACGAAAAGCCGTTGAGCAAAGCGGCTATCCGATTGTTGCGATTGGTGGCATTAACACCTCTAACCTTGAAGAGGTGATGGCGACAAGGCTTGCAGGTGTTGCCTTAGTTTCAGCAATTTGCCATGCGCAATCGCCGAAGCGGGCGGCTGAGGAAATCCTTACCCAAATGAACCGTGCAGATTGAATCAAAATTAGTCTTGAAAACCCGCCCAGCGCGGGTTTTCTTTTGCATCCCACTGTCTTGGCAACAAAACATAGCGATAACGGGCTGAGAACTATACTCCCATCGGATTAGTCTCTCAGGTGACCAGATTGCACATTCATCTTCTTCAAAAAGCTCTCGATTTCTGGCGTCGTGTTCGTCACTCACTGGTCGCCGCATTGGTGTTTATCAATGGCTTTCTGATCTTCCGTTCTGTATGGGGGCAAAACCTCGATTTGGTTGCGCTGTTCCACATCAAAAGCTTTACCGACATCAACTGGACACATGCGGTCAATGGGCCTTGGTTACTCCTCGGTATCTTCTTGATGCTAAACGCCTTTGGCTTGCTGTTTCGGGCGCGGATTGCCTGGGCGGTAAGCCTGATTCTGCTGATGATTGTGTTCACCTTTACCTGGCACTTCTTCCCGCATCTTGGCGCGCATTTGTATTGGAGCGCCAGCGCCGTGTTGCTGCTGATCTTGCTCAGCAAAGACTTCAACCATTCCAGTGCCACAGCAGGCGGTATTGCAGCCTTTATCAGTTTTGCCGTCTTGCTGTTCTATTCCACTTACGGAGCGCTCTATTTCGGTGAAGGCTTCCATCCCGCTATCCATGATTTGATGACGGCGTTTTACTTTTCCATGGTGACCATGACCACCGTCGGTTATGGCGACATTATCCCTCAAACCGAAGCGGCAAGGCTGTTTACCATTTCCGTCATCATCGCGGGGATCACCGTATTCGCCACCTCTCTGACTACTGTGTTTGGCCCGATTATCCGCGGTGGTTTAAACAAGCTTGTGAAAGGAGTACAAAAGCCAATGAACAGGAAAAACCACTTTATTGTGTGTGGCACTTCAGTGCTGGCATCCAGCACCATTTGGCAGCTTCATAAGCGTGAATTGCCCGTCACTATGGTGACGATTGAAGACGAAGATAAGTTTGCCCAGATTGAGCAAAGAGTCGGAACCAAGCTCGATATTATCTCTGGTGACAGCACCGACAGTGATGTGCTGCTAGAAGCGGGTGTCGAGCATTGTCGTGCTGTGTTGGCCTTAACGGAAGATGATGCCACCAACGCGTTTATCGTACTTTCGGTAAAGGCCATCTCGCCAGATATTAAAGTGGTCACCGCGGTGAATGACGCCAAGAATATGAAGAAAGTAAAGCGGGTGAATGCGGACGTATTGCTATCGCCTCAGCTGTTTGGCAGCGAGATCCTCGCCAGTGTGTTGTCTGGCGAGCCTATTAGCAATGAGCAGTTGTTGGGTATGCTGCTGCGCTCCGGTGATGGTTTGGTGAAAGAAAAAGAAAGCTAACGGCTTTGCTTGCGTTGATTCCAGAGGGGGTGAGCTGCCAAAGTTACGACAATTAAACCTGCACCCGTTGCCACAGAGGGAGTTGGCACTTCTCCTAGAATTAGCCAAACCAGTAGTGGTCCAAACAAGACCTCCAAAAGCAGAATCAAACTTGCTTCTGCCGCTGGTATACATTTGGGGCCAAAATTACTGTAAGTATTTAATATTATGAATTTATGGAATTAGTTCTCCGTAGTTCCTCTAAATGGGGCACTGGTAGGACACGACCTGAATTCCTTATTCAACTACGATTTTTAATGTGTTTGTTCCCCCGTTTCCGCTAGGGACTTCATCACAAATGGGGCAGCTATACGGTCTGGTACCTCTATTGTCTTTAGGGGCGATTTTATTCCCTCAAATCAACACCCAATCACCGGAGTCAGTGACACGTTCAATCGGTTGGATTGGCCTTGTGGCTGTGTCAATCGTCCTTGCCTGCTTCAAACTCTACGTCTGGTAGGTGACGATTGGATGCTTAATTAATGGATGGAGTTGGGAAGTTAAAGACCCAGAGCTTTGCACTGTTGGTACATGCAGGACTAGAAAAGGTGTCGCATAATACAGAAGCACACCGTTTTGGGGTATTTTCACAAAGGTCACTCTATCTCATACTAAGGGCTTTATTTTGGGGAAAGCACAAGAAACATGGATTTGTGGATTCTGGCGAAGAATCGGAGCTTTATGTGCTGATTTTCTATTTTTAGCAATTGTCGGGAATCTTTTAGGTATCACCCAAAAAGACTTTCTCGCTCAGCTTGGTGGGTGGGGTTTATTAGTTGGCTTTGCTATATCGATTATCTATTTTGGAGTAATGAATAGCTCTTTAGTGAATGGCCAAACATTAGGCAAGATGCTGTTAAAGATAAGAGTTGTAGATTCATCAAACTCAACAGTTAGTCTGCCAATGTCATTTTTGAGATCTAGCATTGTTTTGATTCCAGTTTTTCTTTCTGTAGCGCAACTCCCTTCTGAAGTACTTCTTCCATACTTAATTTATCCATTGTCTTTTATTATATTGGGTGGCTTCCTATCTATACTTTATTTATATATCTTCAATCGTGTTACTAGACAGTCACTACATGATCTAGTAAGCGGGACTTATGTTGTGAGTGTTAATGGTAGTATTGGTACTCCTCTTTCAATATGGAAACCGCATCTGGTTATAGTAACGTTGGTTCTTATAACATCCTTTCTTTCTCCTATCTTTACATCTGATTTGGTCAAATCTAAGGATTTTATAAGTCTGTTAGAAACTGAAAGAGAGATAAGAAAAAATAAACTAGTAAAAAGTGCGACGGTTCAAGAAGTTTCGAGTACTTTTAACTCGTTTGACTCTAGCAGCAAAACAATAAAATTTGTTGAAGCTAATGTTTTTCTTCATAAAAAAGGTGTTTATGATGCTAATATTGCAAAGCGGTTGGCTGCAATTATAGTGGATGTGTACCCAGATTCACTAAACAATAGTTTCATTCAAGTAACGCTTACCTACGGCTATGATATTGGTATTTCATCAAGGTGGTATAGCAACGTTTATAGATTCAGCCCTAAGGATTTAACGAGGTTAAAATAAAGAAAATAATTAATAGAGCTACGTATGCTACTTCTATTAGCAATCAGAGTGCTAGAAGAGATACTCATCTATATATAATTTTCGATTGACGCATATTATCAGGGGGAATCGAAATTGTCTTTTTACTCTTCAGCTAAAATCTCACCACTTTACAAGGGTGATTACTTTATAGGGAATGCAAAAGATGAAGAAGGAACACTACTCAAAGTATACTGTTCTATCAATACTTGTGATACTACCGAACTCAGCAGCGGCCTTAATTATTGATGGCGAGAGAAATGATTGGGTCTTGGTTTTACAGCTAGGGTCTAACCGATGGGTAATAGGTACGACCATACGGCTGGAGTTTGGGATTCCTCTAAGGTAGGATATTTGGCCTAACTAAGAACTACCTTCAATACAGTAAGAGTTTGTTGATAACGATGAGCTTAAAAGACTACATAGATATATATTATTCTATTGGTAAAGTCCTTTTTTTCTTTTCCTCTGGTTTTGATTTCTTTTCTGATTATCAAGATTAAAGCGCGAAAGCCTTTTCGGGCTTCAGTCCGTTTGTTTTTCGCTGTCATTTTTTTCTGGGGAAGTTTTTTTTTCGATGGATTTCTTAAAATTAAAGTAGAGTCAGAAATAAGGAGCTTTGTGTCCAAGCCTTATAGTGAATACTCTGTTTTTTTAGATGGAAAGCCTCAAGATTCAAGTGCGATCGTTAGCTCTTTGCAGGGGCTTTCGAAAAAATTCACAGATAAAACGTTTTCTTCTAGGGTAAATGAAAGGGTTTATAAAATTATCACAGATGACTCTTCACTTACCTTGAGAGTGTTTGATTCCTCTAAGAGAGAGCCATTTTACTGGGTTGTCTATATGGTTCCAGGGACTAATTATCGGTATATAGGAAGGATTCTATTTAATGAAGCCAATTAATCTAATTTTATTTTCTCTTTTAGTGAACTCATTCGGAGTGAGTGCTGATACCCCCATTTTGATGGTGGCTGGCATTGGAACAACAATGTAAAAATCGAACAAGTTGTTACTTATTGGGCTGGGCAAAGCCTAAATCCAATCGTCAAGTTATCCAATGGCTCATATTGCAGCATCAACGAAACTGACAGGAACCTATTTTCAACCATACTCGCTATGAGAGCGTCTAGTGCTACAGGTCAGTTTGTATGTGAGGAAAAAACCAGCCCAACGCCAAGAGGTTGTTTGCATATGGCAATAAAGCCTAGATTCGCCGTTGGTGTATCAGTGTATCTCTAATCTGGACATAGCCCGACGATCATCGGGCTCTACCTGTCATCTATTATTTGTCGTCCTCGTCCGGGCCCATGACAATCGTCACCGGACCATAGTAGTGATGGTGGTGGTGTGTTGTGCGGTGGTGGTGGTGAGTCCCTTTGTGCGAATTCACACCACCATGCAAGTGGTGTCCATGGCTGGGCTCATGGGCGCGGTAATCGAGGTGAGCTTTGTTGTGCTTATGTTCGACGTCGTCACCATAAGCATTCTCCATGGTCTCGTGGGTAGATACTTTTGTTTTTTGCTGAGCCTTCACTAACCTCCGTTTTGATATCGGAATAGTTTGAGCACCGAACAGTCTGGCACGCATCTCAGCGTGCAGTCGGTGAATCCCGTATTATTGCTGAGACTGGGTGTGGATTGTTGCATTACGCATGATTTCACTTATGGGTGGACACAATGACGTGAGTTGCTGCACTAAAAACAGCGGATAACATTTTTCTGCGATGCTTTGGCGTTACACTCAAAGTCAGTCTAAATCAGGCTAATAATCTGAAAGGGAAAGCATTTGAGTAAACCGAGCAAAACCAAAACCAGTTTCTATCGTCGCCTGTTGGTGGCCCATCTTATCGACAATGGCGTAAATACTGTCCCTGCCATCATGAGCGAAACCGGCATGCCGAGACGAACGGCTCAGGACACGATTGAAGCGCTTGGCGAATTGGACATTGAAACCGAATTTGTCGGTGCCAATAAAAACGGTGGGTATGAGATTAAAGACTGGGGCGCTATAAACCGCACCTGGGTGAGAAAGCATCTCGTCGAGATCAAGGCCTTGTTGGACTATCCAACGACACCATAATCGATAGAAAATGGCAGGTTAACCCTGCCATTTTATGTTCTTGTCTGAACCAACCTGAATGCTAGGGGCGAAGCGCTTTCAACTTTTCAATATCGACCTCTTGGGTGTAGTCGACAGAATTGAATTCAAAGCCGTTGAGCTGCAAAAACTCGCCCAATACGCCTTCGTAATCGCCAATCTTAGTGAAGTTATCCGGTGTCATTTCCGCGAGTAATGCGTTCGCTTGAAGCTGAATATCATCGCGTAATTCCCAGTCATCAATTCGAATAAGACCTTCTGCATCACGGTCGGCTGCATCTTGCCATTTACCATAGAACAAGCGGTTCATCTGTTCGATACAGCCTTCGTGCAAACCTTTGGCCTTCATTACGCGATACAGCGCCAAAAGATAAGGAGTCAACCCTGGGATAAACACGCTGGCTTTGGTGACCAGCGCCTTACACACTGCAATGTTGGCAGTGCCTTCAATGTTCTTCAGCAGAGTATTGATGTCATCGCGGGTATTATGCAAATGGGTTTTCGCGAACCCCAGTGTGCCTTTGTGGTAAATGGCATGAGTATACTCAGGGCCAATATAAGAGTACGCAACGGTTTCACAACCTTTTGAAAGCAGGTTTCTCTCGCTGAGGAACTGCATCCAGCTTAACCAGTCTTCTCCGCCCATTACCTTCACGGTTTCGTCGATTTCCTGCTTGGTCGCAGGCGGCAGCGAAACTTTATCCAGACTGTTTTTCTCGAAGTTAACGGAATAGCCTTCAACGGTTTCACCAACAGGCCGAATGGCCGAACGCCAAAATTCACCCGTTTCCGGGTTAGGCCGAATCCCTGTTGCCAGGGAATAGACGACCAAATCAACCTGACCTCCCAAATCCTGTTCAATCGATTTTGCCACTTGCTCATGGGTCTCAGCAGAAAATGCATCACCCACAATGTTGGTGGATATCAATCCTGCTTTTTCTGCAGCATCATGGAAAAAGATATTGTTGTACCAGCCCGCGCTACCAATGCCTTTCTCAGACACGCCGCGTTCAAAAGAAACGCCAATGGTTGCTGCTTTGGCTGGACCAAATGCCAGCGCAATGCGGGAAGCTAGACCAAACCCAGACGAGGCGCCCAGTACTAAAACACGTTTTGGAAGTGTACCCGACGAGGATTGTTGCGAGAGTGATTTAGAAATTTGCTCAAAGATAGCGGCCTGACAACCGAAAGGGTGGCAGCTACGCGCGACCACCCCTTGAATTTTGGGCTGGATAATCATGAGTTAAAGATTAAAGCCTTTCTGATAGATATTTGTCGTAATCTGGCACTTCGATATTAGTTTCGTGCGTCATCATTGGTGAAGTGATGAGGTAGTTAGCTGATGCACGGTTAATAGCCACCGGAATGTTCCACACTGCAGCGATGCGGAGCAGCGCTTTGACATCCGGGTCATGTGGTACGGCGCTGAGCGGATCCCAGAAGAAGACAAGCACGTCGATTTTCTTCTCACAAATCATTGCGCCCAGCTGTTGATCACCACCCATTGGACCACTCATTAAAGAAGTGATGGATAGGCCAGTTTCTCGGCTCAGAATGTTACCGGTAGTTCCTGTGGCGAAAAGCTGGTGGTGAGCAAGGGCGTCTCTGTGTTCTTTCACCCAACGCAGCAAATCTGATTTGCAGTGGTCGTGGGCAACCAGCGCGACTTGTTTACAAGGACTGACGGTGCGGGTAGTTGACTTCATATCTAACTTCTTATGCATTTTTAGAAAGACCCATTTTGAAGTTTTTAACCGAAACGGGCGACACAAAAATGGGAAAAGGCCGACATAGATCGTCAATTCGCCTTATATGCATCAAATTGGCTGATGTAATAATATACAGATGACGCCAAGAGTCCCGACACGATTTGATTGTGGCACCGCAAATGCGCATATTCACGTCAATATGTTAGGCAAAATGGGTGTTTTTACAGCTCAGAATCATAAGCGAGAAATTTCTCACTTTCGGGCGCATTTATCAGCCAGTGTTTTATGAATTCAGCAATGTCTGAAGGTTGGTTCAGATCGAGACTTGGCAGCTTGAACGCATCAAAAGCATCAGGTTTCTGGTCATAAGCGACGGCAATAATATGATTATCGTTCGTAAATAAAGTCGGCTTTCCGTAACTTGGTCTGAGGATTTCGATTTTTGGCAGGGTTTCATCGCGAAAACCTTCAACAAGAACAATATCAAGCCGCGAATGATCGAGCTGAGTCAAACATTCTCTCAGTTCAGGCTCGCGTTCTTTCTCGTCGTGATACTCGAAAAACAACATATGACGTTTAGATGTTGCTAATAAAAGCTGATCACTGCCCGCATAGCGGAGTCGGTAGCTGTCTTTGGTGGGTTTATCTGGTTCGATGTTGTGATGGCTGTGTTTCAAAAGTCCAACCCGTAAGCCAGATGCTTTCAAGTGAGGGATAACGGCTTCTAGCAAGGTGGTTTTGCCTGAGCCGCTAAATCCAGCAAAGCCAAGTACGGGTGTCAGAATGTTTGATTGGGATGTCATCTATATCGCCAGTGGCTAATTTTCTAAAAAGTGATAAATCGCTAATGAATATGCCATACTGTTAATGTTTTTTCGTGCAGAAAAAATGAAACGCACTACATTTAGGTTCGTATGTTAATCGTTCACTGTTGCATATGGGTGGTAGCACAGTCTCTGAGAAATCCCAGCCGAAACCGATTTATTCACAGAGCGATGGGATAAACCTCTCTACTTTGGCCAGAAATCCCGCAGGTTTTTGGTCTGAGGTATACAATCACAGCTGAATACAAATTATGCGTTACTGGGATGATATTGCAGGGCAAATTGGATGCGCCCGTAGCATTCGGCCCGCGTAAGACAGGTATTCTCGCCAACCATTATGAACACAACATTATCATGGAGCGATAATATGTGGGTTACCCTCGATTTTGAAGCGTCTGGCCTCACGGAAGCTTCATATCCCATTGAAGTTGGCTATAGCTTGCCCGATGGCAACAGCGTCAGCTTGCTGATCAACCCAGATTCCTCCCCCGAAAACTGGCAATACTGGGATGAGTTTGCCGAGACTGAAATACACGGTTTGAGCCGTTTCTCGCTAAAGACAGAAGGGCTCTCCGTCGTAGACGTTTGCACACACCTTAACAGTGCACTTTGTTATTACGACGACGTGTTATGCGACAGCCAGTGGGATTTGTTCTGGCTGGGTCGACTTTATAGAGCCGCGCACATGCGACCAACCTTTACGCTTACAGAAGTGGGCCATTGGCTGCTAAACCATGATGGAATTAATCGGGAAGATTTTCTCACGGCGCTGGAATCACTGGGGCCAGCACCACATCGAGCAGAGGCTGATGCCAAGTATATCCGCGAAGCTTTGTCGATGGTTCTTAGTCAGGAACGCTGTTCTTAGGGGGCTTGGAGGGTTACCATTTGCTGACTGAAAACGAGCGAGTAGTATCATCATGTCTGAGCACATATCTGAGCAAAAAGCGCTGAGGTTTGCGACGTTTAATGTCGCTATGTCTGCAGATAAATCCGGCGAAGTCTTCAGTCAACTGAAAGGGGATACATCTCGCCGTTTCGCTAACATAGCGGCCATCATCCAAAATACTCAACCAGATGTTTTATTGCTCTGCGAGTTCGACCATGTGGGACATGGCGGTGATGATGGCATGCTGGCGTTTTTCCAAAAGGAATATCTGGAAAAATCACAATACGGTCAGTCCGCTATTCATTTCCCTCACACCTACCTTCCTGCGACAAATACGGGATTACCTGTCGTTGAGGGAGATGATGTCTCCCTGTCACCAGAAAGAGCGCATGGATTTGCGAGACATCATGGCCAGTACGGGTTCGTCATCCTCAGTAAATACCCGCTTGATATCGAAAACAGTCGCAGTTGGCAGACTCTTCTTTGGCAGGGTTTCCCCGGTAGCCGCATTCCTGAATCCTACTTTCAGGCGAAAGGGCTGCAATCTATCCGCCTATCATCCAAGAACCACATTGCGCTGCCTGTGCTCGTTGGCGACCAGCTTATTCATTTAGTGGCGTGTCACCCAACACCACCGGTTTTTGATGGGCCGGAGAGGCGAAATCTCAGAAGAAATGCAGATGAGCTCAGGTTGCTGCATGACATCGTCACCAACGCTGCGTTTCTCGTAGACGACAAAGGAAAGGGCGGTGGGCTGGATAGCCGTGACGCCTTTGTGATCATGGGAGATCTCAATGCGGACCCCGCCAACGGTGACGGAGACAGAGCCCAAATCCGTACCTTGCTGTCTGACCCTATCCTTCATGACGTTCAACCCCAGGGCGCAGGTGCTTCTGCGTGTATCTCTGATTCACGGATGAGAGGCAAAAGCCGTGCGACCCACAACCGTGGGCTGAGACTGGATTATGTGCTGCCGTCACATCATCTTAAACCTGTCGATTCGGGGGTTTTCTGGCCAAAAGTGAACGATGCATTAGCGTCATTCATCTATAACGAGAGCGGTAAGCCGGTATCAGGTCGATCTTCGGACCACCGTCTTGTATGGGTGGATGTGATATTGCAGGGAGCTTCACAGGAGTAAACTCGTGAAAACGAGAAGATGAGCACAGAAAATAAGGCTGGGTGTGAATGTGTTCAAGATTTCATCGCAAGCGGAACGATATTTGTCCGTACTTTGTGGATGAAATGTTAATTTGTCCTATGAATACATATATCCGAATCATATGAAGCTCTGAGTCTTCATGTGGCTAGCGTATAAATTTCTCAAATAACGGATTTCCTCAATAGATGGAGTATCAAGGATGAAAACGATCACCTCACTGGCTGCAGCAGTTACCCTGGGTCTTATGTCTGCATCGGCGTCAGCAGCTCAGTTCAAGCCTTCTGTCATTTTCGATATGGGTGGTAAGTTCGACAAATCATTCAACCAAGCGGCTTACACTGGCGCAGAAGCGTTTAAGACAGAAACAGGCATCAGCTACGGTGAGTTTGAAATCACCAATGAAGCACAGCGTGAGCAAGCAATGCTGCGTATGGCTCAGCGTGGTTTTAGCCCAATCGTTGCAGTAGGTTTCCAACAAGCACCTATCGTAGAGAAAGTGGCGAAGCAATTCCCTAAAACGGAATTCGTTATCATCGATGCAGTGGTCGATCTACCAAACGTACGCTCTGTGGTGTTTAAAGAGCACG
Organism: Grimontia kaedaensis; assembly: GCF_023746615.1. Taxonomy (NCBI): domain Bacteria; kingdom Pseudomonadati; phylum Pseudomonadota; class Gammaproteobacteria; order Vibrionales; family Vibrionaceae; genus Grimontia; species Grimontia kaedaensis. The sequence continues at coordinate 2,342,460 of NZ_CP082275.1, read as the reverse complement.
AAGGCTCATTCCTGGTAGGTGCGCTGGCAGTCATGAAGAGTGAGAGTGACAAAGTCGGTTTCGTCGGCGGTATGGACATTCCTCTGATCCGTAAGTTTGCGTGTGGCTATGAGCAAGGCGCGAAGTTTGAAGCAGAAGGCGCGGACGTTATTCAGAACATGACAGGTTCTACCCCTGCAGCATGGAACAACCCAACTAAAGGTGCTGAGCTGGCGAAATCTCAGTTCGATAAAGGCGTAGACGTGGTATATGCAGCAGCGGGTGGTACCGGTGTAGGTGTTTACCAAGCAGCCGTTGACGGCGAGAAATACGCAATTGGCGTTGATTCAAACCAAAACTACCTGCACCCAGGCGTGATGCTGACTTCTATGGTTAAGCGTGTAGACGTTGCGGTACAAGACGCATTCAATGATGCTAAAAACGGCGAATTCACCCCAGGTCTGCAGGCGTTGGGTCTTAAAGAAGGCGGCGTTGACTGGGCACTGGACGAGTACAACCGTGACCTCGTGACCCCAGAAATGGAAGCGCGTGTGAAGCAAATCCGTGATGACATCATCGCAGGTAAGATCGTGGTTCACGATTACTTCAGCACCGATTCTTGCGAATACTAATTTCGTTTGTCTCGCCCCCAGTCTGGCTTGCGCCATCTGGGGGCGAATTGCATCAAAAGATAGCGATTTGCCTTGTTACTTAACGTATTGCTCTCACAAGAATAATCGCTTACGTCGTTCTTAAATTGATGCCAAGGAGCAGGCATGACACAACCCGCCATTCAACTGCGAGGAATCAACAAGCGATTCGGCGCAGTTCATGCAAATAAAGACATCGACCTCACGGTGATGCCGGGAACCATCCACGGTATTGTCGGGGAAAACGGTGCAGGTAAATCGACCCTGATGTCGATTCTCTACGGTTTTTACCAAGCTGATTCAGGCACCATCGAAGTCGATGGGGAAACCGTAAATATCAAAGATTCTCAGGATGCCATATCCCATGGCATCGGCATGGTTCACCAGCACTTCATGTTGGTGGAAACCTTCTCTGTTCTCGAAAACATCATGCTCGGCGCAGAAGGACACAGCCTGTTGGACGTGGCCTCAAAAAATGTCGGCGGCGCATTGGAGAAAATTGAAGAAGAATACGGATTGACCGTTGATTCCAATGCGATTGTCGGTGAGCTTCCCGTTGGTATTCAGCAGCGCGTGGAAATCCTAAAAGCCTTGTATCGTGGCGCACGCATTCTGATTCTGGATGAACCAACAGGCGTTTTGACGCCGCAGGAAATTGAACAGTTCTTCGAGATCCTCAACACCCTGAAATCACAGGGTGTGACCATCATCCTGATCACCCACAAGCTGAAAGAGATCATGGCGATCACCGATTCTGTATCTGTCATGCGCCAGGGTGCCATGGTCGCACATCGACAAACAGCAGAAACCAATGTTGATGAGCTGGCGGAATTGATGGTGGGGCGCAAGGTGCTACTGCGCGTCGACAAAACGGAAGCAACGCCGGGCGAAGAGCGCCTTAGCGTGAATAACGTTTCCTGGTTCGATAGCCGTGGTGTTAAGCGCTTAAAGAATCTGAATTTCAGCCTTAAAGCCGGTGAAATTCTGGGTGTTGCAGGTGTTTCAGGCAATGGCCAGTCCGAACTGCTTTCTGTGCTTTCAGGTGTCACGGTTCCGCAGGAAGGGGACTTTACCCTAAATACCTCCAAAGGCAGCCAGAAGTTCGGTAATAAAGACAGTCGTGATGCAGGCTTAATGCGACGTTTGAGTGTCGGCCATATTCCGGAAGACCGTATCAAACAAGGCTTGGTAAAAGCGATGCCAGCCTCAGAAAGCGCCATTCTCGGCTTCCAGCATGACATTGCTTACGGCAAAGGCTTGCTCGACCCGGTGGCGATTGAAAAAGCGACCAAAGACATGATGGAGCAGTACGATGTGCGTCCTGCTGATCCACAACTGAAATCCGCTAACTTTTCCGGTGGTAACCAACAAAAGCTCATCATTGCCCGTGAAATGTTGCGCGAGCCAGAAGTGCTTCTGGTTGGTCAACCAACCCGTGGTGTGGATATCGGTGCCATTGAATTTATCCACCGCAACCTGATTGCCGCCCGAGATGCTGGTGCCGCGATTCTACTGGTCTCGACAGAGCTTGAAGAAATCATGTCGCTGTCCGACCGCATCATCGTATTGGTAGATGGCGAAATCACCGGTGATGTGATTGCCAAAGACATGGACGAGCGTCAACTCGGTATCTTGATGGCGAACGCCGCAGAAGAGGAGGGCGCAGCATGAATGTACCTCAACAAAGCGCCCCAATGTGGGTGAAAACCTTTCTGGTTCCTTTTATTCAGCTTTCTGTCGCTCTGGTAATTTCAAGCTTGGTGGTATTGCTAGTGGGGGAAAGCCCAACCGCAGCATTCAGCGTGATGATTCAGGGTGCGACTAATCTGGAATTTGGCGGACTGAATAACACCCTGTATTACGCAACAAACTTCGTCTTTACAGGGCTTGCCGTAGCTGTCGCTTTCCACGCAGGTTTGTTCAATATCGGCGGTGAAGGGCAGGCCTACATCGCAGGTTTAGGCATCGGCATTTTGATGCTGCTGCTTGATGGTGTGCTCAACATGTGGCTTATGGCGCCATTGGCTATTTTGGTTGCGGCGGCTTTCGGTGCGCTTTGGGGCGCAGTGCCGGGTTACTTGCAGGCAAAACGTGGTTCGCACATTGTGGTGACCACCATCATGTTCAACTTTATTGCGTTTTCCGTGATGGGTTACGCGTTGGTTGAACACATCGCCAAATATGGTGGTAACTCGACCGATTCGCGTTACTTCAACCCCGAAGCCGTGTTCCCGAAACTTTATGAACTCGGCGCAAGCTATGGTCTCGAACTGCCATTCTCTCTGCTGAACCCTTCCATTCTAATTGCACTGCTTGTGGCATATCTGGTGTGGGTACTGATGTTCAGAACCCGCCTTGGCTACGCGATTCGCGTCGTAGGGCAGAACGCGACGGCGGCAGAGTATGCAGGTATTGATGCCAAAAAAATCATCATTATCGCGATGACCATTTCTGGCGCACTGGCAGGTTTGATGGCGGTGAACGAAGTCTATGGCGCGCAAAACCGCCTGATCTTGAACTTCACCGGTGGCTTCGGTTTCATCGGTATCGCCGTGGCACTGATGGGGCGTAACCACCCATTCGGGATTGTGGTTGCTGCGTTGCTGTTCGGTGCGCTTTATCAAGGTGGTACAGAGCTGCAGTTTGAAATGCCAAGCCTAAACCCAGAACTGATTATGGTGATTCAAGGTCTGGTGATCTTCTTTACGGGAGCGCTCGACAGATTAATCCGCAAGCCGGTCGAAGGCTTCTTTATGCGCCGCAACACGCAAGTAGAGGGGGCGTAACATGGAATGGTTTAACTGGATCCTCTCATCTGCCGACTCCACACTGCGCCTTGCTGTTCCATTGATTTTCGCAGCGATGGCGGGGATTTTCTCTGAGCGTGCTGGCGTGGTCGATATCGGTCTTGAGGGTAAAATGCTGTTTGCTGCGTTTGCTGCGGCTGCGGTTTCCTACGTGACGGGTAACCCTTGGCTTGGCCTGCTGGCCGCGATTGCTGGCTCAATGATGTTGGCGTTGGTTCATGGCTATGCGTCCATCACTCAAAAAGGCGATCAGATTATTTCTGGCCTAGCGGTGAACTTCTTCGCCTCAGGAATGACGATTACCCTCGGCCATGCTTGGTTTCAGCGTGGTGGTCAAACGCCAACGCTGCACAACGATCAGCGCTTCCTCCCGGCTGAACTGCCGGGTGCCGAATGGCTAGGCGATACCATCCCTGTGATTGGTCCGCTTTATCGCGATGTCATTTCCGGTCACAACATTCTGGTGTATCTGGCCTTTATAGCAGTGATCATCACTTGGTGGGTGTTGTTCAGAACACGCTTCGGTTTACGTCTGCGTGCGGTAGGTGAAGAGCCGAATGCGATTGATACGGCAGGTATTTCAGTCGTTTGGTTGCGTTACCGGGCGGTGCTGATAGCTGGATTACTGTGTGGCTTGGCGGGTGCGTACCTTTCCACTGCACAGAATGCGGCGTTTGGTAAGGAGATGACAGCAGGTCAGGGCTATATTGCGCTGGCAGCGGTTATCTTCGGTAAATGGCAGCCACGCAATGCGCTGTTGGCTTGTTTGCTGTTCGGCTTCCTCTCGGCCTTGGAAACACGCATGCAGGGTGTGTCGATTCCGCTGATTGGCGTGTTGCCAACCCAGCTGTTCTCTGCGTTACCTTACGTGCTGACTGTGGTACTGCTGGCTGGCTTTATCGGTAAAGCCGTTGCGCCGAAAGCAATTGGGCGACCTTACGAAAAAGAACGTTAATGGCTTAAATCAGCACAAAACAAAACGAGGGCAAATGCCCTCGTTTTTTGTTCTCTAGCAATCTGCGGTTAAGCGTTTCGCTTTGCCAAGTAGTCATCCTGAAGAATGTACATGCGCTTAATGTCGCAGTACTCACCGTTCACGAAGATCTCCTTCACAAGATGGCCTTCCTCAACGAAGCCACACTTATTGTACAAGTGAATCGCCTTTTCGTTGTTCACTGCCACATTCAGGTAAACCTTGTGCAGGTTCAGAATCGTAAAGGCGTAGTTCAGCGCCTTATTGATAAGTGTTTTCGCATAGCCGCAACCTTGGAAATCCGGCGCGATAATAATTTGGAACTCAGCATTTCGGTGAATCGAGTTGATCTCGACTAGCTCCACAAGGCCCACCGCCTGCTTCTGTTCGTTCTCTGCGATAAAACGACGCTCGGTGCTGTCGTGAATGTGCTTTCTGAACAGATCTTCCAGCTCATAGTAAGACTCATAGGGCTCCTCGAACCAATATGACATGATAGAGCGGTTGTTGTTTAGCTGGTGGATAAAGCGAAGATCGGTTTGCTCAAGGGCGCGCAATCGAATAGCGTTTTGCATACTATTTCTCGTTCTAAGGTGATTGGTAGCGCGACTGAATTTTTGTCGGCGACGGAAGATATCACCGGATTTCGAAGTAGGGAAATGAAATGTTTTGACGTTTTGACTGCCTATAGATAAAAGCCGCTGATTTTGGTCAGCGGCTTTTCGTTCTGGCTATTAAGATGGCACTTGAACCAACTCTGGCTCCGTGTCGTCTGTTCTCTTCTTCCGTACCAAATACCAAAGTGGCAGTAGGCCAAAGCTGATCACAGCAAGGGCAACAAGGCCGTTTTTCGCCGCGCCATAGTGAAGCACAACCTGACTACCCAGCAGCGCGCCGCCGCCAATCCCCACATTAAAAATGCCGGAGTAGATAGCCATGGTGATATCGGTCGCTTTCGAGCCGTATTCCAGTGCGCGTGTTTGCAAGGCGAGGGCGACTGTCATCATCACTGCGCCCCAAAGTGCCACACTCGGGAAAAGCTGGAATATTCCAACGCCGGATCTCGAGAGCATAGAAAGGCAGAACGCCAGCAAACCAAAGCCCAGAATCAGGAGGGTGTTTGGATGACGAGGCTGAAGGCGACTGAACAACAAGCTGCCAACAATACCCGCTGCGCCGTAAGTCATCAGCGCCCAGGTGGTGACATCCGCACTCAAACTCCAAACCTGCTGAATCAGCGGTTCAAGATAGGTGTAAGCCGTAAAATGAGCAGTGACGATAATCGCCGTCAATAGATACAGGCTCAGCAGCGGCTTATTACGCGCAATCTCGGGCAGGCTGGATAGGTTGCCGGAGTTGGAAACCGGCAGCTCAGGCAGCCAGCGCCAAAGTGCCAACATCAGCACGCCGGAAATTACGCCAATGCCACCGAAAGTCGTGCGCCAGCCGAACCATTCGCCAACAACGCGACCCAATGGCACCCCCATCACCATGGCTAACACTGTACCGGTTCCAAGTAGACTGATTGCCACCGCTCTTTTGCCTTTCGGAGCCATTCTTACAGCCATCGCAACACTGATCGACCAGAACACCGAGTGCGCAAATGCGATACCAACACGGGAAACCAGCAGCATGTTATAACTGGTTGCCATGGCAGAAATGACATGACTTACAACAAACAATGCGAATACGCCCAACATCAGGCGACGACGCTCAAAATTGGCAAGCAGTAACATTACTGGCAAAGAAGCCAGCGCCACAATCCAGGCGTAAATCGTCAGCATTGGGCCGACTTCCGCTGGGCGTATACCAAAGCTTTCGCCAAGGTTCGCCAACATGCCGACAGGGACAAATTCGGTGGTATTGAAAATAAAGGCGCTCAGGGCGATCAGAAACACTCTGAGCCAAGGCAGCAGGTTTTGGTTTTTGGTGTGCATGGTGATGAGAAGCGACAGGCAAAAAATAAACAACAAACGAAAAAGGAACGCGAGTGTAATGCAGGTTCAAAAAAGAGGCAATGGTCAAAAAATTTGCAATCAATTCTACCGAGAGCTTAACAGGTAAGGGCAAGCGAGGGCGACTTCTGGCAACCAAGCCATGTCACCAACCCAACCTTTACTTGAAAATTTCCGTTCGCTTTGTGGAGAGGGAGTGCCCATAGAAGACACTGAGAGAGGTTAGATACCATTAAAGTATGAATATAGATTGAAACCGCGTGGTTTAAGTTTGAGTGATATTTTCTAACAGCAAAAACAATGTTCATTCCCTAAGTGGGAGTTGTTGGTTTTTTCCTCTTTACTTTCATTATGTATCGACACGAAACAATGTGATCTGATGTTATTTGTTTACCATTATATCGATAAAAAGTGACATGAAAATCCGGGAGGTTTTAAATTCTAAGTGGTACTTTTATCATTCTTTACATAATTATTTTCTAACGACATCTTCATCCTACAAATATTGAAAACACTGAGGATTAAGCATGAAGCTAAGAAACTTACTATCAATTTTTACTTTAATAACCCTGACTTTTTCACTTCCGTCTATTTCTGGAACAGTCGACAAAACAGTAAAAGACGAATGGGAGCAATGGGGCCCTTACAAATTAAAGACCGTAGAGATTGTTATTGGTGAAAGCACTAAACATCCAAAAGACGAGATTAGTGGCAGTAGGATTGATCTTTACGTAGTAAGTACAGATTTTGTTACCGGTTTTAACGGAGACGCATACAATAGTAGTATTGGAGGAGGAGGGACAGATACCTTTTACTATAATCTCGGTGGTAACGAGTCACCGCGGTATAGTTTTTCACCAAAAAAGCATTGGTTACAAAAGATAATCGTTAAAGAAAATTATCTGGTAGGAGAGTCTGGTATACAGTTTTTGCGATTGAAAGGTGATGGGTTTGATGTTAAGTCTGGTACCAATCCTGGCAAAAACTATATTGAGAAATCTGTTGTGTCATTTGCTAATGAAAACAAAGAGTTTACCTATGCTCCTATATTGACTCACATTGCGATTTATCATCGTCAAGGCTCCCCAAGTATTAATGGATTTCGTATGAGATTCCTCATTCCCGAACATGCTAGAGTCCGCCATAGTCAAAACGTTTCGGTAAAATACTTTTAAATTTTAGTGTTAGTGTGGCCACATCGCGTGGAGCTGTGGCCATTTTAAATCATTTGATTTTTAAAGTTTATATAGTCTTTTGATAAAAGGCTTAGGCTGTGAGATTTAACGATTCAATACGTCTTTTATCGCTTTAACGAAAAATTGTTTATGCTAAAGTATTTCACAAATTCCGATAAGAAAGACGATCAATAATGAAAATCTTCAGCAACTTTGACAGCGGCAACATTCAGGTGGTTTCCGCTGACTCACCAGCCAATATCCAGCTTTCAATCCCAGCCGACAACAACACAGAAACCGCGCAATGGTTCCACTTCCGTTTGGAAAGTGATTCGCAGGAACTGCACCAGTTTACTCTGCTGAACCTTGCTAAATCCGCTTACCCAGAAGGTTGGCAGGATTACGATGTAGTCGCGTCTTACGACCGTGACGAGTGGTTCCGTATTCCTTCAGAGTTTGATGGCGAAAACCTGCGTTTCTCGGTGATACCGGAAGCAAGCTCCATGTATTTTGCCTATTTCGCGCCTTACTCTTACGAGCGTCATCAAGATTTGCTGCACGAAGCGCAAACCCATTATGCCTGCAAATTGGAAACACTGGGTGCAACCATTGATGGCAACGACATCAGCCTGCTGACCATTGGCGAACCAGCCGAAGGTAAAAAGAATATTTGGGTGATTGGCCGCCAACACCCGGGTGAAACCATGGCAGAGTGGTTTATTGAAGGCCTGTTGATGCGCCTACTGGATGAAACCGACACCGTCGGCAAAGCGCTAATTGATAATGCAGTTATTCGTGTTGTGCCAAACATGAACCCAGACGGTAGTATCCGCGGTCACCTTCGTCACAATTCGGTCGGCGCAAACCTTAACCGCGAATGGCAAACGCCGACGATAGAGCGCAGCCCAGAGGTTTTCTACGTGCGTGAACGTATGCTGGAAACGGGCGTAGATATGTTCCTGGATATCCACGGCGACGAAGCCATTCCCTACAACTTTGTGGCAGGCAGTGAAGGCATTCCTTCCTACGATGAAGAATTCGCCGCGCTGGAAGCGCACTTCAAGCAAGCGCTGCTGACTATCACTCCAGAGTTTCAGGACGACCACGGCTATCCGAAAAGTGCACCGGGCACAGCTAATCTGACTGTTGGTTCTAACTGGGTGGCAGAGCAGTTCAAGTGTTTGTCTTACACCGTTGAAATGCCATTTAAAGACCACAACGATCAGCCAGACGAAATTTACGGCTGGTCACCAGATCGCAGTGCTGCCTTCGGTAGCGATATGCTGGCCGCCATTTGGGCGACATTGCCAAAGCTGTAATGTATTGATTTAAGGTGAAACGCCACCGAGAGGTGGCGTTTATTAAATGAGTAGTGAGCGTGTTAAAATTGACAATTCTGATACGCCTGATTATCGAAGAGACTAGGACACATAAGCTCCTTACGCCAAGGTGTAAGTTTATAAGGGCTCTTCCAATCGCCGCATAACCAGGCATTTAAACCAAGTTCATTACTGAGCCAATTGACTCCCATTGTTTCACCCGCATGCCATAACTGTATTCCAGCGCGTGTGAGCACATTACTCTCCCCAACATGGCACCCCAAAATCATCTCAAAGCCTCGCAAGCTTGCTTGTTTGACCACCTCTAAAGCATTCAGTAAACCTCCAAGTTTGCTGATGCGGACATTAAGCACATGGATGTTTGGATCAAATTTTTTGATGTCTGCTATGGTTGTGAAACTCTCATCTACAATGATTTTGCTGTTAAGTGCTAAGGCGACTGCATTCATTCCCTCGAAATCGCGGACAGGCACGGGTTCTTCTATGTAGCCAATCTTATCTTTATATTTCTCAAGAGCCTGTATACAAGCTTCACTCGTTTCAAAGCCATTATTCGCATCAAGGCGCAGATTAATCCCATGATTAAGCTGTTCAACAATGCCAAGCTGGTCTTGTTTTACTTTAAGTTTAATGTGAGGAACACCTAACATCCGATAGGTACGATATAACCAGCGTTGTTTGACATGACTGGTAATAGGAATGACTCCAGTCATAACGGGCATTTTCGCTTGTCCAGTTTCACCTTTTTGCGCAGCTAGCCAGTTAAGTGCTGCAAGCTCAAATGCGCAATAAAAAGCAGGGTAGACTGTTTTTTTTCTCATCTTTGAAAGCGCACAAATATTCGAACCAAGATTTATCCACTGCTCAAACAAGCTTTGTACATATTCTTGAGCTTTATCTGGCTTGTTGTTATCGATAAATTCCCGCGGACAGCCCTCACCCAGCCCTCGGTATCCCAGTAATTGGATTTCAACCAAGACACTGGATTGGTGTGAATGAGTAGTATGTGCATGACTAAACGTCTGCATTAGTTTATCCCGTTGCCAATATAACTTAACCGACATAGTAATAATCCTCTTACTTCGACTGTTGTTGCCATGGATATTGCTCACTAGTGGTCAGTTTCAAAGCGATACGCTTGTACTGGCTGGGGCGGACACCATTATCGAGATACCAGTTTCGGTAGTGTTGTTCGATGTTTTTATTCATTAGTTGCATCAGCGGAATGGATAAGCGTGAACTTTGACGTTTGCTTTGATATTCGATATTGATGTTTTGTAGCGCTTGATCGAATGCATAGATGTCTATTTCTGTATTGATCAGCAAATGATACTTTTGGGTACTTGGCTCAGCCAACATCAAAAACCATGGTGATTGATTGGGTAAAACCTGGGCTATCGCCGCTTGTACCTGCTGTTCGTGTAGTTTCTCACCGGTCAGTGAAGTGCAACCTTCGCCCTTTTGCTGGAAGATAATTCGCGGACATTCTCCGATAAAGCCTACTACTTTTACTATGTCATTCAACCAGTAACGGTTCAGACCCCACTTAGATGAAATCGCCAGATAATAGGTTCTATCTTTCTCAAGTTTATCGAGCTCGACTTGATGCCGCTGATGGTCAAAAAACTCATAATAAATGTCATCCAGCGACAGTGCTCCGCCTTGATGAATGGGCTCTAGACTTTGACTGATAACTCCTTCGCTTGCGAGCAGGCCAATATCGTCAATTTGCACCTGTGCCATGATGGTTTGTAAGCGTTTTGCGGGGAACTGGCAATTACCATATTGCCAACAATGAATGACGCTGAGGTTAGGCCAGATTAGAGCTATGTCAGTACCTACAAAGTCGAGCTTACTGAGTCGCGGTGCTAACCAGGCATAGATTTTGGGGTGAGTAAATTTAAATCTGGCACCATGACTATTCCAATCCTGCTCTAGATCTTCTGCTTTGTCCTGAAGTTGCTGCAACCACAATACCAATGTCGAAGGGTTTGCTGAAGCGAGCCTCATCAGCTTTGGCTCAGTCATGGCCATCAACAAACTGACATATTGTTTATCTTCAAAGCTCAGAGCTGATAAGAGCTGGCTATCAAATAATTCACGTTTTTTACTAAAATTTGGGCTAAAGCGATTAAACCAAGCGGAGGCAGCACCGGCATCAAAGCCAAACTGCTGCTCTTCGGCACAATCGCCAGCGATGGTCAAAGATTTACCCAACATGAGCCATGGGCGGGTGATGAACTGTAAAATTGCGAACTGGCGAAAGGATTTTGTAATCAGCTGACAATACTCTTTGGTGATTGGCAAGTATTTGCTTTTGGTGCTTGTACCACTGGTTTTTGCTAAAGCGAGTAAGGGTTTGCCGTGAATATTGCCTTTGGAAAAAGCCTGTTCAAACCCATGGTCTTCATATTTTTGTAGCTGCTCGGATTGAGCGCGAATTTGATTGAGCTCTACCAGTAGTTTTTTTTGCCGTTTGGTCGCGTTGCGATATTGCCAACGTAAATAAAGCTGTATGAACAGATTTGGCTTAATTGCAGTGGGTTTGCTTGCACCGACTCTTTCTGGGGGACTGTCAGCGAGATAAGCAGTTGCAAATATCCAATCCCAAATACTAAGGTTATTGCCATAGTTCTTGTCTAGCCGATGATGCCATTGGTGAAGTTGACCGGTAGCAAAGATGTAATTCAACCATCCAAGATTCCAGCGCACATTGCTATGCTGCAGAAAGCCGATCTGAGCATACAGTAACCCATAGGCCAGCAGTACTTCAGCGTTTACTGCAAGCAGTACAAACGGCAGTAAATCTGCGCAAAGCTGAATTGCTTTATCCAATGGATGGAAGATAACCACATTGGCAGCATGAAGCTTGGCTGGGCGGTGGTGGCGTGCGTGTAATTGCCAATAGTGACTGTGTGCAAAGCGATGCTGCCAATAGCGCAGGAAATCTGAAGTGATTAGCAATAGGGTTAGCTGCGCCCAAACGGGAAAGCTGTTTGGCCAAAAATCCCATTTGGGTATCGCGTGAAACAGTCTGGTAAGCAGTTGGACAAGGACGAACTGAATCGAGATGAGATAGACGACATTTCTCCATTGTTCGGCAAGATTTGCGCGCCAATCAAGTCGATGAGTATTTTTATATTCAAAAAGTAAAATACTCATGATGCCTAACCCCGCCAATGGCAGGTATAGCCATGGTTTACCGAACGCTATGAAAATAGAAACTGGCGTTAGAACAAGCGCAAGATACGCAAATTTCACGGTGATATCCTCTGGGCAGTGAATTTAGACCGACGTCTAAATGTCTAAATATTTTGTCCAGGGGGTAGTGAAAAATAAACCTGAAAATAAACAAGTATCGATATATAGTACCAGTGGTAGCAGGATTTGGTGACTATATGATCGAACACAGTCTAGTTTATGTGATTAAACAAGAGCTAAAGCGACGTGAATGGCCTTATAAGGCGTTTGCAAGAAAGATGAATTTGAGTGAGTCCTCCATAAAGCGACTGATGTCTAATGGGCAATTTAGTTTGGCGCAGCTAAATCATATTGCGCATTTATTTGCCATTCCCTTGTCTAATTTATTGCTACAAGCAGAGCAAAGCGCTCAGTTGCCGGATCAACTAAGTGACATGCAAGAGCAATATCTTGCTAACAATGTGGAAGCTCTGAGCTGTTTTCATATGTTGCTGAATGGATGGACAATCAGTGAAATTGTGAATGATTACCAATGGCAGTTGCCAGAGGTAATTCAGATCGTTATTGGTTTGCAAAAGCAAGGATTACTGGAGTTAAACGCTGACGACAGTGTGAAGCTGAAAACAGCGGCAGTAATACGTTGGCGTGACAATGGTCCCGTGCGCCAAGCGTTTGAAAAACAAATCCAACAAGAATTTATGCAAACTGGTTTTTCAGAGAATGACTGGTTTCTCTTTGATGCCCTTGAGCTATCACCAAGTTCGGTAACTATTATAGAAAACAAGCTCGATGCGCTTAAGCATCAAATTCGCCAACTCTCTGCCGCAGATCGCACCTTGCCAAAACATCGGCGCAAGGCTTATGCCACAATGTTGGCATTGAAACCTTGGACTTTTAGTTTAGTTGCACATAAGCGACGAAATTAATATTCCGTTGAAAGTGTATAAGCCAAAACGCAGATTTTACACTTTTATAAACGAATGATATTTTGAGCCTAATGAGTTGGCCCAATACCAAAATACCAAGACGCTCATTTGTTATCTATCTACGCTTATTATCTATATTTTACCAACCCATTCGGTCAACTACTTTTGATATGTATATTTCCCCGCCTGTTTTTTCTTAAAGTACACGTCCTAGTATAAAACAAGAAATAATAAGCGTTTTAGTACAATTATCGAGAATAGAGAGAGGAAGAGGAAATGTATTGATTCAAGTGCTTTGAATCAACCGATACAAGAGTTCGTAATCACCGAAATAGGCAACATCTATTCCCTGTAGACTGAAATGAGGCTGCTAGTGTTGAAAGTACACATAACAAAAGCCCACAAGGAGCTTTGTATTGATAAATAGAGCGCTGGCCTCAAAAAACAGCCAGCGGACTGGAAAGCGAAAAAGCCCGCCTGTCTGTGACTTAGTTACCTGGGTTACAGAGTCAAACTTTTAGACTGATCAGAAGATACGTTTTAGGACTGGAGTCTTACAGATAAGATAGCCAATCGCAAAAGAGCCGACCACTGAGGGGATGGCAATGACCACAAAGTTAATTAAAGGGGTTTGGGTCATGAAGTGCTGATAAAAGTCAGCGGTGAAATACATTGGGACATTCTGTACCACATAAGCAGCAAAAGCGCTTCGTGCCAACATTGAACTCAATTTTCCTTTTTTATTGAAAAGCATCTTGAAGATATATAGCAGAAACATCGACATTCCAATCGCTGTAAATCCACGAGTTACCATCTCATCATTTAGTCCAAAGCCTGATGTTAACCGAGAGATGAATACTGTCGCTACAATCCACATCAGGATCCCTGAAAAGGCATGTTTAAACTCCAGCTTATCTAACCACTGGTACTTATAAGCCACGATGCCAAAGTAAAACATGCTGACATAAATAGGGAAGTATTTTAGAAGGTGAAATCCTAAGAAGTTCTGACCCAACACTTCCATCAGATACAAACCAAAGAAATTGACCGGAATCATTATCACGGCAAACAATACTATCTTCCAAAGCGCCGGAAAAGGCTTATCAATGTAAACCTTTTGATTCCCTTCACTGATAGTACGGCACAATACATATACCCCGCTAAATACGATCAAGGTCCAGCAGAACCAAGTGACTCCTAAGTCAATATTTCCGTGAAGGAAAAAGCCTTTTAGATTTGATGTGGCAAACTCGAGTGATCCAATTGGAAAGAACAAAAATAAGGTTATGAGGATTGGGATACCGAGGCGTTTAAGCTTATCTAGCATAAATGTACCTGCCCCTTTACGCTCAAAAGAGGGAATCACGAAGTAGGCGGAGATAAAGAAAAACAGTGACATAAAAAACGACTGGTTGATCCTATTGAATGTATCCAGAATCTGATACTGGTACTGCATCGCTTCCTCGACATGCGGTAAATTGTAACCAATTGGGTCTAAACCTGCCGTGGCTGCACTATGATGCAAAATCACCAATATCGTCATCACCCACTTGATATTATCCAGATAGTCATAACGCTTAACTTGCATTGAGTTGTTCATTTAATTACTAGCCTTTTGATTTATCTCAATAAAATATTACTCAAAGTAATCTGCGTCAACATAGCAGTCTAAGATTTACAAAATGTGAAAGATAGAAAAGTGCTTTAAAATCTGAGGTAGTAAAGTGGTAGTAACAAGTCCTTGTTGATCGCATTAACTGCTTAATCCAGTGGCTAGATTTTTTTACTTCTAGAGAGATAGGGTGGCTTGCAATAGACAAATCTCTTCAAAAATGCACTGTGAGGTTGTGTTTAATCATGATGCGTAAAATGCTAACTGGTATTTAAGGTACTTTTTCTAGACTGATTTAGGCCATTGCAGCTAAATGAGTTGTGTCCAAACACGCACTAAATCTCCCTCTAAGGTAGCGACCTGTTACCTCAAATACAAAGAATGCCTAGAAAGTTTGACATGCAATCAATAACTTCCTATACAAAAATGGGCACTAGCCCAATGCGGAGCGCTGGCTTTCTCTCTGCATCACATACAACAACAGTTATGGATAAACATTTAAGGGCTCAAGATGAAAACAATAACCAATGCGCTGGTTGTTTCAGCACTACTTTTTAGTACGGCAACATTTGCGAATAACGACAAGGCAGATCCCCTCCCTCAACTTGGCGCAGACAGTGAAACCGTGACGGTTTCTGGATTATCCTCTGGTGGTGCAATGGCTGTGCAGTACAGCGTTGCTTACTCTTCTGAAGTGAAAGGTGTTGGCGTGATTGCGGGCATTCCGTATGACTGCGTCAATGTACTGAGCTTTGATCCGGAAGATCCGTTGGCAAACATGAACAGTATTACCCGCGCATTTCACTGCATGGAAAAAGGCGCAAATGTCGACAGCCTGCTGTCTTTAACCAAGAAGCGCGAAAAAGACGGCAAAATCGACGACATCACCAACATTGCCAATCAAAAAGTGTGGCTATTCAGTGGCACAGAAGATCCAACTGTAAAACCCGTCACCATGAAAGCAGTAAACGAATACTACGAGCAGGTGAATATGGGCGATAACATCAACTTCGTTGATACCGTTCCCGCAGGACACGCTTTTGTGACTGACGAATTTGGCAGCGAGTGCAACACCACGCAAAGCCCCTACATCAACAATTGTAACTACGACAGCGCTGGCGAAATGCTCTCTTGGATTGTCGGTCCGTTGAAAGAAAAAGCACCCGAGAAACCCGGCAAACTCCACGTTTTTGACCAGCGTCCTTTCTTTACCAGCACTTTGACCAGCATGGATGATCAGGGCTTTGTGTTCGTCCCAGATAACTGCACCACGGGCAGCAGCTGTAAAGTACATGTCGCTTTCCACGGATGTCAGCAAAACAAAGGCACCATTGGCGACGAATACGCCAAAGAAGTCGGGATTAACCAGTGGGCCGATGCCAATAACATCATTGTGCTTTACCCACAGGCAAAAACTCGTCAAATTATTAATCCGAACGGTTGTTGGGACTGGTGGGGTTACACCCGCTACGACTACTCCTTTAAATCAGGCCCGCAGATGAATGCGGTCAATAAGATGGTGAAGCACCTGCTTCAAAACCCTAACGCATCTTAAACTCGCGCAGCGCAATTAACGCCACTGTTCCTATGCAGTGGCGTTTTCGTCTCCATGCCTATGGTATTGGCTGCCTATTGAGTCAGTTGAGTATTCGTATTGAAAACCTCTACCGCTACCACCTGTTCAATCCCAATTTAGTCTGTATAATTCGCCGACTGTTTGTTCGTGCCACATAAAGTGGCGCTCTGAACACTTCTCATTATTCACCTAGGATTACTTCATTGATTTCAACCGCTAACATCACCATGCAATTTGGCGCGGAGCCGTTGTTTGAAAACATCTCAGCTAAGTTCGGTAACGGTAACCGTTATGGCCTGATTGGCGCGAATGGCTGTGGCAAATCGACCTTTATGAAGATCTTGAGCGGCGCACTGGCACCTAGCTCTGGTAACGTGTCGATCGCACCGGGATTGAAGTTGGGTGTGTTGAGTCAGGATCAGTTTGCGTTCGAAAACTTCAACGTGATTGATGTGGTCATCATGGGTGACAAGAAGCTGTGGGAAGTGAAGCAAGAGCGTGACCGCATTTATTCTTTGCCGGAAATGAGCGAAGAAGACGGCATGAAAGTCGCGGAGCTTGAAGTCGAGTTCGCAGAAATGGATGGCTACACCGCAGAAAGCCGCGCGGGCGATATCCTGATCAAAGCAGGTATTGAAGAATACCTGCACTTTGGCTTGATGCAGCACGTTGCGCCGGGCTGGAAACTGCGTGTGCTGTTGGCGCAGGCGCTGTTTGCGAACCCAGATATTCTGCTACTGGACGAACCGACGAACAACCTGGATATTCACACCATCGGTTGGTTGGCGGAAGAGTTAAGCCAGCGTAAGTGCACCATGATTATCATTTCGCACGACCGTCACTTCCTGAACACGGTCTGTACCCATATGGCTGACATTGATTATGGTGAGCTGCGCATCTATCCGGGTAACTATGACTACTTCCTGGAAGCATCTGGTTTGCAACGAGAGCAATTGCTGGCGAGTAACGCCAAGAAAGCGGCCGAAATTAACGAGCTGCAAGAGTTTGTGAACCGCTTTGGTGCCAACGCCTCTAAAGCAAAGCTGGCGAGTTCGCGCGCGAAACGCATGGACAAAATCAAGCTGGATGAAGTGAAAACCTCTAGCCGTATCAGTCCGTCGATTGATTTTGGTGAAGGTAAGAAACTGCACCGTCAGGCACTTGAGTTGCAAGAAGTGGGTCATGGCTACGATGGCGAGATGCTGTTTGAAAATGGCAACCTGTTGTTGGAAGCGGGCTCACGCCTTGCGGTTATCGGTGAGAACGGTGTGGGTAAAACCACGCTGCTGCGCTGTTTGGTGAACGAGCTTGAGCAAAGCGAAGGCGTGGTGAAGTGGGCGGAGAATGCGTCTGTCGGTTACTGTCCTCAGGATTGTACTGCTGACTTCGACAACGACATGACCATCTTTGAGTGGATTTCACAGTGGCGTACTGCAAAGCATAACGACCTGATTGTGCGTGCGATTCTGGGGCGTCTGCTGTTTACCGAAGATGATGTCAACAAGAAAGCCAGAAACTGTTCGGGTGGCGAGAAGAACCGCCTGATATTCGGCAAACTGATGATGCAAGACATCAACGTGCTGGTGATGGATGAGCCAACCAACCACATGGACATGGAAGCAATTGAAGCACTGAACAGCGCGCTGAAAGTGTATCCTGGAACGCTGATTTTCGTCAGTCACGATCGCGAGTTTGTCTCATCACTGGCGACGGCGGTTATCGAAATCAAAGACAAGAAGCTGGATTACTTCCAAGGCACATACGAAGAGTATCTTGCTCATCAGCAGAAAGTGTTGAGTGCGGCCTAAGCTGACTATCAGATTTCATGTAAACGCTTGTGATTCAAGGTTTGATAAAAACGAAAACGCCACCTGAAAAGGTGGCGTTTTTATTGGGATAATAGCGGGACGGTTAGCTCGCAGCTGATGTTGGCAGCACACGCTTCAGGATATCTGCCAGCGTGACGACACCAATCATCTTGTCGCCTTTGCTCACCACAGCAATCTGCACACTTGCTTCTCGCATACGCGCCAGCGCTTCGTATACCGGTGTGTTGGCATCAAGTACATGCGCTTTTCGTGCGACTTCACGTGCAGGGCGGTCAGCGGGTTCCAGCAGGGTATCACGGACGTGAACCACAAGTGGTTTCAGGCCACGGTTGCCGAATACCAGAATACGCATGTGTCCAGATTCCATCGACACCTTGCGAACTTCCGCAACGGTTGCGCGCTTGTCAACATGCGCCATGACCTGACCTTCCGTGACCAGTGTTTCAACTGGGATTGAACTCAGGTCAATCAGACCAGAAAGCTGCTTCTGAATACTCGGTTGCAGTGTACCCACTTTACCTGAGTGTTCGACGAGCTGACGGATGGTATCAATGTCCTGCCCACCGACAGCGGCACTTTCAACTGGCTCAACGCCAGATGCTTTCACCAGTCTGTTCGCAATGCGGTTAATCCAGTTCAGCAACGGACGCAGTGGCCACACGTAAGCGCGTGCTACAAGGCCAATCGCCAGTGCTGATTTTTCAGGATGTGCAATCGACCAGGACTTGGGTGCCATTTCACCGACAACAAGGTGAAGGAAGGTCACGACGAACAGTGCAAAACCGAACGAAGCACCATCTACCGCCCATTCCGGCATGCCCATCGAGGCAAACACGGGTCCAATCCAATGGTCTACCGCTGGCTTGGTGACTGCACCCAACGCAAAGGTACAGAAGGTAATGCCCAACTGGGCACCGGCTAGCATGAGTGTCAGGTCATTCATGCCACGCAGCGCAGCGCGTGCAGACGCACTTTCCACAGCCATTTCTTCCAAGCGGTGGCGGCGTGCACCCATCAATGCAAATTCGATGATAACGAAGAAGCCACTCAGTATGATGAGGGCAGAGGTCACCAAAGTGACAATCAACGGATCGGTCATCATTCTTCACCCTCCTCAACTGGATTCTCTACAAGTTTGACGCGCACCTCTGTTGGAACGTGTCGCTCAATACGCAACACTTCAACTTCAAGATGGCGCTTGAACAGCTCGCCAGAAGCAAATTCGGATGGGTCGACTGGCAGTTCGATAACGACTGTCTCACCTTCAGCCGGAAGTGCGCCGCGCTCCGCAATCAACATACCGGCGATGGTTTCCACATCGTCTTTCGGCAGGTCGTAGCCAATCGCACGTTCCACTTCGTCGATGTGGACGTCACCTACCATCAGCCATACATTGTCGCTCTGTGGCACAACGGCATCAGCCGCGTCCGCGTCGTGCTCGTCGGTGATTTCGCCCACGATTTCCATTGCAAGGTCTTCAATCGTCAGTACGCCAGCAAAACCGCCGTACTCGTCAATGACACACGCCAGATGGTTAGTTGATTTTTCTAGCTGATCCAGAGCGTCTGGTAGGCTCATAAGCGTTGGCAGCACGGTAGCAGGGCGCATCACTGATTCCACAGTGTCGTCAGCATGGCCGGCATCAATACGGGCCAGTACGTCAGGCAAATGAACCACACCCACAGGCGCATCATCGTCGTTAACCACTGGGTAACGGGTATGTGCTTGTGCCATTAGCGACACTAATTCAGTCAATGTGGTTTCTGGCTCAACCCAATCCACTTGTGAACGAGGCACCATCGCGTGTTCTACGTCGCGCTCTGGGAAATCCAGAATACGATCCATCATCAGCGACAGTTCGACTGGGATATCACCTGTTTCACGCGAGTTAGCGATGATATGGTGCAAGTCTTCTTCTGACGCACTCACGTCAAGATCGTGCACTGGTTCAATGCGAACCGCGCGAAGCAGAAGGTTTGCTGATTTGTCGAAGAAGCTGATGAAAAAGCCAAACACAGACATGTAAATTAGTGTTGAGCGGGACATCATGCGAGCCATTGGCTCTGCGTTCGCAATCGCGAGGTTTTTCGGGTACAGCTCGCCCATGATCATTTGAACGACCATAGCGACACCCAAAGTGATGACGGTACCTAGAGCGATACCCGCCTCTAGCGATAACCCAAAACCTTGCAACAATACGCCCAGCGACTGGCCAACAAGGGGTTCTGCAACGAAACCCAACACCAAGCCGGTTACCGTAATGCCAAGTTGGGCACCGGAAAGCATAAAGCTGGTACGTTTGGTGACTTTGAGCGCGCGTTTTGCGGCTTCATCGCCAGTGGCTGCCAGCGTTGCGAGTCTTGCTCTGTCCACGGCCATGTAAGCAAACTCTTGGGCAACGAAGTAGCCGTTTGCTGCGATAATAGCCAAGATAAATAGAATGCCGAACAGAAGGGTAAGAAGGGTCTCAATCATTGTTGCGTCCTCCCTTGGTGACGAGAAGCCAGTAAGGTTTGACACAATTGACTAGAGTTGGGGTCCACAAAGTATTCCTACAGTAATAACAGGAAGCGCAGTATATTTCCGCGATGTGGAAATAGTCTAGTGAATAGTTTGATTATCCCCTGCAAACTTACTGAGACATACGGCCAGTGGGGTTTCCACGCGGCCCGTAATGGCCGAAAATCGCGATTAATGACGGCGAGTCTGGCCACTTTGGGGCTTACGGGCTGTTACAAAAACTTTGGTTTAGTCGGAAGTGTAGTCAGCTTTAGCTATCCAATCTGCCAGAAGCCTTCTTCCCTACAAAATACCCCACACAGAAAACCGCAATAAACACGATTGTCGCCAGCATGTAAGCCAGTGCTTCCGGAGCGCCCAAGCCAAATGCAAATGCAAAGCTTATGCCCAAAAACGCTTCTTTGAGCCATTCTGTTGCGGGTGAGTTGGTGCTCATGCCGAGCATACCAATAAAAAGAAGAAGGGCGAGCAGGCCAACTTTCAGGCCGATAAGAGTGGAACGTTGCATACATGGCTCCCGTTAAAAAACGGGCGCCAGTATACGACAGTTTATTCGATTATAGGCACTGCGCGAGTTGGCCTTTTTTGGTCGATGCCATCACACAACCGCGTTCGCTGTCGGAAGCTGCTTTGCACTGGCTCATTAATTCACCCGCTGAAGGTGCTAATGCACCAAGAATTTTCTGAGCATGGCTAACAACTTTACCGCAGTCACTCTCTGCAACAGGGTCGTAATCAGAACAAGCGGTGAGGCCGAAAACTGCGGTGGCCAGAAGAGTTGTTTTTATGGTGGTTTTCACGTTGAACATAAATCTCATCCCCTACAATGATTCAATACAAGGGTAGGAGAGCTTTCCTAACTTTGCGATTTTGAAAGATAACTGAGACAAAAAAGAACGCCAAAGCGTCCTTTTCCCTAACTTAATCGGGTTCAGTCACCAATAAAGCCACCGGTTTGATGCTGCCAGAGTTGAGCGTAGATGCCACCACTGGAAATCAGCTCTTGGTGGGTGCCTTGTTCCACGATTTCACCTTGATCAAGCACAATCAGTCTGTCCATCGCAGCGATGGTGGAAAGTCGGTGAGCAATGGCGATAACGGTTTTACCTTCCATTAATTGATAAAGACTTTCCTGAATTGCTGCTTCCACCTCCGAATCCAGCGCTGAAGTCGCTTCATCAAGAATAAGAATTGGCGCGTCTTTTAGCAGAACACGGGAAATTGCCACACGCTGACGTTGACCGCCAGACAGCTTCACACCGCGTTCACCTACCTGCGAATCGTAACCACGATTACCATGTGGGTCGCTCAGGGTTTCGATAAAGTCGTGAGCTTGTGCTTTCTTCGCAGCGGCGAGCATCGCGTCTTCGCTGGCATTTGGGTCACCGTAAAGGATGTTTTCACGGATAGAGCGGTGCAGCAGGGAAGTGTCCTGAGTCACCATGCCGATATTGGCGCGCAGTGAATCCTGTGTCACGGCTGAAATGTTCTGACCGTCGATACGGATTTCACCGCCTTCCACATCGTGAAAACGCATTAGAAGATTCACTAAGGTTGATTTACCTGCTCCTGAACGACCAACGAGACCGACTTTTTCACCCGGCTTGATGTTGAGGTTCAGTTTTTCAATCACGCCTTTGCCTTCACCATAATGGAAGCGAACATCGGTGAAGTTAATAGCGCCTTGAGGCACCTCTAATGCAGGTGCGTTCATCTTGTCCAACACTTCGACAGGCTTGGAAAGCGTCGCCATTCCATCTACTACGGTACCGATGTTTTCAAACAGCGAACCGATTTCCCACATTATCCACTTCGACATGCTGTTGATGCGCAGTGCAAGGCTGACCGCAATAGCTATCGCGCCTACGGTGATCGCGGAGTCCAACCAGAGCCAGATAGACATGGCGCTGATGGAGAACAGCAGGGCGTAGTTAGCGATCTCTACCGAGATATTAAAGCCGGTCGCCAGACGCATTTGGCGGTAAACCGTGTCCATAAATACGCCCATGCCTTCTTCGGCGTATTGGGTCTCTCTATCGGTATGTGAGAACAGTTTGACCGTGGCGATGTTGGTGTAGCTGTCCACGATACGGCCTGTCATCAACGAGCGGGCATCTGCCTGCTCGGTGGAGACTGCTTTCAACTTGGGGACAAAGTAAATCTGGATGCCAATGTAGGCCATCAACCAAACCAGCATTGGGAGCATAAGACGGATATCTGCTTGGCCAACGATAAACAGCATGGAGATAAAGTAGACGGCAATATATACCGCCACATCCAGCAGCTTCATCACGGTTTCGCGGATAGACAGCGCAGTCTGCATGACCTTGGTTGCAATACGACCTGCGAAGTCATTCTGATAGAAGCCGATGCTCTGCTTCAGCAGGTAACGGTGTGCCATCCAGCGAATGGACATTGGGTAGTTACCAAGTAGCGACTGGTGCAAAACCAAAGAATGCACAGCGACAAGTATTGGCATACCAATTAGGATAAGCAGCCCTATCCCAATCAGAGTATTACCCTCGTCGGCGAGAAACGTGGTTTTATCTTGATTAGTCAGCCAGTCAACCAGCTGTCCCATAAAGCCAAACAGTGATACTTCCGCAATGGCGATAAATGCCGTGAGCACCGCCATGGTAATCAGCGGTCGTTCAAAACCTTTGGTGTAGTGGCGACAAAATGCAAGCAGGCCATTAGGTGGCTGTTCCGGTTGCTCTGGTGGAAAGGCTAGCGTAACGCGTTCGAACAATTTATAGATCATGAATCCTTCCGGAGTAGGATGGTCGCGAACAAAATCAGAAATGTAGGGGGAAAGCGTTGATAAATCGCCGTTTTCCAAAACCATTGACGCGAACTTTAGTGAAAGACGAGGTGATTCTAACAGGTTTATCGCATTGAATAATGCCAATGTTTTCTACGGAACTGTTCAATTATTCTGAACAGACAGGCATAGAGTACTTTCCAGTGTGATGGCCAATAAAAAGCCGACTCAATTGAGTCGGCTTTGTCTACTTAAGTGATTTAAATTAGTGGATTAGCCACACACTTTGGTCCAGCTACCATCGCTACCTGGAACAGAAGCAGTCCACCAGTTTGCTTGGTAAACAACGTCGTCTTTCACGACTTTGTCACCTGCGGCTGCGTGGCTTGGGTTACCTGCCCAGTCAGTCTGAGGTAGATTTGGGTAAACCACGATGCCAGTCGTGTCACAAGTACCTGTGCCACCACCATTGTCACCGCCACCATTACCACCGCCTGCTGACAGGTCTGCCAATGGCAGGTCGCTGTACTCATATGCGAATGCGTAATCAACACCGTTGATGTTTACTGTGTAGTTCGCAGGGCCAGAGATTGGCAGGTAGTACACAAAGTCCAGTTCATACGTTGCACCAGGAGCCAGAGAGTCCCACGTTGGTAGTGAGAACGCTAAACGGTGCATAGTACCTTCCAGGCCACCAATGTTGTTCGCTTTGGTGTGGCCAGAAGAAATGACTTTCACTTTACCGCCATTCTGACTCTTCGCGTTGTCTGGTGCTGAAACCGGAATGTCAAACTGGAACTCAGTACCGCCAGGCAGTTCTACGCCAGTGTTGTTGGTGAAAGTGATTTTCGGGTTGATTGGGTAGTTCTGGTCGCCCACTTTGAAGCCACCTACGCTAACCGTAATATCAACCGCTTCGGTTGGCATTGCAGTTTCAGACAGTTTCGCACCATAAGGTGTGGCTGCTGCAAACTTGTCGTAGATTGCTTTGGTCATGGTGTTACCCATGTGGAACTCACCGTTACCAGTCGTACAAGCATTTTCGGTTGGGTCTACAACGTCAGTGCGGTTGCCGTTCGCGTCCAGTTGGTAACATGCGTAGTCCCCCGCCAGTTCCCAGAACATGATGCCGCCGATACCTTTGTCGATAACGTAATCAGATTTTACTTTGATTGACGCTTCATCTTCAGTCGACAGGAACACTTGCTTCTCAGCATTCCAGAGCCATGGTGCAACAGCGACTGAGTCGTAGTTGCGCTGGTAAGTGCCCTTCAAAACGTCTTGTGGATCGTTTGCTGGGTCTAGTTTGTACGCAGATGCGTAGGTACCAAAGATGCCATGCTCAAGGTTCTTCGCATGCCACATTGGGTTAGAACCTGCACCCATTTCGTTACCTTTTGGATCGGTATCGTGCCACATGTTGTCGATACCGATCGCGCCGTGACCACAGTTGTTCTTCTCACCTTCGCCGGTGCCTGGTTGACACTCAGCTTGGTTTGGAAGTGCTGCTTTACCCCACAGACCGTTCTCACCGCCTGTTACGCCCTGCCAACCACGGGTGTAGTAAGGAACGCCGATATTGATGCGGCCCGCTGGCATTGAGCCACGGAAGTAGTGGTACGCCCAGTCAGTGTTCAGGTAACCGATACCGCCATACTGGCTGGTGCCATATACGTTCCAAGCTGCCAACTCAGAGTCTTTACCTGTGTCGAACAGTGCTGCGTTGTGGCCAACGTGATCATTCCAAGCGCCATGCAGGTCGTAGGTCATGATGTTGACGTAATCGAGGTACTTGGTCACATCGAAGGTTTCCATACCGCGCAGCAGGTAGCCAGAAGATGGCGCTGCGATGGTCAGCATGTAGTGGTGACCGTCTTGCTCAGAAGCGATGTCGACTTTCTCACGAAGGACGCGCATCAGCTCTTGGTAGGAAGCCCACAGGTATTGACGACGTGGTTCCATGAACTCTTTATCGTAAGGGTTACCAGCACCGGCCATTGAGGTTGGGTATTCGTAGTCGATATCCAGACCATCGAACTTGTACTTACGCATCATTTCAACAGCAGAGTCCGCAAACTTCTGGATACCTGCATGGTTGATTGAGCCGTCAGCGTTGGTGGTCATGGTGTAGAAACCGCCGTCTGCTACACGGTTACCGTCAAGGCCGAAGTGACCGCCGGTTTCCGCCCAACCACCGATAGAGATCAGTGTTTTAACGTCATGTTTCGCTTTGTATGTTGCAAGTGCACCGAAGTGACCTTTAAAGCCAAGTGCTGGATCAACTTCTACGCCTGGCCATTCTTTACCAACTGCGGCGTTGTTTGGATCGTTCACATCACCGACGTTTACTTTACCGTCAGCACCGATGCTTACGAATGCATAGTTAATGTGGGTAAGTTCTTCCCATGGGATATCTTTAACAAGGTAAGCGGCTTGCGAGTCATCGCCTGAGCGCCAGCTGGTGAAGTAACCGATGATACGGCGAGGGTGGTCAGCACCCATGTCCTCACGGCCTTCTGCATCGTAGATCGTACAGTATGGAACGTTAACACCTGGTGTTTGGAATAGACCTTCTGGACGACAGTTAGATACCGTTGGAATGCCCGCTACGGCAACAGTGACCAGTGCAGAATCAGTTGATGCGCCTTTGTCGTCTGTCGCTTTCGCATATACAGAGACGTTGCCCGCTTTGCTTGCTGTCCAATCCAGGGTGTATGGAGCTGCGGTTGATGTACCAACCAATTGGCCTGCCGCATAGAAATCAACTTTTGATACAGTGCCGTCAGAGTCCGCTGCATCTGCTGTCAGGGTAACAACTGCGCCTTGATCAACAGCTGTTGCTGATGCTGCAACAGACACGGTTGGTGCTTCGTTGTCTGGCAGTACCACGCTAGGTTGTACGAATACTTTAACTGGCGCGCTTTGCGTTGCTGCGCCTTTATCGTCTGTCGCGCGAACGAAGATAATGTGCTCACCTTCTGCCGCCGTCCAGTTAAAGGAATATGGAGAAGAAGTATCTGAACCGATAGACGCGCCATCAACGAAGAATTCGACGTTAGCAACGGTGCCATCTGAATCTGATGCCGTTGAGTTGATTGTGACAACGTCACCTGTGTTGATTACGTCAGATGAGCTTGGCGAGTCCAGAGATACAGTTGGTAGAACATTATCCGGTGGCGTTACATCGCCAGTATCACACTGATCAACCAGCGTCCATTCTTTGTAATCGCCTGATGAAGTTGCTGGGCTGTTACCCTTTGTCCACCAGTTAGCGGTATAAACCTTGTTGTCGTTTTGAACTGTTGAGCCGCCGCCATATGCTTTGTCTGCTGACCATTTTTCAATGTTGGTACAGTCAACAGCAGCTTGTGCATTGAAAGAGAACATACACGCTACGGCGATTGCCGAGAGCGCGAATCCTTTGCTCTTACCTGTCACATCCATTGGATATCCCTCGAAAATAAAATGTTATCTATTAATTTGTATGTTGTTAGCGCACTTAAATCGCGCAATGAATAAAGTAGAGGAGTTGCAAGAGTGAGACACCCCAGATTTCGTCAGATTTAGATCTCTAATCAGTTCCTGAATTGAAAAGCTTTACGCTCTTGGTAACGACTCACAGTTTCAATGGATAAATTTTCACATGCTGCATTAAATTTGTGCGGTGAATATATGCTCGTCAGCAAAGGTGAGATACACAATGTCAGATGATAAATGTCGACAATAAATGTCTATATTTAGTTTCTAAATGGTTTTTCATTACTAACATCATGAATATTGTTAACAGTATTCGTTTTTCTGAGAGATGTGTTGCGAAAGAAGTGTCGATAACTTTGGGAGTGAACAGGGAAGAATGCGACTCAGTTTTATGCTTTGTTGAGGTCTATTTGCTCAGAGTGACTAGGCGGCAAACACCTCGCCACGCCTAAAACGCTCATGGCTAGAACAAAATTCAACCACCAAAGGTCAACAGACCCTGTTAATAGGCAGAAAAAAAGAAGGCCACTTGAACTGCGGCCTCTCTCAAATGTTGAGTGCTTAGCGAGCGTTTAAAAAGGCTTTAAAGCGTGCTTGTGTTTCGGCATCTGCTTTCTCAAACCAGTAGTGGAGCTGGTACTCCACTTCATTCAATGCATCTTGCCCACCAACAACCACTTTTGCTCGTGGAGCTTTATTTGACTGTACTTTTGGCTGTGAAACGACTTCTGATGCGGTCAGCTGCAATGATGCTGGTGCATCTGTTTGGTTAAAGCGTTGCATTTCGGAGAGGTAATCGCGACTCAGTTGGAAGCCTGATTTAAGCAGTTTGTTCTGCTCAAATGCGATAGGGGATTCGTTGGTATCCAGAATGGCGAATTCAGGATTGTCATTGAACTGTCGAACCTGACGCTTGTTTTTGTGTTCTGGGAAATCGAAGAAAACTTCGGTATCAGCCGCATAAAACTTAACGACCAGCACATCAGAGCGGACAAAAGATACGTCTTTGCCTCCCTCAAAGCTTTCCACATAGCGAAATGCCACCTGTTGGGTGCCATTTTGAAGTACCACCGATTCTTCCTTGCCAAATACAGAAGATTTGTGAGTTTTACCGTTGTAGGTAAGTAGCTCAACGTTATCGTTCAAATTAAGTTTGACGTCAGCGTGAGCGCCAAAAGAAAGCAATGCGGTTAACACCGACGCAAAAGCGAATTTTCTCTTCATTGTGTTCCCCAAGAAAGATGTAAAGCGCAGCCCATAAGACATGGTCTTTGAGCTGCTTGTTTTATAGTTATTTAACGTGGCACGCGAAACCTTTCAGGTAGAAACCTTCTGGGTAGCCGCTATCAATTGGATGGTCGGCGGCTTGCTCAAAGCGCTCGATAAATTGAACGCTGCGATGTGCATCCAGTGCTGCATCCGCAATGATCTTCTGGAACAAAGCGTTGTCCATCAGACCAGAACAAGAGTAAGTCAGTAACGTTCCACCAGGCTTCAGGATCTGCATAGCCAGCATGTTGATGTCTTTGTAACCGCGACATGCACCAGTCAATTGTGCCTTAGATTCAGCAAACTTAGGTGGATCCATGATGACAACGTCAAACAGCTCACCGGCGTCACGATATTCGCGAAGCAACTTAAATACATCCGCATTTACAAACTGTGCTTTCGACAGGTCATAACCGTTCATTTCGGCATTAGATTTTGCGATATCCAGCGCAGGTTGTGAAACGTCCACATTAATGACTTCTACTGCATCGCCCTTCATCGAGTAAAGACCAAACCCGCCTGTGTAACAGAAACAGTTCAGTACACGCTTGCCGTTAACGTATTTAACTGCCGCTTCTCGGCTGTCGCGCTGGTCAAGGTAGAAGCCGGTTTTGTGGCCACCTGTGATATCGACACTAATTTTCACACCGTTTTCTTCAATCACAACAGAGGCTGGTGGTAAATCACCGTGTAGAACGCCTGTGCGCTCTTTCAGGCCCTCTTTCTTACGTACTGATACATCTGAACGCTCGTAGATACTGCACTCTGGGTACTGTGCGATAAGCGCCTCGACCAGATTGTCTTTTTGCGCTTCCGCGCCAGCACTCAATAGCTGACAAACCAAGAAGTTCTCATAGCGATCGATAGTGATGCCAGGTAAACCATCAGATTCAGCGGCAATCAGGCGGTAACCTGTCAGGCCATCACGGGTAGCCAAAACATCACGCAGACCTTGCGCTTCTTGAAGGCGTTTTTTGAAGAATTCGACGTTGACTTCTTCTTGTTCGAAAGTCCAAACACGGACACGAATTTGGGAATTAGGAGAAAACGCACCGCGAGCCAACCATTGGCCTTGATGATCATATACATCCACTGTTTGACCGAGGGATGGTTTACCCTCTACGCGTTGAATTCCACGGGAGAAAACCCATGGGTGGCGACGGCGCAATGATTTTTCACGGCCTTTAACCAGATAAACAGACGGATTCATTGGTTTTCCTAACTTCAAAATATGGGTACCGAGCTTTGAAAACGCGGTAACCGGTAAAAGGTGGTGTATTGTCAGAGAAGCTTGGCAATAATGCAAACGGCCGCACTTTAGGCGGCCGTTTTTTCATCAGAACAACCGTTATTCGGTGCGAAGGCCTTTCACCAGATCAGTAAGACTGGACGATTGTTTTTGCAGATTAGTGACATCTTGAGATGTTTGCTGAATCATTTCGCTTACTTGCCAAGCTTGCTGGCGCACACGTTCAACATCTGAGGAGATGGTGCCAGCAACGCTGCCTTGTTGGTTCGCAGCAGTTGCTATTTCAGTGCTGCGATCGGTAATACGCTGGCTACGTTCTGAGATAGAGCTGATTTCCAGATCGATGTTCTGCATCAGGCTTTCACTCGCCGCTGCGTTATCAACAGTGCCCTGCATCACACCACGCAGATGCGCAGTGTTATTCTCAAGATCCTGAATCATCCGTTGAATTTCGACAGTCGTCTGTTGTGTTCGACCTGCCAGAGAGCGCACTTCATCTGCAACAACAGCAAAGCCACGGCCTTGCTCGCCTGCACGCGCCGCTTCAATCGCCGCGTTAAGTGCCAGAAGGTTGGTTTGCTCTGAAATCGCACTGATAGTCGCAACCATGCTGGCGATTTCATTGGAATTTTGCTCCAGTGAAGCCACTGCCTGGGATGCTGCTTCGATCTCTGATGCCAGTGCCTGAATCGCTTGCAGAGTTTGGGTTACCTGAGTACGGCTTTGTTGAGAAGCAACGCCAGCTTCAGAAATTTCGTCTGAGGTTTGCTCTGCATGGGAAGCAACGTCACGGATTGAGCCTGCCATTTCTTCCGTCGCACTTGCCAGAGAATCAAGGTAAGTACGTTGCTCCGTTGAGAGGTTCTCACTATCAGCGCTTCGACGACCCAGATCTGCAGAAAGTTCTTCCATCAGTTCTGAAGCATTCTTGATTGCTTTAACAAGTTCGTGCTCGCGGTCGGCAACTTTGTCGACAGTAGTTGCAATCACACTGAATTCGTCGCGAACTGGGAAAAAGTTCATTCGGCTTGTCAGGTCTCCATCCAGCATGCGCTGAAGGGCGTGGTTCATGGTATACATGGCACCGCCAATAAAGCTCGATACGTAATGCAGTGTCATCAGACCCAGAACAAACAAAGCAAGCATCACCACCCAAGAGGTTGCGCTGATTTGCGCCCAGAAACCATCTGTGTAAGTCGGTTCGTAAGCCGCTGGCGCGCCGTAGGCAGATGTTTGCTTGATACCATTTTGCGCTAGAACACTTGCGGCTTCGTTGGCACTGATGTCGTAGTGAGACAACACGGCGGTTAATGCTGCACTATGTTTTTCTTGTACCTGTGCAACTTGAGCTTGAGAAGCAGAATAAAAAATTGAACCCGTTGCGATAGCAAGAGCAAAAATGAAAACATAAAGTGCGTAGAATTTTTCTTTCAGACTGAGTTTGATCAGGTACTGATCGATCCAGCGGAATGGAGTTTCTTTCATGATGTTAGCTCCCCCAATAAATGTGAGCACGTGCATATATACCGTATGGAATATTACACCGTTACATATGCACAACACTAATACAGGAATGGTGATAAATGTCACAAATATGCGTCAAGGCAACCGTCTCTGGTCGAGTTCAGGGCGTTGGGTTCAGGTTTCACACGGCTCACGAAGGCTTGAAGTTGTCACTGAGTGGTTATGCGAGAAACGAAACCGACGGTACTGTGACTGTTTTAATGTGCGGTGACGAGAAGAATGTTGAGGCTTTGTTAACTTGGCTGGACAAGGGACCACCGACAGCAAACGTTACGAATTTGATACGTGAGTATGTTGATTGGCAGGCGATTGATGGCTTCTCTATTCAATAGCAGACATTGGAAACGCAAAAAGGAGCCAAAGGCTCCTTTTTTAAATACATTTTACTGGCTTTGGCAAACCCGCTAGCTTGGTCGCTTGCTTTGCTGGACCTTTAGGGAACAACTTATACAAGTAACGGCTGTTACCTTTTTCCGGGCCATACTTTTGTTCCATCGACTTCACCAGGAGGCGAATGGCAGGGGAGGTGTTGAACTCTTTATAAAAGTCCTGCACGAAGTAGACCACTTCCCAATGCGCCTCAGTCAACTCGATGTTTTCCTGTTCAGCCAGCATCGGAACTAACTCTTCATGCCAATCAGCAAAGTTTTTCAGGTAACCCTGAGCATCGGTCTCGATTTGTTTACCGTTTAATTCCAACATGGATAACCTCGTATTTCGAACGCGCAAAGGATAATACCTAAACAGAAACAAAAAAAGCTCCCGAAGGAGCTTTTTCAAATCAATATGTTCGGTTAATCGTCGCCACCGAAAATGCCAAGCAGTTGCAGCAGGCTCAGGAACAGGTTGTAGATAGACACGTACAGGCTGATTGTCGCGGAGATGTAGTTAGTCTCACCACCACGAACGATAGACTGAGTGGTCAACAAGATAACACCTGTTGAGAACAGCACGAAGATACCGCTGATTGCGACAGACAGCATTGGCATTTGCAGGAAGATGTTTGCAATCATACCCACTACCAGCACAACGAAACCAGCCAGCAGCATACCGTTCAGGAACGAAAGGTCACGCTTGGTAGTTAGTGCGTAGGCTGAACACGCCATGAAGGTTAGTGCTGTGCCACCCAGTGCCGGAGCAATTGCCCAGCCCATACCAGCACCTACATACATGTTTAAAATAGGGCCGAGAGTGTAACCGGTGAACCCGGTGAACAAGAAGGTAAACACCAGGCCCATTGAGTTGTTCTTGTTCTTTTCAGTCAAGAACAGCAGACCGTAGAAACCAACCAGAGTGATGATGATACCTGGGTAAGGTAGGTTAGCAGCCATTGATACGCCGGCTACGAGAGCCGCCCATACCAGAGTCAGTGACAACAGAAAGTAGGTGTTACGCAGTACTTTGTTTGTCGCCAACGCACTCTCTTGTGTTTGACTGGCTGAAACAAAACGTTCGTTCATAGGTTTCTCCCAATGGGGTACATATAGTATCTATTACGACATTAATGGCGTCTTCGGCTTAATTTTTCAAGTCACAATTGTCGCACAAATGATAATAATGCGGCTTAGCCTCTGAAAATACTAAAGTATCGTGCCATACGGTCGCATTCGAGTTTGTAAATAGATGTTAATAAGCCGCTGCACCCAGTAAGTGTAGCGGCTTTTTATTAACAATTAGTGATGCAGGATTTGACTGAGGAAAAGTTGAGTTCGGTCCGATTGAGGGTTGTTGAAGAACTCCTCTGGAACGTTTTCTTCAATAATTTCACCAGCATCCATAAAGATCACACGGTCAGCTACTTCTTTCGCAAAGCCCATTTCGTGCGTCACACACAGCATGGTCATGCCTTCTTCTGCCAGCTCAACCATGACATCCAGCACCTCACGAACCATTTCTGGATCGAGAGCCGAAGTTGGCTCATCAAATAGCATGACGTTAGGGTTCATGCACAGTGAACGGGCAATCGCCACACGCTGCTGCTGACCACCAGACAATTGACCTGGGTATTTGTCAGCCTGCTCTGGAATTTTTACACGCTCGAGATACTTCATGGCGATCGCTTCTGCTTCGTCTTTCGGCATCTTCTTCACCCAAATAGGGGCAAGGGTACAGTTTTCCAGAACCGTTAGGTGAGGAAAGAGGTTGAAGTGTTGGAAACACATTCCGACTTCTTTACGCACCGCTTCGATGTTTTTCAAATCGTCCGTCAATTCTGTGCCTGCAACAACGATCGAGCCTTGTTGATGCTCTTCAAGACGGTTGATGCATCGAATCATGGTGGATTTACCTGAGCCTGAAGGACCACAAATAACGATTTTCTCACCTTTCGCGACCGACAGGTTGATGTTTTTCAGTACATGGAACTGACCGTACCATTTGTTCATATCAGTCAGTTTGATAACAGGGGCGTCTTGTTGACTCATAAATACAATCCTTGTTCTTTATCGCTTGTGACCGGTATGAAGCTTGTTTTCCAGATAGATACTGTAGCGCGACATGCCGAAACAGAAGATCCAGAAAACGAGAGCAACGAACACGTAGCTTTCTGTTGCGAAACCGAGCCAGTTCGGGTCGGTATTGGCGGCTTGGCCGACACCTAGTACATCAAACATACCGATAATCAGAACCAGACTGGTGTCTTTAAACAGACCGATAAAGGTATTTACGATGGATGGAATCGTGATTTTGAGCGCCTGAGGAAGGATGATGAGATTCATCTTCTTCCAGTATGTGAGTCCGAGGGCGTCAGCGGCTTCATACTGGCCCTTTGGAATTGCCTGAAGGCCACCACGTACTACCTCTGCCATGTATGCCGAAGCAAACATGACCACACCAATCAGTGCGCGCACTAACTTGTTGGTTTCCGATTCACCTGACATGAACAGCGGCAACATCACCGACGCCATAAACAGAACGGTGATCAGCGGAACACCACGCCATGCCTCGATATAGACGGTAGACAGGCTTCGGATGATAGGCATTTCTGAACGTCGGCCCAGTGCCAGCACAATACCGATAGGCAGTGAAATCACGATACCCACAATGGCAATGATCATGGTGATCAATAAGCCACCCCAAAGGTGCGTTTCCACTTTAGGCAGACCAGCAACATCACCAAACAGCAGGAAGACCGCCATGATGGGGAATGCCACCAAGAACAGCAGCAGAATCCAACCGCGTTTTGGCGTTTTTTCGTATATCAGCAGTGCCGTGAAAATAGCCAGAATCGCGTAGAAGAGTTTAGGACGCCAGAGTTCTTCACTCGGGTAGAACCCGAACATGAACTGCTCAAAGCGAACATTAATGAATACCCAACAAGCGCCATCACTTGTACAGTCTTCCCTCGTTGTGCCAACCCAGTCTGAATTCAAGAACGCCCAGTCGAACACAGACCATAGCGCCATGATGGCGATATAGGCCAGCACGACTGTCATCACTGAATTCAGCGGGCTAGAGAAGAGATTTTTTCTCAGCCAACCGACCGCACCTACCGTATTAGGTGGTGGTGGCAGATCAGGTTGAAACTCATGTTTTCTTGTCATGGGTTACCTCTCAACCAGTGCCATCTTGGCGTTGTAAATATTCATAAGCAAGGACGTTAGTAGGCTGAGAGTTAGATAAACCCCCATCGTCATAGCGATAATCTCGATAGCCTGACCCGTTTGATTCAAGGTCGTACCCGCAAACACTGACACCAGATCCGGATAACCGATAGCCATCGCTAGTGATGAGTTCTTTGTCAGGTTCAGGTATTGGCTGGTCAGAGGTGGGATGATGATGCGCATTGCTTGCGGGATAATAACCAATCGCAGTGTTTTACCGCGCGGTAAGCCCAATGCCATCGCTGCTTCTGTTTGTCCATGGCTCACAGCATTAATACCGGAGCGCACGATCTCTGCAATAAAAGAGGCCGTGTAAATAGACAATGCGAGTGTTAACGCCGCTAACTCAGGGATAATGGAAATCCCTCCGCGGAAGTTAAACCCTTTCAGCTCTGGGTATTCCAGTGATACCGGCATACCCGCAACGAAGAACGCTATCAGCGGTAATCCTATGATGGCTGCCAATGAAATGGTAAATACCGGCGTTTGTTCACCTGTTGTTTCCTGTTTGCGTTTTGCCCATTTGGCCAGCACAAAGCTGAAAACCAGCGCAGCAGCTAACGCAACAAAGATGATGGTGGAACCTTCCTCAAAGACGGGACGGGTAAAGAACATACCTCGCACGTTAAGGAAGAAGGATTCACCAATACTGATACTTTCTCTTGGGGATGGCAGAGCTTGAAGAACCGCGAAATACCAGAAGAAAATTTGAAGAAGCAACGGGATATTTCGGAAAATTTCAATATAAACCGCAGCAAAACGGCTTAGCAGCCAGTTGTTCGATAGTCTCGCGATACCCATCAGAAAACCGATGATAGTTGCAAAGACGATACCGAGCACGGAGACCAACGCGGTATTTAACAGGCCAACGAAAAAGGTTCGGCCATAAGAATACGTTTCATCGTACTCAATCAGCGTCAAACCAATCCCAAATCCCGCTTCCTGTGTCAAAAAATCAAACCCTGTAGCAATACCACGTGACTCAAGATTGGTCAGGGCATTGTTGACGATGGTGTAGACAAAAAACACCAGCGCGATAATAGCTACAGCTTGGAATACGACAGAGCGGAAGGTCGGATTGTAAATGATGCTTTGCTTCTTCTCAGGTCGTGCGACGGATCCTGAGTTCAGCGCATTATCTTTAGATGCCATACATCTGCACCTCTATCCTTATAACGTTAATTATGGGGCACAGAATCCTGTGCCCCAGCATGCGTTTATTAAACGAACGACTTATTAGCGGATAGGTGGCGCATACAGGATGCCGCCGTCACTCCAAAGCGCATTCACACCACGTGAGATTTGCAGTGGAGAGTCAGAGCCGACAGTGCGCTGGAAGCTCTCGTTGTAGTTACCTACCTGTTTGATTACTTGGTAACCCCAGTCATCATTCAGGCCGAGACCTTTACCTTTAGGACCGTCTTGGCCCAGGATACGGCGAATGTTTGGATCTTTAGAGTTCACCATCTCATCGACATTTGCAGAAGTGATGTTGAATTCTTCACCATTGATCATGGTGTTCAAGGTCCATTTAGCAATGTTGAACCAGTTGTCATCACCTTGACGAACAACAGGACCCAGAGGCTCTTTAGAGATGATTTCTGGCAGTACAACAGCACTGGCTGGATCAGCCAGCTTGATGCGTGATGCATACAGACCAGATTGGTCAGTAGTGAGTGTATCACAGCGGCCTGACTCAAAGCCTTTTACAGTTGCATCGTACGTATCGTAAACCACTGGTTTGAAAGACATGCCGTTAGAGCGGAAGTAGTCAGATAGATTAAGCTCTGTCGTTGTACCCGATTGAACACATACCGACGCTCCATCAAGCTCCAGAGCGCTCTTCACGCCCAAATCTTTTTTCACCATGAAGCCCTGGCCGTCATAGTAGTTAACGCCAACAAAGTTCAAGCCCAGAGTACCGTCACGTTGCAGTGTCCAGGTGGTGTTACGGGAAAGTAAGTCGATTTCACCAGATTGCAGCGCGGTGAAACGCTCTTTCGCTGTCAGGGGAACGAATTTAACTTTACTCTTGTCGCCAAGTACTGCAGCAGCCATTGCCTGACAGAACTCAACATCAATACCTTCCCACTCGCCGTTAGCGTTAGGGTTAGAGAAGCCTGGAAGACCGGTGCTCACACCACAGCTAATAACGCCTGCTTTCTTCACTTTCTCCAGAGTATTTTCACCTTGGGCAGAAGGAGCAGGTGCCTGTGCAGTGCTCGCTTTTGCTTCAGACAGTTGCTTCTCGAGCGAAGCTACCTGCTTTTGAAGGTCGTCGATTTGTTTCTGACTTTCAGCGCTGTTACCACCGCTATCACAGCCTGCAAGCAGTAGAGCTGAGAGCACTGCGAGCCCGAGTGTCGACTTTTTATTAACCATACCTATCAATCCTTTATTGGTTATTACTGGTTTGTTACTCATGGACAAGGCTCATAAGAGGCAAGCAGCCTAAAAATGATGTGAACCTCGTAAAACCATTTCGAAGTTTTATTAACACATAGTTAACAAAATTTAGTATAGGGGTTGAAAACATGGGCGCAAATTGAACAGTTTAGAGGTGTGATCTAGGCATTGATCTTCGAAGAAATGAGACATTTTTTGGGAGAAAATG
Source organism: Grimontia kaedaensis (assembly GCF_023746615.1). Classification (NCBI taxonomy): domain Bacteria; kingdom Pseudomonadati; phylum Pseudomonadota; class Gammaproteobacteria; order Vibrionales; family Vibrionaceae; genus Grimontia; species Grimontia kaedaensis. The sequence goes on along the minus strand of NZ_CP082275.1, from coordinate 2,305,421 downwards.
TGAAGAAGTACAACACCTAACATGCTGTTTTTATGTAAATGAGAGGTGAAAATGTTTAACGAATAATCAACACATGGCAACAACGCCATTACCCGATTGTTTTTTAGGGTTTAGTTGTGACTAGAATACTGTCTCAAGTTTGATTAGATGTTTATGCACTTTCAGATTCAATATAAAGCTTATTTAGGGATAACTGATTGAATATGTGTCAGGAGCTGAAGGGTATATGCACATGATGGCTTAAATGTATGCATTCGAACTAAAATGCATAAATAATGGGTTTACACCATGCAAACTGCACATTAGTATACGCAGCACTTACGGAGAGATGGCTGAGTGGTTGAAAGCACCGGTCTTGAAAACCGGCATACGTTAATAGCGTATCTAGGGTTCAAATCCCTATCTCTCCGCCACATTAGCAAAGGCCGCTGAACTATCAGCGGCCTTTTTGCATTCTGAACCCTCGCAAGATATAGGGTGAAGAACCCTAGACTCTAGGTTCAGCCGAGCGAAGCGAGACAACGTTGCCCGGCGAAGCCGAATAGGCAACGGCCCGCAGGGAAGGGCGCGAAGCGACCGCATAAATCCCTATCTCTCCGCCACATTAGAAAAGGCCGCTTAATTATCCGCGGCCTTTTTCGTTTCTATCAGTATTGATTTCGATCTCCACTTATCGATACTGGAAAAGTTTCTTGCCTGCTACGGTAAGGTGCACCAACTGTCTAGCAAGTTCGCGATTCAACCAAAGATAACCGTAATAACTGATGTCACTCGCATCATCATCGTCAGACAATTGGTGTTTGGGTTTGAGGCTCATCAGGAGCAAAGATTCTGAATCCAAGATATTGACTTCACGGTTCACCAGGCCATCTCTCAGCGCATCAAATTGTGACGCTAACTCTTCCTTAGCCGTTTTCAATCCATCAAGATCGCCGATCTTCTCTTTCCCTTGTTGGCTATCCCAGTTTGTGCTCATCAAGGTTTCCAAGTCGGTATGAATGCGTTTTTCTATGGAAAGAATAGAGACCAAAACAGGCTTTAACGGGCCGGATTCTCTCGCGGCATGTGGCAGTAAGCCTTGTTGCTTCTCAATCAGGTTAGACAGCGAAATGGCATTTTGTGGGACAAATGTATTGTCTGACATGGTTTCATTGTGTTGATGATAAAACTGACCGCATTGATGGCAAAAGGATTCAAGTAGGTAGATGAATTGATCGGTAGCTCTGGCTGGAAAAACATAAAGACTGGCGAGAATCGACAATACTGCTGACCAAACAACGTTGAGAATACGCCAGCCTGCCGCTTCAAAATCGGCTGGGCCACCACCAGCCACGATCACTATGGTTATCGCTGCCATGAGTGCAGCGTAAGCGTATTTCTCTTGCGTGAAGTACATAGTGCTGATAAGTAGGCCAAAAAAAGCGAGGTGATGTGTCCAATGATATTGCGGAGGGATAAGGAAAAGGGCTAACCCTACAGCGGCTCCAGCGACCGTGCCCCAAATTCTCTGGTTTGCTTTGGATACCACACCACCAACAAAGGGAATTGCACCGAGTATGGTGACCGCGGTGATCAGCGCCCAGTAACCATAAGGAAGGTTGAACTGTCTGACAATCACGAGGATTAATCCCATTACCAATGCGACCCTCAGCATATAAAGCAGCCGTGAATGTTGAATTGCAAAACTGCGGTAATGGGACATAGCGAAATGCGCTGGAAGAATGATGCAAAAAGCTTATTCACAGTCGTGCAAATTTGCTTTTCTAATAGTGCGACAGTCAGGAATAGACAAATCCCCGCCCAAAGCGGGGATTGTGTTAGCCGATGAACGTCAGCGTTGTCTGTAAAATGATGAGGTTGACGATATCAATAAAGAACGCGCCCACAATCGGGACCACCATGAAGGCTTGCGGTGAAGGGCCAAACCGGTTTACCACTGAACCCATATTCATCACGGCGGTCGGCGTTGCGCCTAAGCCAAAACCGCAATGGCCGCTGGAAATGACTGCGGCATCATAATTTCTGCCCATCACTCTGTAGGTTATGAAGTAGGAGAACAGCGCCAACATCAATGACTGCACTATCAGAATCGCCAGAAATGGCAGCGCCAGGTCGAGAATGTTCCAAAGCTTCAGGCTCATTAGCGCCATGGCAAGGAACAGTGCCAGTGAAACCGTACCCAAAATATCGACGGTTTCCACATCCAGCTTTTCTACTTTAGTCACTTCGAGAACGTTGGTAATGACTACGCCGATAAATAGGGCATAAACAAAGTCAGGGATCATCAGCCAGCTGATTTCAAAACTGCTGACCCACTGCTCGAGATACTTTGCGCCTGTCACACAGATCAACAACACAAACAGGGTTTCGATGACTTTTTTCGCGGTGACTTTGTCCTGCTCATTCTCGTTATACGTGACCAGTTCAGGGAATTGCTCATGCGTATTGTTGGTGTTGCCGTACTGGGATTTGAGTTTATTCTTTTCAACCAGACGTTGAGCAACCGGGCTGCCAATAACGCCGCCCATCACCAAGCCAAAAGTGGCGGATGCCATGGCAATCTCGAGCACATTCTCCAAGCCATAAACATCCTGAAAAGTCTGAGACCAAGCGGCACCAGTACCATGACCGCCAGATAAGGTAATGGAGCCGGCAATCAAACCCATCAGCGGGTCTAGCCCCAGCGCAGTCGCCATCGAGATACCAATGCCGTTTTGCAGCACGATATATAGTGATGCAACACCAAGGAAAATAAAGACTTTCGCACCGCCTTTTAGAAGCTGGGTATAGTTCGCTGCCAGTCCGACGGTTGCAAAGAACATCAGCATAAAGGTGTGCTGAAGCGGAAGATGAAACTCCAGCTCAATACCATTGAAATGCAGTGCAGTAATTGCACCAGCCACAACCAAACCACCGACAATGGGCTCAGGGATGTTGAACTTCTTAAATACGGATACGCGGGCGTTAATAAAGTGTCCAAGGAAGAGTACGAAAATCGCAATCAGGAAGGATTCGAGTGCGCCCACGGAAATGAGTTGATTCATAAAGCCTCTGTGTTCTCATCATCGTCCGTAATGAGTGAGAGTCTTCGTTCTAGCGCGCTATGGAGAGAGTTTTTGACTAAATCTGGTGGCGGTATCCGTAACCGCTAGCGCTTGCTGGCTTAAAACAGGGCGATGTTATCTCATATTGTTGAATAGAATGACAAGTCTATCCGGGAAAATATTCACTCAGATTATGTAGGATTGGGTACAAAAAAGACCGCGCCAAAAAGGCGCGATCTTCTGTTTTTAGGAAGAGTAGGTAGGGTCAACAGACCCTACCTAGCGTTGCGGAAACAGTTTATGCCGATAAGTCGCCACGATGAAGGCAATCAGAGGATAAAACCAAATCAGGTGATTAGCGTGGATCTCCTTGAAGGTGACCTCAATGATGATCAGTAGCAAGGTGAAGCAGACGAGGGTTTCCTCGGTGGATAACGTCCGTCCAAAGTTTCTTACCAGCAAATATACCAAAGCACTGAGTTGTGCGAGTGGGAACAGTACGTGCAGTACTGGTGGTGTAATGGAGTACAAACTGGTGGAGTCATAGTTGAGGCCAAACCGGAGAAAGAAGACGTTCTCCATCAGGCTTTGGTAATCCCATGCAAGGAATGCCATCATCGGTGTTACACCAATCACGCACCCTGCCAGAAACATCATTCTGATGTCTTTCCGAAGGAACATGGCGAGCAGGAAAGCGGCAGGGGAGAACTTGGTGGCAAACGATAATCCCATCAAAATACCAGCCCAAAGCCACTTATCCCGCTGTGCGAATACCATTCCCAAAAGTAACAGGGAGACTGGATAGATGTCGTTCGCACCAACCTGGAAAACCTCGTACCAAAGACGTTCCGGCAAGAAAAATAGCATTAAAGCGACAAGTACAGTGCTCCGGACTTGCCAGCGATTTTGATCTTTCATGTTGCCGACGATAAGCAAGCACATGGAAATAGCTGCAATGGCGAGAAAAACCATACTCATGACTTTGTAACCAACCCCCGGGAAAAATGCAGAAGGTGCATAACCAAGCAGCATTGCCGGACCGTAATGAAAGCCTCTGTGTTCGGCAGCGAGCTCTGGCCTGATGTTGATTTCCTGACTGAGGTAAGGGTTTTCACCTTGGAGGAAAAAGAGTCTCGCTGCGTGCTCCGTGGTATAGCCAATGTCTACAGTAGGTGCGGTGAAAAGGGCATCGCCATAGCCGTTTAACATACGGTAGAAAATGGCAATAACAACCAGCGAGGCAAACAGGGCTTCACCAATAAACAGAAAATTGGGGAGGGACTGAGTTTGTTGACGATGCCTGAAAAGGGTTAGACAAAGCGCGAATAGTCCACTGAAACACAAAAACTTGGTGAAAGGCTGTCCCCAGTCATAGGTCTGGAAAAGTCGATAAATGCAGTAAATAAAGACAACAGAAAACAGCACCGACGATGCTGCCAGTGCAAGATTGAGGAGGTTTCGAAACGTAAGTCCGTTCTCCAAAGTCGTTGTAAAGCGCATAGCAAACCCCTGTGTGTGAACACTGGAACCAGTGTTCAGGATCATGCTCGGCTATTTTATCCCCTATCAATAAGCCTATACCCAAACGAAACAGGCTGCACATTAATGGCAGCCTGTTTTTGCAGCTTTCTGACTTTTTTGCCTAGTGCTTATGAGGGATCAGGCCCGCAATCATCATAGTATGAGAGGCGAGTTTCTGGCATCTGGTCGAACTGGCACAGCTTTCCAAAGCCGTTTTGTCGTTGGCTTTGGTATAAATGATTTTCCCGTTCTTAATCGTTGTTAAAACAGAAATGTTCGCGAGTTTCATTGGGTCGATGGTGAGAGGATTATCTGAAAGTAGAACCAAATCGGCGACCTTGCCTACTTCAATCGAGCCTTTAGTGTCTTCCTCAAAATGTTGATAGGCAGACCAGATGGTTTGCGCTTTCAGAGCTGTCATTGAAGAAACTCTCTGATCTTTACCCAGAATGCGACCGCTACGTGTAATGCGGTTAACTGTTGCAGAGTAGACCCTCATCGAATCCGGGAAGGCGACCGGCGCATCATGATGGGAAGTGAAAATCATGCCTCTATCTAGTGCCCAGCCCGTTGGGGAAATGTTCTCAGCACGTTCATCACCCAAAACGGATTGTGCATGCCAGTCTCCCCAATAGAAGGTGTGCATAGGGAAAAACGACGGGATAACGTTGAGGTCTTTGAACGCCTGAACCTGATCTTCACGTGCAGTTTGTGCGTGAATAGCCACGAATCGACGCTCTTTTACGCCGTATTTCGCTGTCGCATTCTTTATTGCGCGGATGTACTGGTCAATCGATGCATCACCATTAGCATGGGTGAGAAGTTGCCAGCCGTTTTCCATCGCCATGCCGACATACTTCTCGGCGTCTTCATCAGACATGATGGCGTAACCACGGTAGTCAGCATTTTGGCCCTCTGGTGGAATAAGATATGGCTTGGTCAGCCAGGCAGTTTTCCCCTGTGGCGAGCCATCCAGCGTCAGTTTGACGCCGCCTAAGCGAAAGCCGTTAGTATAGGTGTCGCTGAGATAGGGCGCTTTCAGTGTCTCGGTACCGAGTTGAATGTCAGTGTAGGCCACAACATCAATGGGGAGAGGGTCATGCTGGGCTATCTCATACATGGTTTTGATGCTGTCGGACATGGACCTACCTTCCTGCGCCGTGGTGTAACCGTATTTGGCGTACAAATCCATACCTGCACGGAATAGCATTTCGTTTTCATCGGGGCTGATTTGCGAAAATAGCGGGATCAAAGCGCCAAAGAAAGCGGACTCTTCCAGTACGCCATTGGGTTCGTCACTCCCCTTCACACGGCGAATAATTCCCCCGGGAGGGTTCTTGCTTTTCGCAGTGATCTTCATCATGTCCAGCGCCTTGCTGTTCATCACGCCAAGATGCCCTGATTGGTGAATGATCAGGATGGGAACGTCGGTTGAGACTTTATCAAGATCAAATCGCGTCGGATGTATCTTTTCTTTAAGCTGGGAGTCGTCATAGCCAAATCCAATGATAAAGTCCTGCGCTTTGTTGACAGGCACTTCCGCCCATTTTCTAAGGGCTTGCTGCAAACTCGCGATATCAGTCACGGGACCATCCGGCGGCGACAAGAGGTTCGCAGAAACCGCCTGCAAACCGGTATTCATCACGTGGCCGTGGGCGTCAATAAATCCAGGGATCATTGTGAGTCCCTTTAAGTTGACAACCTTGGTTTTGTCGCCTTTTAAATGCAACACATCGGCATTTTCCCCGACTGCCAAAATCTTCCCATTCAGGATCGCTACCGCCTGAGCCTCAGGCTGAGCGTCATTCACGGTAACGACCTGCGCATTATGGTAAATAGTGTCGGCAAAAGGCTTGGGTGGACTGGTCGCTAAGACTGGAGCGGAAACAAACAGCGCTAAAACGGCAGCGATTGAAGCTTTCATAGAGACTCCTCAGGAAAGACAAGACGGGCCAAGCCCGCCTTTCATTCAGGTTGTTTGGGTATCCAAGCTGATTGGAATCAGTGTATGCCGTGTTTATCCCAAAAGTCGTCCAGATTTTGCATCATTTCCTGCTTGCGCTCATCAGATACAAATGAGGCCTCAATAGCGTTACGGGTAAATTGCGCCAACTGCGATAGGCTGGGTGACAGTGCATTATTAAGGGCAATGAAATTGTCTGTCATATAACCACCAAAAAACGCAGGATCGTCAGAATTCACAGTGACACAAAGACCTTGGTCCAGAAGAGTGAGAATGTTGTGCTCCTCCATTTTGTCGAACACGCGAAGCTTGATGTTAGATAGCGGGCAAACAGTCAGTGGTATTCGAGAAAGTGCCAGAGATTTGACGAGTTTAGGATCCTCACTGCTTTGAACTCCGTGGTCGATGCGGCTGACATGGAGCAGATTTATGGCATCCCAAATATTGCTAGGTGGCCCCTCTTCACCCGCGTGGGCTACGGTTTTTAGTCCAAGCGCTCTGGCTTCAGCAAAAACGCGCTCGAATTTTTCCGGTGGGTGCCCAAGCTCAGAGGAATCTAGACCAACACCAACAAGGCGATTGAGGTGAGGTTTCGCCATTTCGAGCGTTTCAAAAGCAGCTTCTTCTGATAAGTGGCGGAGGAAACACATAATGAGTCTACTGGTGATACCCAGCTCTTTTTCGCCCTGACGGAGCGCGTGATAAATGCCATTAATAGCGGTATCGAAGGCAATACCTCTCTCAGTATGGGTTTGTGGGTCAAAGAAGATTTCCGTATGCATGACGTTGTCAGCTTTGCAGCGAAGCAGATAAGCCCAAGTCAGATCGAAGAAATCGCGTTCGGTAATGAGGACATTGGCACCTTGGTAGTAAATATCGAGAAATGATTGAAGGTTATGGAAGTGATAGGCGCTTCTGGCTTCCTCAACGCTGGAATAGGGCGTTGAAATACCGTTCCTTTCTGCTAACTCAAACATCAATTCTGGTTCTAAGGAGCCTTCGATATGAAGGTGTAACTCGACCTTAGGTAAACACCGGATAAACTTTTCCATCGTCTTCTCCCTGTTTGTAACTATCTGAAAAATATAAATTGGAAGGGCAAAATCTTGAGAATGGAATGCTGTATGGATAAAAGCTAGTTGGTGTTGACCCATCGGTCAAATTTTAGGGGTTGCATCTAGGGTCTGTTGACCTTTGGTGGTTAAATTATGTTCTATCCATAAGCGTTTCATTGAGAATGCGACGCTAAAAATGGCTTTGGATTGCCAGTTCGTATTGAGGTGAGTATGTGCTTTTGCAGTCATGCCGATTCCAGATTTTGTCGTCTTCCTATTTACTAAAAAAGAAAAAAACTGACCGGGAAAAGCTGACAACTATCTATTAAGCCATTGAAAAGATTATCTATTTATAGCTCTCTTTTTGCTGGGCGCGGATATTAATGGTAACCATCAGGTAAGTCAATCACTAAACCGTAAATAGTTTGCGGTTTTTTCACGTCTGGTTTTTGTGACCAGAAATGAATTCGAGCATACCTAATTCTCTATGCATATGATACGGTATTAAAAAATGACGAATCGTCAAATCATTAAGAGAGGATAAATCATGGATGGAATCCCCGGTTTCACTGAGCTTCATCGTTATTCAGACAATGCCTATTTTGCAGATAACTTCACCAAAGAGATCGATTATCAGGGCGAATCAGCCATGGAGGTCTATCTCCGGGTGATGAAAAGCACACCAGATTGGGTGAACAAGCTGATGAAAATCCGCAACGAAGTGGTTTCTAGGATGGGCTTAAAACACCTTGGTAATCTCGATGACTTTTACCCTAAGAAAACGGCAGATGACTATCAGGTGGGTGATAAAGTCGGCATTTTCGAAATGATCTACAAATCTCACTCAGAAGTGATCATGGAAGACAGAGATAAACATCTAGACGTGAAGTTGTCATTCTTTGTTGAACCTCACGGTGACAAAGCGTCGGTCACGGCGAGCTCTGTTGTTCACGTTAAAAACACCTTCGGCAAGGTATATATGTTCTTCGTTGGGCCAGTGCACAAAATTATCGTGCCAGCGACACTCAAGAAGCTCTGATGTGACAATTGATACGAAGCATAATATCTTTCAAGCCATCCATTGGTTATCAGGGTATGCGTTGTGCTTCGATTCCTTCCTTCACTAAAACACTTTTCGCTCGTTGCTGCTTTAGCGCTTTTCTTCGGCTCAGTAACAAGCGCTCACGCTTTAACTCTCGAAAGCTGTGATATTGATGTCTCTGACCTCAACCTGCGCTATGACAACCGTCTCGACTACCAAAACAAAAACATTCCTACCGATTTCTTCCTGTTGGTTTACTCCAATTCGCCGGGCTTCTGTAAAGCCATGAAGCGAAAAGGTCGTGAAAATTCCGTCCGCTTTCAATGTGAATCTGGCAACGACTTTGGTTGGGTGATTCATGGGCTTTGGGGAGAATCAGAAAAGGCCTACAAATCTGGTAACAACAAAGGACATCCGCGATTCTGCAAAGGGGATTTGCAGCCTCTTCCGTTGGACACCATCAAACCTTACCTCTGCATGAGCCCGGGTACGCGATTGCTACAAGGTCAGTGGGAAAAGCATGGAGCTTGCGACTTTGATACGGCAGAAAAATACTTCGATAAAACGCTGGAGCTTGCCAAGCAATTTGAGTTGCCGCCAGCCAGTCTCAATGCTAAAAAAGCGATCCGCTGGATGCGTGATAACAATCCTGAGCTTAAAGACACTTGGCTGCACCAAAGCCGACATGAATTTGGTATCTGCTTTGATAAAGCATTCAACTTGATGTCTTGCCCGCGAAAGCGCTAAGCGGGCTTTTTGGCGGCATCGCTTTCGTCAGGCTTATTGTTAGCCTTGGCGATGTCGTCCAACAACTCATTAATCTTCGTCGCCTCTTCCTCTGAAGCGCCATCCAACAAAGCTTCCTGCAGCAGGCTGTTAATCCGCTCCTTCCTCAATATGAACAGGTCATGAAGCGAGTAAGCTACTTCCAATCGCCGTTTGGGGAACTGCTCAATCAAGTGGCGAAGCATGTCACCACTTCGTTTCGGGTAAGCAAGCACAATATTCTTTGCTACGTCATTAGCGTTAAGCGAGGAGCCTTGAAGGGCAAGTCGAATCAAAATGCCAGGGTCTGAAGGGTTTTGCCCAAGAGCTGCAATCAAAAGTTTGAGCTCAGGGTTAGCCTTGTCGATATCTTTGAAGTCCATCATTGGGTCATAGTCGCTAGAGCTACCCAGAGGTTGAACGTTGACCTTGAAGGTCGAGGCTGCAGGCAGGGTTTCCGTGCGCACAAAGAGTTTTCGTGCCATGAGGAACACAAACACAAAGATATGGACAGTAATGATGTAGTAATACAGCCAAACCACGCTGAATTCGTTCATCAGGAAACTGGCTACGATGGGACCAATAACACCGCCGACGCCGAGTAAGATTTGCATCGTGCTGGTGGCTGGCATAGCTTCTTTTGAATCAATATGGTCAAACACCTGAGTGACGGCGAGTGGGAATAAGGCTACGCCAGAACCGCCTGAAATCCAGAACAGTACTGCGAGAATTTCAATCGGGTAGGGATAGAAGTTATCCAATACGATCAGACTGTTGCTGATAATCCCCATAAACATAAGGCCTGATGCCACGACACGTTTGTCATAGCGATCAGCCAGCCAACCTGTTGGAAACTGAGTTAGCAAGCCGCCCATTTGATAAGAACCCAGAATCAAAGATAGCCAAATGCCAGATATGCCCTTGCTATAGGCGTAAAGCGAAATAAGCGAAACGCTGGCAGCGTTAATTAATCCGGCACAAAAGCAGGCCAATGTTCCTGAAGGAGAGTATTGCCAGAGCTTTTTCAGTGAAATAGGAACGGCTTTTTTGGGCAATTCGGGTGCAGGTAAGCGACTCATCGACATAATGATGAGTGACACACACAGAAAAACGGAAATCACACCAAAAAGTCTAGGGTCGTTCTCATTAAACGCACTGAAAAGAAAAGGTGCCGTACCGAAACCGATAGCAAAGCAGATTTGATATGTGCCGTAAACGCGCCCCCGGTTGCTGCGGTCACTGAGTACATTCAGCCAGCTTTCCAGCGTGATGAATGAGGTTACATAACAAAACCCCGCAACCGCGCGCAAAGCGGCCGTGACGGCGATGTCCGTGGTATAGCTGTGGACGACAGAAACGATGGAAAGCGTCGCTGCCATTGAAGCAAATGCACGAATGTGTCCGGCACGGAGCACTGCTCTGGAGCCAAACAGTCCGGCACAAATTGCGCCTACAGCAAACATACTCATTGCCAGACCGATATCGGCTGTCGGATAGCCGTTTTCCTTCATGCGAATAGGTAGCATGACAAAAAAGAGGTTGTGGCTGATAGCAAACCCAAATATCGTGAAGAGAATGGGTCGTATCCGTATGAATATATTTGCTTTCATGTCCGTATATGCCGCGTAATACCAGCTCCAAAAGTGAAAGAATTGGAACCTTTTCATGAGTGGTTTAAAGAGCAAAAGATTGAAGTTTTTATGAGAGTTTTCTATCAAACCGACTCTGAGCTTCAAAAATGCGTGTTAGCCTGAAAATGTTACCACTGAGAGTGCGTGGTAATGAGAGAACTCAATGGCTTTCACTGCTGGCTCTCGTAAATCCGACAGGTTTCTTATTCATGAATAAGTATGGTCTAGTTTTGAGTAGTCTGAAGGAATTCGGCATGGAAAGGTTTCAAGTGTCTATAGATTTTTTAGGTAAAAAATAAAACGTAAACACAGACTTCTGATATTCATATAGGGTATAAGATTAAAGGGTTTAAAATGATAACGATTAGGAAATTCAAACAAGAAGATGAGATAGACGTGCTCGCTATCTTGTTGGAAGAAGAACAAGTCAAGTTTACTGCGTCACCAGAAAATTTCGTCTCTGATACCGAAGCGAATATTGTTAGGTTTGTTATTTCCAAGGGTGACACTCTAGTTGGATATTTCAAAATAGATAATGATTTTCACTCGGAGGTATTAGGTAAAAATAATACCGGGGTAGGACTCAGAAGTTTTGCTATTGATCGTCGGTATCAAGGAAAAGGAATTGGAAAAAAGACGGTCTCTATATTAGCAAGTTCAATTAGTGAAGAATTTAAGACTTTTACGTGGGTTTATCTCACTGTGAATTGTAAGAATGAAGTCGCCTATCAGACTTACATGAAAGGTGGATTCGAGGATACCGGAGAGCTCTACCTCGGTGGTCCCGTTGGTCCGCAACACATCATGCGGGCGAAGTTGCACAAAGAGAGCTAGTTTATCTTGTATGATAATTGTTTAAGTCAGAATTGATAAACGTCAGAAAGTGAATATACCAATTGGAATTTTGCATTTTAATGCTTTATGATGTTTATTAAATTTGTTGAAATTGTAATGTTATATCCATATATAAAGATGTCTGTTTAAATAAATAACTAAAATGCAGTGCTGATTTATTTTTCTTACAGTGTTATCTTATTAAGTAAAATCTGCCTCTTGAACTGTTCATATATTTCTAGTGAAAGCTTTTTCTCTTTTCAGTGAGAAATTGTGACACCCTTTCCGTTAACAAAAGTTTAATAAAGCGATTTTCTGGAAGATTATTGATGTGAATGTTTGACTGATGGCGTCAATTAAAAAGGACGACACAAATGAAAACATTCAACGTTAGTGGTAAAAAATTTGTAGTGATTGCAATGAGTGCAGCACTACTAACAGGCTTTGCAGGCTGTGAAGATCCAAGGTGGGTTGCAAACAAAGTCAGTAAAGCGATGAAAGAGAAAAACCTGTTTGACCATCTGGAGGCGCTGGAAGCGGCTTCTGTTCCAACGCCGGATGGTAATTCCATCACCCGTGCAGCAGGGACTGACGGTTATGAGAATTCCGCAGACTACATCATGAAAACGCTTGAGAAGCATGGCTATGAAGTCACCCTACAGGAATTTGATTTCCGTAGTTGGGTTGAGCTTGATGGCACAACTTTGAGCGTTAACGGACAGCAACTGGTGCATGTTCGTGATGCGACTGATGATATTCCAGCAGACTATGCGGCCATGTCTTATTCAGGTAGTTCAGATGGCGCAATTAGTGCAGACATCGCTTTTGTTACTCCCGACTTTAATTTTGATTCGCCTGACTATGACGATACCGATGGCTGTGAAGCCTCAGACTTTGAAGGTGTTGATGTAACTGGAAAAGTGGCTGTTATCCAGCGGGGTGGCTGTACGTTTGATTCCAAAGTTGTGAATGCTGAAAATGCTGGCGCAGTAGGCGTAATTGTTTTCAACCAAGGCAATGACGAAGGGCGCAAAGGTGTGGTTAACGGCACCTTAGGTAGCGACTCTGCAGCCACTATTCCAGCGTTTGGCGCGCGTTACGACTTGGGTAAAGGCTGGTATGACGCATTGGAATCGGGCGCGATTACCGCAGCACTGTCTGTCCAGACACAGGATGAAGTTGTGGTAACGGAAAACGTATTGGCTGAAACCAAAGCGGGTGACCCTGACCAAATTGTGATGGTTGGTGCGCACTTGGATTCTGTACCTGAGGGCCCGGGTATTCAGGATAACGGGTCTGGTTCAGCGGCGATTCTAGAATATGCCATCCGCCTCAAGAAGAAAATGAAGCGACTGCCAGTCACCCAGAAAAATAAAGTGCGTTTTGCTTGGTGGGCTGCGGAAGAAGCAGGCCTTGTGGGTTCTGAATACTACACAGGCGAAGTGTTTGGCGCTTACTACGCGGATGCGCAAGCGCAAATCATGGAAGAGTTGGGTATTTCTGACCCGAGTGAGCTAACGGATGAACAGCGTGAGATGGTCGAAGCGCGTTACCTCGAAATCAACCCGATTAAGATGTACCTCAACTTCGACATGATTGCGTCACCTAACTACATCTATGGCGTCATGGATGGCGATTTATCTGACACCAAAGACAGCCCTGACAACGCCTACCCAGGTGACTTCGAGCCGCCGGAAGGCACAGGTCATATTGAAGGCCTGTTTAACGAGTTCTTTACTGACAAAGACGAAGTGACGGTTCCTCAGGCGTTGTCTAAGCGCTCTGACTACTCAGGCTTTGCAGACTGGGGCATTGCATTTGGTGGCTTGTTCACCGGTGCTGAGAAAACCAAATCAGCAGAGGAAGTAGAACAGTTTGGCGGTGAAGTGGATGTCGCCTACGATAAGTGTTACCACCAGGCGTGTGATGACATCAACAACGTCAACAGCGTTGCGATGGAGATGAACTCGCGAGCACTGGCTTACGTGGCAACCTTCTATGCGATGAGTGAAGACCTGTATGCTGATGACAAAAACCAACAGGATGCAGCACCAGAAACTCGTACGCTGAGAACCTTGGCCGTTCATGACGGACATGATCATGAACACGAGCACCGTATTGGTGAGAAGATCAAATCTGCGTCACGTGAAGTGGCAGATCATGGTCATTTCCATGGCGACTTCGACCAAGATCGCAAGTAACACAATGAGCTAGACAAAAAAGGGAGCCGTTTGGCTCCCTTTTTTGTCTTCAATTAAAGACATTAAAGTGTCAAGTTTTCAGCTATCCTTGTTTTGTTAATTCAAGGAGCAAACAAATGAAAAAAATAAAAATATTTAGGGCGATGCTCTTTTCGTCAGTTGCTATTGGTGTGATTGGTTGCGCAGGGATACCAAAAACCGCAGAAAATCTTCCGCCTGCAAATGGAACAGGAGCTGTTGTGATTCCTATAGACTTGAGCGATATCCCAGTGAATAAAAAATATGCATGTCGCTCGATTGTTTTTGATGTGGAGAAGGCGTTTTGGAAGCCTTCAGAACCTCGAGAAAGTCAGACTTGGGAATTGTTCTTAAACAATACCTCTAATATGGGTTTAATAACTGGCTTAGCACCTGGTGATTATGTCTTCACTGAATACAAATGTTATGCCAGAAATAGGTATACGCTCAACGGTGCTAAATCCTATCTAACCTACTCAAGCAGCGTATATTTTGAAGTCCAGGCAAACACTGTGACGCTCGCTAGTAGAGGCTTTGTTGGCACAGAAACGTTCGACAAAACGGGAAGCTCCACTTTTAGGGCTAGGTTCAGGACCTACGACAAAGAAGGAGCAGATAAAGCCCGTGAAGAATTAATATCACGCGGCTTACCTGATGGATGGACAGTGGGATTTTAGTTTTTTTAGTTCAAGTGTTCCTTGTTCCTAATTTCCGCTGGCGTCATCCCGAGTTCCCTCACGAGAGCGCGGCTGAGAGTTCTCCCAGAAGTAAACCCTAAAGACAGCGCAATCTTATCAATCGGGTCTTTGGTGTATCTTAAGGCGTTATAGGCTTTGAGGCGCCGCCATTGGCTAAGGTAGGCAATAGGTGCCATTCCAAGCGCTTCCTGAAAATGACGAACCAGCGTGGCTTTAGACATGCCTACCTGGCGTCCAATCTCTTCGAGTGTCCAGTCTTTTCCAGGTTCGCGATGCATCAACATGAGAGCTTGATGGATACGTTTATCTTTTACGGCTTTTAGGAAACTGAAGTTTTCTTCACTTTCGATTAAGAAGTGAGACATTATCTTTAGAAATAGCGCTTCTGTTAGTTTATCGACGATGGCATTTTTACGATATCCATGTTCCGCAATCTCTTTGTCTATCAATATGACGATTTGCCAGATAGTGCTGTCGTGTCCGATGTTGTTGAGGTGGATAATAGGCGGTAGCGCATCAATAATGGGGTGGCTTAAACCAGCATCAAACATAATAAGACCGCACATTAACTTGTGAGTGGTTGGTCCGTTTTGAAATAAGGGCTTACCTAGCTCACATGCATCCTCAGCGATGTGTCTTAGCGTTCTCTCATTCTCCGGTGAATCCGCTAGCCAATGCGCATCCCCCCCAGGTAATAGAAAGATATCCATCTCGTTTGCTTCAAGAGGCTCAGCCTTGTCCAGACCAACAAAGCAGCTACCTTTGAGGGCAATATGAAACCGCGGGAAGCCCCGCTTTTCCAGATCCATGCCCCAAGGTGCACTGAGATCGGAACTGAAAAAGATATTCCCCCTAAACCTAAGAGTTTCAAAGACATCCGAGAGATAATTAAAGGTTTCTTCGCTTTTGATTCCCTGAGGCACTGATCTGATTCCCTATGAGGTAATGTTGGTTGCTAATTTAGCCTAGACTGATGCTCAATGCTCTCCTATTGAGAGTTTTAACTGTAAGCAAGGTGAGAAAATGGATGTGAAAAACATAGCAAATGCAAATACGTACATACCTCTAATCCTAGCATCGGTAATCGGTATGAGTGGATTCGTTTCAACAGCTGCTATCGCCAAGGACTATTTCACCGTTAAAGATGGTGAGCTACAGCGCCCTACTGGCTACCGCGAGTGGGTATATGTCGGCACACCAGTGACACCAAATGACATGAACAATGGCAAGGCGGCATTCCCAGAGCATCACAATGTCTATATCGATCCTGAGAGCTGGGCGGTATGGAAAGAGAAGGGCGAGTTCCGAGATGGGACAATCATCATTAAAGAACTTGTTAGCGTCGGTAGTAAAGCTGCCGTCAGTGGCAATGGTTATTTTCAAGGTGACTTCATTGGTCTGGAAGCCACTATCAAGAGTAAGAGCCTGAACCCAAATGAGCCAGGTCATTGGTCTTACTACAGCTTTTCAACGCCTGATCACACAGCTCTGACAGAGAGCGCAAAGGCTTTCCCTGCAGCAGCATGCAATGCTTGTCACCAAGCTGCAGCAGCGGATGACTTCGTCTTTACGCAATACTACCCGGTGTTGCGTGCAGGAAAAGCAAAAGGTGAGGCAGCCACTGGCGGACACAGTTCCAGCCTTAAATAATCAGAAAGCAATGGAGTAATGTATGAAGAAGGCACTTCTTGTCGGCTTGCTTGCTGCAGGTACAGCGTTTACCGCACTTGCTGCCAATGACGCGTTTTCACCTTATGTTGATGACAAAGGAGACATCAGCTTTCCCAAAGACTTTAGAACTAACATGGTCCATTTAGGATCTTGGTTTGTTCCTGAAGGCGGTGCAAGCGGTTTCCATGGTGTTTACACCGAAAAAGAAGCTGTGGAAGCGTTTCGCAAGAACGGTAAATTCCCAGATGGTGCAACCCTTGTGAAAGAGTTGCGTGCTCACAACACGGGTAACTACACAACCGGAAGCGGCGTCAGCCATGAAACCGGTGATCTTAAGCAATGGTTTGTGATGGTGAAAGACGGCAAAGGCCGCTTTTCCGACAATGGTTCGTGGGGTGATGGCTGGGGCTGGGCCCTGTTCAAAACTGATGATATGAACAAGAATGCCTCTGCAGATTACAAAACGGATTGTCTTGGCTGCCATGTACCGGCAAAAGCCAATGATTGGATTTACACCGAAGCATATCCAATCCTGAGTGAATAGCAAAATAGGTTAATGGATAACTAATCCCTCGTAAGAAAAAGCCAGCCAAAAGGCTGGCTTTATTAATTCCTATGAAGTCTTTTTAACTTCCGCGATACGTTGAATAACCATAAGGGGAAACAAGCAGTGGGACGTGATAATGCTTGTTGTGGTCAGAAACGCCAAACCGAATCACGATTTCATCAAGAAAAGGTACAGTTTCCATAGGCGTATTGGTATTTCTGAAGTAGGAAGCGGTAGCGAAGACAAGCTGATACTGACCTGAAGTGAGTAACCCTTCCTCAATAAGCGGTGAGTCTGTTCTGCCATCATTATTGGTGATGGTGGTGGCCAGCGGGTGAAGGCCTTCTTCGTCAATTCGATAAAGTGATACTTTTACACCATTGGCGGGTTTCCCTAGCGCGGTGTCCAGAACATGCGTCGTCAGTTTTCCCATTTTTTCACCTCAGTGTGAGACGTCGACTTTCTGCTGTGATACCGACCTGAAGAGGTCTTAACAAAAAATTAGCATTTGATGTGTCAATATCCCAACGCGAAGTGACAAAAGTTTGAGCAAGCGCTGAATGCGGTTGAATTTTGGATATTTTTTGAGGGTAAGGGCAAATAGTTGAGAGTAAGAACCGGGCGACTACAGCCCGGTTTTGAATTAAGCACTTTGTAATGTTGGACGAACGACGGGTTTATCATTTATCGGTAAGTGTATAAGCGCTGCAGCGAATGCCAGAACGATCGTTGCCCACCAGATTGGCTCGTAAGAACCATAGTAGTCGAACACACGCCCGCCAACCCATGCGCCAATGAAACTACCTAATTGGTGAGTGAAAAATACCAGACCATATAGCGTTGACATATAACGTGGACCGAAGATCTGGCGCACCAAACCGGATGTCAGTGGTACTGTTCCTAACCAGCAGAAGCCAATGGCTGCGCCAAAAATAGTGGCTGTATTCGTGGTTAAAGGCACGGTAATAAAGAGAGTTAGTACCACTGAGCGCATCATGTAAAGAGAAGTCATTACATAGCGCTTGTTAAATCGGTCACCCATTAGGCCCCAGAAATAAGAGCCAAAAATGTTGAAGATACCGACATAGGCTAATGCCATCGCAGCAGTGTTTCCTGGCAAACCTTTGTCTGCGATATAGCTCGGCAGGTGAGTCGCGATAAACATCACTTGGAAGCCGCAGACGAAGAAACCAGCATGGATCAGCCAATAGCCTGAATGGCGAGCTGCTTCAGCTATTGCTTCTTTTAGTGTTTGTTCTGGTTCCGCTTGCCCGCTCGCTGAAGAGGAAGAATTCGCTGTTTTCATGAAAACAGCGAAAGCGATCATCAGGGTACAGAACATCGCAAACACCTGCATCGCAATCTGCCAGTCGTAGTTTGCTAGCAGCGACTGGGCACCGGGGATCACAGCGAACATGCCAAATGAGCCCATGGCTGTTGTTAGACCAAACGCTTTTGCCGTGTGCTCCGCGGGTACGACTTTGGCGACAGCGCCCAAAATGATGACGTAGCTGGTTGCGCTCAAGCCCAAACCAATCAATACACCCATAGAGATGTAGAGCACACCCGTACCGGTTGCGATTGAAGTGAGGTAAAGACCCAGTGCATAAGCGACGCCACCCATGGTGATAATGCGTTTCGCACCAAATCTATCCGCCGCCATGCCCACGAAAGGTTGGAAAAGTCCAAACAAAAGGTTTTGAAGAGCAATAGCAAGGCTGAAAAATTCACGACCTGACTGAAAAGTGTCAGTGATAGGCATCATGAAGATACCGAAAGATTGCCTGATCCCTAGGCTTATAATCAAAATCCCTATCCCCAGCCATACAAGCAGCGGGAAGCGGAAAATACTCATTAAGTTACCTTTGTTTATGGTGTTATGTGAGACCCGTGGGGCTGATTTTCGTTATTCATTTGATGGTGTTGATGGCACCCTCCATCTACTGCGTAATCTGCAAAAGCGCGTTGTAAGGGTGTGCAATATTGAACGCTCACCAGAGTGACAATCAGTACCAGTAACCACCTAACAAGCTGGGCGAAAAGTGATTGTGAAAACATGGTGCCTCAAAGCGGAACCCAAAAGAGCGCGTAGGGTAGGGAGAATAAGGACATGAAACAAATGAATTAGACGCAAATAAGCCATGCGTAAAACGCATGGCTTATACATTATGGAAGTAGTTATGTTGCCGGACACCATGTATACACGGTGTTAACGTCGGTAGCTGGCATTTTCAGGACCTTGTTGCTACATCGGATTTCATTCTGTTGCAGTGCTGCATTGACCGTTTCATTGGCGGGTAGCTCTGCGAAGTCGAGGATTTTCTCTATTACCCGTTCTGGTGCGGCAACAAAGTCCTCATAATTCACAGACAGCATGTTCAAATCCAGTTCTGTTGCTTCTGCCTTAGCGGTTTGAATGAGTTTGTTGAGCTGGAATGCAGTTCCTGCAACGGCATGACCGCGGAGACGATCGTACTGAGCAAGCTCCTGCAATGAGTAAGCGCCGCGCCACCAAAGGAGATTCTTACCCTGATATTCCCACTCTTCATTAGATATCATTGAGTGCACAGTCGAGGCAGGGTCGCGGCAAATATGTACAAACTTGGCATCTGGGAAAAGACTGTTCAGATAACAAAGGCGCGAAGGACCCGTAAATCGAAGTGCAAGACGGCTTCGGCTAGAGAGCTCAACTCGACGGCTAAGGATTTCCCTTATGGAGGATATTTCCACAGGCGTGGCGTGTTTACCTCTGGCAAAGCCGCGATAAAAATCAATTTCTTCGCGGGTATGGTCTTCCCAGAAATTCATTGCTTCTGACGGTGCAGGGGAAAACTCTCGCGCCAGCGATCCCAAAAACGAGTTGTCTT
Organism: Grimontia kaedaensis; assembly: GCF_023746615.1. Taxonomy (NCBI): domain Bacteria; kingdom Pseudomonadati; phylum Pseudomonadota; class Gammaproteobacteria; order Vibrionales; family Vibrionaceae; genus Grimontia; species Grimontia kaedaensis. The sequence continues at coordinate 2,285,564 of NZ_CP082275.1, read as the reverse complement.
GCAGTGCTTTGTTTCTGAATGCACATTTGCGTTTGAAAAGACGATGCTGAAAATCAGACTTAGGGTGTTTGTCAAAGCTCTCATCAAGCCAACAGATCTGGTCGTGATGCATCACGATATCTGAGATGAGCGTCACTCCTGAGCGAGGTGGGCCCACAAAGATCAACGGTTGGTTTAAGGTTGAGGCTCTGTTCATATCAACACTCCTTCGAATTTATATGCATCAAGGAGCAATTAGGGTGCCAAAGTGATTAACCCATTAATTCATAGGGATAAAACGGTATGAAATACGGGGTGTCATCTTGGATTGCAAAATGAAAATGTAGAATGGCGATTCTGTTGCGAATCGCACTCAAGCTTAATGGGAACTTTTGTGGGGTGTAAGAAAGCTAGTCTTTCTCCCTATTACAGAAGTTGAAAATCAGTGAAATTACTTGTTCACGATCGCCTTCACCCAGAGTCTCCAGTGACTTAATGGCATTATCAACGACCTCATTACCTGCGTTTTCACGCAAACGCTCAATCAACTGGATGAGAAACTCGGGCGTAAATTCTGGGTGGCATTGCATTGTCAAGGCAGTCTGTGATTTCTGAGTGATAGCGATAGGGCAGAAATCGGATCCTGCTATCACGTCGAACCCATTTGCCGGAGAAATAACTTGATCTTGGTGACAAGCAATCAAGTTTAGTGTTTTGGAGAGAGCCACGCCTGAAGCGACAGGTTGAAAGTTTTTTTTGATGGGATAAACGCCCATGCCCCAACCTTTATCAGATTTCTCGACATGTCCTCCCAATGCATAATGGATAAGCTGATGCCCAAAACAGACGCCAATTATGGGCTGATTGGTTTCATTACAATCACGGACAAATTGGGCGACAACTTCAATCCAAGGGTCAGTGTCGTAAACGCCCCATTTACTGCCTGTTACTAACCAGATATCGCAATCCTTTGGCGAGGACGGATATTTTTCCTCGTGGCAACGGTAGCTTTTGAAGGCGGATATGCTGCTGCCCTCAAACATGCGCTTGAATGCTTCATCATAGTGCCCATACTTTGGGATGGAATCAGGGTAGTGATCGTCGCAGAGTAAAATGCCCAGCTTCATGTCGAGAATATGCTCCTTGCAAGGTTTGTGTGACTGTGAAGACTTACTGGAAAAGTGAGCCCAAAAGGCAGATTTCACCAACCAAATGTGTAAGCAAACGATAACGATAGACCTAAAAAAGCATAAAATATGCCGATCAATAATATCAAGGTGTCGCGCTTTTTAGATGTTCGGACAGAAAACTAAAAATTGGTAGTAGGGCGTAACTTTCTGTACGCAATAGAAAATTTTCCGCCAAATTTTTAAAAAAGACGAATTTGAGACATCATGTTGTTTAAATTATGACTGATTGGCTATAAAAACATGCTCTCTTACACAGAATCAATGTGTTCGCTCTTTTATTGTTGGGTTAAACTCAAGTAATATGCATCGAAAGTCGAGCGCCATCCCGGCGCATGGCGAGCCAAAATCATAGTGGAGAAACAAGCTTGATTAGTGTTTTCCTTGTAGATGATCACGAGCTGGTTCGCACAGGGATACGCCGTCTTCTTGAAGACGAGCGTGGTGTAAAAGTGGTAGGGGAAGCCGAAAGCGGTGAGGAAGCAGTCAAGTGGTGTCGTAGCAATCATGCAGACATTATCTTGATGGACATGAACATGCCTGGTATTGGTGGTTTGGAAGCGACGAGAAAGCTCCTACGCTATAACCCAGACGCAAAAATTATTGTTCTGACAATTCATACAGAAAATCCATTTCCAACCAAAGTTATGCAGGCGGGCGCGGCTGGCTACCTAACGAAAGGGGCCGGAGCGAATGAAATGGTTAACGCAATTCGTGCGGTGAATAGCGGTCAGCGCTACATTTCACCAGAGATTGCTCAGCAAATGGCCTTGAGTCAGTTTTCTCCTGCGCAGGAGAATCCTTTCAAAAACCTTTCAGAGCGCGAGCTCCAAATCATGATGATGATTACGAAAGGGCAGAAAGTGACTGACATTTCAGAGCAGCTAAACTTGAGCCCGAAGACAGTCAACAGCTATCGCTACCGTCTGTTCAGTAAGTTAGGTATCAATGGTGACGTTGAACTGACCCATCTGGCGATTCGTCATGGTATGCTAGATACAGAAACGCTTTAACTATTTCTGTTCGCTGTGTTTGATGCCAAAAATTTCCTAAAAACAGTCTCTGACAAACCCGGCGTCTATCGAATGATGGACGCTTCGGGTGAGATAATTTATGTCGGTAAAGCCAAATCTCTCAAGAAGCGGCTTTCCAGCTATTTCCGTACTAATGTCTCGGGAGAGAAGACTCGTGCGCTGGTGAAAAATATCGCCAACGTCGAAGTCACGATCACGCATAGCGAAACAGAAGCGCTGATCCTCGAGCACAATCTTATCAAGCAGCACCTACCACGTTATAACGTGCTGTTGCGTGATGACAAGTCTTATCCCTATATCTTCCTTTCTGCAAGCAAACACCCGCGAATTGCCGTTCATCGTGGGGCTAAAAAACGCAAAGGTGAATACTTCGGTCCTTTTCCTGACGCCGGTGCGGTGCGCCAAAGTCTGTATTTGTTGCAGAAAATTTTCCCAGTTCGCCAGTGCGAAGATTCCGTTTATGCCAACCGTACCCGCCCGTGTTTGATGTACCAAATCAAACGCTGTGCTGGCCCCTGCGTAAAGGGCATCATTCCCGATGAAGATTATGACGAACTGGTGAACTTCACCCGTTTGTTCCTGCAAGGTAAAGATCGTCAGGTTATCGCTTCGCTGGTGGAGAAAATGGAGAACGCGAGCCATGCATTGCTGTTTGAGAAAGCGGCAGAGTATCGCGACCAAATACAAGCCCTACGCCGCGTTCAGGAGCAACAGTTCGTTTCGCAAGACAGCGATGACGATCTGGATGCTATTGGTGTTTCTATTGAGAACGGTGTGGCCTGTATCCACGTGCTTTTCCTGCGTCAGGGCAAAGTGCTCGGCAGCCGCAGCTATTTCCCGAAAATGCCGGCTGATACCGATGTGAATGAACTAGTTTCGAGCTTTATCGGTCAGTTTTATGTGAAACAGGCGGAAGGAAACACTATTCCAACCAGTATTCTGATTGGTCAGGATTTGGGTGACGAGCTGGCAGACCTCGCAACCGCATTGTCCGACATTGCAGGCCGCAAAGTGCACCTGCAATGTAAACCACGAGGCGCCCGCGCTCGTTTCCTCAAGCTCGCCCAAACCAATGCAGCGACGGCGCTCACCAGCAAAATCAACCACAAGATGACCATTCACAACCGATTCAGTGTGCTTTCGGAAGCGCTGGAACTTGAATCGGTGAAACGCATGGAATGTTTCGATATCAGCCACACCATGGGTGAGCAAACGGTCGCGTCATGCGTGGTTTTCAATCAGGATGGTCCTGTTAAACAGGAATACCGTCGCTATAACATCACAGGTATTACTGGCGGTGATGACTATGCGGCAATGGCGCAGGTGCTAAAGCGACGCTACAGCAAACAGGTCGACCCGGAAAAGATCCCGGACATCATTTTGATTGATGGTGGTAAGGGGCAACTGAACCGGGCGTGGGAAGTGGTGAAGCCACTGCTTGCCGACTGGCCGAAGCATCCTCTGTTGCTTGGCGTGGCAAAAGGGACGACGAGACGTCCGGGTCTCGAAACCCTGATTAAAGTGACGGGGGAAGAGTTTTCTATGCCGTCAGATTCTCCTGCGCTACACCTCATCCAGCATATTCGCGATGAAAGCCATAACCATGCCATTTCCGGTCACAGAGCGAAACGTGCCAAAGCGCGGAAGAGCAGTGTGTTGCAAGAAATTGAAGGGGTGGGGCCAAAGCGTCGTCAGGCGTTGCTCAAATACATGGGTGGAATTCAGGAACTTAAGCGTGCTTCTGTCGAAGAAATCGCCAAAGTGCCGGGTATAAGTCGTGTTTTGGCTGAGAAGATTCATTCGTCATTGCAACAACACTGACTTTCAAGCACCATAGGCCGTCACTCACAAAGTATTATAAGTATGCGACTGAATATCCCCATTATCCTGACCCTTATACGCATCGCATTAATCCCTGTTTTTGTTATCGCGTTCTATCTCCCTTATGAATGGTCAGCTTTCGCTGCTGCTCTGATTTTCGTTATCGCGGGTGCCACCGACTGGTTGGATGGTTACCTCGCTCGAACCTTGGGTCAAACCACCCGATTCGGTGCATTTCTGGACCCTGTGGCTGACAAAGTGATGGTAGCAATTGCGCTGGTGCTTATCGCTGAACATTACAATTCTATTTGGGTGACTATTCCTGCAGCGACGATGATTGCCCGCGAAGTCATTATTTCAGCTTTGCGTGAATGGATGGCAGAGCTGGGTAAGCGTGCGAATGTGGCCGTTTCCTGGGTGGGTAAATTCAAAACTGCAGCACAAATGTTTGCTCTGACTATGCTTCTTTGGCGCGACAGTGAGTGGGTGATTTACGTAGGTTATGCAGCACTTTACATCGCGACAGCACTGACTTACTGGTCGATGTACCAATACCTGTTGGCAGCTAAAGACGATTTGCTGAACGCAGATGATTAAAACTGAATTGAATGAAAAGTCCGCATCAGCGGCCTTTTTTGTGTCTGCAGTTTTGCTACCAATTTGCGGATTCTTGATCAGAAAATGCCCTGCTTAGTAGGGCGTGTTCGGTTAGATTCGTTTCACCGTAATCCTATCGCAATTTCGGGAAGGTCATGATGAATGCAGCACCTTCCAGCTCCGATTCAATCACGCGAATCTTACCGCCATAGCTTTCGACAATTTCGTCGCAAACCGCCAGACCGATCCCGGTTCCCGGGTTCAACTGATCGGCACGCACACCTCGTTGGAATATAGATTCACGCAGCGTTTCAGCCACACCAAGGCCGTCATCTTCAACCGTGAGTACGCAGTGCTCCAGCATTTCGCGGCTGGAGATTCGCACTTCACTTATACAGAAACGGAAGGCGTTTTCTAGCAGGTTGCCGAGCAGTTCGGTCAAGTCAGCTTTGTTCAATGGTAGTGACGTTAGCTCTTGAAGGTTCAGCGTAACGTTTACAGGCTTATCGCTGTAAATCTTGGAAAACATACCCGACAGACTGGCGATAACGGGTCGTAGTTCAGTTTTCTCACGTACCAAACCACGCTGACCGACTAAGGCTCGCTTCAATTGGTACTGAACCATATCATCCATCTGGCTGACTTGTTCTACGATGCGTTTGCTCATGATTTCTCGGCTCAATGAGCTGTCATCTAATAGTGCGTTAGTGGCGGCCAACCGGCTTTTTAGACTGTGGGCAAGATCATCCATCGCATGGCGATAGCGTTGTGTCTGATCTTTACGCAGTGTAATCATTCGGTTTAGCGCATCGGTGACATCTTCCAATTCCTTAGGGTAATCGGAAGCCAGGGTTTCACGGCGTGACTCTGCAATCTCGTTTAACTCTCCCGCGAGCTTACGCAACGGACTGAAACTCCAGTAAGACGCAGCATAAAGCAAGCCTGTTGCGGCAAGGAAGGCTAATCCTACATAGAACCACGTTTGGCGTTTTACATGAGCGAGCTTTTCCAGTTGAGGGGTAACATCACGCACCACAATAAAAAGATCGCTGGTGGAATAGGTTGCTTCAGAGATGACATGGACAACATAAGGAGATTCCTTGTAGTAGATCATGTCCGGCTCTTTCATTGAGTGAGGGACATACAGGCAAATGTCACTCATTCCGCTGTTGCGCGCTTCAGATGACATCCAAGAGGCTGAGCCGTCTTGTTCACAGATAAATGCCAAATAATCAGAGTGCTTAGTTTCTGGTATGGGTTGGCCTTGGTTCGGCGCGTTCTGGCCAAGCTCCAGCATATTGTCCCGGCGAAGTTCACCGACGATATGAGGCACCTGTGCCACCAACTGGGAGGAATACATGGCCACGTAGTTCTTCACGTAAACCTGATTGATGAGAAAGCCCACCAACAGTGAGAACAAGAAGATAATGGCAATGGAGGTGGAAATGACTCGCTTGTGGATCTGAGGCATCATTTTCCGCGCCATATCAGGTCACCTGCAATTCAAAGATATAACCCTGACCACGGACGGTAGAGATGGGGTTATCCTGACCAGCTTGGGTGAGCTTCTTTCTAAGACGGCTCATCATCACTTCGATGGTATTGGGATCACCTTCTTGATCTTGATAGAGCACATCCAACAAACGCTGCTTTGATACAACTTGGCGGTTGTGACGCACTAAATATTCCAACAAGTCGTACTCAAAAGCGGTGAGTTCGATAGGAGCTTCTTCAATCGATACCTTTTTCGCCAACAGGTCGATGGAGATTTTGTCGGCTTTGACTTCCGGCTTCACGAAGCCAGCACTGCGGCGAACCAAAGCATTAAGCCGTGCTACCAGTTCTTCTTTCTGAAAGGGTTTTACCAGATAGTCATCAGCACCTGCATCGAGACCCGACACTTTGTCTTGCCAGTTCGCACGACCAGTGAGAATGAGGATGGGCATGCGAATTTCCGCACGTCGAATATCGCGGATCAGGCTAAGACCATCTCTGTCTGGCAGGCCCAGATCCACAATTGCGATGTCATTGGGATAATCTTTGGCAACGAACAGCCCTTCAGAGGCGGTTTTCGCGCAGTGAACCTGATTGCCAAGTTCGGAGAGTTCGGTTTTTAGGTGGTGGCTCAGAAGTGGATCGTCTTCGACAATGAGAATGCGCATAAATCGTTACCTTACTGATCTGTCTTAGCTTTCAGCCAGCCTATCGAAAGTTCCTGAGAAAATCTTGCACGATGGCAAAGAAGTTGTCGGTTTGTTCCCAACCAACAAATTCGAAAGGCTTGATGTCTGAGTTGTACTGACTTGTATTGATTTGGATGATTCAACGAACAGTTTAACGCCTGTTCGCTGAATCATTGCTGACTGAGAACGTCAGATTAGGTGAGAATGACGAGAAGTGTGCCAGCAAACGTCAACAGCACATTCGCAATAGCATAGGTACCTGCGTACCCCAGCGCTGGAATGGTGCTGCGAGCGTGTTGGTTAATCATATCCATGGCTGGTGCACAGGTACGCGCACCAATGATGGCGCCAAATAGCAGTGCGCGGTTCATGTTTAGAATATAGGCTCCAACCAGGTAAGCCAGTATCACTGGCATCACGCTCACCGCCAATGCGCCAAACATGATGGTGAAACCCATCTGTTGGAGGTATTCAACCAGGTTACCACCTGCACTCAGACCCACACCGACCATAAAGGTCATCAACCCAAGCTCTTTCAGCATGTTGATCGCGCCTTGCGGAACATAACCAAACGTAGGGTGGTTAGCACGCAGGAAGCCCAGCAAAATCCCTGCAATCAGCAGTCCTGAAGCATTACCCAAGCCGAGTGTCATCTGCCCGAACGTCATGGTGATCAAACCAAAAATCAGACCGAAGATGAAGAAAGAACAGAACGCCAACATGTCTGAAACCTGACTGTGAATCGAGATAAAGCCGATTCGCTCAGCGAGTCCCATAACACGACGCTTCTCACCACTTACTTGCAGCACATCCCCCTTGGAAAGCAGGATGTTGTGGTCCATTGGCATTTCGATCTGCGCGCGGACCACACGGTTTAAGAAACAGCCGTACTCAGACAGATTCAAATCAGACAGGCGTTTTCCAATAATGGCGTCGTTTTTCACCACGATTTCTTCTTCAACCACACGGAGGTCAAGAAGGTCACGATCGAATACCTCTTTCCCATTTCGGAAAGAAGGGTCCAGGCGAGCGTGGCTATCAGGGTAACCCACCAGTGCGATTTCATCGCCTTCCTGCAAAATGGCATCACCATCCGGGTTTGCCAGAATGCCGTTACGGCGGATACGTTCGATATAGCAACCCGTCTGGCGATAAATACCCAGCTCACGAAGGTTGCGGCCATCCACCCAGTTAATCAGCTCTGGGCCAACACGGTATGCACGGATAATCGGCAGGTAGACTTTGCGTTGTGAAGAATTACCAAGCCCACGCTCCATCGCAATTTTCTGTGCAGAATGCTCAAGATTTTCCTTTTGCAGCTTGGGCATAAAATTCGCGAGCACAATCAGACTTACCAAACCCACCAGGTAAGCTAATGCGTAACCTACGCTCAGGTTATCAATCATCCCGGCGAGTTGATCTGGGGTGAAGCTGCCAGCAAGTCCTGCGTTTAGTGCATCTTTCGCACCTACCAGAACCGGCGTTGCTGTCATGGCTCCTGCCATCATGCCCGTAGCAATGCTGCCATCCACACCAAACTGGTAACGCATCAAAAGGGTAATGCCAACGGATGCGGCAAGTACGGTAAATGCCAGCACCAGATAGGATTTGCCGTCGCGGAAGAAGATGCCAAAGAAATTTGGTCCGGCTTCGATACCTACACAGAAAATGAACAGCATAAAGCCAATGTTCAGTGCCTCTGGGCTAAACGAGAAGCCTGCATGGCCAAAAGACAATGCGGTGACAAGTACACCAATAGAGTTACCAAACTGGAAGCTGCCGATTCTGATTTTGCCGATGGTGAGGCCAATGGCCAAAACAACGAAAAGAAGGAGGATGTCGTTATTAACAAGCAGGTTGTAGACGTCTATGTTCACTGAACAGTAATCCGCGCACGGGTCAAAGGGAAATTCTGGAGCGCCATTATACGCATTTGCAATGAAATGTAATGAAAACTCGCATGAAAAATAGTATTAAATTTTGCTGACTTTCCTAATGGAAAGTATGAAAGCCTGCATTGGTGCCAACTTTCTGTTTTTGAACAATAAAAAAGCCGGCAAGATTGCCGGCTTTTTCAGGAAAATCTAAAGGAAATTACTGGTACAGACCCAGATTTTCTTTTGCGTAAGCTTCGAACTCGGTGAAACCACCAACGTGTTCTTGGTCAACGAAGATTTGTGGCACAGTTTCAACTGGCTTGCCCACGGTTTTTTCAAGGTCAGCTTTGCTGATGCCTTCTGCGTGGATGTCTACATAGCGGTAGTTGAAATCGTCACGCTCTTCTTTCAGTTTGTCAGCAAGGTCCTTTGCACGAACACAGAATGGGCAACCTGGGCGACCAAAAATAACCACGAACATATTCATTTCCTTTCTTATTTAATTTGATTAGATGGTGCCGTGTGTAGGGGAGGCTATCCCGCGGCTTCATCATCTGATTGAGAACAACTATGCCTTAAGCATCTGGCAGATAAAAGAAGGTTTTGTCTTTTAATTCAATCGAAATTATCTATCAATCGGAAAATGAACAGAGCGCGCATTTTTGAAAGGGTGTGATGAAGGCTGTACATGTTTAAAACAGGGAAGTTTTAAACATTCAGTTTCTGCTTTGTATCAATTTTATTTTAACTTAAGTGCGTAGTTTGAGGGGGTCGCTTTGAGGATTTGCTTTTCGTTTCTGTTCAGATCCAGTGAGGTGCGATGTTTCAGTTTATGACCGCAACGCGGATTGTTCATGCCTGTGAATATGATGATTCGAAAGCCCGGGCAGATATGGCATTCGCTTCCATGCTAGGTGGTATGGCGCAATCAAACGCCAAATTAGGCGCAGTGCATGGCTTGGCAGCAGCTCTGGGCGCGGTTTTAGATACGCCACATGGAGCAATCACGGCGCAACTTGCCCCTTATGTCATGGCCGAAAATATTCTTGCAGCACGTAAAGCAGGGCGCTTAAGTCTGCTTAACCGCTACCGCCAGTTGGCTTGTATTCTGACCGAGCGAATGAATGCTGAGCCAAGTGATGGGATTGTCTGGGTGCAACGCACTTTGAAGCGTCTGGAATTGTCGCCTCTTTGCCAATACGGGCTTTGCGAATCTGTGTTCAAAGATGTTGTGACAAGGGCGATGAAATCAAGCTCAATCAAAGGTAATGCGATGCCATTGAATGAAGAGCGATTGATCAATATTCTCAGTCGGATATGCGATGAAGTATCTGTTTCTGAATTCTTGAGCGCAAATCCCAGCTAACCATATTCAAAACCAGTGGATGCATCTGCGCACAAGATCCGTTTGATTTTGTGCACCGGTTTTTTTTCTGGCGCTTCTTAACTGATTCTCGATAGTACGTTGCGATTTATGAAGCTTATCAGCGATCTGTGAGTAACTTTTTCCTTCCGCTGCAAGTTTGACGACCTGCAACTCAGCTTTCGTTATCAGGCAATCTTTAGTTACCGCAGAGCTCCTGCTTGCATTGAGCAGTGGTGCCAGAGAGGTATTGGAAAACTGGTAAATGTGTTCCGTTTCTTTTGGGGTCCAAATTCGGTGTCCATCACATTGGTCTATGCACAAGACCGCGAGATCCTTTTTTGGAACCTTTACTGATACGGCGATCATAGATACTGCTTCGGCTTCAGCCAATGCATCATGAAGGCCGTTCAATAAGGGGTTGGATTGAACATGATGAAACGGAACAGGAACGTTTGATTTCCATATGGTTTGCATTGACAGGTGTCGATTAGAGATCTGAGCACCAATCATTGACGGTAACTCTCCTGTCGCATCGCTGTATTCATTGGTTGGGTTGTAGTTGCGCTCTTTACGTGAAGATAAACCGGCATCAACACGGTTTGCCTTAAGGTGCTCGCCTAAATACCGGGTAGCGATATTGAGCATCGCACCGGGATCATCAAGTTCAAGAATCAAATGAGCGATAGCGTCTTGAGTGGCACCATCCAGAGATTTTCTACGTCTATCTAATAAATCTCGTTTTAGCGTTTTTCTATCTGAGTAACTTAGCATCCTAACATCCCTGATTTAGGTATTTCTTGTCATCGCCCACCACCTTTAACGCTGGTTAAACTCGAAAAGAACGTTAAATAACCAATGGAGAGCTATCATGTCCTTGCTACAAAAAAAGCAATTTCTTATCGCCATCACCAGTTTCTTTTTCGTCTTTTCCGGCTTTGTCTCGGCATCGGAACAGAGATGGGTAAAACCTATGGATCCTGTCGGGCAAGTGACTAACGCCAGCCAATTATTTCAGGAAACATACAATCGAAAAGATGCTGACAAATTGGGTCCTTTTTACGCTAAAACGGCCACGTTGAAGTTGGATCAGAATCCGTCCGTACATTATCGAGATAACATTGTTCAGGCTTGGCGTGCTGGTTTTGAGCAAGGCGTCGATAACCTTCAACTGGAACCGATTGAAATCATCCGAACTGGATTTCGTAAGGTTGTCGAAACCGGTAACTATGTACTGACCATTAACACCCCAGATGGCGCTATTCAACAGACAGGTTCTTACACCGTGCTTTGGCGCGTGCATCCTTTCGGTATTAAGCCACCCAAAATAATTTTTGACGTTGTTAACGCCAATTAAGCTTCGTATGCAGGCGTCTTTGTTCTTTATGTCATTATTGGCCACTATTGGTATAAATCAGGGACGCCTTCTTAATGAATACCGCTATCAATACCATTCTTTCTCACCGCTCGATAAGAAAGTTCACTGAGCAACGCATTACGGATGAACAACGCAATGCGATTATCGATTGCGCGAGAGCGGCATCTACCTCGAGCTTTATTCAATGCACCAGTATTATTCGGGTGATCGATAAACAGAAAAGGCAACGTCTTGCTGAATATGCGGGGAATCAGGCTTATGTTGCTGATGCCGCAGAGTTCTTCGTATTTTGCGCTGATTTCAACCGTCATTTACAGATTAAACCAGATGCGCAATTAGGCTTTGCTGAACAAACCTTGATTGGTGCGATAGACGGCGCGTTGATGGCCCAAAATGCCCTAATAGCGGCTGAGTCTTTAGGGTTGGGTGGTGTTTATATTGGTGGGCTCAGAAACAACCCTGACAAAGTCGCTAACCTTCTAAAATTGCCAGAGCAGGTGATTCCTTTATTTGGGCTATGTCTTGGCTATCCGGCGCAAGATCCTGAAGTGAAACCACGCTTGCCATCAGAATTAGTTGTTCACACCGATGAGTATTCAGAGATGGATAAAGCTGTTTTGGAAAACTATGACAATGAGGTGCGCGAGTATTACCGAACCCGCACTGGCGGCAACAAAGAGATGAGCTGGAGTGAGCAAATTTCCGGGACTCTCAGCAAAGAAGCGCGTCCGTTTATGAAAGCTTTCCTTGAAAGCAAAGGGTTTAGCATCAAGTAGTCTTTTCTAAGACGATGTCAATGACCTTGATTTGGTCAGCATGGCATCAGAATATCGACGTTTCATGATATAGATATCTGTCATCCCGACCCTTGATTGCAAAGGGACTCGGGCTGATTTCATTTCTACGTTCCTACATGTTTTGTTACACCTATTGATCGATATACCCAAGCAACCTGAAGATGCTGGTATTCAGAGGTCATCAATGCGTTCAATTCGAGGCAAATTTCGCGAGGAATAGTGGTTCTATTTTCATGGAATTTAACAAAGAAGTGGGCGCATTGAGGCCCTCCCTTCGGGCGAGTTGACTGACGTCGTGCTCTTTGTTGTTCCTTTTTGATGGAGGTGACTACACCGGCAAAGGAACGCCGCGATCACAACGCCAGTCAATCTCGCTGAATTCTACATCTTCAGGTTGTTTGGGTATAAATCACCGAAGAAAAAACTTTTTTCGCGATAAACAAAAGTAGATGGTGATCACGCTCTCATTCCCTGATAGACTCCGCGCGCTTCTGTCATTCTCATCAAATTTGAAGAATGCCAAAAATAATTTATATCTTCGCAATTTTGACTATTAATTCATCATTTTAGTGAACGAGTTATGCGGGGATGTTGGGTTGGGTGGCGTAGTAGGGGGCTTTTGCCGGCGACACCTTTTATTAGTGAATTTATTGAGTCGTAACATGAACAAACTGAACAAAGCTACGGGCGTACTTGCAGCCGGTTTCTTTATCAATATGTGTATCGGCATCCTGTACGCGTGGTCTGTATTCAAGCAGTCACTGGTAGAGCAGGGTTGGTCGAACGCAGATGCATCTATGCCTTACACCGTTGCAACCATCTGTTTTGCACTTTCTCTGCTGGTGGCGGGTAACCTGCAAGACCGCATGGGTCCTCGTAAAGTTCTGATCCTGGGTACCATCATGGTCGGTATCGGCATGATCGTATCTAGCTTTGCTTCATCTCCTATGACTCTGTTGCTGAGCTTCGGCGTGATCACTGGTTGTGGTATCGGTTTTGGTTATGCGTGTCTGTCTCCAGCAGCAATGAAGTGGTTCCACCCTTCTAAGAAGGGCATGGTTAACGGTCTTATCGCAGCAGGTTTCGGCCTGGCGGCGGTATATCTGGCGCCACTGACTTCTATGCTGATTGAAGGTTACGGCATTCAGCAAAGTTTCATGATCCTCGGTGTAGGTATTCTGGCCATCGCTGTTCCACTGGCTTGCACAATTAACAACCCACCTGCGGACTACACGCCAGAAGCACCTGCTGGCTACGTAGCGAAAGCAGGCGCTGGCGACAGCAACATGGGTTGGCGTGAAATGGTTAAGACTCCACAGTTCTATTCACTGTGGTTGATGTATGCGCTGGCGTCTTCTGCGGGTCTGATGGTGATAGGTAACATCACTTCTATCGCGATCAACCAGTCTGACCTGACTCAAGTTGCGTTTCTGGTTGTTGTTCTGTCTATCTTCAACTCAGGCGGTCGTGTTGCTGCAGGTATCCTGTCTGACAAGATTGGTGGCCTGAAAACGTTGATGCTGGCGTTCATCATGCAAGGTATCAACATGATGATGTTCGCCACCTACAATACCGAGTTCACACTGATGGTAGGTGCAGCTGTTGCAGGTGTAGGTTACGGCACACTACTGGCAGTATTCCCATCTATCACTGCTGACTACTACGGCCTGAAAAACTACGGCGGTAACTACGGCGTGCTTTACACCGCATGGGGTGTGAGTGGTTTCATTGGTCCTGTTGTTGCTGCAACCGCAGTAGACATGACCGGCAACTACGTGATGGCATACACCATCTGTGCAGCAATGCTGGCCGTTGCGGTTGTTCTATCTTTCATTACCAAACCAGTGAAAGCAGAAGCAGCAAACGCTCAGAAAGTTGCAGCGTAATCGCTAACAACAAAGCTTTTCAAAGCCCGCTTTATGCGGGTTTTTTTATATCCAAACTTTCTAGAATTCCTCATTTTCGTCCTCTTTATCGCATCATTAATCCCTCCGAATTATATGCAAATCCGAGGTCTGACCTTAGACCAGAGCTGATAATGTGTTCCACGGGTGAGACTTTCTGAGACATTCTAAAGTCGCAACTTTTTTAGGGTAATTGAACGCTGTTCTAAATCAGTATCAATAAGTGATTGATAATAAAACGCCGTTCAATAGCGGTGATGAATAACTGGTCATGTTTGTTGATATACACAGGCATTTTTGAATAGAAAACACTGTTTGATTGTTCAGTTTGCATTGGCTAGGTTGTGTTCACCACTCGAATACCAGGAGGGTATTAACATGCATTCAGTGGATTCAACCTGTATTAAAAACAGTGAGCGTGAACAGATAGCTAAGATTCAGGCGGGGCACCCGTTAGCCCGCAACTACTTCGACCAACTGGTCGCGAGCTACCTGTCACCATTACATCGTCGATGCATGGCATGGTTAGGTTGTCCTTATGACGCGGATGACGTGTTGCAAGAAACCTTGGTGCGGAGTTTCCGCTACATCCACGCCTATCGCGGCGAAGCTGCATTCAGAAGCTGGTTATATGCAATTGCAGACAATCAGTGCAGAAGCTATTTGAAGAAGCGTGCGACACACTCGCAACGTTTTGTTTCAGACGAGTTGCAAGAGGAAGTTGGCGTTGAAGAGAAGTGCCCCGTGACATCTGATCAGGGTATTTCAAACTCAGTGCAATCATTGGCAAAAACTGCACAGGAAATCCTTGTGCTGCGTTTTGAACATGACCTCTCGCTCGAAGAAATCAGTAACGTACTTGGCCTTGGTTTAAGTGCGACGAAAATGCGTCTTTACCGCGCCATTGATGCGGCAGAGAAGCATGTACTGAAGAACGAGGAGGGCCTGCTTGCAACAGCTTGAAATTCAAATAGCAAATCGTGAATAAAGAAAACCGCCTACTTGGGCGGTTTTCTTTTTGGTGTATTGAGAATCACCAAAGGTGGTGTATTGAGAATCACCAAAGGTGATTAGCAAATCACTTTGATTGCCAGACCACCCTGAGAGGTTTCACGGTACTTAGCGTTCATGTCTTTACCGGTTTCCAGCATGGTTTCGATAACCTTGTCCAGAGACACGCGTGGCTCAGAAGAGCGGCGCAGCGCCATACGGGTAGAGTTGATGGCTTTCATAGCAGCAATACCGTTACGCTCGATACAAGGAACCTGAACTTGACCCGCAACAGGGTCACACGTCAGACCCAGGTTGTGCTCCATGCCGATTTCCGCAGCGATACATACCTGCTGTGGGCTGCCGCCCATCAGTTCAGCGAGACCTGCTGCTGCCATTGAACACGCAACACCAACTTCGCCCTGACAACCTACTTCAGCGCCAGAGATAGACGCATTTTGCTTGTACAGGCCACCGATAGCACCAGAAACCGCAAAGTAACGGGTGTATTCACGTGGGCTCACGGTTTGAATGAACTTGTCATAGTAGGCCAGAACCGCTGGGATGATGCCACACGCGCCATTAGTCGGTGCGGTTACAACACGGCCGCCAGCGGCGTTTTCTTCGTTAACCGCAAACGCGAACATGTTTACCCAGTCAACTACTGCCATTGGGTCGTTCGAGAACTTCTCGGTAGACAGAAGCTGTTGGCGGAGCGCTGCCGCACGACGTGGAACACGCAGTGGACCAGGCAACACACCTTCGTTGTTCATGCCGCGATCCAGACACTCGCGCATGGTGCGCCATACGTTACCGAAGTAGGTTTCGATTTCGTCTTCAGTGTGCATCGCACGCATGTTTGCCATCACAACCGCACTGATTGACAGGCCAGTCTCTTTACAATGGTTCAGCAGTTCTTCCGCACTGTTGAATTCATAAGGAACAGCGACTTTATTTTCGTCTTCTTTGCCGAAGTTCTCCTCATCAACAATGAAACCACCGCCGATAGAGTAGTAAGTTTTGGCGTAGGTTTTCTCTTCACCAGACCATGCAGTAATGGTCATGCCATTTTCGTGCAGAGGCAGGTTAGTGGTGTGGAAGTTCATACCGCCTTCACGTGGGAAGTCGACAGTGTGCAGTTGGATACCTACTGGCAGACGTTCGGTTTCTTCAACACGCGCAATGAAGCCAGGAATGCTGTCGATATCAACGTTCTCTGGAGAGTTGCCCGCCAGACCCATGATGATAGCCACATCAGTGTGGTGACCTTTACCGGTCAGAGACAGAGAGCCATAAACATCCACAGTGATCTTGGTGATGTCCTGCAGTTTCTCCATGCGGGTCAGATCGTCGATGAATGATTTACCGGCTTTCATTGGGCCAACAGTGTGCGAGCTGGAAGGACCTACGCCGATTTTGTAGATATCAAAAACGCTGATCATGTGTCATACCTCAGTCAATGCCCGTGGTTTACATGGACGGGCATTTGGATTAATTCGTTTATATCCATCCGTGGAGGCGACATATTGCTGAGCCGATATACCCTAGGTTTTGTTGACCTTAAATGTTGGGTATGTACCTTTCCGTGGCTCAGTGAAAAAGCAAAAAAGAGCAAGGAATTTAAGCATCCTTGCTCTTTTGGGGCTGTGCATTCTACACGATTAATTAGGCGATGAAACCGTACATAATCGCTGAAATCGCTACCATACCCATGAAAGTGACGAAGATGTTGCTCGCCTTACCGCCGTACTTCTGCATAGACGGTACTTTCTTGATGGCGTACATCGGCATGATGAACAGAATGGTCGCAATGATTGGGCCACCCAGTGATTCAATCATACCCAGAATGCTTGGGTTGATGGTTGCCACGATCCAGCTGGTGATGATAACGAATGCCACGGTGAACATATCGATTTTCTTCATGTTCACTTGCTTACCGCGAGAGCGCAGTTGCTTGATGATGATACCGTTCAGACCTTCACGTGCACCCAAGTAGTGACCGAAGAAAGAAGACACAATAGCAACGAAGGCAACGACTGGACCCAGGTAAGAGATGAATGGACTTTCGTGCTTGTTCGCCAGGTAAGACAGAACCGCCAGGTTTTGTGCTTTCGCTTCTGCCAGATCAGCAGGCGTCAGGCTCAGAACACAAGAGAACACGAACAGCATAACGAAACCAAGCAGCATGCCCGAGGTGCGCAACAGGATTTGGTTTGATTTACGCTCAGCATTGTCACCGTAGTCACGGGTCTGTGCCATAGAGAACGCAGAGATCGCAGGGCTGTGGTTGAACGCGAAAACCAGTACTGGGATAGAGATCCACAAGGTTGTCATGAAATCACCCGCTGTAGGAATTTGCTGCAGTGCAGACATGTTCCAGTCAGGGATCAGGTAGATAGACATAAACAGCAGGATGGCAACCAGAGGGTAAACTAAGAACTGAGTCACTTTCAGCATCAGTTTCTCACCTGCCAGCATGACTGACATCATACCCATGATAAGGATGATAGAGAGAACAGCGCGTGGCAGAGATTCCATGCCAAGCTGGTTAACCATGAAAGAGTCAACAGTGTTGGTGATACCAACACCGTAAATCAGAACGATCGGGTAAATCGCGAAAAAGTAAAGCAGAGTGATGAGTTGACCCGCAGTCGCACCGAAGTGCTCTTCAACCACTTCAGTGATGTCGCTGCCTGGCTTCTTGGAAGACAGAACGAAACGTGCAAGGCCACGGTGAGCCAGATAAGTCATAGGACCAACCAGGATTGCCAGAGCAACCAGAGGCCAGAAACCGTTCAGACCAGCGTTAATAGGAAGGAACAGAATACCTGCACCTACCGCTGTACCAAACAGAGATAGCATCCAGGTGGTGTCTTGAGCAGACCACTTCATTTTGCCTGCGCTCGAAGTCGTGCTTGACTGAGTTTGCATCGTTTAATCACCAAAAATAATACGGAACAGATCGGGAACTGATGCGTATTGTTTACATTTTTTCACTGCAAACTGTGATTTGGATCATTTTTGCGGTAACAATATTTCGTGTGACGAATTTATTTGACCTTACTACATTCACATTTTTTATGGTTTAAAAATGCCGTTTAAAGACCCAAAAAAAAGTTTAGGTATTAAAACTTAGTTGAGGACAAGTTGCTGGCTGAGGGCGTGAAGTATCTGAGCCGTAACACCCCAGATCAGGTGGTTTTCATAGCTCATGGCGTAGATGTGGTAGGTGTTACCACGAACATGGAAAGGTTGCTTGGTAATGGCGTCGCGTCTTAAAAATTGAGCGAGTGGCACCTCAAAAAGGCTATGAACCTCATTGGCATCCAGCACGGGCGAGTAATCGGCATCCACAAAGGCGATAACAGGCGTAACAAGGTACCCGCTGACGGTTGGAAGTGGCGCTAAACAGCCAAGGAGATGTGCTCTGTCAGTGGTGACGCCAATCTCTTCTTCCATTTCACGAATTGCTGTTTCCACTATATCGGTGTCCGATTCTTCGACTTTACCGCCGGGGAAGCTAATTTGTCCTGGATGGTGTTTCAAATGCGTTGCGCGTTTAGTCAACAAGACATGCAGTTCGCCATCACGTTCTGCAAGGGCGATCATCACAGCGGCAGGACGAAGATCTGGTGTTCCTTCCCGACGCATGGCATCGGTAGCACGTTGAATCACGCGTTTGTCGTAATGGTAACTGGGGCTCAGGCTAAAACGCTGTATTAACCAATGGCGGGATAGGGGATGCATAGGGCTTTGGCGCGTCTGATGCGCCAGAATGGCCGGTTGCTGTAGCGAGGTGTTTTCCATCCATGGTGTTTTTAACATGCGTCCTACCTACTTCAGAATGCGCTGTACCGCCTTTTATGAAGTCAGCACAGGAAGAATCCGACTGAGCTTGTCGAGTGTTTCCTGATACTCCGATGCCGCCTCACTGTCTACGACCACGCCGCCGCCAGCCCAGGCATATATTTGTTGTTGATGGCAGACCAGCGTACGAATCGTAATGCTGGTGTCCATGGTGCCACAACGACTCAAGTAGCCAATGCTGCCACAGTAAATGCTGCGTCTATGCGGCTCCAGTTCTTCGATGATCTCCATCGCGCGCACTTTGGGCGCTCCGGTTATGGAACCACCAGGGAAACAGGCTCGGAGCAAATCTTCACCGTACTTATCATCAGAAAGCGTCCCCGTTACGGTACTGACCATATGATGGACGGCTGGAAATGTCTCAATATCAAAAAGTTTAGGTACATTTACCGAACCTGGCGAGGCGACTCGGCCAATATCATTGCGAAGCAGGTCAACAATCATCAGGTTTTCGGCACGATCTTTCTGCGCGTTCTTCAAGCAATGGATGTTTGCCGAATCAACTGCAGAGTCGTTATTACGAGGGCGGGTGCCTTTAATCGGCTTGGTTTCAATCTCCCTGCCATGAAGCTGCAAGAAGCGCTCTGGAGAGACAGAAAGAATGGCAGAATCTTTCAAACGAATAAAACCGGAGAAGGGCGCGCCATTGGTTTTGGCCAGCTTTTGGTAAGCTTCCCACTCGCTACCCTGATACGGCGCTTCAAAGCGTTGAGCAAGGTTGATTTGGTAACAATCACCCGACTTTAGATACGCCTGCACACGGTCGAACTTCTCTTCATAGGTTTCCGGCGTCATGTTCGCCTGCCATTCACCTTTCATAGCGAATGCTGAGGCTTCAACTTCCTTATGGCCTTCCAGCCATGCCAGTTTGTTTTCACCTTCAGGCTGGATCAGCACCAGCTTTTTCTCTTTATGGTCTGCAATCACTGCCCAGTCATAAATACCCACCGCCATATCTGGAATGTCGATATCACGGGTTGCCAGCTCAGGCAGAGTTTCTACCTGACGGCCAAGATCATAAGCGAAGTAACCCAAAGCCCCGCCAAGGAATGGCCAAGGTGCGATAGGCTCTGTGCGAGGTAAAAGGGAAAGCTGAAGCGCGTGCAACTCTTCGAACGGATCAGTCTCTCTGGAGGCGGTGCGACCGTCACGATGCCAAATGCGGTTGATGCCGCTTTCACTGCAAAGCGTCGCGATGGGGTCCGCCACCAGAATATCAAAGCGGTTATCCGGATGTTTTTCCGCTGCAGACTGCAGCAGCATTGCCCAAGGTTGGGATTCAATACGGGAAAAAAGCGACGTGAGTGCTGATGGCGAGTACTGAAGAAACTGCAGAGTGATAGGCATTCGTCTCGATTCGGTCATTTTCGTGTTTTTGTGATCGGCATTGAAGCGTCTGTTGGCGCTAAATCGGCCGTAAGAGTATCATAATCGTGGCTTTTAAAGCTAAGTTTGGAAAGTGAAAAATCAAGCGGCGAAAAGTCATTCGCCCAATCAAGGACGCGAGAGGGTCGCTTCTCTGGCAAAGCTGCCGAATAGGAGAAAGCGGCCTACTATTTTGTAATACCTATTCGTAATACAAAGCTCGACTGGAAGCACTGTTTAGCCTGCATTGATAAGTGAGCGAACAGCGCCAAGGAATCATAAAAATTAAAGAGGCAACTATGACTGTCATTCGTAAGGAAGATGTCATCGACAGTGTCGCTGACGCCCTACAGTACATCTCCTACTATCACCCTATCGATTTTGTTCAAGCCCTCGAAAAGGCGTACGAAAAAGAGCAAAGCCAAGCGGCTAAAGACGCCATCGCCCAAATTCTGATCAACTCCCGCATGTCTGCAGAAGGCAAACGCCCAATCTGTCAGGACACCGGGATTGTAACTTGTTTCGTGAACATCGGTATGAACGTTCAGTGGGAAAGCGACCTCACCGTACAACAAATGGTCGATGAAGGTGTTCGCCGCGCATACAACAACCCAGACAACCCGCTGCGGGCCTCTGTGGTTGCAGACCCTGCGGGTACACGCAAGAACACCAAAGACAATACCCCAGCGGTAGTTCACATCAACATGGTGCCGGGCGATAAAGTGGAAATTCAAATCGCGGCGAAAGGCGGCGGTTCTGAAAACAAAACCAAGATGGTAATGCTCAACCCATCTGACGATGTAGCAGCGTGGGTAGAGAAAACTCTGCCAACCATGGGTGCGGGCTGGTGTCCACCGGGCATGCTCGGCATTGGTATCGGCGGTACGGCAGAGAAAGCGGCTGTGCTGGCAAAAGAATCTCTGATGGAACACATCGACATTCAAGAGCTGATTGACCGTGGTCCAGAAAACGCAGAAGAAGAGCTTCGCCTTGATATCTTCAACCGCGTGAACAAACTGGGTATCGGAGCACAAGGTCTTGGCGGCTTAACCACGGTTGTTGATGTGAAAATCAAAACCGCGCCAACGCATGCAGCGTCTAAGCCTGTTTGTTTGATCCCTAACTGTGCCGCGACTCGCCACGTTCACTTCACCCTTGATGGTTCGGGCCCAGCCGACCTTCAGCCACCAAAACTGGAAGAATGGCCAGAAGTGACCTGGGAAGTTGGCGAAAACGTTCGCCGTGCGAACCTGAATGAAGTGACCAAAGAAGATATCCAAGACTGGAAGACCGGTGAAACGGTTCTGCTTTCAGGCAAGATCCTGACCGGTCGTGATGCCGCGCACAAACGTATTCAGGAAATGCTGAACAGCGGTCAAAGCCTGCCAGAAGGTGTGGACTTCAATGGACGCTTCATCTACTACGTAGGCCCTGTTGATGCAGTCGGCGATGAAGCTGTTGGTCCTGCAGGCCCAACGACTTCAACCCGTATGGACAAGTTCACTGACATGATGCTCAGCGAAACCGGTCTTATCGGCATGATTGGTAAAGCAGAGCGTGGTCCTGCAACGGTTGAATCCATCAAAGAACACAAAGCGGTATACCTGATGGCCGTTGGCGGTGCAGCTTACCTTGTTGCAAAAGCCATCAAGAAAGCACGCGTTGTAGCGTTTGAAGATTTGGGTATGGAAGCGATTTACGAATTTGACGTCGTGGATATGCCAGTGACCGTTGCCGTCGATTCGCGCGGTGACAACGCCCACCAAATCGGCCCAGACACCTGGAAGGTGAAAATCGCCGAAATGGAAGGCTAAGTCCAAAAGGTATCTGTTTAAAAACTAAATAAAACCGCGGCCTAGGCCGCGGTTTTTGTTTACCGATTGCTTGAGGTTGATCGTAGAAGTATTCCCAGAATTTCTATTGTGGTGCCCAGTTTATTAGTATTTCAATCAATACGACTACTGGGTTGCGCGCACAGGGGCGGTAGCGTGCTTACATATTTGATAACGGGCTGGTTAAACCATGCGCACCATTTTGAAGGATGTGTGTGTAGATCTGAGTGGTTCGCACATCTGAGTGGCCTAACTGAGCTTGTACCGTTCGAATGTCTGCACCCGACTGCAAAAGGTGTGTAGCAAAAGAGTGTCGCAGGGTGTGAGGGGTAACGTGTTTATCAATGCCCGCTTTCTTTGCTGTTTTCCTTACTGCACGTTGGATTTGCTTTTCATCAATATGATGTCGGCGTACAAGACCTGATTCAGGGTCTTTACTGAGGTCTTTGGCGGGAAATAAGTATTGCCAAGGTAAATCTTTACTTTCTGACTGATACTTATCGCGCAGCCTGTGTGGCATCCATACACCAGAAAAAGATGGATTATCGTTGTCTGTCACCAAGGTATATTGGACGAGTTCAATCTGAGTTCTAATCGCCGAAAATAGTTCTGGCGCAAGTGTAACGACACGGTTTTTCCCGCCTTTACCATCAATCACCCGAATGCATTTATAGTCGAAATCAATATGCTGGACGCGAAGCCTTACCGTTTCCATTATTCTCAGGCCACTGCCATACATTAGTGAACATGCCAGGTGATGCTGAACAGGGCAGTGCTCCAAGAAGCGCTTCACTTCGGCGCGGGTTAAAACAACAGGTAGTTTGGTTTTCTTTTGGCTCGAGATGAAATCAAGCTTTTGTGATAGTGGTTTTTGAATAAAATCCCGATACATAAAAACCAATGCATTGAGTGCAATGGCTTGCGTGTTGGCGGCGACATCTCGCTGATTCACCAAGTAATTCAGAAACTGCTCTACTTCTGGGTCACCCATGGTTGAGGGATGTCGCATATCATGAAACCTTATGAAAGCCGCAATCCAACGAAGATAGGTTTGTATGGTTCGCTTAGAATAGCGACGCTTGTACATGTGCTCGCTGATGGCTTGAAGGAACAGAGATTTCATTGATTGGAGTGCCTGTGGTTTTATCCAGTGTGGTTGTCAATGGTCGATAATACCGAAGCAAGGCGGTTTGGTGCATTTTCTCAGACTGGAATTGAGAACTTGCAGATAGATAAATGAAATCAATATGTTGGTCACTAATAAAATACAGTGACTTGTTATTGGTGGACACAATGGGGTGTTTAAATACACCACTTTGGTGTCCAATACACTGTTATGTTTACTATGAAATATAGATTTAATCCGATAGTTTTAATTGCAATACCTGTGTTTGGACTTGTGTTAGACGCAGGGACAGGTATGGATGACTATTTTATTCTGTCTTTTTCCGTATCCTTCGTTCTTGTCTATGCATATCTCCTTCGTGAGCTTCACTCCAAGTGCGAGTATGTGCTTAAAAAGCATATGGCTAGGGCACTCCTTACATTAGTTGCTGTTTCTTCTTCCTTGATTTGCATAGCATACTTTGGGTATTTAAATGATCCCAACCTTTTGAAAACCGTATCACACGGCAGTGCTATAAGATATCAATATCATTACTGGACTTTCGGAGTTTTTTTTCTCACGCATGGTATGTTTTTTCTATATTTACTGATCTTTTTCACTTTTAAAGTGTTGACAGGAAAAGTAAGGTAAACATAACAAGCGAATGAACGAGGGACGTTTACTCGTGGCGCATTTTTTCATAGAAACGCAGTGGTTTCGGCGCTTCAATCAGTTTGGGCTAGTAAACGCCCGTTATTCGAACGTTAGCTACTGGTCTGTAATGAGAGTATCCAAATCACAATTTGTAATTGCGATGTCAGTAGGCTTAATTATGTTTTATTTGGCCTATCATGCTCGTTTCCCATATTACACGTTTGCGATAGTTAAAACGTATGCCCTAATTAGCTTATTTATATTGTTTGTTCTGGGTTTTATTATCCTTCTTAAAGTGTTTGAAGGAAAATCGAAAGAGCCATCTGGTTTTGATAGATTAAAAAAGCTGTTTTTTGATGGTGAGTTTGTTGAGCTCTCAAAATTCATTGTAGGTGTAATTATTTTTAGCGCCTTCGGTGCTTATTTTTTGTTTGCTTTGATTTTTTCTATACCGGCAATACCAACGAAGTTTTTTTCAGACAGTCGTGATGTTTTAGATGTTAGATGTGTTGATGTTGGTAATTCTAGAAGTAAAGGCCTGTACTCTGTATTACAGGTTCCTAATGAAGGTGAATGGAGCCTCTATGATTACGGCCATTTATGTCCTAAACGTAATAGAAGTTGCAAAGCTACAGTTAAAGTGGGGGTTTCTGGCTATTACTTGGAATCAATAAATTGTAGCTAACAAGCGCATTAACTGTGACAAATAAAGCTTGGCTTTTGTCACTTCGTTCCTCAGTTTAGCCAAGCTAATTATTTGCCCGTTATGCGGGCGTTATGTTCTCAATAGGTCCAAGGTCGTAACCATATTAAGGTAGGTAGATGTTTCATAGAAGAAAGTTCTACATCGTAAAAAGTGAGTTTGTCGATAGCTTTAATGAGTTATTCAATACGATCAATTTACCTAATCAGCTAAAGCACGGAGCAAGGTTAACGG
Source organism: Grimontia kaedaensis (assembly GCF_023746615.1). NCBI lineage: Bacteria > Pseudomonadati > Pseudomonadota > Gammaproteobacteria > Vibrionales > Vibrionaceae > Grimontia > Grimontia kaedaensis. The sequence goes on along the minus strand of NZ_CP082275.1, from coordinate 2,260,694 downwards.
GCCGCTGGATGAAGGCTCTGGAAAGTGGTGATGTTGAGATTTTCGCTATTTGGGAATATGACAGCAAAGAGGCATATGAGCAAATTGAGGCTGGAGTTAGGGCTGACGAAGCTCATAGCGATAGAATTGAGCAGTGGTTCGCTGAACATGGCGGAAGAAAGTACATTTCAGAAGAACTTATTGTTGAAATGCGTAATGAGCAGATCTTTTCAACAAGCGAAATTGGCAATTAGCCTGAGAACATAACAAGGCCATCAAACATCGCCCTGGACCTCCCCCGATTTAGTGGACACACATTTCAGTCCATAGAGGGGGCCTTATGCCAGCCTACAAATCAGGAAAAAAGACAGCGGAATATTCACTAAACTTTAAACGTAAAGCGGTGGAGTGGAGCTTTCAAAGTCACCGCACAGTCAAGTCAGTTGCAGAAGCATTAGATATCCATCCGTTTATGCTTTCGAAGTGGCGACGGGCTTACCTAGATGGAGTGTTTGGTATGCCTAAAGTCCCTCCAAAATCGCAGAATAAGCCAAAATCACAAGACGAAATATCTGCATTAAAACAGCGTATTGCAGAGCTTGAAGAGGAAAATGACATCCTAAAGGAGTGGCAACGATTTCAAGCAGAACAAAGGCGCAAGCCTTCCGATTCATAAAAGCGTTCACTGGTGTGTATTCTGTGAAGTTAATGTGCCTGCACCTTAGGGTGTCACGTAGTGGCTACTACGCGTGGTTGCAACGTGGTGTATCTAAGCATGCACAGATAGACAAGGTGCTGGGCGAAAGAATAGCGCTTTTGCACAAACGTAGTGAAGGCAGATATGGTAGCCCGAAAATACACGAAGCGTTGAAGCAGGAAGGCGTCAGAGTGGGTAAGAAACGCGTAGCTCGCCTGATGAAAGAGGCCGGATTAAAGGCACGCGTTGACAGAGTCTATCGCCGTCGAAACAAAAGTAGAGCGTTCTTCAAAGGGCTCAAAAATCGTCGTAGAGAGTTGTCTAAGCCCTTAAAAATTAACCAGCAATGGTCGTCGGACGTGACCTACATTCGAGTCGGCAACAAGTGGGGATACTTAGCCGTTGTCATCGATTTATGTTCGCGGAAAATTGTGGGTTGGTCTTTAAGTCATCGACTAGACACGGACTTGACCATGCTCGCAATCACGAAGGCGGTGAGAGCTAGGAAGCCTAAGCAAGGGTTATTATTCCATACAGATAGAGGTCGTGAATATTGCGCGGATCGAGTACGTCATTACCTGAGCAGTATCGGTGCAATGCAAAGTATGAATCGTCCTGGTCATTGCACAGATAACGCGGAAGTGGAGTCCTTCTTCAAAACGCTGAAAGGCGAATTAATTAAGGATGCGTTTATTGGAAGTTTGGTGCAGCTTGAAGAGAAACTCCGGCGATACATTGATTACTTTTACAACCGAACACGACTCCATGGGAGTATCGGTTATGTATCTCCAATAGCGTTTGAGAAACAACAGATTTAGGTAATTAGGTGTCCGCTTAATCGGGGGAACATCACCCCCTACGGGGGCTGGACTCGCAAAACACGCTCGCCGTTTATGGCAGCGTTAAATGGTTAGGAAATAATGTCGAATATAATTGAAATCGACTTTTCGAAAAAGTTAGAGATAACAATTGATAATAGGCTTCCTGTTGGGCTAGAAGACCTTTCTTTGTCTTTGTTGTCGTTCAACAAGCAGTTCCACAAGTTTGTGGAGTCAGAGACCGACGTATTAACAGATGTTGGTTCGGAATTACTCATTAAAGAAGTGAGGAAAGGCTCAATAGTTGTAGAGCTAGTTTCACAGGCTGCCCCTATAGTTCCGTTAATTTGGGAGGGCGGTTCGTTAGCCCAATGGGCAAGTGTGGTTCAGAATACTTGTAATTGGTTACTGGGTAATACTAATCATCCACCTAAAGAGATGACCAAACAAGATTTGCAAGAGTAGAACAAAATTGTAGAGCCAATTGCTAAAGACCATGGTTCGCAAATGAACATCAATGTTTCAGATGGCGGTAAGGTTATCAATCAGTTCATTCTCAATTCAACTGAAGCCGCTGCAATTCAAAACCGTATCGGTCGCTTGGTTGAAGATATTGATACTCCCCAAGAGAATAAACACCTTAAAAAGGTAATGTATTGGTATCAAACTAAGTTTGACCCCAACTCTGACACAGGTAACAAAGCAATTATCGATGACATTTCAAAATCAGCATTGAAAGTTATTTTTGAAAACAATGCACTAAAAGAAGCGATGTTGCATCCGGATCCTTCTTTAGGTAAGCCTTGGCAAGAGCTCGCGTTTGTTGTTGATGTTGAGGTTCAAACCGTAAGAGGTAAACCTAAAATGTACAATGTTCTCAACTATTATCCTGAATATACATTTGATCCAGACGAGGAATAACCATTTAACAAAGCGTTTAAGGCGGATTCACAACGCTTGGCATTTTTGGTTTGTATCAGCTTAAGTGTTTACGGCACAATGGTTTAGGTTAGGTGGTCGCGTTGTTCACCACTTAACGCGGCGCTGAAGGATCCCCTCATAATTGCCCGAGTCCAGAATAATGAGTCAGCTGTAGATACTCGAGGATAGCCCATCGATATTGCTGTTCGCTGATGATGTACCTTTGCCGCTTTCTGACTTCGCGTCCTAGTCGGGGGACGGATAACACGCGACGATGCTTGATAGTGTTAGCTTGAAAGTCGTACTGCCACTGTGCTCGGGTGGCAACGAGGCCATTCCACCACATGAGTAACTCAGTCAGCAGTGCAATTAATAACAATATATTCAGTCGTTTAGTGCAACGCGTTCGGTTGTGACGTAATGCTAAGCCGTAGGCTGTGCTTTTTAAATCTCGGAAGGCTTCTTCAATCTGCATTCTCTTGGCATATAAGTGAGTGATCTGAACTTCATTCAGCGTTTTTGTAGGAATGTTGGTAACGAGTAACCAAGGTTCTTTGGCATTTTTAGCGAAGAGTCGAGACGCACTGTGCTTCTGACATGTGCGAGAGTGACGTTTGGCTTTTCGTCCTTTAGGTGTTTGTTTCACAAGATATGCATAGCAGTTGAGAGGTGAGCGGCGAGCAAGTTGGCACCGCCCAAGAAAAAGAGGTTTGCTCGTCGCTTTGGGATAGAGCTTCTTGTTCCATTGCCAATCGTCTCGTTCGAGCTTTATAGAGACCTCACCAAGAACACGGCCAAGCCAGAACCATCCCTTAGCTTGAACCTGACGGAACCAAGTATTTCGAAAACCCGCGTCAGAAACGATGATAGGCGTAGCATCTTGAGGCAATATTTTCTCAAGTTTATCAAGGAAGTACTGGTGTGTGTTGGGTGAGTTATATTGTGCATATTCAAAGGCTTGCTCGTAGAGAGTGACTGCTCTGCCGCTAAGCGCGATGGATGCCCTTAGTGTCATGTAACGCAGTTGCTCTCTGGCATCAGACCAATCAATAAGAACGACAGGGCAAGGGTTAGCGCCAGTAATAAGTCGGGCATTCCATTTATAAATGTCATCCTTTTCACGCTGTAGCTGTACATTGTCGAGAAGCCTATCCACCCGTTTTATAGTGTGTTTAGGCGTGGTTGTGGTGTTAAGAGACCGGCCAAGTTTGGTAAGAGTGAGGTCAGCCCCATCGAGTGCAGACTCAGTCGCAAGTAGCAGAGATTGAAGTCGTTTTTTATGAATAGTGGGACAATGATTGGTTAGCGTCTCTTGTAGGATCTGAATATCGCGCATCGGTAATTCCTTTTTATTGGAATGTGTTTTTGGCGAAATTCATTAGATCAAAGGGTACGGTGCGCGTCCTTCTTATTGTTTAGAAAAGGAATTTTGAGGGGATTCGCTAGAACGCGGCGTTAGGCGAATGGAGGTTCAATGAATTTTGAGACCGAGATCTTTAGAGTCAGGGAACTTCGAGAGACCGATGCGAACTCTCTATTTAATCTTTACTCTGGCTCTAGTATTTCAGCAAGGTTCATATCAACAGCACCTCACGATTCGACTAAAACCACTCTATCGAAAATCAAACAGTGGAGAAAATTCTATATAGAAATTCATCCCAAGGTACGCGTTTATGGTGTGGCAGAAACCCAAAATGACTTTGTGTTTGGGTTAGTTGTTTTTGTGTTTAACGAACAACATGCTGAGATTCATTTTGGTATATCAGACAAATTTAGTAATCGAGGCATTTCGACTGAGTTGTGCCGTAATGGTCTGGAGTACTTAAGAAGTTTGGGCATAAATGAAGTAAGAACAAGTCCTTTCATCGAGCATGTTGCAAGCTTAAGAGTATTAGAAAAGTCGGGTTTTACAAATCATGGTACGCTTAAAAACCATACGCGTTTTCCCGCTTTGGGTGATGGTCTTTTTGATTGTGCGGACATGCGTATAACTCTCTGAAATTTCGCCTAACAAGGCCATGAACGTGGACGCTTTGTTACTGCGGCAGCTTTTCAAAGTGTTGTGAATACAAAGGATTAAAGCGGTTTTTGGCGGTTTGATAAGCGCCCGTTATTGCGACGTTAGCTTTTTGATTGAGTCATGAGGGACAAATAGTGTTCAAACGTTTTGTCGTTGGGCATATCAACAAACAGTCTGGAGTGAATCAAGGAATCTTAGGCGTGGCTTATCGCATCAGTCGAGAAAGGCAAGCTGAGGGAACCTGTATAGCTGACCTTGATACACATCTAGAATGGTTGATGAGTTCATTTCCAATTCCTGATGTTTTTGACAATCCAGAAAGTTTGAAAGGTGTTTGTTGGTTTAAGGATACAGCGGTTGATATCATTGCTCATGTAGTTGCCATAATTCCGTATGTTGAAAAATGTGGCTTCATAGTTACCGAGTTAACATCAGATGTTCCGGGTCTAGTCATATATGAAGATGACTTCCAGATTGTAGCTATCCCAGACGAGCATCAGCGCACAAAGCTAACAATCGCTTCAACCTGACTGTGGACCTATGGCATTTTGGTCGGATTGGCTTTTGTGATTACGGTGGCTCGTTTGAGTGTGGTGCAGTTGGCAGCAAGTTAAGCGGGCGTTATGAGTAAATTCGAGTATGCGGTATCAATTGAACTACGAGAATGAAATTAGGTTTGGTCCAGCATATTACTCATTAGAGATTGAAGGAAAAAAAGTTCCTAACTTCTTTTATGGCTTCTCTCGTAGTGAATTATTAAATGGCCGTTATTTAGCTATTGAAGAGTGGCTGACAACTGACTATAAAAAGGGTCCAATAACTAGAGTTGCGATCTTTGATTTAGAAAATAAATTAGTATCTCGTTTAGAGGTTGTAGAAAAAGTTTTTGTTAGTGGTTTCAAGCTAAACAATAATATCTTTTCTTACCGTAAGAATTACCACGCAAAAGGTAAAGTGGTCGAGTCAGAATTAGAATGGGACTCAATTATAGAGTGGAGTTCTATTTACTCATAACAAACGCTTAAACCAAAGGACGCAAAACAGCAGGCTTGCGCTCCTTCGTCGCTAATTTTAGCCTGCTATTTTACGCCGGTTAAGCGAGGCGTTAGCTGTCTTAGGAGTAAATAATGATCCCAGATGAGTATGTAGTTTTTGAAAATGAGTATTGGGTCGTGAATCATAGGATGAACTCTACTTATGCCGGTTATTTGATGGTTGCTTCAAAGTCGGAATCAACGGAACTATCGGATTTGTGCCAAAAATCATTAGCTTCATTAGGTCTGGTTTTAGCGGAAGTCGAAGGGTTACTTCAAAGAAATTTTTCTCCTCAAAAGGTAATTTTCTCCAAACTTGGTTTCTCAAAGGGCTTCAATTGTCACTTTCATGCCGTCCCAGTTAGTGAAAATGTAATCAAGGAAATTTGTCAGAATTCGAATTGTACATTCGATAAACCTGACGGCAATGATGTGATGCTGTTTATAAATCGTGAGTACTGTGAGAACCAAGACCCAGAAAAAGTTAAGGCAGTTGTTGGTGAGTCAGTCGCGAGACTTCGGCGCAACAGCTAACAAAGCGTTTAAGGCAGATTCGCAACGCTCGGCATTTTTGGTTTGATTCAGCTTTAGTGTATACGGCACAATGGGTTAGGTTAGGTGTAAGCGTTGCTCACTACTTAACGCGGCTACATGGATTCCCCCGTTCGTCAAACATCCGCTAGACTTTTGAAGATGGGTTTTGGACTGCTGCTCTACATTCGGCCTTTCACTGACTCACGTCATGGCCCTGATGACATTACGCGGTTGCAGTGCCTAATTCGTTAGAAGGCATCAACGTGCCCGCCGCATTAACAGGCTCTCTGCAAATGGTCTTAACCTATCCTCATCAGCTGCGTCTGCAATGACCCGGTTGGTGTGTTTCCCAGCGCCGCCTCATACTCAGGCGGCGTAGTTTTGATATTCGGTTTGGTTGTGTAACAACGCCCAGATAATGCGGGCGTTCTTAGCTGCCAGTGCGACAATGGCTCGGTTCATCCCTCGTCGTTCGAGGACGTTTCTCCCCCAGACACTGAGCCTGTCCTGTTTTTCCCCGAGGTTGGTTATGACGGCTCTCGCGCCGTGAACTAACAAGGTTCGTAGATACTTGTCGCCCCGTTTACTGATGCGCCCAAGGCGAGGTTTACCGCCGGTTGAATACTGTTTCGGGACTAGTCCTAGCCAGGCGGCGAAGTCTCTGCCGGAGTCGAACTGCTCACCGTTACCGATGGCAGCAATAATGGCTGTGGCGGTTTGAGGTCCGACGCCTCGGACGTTGAGCATACGCTGCGCAGTAGGGCTGGCTTTGGCTACCATCTCAAAGCACTGGTCGGTGTCTTCGACACGTTGATTCAGTGTCTGTAAGTGCTCGAAGCAATCTGCCAGGACAGCACGGGCGATATCAGGTAAGCCGTTTTCAGCGGCTTCGAGAATAAGAGGAACCTCGCGATGGACAGCGGCACGTCCGGTTGGAACGACGATGCCAAATTCGGCGAGCAAAGCACGGATACGATTAATGAGGGCAGTCCGCTCCTGCACCCAATGCTCACGCATTCGGTGAATAGCAAGAATGGCTTGGCGCTCAGGTGATTTAACAGGAACAAAGCGCGTATTGGGTCGTTGAACAGCTTCACAGATAGCAATGGCATCATTAAGGTCGTTCTTGCCTTTTGTGCGGTAGGGGCTGACATACTTAGCCGCCATGATGCGGGTATCATGGCCTAATTGGGTGAACGCTCTGGCCCAATAATGCGCACCACTACACGCTTCAATGCCTATACGCATAGCTGGCATATTTGCTAATGTAGTCAGTAATTTAGCGCGTGACACGGATTTATGAAGGATGACCTTTCCCCGGTCATCAACTGCGTGCAATGAGAAGTGGTGTTTGGCGAGGTCAACGCCACAAAAGAATAGAGAAGACATGGTTACCTCCGGTATTTAACGCGACACCTAAGTGTGGCAAATCCTCATGAGGGGGAATCCATGTCATTCGTTATGTACTTTGAGGGTTATAAATATTCATGGATGAAAATACCGAAAATTGGCGAAAGTACTATGAAAAAGCACTATCTCGCCCACATCACCCACGCACCGAGTTTGTAGTTAAATCCAATGGTTCTAGTTCCAAAGTAGCTGTAGACTGTGGTTGTGGTACTGGCAGTGACATTGCTTATTTAAATGAACAAGGTTTCGATGTTTTTGGCTTCGACGTTAATGAGGATTCTATTTCAATTTGTCGTGAACGCTTCGATTCAATAGAAAATGTCTACCTCCAGCAACGATCATTTGAATCGTTTAACTTTGAAACCGCAGGTATTGTAATTGCCAATTCAAGTCTCTTCTTCGCTGATCCTGACGCATTCAAATCAACCGTGAAAAAGATCACATCCTCAATTGCAATTGGTGGTGTATTTGCTGGTGATTTTCTAGGGTACAAAGATAGCTGGGCTAGTGGTTTTCGGGTTCCTACTTCTCCTGTGACTAAACAGGAGCTGCTCGAGATATTTACAGATTTCGACATCTTGAGATTCAACGAAAGAGATGAAATTGGCAAAACCCTGATTGGTAAAGAAAAGCACTGGCATACATATTCTTTGGTAGTGCAAAGACGTACATAACAAAATGTTTAAGTCGGATTCGCAAACGTGTGCCGAACTCGCTTCGCTCAGACATGGCACACGTTCGCTCACCACTTAACGCGGCTACATGGATTCCCCCGTTCGTCAAGCATCCGCTAGACTTTTGAAAATGGGTTTTGGACTGCCGCTCTATATTCGGCTTTTCACTGACTCACGTCATGGCCCTGATGACATTACGCGGTTGCAGTGCCCCTTTCTATTAAACAGATTGGCGTTAGAAGACATCAATGTGTCCGCCGCATTAACAGGCTCTCTGCAAATGGTCTTAACCTATCCTCATCAGCTGCGTCTGCAATGACCCGGTTGGTGTGTTTCCCTGCGCCGCCTCATACTCAGGCGGCGTAGTCTTGATATTCGGTTTGGTTGTGTAACAACGCCCAGTTAATGCGGGCGTTCTTAGCTGCCAGTGCGACAATGGCTCGGTTCATCCCTCGTCGTTCGAGGACGCTTCTCCCCCAGGTACTGAGCCTGTCTTGTTTTTCCCCGAGGTTGGTTATGACGGCCCTCGCGCCGTGAACTAGCAAGGTTCGTAGATACTTGTCGCCCCGTTTACTCATGCGTCCAAGGCGAGGTTTACCGCCGGTTGAATACTGTTTGGGAACTAATCCCAACCAAGCAGCAAAGTCTCTGCCGGCGTCGAACTGCTCACCTTTACCGATGGCAGCAAGAATGGCTTGGCGCCAAGGTGATTTAACAGGAACAAACCGGGTATTGGGGCGTTGAACGGCTTCACAGAGAGCAATGGCATCATTAAGGTCGTTTTTGCCTTTTGTGCGGTATGGGCTGACATACTTAGCCGCCATGATGCGGGTATCATGGCCTAATTGGGTGAACGCTCTGGCCCAATAATGCGCACCACTACACGCCTCAATGCCTATACGCATAGCTGGCATATTTGCTAATGTAGTCAGCAATTTAGCACGTGACACGGATTTATGAAGGATGACCTTTCCTCGGTCATCAACCGCGTGGAGAGAGAAATGGTGTTTGGCGAGGTCAACGCCACAAAAGAATTGAGAAGACATGGTTACCTCCGATATTTAACGCGACACCTAAGTGTGGCAAATCCTCGTGAGGGGGAATCCATGTCATTCGTTATGAGTTTTAGGAGGGAACCAAATTGATAACTAAGTATGCTGGTGTTAGTTGCTATGGCACATTTTTGGTTGCCATTGCTTTGACCTACTTGCCTGTTGATGGTTGGGCAGAGATATCGCTGAAGACGATGGTACTGTTGTTTTTACTGCACATGACTATTTACTCATTTTGTGTGGCCTTTTCCGCAAAGCGTGTTTATAACAAAGTTCTCTTGGTTTTGTTTTCTCTCCTTTTTCCTGCCGTGTCGGGTTTTATGCTCTATCTCTTCAGAGGATTTAGTTCGGCTGATGTTGTACCAAACTCATAACAAAGCCTTGAATGGGATTAAAAACACTGGATCATTTTTTGATTTTTTTAAATTTTGTAGTTTACGGTGGTTAAAACACGTTAAGTGTGTGTTTTTAGCCCTTTAAGGCGACGTTATATCCTGTTTAAGCTCAGCCATAATTAATGGAGTAAGATTTGGGAATAAATATTACGATACTCAATTCATCTGGAATGCTAAGTGGTTATTCAGGTCTACTGGAAGATACAATTGAACGCGCTTTAGATCGAATAAGTGAGTTTTTTGAATTATCTAGAATCGATATTACCGTTTCGCCATTCCAAAAAGGTGAGGAGTCACCTTCAGGCTTGGGTGGCTATGCGCTAAGTGAACATAGAGTTGAATTGTTAATTGATTGCTCTCGCAACGATATTGCCAAAGTTATTCAAGAGGATTTACTTGAGGTCCTTGCGCATGAGCTTCATCACGCAACGAGACTGAGCTACCAAATGCCAACAGGGACCTTGTTAGAGCAAATAATCATGGAAGGTTTGGCGTGTCACTTTGAGTATGTGGTTACGAATGGGAAGCAATCGTCATTATTTAGAGAATTAGAAAGCTATGATTGGCGTAATGGGCTAGGGAAAATGAAACATATTATGAATACAACGGATTTTTCATTTGATAAGTTGTTTCTAGGTTCACATCCGGAAGAGTTTCCGAAATACGCTGGCTATTGGATTGGTTACAACTTGGTTTCGGAATATGCAAAAACCAAAAACACCACTGAGGCTGAAATGATTGGGTTAGACGCCAACCACTTTTTGAATGCGGGACTTCAACTAACTACATAAATTTAGGGGCAAATTTAACCCAAGGCTTCTGGCATAACAAGGCCATGAACGGGACGCATTTGTCAATGCGGTAATTTTTCAAAGTGTCGTTAATACAAGGGCTTAAAGCAGTTTTAGGTGGTTTGGTAAGCGCCGGTTATTGCAACGTTATGTACGAAGGAAAGCAATGATTCCAGTAGCAGTACTTATCCATGTTCCTGATATCAGAGAGGGACTCAAGTGGTATCAAAAAGCCTTCCCAGAAGCATCATCTGTTTACTACCCAGAATCAGACTTTACAGTGCTTGAGCTAAACAGCATTAGTTTGGAGATAGTCCAAGCAGATGAAAAAGTATCAGAAGGCAAAAAGGGTACGGTTGTTTACTGGTTTGTTGAAAATTGGTCGGAGAGGCTTTCAAGTCTGGAGGCCCTCGGAGCTAAGTTGTATCGGGGGCCAATGGTGATTGAGCATGGGCTAATAATGTGTCAGCTCGAAGATCCGTTCGGAAACTTAATCGGTTTGCGCGGAAAAGTTACATAACAAGCGCTATCAACGGGACGCTTTGTCACTGCTTTAGCTTTTCAAGGTGTTGTGTATACAAAGGGTTAAATCAGTTTTGGGCGGTTTGGTAAGTTCCCGTTATTGCGGCGTTATATTTTTGTTCAATCATGGAGGATAAATGGACATCGAGATGAGACTATCAGAGCTTGGGTTGGAGTTACCTCAAGCAAGCGATCCTCAAGGTAGTTATTGTAATTGTGTGAGAACTGGCAACTTACTCTATGTTTCAGGTAAAGGGCCGGTGGCGGGCTTAAGCAAAGTACCGAAGGGTAAGTTAGGTCAAGAATACACAACAGAAGAAGGGTACACTTTTGCCAAGTCTGCGGGTTTAGACATTTTGTCGGCGGTTAAACTCGAACTGGGCTCGTTAGACAAAGTAGCCCGAGTTGTAAAACTCCAAGGCTTTGTTAATGCCACCCCTGACTTTGAACAACATCCTAAAGTGTTGGACGGGTGCTCTGATTTAATGGCTGACGTGTTTGGTGAAAAGGGTGTTCATGCGCGTTCAGTTTTTGGAGCCATGTCCGTAAGGGGTAATTTACCTATCATCATTGATTCCATATTTGAAATTGCAGACTAAATATAACAAGCAATTCAAGCTGCGAACCTATGGCATTTTTGGTCGGTTTGGCTTTTGTGATTACGGTGGCTCGTTTGAGTGTGTTGCAGTTGGTAGCAAGTTAAGCGGGAGTTATGTTTATCGGTGGTGAGAAAAAATCTGATTAAAATTATTTTAATGACATGTCTAGGGGTTGAAAAATAATAATTATTTAATTTTAAATTTAGGCTTGATATTTCTTATGAATAAAAATCTCCTTTCAAAATTCCTTATGCTAGGAACGATTTTGGGTTTTATGAGTACATCTAGTGTAGCGAATAGTGAAATATTAGATGAATGTACTTTATTCTGGGAAGACATAAATTATGATCATTTGCAGAATGCCCCGGTTCGTTACTTAGATGCTTGGAGAAAACTTGAAAGACAGTGTGATAAAGATAACGGATACTTCGAAAGACAATTAGGTTATATTTACTTGGCACAGAGAAATTTTCCTGATGCAGAGCGAGCTTTTATAAGCTCAGTTGAAAAAAACAACACTTATGCAAACGATTTGGCTCAGTTGTATATTACACAGTCTCAATATAGTCAAGATGAAAAATCTCAAATTGAACTGTTAGCTAAAGCCCAAAAAGTACTTTTAGGTATGGTTGAAGATAATGATGTAAGTCATGCTATTTTCTTTAGTTTGGGCTCAACTTTCTTTCTTCAAGGGGATTTCTCTGATGCCATAGTTTACTTTAAAAAATCGCTGAATATGCAAAAAACCTCAAAAGCATATTCGCTCCTTGGCCAAGCTTATTTCAATGAGCGAAACTATGAAAGCGCAGTTGGTTCTATATTGAAAGCATTTGAACTTGATAAGAGAGTGAGCGAGGACGAAAGTTCAATGTTAGTTTTGGCTATGTCACACGTAGCGTTGGAAGACTTTGAAAATGCAAAAGTCACTCTTTCTCTATTGTCTAAAACTCGACCTGACTTGGTAAACACAGCAGCCTATCAATCTGTATTTAATGAGATAGTGAAAGGCTTCATTGAGCCGGGAAGTTAACAAAAATACCAAGGTTATTAAACATCGCGCCATTCGGGTACTGAAATCGAAAAAACACGCTCGCCGTTTGTGGCAGCGTTATATAACTTTAACAATAAGGTGAAAATTTTATGAAAACCTTCAGAAACAAAAGTGAACATGCGGGTGACATCGTCCTAGATATTGATGGTATTAAAGTTGGATTCAATGTTGCTGCTGGTGCTGAGTTTACAATTGAAGTGCCGAGCCCCAATAGTAAAGTAATCATATCCTCTCCTTCAAGCGAAGTTAACGCAGAGCTGGTTATTGAAGCTATATAAGTTCTTGGTCTTTGGCCAAATGCATTTGTATAACAAAGCTATGGCCGGGACGCTTTGTCCACACGTCACCTTTTCAAGGTGGCGTGAATACATTGGATTAAATCAGTTTGGGTGGTTTAGTAAGCGCCCGTCATTACAGCGTTATACCTCAAAGAGAAAGGCTTTTATGAAACAAGTTTTGGTGGCATTTGCTTCGCTATTTTTATTTGCTTGTACTTCTAAAAATTCACCTAACTCCAATGTTGTTATATTTAACAGAGCCATAGAAGAACGCGCATACTTGTTGTTAGCGGTATATGACGGCAAAGTAGGTAAACCTTCATTAACCATAATAGAATCAAAGTTCAAGGCGGTGGCTGGTGTTCTGTGCGAGGGCGGATTCAGTTTTGATAAACCGGATAACGTTGCTCTGAAAAAGTTCAACCGAATGACACTTGAGAAATGGATAGCTAATCAGCACATCAACTTCGTTGCAAAAAGTCCTGAATCTGGTTTCAGCACTCAAAGCACTTCTAGTGAAACAAAAATGGCGTATTGTACTTAGGTTGTCACTGGCTTCACAAGGCTATTAACGAAACGCATTTGTCAATGCAGTACCTTCTAGAAGTCACTTGGATACAAGGGATTAAGTAGTTTTGGATGACTTGGAAAGAGCCCATTATCACAACGTTATATTCTAAGGTTTCTGTCTAGGGGTTAATTTGCGATTGATGGTCAGTGCGGTGCTATGTATTTGCAGATACTGCACTTTTGGGATGTGAGAATGCAATCACTCACACAACAGAGAAAAACAAAAGGAGTAGTGAGCATCGGACATAACAATGCCATCAAACATCGCCATCTCCGGTGGCTAGACGCACGGATTACGCTGTCCGTTCATCGCAAACGCAACGTAGGAGGGTAGATGAAAATAGGAGCTCAGTTATTTGGTGTTCCTGAAGAAGTCTTGAAAAGTGAGTTAGAGCATGTTCTCAAGTTTATAGGTGAGACTGGCTATGATGGGGTTGAATTCCCTTTCCTACTAGAAGCCGAGAGAGAACTTAATCAGTTTGGGTTAGATTGCGTCGGTGTACATGTCGCGCCAGAACAACTCGTGAAACATAATGAGCTAATAAGCTATTTAAGCCGTCATGAATGCCGAAACTTATATGTTTCTGGTCCTTTGGGGTGGCACGATAGAAGTCTGGGAAATTTCAAAACCACATGTGGTTTTTTAAACAGTTTGGCTGAACTGTATGCCAAAGAAGGTATTAAGCTTCAATATCATAACCATGACTTCGAGTTTTTAATAAACCGTGGTGAAACTTCTACTCCTTTTTCAATACTTGAAAATGAGCTTCATTTTGAACATGTAGATCTTTGCATTGATGTCGGTTGGCTTCATTTAGCTAACGTAAATGTTAATGACTTTCTTTATGAGCATAGTGACAAAGTATCACACCTACACTTAAGAGATTTTGCCAATGCAGAGTCTGTTGCTCTGGGCCAGGGAAGTGTTCCGTTACCCGAAGTATATAAACAACTTAGTGAACTTAATCGGCTTAAGTGGGTAGTCGTCGAGTTTGAGCCAACTTCGAATTTCAAAACGCTCTTTAAACAAAGTTGGCAGCACTTGAACCTTCTGCGTGAAAAAGTTGCGTAACAAGCGCTTCAGTTGGATTCGCAGCGCTCGGCAATTTTAACGTCAAATTGGGATTACGTGTTTACGATGATCAATGTTGGTTCGGTAAGGCGTCACTCGCACTTAGTCGGGTCTTCGTTTCTAGTTGTCCGACGCTGTAAGTAAGGAATAATTTACGTGACAGAGATTCATATTTTTAGACATGGTGAAACTGAATGGAACATTGAAGGCCGCATGCAGGGCTTCAAAGATTCGCCTCTTACGGAACTTGGAAAAGCCCAAGCTGTAGCTGCCCGAAAAAAGATTGAGCACCTAGAATTTGATGCTGTCTTTTGCTCGACAAGTTCGAGGGCTTCTGATAGGGCAAGGATCTTAGTCAATGACGTAGATACCCCAATATATGAGACCGACGAGCTAAGAGAGATCAATATGGGCTCTTGGGAAGGAATGAGTCATCATGAAGTTAAAGAACAATATGCAGAAGACTATTATGATTTCTGGAATCGACCTGGTTGCTTTCAAATGAGCGGTGCAGAGTCATTTCATGATTTAAAAGTTCGGTCTATTACTTGTATTAAAAGAATTTCGCAAGAGTATGAAGGAAAAAGAATATTGGTCGTGTCACACGCGGCATTAATTAAAACATTACTTACAAGTTTACAGTCGAAGCCCTTGGATGAGTTATGGGAAGGGCCATTCGCTACCAACTTATCGCATAGCATAGTTATCAGTGGTGTTGGTTCGCAGTTAGTCGTTAAGCAGTTCTGCGACGAAATTTGCAATGAATAAGAATCGCTGAATGATTAAATGGGTAAGAAAGCTAACATGTAAGAGCTTTATCCGGGCAAGAGAACATTGTCAAATATTGCGAGCCACTACATGATCCATTCTCTATCTGTATATGCAGCTTATTTGCTAATATTTCCGCCAGATTCGTATCAGGGATGCTCTTTTCCTGTTGATAGGGTTTGGTGACTTAGGAGGTGGAAATGGATTTAGGTGTCGCAGTGCTGGTTTTGATAGGCGCGGCTGCATTTTATTACTTTGTCTTGTATTCAAAGCCTCAGGATGAAAATTGGCGAAAACTACCAACGCTCGCAGAGTATTTAGATACTCATCCAGAATGCAAAACAGATGACCCAGAAAACGCTAAATGCTTTAGCTGTCATTCAGATAAAGTTATTTTTCAGCCGCTAACAGTTCATGATGATCCCCGTTATAAACACATTTGCCTATCTTGCAAAAAGACGTTGTTTAGAAGCACAGCCATCATGTCTTAGTTATTTGGCCTAGGTTCCTGTTATCGCGCCGTTATAGAGTGAGGAGGCTCAAGAATCGAAATCATATTTGGAATAAAGCTCCGCCTAAAGGCAAAGAACGAGCTTGTTGTAAAAGTGATTAAGGTTCTACTCTCGCTATTGGCAGTGCGGATGACTTATAAAGGCGATCCCTGTCAAATGCCAAATCGATACTGCCAGCATCTAACCCAACGAAATTTAATGCTCAATAATGTGTCGGAGAACACGCATCTTTCCCTGTCCGCACGTTGGCTAGATTTGTTATGGTAAACGCCAGTTAGCGGGTGGAAATAGAACCAGAACGACATTTTATTTTAATCACCACTGCGTATCGGATTCTGAGAATGAGTTAAGGAGAACTAGGATGAACATTATCGCTGTTTTTCAGGGTAAAGCGGCTTCATTACTGGCTGAGAGTGAACAAAGTGCAAGCGAGAAACTCATTGAGCTTGCGACGTTTTTCTACAAGATTGATAACCGTGTGGCGTTGGCTGAGCAAAAATACATGGATGAGCTTCTGCAAACCATTGAGTGGAAATCGACTGTCAGTGTGGAATCATTCCAACGTAACTGCATTGGTAAGATTAACAACGTGCTCGACGGTTCAGATGAGGAGGCTTCTGCCTACCTATCGCAACTGATGCAAGGACTCTCTGAGTTGGGCGCAGCAGAAAAAGCGAAAACGTTGGCGAAAGAAATTTCTGATGCTGATGGTGAAATCGCTGATGATGAAGTGCGGTATCTCGACCTCATTAAAAGCTTCAAGTAATCCCAATAACCCGCTGCCGAAATCAGCGGGTTTTTTGTCAGGTTGAAATGAAACTATCCAAATGACAGAACTACAAATGAGTTTGAGAAGAATTAAGGTATGCCTATGCCCGTTGGTCTTGCGTGAAATAGACGGTGAGATAAATCTTCTTTTATTCAAACACCCTCTAGCGGGTATTCAACTGGTAAAAGGCACTGTCGAATCCTTTGATATTTCTTACGAGAGCGCGGCGAAACGAGAGCTTACCGAAGAGTCAGGAATCCCCAGTGTATAAAACACAACGTATTTGGGGAGTTGGGAAAGTGGTTATCAAGATCAGTTATGGCACTTTGTTTTATGCGAAGTTGGCGAAACCTTGCCTAAAACGTGGTGCTTTTACACCCAAGATGATGGGGGACATGAATTTCAGTTTTTCTGGCATAGATTAGGTGACCCAATTCCCAACGATTGTCACAAGCTATTCTGTGAAGCTATTCAAAAGGTACGAGAGCTCATTCGCCAGTTGGGCGTTAAATAGGCATACATTGCTAATACAAGTACTTATTTGATTTCCCGCTTTATCGAACTGGGAAAAGTAGCTGCTATCTACTGATTGTTCTGGAGGAAACTTGAGCGCAAGTGAATATTTAAAGGAGTTGAGGTCTAAAGTCGGCCATATGCCCTTATTGCTTCCTAGCGTTGCGGCGGTGATTTTAAATGAATGTAATGAACTGCTGCTTCAACAAAAAAATGACAACACCTGGAGCCTTCCAGCAGGGATGATAGAACCTCATGAGTCACCGGTCCAAGCGGTTGTCAGAGAAGTACGCGAAGAAACAGGCTTCATTGTGAAAGTAGACCGACTGCTTGGTGTTTTTGGCGGTGACGGTTTCAGCTTTACTTATCCCAATGGAGATCAGGTTGAATACATAGTCATTATGTTCAAATGCAAAGTAAAAGGCGCTTCAGAGTCAGAGATCGACAGGGAAACAAAACACCTTGAATGGTTTTCAAAAGATGACTTGCCAAAGCTTGAACTGCCATATCCTTTGGAATGCTTGTTTGACGAGAAAGAGTCGGCTTATTTTATGGATTAATGACTGCTGACAGCCAAAGACACAATGAAGACTGTGTTGTCAGACAAAGTACAAACACCTGTGAATTCCAATGTCCAATCCTCTCGTTTTTTCTACCTACATTCGATATTGGGAAACATATTGGAAGTATTAAGGAAAATACGCACCGCAACTTTTGTCAGGTACAAATAGGTGAGGTCGCATACACTGGCGTATTAACTGTCTTAGTCAAAATGCAAAAAGGCTTATCAGCCACGGAGGATACATGCCCCTTAATGAACTCATTGAATGGCAATGGAAAGGCTATTCAACATTTCACAAATCGAAGAAAAATCTTCTCATCCACATCATCTTTGTTCCCTGCTTTATCGCTGGGTTTGTGTCTTTTGTATTTTCACTACTTAGTCTTGATTTGATAGCTGCGCTGATGTCAGTGTTCTTGATGGCAGTTTCGTTCGGTTTGCAGGGGTTAGGACATAGCAAAGAGGTAAACCCGGCAGAACCATTTACAAGCTTCAAAAATGCGATGTCGAGAATTCTGCTTGAGCAACTTTATACCTTTCCTAAATTTGTGGTGACGGGAAATTGGTACAGGGCGCTTGTCGCATCACAGCAAGGGATAGACGCTTAAAAGAAGCCCAATTAACAACGAGAGATAAACATGAATCCTGAACAGATAGGAAAAGCCTACGATCAAATCACTCATCTTTGGACAGATGAGGGCTTCAATATGACCAATGGTATTACCCAGCATAAGAAAGCGATGAGCTTTGCAAAGCATCGGGGCAAGGCATTGGATATTGGTTGTGGCTGCACAGGTCGGTTTATGGATCTGCTGATGAGCGAGGGTTTTACGCCTTCTGGTTTGGATGTCTCTGGCGAGATGCTCAAGATTGCGAGAGAAAAACATCCGAATGTTCGCTTCATTCAAGGTGACATCTGTGAATACCTACTCTCCGAGAAGTATGACTTTATTACGGCGTGGGACAGCATTTGGCATATCCCTTTGTCTGAACAAAAGCAGGTTCTGACCAAGATCGTCGAGAGTCTCAATGAGGGTGGGGTATTCATCTTTTCGTTCGGGGGTACAGAAGAGTCAGGAGCCCATAAAGATGATTTTATGGGGCCTGAAGTCTACTACTCATCACTTGGCACTAATGGGTTCTTGAATCTGTTCATAGAGCTCGGTTGTATTATCCGGCATTTGGAATATGACCAATACCCAGAGTTACACACTTATTTGATTGTGCAAAAAACTTAGCCACCTCATACATTTGGTCATGGCAATACACGGCGCATTCTTTGAATAAGCGCATTGTAGTGTCTGGCCTGAACCCATTGAAAAGCAAAAGGAGAGGAAGCCTTGTTAGATGCTTATGAAAAGCAGCCAAAACGACTCAGAGAGCTAAATGGTTTGGACCACGCAGCGAAGAAATATTGGCGGCAGTTGGCATTCATTCTGTTCAAGACTTTATGGCGATTGACCCTTATGCGCTGTACGCCAAAATCAAACCAATGAAGGGAATGGGTCTGAACTCCATCTATGCCATTATTGGCGCACGGGAAAATATCTCCTGGATTGAAATAAAAAACACCCGTAAAGAAGAAATCCTGATGGTGTTGGATGACATGGGGCTCGCGCCAAAGTAACTCTTACCAAAGCCTCTTGGAAAGGCGGCCATTCCTCACCCGTGTTCTATTCCTAATTAGTCACCTCAGTTCTCCTGCTTTCAAAACGAACAAGCGTTAATCGATCAGCTTTGCTTTAAACATAAGCCTGTTTGTTTAATCATTGATGCAAAGCGAATGCATGAAGATGGTTTTGAATTTTATAAGTCAATGAACAATGTTTGGTTGGTCGACAGTGTACCAAGCAAATATTTGACGAGGCCCAAGCGCTAGAGAAAATCTCACTTTCTTAAACCTATTTGATATGCGCCAACTTCTCAAAGAAAAAGCCCAGCTATATGCTGGGCTTTCTGTATCTAACGTTGATATCAAAACGGTGCGTAGCTGTCTGGGGTTGACTCCGGCACTGTCCAGCGTGCTTTTGCATCAATTTCTTGGGTCAAACCTCGAACAGGGATCTGCATGCGGTCGCCATATAACCACAACACGATATTGGTGCGCGAGCCACTGGTGATAGGCTGTGCAGCATGTGGCACACTGCCACGGTGAATCATCGCGATACCCGGTTCAAAGCTGAGTCGACGTACCACACCTGTGGTTGGGTCGTAATAATCAATCTCTGAGCCAGTGAATGCTTCATCTGGCAGGTTGAGATTGATGTTCATTGTCGCTGCGGAAGCGTCAGTGTGCAGTCGCAGTGACGTATCAACACCGGGTTTATACTGAATCGAAAACCCAAAGGTTTGCGAATCATAGCCGGTAACCTCTGGAAACAGCAGGCGGGCGACAGGGCGCATGTATTTGTCCATCACGGTTTGATAGAAGGCCTGAAACCCCGGTGCGGCTAGATAGCCTTCAGAACGCTTGTCGAGCATTGCGCCGTGTCGGTTTAGCGCGATGCCATAAGGAGGACGCAAAGGAATCTCCGCGTTGGCGACGTTTTCCAAATAACCACGGAGCTCTGCCAAACGTTCAGGGTCGAAAAATTGGCATTGGAAAACACCTGGAGCCACTTCTTCCCATAGCTCTTTCACATCCAATTCTGTTGATGGGTCTTCCCATGCTTTGTTGAATGCGTCTCGGAGTTTTGCATTCAGTAAAGACTCATCCAACTTGAACGTATTGCCCTGCTCAGTGCGCTCCCATTCTGTCCACGCACTGCTGAGTAACTCTCGGTTTTTATCCCAAAACTGTTGAACAGCAGGTGCTCGCATTAACATTTCTTGTCTTGAAGGCAGCGTGAGATTACGTGCTTTATCCAACGCGTTGACGGTTGCTTGGTCATTGATGATGGCTGCATGACTCATCTTTCATTCTCCCATTCTTATTATTCGTTTTGCCTGAGTAGTGGCGATGGGAAAACGTTATTACACACTTCATTATTGATAAATGAGCTAAAAGAAAAGACAGTTTCAATACTTTTTAAATAATTAAAGACGGTTAAGCCTTTCGGATTTAGAGCAGTCGGCTTGGTTTAGCGGCGAAGCGCGCTTAATCAAAGGGTTGTGGGGCTTTATCATAGGGCAATAAAAAGCCCGGCAGTCGCCAGGCTCCTTTCTTTCGTTTACATGTTATCAGCTACTGCGAATTACTTTACTTTCCAGCTCACCGTTTCGCCAGCGCGGATTGGCACAACAATGTCAGAACCAAATGGCATGGTGTCTGGTACTGGCCACTCTTCTTTGGTCAGCGTTACGGTATCTGTGTTACGTGGCACACCATAGAAGTCTGGGCCGTTCTGACTTGCGAAGGCTTCCAGATTCTCTAGTTTACCTTCTTGTTCGAACACTTCTGCGTAAAGCTCCAGTGCGGCGTGTGCGGTGTAAGAACCTGCACAACCACATGCTGATTCTTTCGCGCCTTTCGCGTGTGGCGCTGAATCTGTTCCCAGGAAGAACTTCTTATTACCGCTAGTTGCTGCTTCAACAAGCGCTTTCTGGTGCGTGTTGCGCTTCAGAATTGGCAGGCAGTAGAAGTGAGGTTTGATGCCGCCAACCAGCATGTGGTTGCGGTTATACATCAGGTGGTGAGCGGTGATGGTTGCTGCAACGTTCTCGTTCGCGTTTTTCACGAAGTTTGCCGCATCCGCTGTGGTGATGTGCTCAAGGACGATTTTCAGGTTAGGGAAATCGTTAACGATGGGTGCCAGAACGGTATCAAGAAACTCTTTCTCGCGATCAAAGATGTCTACCTCGTGGTGGGTCACTTCACCATGAACCAACAACAACATACCCACTTCCTGCATGGCTTCAAGAACGTGGTAGATGTTCTTCGCATTGGTTACGCCTGAATCCGAGTTGGTGGTTGCACCAGCAGGGTAAAGCTTCGCAGCAACAACAGCGCCAGAGGCTTTCGCTTTGCGGATTTCGTCTGGTGTGGTGTTGTCGGTTAGGTAGAGCGCCATCAGTGGCTCGAATTGCTCAGAAGGCTTTTGAGCCATGATGCGTTCGCGGTAAGCAAGCGCCATTTCAGTGTTGGTCACAGGAGGAACGGTGTTTGGCATGATGAGCGCGCGACCGTTGTAACGGCTGATGTCGCGGACGGTATCTGTCAGCACTTCGCCATCGCGAAGGTGAACATGCCAGTCGTCAGGGCGAGTAATTGTTAGTGTGGTCATTAAGGCGTCCCTCCATTGCTAAAATATCGGATTGGCGCCTGTCGGCAAGGAATGTGAAATAAAAAGCAAACGCTTGCGCTCAGGCGGCAGGATGATAGTGGAAAAGGGCTTTTATTTCATCTTCTTTCTCGAATTTTACTGTTTCCATGTGTTTTTATGAGAGTTTGAAAAGCCAGATAAACTGACAAATAGGGATGTTCACTGCTGCTAACCGAGTGTTAGCTATTAATACAGGATGTTGTTGTAATCTTCTGTATTTTAAGGGGAGATGGTTGACTTCCTTATTGGCATTGACAACTATAGGTGTATGAAAACGAATTCAATGCTCAAACTCATCCGAATTATCATCATTCCTTAGGAATGGTGGGGATGCTGTCGCGCGTTATATTTGCAGAACCCACCCAAGAGGTGGGTTTTCTTTTTTCTGCTTCTTGGTTTTTATCTTGGAGGCGACATGAAGAAAATCGCGGTATTTGGAAAACCGGGAAGCGGTAAATCCACCCTAAGCAAAAAACTGGCGTCAGAGACCGGGATTGCTCTTTATCAGTTGGATTCCATGCTTTACCAGAAAAATGGAGAGCAGGTGAGCCACGAAGGTTTTGAAGCGCGGCATGATCAGATACTGGCCTCGGAGAGATGGATACTGGATGGTATGGGATTACTCGGTTCGTTTAACAAACGTTTGGAAGCGGCAGATACGCTGGTTTATGTCGAACTGCCATATCTGACCAGCTATTGGCTGGTCACCAAACGACTGCTGAAAGGTTTGTTCATCAAACCTGAAGGATGGCCTGATGGAAGCTCGGTGCTCAAAGGCAGTTTGCAAAGTTACAAGTTTCTCAAACTGTCGCCGAAGTTCTGGAATGACAATTTCCTGAAAAGGCTCGAATCCATGTCTGAGGACAAAGACGTGTATGTCATCCGCTCGGTAAAGGAACTGAATGAATTCGTGCGCGCTAAAGCTTGAGAAGCGAACGCTTGGAAAGAAATCGGTATACCCAAACGACCTGAAGATACTCGCATTCAGAGGTCATCAATGCGTTCAATTCGAGGCAAATTTTGCGAGGAATAGTGGTTCTATTTCCGTGGAATTTAACGAAGAAGTGGGCGCATTGAGGGCCTCCCTTCGGGCGAGTTGACTGACGCCGTGCTCTTTGTTGTTCCTTTTTGATGGAGATGACTACACCTGCAAAGGCACGCCGCAATGACAACGCCAGTCAATCTCGCTGAATCTGGCATCTTCAGGTTGTTTGGGTATATAAGGAAATAGGGTCGACATGAAAAGCCAGTTTGAGCTAATGGCAAAGTACAACCAGTGGATGAATGAGCAATTGCTGGGTCACATGGAAAATCTCAGTGACGAAGACTTGTATGAAGACAGAAAGGCTTTCTTTGGCTCTGCTTTTCATACCATGAGTCATATTCTGACTGGGGATTTGTTGTGGTTGAATCGATTTACCCGCGTACCTAGTGAGGTGATGCTTGAGCAGTTATTAAGCCGTTATCCATCACCACCAAGTAACACAGTACATCTGGTGGAAGACTTGGCCTCTTTGAAAGCAATGAGGGCGTCGCTGGATGATGATATTTCCCGCTGGGTAGCGTCTATACCGGAGTCGGAATTCAATAACAGTGTGACCTACCGAAATACAGCAGGGGCAGAGTATTCTGAAAATCTCGCCTCTGTGCTTTTGCATTTTTTTAATCATCAAACCCATCACCGCGGCCAGTTGACGACCTTGTTGAGTCAATCTGGCGACAATGACTATTTCACCGATCTTATCGCGGTTATCAGGCAATAAAACTGTTTAGTTAAGGAGAAAGGAATTATGACTATTGCTTCTGGTATCGCACTGTTTTTCGCTATGGCACTTTCCGCGCTTATTCCTGGACCGAGCGTATTAGCGACGATTTCACGTTCGATGGGGAGTGGAATGAAGCAGGGTATGTTGCTCGCGTTAGGGATCCTGATTGCGGATTACATTTTCATCTTCCTTGCGCTTTCAGGGCTCTCTGCACTATCGAAAGTGCTGGGTGAAGTGTCTTTCGTCATCAAGTATGTCGGCATTGCTTACTTGTTCTGGCTCGCCTACGTCAGTTGGACGGCAGAAGTCCCTGAGGACGGAGAATCTGTCCCTTCGCAATCGTCAAGATTTTCGAGCTTGCTGACAGGAGTTGTGGTCGGTCTCTCTAACCCCAAAGCAATCTTGTTTTACATGGGCTTCTTCCCCGCGTTTGTGGACGTCACTCAAATCAGTGGGCTGCATGTGGGTGTCATTCTTCTGATTTCTACCGTAGGTGTGGGTGGTGTGTTGGGGATGTATGCCTATTCCGCAGCTAAAGCAGGCAAAATGCTGAAAAGTAAGCGTGAAAAGCAAATTCTGAACAAGATGTCCGGCGGCTTTATGGCATCGTGTGGCGCGTTTTTGTTCGCCAAGTCTTGATAGAACGAGCAGTAATGTAGCTAGGGAGAATGTCATGAAGTGTTTGGTGGTACTTTCGCACCCTCTTAAGGAAAGCTTGTGCAGTTACCTCTGTCAGTAAACGATTAAACACCTTGAGTCGAAAGGCTACAGCATCACCTTGCTGGATTTATATGGCGCTAACTTCGACCCAGTGTTAAGTGCAGAAGAAAGGCAAAGTTACTACGCCCAAGACTATGACCGAAGTCAGCTTAACAAAGAGCTTGAATTGCTGGTGGAGGCGGAATCTTTAGTGCTTGTCTTTCCTACCTGGTGGTTTAGCTTTCCCGCCATGCTGAAAGGCTGGATTGACCGTGTATGGGCGCCTGGCTATGCCTACGATCATGACGCGGAACTAGGGGCCATTAAGCCGAAATTGGGCAACCTCAAAGAAGTGAAAGTGGTGACCACGCTTGGTTCCCCATGGTGGGTGGATAATCTGGTGATGCACAAGCCGGTGAAGCGCGTATTGAAAACGGCCATTCTAGGTGCGTGCGCGAAAGATTGTAAGGTGACTTTCCTTTCTCTTTATAACGCCGAAAAGGCGGGTAGGGAGCAGGTTGATAAATTTGTCCAGAAGATCAAAGCGAAGTTTTAAGGGCAACAGTAGGGAGAGAAGATGGAAATCCGCAAAGTGGTGTTAAGGGACTTGGAAGCGGCTCAGAAATTAGTGAGATCGGTATCAGAAGCAGACGTTATGCCTTTGTTTAATGAACAGGGACAGGCTGAGTTCAAATCCCGGATCCTGCCTGATCTTGCAACCACTTTTGATGACTCTCGCTTCTACACAGTCATCGCGTTGAACAAGGATGAAGCAGTCGGGTTTGCAGCGCTGCGTGAAGGGAATTATCTGACCCATCTTTTTGTGGCTAAATCTGAACAAGGCACAGGGTTAGGGAAACGCCTGTTAGAGCATGTATTAATAACAACGAGTTCGAAGGAAATATCGCTTCGGTCATCGGTCAATGCTTCGGCGTTTTATGCTTCACAAGGTTTTGAGGCGACAGGTGAAGAATCGGACTTCAATGGTATTCGATTTGTGCCTATGAGGTTATCTCGATGATGTTTGCCTATTTGTGAGAAAGCCAGATATGGGCAGGAAAAGAAAAGGGCGGTTAATCCGCCCTTCGTTGTAGTCAACCGTACAGAGACTGCATCACCAGTTTTGGTGTGCGGTCCACCTTGAACAGACCCCAGTGTTTTTCTGGTTCTTCAGGGTGGTTGTCACCTTTCCATGGCTCGTCAAACGCTTCGAAGACGAAGGTCAGGATCTTCTCATCGCGCGTCCATTGCAGCAGTTGGTCATAGTAAGCTGCCTGAAGCTCCTCAGAAGCATTCCATGCTTCAATACCACGGCCGTTAGAGGCGGTCGCCCAACCTGCTTCGGTGATGACTACAGGTTTGTTTGGATAGCGGTCAGCAACAGCGTAGTAGTTCTGTTTGGTGTACTCCAACGCGTCGTCGATCGTTTTATACTCCCAAACCGGGTAAGTGTGCAGGGAAATGAAGTCAATCACTTCAACCAGTGCATCCAGTTTGTATGTCCAAGGCACGTAGTTTTCACAGAAAGTGACAGGCTGACTGATGCTGTTTTTCACTTTCTGTACGTGCTCGACCAGTTTCTCAACAGAGATAAGATGATCGGTCCATTCAACACTTGCTTCATTGCCGACTGATACATAGCCAACAACTTCTGGATATGCGTTTGCAAGCTCGATGAGGCGATCGATTTCTTCCTTGTTGTGCTGACGGTTTTTCTCCAGCGTTTCTTCACTGAACTGTGCTCCCCAAGGGCAATTGGGGTTGTTCATTTCAGCCGCAACATCGGCGCCTAGCATTACTTTGAAATCAAGTCCTTCGTCGCGAATAACATCCAAAACCAGTCTTGCGTGAGTACCGCAGTCGTATAGACGCAGTGCAGACCAGTTGTGGGAGAGGATAAGAAGGTCTTCTTTGATCTCTTGGTACGTTGGGTAAATTCCCTCACGAGGGTTTTGACCTTCACGATAGCCTGAGTAACAAATGGCGTTTCTGTATTCCATAGCGCTTTTTACCTTAGTTTTCTTATGCCCGCAGATAGTCCGCGGGCGCCTTGTAATGTGTTCTGTTAGGTTGAGTACTTGAAGTTGCCGTCTTTATCCCAAAGACCCCAATACGCACCTACCGCACCTTCCTTTTCCACCTTCCAGGCTTCATCGAAAGACGAGAAATAGAACACATCAATGTTCTCTTCTTCTGCCCATGCATAAGTATCAATAAAGTACTTCAGGGCGTTTTCTTCTGAAGGTATTGAGGCGCGCTCAGGAACACCTTCATTTGGCCAGCCAGTTTCTGAAACAATCACTGGTTTACCTTTACCGGCATTCACTGCACGGCGGTACATTTCCTTCATGTAAGGCACGGCAAAATCTACCGGACAGCCTTCCCAGAAGGGGTAACAGTTTGTCAGGATCACCTCACAGGCATCTGCGACGCGAGGGTGATTCTCAAACAAGTAGTAAGCATCAACGTAGCCTACCTGAACGTCCGGCAGTTCTGCCTTGGCGCGTTCGATGTAGCTGATGAGTTCATCTTCATGTAGGTCTTCACGAAGTAGCACTTCGTTACCCACACCAAGAACATCCACATGCCCTTCGCGTGCAACGGCGATAGCGTTTTGTAGTTCTTCCTCGTTCTTTTCATGGTTTCCGTCAATCCATACGCCAACCATGGTTTTGAGCCCATACTCTTTGGCGATTTTTGGAATGAGCTCATTACCGTCAGTACAAGAGAAGGTACGAACCCAGTTAACGTGTGGGGCGATGATCTGAAGCCTTTCGTGGATTTGTGCTTCAGTGATGATTGAACCAGGTCCCTGTCCATCGACATAGGGGCTGAAAGAGATCCCGTGGATTTTTGCATCCACCAAATCACGTGTTTTTTGCTTGAGATAGCTCAGCCACTCCTCACCTTGAGGAGCAGCTCGGTTGATTCTGCTTGACACTCTCCAAACTCCCTTTCGGATAGTCGCACTCTCTTTGAGTGCGGTTATTCACTGTCTATCTTTTATTTTTTGTTAGATTGGCTCTTCAAGTCGCCTTGGGTGACAGCACCGAAAAACGAAAAGAAAGCGCTTTCTTTTTGAATTAAGCCATACGAAAGAAATATGACAACCCGTAATGTTACGAACATGTACATGGATCACATTTGAATAGACGGCGCGTAAATGGATAAAAATATGCATATAAACGTATATTTGGGCTCGTAAGGTTATATAAAACAAGGCTTTGCTCACTTGTTAACCTTCAAAATAGGAGTAAGGCAAACGCTGATGGTGCATATCAAGAAATGTATAAAAATCTGGGGTCAGAATATGGAAAAATTGGATTTCGCCAGATGGGTTGATGTGGATTTACCCTTGATTCAGGCACCCAAGGCAGGTGTTCAAAACAGCAAGCTGGCGATAGTGGTAGATGAAGCAGGCGGATTGGGTTCCATTCCTTGCGGTATGCTTGATGCTGAAAGCGTTATCGAAGAAATTCAACGTCTCCAAGCTGCCTCAGACAAGCCTTACAATCTTAATTTTTTCTGTCATTCATCTTTCCTTTTGCTTGTATCGAAATGGAGCCACTACGTACTGATGAAAAATAGGGTTGGGATGATTTCACAGCACTATGATCCGATATGAATAACCGCCATCGTGAAGAGATCAGCGCGGCGGCGATCACTCAAAAACTGATGAGTTTTTGAAGTAGAGAAGCCAATAAAAAAGCGGGCCATAGCCCGCTTTTTCTACTCAGAAAGTCCAGTTATACCGTGAATCGATGAACCAGTTCGTTCTGATTGACGGCTTGTTCATCGAGTCGTTCACTCGCACCAGCCACGTCCTGCATGGCGGTATAACTGCTGTCAGCGATAAAGCTGATGTGCTCAACGTTTCGCGCGATATCAGCAGAGGTGGTGCTTTGTTCAGAAGCGGCTTGTGCTATCTGGCTGCTCATGTCGCTGATCATCATGATGATGGCTTCTATTTCCTCCATCGCGGAGTTGGCGTCAGAAGCCTGTGCAACGCTGCTGGTCATTTCTTCTACACATTCCTGCATCACCAGGACCGCTTGGCTTGATTGGGTCTGTAGCTTGCTAATCATCTCTTCAATTTCAGATGTTGAGTCGGATGTACGTTTCGCCAGAACGCGAACTTCATCTGCCACGACCGCAAAGCCTCGCCCTTGTTCACCAGCACGGGCCGCTTCGATAGCCGCGTTCAATGCCAGAAGGTTGGTTTGATCGGCAATATTGCTGATAACGTCGAGAATGGTTTCAATACTCGCGGTCATCTCCTGAAGTGAAGAAACCACAGCCACAGAATCATCCAAGCGGCTTGAAAGCTGATGCGTCGTGCTTATGTTACGGGTCATGATTTCACGGCCTTTCGTTGCTGCATCGCTCACTTCCATCACTTTGTCCATGGTGTGGCGGGCACTGTTTGCAACGTCTTGCACCGAGTGCTCCATTTGCGTCATCGCTGCTGCGACAGCTGTGGTTTGCTGCCGCTGCTCATTGAGCTGAGCTTTCGCGGTTTGCGTGGTGGACTGGTTCGCGGCTGCAACCTCAGCTTGCTCTTCTGCTGCATCGCGAAGCTGTCGCAGAATGCCTTGAAGATTCGAAGCCAGGGTATTGATGTGGTCTGCTAGCTGGCCAAATTCATTGTGTTCTTTCACTTCAATGCGTTGGGTCATGTCGCCTTCAGTGATAGCTTCCAGGACGTTCAGTGTGCTGCTCAGTGGCTTGCGAACGCTTCGCGCAATGTGCCAGCCAATGAAGACAGTGATTGCCAGAATCAGCGCGCCAATGAAGATCGTCTGACGAACGCCGTTTTTAAAGGTGTCGTTAGCCTGTAAGATAGATGCTGACATCACGCTTTCCGCTTGACCACGGAATTGGTCGAGGATGCCCATTGCATTGTCGACTTCAACGGCAAGATTGCCGATGTTCGTATAAAGCTCGTTGGTCGCAACCAGGTACGCATAGTGCTGATCAAGCACACCGCCTTCGCGGCTCACATCGCGGGTAAAGGCATCAATGTCTTTTTGGAATTTCTCTTTTAGCTCTGGAAGTTGAGAAGTCAGTGAACGGAAAGAGTAGTTGAGCTGCTTTACGCTGCGGCGGTTGCCGTTCATGGCTTTTTCAACATCAGCGAGTGTGTTGCTGGCCAGCGCGTCGGAAGTATGGGTTTCCGTTTCTTGAAGCTTCTTGAAGTAGGTCTTTGAAATGATTTTCAGCGTGGTGGAACCATTGTTGGCCACGAAGTCCTGCATACCAAGTGCAAGCGCAGTGTTCATACGCTGGAATTGGCGGGCAGCGGTCACGCCTTCTTCTTTGGCTGCTTGTTGGCGCTGGAAGTTTCCAATGGCAACAGAAGCTTCAGCAAAATAGCGATTTTCAATTTCTCGCAGCGATTCCAATTGGCTTTCCAGCCCCTCTTGACCGGAGGAAGCTTGGTAAAGATTATTCAGAGCAGTATCAAAGCGTTGTCTAGCGACATCAAAATTTTCGAGTACCTGTTCGCTTTGCGCACCATTGCTGCTGGTCAGGTAATCTTTGAAAATTTTGTCTGCAGCGAGGAGGCTGACACTGGCTTCGTTGGACAAGGAAACTAAGGGGAGAGCTTCTGAGGTGACGACCTCTAGTTGTTCGTGGATGTCCTGAGAACTTTTCAAATTGAGTGTATTGGTTGCAACCAGACTGAATGCGAGTACCGCAAAGCCGGCATACATCCGACGAATCACAGAGCTTTGTCGTTTTTTAGCCATTTATATTCCTCCCACCGGTGATTAGCCGATGCCTCCCGATACACGAGTTCAAAGCAAAAGAAAAGGAACCCGCTTAATGATGACGCCAATGGTTATTCTTCTATCACGTCTCATACTGGTCGATTTTGGCCAGCAGATTCGTTTGTTCTAACACATCGCTTTTCTAGTCATCCGCCAGTATTTCAAAAACTTTAAACTTAAAAAGGTCATTACTTTCGAACCTTTGAAGTGAGACGCAAATTTGTTGAGAGAGTGGTTAATAAACAGTTGAGGGTTGATAAGCAGAGCCGAAAGCTGTTTCTGGGTTGGACTGAAATTGTTACGGAAAGCGAAGATTTGGTGTATGACACACGAAGTGTGATAAAAAACACTGTTCATTATTGCCCAATTCCTTTGTCTCTAGCATACTTACAGCTCTATAACTGATTCATTTGGAGTAACCCGTGGCTGAAGAAACCATATTCAGTAAAATCATTCGTAATGAAATCCCGGCAGACGTGGTTTACCAAGACGATCTTGTGACCGCATTCCGAGACATCAACCCTCGTGCTCCAAGTCATATTCTTATCATTCCCAACAAGCTGATCCCGACGGTTAACGACATCGAAGGTGAAGATGAAGCGGCTTTGGGCCGCATGTTCACCGTGGCGCGGAAGCTGGCGGCGGATGAAGGTATTGCAGAAGACGGCTATCGTTTGATCATGAACTGCAACAACCACGGTGGCCAAGAGGTTTACCATATTCACATGCATTTGGTGGGTGGTCGTCCTCTGGGACCAATGCTGATTGGTTAATGATTATAAAGCTTTCTTTAGCTCTCGCTGACAGGCGCAGAGCCAATTTTTCGTTCACAAAGAAATTGGTGGCATTCAGCCTTGGACTTAGTCTGGTTGGTTGCGCCAATCTTTCTGCACAGGCGCTGTTCAGCCATTATTCTGCTGCATTGCAACAACCACATGCTTTGGTTACGCAAGGCGAATATCAACAAGCACTGGAACAGTTACCGGATTCGCCAGACGGTGAAATTCTTGATGGCATGGAAAAAGGGCGTCTGTCTCTGCTTTCCGGTAACCTTGAACAAAGCAAAGCCGCGCTGGAACAAGCAGATTTTGCAGCAACTGAACAACAAGACAAAGCCATTATCCAGCTCTCTAAAGGTGTTGATCAGTTAGGCGCTTTGGTGACCAATGACAATATGATTACCTACATGCCACCGGACTATGAATTGGGTTTTCTTCACTTGTACCTGATGCTGAATTACTTGCAGGAAAATGATCTGCAAGGCGCTTTGGTCGAGGCAAGACGCGCTAATCAGGTTCAGAAGCGTGCGAAGAAGTTGCGTGAGGATGAGCTTCGCAATGCTTCAAAAACAGCGTCGCAAAATAGCATTGACGATAATGTTGGTGCGGTTCTTTCAAAGTACCCACCAGCAGGTAATCTATTAGGCTCAGTGCAAAACGGCTATCTGTTTTACTTCTCCGCGCTTCTCTACGAAGCGGAGGGTAATCTCAATGGTGCATTTATTGATTACAATCGTGCGCTGGCCTTAGAGCCTGACAATCAATTTATTGCAGAGGCTGCGAAACGGGTGGCTTTTCGTCAGGGGCGACGCGATGAACTGAAATTGCTTGAGGAAAAATACGGTAAGTATCAACGCCCGGACAGAACAAAAGGTCAGTTGGTCGTACTAAATGAACAAGGCGTAGTGAATGCCCGAGACTTCTGGCGATTGCCGCTGTGGCTGTCTGACAGCAGTGGTAACCTCGAAGCGCATACGGTCAGCCTCCCGTACTATCGTTCTCATAGCGCTACACCTCAAAGAGCTATAACGGTGGATGGTCAGTCGGTAAAGCCAGAGCAACTGGCGAATGTTAACGGTATGGCGCAAAACGCATTGAGTGAAGCGATGCCAGCAATGGCAGTAAGGCAAATCCTGCGCGTTGTGGCAAAAAATGAGATGCGTAAGTCTTTGTCAGAAAATGATGAAAGTGGCATTGGCAATCTCGTCGTCAACATCTTTAATGTGTTGAGTGAGCAACCGGATACCAGAAGCTGGCAGACGCTGCCTGAAAGTGCAGGCGTCTATAGCGGGTTTTATTCCAAAGGTCAGCATACTGTGAACGCTGACGGACAATCCATTAACGTAAACATAGAATCAGGAAAAACCACGTTAGTTTGGCTTTCCAGGCAGGGCGGTCAAGTGGTTCATTGGCAGGGGATATTAGGAGGCATATGATGAAATATGCAGCAGTTCTGTTATCAGCAAGTATGTTGCTGGCAGGTTGTGCGAACAACACAGCTGGCATCAGCATAGATAGCAGTAATCAGAATGTGGTGTTGGGAAATTCGGTGTTGGCGAAAAACCTCGAATTTGGCAACGCAAAAACCAGTGTCGTGAATGAACGACTGCTGGCTCAGGTGATGGTGACCAATAAGAGTGACGAGTCCCAAGACCTGCAGTACCGCTTTAACTGGTATGACGCTCAAGGTCTTGAAGTAGACAGCGGCAAGTCGCCGTGGCGTCAGTTTATCGTTTACGGTGGGGAATCCGTGACACTTCAAGGTGTGGCACTGAACCCAAATGCGAAGAACTTCCGCGTCTCGCTCAGAAATATTCAATGACTATAACGAAATAGGTAAGCCAATGAAAAAAAGCTTAATTGTGCTCGTGGGTGCTGCAGCGCTCATCTTGGGTGGTTGTGCCAAGCAGGTAAGCTACGGTGATGCTCAGGAAGTGGAAACGACGACGATTGATTTCGGCTCGACGGATCTGCAAAAAATCGCAGTAGAAATGACAGATAGCATGCTGTCTTCCGGTTCCGTTACTGCCATTACCCGCAGCAACCGCCCAATCGTGTTTGTAGAGTCAATCAAGAACAAAACCGCTGAGCATATTGATACTGAATCAATCACTGACACCATCAGCACCCGTCTGATTAACTCTGGCAAATTCCGCTTTGTTGACATGACCCGCGTTGAAGCGGTTCGTGAGCAACTGGATTTCCAAAACAATGATGCGCTGGTAAACCCAGGTACTGCCATTCAGTTTGGTAAAATGGTCGGTGCGCAATACATGCTGTATGGCAACCTGTCTAGCATCAACAAGCAAGACGGCAGCGACAAAGACGTTTACTACAAAATGACCATGCGTCTGATGGATCTGGAAACCGGCCTTATCGAGTGGGCTGATGAAACTGAAATCCGCAAGAAGCAGTCTAAGTCTCTGATTGGATGGTAATCATTGCTTTCAGCTGATGAAAAAGAAAAGGCCGCAGTCATTGAAAGACTGTGGCCTGATTTTATTATTGAGCAGGCAGAATTTCTTGAGGGCGGATTAAGTAACCGCTGTATGAAACTGACTGCGAATGAAGGGGGCCAATATGTTTGGCGACCAGAGGCCGCATCTACAAAGGCATTTGGCTTAAGCCGTGATAATGAATTTGAAGCCTTAACCTTAGCGTCAACAGCAGGCTTGACTGTCCAGCCAGTAAAACGTTATCCGGAGGGGTTACTGAACCCTTGGATTGAAGGTGAGACCATGACGGAGGCTTCGTTGGACATCGCCGCGACACTTCAAGTTAAGGTCCACGAATTACCACCTCTTTCGAACACGTTTGACCCTTTCGATAAAGGGTTGGTGTACTACAGTAACCTTTCCGCAAGCTCGTTGAACGATTCATTGAATGCGGTTCATGAGCACTTTCAGACGCATCGATTTACCTCAGGCTTGCCGCTTACTACTTGCCACTATGACTTGGGTTACTACAACTTTATCCGCCAAAATGACGGTGAAGTTAAAGTCATCGATTGGGAATATGCAGCGTTGGGCGATCCGGCGATGGACTTAGTGATGACCTCTCTCGCAAATGGATTGGATCTTGAAACCTTGGTGAATCGATACTGTCAAATTAGACGTATAGACTCTGTCGCCGATTGGCTTGATGCGTGCAGAAAATGGCAGCCAGTGGCGGCTTACCTGAGTGTGTTGTGGTTTGCATTGGGTTATGAGCTTTATGGTGAAGGCATCTATCAGGAAAGAAGTGCATTTTTCCTGAGACAGCTTGAAGCTCACATCGTGAGTTAAATGAAGGTAGGACGTATAAAAGGAGAGCGAAGGAAATGAAATTCAGCAAATCTTCTGTCAGACACTTCTTTTTGTCGCTGGCTGCTGTATTCCTGGTTTCTGCCTGCACCAACCAGTTTGCTTACAACACGCTTCCTTTCTGGATTGACTACTACCTCTCTGACTACGTTGACACAACATCTGCTCAGCAAAAACAGCTGGATAACGATCTTGAAGCATTCCACGAATGGCATCGCCAGAACGAATTGCCAAAAATTCAGGCTTTGCTCGACCAACTTGAAGCAGATATGGCGAAGCCGCTGTCTTACACGCGCATTGGTGACTATCACCACCTTGTTAATACCCGTATCAAGGCTTCACTGGAAGGACTGACCCCAACTCTTGTGAATTTGATTTCATCGATGAGTGACGAGCAGGCCCAGAATTGGCTCGACACCGTTAACAAAAACATCGAAGAAGCGGTCGAGAAGGCCAACGAAGGCAGTGCAGACGAGCAGCAGGTGCGCCGTCAGAAACGGTTAGTCGAACGGGCAGAGTTTTGGGTAGATTCGGTCAATGCCAAACAGAAGAAACAGTTTCTGGAAATGGCAGGATACCAAATCGAAATGCGCCCTGTGTTTTATTCGATTCGTGATGAATTAATGACAGAACTTGAAGGGATATTGATGAACCGGCAAGACCCCAATCTTGGCGAGCGAATCAATGCCTATTTCTCCCATCTGATTGCGTTCCAAAGTGAGCAGCACAAAAACGACATGGCGTTGTATTTAGCCCGACGTTATGAGCTTTTGCAGCGTCTAGATCGCCATCTGTCACAGAAGCAACGAACCGCAATGCGCAACAAGCTTGCCTCTTACAGCGAAGACATCGCTGCCGTTTTGAACTAGTGTGGCCTGGTAATCGCCAATTCGTCTCAAAACCTTGAGCCGTACCCGTGTTTCTGTCTTAACCCTTAATAATGTGCGTGATTGAGTGGTAGTATTTCTGGACCAAGCTTTTTGAACCCGCTGGTTTTTCGGTTCAATGCCATTTAAAGCGGTTAACTTGGGAAAAGATTAAAAGCTGGGTGAACCAGCGACGAGTGAGAGGGACTTTTAGTGATCATTTATCTTCACGGCTTTGATTCAAACAGCCCGGGAAACCACGAAAAGGTCATGCAACTGCAATTTATTGACCCAGACGTTCGCTTCATCAACTACAGCACACTTCACCCCAAGCACGACATGCAGCACCTTCTCAAAGAAGTGAGCAAACAAATGGAAATGTCAGACGATAAATCGCCAATGATTTGTGGTGTCGGGCTTGGCGGCTTCTGGTCTGAGCGTATTGGCTTTCTCAGTGGCATCAAGCAGGTGATCTTCAATCCGAACCTCTTCCCGCAGGAAAATATGGAAGGACGTATCGACCGACCCGAAGAGTATGCCGACATTGCAACTAAGTGTATTGAGAATTTCCGCACCAAGAATGCCGGTCGCTGCATGGTGGTGTTATCAAAAGAAGATGAGCTTTTGGACAACTCGCGTTCAGAAGAAGCATTGAGCCCTTACTACGACATTGTTTGGGATGAAACGCAGACACATAAGTTTAAAAGCATCTCTCACCATCTGCAGGCAATGAAAGCGTTTAAAAACGCTTAACATTTCGCTTATACCCAAACAATCTAAAGATGCTCGCATTGAGGGCCTCCCTTTGGGCGAGTTGACTGACGCCGTGCTCTTTGTTGTCCCTTGTTGATGGAGGTGACTATACCTACAAAGAAACGCCGTGATCACAACGCCAGTCAAACTCGCTGAATCCGGCATCTTCAGGTTATTTGGGTATATATGGTTTAAAGAGCATCATTTGTTAAGGTTGGTGCTCTTTTTGTATTTGCAATGTTGTGTAGTGACGTAATTATCATCAGTCTCGCTTATTTTCGCTGCTTTTAGTGTGGATTTAAGGATTTAAAAATTGATTGAGATCAAGTGACCTGTATAATGGTTTCAACAAAAAAATGAGCATCATGTCATGAAAATGCGGGTGGCAGCGTGCAACAAAACATAAACAAAAATGCGCGTTTATAACGTTGAAAACAAAAGCTCTTTACCTCTCCAAGCGATATTTATAATCGACCGAATACGAAGGTTGTTTAAACATATTTTCTTTCATAACGCGATTTTGTCATCGCGGGATGTAGCCCAATTTTTTCGTATTTAAATCATGGTGAGGAAGTAATCGTGACCAAAATTATTGTAGTCGGTGGCGGTGCTGGTGGCCTCGAATTGGCAACCAAACTAGGACGCACACTTGGACGTAAAGGACGCGCCAAAGTCACTCTTGTAGATCGTAAAGCGAGTCATCTCTGGAAACCGCTTCTGCACGAAGTGGCAACAGGCTCTCTTGACGAAGGCGTTGATGCAATCAGCTACCGCGCTCACGCAAAAAACCACTATTTCGATTTTCAACTCGGTAGCCTGTCTGGCATCGATCGTGAAAACAAAACCATTAAATTGGCAGCGTTGCACGACGAAGAAGACGGTGAACTGCTGATGCCTGAGCGTGAGCTAAGCTATGACGTTTTGGTGATGGCAATCGGTTCCACTTCCAACGACTTCAACACAGCAGGTGTTCGCGACAACTGTATCTTCCTGGATAGCCCAGAACAGGCACGCCGTTTCCGTAACGAAATGAACAATGAGTTCCTGAAACTGCATGCGAAATCTGGTAAAGGTAAAGTTGATATTGCGATTGTTGGTGGCGGTGCGACAGGTGTCGAGCTTTCGGCGGAACTGCACAATGCCATCAAAGAACTGCACAACTACGGTTTTCAGGACCTCGATAGCTCTAAGCTGAACGTTACTCTGGTTGAGGCTGGTGAGCGTATTCTTCCTGCATTACCGCCACGTATTTCTGGTGCGGCGCAGCAAGAATTGATCAAGCTGGGTGTGAACGTTCGGACGGCGACCATGGTTGTCAAAGCGGATGAAGATGGTTTGGTAACCAAAGACGGCGACAAGATCCCAGCGCAAATCATGGTATGGGCAGCCGGTATCAAAGCGCCAGATTTCCTTAAAGACATTGCAGGCCTTGAAACTAACCGAATCAACCAATTGGTGGTGAAATCAACGCTGCAAACCACCCGTGACGAAGACATCTTTGTTATCGGTGATTGTGCAGCTTGTGAGCAACCAGACGGTAATATGGTCCCACCTCGTGCTCAGTCAGCACACCAGATGGCAAGCCGTTGTTTCTCAAATATCGTAGCGAAAGTGACAGACCGTGAACTAAAACCATACACTTACAAAGACCATGGTTCACTGGTTTCCTTAAGCCGCTTTTCAACCGTAGGTAGCCTCATGGGTAACTTGACCCGTGGTTCGATGATGGTAGAAGGCCGACTGGCGCGTGTGGTTTACATCTCTTTGTACCGAATGCACCAGATCGCGCTGCATGGTGTGATTAAAACCGGCTTGATGATGGTGGTTAGCCGCATCAACCGTGTACTTCGCCCGTCCCTGAAACTGCACTAACTGTAGGCTCTGGGCAAAGAAAAGCTGCCAAATGGCAGCTTTTTTATGCCTGGCCTAAATGGGGTTTTAACAAGAACGGTGCAAAGATTTTTGGCGTCGTGTTAAGCGCTTCAATAGGATTTGGT
Source organism: Grimontia kaedaensis (assembly GCF_023746615.1). Lineage (NCBI taxonomy): Bacteria > Pseudomonadati > Pseudomonadota > Gammaproteobacteria > Vibrionales > Vibrionaceae > Grimontia > Grimontia kaedaensis. The sequence goes on along the minus strand of NZ_CP082275.1, from coordinate 2,222,958 downwards.
ATCGCGCAGGCTGGGTGCCAGTTAACCAACTCTTCAACAGGCAGTGGGCGTGAGATGAGGTAGCCCTGTATAGAAACATCTCCTTGTTCTAATAACCACGTCAACTGCTCTTCCGTTTCCACGCCTTCTGCCACTACATCCATATCCAGGGTTTGCGCTAATTGGATCATTGCTGCGCAAAGCTTGGTAGAGCTTCTATCAGAGTCGATTACGTTGGTGATGAAGTGACGGTCTATTTTCAATACGTCAAAAACGTATTCTCCTAATAGTGAAAGGGATGAATACCCTGTACCAAAGTCGTCCAGATAAAGTCTAACTCCCGCCTTTCTTAATGCTTGTAGTGCCTGTGAGCTGGCCTGTTCATCTTCCATCAAGGTTGATTCAGTGATTTCTAGTCCCAATTTGTAGGGGGCAATTTTGTTTTGCTCGACAAGTGATTCCACAAAACTGATAAATGCAGGGGAAACCAGTTGTTTGGCTGAGACATTGACGGTGATCCCCGGATAGTCAAAGCCACCAGATTCTCTTTGCCAATACCCTAGTAGCTGACAAACACGGGCCAGAACCCAACGGCCGATTGCATGAATCTGATTAGTGTCTTCTGCAATGGGAATGAAAGTCATCGGAGAGATAGAACCCAGTTCAGGGTGATGCCAACGCAGTAGGGCCTCGAAATGGTGGACTCTGTCCCCCTTACAGATAGGTTGGAATACCAGTGACAGTTGGTTTAATTCAAGCGCATAACCTAGGTCTTGCTCTATATTAAAACGCTGTTGGGCCTTTTCCAGCATATCGCTGTGAAAAAAGGTAATCGAAGCACCGCTTTCTTTTGCATGATACATAGCGATATCTGCTTGTTGGATAATATCCAAAAGCGTAAAGCCGTGATCTCTGATGGTTGAAATACCGATACTGGCGCCAATCTGAATATCGTGGCCATCTATGAGGTATGGTTGGTTGATGGCATCAAGGTAAACGCTCGCGCTTCGATAAGCACCATCTTGTGTGATCACATCTGGAAGACAAACGACAAACTCATCACCTCCAAAACGAAACGCTTTATTTGGAGTTTGGGTCGCCATAAAAAGGCGATCAGCCACGGCTTGAAGAAGTTTGTCCCCAATTAAATGCCCGAGTGAGTCATTAACGTTTTTAAAGCGATCCAAATCGATAAACAGGATGGAGAAACCAAAGCTTTGAGCGTTCTGCAGTTTTGATTGTTCTCTCTCCAAACGTTTTTCCAACGACAGCCGATTGTTTAATGACGTCAGACTGTCATGATAGGCTTGAAACCGGAGCTTCTTTGTTTGTTGTGAAACCAACTGATTAGCGAGTGCGAGTCGACTGGAATAGGACCAAATACAAAAGCTAGTGGCTATGGTAAGCAAGAAGCCGAGCACGGTCATTACCAGGCTGTAGCGATTACTAGCTAGATGATCCTCTCCTGAAGTAAATGTGAACCAAACGCCTTCTTCACTTCCTGGGATTTTCACCAAATGCTCCGCTGTGAATATTCTAGCATTGCTATTGTTGTTTTGTGGCACGGTCTGAAATAGGAAGGCGCTATCATCATTTTTGTTGCTGAACTCAGGCCTGACCGATATTTGAAGGTTATCCAGTGAGCTGTAATCTGGCCAGATAGCAGAAAAGAAGCTATCGAAATAAATAGAAGTGACCAAGTAACCTTTGAGCTCCTCTTCGAGAATGACTGCTGAGAACAACCGCACGCCGTGATGATCGTCTTTTTCGAAAAAGCTCGCTTCTGGACTACGTTGGAAAAATGCTCGCTCCATGGCATGTGCAAACTCACACTGGGACTCAGCACGCCAACCAATATAGTTCTCTACCTGATTCTCTGGAGAGACATAAAGGACAGGAAAAGCATAATCACTTAGCGCCCATGCACATCTAAAATCAGGTTGAGGATAGGTTTGATAGTTGTGGTAAGAGTCGTCCTCACTACCGGCGACTCTATTCTCGAAGTCATCAATGTAATCCCTGAATACTTTTGGCAGCCAAAAGACGGAGTGAATGCCCGAACTTTCTCTCGTACGGCTTGCCAGAAATTGCTGAAATTTTCTTTTGCTCAGGTTTTTGTCGGTCTGGAGGTAGAGCTGAGCGGAGAGCTGCAACTCATGGAAAGAGTAAAGGGCTTTTTCCAAGCCATTTAGACGTTGCTCAATCAGTGTGTTAAAGGCACTCTGTTGACGCTTTTCGTCGATTTGATAAACAGCGAAACCGCTGCATAAAGCCGCAACTGTACCAACAACGAACACGATCCAGTGTAGATTTCTGGAAAACATTATTTCTAGTCAGTTAATTGTTAATAAGTCCGATTATAGGAGCGGCTGTTACAGTGATTTTTAGGTTTGGTGACAGTTCGATGACAGGGTCTTAATTTCGAGATAATGCATGATTTTGAATGAAACAAGATTATATCTTCATCAACTCTATAGAATATCGTCCGGGACCAGACTATACACAAGACCTTCTCGAGCTTCACCATCATACATGTAGCGGTTACGTGCACGGCATTCAAAGGTGGCACGTAATTTCTCAGCAATGCGGATACTGGCTTCATTAGCAGGATCCATCACTAATTCTAAACGGGTTAATAGTAGATGGCCGAAGGCAAGATTAGCTGCTGCTTCCACTGCTTCTAATGCATAGCCTCTTCCTTGAAATTTTGTTGCAATCCAGTACCCAAGGTTCGCCATATTTGCGACGCTATCAATACTGGAAAGGTAAACGCAACCGACAAGTTCTCCTGTTTCGATTTCAAATGTGGCCAATTCAAAACTCGCCCCTGTTAACCAGCCCTGACGACTACGATTCACCCAGGCTTCTGCATCCATATCATCGAATCCTTCATGGCACCAATCCAGCCATGGGCTGATGGTGTCTGACGATTCTGCGATGGCTTTTTTGAGCGGCGCGACATCGACTTGATTGAGTGCCCGTAATATGAGGCGGTCAGTCTGAAATTCAAGGTTTGCTTGCATGGTCTGCTCGGTTGGTTTGTATCATTATAGTTTTAGTTAAAAATACAGAAAAAACAACGCCCTCAAATGAGGGCGTTGTAGAAAAGTTCTGATTCAAAAAGGCGCTTATTCGACGCGGGTGACTTGAATAATCAGACCCATCAGTGGATGATCCAGATAATGGATTTCACCGCTTCTCATACGGCGCTTTTGCTCGAAAGCATAAGAGTTGAGGTGTTTTTCCACTGAGTAAGTACGCTCAAGCTTTTGAAGCCCGGTCAGTGCACTACCTTCAACTACCGGAGCCACATCTGAGCCTTCAGCAGTGATGCCTTCCACTTCGGTTGCCACTTGGTTATCAAGAGGTAATGGCACAGCCTGAACTTCCTTCAGCACCTTACGCTCGCCTGGTTCACGAAGAGCTAGGTCGGTTTCAATGAAAAGGTAGTGCTGAACGTACACACGAATAAAGCCATCCAGCTCATACATTGGGCCACTGGCTTTGTCTGTTGGCTGATATCCATCAGGAGCGGATTCACTGGTCACCAGAGGTGCGTCTTTTGATGTGCCATCAATATAGAAGCTATCACCGAAGTTACGACCTGCGGTGAAGCGCAGTTTAGGCATAGCGCCACGACCACCATCGTTTTGACGCCATGCGACATGCGCTAGTGGTTTAAAGCCCGCATGGTTAGCCAACCGATTGTATTCCGCATTCAACTGCCATTGGTTTTTAGGAAGCACTTGCAAACCACGTGCCGCCAGTGTTTGTTTGTCGAAGACAGAAACAGCACCACTCAGATTGATGTCCGGCTGCGCATCTGGCCAGTTTTCCTGAACAGTGTCAGGGTTCTGGTTACGCTTGAATACAATCACTTCAACGTCGAACCAACGTTCAGCGAAGGAAGGCCAGCTAATGACACACAGCAGCAGGATAATCAGCTTTTTCAAGGCATTACTCCGTTTTTAAAGCCAGTCGCCTTGTTCTAGGCAACCAATAAATTCTCGGCAAATTGGTTTAATAATGTTTCGATGAACTCAACCCGCTCACGACGATCAGTGAGCGATTCTACGATTTTGAGTTTGGTCGGTCCCTCGAAGCGAAAACGGCTCGGGTGGGATTGTAACAGACCCACCAGGAAGCCGGGATCAATTTGGGCGTTTTGAGTAAACTCGATCACACCGCCTCTGTCGTGTGCGTCAATCTTACGTACACCCAGTTTCGCTGCATCCAGTTTGAGCTGCTGTACTTTGAGCAAATTATTGGCTGCATCAGGCAGTAAGCCGAAGCGGTCAATCAACTCAACGCGCAACTCTTCGATATCATCGGAAGATTTGGTTCCCGCAATACGTTTGTACAGTGACAAGCGCGTATTGACATCCGGGATGTAGCCGTCGGGTAATAATGCCGGAAGTCGAAGCTCAACATCTGTCTGTTGATTAAGAAGATCGTCAAGTGATGGCTCTTTGCCTTCTTTTAACGCTTCAACAGCTTGCTCCAGCATTTCCATATACAAGGTGAAACCAATCGACTGAATCTGACCGCTTTGTTCATCACCCAGAAGTTCACCCGCACCACGAATTTCTAAATCGTGGGTAGCTAACGTAAAGCCTGCGCCCAAATCTTCGAGTGAGGCAATGGCTTCCAGACGTTTGACCGCATCTTTGGTCATGCGTTTTGGATGAGGGGTTAGCAAGTAGGCGTAGGCCTGATGATGCGAACGACCAACACGGCCACGAAGCTGATGAAGCTGCGCAAGACCAAGGTGATCAGCGCGATCCATGATGATGGTGTTAGCCGTCGGAACGTCGATACCGGTTTCAATGATGGTGGTACACACCAAAACGTTAAAACGCTGATGATAGAAATCAGACATGATGCGTTCCAGTTCACGTTCACGCATCTGACCGTGTGCCACGGTAATACGTGCTTCTGGCACCAGCTCTGCCAACTCATCAGCAGTTTTCTCAATCGAATCAATGTCATTGTGCAGGAAGTAAACCTGACCACCACGCATGATCTCACGAAGCAATGCTTCTCGGATTAGTGACTTTTCGCGCTCACGAACAAAGGTTTTTATCGCCAGTCGGCGAGAAGGGGGTGTAGCAATAATTGAAAGGTCGCGCATACCGCTCATGGCCATATTCAGGGTTCGCGGAATTGGCGTCGCGGTCAGCGTTAGGATGTCGACATCCGCACGCATTGCTTTCACTTTCTCTTTCTGGCGCACGCCGAACCGGTGTTCTTCATCAACAATCAACAAACCCAGATCGTTAAACTTCACGTCGTTTTGCAGCAACTTGTGGGTGCCGATAAGGATATCGACTTTACCTTCTGCACTGTCTGCCAGTATTTGCTTTTGCTCTTTCGCGGACTTAAAGCGGGAAAGTACTTCAACGCGCACTGGCAGGTTAGCAAAACGGTCACGGAAGTTTTCAAAATGTTGTTGGGCGAGCAGGGTAGTCGGCACCAACACTGCCACCTGCTTGCTGTTATTCACCGCGAGGAAAGTGGCACGCATGGCCACCTCAGTTTTACCAAAGCCCACGTCACCACAAACAAGACGGTCCATTGCAATTGGCTGACACATGTCAGATAGCACCGCATTAATGGCGTTTTTCTGATCGGCGGTTTCTTCAAACGGGAAGCCTGCGCAGAAGTCGAGGTAAGCCTCTCTGTCATGTTTGAACGCAAAGCCCGGTTTGGTGGCGCGCTTGGCGTAAACATCGAGCAGTTCAGCGGCCACATCACGGACTTTTTCTGCCGCGCGCTTGCGGGCTTTCTCCCAAGCTTCACCACCAAGCTTGTGCAGCGGCGCGGTTTCTTCTGCGCCACCACTGTAGCGACTGATCAAGTGCAGAGAAGCGACGGGCACATAAAGCTTGGAGCCTTGCTGGTATTCGAGCGTGACGTATTCAGTAGTAATACCACCGGCTTCCAAGGTTTGCAGACCGAGGTAGCGGCCAACACCATGTTCAAGGTGAACAACAGGTTGTCCTATCTGGAGCTCAGCCAGATTGCGGATGATGGTGTCAGAGTTAGTCGTGGCTTTTTTATTGTCCCGGCGGCGCTGCTGGACAACGCGTTCGCCGAGCAAGTTGCTTTCACAAATCAGCGCAAATGAAGGGCTTTCGCTTTGGAAGCCGATTTCAGCTGGGCCGACAACCATGGCGAAATTGGTGGGTGTGTCGAAAGCCTCATTGAGAGACCCACAAACCATTGGGCGAATTTTGATGCGTGCCAGCAAGTCCAGCATGGCTTCTCGGCGGCCTTCTGTCTCCACCGAGAAAATGATTTTGCCGGAAAACTCTTCAGTGAATTGTCTTAGCGCGCCCAGTGGTTCTTTGAGCTGCTGATTAACCGTCAGTTCTGGAAGTGGAGTAATGGGAGCGTTGGTTCTGCCCGCTTTGTCTTCCGTCGAGTTGATTTGAACCTTAATGCGTGGGTAGTTCTTAAACGCACCAAACAGTTCATCAACGTTTTGCCAGATGTCTTTGGGTGGCAGCAACGGACGAAGAGGATCAACGCGTCGCTGGTCATAGCGGTAATCCGCATCGCTCAAAAATTGTTTGGCAGCTGATTCCACATCACCTTTAGTCAGTACCAAGGTATTCTTTGGCAGATAATCAAACAGAGTTTCTGTTTCATCAAAGAACAGTGGCTGCCAGTATTCGATGCCTGCCGGCCAGGTTTTTTTACTGACTTGCTGGTAGATTGATTCTGGCTCACGGCGAGCTTCAAAACGTTCACGCCAGCGCCCGCGAAATTGCTCAACTGCTTCATCATTAGTTGGGAATTCATGGGCAGGTAGCAGGTTGATGCTGTCCAACTCTTGTGTTGAACGCTGATTCTCTGGGTCAAACTCGCGGATGGTATCCACTTCATCGTCAAAGAAGTCAATACGGTAAGGCTGGTTTGAACCCATCGGGAACAAGTCAAGAATCGAACCACGGCTGGCGTACTCACCGTGTTCGATGACTTGATCAACGTGACGGTAGCCTGAAAGTTCCAGCTGATAACGCAGTTTTTCCAGCGACAGCAAATCGCCTTTTTTCACCATCAACGCATGCTGAACCAAGAACGAATGCGGCATGACACGCTGCATTAGTGTACTGACAGGGATCAGCAAGACACCGTTGGTTTGTTGCGGTAATTGATACAGGCGCGCGATGCGGTCGGAGATAATATCCTGATGCGGCGAGAAATTATCGTAGGGCAGGGTTTCCCAATCAGGAAAAACGTGACACTCGCGACCAGTAAACTGTTTGATCTCAGGTTGTAGCTTGAGGGCGGTTTGGTTATCCGGCACCACCATCAAAATAAAGCGGTTCTGCTGTTCGGCAAGAGTCGCAACCGTCAGGGGAAGAGAGGCGCCGATCAGATTAGCGATGACGCGGGTGTCTCCTGCTTTTTCAGGAGCAGGCAAATCAAATAATGCGTTGTTAGTCATGAATTCTGGGGCTTAGCTGTTTCTTTCCAATGCGCGTTGACGGAGCAGTTTCTGCTGTTGATGAAGTGCGGCGCGTATTAACACGTCTTTGTCTTCTTCTTGAAGGCGAATATATTTCACGCCAACAGCAAACTTACCGTTTTTTTCTTTGCAGCCGTAGACGCTACCGTAGCAGTAAATAGCAGAAGGTGGGTTCTCAAGAAAGAGCTTCAATCGCACATGCTGACCTTTCTCGAAAGCTTTTCGTGCAATGAAAGTAAGGCTGCTCGCACCGAAGGTTTCGGTTTGATAACGGAGTTTAGGGTTGTCCTGTTGCGATAGCATGAAGCCGAGCAGCAGGTTGATTTTTTGATTCTGCGCAAGCAGAAATTTAGTCAGCGCTTGGCTGTCATCGTGGTGTAGGGCCTGGATTTCTTTCTCTACGCCACTGTCGAGGTCTCCACATTCGCTAGCAATGCGAAAAGCGACAGGGATTTCTCGGCCAAATTCTGCTTCAGAAGGCACATGCTCGTCGTCCCCAAGAACCTCAACATTGATCTTGAGGTGCGCATGTACGGAAAAGTATTCGTCCTGGCTCATCTGTAATCCTAAAACCCTGTAGTGCTATTGATTATACCCGCAGTGGCTGAATTTACCCAATCGGCCTGCTGTAGAAGTGTTTATTTTCACAGCACTTAGACAAGACTGAAACGCTAGGTAGTTTAAATTACTGAACGTTTAGCTTGAAAAAGCATCTGATTACCGTGTTCCACACGTGGTTTCGTGGCAATTAGCTGACCTAAAAGGTATTCTTCTTGCCAAAGATTGTTATTTGTTTTTGTGGTTCTCTCTAAGGTCAACAGACCTCATTACTGCGAAACAACGTTTTGAGATCTCATTTTATGTTTCACCCTCTACCGGTGTTTATAGGGCTGCGCTATCTGAGGGGGCGATCCGGCGATAAATTCGGCCGCTTTGTCTCTTATATGTCAACTGCGGGTATCACCATTGGTGTGATGGCGCTGGTGACCGTGCTTTCTGTGATGAACGGCTTTGAAGGCCAATTAAAACACCGCATTCTTGGTGTGATTCCACAAGCCATTGTGGCGGGCGATGCCCAACACGCGCCGGACGTTAACACCTTAGCTAGTCTTGAAGGCGTGACGGGAACAGCGCCGATTGTCAGCACTGACTCCGTGGTTCAGAGCCCTAAGTCCATTTCGGCTGGTAAGTTACTTGGCGTGGATGTCGGCGCGCGTGAGCCAATTCGTGAATTTATGGTTCGTGGTGACTTCGATTCACTGACGCCAGGTAGCTACAATCTGGTTTTGGGGCGCAAAACGGCGCGCGATTTGGATGTTTCTGTGGGGGATAAAGTCCGCGTGATGATCACCAGTGCCAGCCAGTTTACCCCTGTCGGACGCATTCCTTCTCAACGTAATTTCACAGTAACAGGGCTCTACGACACGGCGACCGATGTCGATAATCAACTGATGTTCGGTAATCTCAACGATGTCGCTCGTCTCATGCGTCTTCCCCGTTCCCAGCCATCGGATCTAAGGCTTTTCGTTGAAGAGCCTTTCAACGTACCGACACTGGAAAAAGTCGCAGAGAGCATGGGCTATGAATGGTCCGATTGGCGTGCGCTGCGTGGTGAGTTGTTCCAAGCCGTAAAAATGGAAAAGAACATGATGGGATTGATGCTGAGCCTGATCATCCTGGTCGCGGCGTTTAACATCATTTCCGCGTTGATCATGGTGGTGATGGAGAAGCAATCTGAAGTCGCCATTCTCAAAACACAAGGTATGAATCACAACGGCATCGTGGCGCTATTCGTCGTTCAAGGGGCTAGCAGCGGTGTGATAGGTGCGATATTGGGCGGTATTGCCGGTTCTGTGCTGGCGCTGAACATCAACGAAGTGATGGCGATATTCAACCTGAGCTTGCTGGGGGGCGGATTGTCGCTGCCTGTGGTTTTGAAACCTGAGCAAGTGCTTTCTGTCGTGATTGGTGCTATTGCACTGAGTCTTATTGCAACCCTGTTCCCGTCGTTAAAGGCGGCTTCTGTTCGTCCAGCCGAGGCGCTTCGCTATGAGTAATGCATTGTTAACCTGTTCCAACGTCACCAAAACCTATCAGGAAGGGGAGTTGGAAACTCACGTATTAAAAGGCGTGTCGTTCTCGATTGAAAAAGGCGAACTGGTAGCCATTGTTGGTGCGTCGGGGTCGGGTAAAAGTACGTTACTTCATATTCTCGGAGCGCTGGATACGCTGACCGAAGGTGATGTGTTTTTTGAAGACAAAGACCTGATGAAAATGCGAGCCTCAGAGCAGGCGACACTGCGAAATCAAAGCATTGGTTTTATTTATCAGTTCCACCACCTTCTCGCGGATTTTACTGCTGTAGAAAACGTGGCTATGCCGCTGATGATCGGCGGCGAGAAGCCTGTTGAGGCGAAGCGTCGCGCGATGGAAATGCTGGAAGCAGTTGGTATGGGTCATCGCGGTGAGCATAGACCGTCAGAGCTTTCGGGCGGTGAGCGACAGCGTGTCGCGATTGCCCGTGCTGTAGTGAATCGCCCTGCGCTGGTGTTGGCAGATGAGCCAACCGGCAACCTTGACCACAAAACTGCGTTGGATATTTATGATCTAATGCGTGAGTTAAATAAGGAATTCAATACCGCGTTTTTGGTGGTAACTCACGATCGAGAGCTTGCGCAGAAACTGGATCGTCAGCTTTCGATGCTGGATGGTCAGTTTGTAGAGTCGAACGCTGAGGCCGTGGCGTTATGATGGACTCATTAGCGCTGTTTATAGGGCGCAGATTCAGCAAAGCCAAACGACGCAATAAGCTGGTGTCGTTCATCTCTGTTTCTTCCATGATCGGTATTTCAGTGGGTGTAATGGTGATCATTGTTGGCCTTTCAGCAATGAACGGCTTCGAACGCGAATTGAATAACCGCGTACTGGCTGTGATTCCCCATGCCCAACTTGAAGGCGTTGAGGCGCCAATAAAAGCGTGGCAGGAAATGAAAGAAACCGCTGAGGCCAATCCATGGGTTTCTGCTGGTGCACCTTATGTGACGTTCACGGCCTTGTTGGAAAAGGGAGCCAACTTAAAGCCGGTGCAAATCCGCGGTATCGACCCCGAACAGGAAGTGCGTGTCAGCAATATTGGTGGCTACGTGCTTGATAACGCCTGGTCGACACTCACTCCTGGAAATCATGCTGTGGTGCTGGGTAAAGGCATTGCAGATGGTTTGGGTGTTGAAGTCGGAGATTGGGTGACGGCATTGGTGCCTTCCCCAGATCCAGAGTTGAAGCTGCGTGCTCCCCAACGTATTCGAATGCAGGTTTCTGGTGTGCTGAGCTTGGGTGGTCAAGTCGACCATGGCTTGGCACTTGTGCCGATTCAGGATGCACAGCAATACCTTGATATGGGTGATGCGGTTTCCGGTGTTGCGCTAAGAGTCAAAGACCCACTTGAAGCACGCAAGATCGTTCGTGAAGTGGGGTACACGCTTAAAGAGTATGTGTACCTTAAAAACTGGACGCAGGAATACGGTTTCCTTTACCGCGATATCCAAATGGTGCGCGCGATTATGTATCTGGTGATGGTGTTAGTCATCGGCGTTGCCTGTTTCAACATTGTGTCTACTTTGATGATGGCAGTGAAAGACCGTGCTGCAGATGTTGCTGTGCTGCGTACTATGGGCGCAAAAGATGGCCTGATCCGATCCATCTTTATCTGGCACGGTTTTCTTTCCGGTTTGATCGGAAGCCTGGTGGGCTCGGCTGCGGGATGTTTGATTGCACTGAACCTGACAACAATTGTTGGTGGGATTGAAACACTGACAGGTCAGGACTTCCTCTCAGGTGATATCTACTTTGTCGATTTCCTGCCAACTCAACTACAAATGGGGGATGTCTTACTGGTATCTGTCACCGCGATTGTATTGAGTCTACTGGCGACATGGTATCCTGCGCAGCGAGCTTGCAAGTTGCAACCCGCCGCTGTATTGAGCGCAAGGTAACGGTGATAAGTTGCGCGATTACATCTTAAGGTGAAAAGGTCGCATATCGGCTCGCAGCCTGAATCGGAATAAAAAAATACCCCGCTAATGCGGGGTATTTTTTTATGTATCTGTTTTCGTTGTCTAGCTGTCAGTTTTGGTTTTTTTCTTCTTTAGCGCTTTGATCTTGGGTAGGCGTAGGCGGCGTTGTTGCCAGCTTCTGACCACGGAATATCGCCAAATCCCTCTGACACCAAAATACCCGATAAGACCAAATACCACGCCACAAACGAAGGAACCCAAAAGGAAAGGAGGTCCAATCTGGCTCATTTGATTGAACAGGAAATCCCAAGTCAGTTCAAAGTGGAAGTGGTAGTCGGGCGTGCCCATCAACCATGTTCCGACTTTGTAAGCGCCCCAGAATATCAAAGGCATGGTTATGGGATTGGTGATCCAAACCAATGCAACAGAAAGGGGCAGGTTAACGCCAAACATAATCGCAAGACCGGCAGCCATGATCATCTGGCTCGGAAGCGGCACGAATGCCATAAACAGGCCGACAGCAAATGCGCCAGACGCAGAGCGACGATTCAGGCACCAGAGGTTAGGGTCATAAAGCAGGTTGCCAAAGACCGCCAACGCCTTTTGCTTGCGAATAACGTCGTGTCTAGGGAGAAATTTTTTAATTATTTTTCTTGGCATAGATCTTCATTTCACACGGAACGGGTACCGATATGAAAATCATGCTCGGTATCGTGGTGGCTATAGTCTCGCTTAGATGGTGGCCAGCGCTCCCGGAACCCTCGCTAATACTCGGGTTTCTCGCTGTCATCCTTGTCCAATGCAAACGCGTTCCCCTGTTTGTAATTGGTCTCACCATTGGCTGTCTGGTGGCGTCCAGTGCTGCGTCACTGCATTTGTTTAAAACCAGTACCGCTTTGACAGTGGTTCAGAATACTACCATAGCGGGCAAAGTTGGCAGCCTTTTTACAGGGGAAAAGCAGCAAACAAGTGTAATCTTTGATGTCGACACGGTGAATGGACGGAAATTGAGCGCCTTTGAGAAATTCCGTGCCCGTCTTTATTGGCGCAGTGAATCTCCCGTAAAACAAGGGCAACACTGGGAGCTGAAGGTCCGAATCCGTGAACCTTATGGCAGGGTAAACGAAGCAGGGTTTGACGCAGAAACCTATTTTCTCTCAAAACACATTCATGCCAAAGGCAGCGTACTTTCTGCTAACCTCATTGACGAAGGAATATCAGCCAGGCAGCAGTTATTTGACCGGACACTCCCTCAAATCCTCCCTTTTGAAAACAGTGCGTTTCTCGTTGCACTGGCGTTTGGTGAAAGGGCACTGCTAACCAGCCAAGATTGGATGACGTTAAGGAATTCGGGGCTGGCACGCCTGCTTGCGATTTCAGGGCTTCATATCGGTTTAGCATTCTTATTTGGTTACAGGGTAACCAAAGCTTGCCTACCGCTATTCAATCGATCAGATAGATATCTTTGGCTTTCGGTATTGGCAGGTTTGGGGTGTGCTATCACCTATGCTTGGTTGGCAGGCTTTTCTTTAACGGCTCAAAGAGCGCTCATTGCTTTGGTCGTTTTCATGGCGATTCGACAATCGGGTTTTAGCGTCAGTCCGTTCAATACCTTTTTGTTAGTGCTGGGCATCGTACTACTTATTGATCCGCTGTCGGTATTCTCAGTCAGTTTCTGGCTTTCCTTTGGTGCTGTGATGGTGCTTTGCATCATGACGTTTACGACTGGACGAGGAGAGTCGAAAGGTCCGTTGAATTACGTCATCCAGCTATTTCGCATGCAGTGTTATCTCATTGTCGGCATGTTACCGCTTACATGGGCATGGTTTGGAGGAGTTAGTTTCCTTTCTTTACTCTGCAATCTGATTGCTGTGCCTATCGTGAGTCTGCTGACGGTACCAATCATATTGCTCTCGCTTCTTGCAAGTTCAGTATTTAGCGCTGCGTGGTTATGGCGTCTCGCTGACTATTCACTTTGGCCTATTCGTCAGATGTTAAACCATGTTGATATAGGGTGGCTGGATATTCAACACACATCCATTATGTTTGTGCTTGTTGTTGTGGCGACTTTTTATCTCATGGCTATTTCGAAGTTGTCTGGAATAAAAGTTCTTTCTCTTGCACTGATACTGACGTTGATGGGCTGGCGTGGCTCAATGCACACAACGGATGGGTGGCAGGTCGATGTTCTTGATGTGGGACATGGCTTAGCTGTGCTGGTCGAGAAGGATGGCAAAACAATCCTCTATGACACCGGCGCTGCATGGCCTTCAGCCAGTATCGCGCAATCCGTGATTGAGCCCATTATTTCTTCCAGAAACAGCAAACTAACCGGGTTAATTTTAAGTCACGGAGACAATGACCATTCCGGCGGGGAAGATTGGGTCATCGAAAACCTTTCTCCAGATTGGGTGAGAGCGCCTGAAACTGGAGGTGGATATATTCCTTGTGTCCGCGGAGCAGACTGGCAATGGCAATCGCTGAACTTCGAGGTGCTATATCCCAAAGAAGTATCTGAAGAGGCAGAAAACGAAGACTCTTGCGTTGTACGTATCTCAGACGAAAACTATTCAGTTTTGCTGACGGGAGACTTACCCAAAGAGCAGGAGAACTGGCTGGTAGAGCGGAACGCTGATGTCAGTGCAAATGTACTGCTGGTTCCTCATCATGGTAGCAAGACATCTTCATCGTCAGGATTTATCGATGCAGTCAATCCCAACGCGGCGATCGCATCCACGGGTCGATATACTCCGTGGAACTTGCCGAACCCAGATGTTGTCGATAGATACCGTGAGCGCAACATTTCCTGGTATGAAACCGGGCAACACGGCCAAGTGAGTGTACATTTCTCAGACAAGGGTTGGCGGGTTAGTAGCCAACGTCTTGATATCGAGCCTTTTTGGTACAGGAAGATGTTTGGACCACCCCCAATAAAAGAGTAGAATGCCCGCTACTTGCAAGAATATAAGCCAATATCATGTCATCAAACTACCAAGACAAAACGACCTGGGAAACCTTTAAGCAGCTGTGGCCATACATCGCTAACTACAAAGCGGGCTTGGTGGTAGCCATTATCGCGCTGATTGTTAATGCTGCTGGTGACACCCTTATGGTTTCTATGCTTAAGCCTCTGCTTGATGAAGGTTTTACTTACGACGCTGTCGAAAGCGATTTCCTGAAATGGATGCCGCTTTATCTCGTTGGCTTAATGTTGATTCGAGGTGTGTCGAGTTTCGTTTCTGCGTACTGTATCTCCTGGGTATCAGGTAAAGTCGTGATGACGATGCGTCGCCGCATGTTTAACCATTTCATGAAGATGCCAGTCAGTTTTTTTGATAAAGAATCTTCCGGTGCGCTTCTTTCCCGTATTACCTACGACTCAGAACAGGTTGCCAACGCGACCAGTGGTGCTTTGGTCAGCCTAGTCCGTGAAGGTGCGTCAATCATTGGTCTGATGATTCTGATGTTCTATAACAGCTGGCAGCTCTCTGCGATTCTTTTGGTGATCGCGCCAATTGTTGCTATTGCGATTCGTATCGTTTCCAAGCGTTTTCGTAAAATCTCTTCCAACATGCAGGAAGCCATGGGTTCGGTTACCTCATCTGCAGAGCAAATGCTGAAAGGCCACAAAGTGGTATTGAGCTTCGGTGGTCAGGAAGTTGAAAAGGCGCGTTTTGAAGACGTATCTAACCGCATGCGTCAGCAAACCATGAAACTGGTATCTGCTCAGGCGATCGCTAACCCAGTGATTCAGTTAATTGCGTCTTTTGCTCTGGTCGCTGTGCTTGTTTTGGCAAACACAGATGCTATCCGCAGTGAGTTGAGCGCTGGTACTTTTGCTGTCGTATTTGCTGCCATGTTCGGCTTGATGCGTCCTCTGAAAGCATTAACTAACGTGACCTCACAATTCCAGCGCGGTATGGCTGCGTGTAATAGCTTGTTCGAGCTGATGGAACTGGAAACAGAGAAAGACAACGGCCAACACGTTGCTGAGCGCGTAAAAGGTGATGTTAAGGTCAACGATGTTGTCTTCACTTACCCAACCAAAGATGCGCCAGCGCTTGACCGCGTTACCTTCGATTTGCCTGCAGGGCAGACGTTGGCACTGGTGGGCCGCTCTGGTTCTGGTAAGAGTACCATTGCTAACCTGTTGACCCGTTTCTATGACATCGACAGCGGTGATATCACCATTGATGGCGTAAAAATCGAAGATTACACCCTAAGTAATCTGCGTGATCACGTTGCCATCGTTTCTCAGAATGTTCACCTGTTTAACGATACCATCGCCAACAACATTGCTTACGCGGCTGAGAACGAATACACCCGCGAAGAGATTGAGCGAGCAGCAGATTTGGCTTATGCCTCCGACTTTATCCGCGATATGGATAGTGGTTTCGACACAATCATTGGTGAGAACGGTGTGAGCCTTTCTGGTGGTCAGCGCCAACGTATCGCTATTGCCCGCGCTTTGCTGCGTAATGCGCCAGTGCTGATTCTCGATGAGGCAACTTCTGCGTTGGATACAGAGTCAGAGCGTGCTATTCAGGCAGCGTTGGATGAGCTACAAAAAGACCGCACTGTGCTGGTGATTGCGCACCGACTGTCGACCATTGAAAACGCTGATCAAATTCTGGTTGTCGATGAAGGTGAGATTGTTGAGCGTGGCACTCACGCCGACTTGCTAGCCAAAGATGGTGCATACGCACAGCTTCATCGTATCCAGTTTGGAGAATAACGCTTGGCGGGTTTGGTCGAAAAAATCTGGTTTGAAAACCACCCGCTAGGTTGGATTGGTGCGCCACTTTTGTGGCCGCTGAGTAAGTTGTTTGGCGCGATCGCGAAAAAACGTCGTGCTGAATTTTTAGCCGGCACTAATGATGCCTATCGAGCGCCCGTACCTGTCATTGTGGTTGGTAACATTACGGTGGGCGGCAATGGTAAAACCCCTGTGGTCATTTGGCTGGTGGAGCAATTGAAAGCCAAAGGTTTCAACCCTGGCGTGGTTTCTCGAGGCTATGGTGGTAAGGCTGAAAGTTATCCGTTTGTCGTTGACGACATTACCAACACCGACAAGGCAGGAGATGAGCCTGTTTTAATTTACCAGCGCACCAAAGTGCCTGTCGCTATTTCTCCTGTTCGCAGTGATGCCGTAAAGGCCCTGTTGCCATTAGGCGTAGATATCGTCATCACTGATGATGGTCTTCAACACTATAAACTGGCGCGTGATATTGAATTTGTCATTGTTGATGGTGAGCGTCGTTTCGGCAATCAACAATACATGCCATTTGGCCCGCTACGTGAGCAGACCGATCGCTTGGGCAGTGTGGATTTCGTTGTCTGCAACGGCGCTGAAGCAGAAGCGGATGAAATCGCGATGTCGTTGAAACCTGCTGAGTTCATCAACCTGAAAACGGGCGAACGTGCTTCTGCTGATTCTCTTGACGCCCCTATTGCCTTGGCAGGAATCGGGAACCCACAGCGCTTTTTTAACACCTTGGCCTCTCTTGGTGTTAAGCCTGTGCACTGCGAGCCTTTTGCTGACCACAAAGCATTCGAATATGCCCAATTGGACGCATTGGCGAAGAAAGGCCAGAATTTGCTGATGACGGAAAAAGACGCAGTGAAATGCCGCGCCTTTATCAACCAGGACCCAGACATTGAAAATTGGTGGTATCTGCCTGTTGATGCTGCATTCAGCGACACAGATACGGCCAACATTTTGAACAAAATCATGAAAGTGAAGGATGGATATGGATCACCGACTGCTTGAAATCGTTGCTTGTCCTGCTTGTAAGGGAAAGCTCAACTACAACAAAGAAAAGAACGAGTTGGTATGTAAATTCGACCGCTTGGCTTATCCAATCCGCGAAGGTATTCCAGTCATGCTGACAACAGAAGCGCGCGAAATGTCTTCTGACGAGGTTAAACAATGAAATTCACCGTGGTGATCCCGGCGCGCTATGCGTCGAGCCGCCTACCTGCAAAGCCACTGGTTGATATTGGTGGCAAGCCGATGATCCAATGGGTTTATGAACAGGCGATGAAGTCAGGCGCGGATACAGTCATCATTGCGACGGACGATCAACGCATTGTTGATGCAGCAAATGCCTTTGGCGGTGAAGTATGCATGACACGCGAAGATCATCAGTCAGGCACTGAGCGCTTGGCGGAAGTGGTTGAGAAATACAACTTGGCTACTGATGAAATCATCGTGAATGTTCAGGGAGATGAGCCGCTGATCCCACCAAGCGTAATTCGTCAGGTGGCAGAGAACCTAGCGCGCAGCGAAGCGCCAATGTCGACACTGGCAGTGAACATCGACCATGCGGACGAAGTGTTCAATCCAAATGCGGTGAAAGTCGTCACCGATAAAGACGGTTACGCGCTGTATTTTAGCCGTGCGACGATTCCATGGGATCGCGATAATTTTGCCAAAGCTCCGGCGGAAATTCACCACAACCTTAAACGCCATATTGGTATTTATGGTTACCGAGCGGGCTTCATCAATACCTACATCAACTGGGAACCAAGCCCCATTGAGCATATTGAATGTCTGGAACAGCTTCGTGTGCTTTGGTATGGGGAGAAGATTCATGTGGATGTCGCCATTGAAGCGCCACCAGCGGGTGTTGATACCCCTGAAGATCTGGAAGTGGTGCGTAAACTGATTGCATTTCAGTAAGCCGCAAAAACAAGCACAATTAAAAACGCCCTGATTTAAGTCAGGGCGTTTTTGTTTCGAAAAAGAAATGTAGTTTAGTTAGCTGGGGCGACATTGCCAGCGTCTGGATTTATCGCTTGATCCAGCTCTTTAAGCTCTTCCATCACAGCTTCTCCATTTTGTTCTGGAGAGGTAACGGGGTCACCGTCAAGCACTGCTTCCTGTTGAGCAACTTTGTCCCGTAGGCGCTGCCAAAGCTGGCCCAGGTTTTCATGCCAGTAACGTTCGAACTGCTCAAGGTACTGCGCTCGAGGGCCGTACTTGATCCATGGTTGGTGAATCTCTTTCTGCGCCATGAAGTTGGTTGGTGCTGGAATCGGGTTCAAGCCTGCATTCTCGAACTCATACATTGCACGCGGCATATGGTTTGCCGACGTTACCAAGACCAGATTGTTGTCACCGACAACAGAAGCAGCTTGGAAAGCCTCTTCCCAAGTATCTTTTGCCGTTTCAAGCAAAAGAATATTGTTCTTGTTGACACCCAGTGCCATGGCAACTCTTGCCAGCATTCGCGCATGGCTAACTTCATATCCACCGTCATAGCCTGAAAGGATCAATTTTGATGTCGGATACATGAAGTGAATTCGGATGCCTTCAGTAAGACGCATCAGTGCAACACGTGACAATTCTGACGTTGGTGGAATCTCATCATCAACGACATGTCCGTGACCCAATACCATCACATAGTCGACAGGCTCTTCTGTTGGTAGGAAGGGCTCATATTGACGTTCCAGCTTCATGAGAAGTGAGGAAGTGAAGGGTTGAAAAGAAACCAAAGTCATTAACAGCAGCGAAACAAAAACAAGGAACGAACCGAAGCCTTTGCGCTGGGTAAACCAGATCAAAAAGAGACCGAAGAATCCAAGAAGCAGTAGCGCAGGCAAGGGCATCAGTAAAGTTGATATAAGTTTTTTTAGTTCAAACATGAAATGTCGCCCGAAATATAGTCAAACAGGGGCCAGACAGTACATCAGACCTTTATTAACGGCAGGCTTATGCGAAAATAAACCCCTTAGCAGACAATGATAACGAAGGCACTGTGACAGAGGATAGAAATTTCGACGACATTGCCCACAAATTTGTTAAAAACATTTATGGCTCGGGCAAGGGAGAAATTCGCCAAGCTGTTGTTTGGCAAGATCTCGAATCAATACTTAGACGCTTGGGTGAATCCAGTCCATTAGACATTTTGGACGCTGGAGGCGGTTTAGCGCAGTTATCGCAACAAATTGCACATCGTGGACACAAAGTCACCTTGTGTGACCTTTCTTCACAGATGCTCGAACTGGCCGAAAAAGATATCGAAGAAGCTGGCCTTCTGCCGCAATATCGCTTCGTGCACGCGCCTGCGCAGGAAATCGCACAGCATGTTGATAAACCGTTCGATTTGATGCTTTTTCATGCGGTGATGGAATGGCTGGCAGAACCACGTGAAGCACTGGATGTCGTACTGTCACAAGTTAAGCCGGGCGGTATTGCTTCGGTCATGTTCTACAACCAAAATGGACTGCTGTTTAAGAATTTAATTTGTGGCAATTTGACCCACATAGAAGAGGGCATGCCGCACAGAAAACGTTTCAAACTCCAGCCTCAAAAAGGTCTTCAGCCGGAAGATGTTTACGCATGGATTGAAGAGGCTGGTTTTAATATTTTGGGGAAAAGCGGTGTCCGCACGTTTCATGACTATATGAAAGACACAAGAACGGGCGAGTTCACCTTTGAACAGGTGGTGGCGATGGAGCAAAAACTCTGCCGTCAGGAACCTTTTATCTCGTTAGGTCGCTACATTCACGTGTACGCACAAAGGCCTCTCGAGTCATAACGATTACAAGATTACACGTATACAACAAGGAAAACGGATGAGCGAATTCTCTCAGACTGTTCCTGAGTTGGTTGGTTGGGTGAAAACGAACGACTTCTCCCTCAATCTGCCGCCGGAACGGCTGGCATTTCTCCTTGCCGTTGCTGTACTCAGCAGCGAGCGCTATGAGGAGGAGCTAGGGGAAGGGGAGCTGATTGATGCATTCCGTATCGTCAGTGACCAATTCGATCAAGCTAACGAAACCATCGCGTTTCGTGCGAACAATGCCATCAACGACTTGGTACGCAGCCGCCTGCTAAGCCGTTTCACCAGTGAAATGACGGATGGTGCGAGTATTTACCGACTCACACCGCTGGCACTGGGTATCAGCGATTACTATGCGCGTCACCGCGAATACAGCTCTCTCAAGCTTTCTATCCAACTGTCTATGGTGGCCGATGAGATTGATAAAGCCCTGACTGCTGCCGCAGAAGATGGTGATGCAGATTTCTGGCGTAAGAATGTTTATGGCGTACTGAAGTATTCAGTGGCCGAAATTTTCGATCGTATCGATCTGAACCAGCGCACTATGGATGAACAGCAGCAGAAAGTGAAAGAAGACATTGCTGCGCTGTTAAATCAGGACTGGCAGGCGGCGATTGCCAACTGTGAGCAACTGCTGAACGAAACGTCCAGTACCCTGCGTGAACTTCAGGACACTCTGCAATCAGCGGGTGACCAACTGCAAACCCAGCTTTTGAATATTCAGGAACAGGTTCATGGACGCGACGATTTAGATTTCGTTGATGCCATGATCTATAACCTGCAAATGAAGTTGGACCGCATTGTGAACTGGGGCCAGCAGGCGATTGACCTGTGGATCGGTTACGACCGCCACGTTCACAAGTTTATTCGTAATGCCATCGACATGGACAAGAACCGCGCGTTCAGCCAACGTCTTCGCCAGTCGGTGACAGAATACTTCGATAACCCATGGTTCCTGACTTTTGCCAACGCAGAGCGTCTGCGCGATATGCGTGACGAAGCATTGGTACTTCGTGATGACGAAGTGACAGGCGAAATGCCGGCAGAGGTCGAGTTTGAGGAACTGACACTGGTTAACGACCAATTGAGCGACCAAATCTCTGACATGCTGTCTCGTCACCGTACGACGGGCGAGGGCATAGATTTGGGCGTGGTACTGAAAAACTATCTGGCTCAACACCCACAAGCACGCCACTTCGACTTAGCGCGGATTGTGATCAACCAAGCGGTTCGCCTTGGTTACTCGCAATCTGACTTGAGTGCGATTCAGCCGGACTGGCAGGCAATTAACGATTATGGAGCCAAGGTACAAGCGAATGTCATCGATAAATATTGAAGAATTTATGCCGGAAGAATTGGCGAAAGCGATTGCCAATCCTTTATTCCCGGCTTTGGATAGTGCGCTGCGTGCTGGCCGCCATATTGCCAGCGAAGATCTGGACAATCATGCTTACCTGATTGAATTCGAAAACCCGTTGCAGCACTTCTACCAGCGTTATAACGCGGAGTTGGTGCGTGCGCCGGAAGGCTTTTTCTATCTGCGTCCTCGTTCAACCTCACTGATCGGACGCGCAGTGTTGTCCGAACTCGACATGCTGGTAGGTAAGGTCCTTTGTTTCCTTTACCTGAGCCCAGAGCGTCTGGCACAGGAAGGTATTTTCTCCACTCAGGAACTGTTCGACGAGCTGCTGACACTGGCAGATGAGAAAAAACTGATGAAGCTGGTGACACTGCGTGCATCTGGCTCTGATCTGGACCGTGAAAAACTGCTCGACAAAGTGAAGACCTCGCTGCGTCGTCTTCGCCGCTTGGGCATGATTGTGCCAATCGGTGAGAACGGCAAATTCCGTGTGAGCGAAGCGACATTCCGCTTCGGTGCTGATGTGCGTGCAGGAGATGATATCCGTGAAGCACAGCTGCGTCTGATCCGTGATGGCGAAGCTGTCATCCACACCCAAGAGCACGCTCAATCAAGCCTGTTGAAAGATGAAGAACACGACGAAGAGCGTGAAGATGATGAGCAGGAGGTTCAGGCATGACCCAACGCGGTAAATTCCAATCGCTGACTATGGTCAACTGGAACGGTTTCTTTGCCCGTACTTTTGACATCGACAATCTGGTTACGACGCTTTCTGGCGGTAACGGTGCGGGTAAATCCACCACTATGGCGGCGTTCATCACGGCGATGATTCCAGACCAAAGCCTGCTGCATTTCCGTAACACCACAGAAGCGGGCAGTTCTAACGCGTCACGCGATAAAGGCCTGCACGGTAAATTGAAGCCGGGCGCCTGTTATGCCGCGTTGGATGTGGTGAACTCGCGTAACCAACGCATCCTGTTCGGTGTTCGTCTGCAACAAGTAGCTGGCCGCGATAAGAAAGTTGATATCAAGCCTTTCATCGTTCAGGGTTTGCCATCTGGCGTGAAGCCAACTGACATTCTGATCGAAAATGTGTCGGCGAATCAGGTTCGCGTTCGTCAATTGAACGAAGTGAAAGACGCGCTGGCAGACTACGATACTGCGCATTACAAAGCGTTCAACTCCGTGACTGACTATCACGCGCAGATGTTCGAGTTCGGTGCTTTGCCGAAGAAGCTGCGTAATAGCAGCGATCGTTCTAAGTTCTACCGCCTGATTGAAGCGTCGCTTTACGGTGGTATTTCGAGCGCGATTACCAAATCCCTCCGTGATTACCTGTTGCCACAAAACGGCGGCGTGAAGAAAGCTTTCCAGGACATGGAAGTAGCACTTCGCGAAAACCGTATGACGCTGGAAGCCATCAAGCTGACCCAGCGTGACCGTGACCTGTTCAAGCACCTGATCACTGAATCAACCAACTATGTGGCGTCCGATTACATGCGTCATGCCAACGAGCGTCGTAAAAAGCTTGAATTGGCACTGCAGCGCCGCGGCGAACTGTTAGGTTCTCGTCGCCAGTTGGATGATTTCCAATCCACGTTTGGCCGCATGACGGATGAATTGGATGCACTGACTGATAGCCAGACTCACTTAGAGCAAGACTATCAAGCCGCGTCTGACCATCTGCAATTGGTTCAGACCGCTGTGCGTCAGCAAGAGAAAGTCGAGCGTTACCAAGAAGATCTGGAAGAGCTGGCAATCCGCCTCGAAGAGCAGATGATGGTGGTGGAAGAAGCCACTGAACAGCTCGCCATGGCGGAAGAGCAGGCGCACCTTTCTGAAGAAGAAGTGGATAGCCTGAAAACCCAGCTTGCGGATTACCAGCAAGCGCTGGATATGCAGCAAACCCGCGCGCTGCAATATCAGCAAGCGGTGAAAGCGCTGGAAAAAGCTCGTGAACTGACAGGCAATGAAGAGCTTTCACAAGAAAACGCAACCGAATATTTGGGTTCACTGAAAGCTCAGGAAGAGGCACAAACCTCTGAGCTTTTAAGCCTGAAGCACAAGCTGGATCTGTCTTCTGCCGCAGCTAAACAGTTCGAGCGTGGCCTTCAATTGGTGCGTAGCATAGCTGGCGAAGTCGACCGTTCTGATGCAGGCGCGAAAGCCCGCGAAGTGATCGTAAAAGGCCGCGAATTTGCGAACCTTGCGGCAAATGCTGAACAGTTGACTTCACAGCATCGTGACCTTGAGCGTCAGATGCGCAGTTTCCAGCAGGCGAAAACCCTGTCTGAGCAGTATCAACGTAAGTTCAACGAAACAGTGGCTTCTGAAGAAGCGGTTGAGCTGGAAATGGCGCGTCAGCAAGAACGTCTGGAAACCGCAGAAGAAGCGGTTGGCGAGCAAGCAGAGAAAGTCCGCGAACTGCAGCGCAGCGAAAACGAAATCAATGCTAAAGCGGTTGAGTTCGAAAAAGTCGCGCCAGCCTGGATTGCCGCGCAAGAAGCTTTGGAGAAACTGGCAGAACAGACTGAGGCTGAGCTTTACGACAATCAGGCGGTGCTGGATACCATGCAGCGCGTGATGGCGGATGAGCGTGAAACTATCTCGACACGCGATAAGCTGCAAGCTGAGAAACAAGCGCTGGAAGCAGAAATCGAACGTCTGGCTCAACCGGGCGGCAGCGATGATGCACGTCTGCAATCTCTGGCTGACACACTGGGAGGCACGCTGCTTTCTGAAATCTATGATGACATCACCATTGATGATGCTCCGTATTTCTCGGCGCTTTATGGCCCAGCACGTCATGCGATTGTAGTGCCTGATCTGAAAGGTATTAAAGAGAAGCTGCTGGATCTGGATGATTGTCCCGAAGATCTCTACATCATCGAAGGTGATGCAGACGGCTTTGACGACAGTGTATTCGATGTTGAAGAGTTGGAAGATGCGGTTTGTGTTCACCTGAACGACCGTCAGCTTCGTTACTCTCGCTTCCCGAAAATCCCGCTATTTGGCCGCGCGGCGCGTGAGCATCGTTTAGAAATCTTGCGCGAGAAGCGCGAAGAGTTGGTAGAAAACTATGCCAAAGCTTCGTTTGATGCGCAGAAGCTTCAACGTCTGACCCAAAGTTTCAATCAGTTCGTGTCGAACCACATGAACGTTGCATTTAACGAAGATCCAGAAGCGGCACTGAAAGACCTGCGTGAAAAACGCGCCAGTGTTCAGCGTCAACTGGCTCAACTTCGCGAGAGCGAGCAGCAGGTACGTAGCCAACTGACCGGTTCAAAAGAAGCGATTGCACTTCTGAACAAACTTCAGCATGTGGTTAACGCACTTGAAGACGAAACGCTGGAAGGGCGTCTGGAAGAAGTGGAAAGCCGCCTGTCTCAAGCAGACGAAGCTCGCCACTTCACCCGTGAGCATGGCAAAGCACTGGCGGAGTTGGAGAATCTGGTTTCAACGCTGGATGCCGACCCAGAGCAGTTTGATGCACTGAACGCTGCTTACCAGCAAGCGGACGAAGCGCTGCAATCGCTGAAGAAAACGCTTTTCGCACTATCTGATTTGGTCGAGCGTCGCCACCACTTTGGATACGCCGACGCGGTTGAGCTTCTTGATAAGAGCAGCGAACTGAATGAACAGCTGAAAGCTAAGCTGGTAGATGCAGAGCGCGCACGTACCCGTTCACGTGAACACGTGAAACAGGTACGTGATCAGGTGAACCAATACAATCAGCTTCTGGCGTCTCTGAAGAGTTCGCACCAAGCGAAACAAGAAACGGTGACTGAGTTCAAACGTGAGTTGGTGGAGCTTGGTGTTCGCGCCGATGTGGAAGCAGAAGAGCGCGCACGTATTCGTCGTGACGAGCTGAATGCACAGCTATCACAATCGCGCAGCCGTAAGGGTGAGCTGGAAAAAGGCCTAACTTCGATTGAGCTGGAGATGAAGTCTCTGGTGAAAACGCTGAAGAAAGCCTGCAAAGAATACACCGAACTGCGCACTTTCGTCGTCAATGCGAAAGCAGGCTGGATGGATGTACTCAAGATTGCCCGCAGCAGCAACGTAGAGAAGCAACTGAACCGCCGAGAAATGGCGTACATGTCTGCTGACGAACTGCGTTCACTGTCGGATAAATCCTTGGGTGCTTTGCGTCTGGCAGTCGCAGACAACGAAACGCTTCGCGATGCACTGCGAGCGTCGGAAGACATGGCGCGTCCTGAGCGCAAGGTTCTGTTCTATGTGGCGGTTTACCAGCATCTTCGTGAGCGTATTCGCCACGACATCATTCGAACCGATGATCCGGTCGAAGCGATTGAAGAAATGGAAGTGGAACTGGCTCGTCTTACGGAAGAACTGACTCAGCGCGAGAAACGTCTAGCGATCAGTTCAGAGTCTGTGGCGAACATTATCCGTAAGACGATTCAGCGCGAACAGAACCGCATTCGTTTGTTGAACCAAGGCTTATCTAATATCGCTTTTGGCCAGGTGAAAGGTGTCCGTTTGAATGTCTCGATTCGTGACACTCACGCGCAGCTATTGGCTGGTTTATCTGAAAACGCAGAGCAGCATCAGGACTTGTTTGGTAACAATCGTCTCACCTTCTCTGAAGCGATGGCAAAACTGTTCCAGCGTTTGAACCCACATATCGATTTGGGTCAGCGCTCTCCTCAGGTTCTGGGTGAAGAATTGCTCGACTACCGTAACTATCTGGAACTGGGTATTGAAGTTAACCGTGGCACTGATGGTTGGCTGCAGGCTGAATCCGGCGCGTTGTCGACGGGCGAAGCGATCGGTACTGGTCAGGCTATTTTGCTGATGGTCGTGCAGAGCTGGGAAGAAGAATCCCGACGTTTGCGTGGCAAAGATGTGATTCCATGCCGTCTGCTTTTCCTTGATGAAGCAGCGCGTCTGGATGCGAAGTCAATCTCGACCCTGTTCGAGCTTTGTCATCGTCTGGATATGCAGCTTCTGATTGCTGCACCGGAAAACATCAGCCCAGAGCAGGGCACTACCTACAAACTTGTACGTAAGATCTTTAACGACAAAGAGCATGTACACGTGGTGGGCTTGAGGGGGTTCGGTGATGGGGCTAAAACCAGCAATCTGATTCAGGAAGCGCTGGAAATAGCAGAGTAAGCGAGATTCAAATGGAAGAAAAAGGCCAGCAAATATGCTGGCCTTTGTTTTACTACGACTTGAGCTAGGCGATCTTGAAGATACCGATTTGCTCGGTAAGTTTCTTGGCCTGCTCGTTGATGCTGATCGCTGTGCCGTCGGTGTTCACTGTTTTCTCAGACACATGTTCAGAAGAACGGGCAATATTGTTCACGTTCATTGAGATCTCTTCTGTGACTGAAGATTGCTCAGTTGCGGCAGTCGCAATTTGGATGTTCATGTCATTAATGTCGACCATCATCTCTTCAATTTCTGCCAGCATTTGATTGTTTCGGTGACAGTTCTCTACACTGCTTGAGACAAATTGGTTGGCGCCGCTGATACCTTTGACCACCATGTCAGTTTCAGCTTGAAGTGACTCAACTTTGGCTCTTATCTCTTCCGTAGATGTTTGTGTCCGGATGGCGAGAGAACGCACCTCATCGGCGACGACTGCAAAGCCTCGACCTTGCTCACCGGCCCGCGCGGCTTCAATGGCAGCATTGAGTGCGAGTAGGTTAGTTTGTTCAGCAATGCCCTGGATAACATCAAGTACGGAACCAATCGAATGACTTTCTGCGGAGAGTTGCTTCATAGATTGAGTGGCTTCGTTCATCTTTTCTGAAAGAGCCGAAATTTCATTAACCAGTTGTTTGCCTACATCTGCACTATGACGTACTGATTGCACCACATTCTTTGAAGATTCAGAGGCGGTGTTGGCAAAGCTGGCTACTTCTGAAATAGAGGCATTCATTTCTGTGGCTGCGGTGGCAACCTGACTGGAGTTTAATGCTTGATCGTCCACTTCTCGTCGCATTGAACTAATGTTTCCTTTGATATTTGAAGAGACTTCACCCAGTGATTTTACCGTTGCGTCAGCGCCTTTAATGAGACTCATAAAATCTTTTAGCATGTCATTCATGGAAGAGGAGAGCTGCGTGATTTCATCCTTTCCTTTGACATTCAAGCGAAGTGTCAGATCATGATTACATGCAATATTGGTGATTCGCTCGCTAAGCTCTATGATAGGTTTGCTGATACTTCCGGCAATGAACCATGCGAGAATGATTGCCAGTGCTACAACCATAATACCAGTGATGGCCGCTGTTTTATAAAGGGTGCCTTTCAACAAAAGCACTTCTGACAAGGCTTCCTGCATATTTATCTCTGATGCTAAAGCCCATTGAGCGCCTAGAATGTCAATAGGTGTGTAGGCGGCAAAGACTGCACTTCCCAGATGATTTTCAGCAGCGATGAAGCCGCTTTCCCCTTGTAGAGCCAGATTGATATAGTTTGAGTTTACGGGTTGCTGGCCGGAGGAGGATTCGGTTGTTGCGATACGATCAATGATGGATGTATTTATGCCATTTTCTCGAAGACGTTGTAAATAATCTGCTTTGTTTTCTACCAACATCCTGGCCTGTGAGCGAATCAACCCATCAGTGCCAACAAGAAACGTTTCTCCAGTTTCTCCAAGTCCATCCTCTTGCCATTTTTCGCGATGGGTCATGATCGCATTAATCGTATCAATGGGCATCTGAAATATCAGTACACCAACTTTTTTTCCATCCTTTACCACGGGTGAGCCGATGAAAGATGCTGGGCTATCGTAAGAAGGATAATAAGGAGAAAAATCCACAAAAGAAAACTCACCTTTAGATAGTTTTTTTGCACCTAAAAAGGCCTCAGCTAGCCCACTATTTCTGTAAGGCCCACTATTTAGGTTGGTGCCGTAATCCAATTCTTTGAATACGGAATAAACCACGTTGCCTGCAATATCAACGAGGAAAATATCGTAGTAGCCAAACGCTTCAAGGAAAGTACGGTAATTGTTGTGGTATACCTCATGCACCTCACTATAAACGGTGCCATCGTTAGCTTTATCTAAAAGGTGTTTGTTACCCAGAGGATGTCGATTGAGGCCTATATATGCTTCTTGAAGGAGCAATCCATTCATCTCGATATTGTTGAGATTGGATGTCGCGTTAGTGGTTTTGTTGTTGGTTTGTTGGTAAGTCGCCCCAAATTCATTTTGGTAATATGCTCTGAGTGTTTCAGACTGATTGGGTTTGGGAAAGGTTTCTGTCGCTACACTGCTAAAACTTTGTGCAAACTGAACCATTGCGTCTTCGGTCATCGTGGAGTTTGCGAGGTTAGTTAACTGTTTGCTAATGTTGACAAAATAATCTTCAACTTCTGCTTTCTTAACCTCTCTGACAGAGAGTAGTTGGTTTTCCACTTGATGTTCAAGGGCCAGTGTAGAGGTATTGACTGCGGTTATGGTGAGTAGCACAGCCGTCGTGATGACTGCTGTGACACTAATAGTGACAAATGCCGCTTTTATCTTCGTAGAAATATTCATGCCTTCCATGCTCCAAAACAAAAAACTTATGTTGCAAATGAGCGCCGTTCGGAAGTGTAGAAAACTTTCTTGTCAAATTAATTACTTGCTGAGAATTAAGTGTATAAATATTTAAAATAGTGAGGTTTGCAACGTTATTCATTGTGTTTTATGAAAAATCATACTAAAACACCTATGCATATGTGGTTTTGGCGATATTAGAGGAAGTAATATCACCATTTCACTTGTTAGATTTGTGGTTTTTTTGAATGCGTTGCTTCTATTTATTGCTGAGTTCCTATTGCTCAGTAACTTTCTCCAAAATAGCAACAGAATGATATTGGTTAAATTTAAATCCAACGTCAGTTAGTAAGCCCACTTTTTTGAAATTGAATTTTTCATGCAATCTAATAGAGGCTGGGTTTGGTAATGTAATGACAGAGTAAGCGCGGGATATTGGAGATAAGGCCATTTTCTCGAGTAAAGCCTTCATTAACTCTGACCCCAGCCCTTTCGCGCGAAGTTCAGGGTGTAGATAAATAGTAATTTCTGAACTGACTTTGTAAGCCTGCTTTTCGCGAAACTCGCTATTGTAGGCAAAACCAATCACTTGGCCATGCTCATCCTCTTTAACAAGGACATGGTAGTAGTCCTCATTTTCAGCCAGTTTCTGAAGCCAAGCCCGGCGTCTTTCAATCGACCATGGCTCGTAGTCAAATGTAATCGACGTTTCGCGGACATAGTGATTGTAGATGTCGTTAATGGCCGGAAGATCTTCGGCCTGTACTGCTCGAATTGTCATTCTGCTTCCTTGCTGGTGGAGAGTGCGAGTTTTATAGCTGCTTCTGCGTGCAACTCTATGGTGTCATAGAGGGAAATAGGAGTGTGTTGCTGCTGGATCAACAAACCTATTTCAGTACATCCCAAAATAATGCCTTCAACACCACGTGCTTTAAGCGTATCGATAACAGAAAGGTATTGTTTGCGGGAATGCGTGTTTACCTCACCCTGAACCAGTTCTTGGTAAATGATTTCGTGAACAATATCCTGATGCCAATCTTCCGGAACAGTCACTTGAATACCATGGGACACCAGTCGTTCCTTATAAAATGGTTGTGACATGGTAAATCGTGTACCCAGCAAACCAACATGTTTGATGCCATCCTCTTTGAGCTTCTGTGCGGTTGCATCTGCGATATGCAGAAGAGGAATTTCGATCGCGTCTTGAACTTCAGAAGCCACTTTGTGCATGGTGTTGGTACCAATCAGCATGAAGTCAGCACCAGCGGCTTCCAGCTTGATTGCTTCTCCTGCTAATTGTTTTGCAGATTCATCCCAAGCATCAGCGCGTTGTTGAGCTTCAATTTCGGCGAAATCGACGCTGCTCATCAGGATTTTTGCGGAGTGATGACCACCTAAAGCTTCCCGAGTGTATTGGTTCAGTAACCTGTAGTAAGTCGCCGTCGACTCCCAACTCATTCCGCCAATTAAACCAATAGTTTTCATCATCGTATCCTTACGCGCTGCTAGGGGCTGTTGATCTTTGGTGGTTAAATTTTGTTCTCGCTGTAAGCGTTTTAGGCGCGGCGACGTGTGTGCCGCCTAGTCATTCTTAGCAAATACACCTCAACAAAGCTTAGCTTCAAGTTTGAAGCGGGACGCGCAGGCAGCGTTTGTGGGGAATTTCTGTTGCGTTATCGGCTTCTCATGTAGGCCAGCTACACACCGAAGCCTCTGCCTTGCAGACTCCCCCCACAAACTGCTGCAAACATCATCACCCAAGGTTAGCCCCTAGGTCTTCTCGAATATATATCGAACAAGCTAAGGAAATAAAACACTTTTTGGACTCTGAACTGAATCATTTATTGGACGGCAAAGTGCTTTCAATTTGCGGCCAGTGTTACATTGTTGGCTTTCCACCTTTGCTGACGTTGCAAAGGAGATACTCAAATAACAGGAGTAGGTCGAGTGATTGCGATTAAACGGGCACAAATAGCACCGCAAGGGCCAGAGCTTTCTTAACTTGTTCAA
Organism: Grimontia kaedaensis; assembly: GCF_023746615.1. NCBI lineage: Bacteria > Pseudomonadati > Pseudomonadota > Gammaproteobacteria > Vibrionales > Vibrionaceae > Grimontia > Grimontia kaedaensis. The sequence continues at coordinate 2,192,039 of NZ_CP082275.1, read as the reverse complement.
GGCTATTGGCGACAGGGCGACTGGGAATGTCTCCTCAAGAGCGTTTAACCTTTATCAAAAAGCATCTTGAGCTCGGTGTCACCACGGTTGACCATGCCGACATATATGGTGGCTACCAATGCGAAATCCTGTTCGCCTCAGAACCACGTTGATTGAAATTGCGGAAGAATTGTGTGTGACCATGGTACAGGTGCTCTATGGCTTTGTTATCCGTCACCCAAGCAAGCCGCTGCCAATCGTTGGTTAAGGCAAGTTTGAACGTGTGAAATCTGCAGCTCAAGCTATGTCTGTTGAGGTGAATAGGGAGTAGTGTACCGCATTTGGGTAGCTAGCAAAGGTCACGGCGTACCATAGGCTGTTTTTCATTATCATTTCGGGCGTCAGCGACCAGCTCTTTCTGAACTAATGCTGGCGCCAACGCCTTTCAGCCAACTGTTGTACCAACGTTTTAATGCTTCAATCGGTCTTGGTCGACAAATTAAAAAGCCTTGCAATAAGATGCCGGGATAGTGTGTAGAAAGATATTCCAATTCTTCAAAGTGCTCGATACCTTCGGCTACCAAATCAACGTTGAATTTATTGGTGATCTCCGAGAGCGATTGCACAATCACCTGACTGAATTGGTCATGATGAATTTGACTGATCAAGGTGCGGTCAATTTTAACTTCAGTAAAGGGCAGGCTCCGAAGCTGCTGAAGATTGGTAAAGCCAGTACCAAAGTCATCCAGTGACAGACCATAACCCCGAATCCGCAGTCGGTTTAAGGATTCCATCTGTTCGGCAGATTTCAGTGCATACTCTTCGGTTATTTCCAGTACGACACGGGCTTTATCGATATCACGTGCTTTGAAAAGCGTTTCCAGTCGATTAGGTATTTCCAAATCTGCCAACTGTTGCGCAGAAAGGTTGAGGCTGATTTTGACTTTGTCACCAAAGATCTCCGAGAGCGCTTCCATATCCAGGGCGGTTTTTTCAGCTAATTGTATGGTCAAAAGGTCCATCAAATCGTATTGAATGGCAGTAGGAATGAATCGACCGGGGAGAATGGCGTCAGCCTCACCGGGCTTTTGGATACGTGCAAGCACCTCAAGACTGTCAACACGGTTGTTGTCTGGGTTTAGTTTGGGCTGGTAATAGGGCACAACTTGATGGTGGACGATGCAAGTGATGAGCTCCTCTTTGGTCATTTTCTTGAACTTGAGGAATTTTCGCTCTTCAAACTGGTCCATTCGGCCAAGAATGAGCTGCAACGCGTCTTTGTTGATGGGCTTTGCAATATTTCCCAGCAAGCACACCTGCTGCTGTCGAGCGACCTCGGCGGCCAGTTCAATGATCCTGACGTCGAGATCAGAAATGATGCAGATACCGCCGCCAAAATGCATTTTTCCTAGCTCTCTGATCACGCCCATTCCATCGATTTCTGGCATATTGAGGTCGGTAAGGACGATATCGTATTTGGTGGGTGAGCAATGTAGTTCCTCAAGCGCAGCGTGAGGGTCATTAAATGTGATTACATCATTGATGCCGATGTCTGCTAAAAGAGATCTCACCATCAATAAGATAGCGTCAGAATCGTCGACGACGAGAATCCTTCTTTTCACTGGCATTTTTCCACTCTCAATGTACCCACTCTGAATATAAAACTAGATGCTTATTGCTTAATTTCAACAACGACTATTCGTATATGTGGGGCTGCTTTAGCAGTATCTAATGCAAAAGATCTGTGGTTTGATGCAGTTACAGTTGCTTAGCTCACAAAAAGTCCTTATAAAAAATATGACTTTGTGATGATTCCGCAGAGAGTACCGTATCTGGCCAGTGTTTGAGGGAGACTCAGTTAAATTGACAATATGGTTATAAAGCGCCTTTTTCAGGGGAAATAAGGCAAAGAGAGTCAGGGGAAAAACATGGCAATGAAGAAACTGGATGTCATGGAGTTGATGTTACTTGCCGCGTTATGGGGAGGCTCCTTCATTCTGATCCGCTACGCAGTGCCAGACTTTGGCCCGTTTGCGCTCATTCTCGTCAGGGTCGGGCTTGGCGCTTTATTTTTGGTCCCGTTGATGCATATAAAGGGACAAACACCCGCATTTCGCGACTACTGGTTTCATGCCTGTGTTGTTGGGCTTTTCAGTTCAGCGTTTCCGTTCCTTTTATTTGCCTATGCCATGGTCAGTGTGACCGGGAGTTTTGCGTCTATTGTGAATGCAGGCACGCCAATTTGGGGCGCCATTATTGCTTATCTCTGGATTGGTGAATCCCTCAATCGCAACCGAATTTTTGGTCTTTTACTTGGTGTATTGGGTGTTGTGATTCTGGTGTGGGGTAAGCTCGACTATGGAGATCAAGGTCTGGGGTGGCCGGTCATAGCGGTACTCGGCGCTACTTTGATGTATGGCATCTCTGCGAGTTATACAAAGCGATTCCTGACCGGTGTTCCGCCATTGGTGACTGCAACGGGAAGTCAGGTGGGGTCAACTGTCATTCTGTTGCCACTGGGTATTATCTTTTGGCCAGAGAGACCCCCGGATAGCGCGGCTTGGATTGCTGCTGCCATCCTGGGTATTGCGTCTACGGGTTTTGCTTACATCCTATTTTTTAGGCTGATTAGCAGGGTAGGGCCAACCAATACGATTGCGGTTACTTTCCTCATTCCGCTCTTTGCGGCGGTTTGGGGTTTTGCTTTCCTTGGGGAAGTCATCACACCGAGAATGTTGGCGGGGGGATTAACGATCTTTGCCGGAACAGCTCTGACGACGGGGATAGTGAGTTTCGGACGAAGGGAAAAGCGCACATAAAAAAGAGCCCGGATGGGCTCTTTCCGATCCTGCTTTCCATCACTCAGAACGCACAGGCTCTGCTGATGTAAGAGGTGTCACTTCCAATAGCGGTGCCGCGTCAATGTTGTCAGCGTTCATCATTGAAGAGATGCGCTGAACAGAAGAAATCAATAGTGACTGCTCCCACTCTTCGAGAGACTGGAAGCGGGAAATAAAGCTTTCCTGCAAAGGCTTTGGTGCTTGCTCCAGTGCTTTAACACCTTCAGGTGTTAAATGAGCATGAACTTTACGTTTATCCAGATTACTTCTCACACGCACAATGAGGTTACGATTTGCTAGGCGATCAAGAATTGTGGTCGCTGTAGCCTGACTCATGTTGGTGTGGTTGGAAAGCTGACGAATGGTGACTTCGCCCAGTTCCTGGATTGCACGCATCAGAACCAATTGGGGCCCCGTCAAACCTGCTTCTTTGTTTAGTTTTCTAGAATGCAGATCGATAGCGCGGATGATTTGTCGCAGTGCAACCAGAACCTCTTCGTGCTTCTCCATAGAAGCCTCTCCTTTAGACAGCAGGATGTTAAAAATCGCGGAAATTATCGGTATAAAAGATCAAGATTTAAAGACCTTTTACACAGGAATATTGCTGATAGTGCAATAAGAGTAAAAGACGGAGACTTTCATCACTGATTCACAGAAGAATGTGCGCCGTTGTTGAAGGAAAAATCCCAGCGATTATCGGACATTAACTTATATTTATCACTTTAACTTTAGGTCAACCTTACACCCAAGGCTCAGTCTGTCTCAAGCGGTGTGACACGAACCGTCTCTCTAACCTCTCATTCATCCTTGAAATTAAATGAAAGTCCCAAAACTTCAACGGACGATCATGTTTAATTAATCTAAATGATAAAAACTATCAATATCATTTGAATTTACTCGAATGTGAATGTAATAATTGTTGTCGATCGCAACAATTTGTTACAACCACACGCATTCAAGGAATGATTATGAAGCGCTCCACTTTGGCTATTGCCTGCTCTATTTGGGTTCTTTCTTCTGTTTTAACCACTGCAATGGCGGCAACGCCGGACGAAGTCGTTAACCACTACGCAAATCTAGCTCATGCTGTTTACAGTGACGCGCAACAATCTGCGGTGAAATTGGATTCCGCGATTGAAGCCCTCATCGAATCTCCATCTCAAGCCAACCTTGATGCTGCGAAAGTGGCTTGGGTTGCCGCACGCGTACCATATCAACAATCTGAAGTATTCCGTTTTGGTAACGCTATTGTGGACGACTGGGAAGGTCAGCTTAATGCTTGGCCACTGGATGAAGGCCTGATTGACTATGTAGCAACGGATTACCAATACGAACTGGGTAATGGTGGTGCAGTAGCGAATATTGTTTCTAACACTAGCATTCAGGTGGGTAGCGAGAAGTTGAATGTCACCGCCATTACTCCTGAGCTATTGGCTTCTTTGAATGAAGTTGGTGGGTCTGAAGCGAACGTTGCTACAGGTTATCATGCTATTGAATTCTTGCTCTGGGGCCAGGATCTGAATGGCACTCAATCTGGCGCGGGTGAGCGTCCTTACACTGATTTCGCATACGGCGAGGAATGTACCAACAACAATTGTGACCGCCGACGTGAGTACCTGAAAGCCGCTTCTGATTTGCTCATCGAAGACTTAACTTGGATGGAAAAGCAATGGTCTGCGAACGAGTCAGGCAACTATCGCGAAACCCTTTTGAAAGAAGACACCACAAACGGTCTGCGCAAGATGCTGTTTGGCATGGGATCTCTTTCGCTCGGTGAGTTGGCTGGCGAGCGCATGAAAGTGGCGTTAGAGGCGAACTCGACGGAGGATGAGCATGACTGTTTTTCTGATAATACGCACAACTCCCACTACTATAACGAGCAAGGTATCTACAACGTGCTGACTGGCTCTTATCAGCGTATTGATGGTTCTGAACTGACTGGCCCATCACTTCTGGATATGGTGAAGAAGAATAATGATAAAGCGGCTGCACAAATCAAAGCAGATTTCGATTCTGCCCGCACTGCTGTATACCAACTCGTAGAATCTGCTGAGAAAGATAATGTGCATTTTGATCAGCTTATTGCGTCTGACAACGCTGATGGTAACAAACTGGTGAACAACGCCATTTCGGCACTGGTTCAACAAACCCGTAGCATTGAAACTGTCGCAGCGGAGTTAGGGATTTCCAACCTGAACCCTGATAGCGCTGATCATCAGTTCTGAGTTTGATTCTTATGTATTATTAAGCCTCCCGAGGTCTGGGCCTTAGGGAGGCTTCTGTCGTTTAGCTGGTTTCAATGTCGTTATGAAATATATTCCTTTCGCTTTTGCTGTTATAGCCTGTTCTGCTAACGCCTCTGCTATCAAATCCGGTGGAGATACCACGACCAACAAGCAGGGTGTCAATGCCTTCTCACAACCTGCCACCAACCTTCCTATGATTGAGCGCATCGACTTCAGCGTCGGTAACAGCTTTTTCAGAAACCCTTGGGTAAGTGCGCCTGCTTCGACGGATGCAAGGGATGGACTGGGCCCACTTTTCAACACCAATGGTTGCCAGAACTGCCATATCAAAGATGGGCGCGGTCATCTACCTAAACCAGGCGATGACAACGCCGTATCTATGCTTATCCGTCTTAGTATTCCGGCAATGACAGATGCCCAGAAAAAAGCACTGATCATATCAGGTAACATTCCTGACCCGGTTTATGGAGGCCAACTCCAGGACTTCGCACTTCCGGGGGAGAAGCCGGAAGGCCGGATTGCCCTGCGTTTCGAGAAACACAATGAAACGTTCAAAGACGGATATTCGGTAGAGCTTCGAAAACCTGTCGTTACTATCGAAGATCTTAGTTACGGAGACATGCACCCTCAGATAGAGAAGTCTGTTCGTATCGCGCCACCTATGATTGGTCTTGGTTTGCTTGAGTCTGTCACTGAGCAAACGATGAGGGGTATTGCTGAAGCGCAAGTCAAAGAGAGCAAAGGCGTATCAGGGCGTCCAAATGAAGTGTGGGATGTTCTGCAGGAAAAAACCGTCGTTGGCCGATTTGGGTGGAAAGCTGGCCAGCCCACCTTGATGCAGCAAAATGCGGCGGCATTTAATGGCGATCTTGGCTTAACCACTGCTTTGTTCCCAGCGGAGAACTGCACTACAGCCCAAACACTCTGTGAACGACTGCCAAATGGCGGTAGCCCTGAAGTCACAGAAAAGGTGCTTAATTTCGTTGAGTTCTATTCCCAGCATCTGGCAGTACCTATGCGTCGAAACCTTGACGATCCTAAAGTGCAACTGGGGGAGAAGCTCTTCACAGATGCCGGCTGTGAAAGTTGCCATCAATCAACGCTGCAAACGGGAGAGCGCACTGATAGGCCAGCGCTGAGTAATCAAACCATTCATCCCTATACGGATTTGCTGCTTCATGACATGGGCGAAGGATTGGCAGACAACCATGGTGAATTCATTGCAAACGGACAGGAATGGCGAACCGCGCCATTGTGGGGTTTGGGCTATACCGAAGAAGTGAATGGACATACCGAATACCTGCATGATGGGCGAGCAAGAAACGTAATGGAAGCGGTTCTGTGGCATGGCGGAGAAGCCGAGAGCAGCAAACAAAATGTGTTGGGCTTTGATAAAACCCAGCGCGAAGCCCTGATTGCGTTCCTGAATTCGTTGTAGGAGTGGTAGCCATGTTTATTCAAACACCAATTAAAACACTCACGCTATGTGTGACGCTGTCACTATTGTCAGGTTGTTTCAGTGAAGCAGCAGTGAAAGAGAGTGAGCTGGTAATGTGGGAGTTGCAAAAGCAATCCACTCAGCGATTTCTTGACGCAGCACGAGCGTTGGAGCGGAGTGTTAGTGGACTCTGCGAAGCACCTTCTGAAGAAAAACTTAACCAAGCCCAGAGCAAGTGGATCGAAACCATGAGGGCTTGGCAGCCTTTTGTGGGAGGAAATTCTGGCAACGAAGCAGCGATGTCGATCAGTTGGAACATCCAGTTTTATCCTGACAAGAAAAACACCACGGGTCGCCAGTTGACCCAGCTTTTGAAGAAAAGTGCGGTTCCAACTGCTGATGAACTGGCTCAGCAAAGTGTTGCTGTGCAGGGGCTAGGCGCGATTGAATGGCTACTGTTTGACGGGGCGGGTGTGGAGTCCATGGAAATGCGTTGTCCTCTTACGCTGTCGGTAGTCGGTCGTACTGTGCAATCAGCGAAGGCGCTAGACAGCGCGTGGCAGGTTAATCCTTGGAATGACGTGACTGGGAAGCAACTGGAAGCAGAGACGCTTCGCAGCGTGACCTCCCAACTTGATGCAATTTCAAAGACTTTATCCTTACCGATGGGCAAGCCGGCTTTCCCTAAACCTTATCAGTCACAGGCTTGGCGCTCTGGTCAATCGAATACGTTTTTGAGAGATGGACTGCTGTCTTTACAACAACGGTACGAATTCATACTCCAACCGCTGTTGGTTGAAAAAGGGCATACCGAGCTTGCAAACCGTTTGGAATCCCATTTCAAGTCAGCGGTGAAAAGTGTGCCGGAAAGCAAGTCAATGGCACCACTGCTGGCGGACAAGTCGGGTTATCAGTCATTGATGATCGTTGCTAACAACATTGATTACCTGCAAACCGCACTGAGTGACGAAGTAGGGCCAACGTTGGGTTTAGTCGTTGGGTTTAATTCAACGGATGGAGACTAAAGCGTGAGTGTGAGCCAAAAGCGCCGCCGCTTGTTGTTGTCTTCATTGGGTCTGCTGACCACAGGGGCTTTAGCGGGTGGTTGGCGCGTTTATCAGAATGAAGCCAATAAGGCCAGGCCAGCGTTTCTTGGTTGTGCCAAAACATTAGACGGGAGTTTCGCGGTAACGGCAGTAAATACAAATGGAGAGGTTTGCTTCCAAACCCCATTACCCGGACGTGGGCACGGTATAGCAATAAACCAGAATAGGTCGCTTGCCTATGTGTTTGCGCGGCGTCCAGGACAATTCATTGAAAGCGTCAATCTGGAATCAGGCGCCGTTCGTAATGCGACTTCTCCGCCAGCTGGAAAGTTCTTCTACGGGCACGGCGACGTGCTCGGAAACCAACTCTTTGTCGTAGAGGGAGATATCGCAACCAGTGAGGGCAGTATTGGTGTTTATCACACCCATCGAGATGGCTCACTGACCCGCATACGTGAAATTTCTGGCTTTGGTATCGGTCCTCATGAAATGAAGGTTCTCAATGGCACCACACTGGCGGTCGCTGTTGGTGGGATACGCACTGAAGGTAGGAAGAAAATGAACCTGGATTCGATGCAACCATCATTGGTACTGATGGATATCGAGTCAGGACAGGTAAAAGAGAGATACACCTTAGAGGATCCAAAACTGAGTATTCGTCACCTGGCGTTGAGCCCAAAAGGTGATGTGGTGATTGCGCAGCAATATCAAGGAGACGATGAGAACATCGTTCCATTATTGTCAATAAAAAGTCCAGGGCGTGACATTGTGCATCTCAAAGCCAGTAGAGAACAGTGGACGCGTTTTCAGCAATACATTGGCAGTGTTGCGTGTACAGAATCGCAGATCATTGCGACCTCTCCACGTGGAAATTGTTTTGGAATTTGGAACTTAGCTTCAGGCGCACTGATCGAGATGGGAGCACTGGTTGATGCATCCGGTGCGGCTGCGGTGAAGGACCGCTTTGCTCTTAGTGCGGGTAGTGGGCGATTAGTCATACGTAATCATCAAAAAAGTATTTCTTTTCAGTCTTCTAGCGTAGTTTGGGATAATCATTGGGTCATGCTTTAGGATGATGCTTTTCTAACCCTTTGTTTTCCAATATTCAGAAAAATTCCGCCAACGAAAATTGCGCCATTTGCCATACTATGATCTCTAACTGGAGGTAGCGCATGTTTTCCGCTCGTACGCTTATCAAGACACTGTTTGTATGTGTTGCTATGCCTTTAGCAGCTAACGCTTTGGAAACAGTGGAATCACCCAACGCAGCTTCTCAAGAAGCTGTGCTTTGGGTGCATCAGGCAGAGCCAGAGCCAGGGGTTGTCACCTATTCACAAGACCTCGCTAACATTTACGAATTTTTCTCTTTTGCACCGATATGGCACGATTACCGCGCTAAAGACGAGCTTGAAACCCAAATCAACATCATTTCTCTCGCAGGGATCAGCCAGGATTTCGAGTGGCGAGCAGTTCTTTTGCGTCAGCTGAGGGCAAGTGCAGACTGGCGAGCCTACGATGTGTTCGCCACAGACAGCTTGTTTGCGCTGGTCGGTTACATTGAATCCGTGCCTGAGTTCGGTAAGAGCTGGTACTTCGGAACGGATATTGGTGAAGCTCTGCCTCGTCCGACGTTAACCTTAGTCAATAAACTTAAGGTATCGGCTAGCCGAAATAGCCTTTACGACTTTGTGTTCAATCTACGCCCGGACACACAGCAGTACCGCGAAATGGCGAAAGCCATCGTGGCATTACAGGATCAGGAATCAACTTACTGGCCAAAAGTGCAGCAGACAGGTCTGATTCGCCATGGCGACAAGCTGAAGAATGCCGACAACCTCATTACCAACCTAGAGCGCCAGGGTGTATTAAGTACTTATGAAGCGCAGCGGTTGAAAATAGAGCAGATCGGTTTTTATAACGCTGTAATGGTTGAAGCTGTTAAGCGCTTTCAAGAGCAGCACGGACTAAAGCGTGATGGTGTAATAGGAAACAAAACGCGCCGTTGGCTGAATATGTCTGTGAACACGCGGATACAGATATTGGCGCTTAATATGGAGCGCTTACGCCTCTGGCCGACAGAGCGTGAGAAGATCATTCTGGTCAATATCCCAAACTACGAAATGGAACTGTGGATGGACAGCCAGCTTGTGCTCGACAGCAAAGTCGTAGTGGGTCGACCAAGCCGCAGAACGCCTCTTTTTGAATCACGTCTTGATTCTGTGGTCTTCAACCCTAGCTGGAATGTGCCTGTCAAAATCATGCGCGAGGATATTCTGCCAAAAGTGCAGCAGGACAATGAGTATCTGGATAAACACTCTTATACGGTTCTGAGTAGCTGGGTAAACGGCTCTGTCATTTCTTCGGAAGAGATAGACTGGGAAACCGTAAGCCCAAATAACTTCCCTTACCGTTTACAGCAATCGCCAGGTAACTTTAATGCGTTGGGACGTTACAAATTCAATACACCAAACGGCAATGCGATTTATCTGCATGACACTCCGGCGAAAGGATTGTTTAACAAAGCGCGTCGTGCATACAGCTCAGGGTGTATTCGAGTGCAAAAAGCCAAAGTGTTGGCTGAAGTTCTTTTGAAGCGTTCCGGTCTGAAATTTGGCGATTATGAATACTACCAACGTATTCCAGAAACCAAGTGGGTGACATTACGTAAGAAAATCCCAGTGCATACCATCTATCAAACGGCTTGGGTAAACGAAGAGGGAGAGGTGCAATTCCGTGAGGATGTTTACGACTATGATACGCGCCCAAAGCGTAATTCTTCCTCGTTATCCCTGACCGCTCAAAACCAGTAATACTCTTCCTTGTCTGCGTGCTTGTTGGTGGGGGCATTGTGACCCTCACCACAATTACATACTTTTACGTTCCTCTGACATTCTCAAAAACCAACGAAAAATCATCAATAAGCGATGAGTTTTACAGCATTTTGCTCACTTTAGAGACAGGTCGGGGTTTGATTAACGTTTTCATTGTCGATAAATTCCAATTGTTTTTAAGAGTTGCAGAAGCAAAAACGCGGAATTTTGCGTAGTTAGCAGCTCTTATTGTGTATTTAGTACTTTGTGGGAAATAGTTAGTTGTTATGGACCGTTTGGATACCCAACGTCGTCGTCTAATCTTGGGCGGTGCGGCGTGTTTAGTGGCGGCAGCTTTACCTCAAACTGCGCTCGCTCTGCCGATGGCAGTCGGAAAACCACGTAATTTGGACATGCTGAGTATTAATACCGGTGAACATGCAGATGTTTGCTATTTCAACGGTAAGCAGTATGTAGACAAAGAATTGGCTGTGCTTAATCAGCTATGCCGTGATCACAGACGTAATGTTTCTACCGATATGGATCCGAAACTTTACGACCTTCTATCGACTATCTACGACATGGTCGATGGACGGAATCCAATCACCATGGTGTCGGGTTATCGTTCACCTGCGACCAATGAAATGCTGCGTAAAAACGGCGGTGGTCAGGCGAAGAAGAGTTATCACACCACTGGGCAAGCTATCGACTTCTTCATTGAGGGCATATCATTGTCCAAGCTGCGTAATGCGGCGCTGGAGTTGAAGGCTGGCGGTGTAGGATATTACCCGCGTAGTGGGTTTATCCATATCGATACAGGTCCGGTTAGAAGCTGGTCATAACTATCGAAGTTGGAAAAAGGCGCCTTGGCGCCTTTTTCATTTTCTAGAGTAGTTCGATTTCTTCAATGTGTGAGGAGATGTACCTTTGTCTCTTTTTTTCTTTCAGCTTGGTCATATCTACCATCACCAAACCATCAATGCAGTCTGCGAAATCGGGATCGATGCTGAAATCCAGAAACTGCACTCCGCCAGGCTCGCACAACTCGCTGTACTGCTTATAAAGGGTCGGTATACCCGTTCCCAAATTGTCCAATAGCATCTTAAGTGTCTTCAAATCTTTCTGATAGTCATCACCGCAGAAGTGGGCCAGCAGTTCATGCTCTTTTTTGCTGTCGAGATTGAATGGCCGCTTCGAGCGTGCAATGGCCTCGTTTGCGCCAAAATAGTTGCGGTAGAAGAATATGAGTAGTTCTTTCGCAGCTTGTGGCATCGCATTACTGATAGTGACTGGACCAAAGAGATAGCGATAATGAGGGTGCTTCGCCAGAAATGCGCCAATTCCCAACCAGAGGTAATCCAGGCTGCGTTTGCCCCAGTATTTGGGTTGCACAAAGCTTCTACCCAGTTCGAGACCTTTACTCAGAACATCTGACATACCTTGGCCATAGTCGAATAAGGTATGGGTGTAGACAGCCTTTAAACCATGTTGAGCGATGACGGCCTGAGTATCACAAAAACGATAGGCACCAACGATATCCATCACTTTTGGGTCCCACAGCACTAAGTGGAAATAGTGCTGATCGTACTTGTCGATGTCTCGGCGTTGTCCTGTTCCTTCACCCACTGCACGGAAAGCTACTTCACGCAGGCGTCCAATTTCCCGCATCACATGGGATTCATCTTTATAGCGGTAAAGATAGATATACTTACCATCTGGAGTTTCACCGAGTAACTCACTTTGTTCCAGCTCTCTCGCTAACTTGAGCCTAGGTTCAGGTGCAGCTATGGCTGATTCGGTAGGAAACTCTCCCGATCTACCTTTTGCAATACTGTAGAGGTGTTTCTTAAACAGCTTCACCCGCGTTTTTGAAGGTAAATTCGCGCTGGCATGGTAGCTGGAGAAAGGGATAGTTTCACCAATGGTCAGATTGATGGTGTTATTTTCCTGACCAAACATCTCATTTACCAGCAACAAGGTAGACAGCGGTTTGTAAACCATCGACGCGCCATAGAAAACGGCAGAATTTCTACCATCAACATGAATGGGAAGAATAGGGGCTTTGGCTTTAGTTGCCATTTTCAAGAAGCCATGGTGCCAAGCGCCGTCTTTCACACCAGTTGGGCTTAAACGGGAGACTTCACCTGCTGGGAAGATGATAAGTGCCCCTTCGTTTTGCAGCCATTCATCGATTTTGCGCAGGTTTTCTTTCGGCGTCTTTCCAGACATATTGTTCACTGGCAGCAGGCAGCTGTGCATAGGTTGCAATTGCATCAGCAGATTGTTGGCAACCGCTTTGACGTCAGGTCGAATTTCGCGAACCAGCTTTAGTAGCGCGAGACCATCAAGCGAGCCGATAGGGTGGTTAGCAATAATGACAACACGCCCGCTTGAAGGAATACGTTCTCGTTCGCGGTCGCTGGTGGCATAGCTGAAATGGAAGTAATCCAGCACCTGTTCTACGAACTCAAAGCCTTTTAGATAGGGGTATTTTTCAGCAAAATCCTGAAAAGCTTCTTCATGCAGTAAGCGTCGCAGTGTGGAGCTGACGGGACGTGAAATCCATCGTTTGTCAGCGATGTTTGGGTAGTTTTTTGCAATTACGTCTTCAATGCTAAACATGTCTATCCTTGTTCCCCGTCTCTCTATGCGAGAACTCAGGCGGCTTCAATACTTTCTTTCTCTTCGCGCAGTTTGACTAACTCGTGATCCATAAAAGCATCAGCTTCTGCCAGCAGTGTGGCTTTTTCTGTCCAACGGATAAGTTGGATTGTTCCGTCATGCTGTTCGAGCAGAGCGGTGCAGTTTTCAATCCAGTCTCCGTCGTTGAAATAAAAGGTACCTTCCAACTGCTTGATGTCTGGGTGATGAATGTGTCCACATACGATGGCATCTGCACCACGGCGTCTTGCAAATTGCACGGCTGCATTTTCAAATCTCTGAATTGCCACGTTGGCGGAGTTCACTTTTGACTTGATGTAAGACGCGAGGGACCAATACTGGAATCCGGCCTTACGGCGAAACCTTGCCCACCATCTATTGAGGAACAACAGGAAGTCATAACCGACGTAACCCGCGATTTCCGTCAGTTTGCTGTGGCAAACTGCGTTATCGAATTCATCGCCATGCACAGCCACAATGCGTTTTCCTGTGACAGTCTCATGTTCGAATCGAGCGCGTACTTCGATGCGCCCAAAATCAAATTTGAGGTAATCGCGTACAGCAGCGTCATGGTTTCCGGGGATGTAAATAAGGCGGGTGCCATCGTGGGCGCGTTTGAGCAGAAGTGATAGCACCTGACTGTGTGACTCAGGCCAATGGTGACTCGATTTCATTGAATAGAAGTCGACAATGTCACCAACAAGAACGATGGTTTCGGCGGTGTGTCGGTTTAAAAAATCGAGCAGGTATTGTGCTTTACAATCCTTGTTTCCCAAGTGCAGATCTGAAATCCACACGGTACGCACTGAGATTTTGTTCATAGGCATCCATCTGATGATCAAAACAAATAAACCTTCGACGTTAAATTTAATTTGCTTAGATGAAGGGTAGTTGTCAGATGGGTGACATAGTGGTGTCAGACTGTTTTCAAACTGATGACAAAGTATGCAGTATTCTTTCCAATTCTTTGATCATATAAAACTTCATCGAAATGTTGTTACCGCATAAGAACAAGGATCTCTTAAGGAACGGTTCTCGTTAAAATGATAACGCGGGCATGATATGCTTTCGCTGATTTTTGCATTTATACGGATTTTCTTATGGCTTTGAAGTACGAAATCGTTCCTGTTACGGGGTTTCAGCAAAACTGTTCCATCATTTGGTGTGATAAAACCAACGAAGCGGCGCTGATTGACCCAGGTGGTGACGTATCAAAACTGGTGGCAAAAGTTAACGAGCTCGGTGTGAACGTGGTTAAAGTGCTTCTGACTCATGGCCATCTGGATCATGTTGGTGGAACTGAAGAAGTTCGTGATGCTTACAACGTGCCTGTGATTGGTCCAGAAAAGCAGGACGCTTTTTGGCTACAGGCGTTACCTGCTCAAAGCGAAATGTTTGGCTTTGCCCGTACCGAAGCGTTTGACCCAGACCAATGGCTGGAAGACGGTGATGAAGTCACTCTGGGTGAAAGCGTTCTGAAAGTGATCCATACACCGGGGCATACGCCGGGTCACGTTGTGCTGTTCAGTGAAGAAGATCGTATGGCTTGGGTAGGCGATGTGTTGTTCAATGGCAGTATCGGACGCACAGACTTCCCGAAAGGTGATCATGCAACCCTGATTAGTTCAATCAAAGAGAAACTGTTCCCATTGGGCAACGACATCACTTTCGTACCGGGTCATGGACCGACGTCGACTTTCGGCATTGAGCGTCAGCAAAACCCGTATGTGGCGGACAATATGCCGATCTGGTAGTAATCTACTCTTCTGCGGGTATTCTACCCGCAGAAGCTAGATACTGCCGTGTTAACCCAACAAAATCTTCTAATGGTCTGTCCAACAGGTCTTCACTGACAAACACGTCATAACCCAGCAGCTCCCGAGTGTACTTCATTCTGTTCGCGAGCATGGCGACTAGCCCTTTGTAGACTTTGCCGCTCTCCGATGTATAAGGCGTGTCGTCGAACATCATGTCCTCAAGTTTGCTATTTAATGGCTCTTCTGCGCGTCGGTATGCGCTGAGCAAAAGCCCTCTCTGCTCCATGATGATTTGACCTGCTAGACGGTAGCTGATGCCTTCTAGGAAAGGTTCGTAGTCCTTTAGCCTGACGCCAAACCAAGGTAAGGATTGATGCCAACCCTCTTGCGAAACGGAAGGAATGCCAATTTGATAGATGTTTCGCCATTTCAGGCTCCAGCCTCCCTTTGGCGTGTGGTGCTGTATGTGCATATCGGTGAGAGAAAAGGATAGGCGTTGTTGGTCAATCACAAAGCCGATATACACACCCAGTGAGCCCAGAAGGCATAAACCAATCAGCGCCGGGATAGGTTTAACCTGAGGGTTCAGCAAGATAAACGTCACTACCACCATCGCAAGAATCAACACAGCGACGCGGAAGTATTTGCCTACTTGTTGGTGGGGAGGGTAAATCAGCAAACGTTTACTCACTTGATGGTTGTTTCCTTTTATTACTTCTTAAAAGCTTAGTTCGATCACCAAAGCTTTGTTGCTTGACTGAATACTATCGGTCGAATTACAAACAAAATAAAGTGTAGTTTCCGACACTTGGCTCAACTTTCATTCTCAGTCGTCGTTAGTGCTACAAAACGCGGGGGATTTTTGGTATAAAACGCGCTTTGTTTTTAACTATGCTTGATACCGAAGTGGTGATAAAAGGCTGGTTTAGGGAAGTAAAACAACGCTTTTGCCTTCCCAAACGGGCTTTTGGAACGAGTATTCGCTTTCGAAGACTGTCGGTAATTTTCAATGCAGTACGTCGGAGTAGGACGATTTAATGAAGATCTCTCACAAACGTAAAGTTCAACTTAAGCTTCAGAAACACATTAAAGCAGCAAAATCTGCATCAGCAGTCGTTGCTAAGAAAGAAGCGCCAGTAAAAGCGGAAAAGCCGGCAGTTGAGCAAAAAGTGGAAGCCCCGGCCAAAGTGGTTACGGAAGTTTCACTTACCCCTAAACAACAGCAAGTGTTGGATATCGTTCGCGAGAACGCGGAAGGTATCAACCCGAAAGGTATCGGTCTGGCAGCAGGTCAGGAAGATTCAAAAGCGGCATCTTGGGCGACAGGCGCGCTGAAGAAACTGGCTGAAGAAGGTGTTATAGAGCGTATCCAATCTGGTAATAAAGTACTGTATAAAGCACTTTAATTGCACACAGATCTAAGCTTAAAGAACCAGCCTCCGGGCTGGTTTTTTTTGTAGCCTTTTTTCGGCGCTCTTTAACTGTGTGTTAAAGCCCTGTAGAGAATATTAGTGGGTTTTCTAGACAGATAAAATTATTGGCTGATCAAGCCCAAACTTCTTGTTTATCTGCGAGATTAATCTCTAAAAATACATATAGTGGATGATAAGTTGAACATTAACCAAGCAGGCTTTCGGTAGCGTCTCAGGCGTCAACTTTCGATTTTATACTTGCCAGATCGGAGCTAAGAAACGCTCAGAGCCGCTTCAGAAAAAGCCGCTTGGAATATCTCTAGAATGATAAAAGCAACAGGATTTGCTATGACGGGATATTTCGGCAGTACAGATAAGCAAAATGATCATGTTGTGAGCTTTGATTACACGCAGTTCTTGTGTGAATCCAGCCGCCAACATTGGACGTTTTTAGAAGCACTAACGGCTCAACTCTGCCGATTCAAGCGCCGGCAGGTCGAAAGTTATGAAGGCTTCTTTCCAAGCGAAGCGTTTACGCTTTCTGTCTCACATTCTCTTTCATCACTTTATAGCGATGTGTCTAATGTTGTCACTCTGGTGGAAGAGGCCAAGAGGCAGCATATTGAAGCATTGATTGTGTCTCTTCCCTACGCTCTGGATGCTGCAGAGCTGGATAAGATCCAAAGGAAAACAGGTGCATTAATTACCCAACATGAAGGCGACAGGGACTACCTGCAGGTTAACCTCTAATAAACACACCACCGGGTAGGCGGTGTTTTCTTTTGTATCGGTACTTGCTGTCAGTTTAGAGCTTCACCCCTTCAGCAGCTAAATAAACGCCATAAGTACTGGCGGAGATAATCACCGCTAACAGAATCTTGCTTCTTCCATCAAAACCGGGTTTTCCAGCTTCCCGCATTGCGCGAATGTAAAAAGCCACACCTGGCAGATATAGTAGCGTCGCCAGCAGCAGGTGATGGATGCCAGATGCATAAAGTAGCCAGATGCCATAAATGGTCGCTAAAAATGCAATGGCTTTCACTTTGAATGTATCCAGCTCAGAGAAAGACAATTTCATCAGATAAGCGGCCACGAGCAAGTAGGGCACCAGAATCATTTCCGACGCAATGGTCAGCAAGTCGTCATACCCGCCACCGATGATGAACATCAGAATAAGGCACAGCTGCACTGCGCAGCTGGTTAGCCAGAGAGAATAAGTCGGTGTACCGTTTTGATTTGTTTCTGCAAAGATTTTGGGAAACATGCCTATCTTTGCTGCAGTGTATGGGGTTTCTGTCGCCAATAATGTCCAGCTCAAATACGCACCAGAGACCGATATGATAAGTCCTATGCCGATAATCGCCGCACCGATTTCCCCAATCAGGGTTTCGAGGATCTTTGCCGCTGAAGGATTTTGCAGTTTGGCAAGCTCAGGTGTCGAAACCACTCCCATAGAAAGGAGGGTGACGGAAACGTATAGGAAGAGGCAGATCAGTAAACCAAGAATGGTTGCGCGTCCGACATCCTTGACGTTCTTTGCCCGACTAGATACGACGACAGCTCCTTCTACACCAATAAACACCCATACAGTGATCAGCATAGTTTGTTTGATTTGGTCAAACAGACTTGGCTCGTTAGCGATGTTTACTCCGGTGAAATCAAAGGTGAACGTGTCCCATTTGAAGGCAATAAACGTAGCAATGATAAAAACGAAAATCGGAATTAATTTGGCGATGGTGGTGACGTAATTAACAATAGCTGCTGTTTGGACGCCACGTAAAACCAATGTGTGGACCAGCCAAATCAGAATCGATGACAATGCGACAGAGAGGAGAGTGTTGCCATCACCAAAGAGTTTAAAGGTTGGCGTATCAAAGAACAGTCCGAGAGTGCTGAACACAATCACCAGATAAGAAACGTTTGCTACAGCGGCACTAAGCCAATATCCCCATGACGAGAAGAATCCGCATAAGTCGCCAAAACCAGCCTGCGCGTAGCCAAAGACTCCCCCCTGAACTTCAGGTTTACTTAACGTGAGCTCTTGAAAGGTCAGAGCCAGACATATCATGCCAATTCCGGTGATCAGCCAGCCAAGGGTCACCGCCGCAGGGCTCGCAACTGCTGCCATATTTTGAGGAAGGCTGAACACACCAGCGCCTATCATTGACCCTATGACCAAGGCGGTCAGTGCCTTTAAATCCAATTTATTGCTCAAAACCAAGTATTCCTCGATCACACCTAGTGAAGGCTGAGTATAGGCAACGACTTAGCGCGACAATCTGTTCAGAAATGGGAAATTACGCCTTGGTGATACTGTTGAAACCGCAATGTTTGTCTAGCTTCTGAAAAGGTTTCGCGGCGCTTAGAGTCATTATGACTCCAGGCGCCGCGAGGCAGTGTTCGTATTGTTTTGAACTGGAGATTAGTGGAGCTGCTCAGGCACACCAGAAATCACGAAACCCGGTGTGCGGATTTCCGATTCTGACACAGATTCTGCAAATTGACTGAGCTCACCGAAGCCAATGACAGCGGCTGAGGTGTCTGATGCCAGTGCTTTATTCATTAGCGCCTGTGCATCGTGAGTTGCTGTTGGACGAGCAATACGGATTTGTGATTGTTGTATGCCAGCCTTTGTGAACAGCGAAAGAGAAAAATTAGATGGTGGCGCAATCAGGGTGATCCATTTGTGACTCTCTGCGAGGCTTTTCAACAATCTCAGCAGGTAAGCCAACTCGCTCATATTGTTCTGATAGATATTCACAGAGACCAAATCACAGGAAACGGAATCGCCAGTCAATAAGGCGCTATTGCCTTGAAAGCGATGAGCTTGGTGAAAGCTGCGTGCACCAGCGGCTAGACGTGCGTAATGCTCGCGAACAGCAGAACGGGTCATATTGGTATGGTGAACGGATTGGTTGATCGCAAACGACTGTTTCATCATATTTTCCTGTACGAATATCCAATACTGTATGCGTATACAGTAGTTATAAATTAATCAAAAAACAATAGAAAAGTGGAAAACATCGCGAAGTTGATCACGAATATGATCCTTTTCGCCTTGGAGAAATGGTTTTTTCTGGCTGAGTGACGCTGTTAAGATGTCGCCCTTATGTGGAAAGCAACAACGAGAAAAACAACATGGATCAGGAATTCTGGCACAGCCGATGGGCAGATAATCGCATCGGTTTTCATCTCTCCGACACCAATCCGCTTCTGGTGAAGTACTGGCCTTTGCTCAATCCAAAACGTGAGGATGCGGTTTTCGTTCCCATGTGTGGAAAGTCAATCGACCTGAGCTGGCTGGCGACCAAGCACAACGAAGTCGTCGGTGTTGAACTGAGTGAAATTGCCGTTCGTGCGTTTTTTTCAGAGCATCTTTACACGCCGACGGTCACGTCGATGAGCCCGACAATGAAGCTGTATCAATTTGATGAGCTGTCTATCTATGCCGGTGATTATTTCACTGCGCCGTTAGAAACGTATCCGCTGATTTATGATCGTGCAGCGCTGATCGCCATGCCGGAATCCCTGCGCCAACAGTATGCTGAAAGGCTGTTGTCGCTTCTTAAAACGGGCGGACGCATCTTGTTGGTGACGCTTCATTATCCCCAAGAGCAAATGGATGGTCCTCCATTCAGTGTGGAGGGTGACGAAGTACGCCGATTGTTTAATGGCTATAAGATCACCCATCTAAACCGAGATGAGCAGGCGGATAGGCCCCCCAAAGGTAAAACCGCGGATTTCTTCGCAGAAGAAGTCTGGTTGATAGAGTCGTAATAAATGTAATGGAAATAAAAACGCCACCTAGTAAGGTGGCGTTTTTTTATGCGCGATTGTTGGCGTTTAGAAATCTACCTGAACAGATGAAGCGACGCTCACGGCTTTGCTGACGGCAGAATCGGTATTGCTATCAGTAGCCAGTGCAACGCCTAAACGACGACGGCCGTTAATGTCTGGCTTACCAAACAAGCGAACCTGGGTATCGCTGTAACGTAATGCTTCAGTGAGTCCCTGAAAACTCAGGTTGTCTGACTTACCTTCTGCAAGGATAACAGCAGAAGCTGACGGTCCAAACTGACGAACCGCGTTTACAGGCAGGCCGAGGAAGGCGCGAACATGAAGTGCGAATTCAGAGAGATCCTGAGAGATCAGTGTCACCATGCCAGTGTCATGTGGGCGAGGGGAGACTTCACTGAACATTACTTCATCGCCTTTGATGAAAAGCTCAACACCAAACAGACCATACCCACCCAATGCAGTGACCACTTTGCGCGCAACATCTTCAGCAGCTTTGAGTGCTTTTTCACTCATTGCCTGTGGCTGCCATGATTCGCGGTAATCGCCTTCTTCCTGACGGTGGCCGATGGGTGCACAGAAATGAATACCGTCGATGGCGCTAACGGTCAGCAGAGTAATCTCATAATCGAACTTAACGAACCCTTCGACGATAACTTTACCTCGGCCAGCTCGCCCGCCCTCTTGGGCGTAGTCCCAGGCGTATTGAATGTCAGAAGCAGATTTCACCACGCTCTGACCCTTCCCGGAAGAGCTCATCACTGGTTTAACAACACATGGAAAACCGACTTGCTGAATGGCTTCTTCGAAGACTTCCTGAGTGTCAGCAAACGCGTAAGGAGAAGTAGGAACCTGGAGTTCTTCGGCAGCAAGACGTCGAATACCTTCACGGTTCATCGTGAGTTGTGTCGCGCGCGCTGTTGGAACCACGTTGAGTCCTGATTTTTCAAGCTCAACCAGACGATCGGTAGCAATGGCTTCAATCTCTGGCACAACATAGTCAGGTTGCTCCTCAGAGATTACGGCAGCAAGCGCATCACCATCCAACATGTCAATCACATGACTGCGATGGGCAACTTGCATCGCTGGCGCATCAGCGTACCGATCGCAAGCGATGACTTCCAAGCCAAGTCGTTGGCATTCAATCGCCACTTCTTTACCAAGTTCACCAGAGCCTAAAAGGAGGACGCGGGTTGCGCCTGGACGGGTAGCAGTACCAATCATGATTTTCTTCCATTCATTCAGATGTTTGGCCGAAATTTTACCTTAAGCAAGCGTTTGCGCAAACGTTTGCTTCCTCCTGGAGACACTTGAAAACCTTTTGTTCTGGAAAAGCTCAGAAGGGAGGAATAAAAAAGCCGCTCGATTTGAGCGGCTTAGGGGGTGTTTACGGTTAAAAGTCTTGGTTCTATCAGCAAGTTGCCGGTTTTCGCGTTTCCCAATGGGTAATAAAGAACACCGCAGCAACGATAATCGCGGCGCCAAGCCAGAGTCTCCCCGGAGGTACCCAACCAAATACCAAAAAGCCGAAGAGAACGTTCAACGGCAGTTTTGCATGGTCAAAAGGCTGAACAAATGACGCATCCGCCACGGCGTAAGCTTTGGCAATTGCCCACTGAGCCAGTGCGGTCAACAGGCCAGCCCCCAAGAGCATCAACCAAACAGTTTGACCGCTTGGCATCGTCCAATCAGGCGCTGCCAACAGAATGTTGAATGGCGTAATCAGCAATAAAAGATAAACAACCATGGTGGTTGGTGAATCGTGGTGCGACAGCTTTTTCACCATCAGTGAATAAGTAGCCCAGAAGAATGCTGCACCAACTGGCAGGAGTGTTGCCCAGTTAAAATCGTCAGCCCACGGCTCCAGTATGATCATGGCGCCAACAAAACCGCTTAAGGTTGCGGACCAACGGGCAGGACCCACTTTTTCACCGAGGAAAAGACCTGAGCCAATGGTGGCAAACAGCGGTGAAGTCATCAGAAGCGCAATGCCTTGCCAGATTGGGACAGGATAAGCTAGTGCCCACAGCCAGAGTTGGATACCAATGACCGAGAAAAAGACGCGCAGGCAATGCATGCCGAGGTGATCGGTTTTTAATGCCTGACGGATTCCCACGGTTTTCAGCCAAGGGAGCATGACAATCAGTGCGATGAAATACTGGACAAATGCCACCGTGGTAGAAGGCAGCTGCATTTTGAAGCTCACATACTGCGCTAGGCTGTTAACCATTGCGAAGCATAGTCCGGCGGTAAGCATCCATGTGGCGCCAAGAATAGGATTGTGTTGTTCGCTCATGTGCGTGTAGGAAATAGAAAAAGTGTTCCGATACTAGCGAAAAAAACGTGCTTGGGAAGGGGTAAACGTAAAAACGCCGAGAAATATCCGGCGTTTTTTGATTTAAGTGCTTCGGCCGTCAATTAAATCGCAAGGTAACCCAAGGGAATATCTGGGTTTAACGCTTCTAGCATTGCTTGAGTGTCTTGAAGGTGACTGTTGTTGGCGTTGGCTGTTTCAACGAGAACCACATCTTTAACATCAGCCAGAGGCGTATTGGTGAGGTTCATCAAATTGAGTGCGACCTGAAGCGGCGGTAAACTCGGATTAAATGCGGCATTTTCCGCATACATGCCTGTATAGACGTTTCCTTTGATATCGCGAACCGCAATACCACTCAGGTTGCGGGTATACGGTGCATGACTTCGGTTGGTCGCATCTACTGCAGCTTGGATGAGCTCATCGTCTTCCTGCGCCGTGAGGCCATGATTAACCGGAGCGAGCAACGGCTGATCAATACCAAGGTCTGACGGACCAAATGCTTCTGGCAGGTAGCTGTGCAGCAGTTTGGCGTCACGTTCAGGTAATTGAACTTCTAGCGACTCCGCTCCATTCAATTCGTTCATGAACTGACGGCAGTGGCCGCAAGGGCTGTAGTTGATGGTAATGTCAGTGAGTTGAGTTTCGCCTTTCAGCCAAGCATGGCTGATAGCCGATTGTTCTGCATGAACAGATTGATTGAGCTGAACACCTTCGTATTCCATGTTAGCACCAAGATATAGGCGGCCAGTTTGGCCACGCACAATCGCGCCAACATAGAACTTTGAAATTGGGGCAACAGAATAAGCCGCGGCAATTGGCAATAACGCAACGCGCGCTTCGGCATCTGAAAGGCCAGTTTCTTCAAGCAGCGCTGCAAAGTCCTGAGCGCTAATTGTGGCATCAAATTCGGGTGTAGAGACAATCTTAGTCACTGCTTCTTTGAACGGAGTAGGTAAAACTGCAATTGCTTCCTGAACGCTAGCTCGCATGTTCGCTCCAATGTTCGTGTTATGGGAGAGTATTCTAAAGCTAACTTAGGTCAAATTGATGTGATAAAGATCACCTTAAAATTGCAAATGGTTACTCTATTGCACAAATTAGGGTGAACTCACATGATTTCGATTTCATTTGAGATAGGTCAAAATCCTGTGTAACTAACAATAAAAACAATAACCGGATAGATGAAGGGCGCGAGAATAGTCGTGATGATGCCGCAAATGACCAAGGCCAGAGAACTCATTGCGCCTTCCTGATAATTGCTCTCAGCGGCCTTTGCGGTCCCAATAGCATGCGAGACTGCGCCAATGGATAATCCTCTCGCTAGTGACGACTTAACTTTCAGCGCATTCAATAGTGGATATCCAATCAATGCTCCGAAAAGTCCAGCGATCACAACCAGAGCGGCTGTAACGGCTGGTATACCGCCAATATGGTCTGCCGTGCTCAGTGCAAAGGGTGTTGAAACCGACTTGGGTAAAACTGATGCCGCAATTTGCAGATCGCCACCCAACCAAACTGCAATTAACGAGCCCAAAACCATCGAAGCAATACTCGCGAGGGCGCAGGCAATCAAAATGGTTCGCCAGTGCCGCTGGATGACATGCATCTGTTCATAAAGTGGGTATGCCAGCGCAATCACTGCGGGTCCCAGCATAAAGTTAATGACTTTGTTTTGGTCAAAGTAGATTTGATATGTGTCGCCGGTGTAAATCACCATTGGCATTAATACCATCAGGCTCAGTAGTAATGGATTAAATACAGGGTGACGCAGTTTCAGCGCGAGCTGTCTGGCGATGGCGTAGACGATCAGTGTTGCGATGACCCACATTGCTCAGTTTTCTCCCTTTTCTCTATCCAGCCACTTTGCCATGGCTACTAATACAACCAGTGAACTTAAAATCGTTGCGCCTAATAGCGGCAGAGAATCAGATATTAGCAGCGTGAAATGATCCATCAGCCCCATGCTGGCTGGAATAAAGAATAGTGGCATCACCATGATAAGCAGGGTACAGGCATCTTTGACCCATCGACCGGGAACGATACCCGTGGTCAGACTGACGAACAGCAGCAGCATACTGACGATACTGCTGGGAAAAGGGAGATGCAGAAGTTCAGTGATTAAGCTGCCAATCGCGTAATAAAGCGCTATCAGCGCGAATCCAAGTAAGTAGTTCACGTTTTAGGCTCGACTGGTTAGAAATATCAACATTCTAATACGAGCCGGGATATGAAACCTTGTCCAATTCGAGGAAGATCTCACTGAAAACAAAAAACGGTAGCCTAAGCCACCGTTTGTTTTAGGTAAGTCAGTTCAGATGAAGTAAGCAATGCCTACCGCAACAGCCACCATCACTGTGACTGTGGTGATGAATATATGGGCGTTTTTAGGGTTTGGCTGTGGTTCGGCAATAGCTTCTTCAATGTCGATGTCGAGTTCGTCAGGCTCGGAAGGATCGGGTGGAAGCTCGTCCTGTTTTTGGTATGTTTTCTGAGGAAGAGCAATTCGATAGCCGTGGTCACCGACAACATCCAATGGGAGGACCTTCTGCCCTTGTCGGTAAGATTTGGCGAGCAAAGCGCAGATACTGTTTTGATGCTGAGAGAAAGATGAATCTGGCAAAGAAGTTGCCGTGTAGAGCACTCTCGCCGAAAGCACCTCGCCCGCATGGTAGCAAAGCATCTCTAACAATCGACATTCTTCATAGGTCAGTGTTGTGACAGTGCTGTCACGCCAATACAGGGAACGGCTCTCGGGTTCGAAATCCACATCTAAAAATCGGTAGCAGCGACTGTTGACCTTTGTGACCATCTCATTTTCCACATGGCAATCTCTTATAAGAAAAGTGTGGACTCAAATCACAGAAATTCAAATGAAACGCACCCGAAAATACAGGTTCATTAAGCGAACATCACACGGTAAACGCTTGATCTATGTCGAGAGCCTACGACACCAGTGATTCGACGTAGTGATAAACCGATTTAAGAATATTAAATTTTTTATCATCACTTTGGTTTGCTTCGGCTAGCGCTTCGAGATTTGCCATATATGCAGGCAGTTCAGCCTCGAAATAGTCACGGCGATGCATATGCCATTTTTTCTGCTCGCTGTCACTCAGTGTGGATGGGTAGTTGCGCGCGCGGAAGCGGAACAGGAGGGGTTTGATGCGATCATCAGAAACCTGAATATCTAATGCTGCCAGATTCTCTGGTTTGGTCTGACGTATGATGTCCATAGTCGAACGATCGGACGGAGAGAAGAAGCCATCATACAGAGCCGCATCAACATTGCCGGAAGATTGGTAATCCGGCTTTTCCGCATAAAGCGTGACAAGCTTTTCACGCACTTCCGGATTTGCCTGTAGCTTTTTTAGGTTATCCAGACACTGTTGGCGATCAATACCTAATCGCGCTGCGTCTTCGGGGCGAAGGGTTTTTGCTTCGGCCAATACCGGGCACTTGTTGATATGGATGAGTTTGATAGGCGCTGGCAATTCATCTGGTGCTAGGTCTGAGTGTTTGGTGTACAAACGTTCACGAAGCGCATCGGTATCCAAATCAAACAATGGCGATGGGTCACGCGCCAAGTCAACCGCAATCACGGCGTTTTTGTTTTCAGGGTGCCATGCGACCGGAACAATCCAGCTTGTGTTACCACGTTCAGTGCCAAACATACCTGAAACATGCACCAGCGGCTTCATGGAAACCACATCAATCAATGGCGTCAGCTTGTTTTTGTTGCGATAGGTGTAGAGATAATCAAACAGACGTGGCTGCGCAGTTTTCAGTTTCTTTGCCATTTCTATGGTGGCATGAACATCCGCCATTGCATCGTGTGCATTGCTATGCTCAATGCCATTGGCAACGGAGAGGTGTTCGAGTTTAAAACTGATATTGCCTTCAATGTTTTCGGGCCATTCAATGCCTTCAGGACGGAGTGCATAGGCTGCGCGCATGGTGTCCAGCAAGTCCCAACGTGAGTTACCGTTCTGCCAGCTCCAGGCGTAAGGGTCAAAGAAATTGCGGTATAGCGTGTAGCGCGTTACTTCATCATCAAAGCGGATGTTGTTATAACCCACCGCACAGGTACCTGGTACTGAAAACTGCTCATGAATTTTGGCAATAAATTCAGGTTCTGGCAGACCTCGACTGACCGCCGTTTGCGGTGTAATGCCTGTTATCAGGCAAGCTTCTGGTTGTGGCAGGTAATCATTTGGCGGCTGACAGTAAATGACCAACGGTTCTCCAATGATGTTGAAGTCTTTGTCTGTTCTGACGCCTGCAAACTGGCAGGGGCGATCAAGGGCAGGGCTGGTTCCAAAGGTTTCATAATCAAAGAAGAAAAAGGTAGGTTCGTTGGCTTGTGTCACAGTGTTATCCAAGGGTTTGATAGACGGGAGGATGTTACCGCAATTTGTCGGAGAAATCTTGTTTCTCAAACTTTGTTTGGTCTTAACGGTAGAAAGCATTACTTGGGGATTGGAGGGTAGTCAAGTCATCAAGTATGGAAGACGTTCTATGCTATCTCCATTTTTTGTCAGTTTATAAAAGACTTATACTTTCGGGTATGAACTAATTAAATTTCCATTTAACGAGAAGAAAAAACTGTAAAAAATATAAATTCAATCTCTTATTCCAGTAACTGAGATTGACAGTTTGATGTTATTAATCTTCCGTCTTGATTAATGTATTTTTGAATGGTTGCATGATTAATACAATTAGATTTCAAATTATACCTATAACTTTAGATGGGATAATTTAGGAGTTCTATTTATGAAATCAGAAAAATTAGAACTGAAAATAATTTCACTTTCACGTCCTCTAGTTATGTTAGTCTTAACTTTGGTTTTAGGTGCGTGTACAAGTGGAACAGTAACTCGCTCATTTGATGAAATCACCTCAGATTTTGATAATGAAGGCTTTTTTTCTCAAATGTTTGGTTGGCCATTTCAGAGCAAAGTTTTGTCCGTTTCTGGGATGCTTCCAGTTCCGGATTTAGGTGAAACTTGCAATACATCAGGTCGACGAGGTGCGTTCACGATTTTTTGTTACAACCCGCATAAGCCTACTTATTCCGCGACCTTCAATTACTTAGGCTCTGATGTTAGTACTAAAGAGTCCCATAGTTATTTGAACAAACTGAAATCATTGGAAGCAGAAATCGGTGCTTACCAGAATCTTGTTGTACAAAGAGCATTGATAGATTTTCAGTCTGAAGACAAAAAATGTTCGAGAAAGCCAGAAGACGCTACAAAACAATCAGCTGACTGCACTCAACTGAATTCAAAGTACACAGAGTTGAATGAGAAGGTTGAAGCAATGGCCGAGAGTATCAATCAGATGCAAGTGGATAATGGTGTAATTGCCTATACGTGGGAGGCAAAAAGCAGTGGAGGAGGAAGTGCAACTGCTTCCGAAAGTAATAAAGGAGTCGTAGACCTATCCAAAGGGATTTCTGGGTTTGCATTATTACATGGAATTAGAATTAAAACTCTTGTTATTGGGAATGATTTTAATGATATGTATTTAAAAATGTCCGGAGGTTGGTATCCGAAACAATTGAAGATGCCAACGACCATTATTCAGGCGCGTCATATTGTTTACGGTAGTGTAGAAAACGTTAATGCGATAATTGAGGCTGCAGTTAAAGCATCAGATGTAAAAGGAGCGAAGATCAAGGATATTGAGGCGAAAGTTAACCTAGCATTACGTCGTGTTTTATCCAACCGAGGAGCACTTTCCCTAGTTTCATATGAAAGGAAGCGATTAAATAGATATGGTGAGGATGAACTCAACGTCACTAGTAGTCAGGAGTTACCTTTTCTCACTACCTATGCGGTTTTCACTAATCTGACAGATCTTTTTGATTCCGCACCATCGAAAATGTTTTAGGCGATGTAAAACAGGCCTCGAAGAGGCCTGTTAGGTAAGAGTTATACTGGCATTGGTTTATGCACCAGATAGCCCTGTAAATAGTCGATACCTAACCGTTTGAGGTAATCGGCCTCTTCTTCGGTCTCTACGCACTCTGCCACAATGGTGATTTTCAATGTGTCGGCAATCGAGCGCAGATCTTCAATAATAGTGCGCTTCACAGGATCGGTAATACAGTTGCGAACCAGGGAGCCATCGATTTTTACTGTATCAACAGGCATGGTCAGTAGTTGATTATATGTCGCGTGACCAGCACCAAAGTCATCCAGAGCGAGTCGGAACCCTCTTTCTTTCAGTCTATTAAGGTTTTCCTGTAACAGCTCAGGGTTGTCGATAGAGCCTGATTCAACCACCTCAATGTTGACCCTATTAGGTTGAATATGATGAGAATCTACCCATTCAATTAGTTCGGATACAGCCGCACCATCACTTAAATATTCTGGAGTGAGATTCACAGAGCCGTATTCAAAACTGTCCTGATCCAACTGACTGAGGTAGACAAGCTGGCGCATAACGATTTTGTGCTCCAACTGTTCCAGATAGCCTAGCTTCTGGGCACAGTGAAAAACGATACCCGTATTGAGCACTTTACCGTCGAAGCAGAAGCGGCTTAGTAATTCGAAACACACCTTATCCGGGTTGGCAATGTTCAGATAGTTCTGGCGTAGGATCTGAACGTCACTGACATGCAGCTCTTCAAGCATGGCAATGTAGTCATCCAAGCCTGTGTCATCGCAATCAACCACATAACCCGGTGTTCCTTTGTCGCCAAGGCGCATGTTGACGTTTAGCCGATTAACAGCCTGTTTGATGCGGATCCCCTTGCGGCAACGGCAGTAATGGATTTTTTCTGGATAGAAATTTATCTGACGCTGCTCAAGGTAGTCATCCAGCTTGGCTGGTATGGCTTCAAGCTCCGCAATGGCGCGCTCAGAATTGCTGGTAAGTATGATCAGCGCTGATACGTCATAGAGCATATAGCACTGTTCATACAGGGCTGTGTGTTCCTCAAAGAAGCGGGAAACTTGCCGCAATATGCTGTCACGCTTTTCAAGCGGATACTTGAATACTGGCCGTAGGTCGAGTGCTGCCACTACAAAGTCTTCTTTTGTTGCTGAATCTGCATCTAGGCGGTGGTAAGAGCCAAAGTTACTCTGCTTATCGAAGTACAAACTTTTAAGATTTCCTTCAATCTCTACGCGTAATGATCTTTTGTACTCAAGCATGATGTAAATGATCAGCGAAAACATGAAGAACAGAGATAAACGCGTATTCAGCGTGTGGATGTCATCGTAGGCTTCAGAGTGAAAAATCATACCAAAACCAATCATCATCATTAACGTCTGAGTCAATTCAGAAAAGTTGAACACGGCGAGAGTCACTAGCGGCGCTAATAATAAATATGTCAGGTAAGGTGTCGTTGAGTTCGTGTCGGTGTAGTTAAACACCAGCAAAATACCGACGATCAACAAACCTTTGCACAACCAATCGCTTTTGGAAATCTTGAGCAGGGATGTGAAATAGTCTTTTACGGCATTTGGTTTTTTCACACCATATAACGCTAGTGCGATGATCGGTGCGGTGATCAAAATCGCAATAGAGTCGGTCAGGTAAAGGGTCAGTGCTGCATCAAAGTCGTATTTATTTGGCGCCAGTAGCGCCAGTATTAAAGCGCCAACACTGGGTACAACAAATACGTAAAAACAAAAAGCAACCCGAACTGCATGAGGATGTCTGCGTATGCGTTCGAAAGCGACAACGGAAAAATATAGCGTAACCGTCATGAATAAGGTGTACATATAACCGACACCACTAGGGATCGGGTTAATGAAGGTGTAAAAAGTCATTAGAGCGAAAAACTGCCCCGCAACACCGACTTTTCCGTACATATAACACACAGCCACCATAGCCCCTGTGGTCACAGAGAAGAGCTGTGCATAAACCCAGCCCCCCATTGGGTACCAAGCAACCTGAGTGCAAAGCAGCACCAATGCAAACGAAAATAGACCAAAGAACACATCGTTCTTCAAAGAGCTTTTCGGAATAGAGAGAGAGAATTTCACGTCAGAGTTACCTTATTGCGACCGCGATGTTTTGACTGATACAAAGCGGCGTCAGCTGCCTTATATGCTTCCGAAAATGTTGTGTTTTTCGCTATGTAGCCACCGATAGAAACTGTGACGGATATACCGAGAATTTCTTTGCTGGCAATAGCTTGTCTTATTTGTTCAGCTTTATCGAAAAGTGCGCTGTGTTGGATACCTTTGAACATCACAACAAATTCTTCTCCACCCCAACGAACGGCGATGTCCTCAGCGCGTATTTGCGTTGAGAGGATTCTGGCACAGGTTCTAATGACTTCATCGCCTGTCTGGTGACCATATTCATCATTGATCTGCTTGAAGTGGTCTATGTCCATCACCAACAGGGCAAAGCTGTTCATGCGGCTGAACTTGGGCTCGTAGTAATCTCGCCTGAATAAGCCAGTCATTTCATCTCGCTTGATTGAACGATCGCGGCGACGGAATGAGTGGAAAGCCAGATGGAAAAGAGCGGCGAGCAATATCGATGGCCCGAAAGTCGTTTTCAAAATATCCAAATAGTGGAATCCAGCCTGATACGGACCATCATTGGCGCAGGGCAGTTCTCCGCTCTCAGAGTAAATATTGTTCGTCCCATTGATGTTGAGCACAGTGTTATGTTCAGCATTGTATTGGTCGATAATATCCTGAGTGCGACTTTCTTTGATGTCCACAGCGATGATGGCGTCTAACGCCTGATCGTTATGTATCGGGAAATAAATGGTACGAATGCGTTCCTGAGTTTCACTCTCGATGTAAGCCTCAGTCATACGCGTGATGCAACCATAGAACTCGCGATAGGTATTACTTAGGCGTTCGCGCTCAACCATCGCGTTGACGCGTTCGCTGGGAATATAGCTAGAAAATGATTCAAGATAGCCAGGGCGTAATGGATAGAACACGCCATAGCGGCTTGGGACTTCAAGTACGACGATAGACCACACTGACTTGGGAGCACACTGTTCTAACTTATTGTTAAGCATGTCCAAACCATCAGACAAGTTTTTCACAGAGGTTTCGTCTTGGTGTACCACCACGCTGATGTCGCCAAAATTATGCACGCCATTGTGCATGGTGGCAGACTGCGAGTTGTTATAAAAAGGCCCAAAACGACGTATAGTCGTATACAAGCGACGATAATCATCGTCTATCTTCTCGATGAGCTGCTTGGTGTGTGCCATGTTGTAAAGCTGATAGCTGGTGGAAATCACCAACAACATTAGTAAGCACAGTTTAAGAAATGACAGGAGATGTAACTGTTTAACAGAACAGTTAATTTTCTTTGCCATTACATGTTTTGTCATCTCGAATTAGGCCGCTTGTAAATGTGATCTGGGTATGAATTTTCGGCGAGTGTAAACTTTTTATCCGTTTAATCAACGAGGAAATTTTATCGTTCTCATGAGTGAATTTGATTGTTGTGCTCATCTAAATTGAAATAGGTTTTGATTGATATAATTTGTTTTGAAATCAAAAGGGTGTAGAAAAGGTCATACTATTGGTTAGACCTGTATACACGAGATGCTGATAGGTAAGCCATGACAGGTTTATTGCGTCGTATTGTCAGGAAAGTTAGTACTCGCTAAAGAAATAAGGATGGCAAAACAGTGGAAGTAATACCTTGTAATGCAATGATTGGTGCCATGATTTCTGGCGTTGACCTTGCTAATTGTGACGACCAGACTTTTGAGGACGTCTATCAGGCTTTCATAAAGCACAAAGTGGTTTTCTTCCGTGACCAATTTCTTTCTCCCGAATCCCAACTTAGGCTTGCCGCCAGATTTGGTGAACTGGAAGCCCCGCACCCATTTTTCCCACATGTCTTTGCTTACCCGCAAGTCAGCGAGATAGAAACCACACCCGGCAACCCGCCAGGGAAGAGCTATTGGCACACCGATATGACCTGGCAATCAGCACCGCTAAAATGTTCAGTACTTTGTGCCCAATATCTCCCAGATGAAGGAGGAGACACTATTTGGGTAAATATGGAAGCGGTATATGCTTCGCTTTCGGAAAATGTGAAGCAAAGTTTAGATGGGAAAACCGCAACGCATGCCGTTCACGGCTTCGCAGGTAGCCGTTTTGATGACGTAGGCAGTGGAGGGGAGAGCCTTGTGGACAACATTTCAAAAGATATGAAAGCGGTTCATCATCCGATTGTTGTCAAACATCCCGAAACCGGGAATCCAACCCTATACCTGAATGAGCAATTCACGCGATCGCTTGATGATAAATGTTTGGAAGATGAAGGCGTAACGCTCACAGATCTTTTTGCCAGAAGTCACGCGGCTGATTTTCAGGTGCGCTTCCAATGGCAAGAGGGCAGTGTAGCTATTTGGGACAACCGCTGTACCCAGCATTTCGCAGTGACTGACTATGGTGACAAACCAAGAAAGTTGCATAGAGTGGTGGTAAAAGGAACAGAGCCGAAAGCCTATCGGTTCAATCACGTCTGAGAGACAGAATCATAAACTGCGATTGATGGATTCCTCATATACGTTTGCCTGAGCGTTTCTATTAACAATCAACTCAATACTACTGACTGTCTAATGCGGGTTAGATAGTCAGATATTTCATATTGAATCCTATTTAAAGAACTTGATCAGAAAGCAAGAACCTCCCTTATTTCCTCAAATAAAGCTTAACTATTCCTATGCCCCAAAAGCCCGGGAATAACGATTAAGACAGGTCAGTATTGTATTAAAACTGGGTGTTTAAATGCTTATAACCAAGCGTGAATCATATCAAAACCATAGTCTCATATATGAGAATGAATTTATGGGCAGAATGTCTGGGTA
This sequence comes from Grimontia kaedaensis, assembly GCF_023746615.1. Classification (NCBI taxonomy): domain Bacteria; kingdom Pseudomonadati; phylum Pseudomonadota; class Gammaproteobacteria; order Vibrionales; family Vibrionaceae; genus Grimontia; species Grimontia kaedaensis. The sequence continues at coordinate 2,158,928 of NZ_CP082275.1, read as the reverse complement.
AATATTCATAAATGTTTCTAATTTCATCTCAGTAACTGTCTGATTTGAATAATTTAAAAATGTTAAAAATAGTGAATTGCGACCTACATTCATATTTACATCAGTGACAGGTTCCTTTTGGGTGAATTGTAGGCAGTATGGTGTCGACATCATATGAAACATATGTTTAACATTATGGGAATATGCGCCATTTTTATCTGCATCTTGTTTTTGGGGCTGACAACACCACCTGGTTTGCGCATAAGTTGTCGCGTGATGGATTTGCCCCGTTTGGTTACAAAGGAACTGATAATATGAAAAAAACGATCCTCGCCATGGCGATGGCAGCGCCACTGGCACTTTCTGCCGCATCTGCAAACGCCGAGACTCTGAAGATAGGTATGTCTCAGTACCCTGAAGGTCTGCACCCAACCTTGGTTTCAAATGTTGCAGCTTCTTATATATTGAGCACGTCTTATCGCAAAAGTGTTATCTACGGAAAAGACTGGCTTCTGCAGTGTAATACCTGTGTTGAAGTCCCAACATTTGAAAACGGTCTTGCTGAGCGAATCACACTGGATGATGGTCGTGAAGGCATCAAGATGACCGTGGCTATCAAAGACGATCTGTTCTGGGGCGATGGTACGCCTGTTACAACCAAAGATATTCTCCTTGGCTACAACATTTCTGTGGATGAGAGGGTAGGTAACCCTGGACTACAAGAAGCCAAGACAGTCGAGAAAGTCGTGGCTTTGGATGATAAAAACTTCGAAGTTTATTTGAACAAAGTGACGTTCAAATACAACACCTTTGTGCCTGATGCATTGCCAGCACATATCGATGGTCCTTTGTATGAACAAGACCCTGCCAGCTATCAAAAAACGACCAAGTACTCTACAGACCCAACTAACCCGGGTTTGTACTTTGGCCCTTATGTCTTGTCGAAAGTAAACGCCGGTAGTTTTATCACTGCAACGCCGAATCCTAACTGGAAAGGTAAAGCTCCTTCGTTTGATGAACTGATTTTCAAAACGGTTGGAAATACAGCGGCACTAGAAGCACACCTGATGTCAGGTTCGGTTGATTACTTGCCAGGTGAACTGGGACTTTCACTTGATCAGGTTCAGCAACTCGAAAAACGCCATGGTGGCAAATTCAATGTTCATTACGAACCAGGTCTTCTGTATGAACACTTAGATACCACCATGGATAACCCACACCTTGCCAAGAAAGAAGTCCGTCAGGCACTGCTTTATGGAGCGAACCGTCAACAGTTGGTTGACAAGTTATTCGGTGGTAAGCAACCGGTGGCAAACACCAACGTCAGCCCAAGAGACACAACGTACTACGCGGATGTTAAGAGCTACGAATACAACCCTGAGAAAGCGAAAGAGCTTCTGAAGCAAGCAGGTTACACACTGAAGAAAGGTGTGATGGTTGATGGTGAAGGAAACGAGCTTCATCTGGAACTGATGACTACCGCGGGAAATAAAACCCGTGAACTGGTTCAGCAGGTGCTGCAGTCTCAGTGGAAACAGATCGGCGTGAAAGTGTCTATCGTAAACCAGCCTGCGCGTGTTTATTTCGGTGAAACACTGAACCAACGTAAGCACAAAGGCCTCGCGATGTTTGCATGGTACTCATCACCAGAGAGCCCACCACGTACCACACTGCTGTCTACCAACATTCCTACTGAAGAAAATGGTTGGTCTGGCCAAAACTACATCGGCTACAAAAACCCAGCGATGGATGAACTGCTGAACAAAGTAGAGAAAGAACTCGACACCGAGAAGCGTAACCAGATTTTCCATGAAATCCAGAAAATCTATGCAGAAGATCTCCCAGCTCTGCCGCTGTACTTCCGTTCAGATAGCTTCGTGAAGCCAAAATGGCTGGAAGGCGTGACGCCAACAGGTCACATGTTCCCTTCTAGTAACTGGGTTGAAGAGTGGCACAGCACCAAGAAGTAGGAGCTTTTATGGATCAGACGATACTGGATGTTCGTCAACTGCGGGTAGCCTTTAAAGGTTACCCAGCGGTGAACGATATCAGCTTCCACATTAAGAAAGGCGAGATACTTGGTGTCGTCGGCGAATCAGGGTGCGGCAAGAGTCTTGCCGCCCTTACCCTGATGGGCCTGCAACCAAAAGTGATGAAAGCCAGTGGTCAGGTGGTATTTAACGGCGAAAACATACTAGCAAACAAAGAAGCAGATTGGCAGCAGGTCCGTGGTGAAGGTATTGCCATGATTTTCCAGGAGCCAATGACTGCGTTGAACCCGGTTGTGACTGTCGGTGATCAGATCGCTGAAATGTTCGAGTTGCATCGTGGTAGCAACAAGGTTGAAGCGCAAGAACGTGCCATTGAAATGCTGGAAAAGGTACATATTCCTGATCCGGTTCGACGTGCAAAAGCCTACCCACATGAACTCTCCGGTGGGATGCGACAGCGCGTAATGATTGCCATGGCATTGGCATGTGAGCCGGAACTGATTATTGCCGATGAACCAACAACTGCACTCGATGTAACGGTTCAGGCTCAGGTTCTGGATTTGCTTGAAGAGCTTCGTGATACCACAGGGACGGCAGTTCAATTTATCAGCCACAACTTGGGTGTGGTTTCGCAACTGGCTGAACGCGTTATCGTGATGTATGCCGGTCGCATTGTAGAGCAGGCAACGGCAGAAGAGCTCTTCGCCAACCCTCAACATCCATATACTCAAGGACTTTTGGCAACACTGCCAAGAATTGGTGGCGTGCGAGACGTTCTACCTGCCATTCCGGGTGCTGTACCACCACTTGATCAACGTGGACAGGGTTGTCCTTTTGCAGATCGTTGCGGAAAGGCAACGCCAACCTGTATAGCAACCATGCCGGAAGAGGTGGAGCTGAACGCGGTGCACACCGTGGCCTGCCATCATATCTAAGGACGGACCTATGACATTATTAAAACTAGACAACGTCTGTCAGCGCTATCCCATTGGCAAGAAAGGCTGGCTTGGGAAACCTGCGCAAGAATTGCGAGCGGTAAACAAAATTTCACTTTCCCTCAATAAAGGGGAGACGCTCGCCATTGTAGGTGAATCAGGGTGCGGCAAATCAACACTCGGCAGAATGGTCGCTCTGCTGGAATCACCGGTTGAGGGTGGCGTTGAAATTGATGGCATCCAAACGGCCGGATTAAAAGGGCAAGCGCTTAAAGACCTTCGCAGAAAACTGGGACTGGTTTTCCAGGACCCGTATTCCGCGCTTAACCCAAGATTGCCTATCTCTGAGCTGGTAGGCGAGCCACTTGAAGTCTACAACGTAGGCGATAAAGCATCGCGCAAAGCCAAAGTGATTGAGGCGTTGAAAGCCGTTGGCCTAAGCGAAGACGCGCTTGACCGTTACCCTCATGAATTTTCAGGAGGTCAGCGTCAACGTATCTGTATCGCTCGTGCTTTGGTGCTCGATCCAAAACTGATCATTGCCGATGAACCTCTGTCTGCGCTTGATGTATCGGTACAAAGCCAGGTATTGAACCTGTTTGCCGAACTTCAGCGCGAACGTAACCTCTCTTTCTTTTTCATCAGTCATGACATGGCGGTGGTTGATTATCTTGCCGACACCATTGTGGTGATGTACCTCGGTCAGGTGGTTGAACAAGCGCCGCGTGATGCATTCTTCTCTAAACCGGCTCATCCATACAGTCAGGCACTGCTTGCTGCAGTCCCCGAGGTAGGGAAGGGCAAACGTAAACGTGGTTTGGCGCTTCAAGGTGACGTGCCGAGTCCTATCGATCCTCCTAGCGGATGTGCTTTCCATCCCCGTTGTGCCAAAGCAACAGAGAAGTGTAAGCAGGAAACACCGGTTGCTTCAGTCTATGAAGACGACAACAAGCACATGGTTGCCTGTCACTATCCGGGAGAAGTGATCGACGTAAAAAAGATGGAGTCTGAGGAGGCCACGGTATGACGCAATTTTTGATAAGCCGGGTGCTGCAGAGTCTGTTTGTTCTGCTCCTCGTTTCGTTCGTTTCTTATGCCCTGATTGGCCTGATGCCAGGTGACCCGATCGATTTGATGGCGACATCCGATCCAAACATGACCGCAGAAGACGTGGCTAGACTTAAAGCGCTACAAGGGTTGGATAAACCGCTGTTAGAGCGTTATGGCAACTGGTTGATTGCAGCGTTACAGGGTGACTTTGGTTACTCGCGCCTTTACTACAAACCTGCGGAAGATGTGTTGATTCCGGCGGTTTGGAACACTGTTAAGCTGGTGGGTATCGCGACTCTGCTGTCATTACTGATTGCGATTCCAGTTGGTGTTATTGCCGCGCTGAAACACCGTTCTTGGGCTGACTATGTGATTAGCTTTGGTGCTTTCGTCGGTTTCTCTACGCCAGCGTTCTGGTTGGCACTGATGCTGATTCTGGTTTTCTCTGTAACATTAGGCTGGTTACCGGCTGGTGGTACTGGTGAAGCGGAAGGCGGTGGTTTTTGGATTCAAGCCAAACACCTGATTCTGCCAGTGATTTCACTAACCGTACTGAATGTCGCGAGCCATTCCCGTTATGTACGCGGCACCATGCTGGAAGTGATGCGTCAGGATTATATCCGTACAGCAATTGCCAAAGGCGCATCGAAAACTCGCGTTATCTGGAAGCACGCTTTGCGTAACGCCATGATCCCGCTGGTGACCATCATTGCTTTGGATATCGGTTTTCTGCTTTCAGGTGCACTGATCACGGAAACCGTATTTGCATGGCCAGGCATGGGTAAATTGATTTTTGACGCCATCATGGGTAACGACTACAACTTGGCACTGCTCGGTTTGATGGTAATTACCTTCACAGCACTGCTTGGCAACCTGTTGGCAGATATTGCCTACGCCAAGCTTGACCCACGCATCAGTTTGACTAAAGGAGCATAAGCATGACACAACAAGTGACTAACGCTGCTCCTGCAGCACCAAAGCGTAAGGCATCATCGCCATGGGTATTGGTATGGCAACGATTCTGTAAGCACAAAGCGGGATTGGTGAGCGCGGTATTCATCGTTCTGCTGACTATCTTGTGTTTCAGTGCGCCATTACTGGCGGCATGGTTTGGGCATGACCCGTTCGAAGTGGACTTCTTTGCCCGCTTTGAACCTGCCAGCAGCACACACTGGTTAGGTGCTGATGAACTGGGCCGTGACGTATTCCTGCGCTTGCTTTATGGCGGTCAGGTTTCGCTGGCAGTCGGTGCAGTCGCTGCGCTGGCGACGGCGATACTTGGCACCTTGATTGGGGTATTTGCTGGGTATTTTGGCGGCAAGTTGGACTCAATACTGATGCGTATTGCAGACTTCACTTTGTCTTTGCCAACACTGCCACTGATGATCGTTCTGGCAGCGGTAGACCTGAGTAAACTGGGACTGCCTGATAGCTGGGCTCAAGGTGAAAATGCCAGCTTTATTCGCATTATCATTATCGTGGCGCTGTTTGGTTGGCCAACCACTGCACGTCTGGTGCGTTCAGGTACTTTGTCTGTGCGTGAGCGTGACTACGTAAAAGCTGCGATTGGCTATGGGGCTTCACCTTGGCGCATCATTCGCCGTCACGTACTGCCAAATGTGTTGTCTCCAGTCATTATTGCCACCACCATGGCGCTGGGTGGCGTTATCCTGCTGGAAAGTGCGCTGTCATTCCTTGGCTTGGGTATTCAACCGCCAATGCCTTCATGGGGTAACATGTTGCAGAATGCGCAGGAAGTGATTTGGCAGTCGCCAGGTCTGGCTATCTATCCGGGTGTTGCCATCTTGATCACCGTTATGGCGTTTAACTTCCTCGGTGATGCACTGCAAGATGCGTTGGACCCGAAATCGGGAAGCTAATTTAGCCCGAAAACCTATTCAAAGCCGGCAATCGCCGGCTTTTTCTTTCCTTAAAACACTGATATTCGGATACTAAACAGGCTGACTTTCCTATCTTTCTTTAAGATGTATAATATATACAACTTAAAGGATTCGGAGAGATGATTCCATGATGATCAACATTGTCGACAAGGCAAAGGAAGACCGTATTCCTCCCATTTTACGACTGGGCTTTAGGCCGTTTTTCCTGTTGGCTTCCATTTATGCCGTGTTTACTGTGAGCGTCTGGAGTTGGATTTTCTCGACTGGCGCATCGACGTCGCTCAGTGTCCCACCTCTGTGGTGGCATGCTCATGAAATGTTATTTGGATTTGCTATAGCAGTGGTGGCAGGTTTTCTTCTAACTGCGGTTCAAACATGGACAGGCGTGAAGGGAACATCCGGGTGGAACCTTGCAATCATTGTGATGCTTTGGTTGTTACCGCGGGTTCTATTTTGGACCGACACACCACTGGCGGTGATTGCTTTAATTGATGGTGCATTTTTGTTGGCTGTCGGCTGGGAAGTGGGGATGAGGGTGGTGAAAACGAAACGTTGGCGAAATTTGTTTTTCATTCCAATGCTCACCGTTGCACTTACCGCTAACTTCGCAAGCTATGCCACGGTGAAGGGAATACCACCGTTTTCCTCCAACGTACTGTGGCAGGCGATGATTTGGTGGTTCATGCTGCTTATATCCGTCATGGGGGGAAGGGTGATCCCATTTTTCACCGCAAAACGCTTTCAGTTTGAAGCGCCAAAAGCCTTACTGTGGCTTGATGTGGCTGCAAATCTCCCGTTGGTCTTATTGGCGATTCTGTGCTTCTTTCCTTTGGTGGGCTCGACTGTCACTCTGGCTTTGCTGCTGGTGGCGGGCAGCGCGCAACTGATTCGTCTCTTCCGCTGGGGTGGCATTAAGTCAATGAGCGAGCCTCTTGTTTGGGCATTGCATGTGTTTTACCTTGCTTTGCCGTTGGGACTCTTTGCCAAATCAATGGCAATCAGCAGCCCTTGGGTATCTCATACTTTGATCCACCTACTGGCTATGGGTACCTTAGCAGGCGTTATTCTCGCGATGATTGCTAGGGTGACGATGGGACATACCGGGCGTGCAATATATCAAGGTCCGCCGTTTGCTTTTGCCTTTCTTTCCCTCATAGCAGCTACTTTTATCCGCGTAATGGGACCAGCGATTTGGCCTGAATATTTGAGTACATGGGTAGTGGTTGCGGCGGTGGGGTGGTCAATATCATTTGTCGCTTTTGCTATTGTTTTCGGCCCTATGTTGATGAAAGCGAGGGTCGACGGGCACCCCGGTTGATTAAAACACTAAACCAAAAATGAGCTGTCTGGCACGGCAATTTCCTATAACTCACGCATACTTAAAAAGTCTGAAGTAATAGGAGGTTGCTGTGTGTAGGTGGTTAGCGTATCAGGGAAAGCCGTGTTATCTGGACGAAATACTTCATCAGCCAAATCATTCGTTGGTATCGCAAAGTATGGATGCAACCAAAGCGGTGACTGCCGTCAATGCGGATGGTTTTGGCATTGCTTGGTATGGTGAAAAACCAACGCCTGCACTTTATAGAGAGGTGTTACCTGCATGGTCTGATGCCAATCTAAAATCGTTAGCAGAACACACGCGGTCTCACCGTTTTATGGCGCATGTCCGTGCGTCGACCGGTACGAATACCTCCCGAGAAAACTGTCATCCATTCAATGTTGATCACTGGCTGTTCATGCATAACGGGCAAGTCCCTGAATTTGAACAGACGCGCTACAGCCTTGAGCGGCATTTGGAGGAGTCTTACTACCTTAAGCGAAAAGGGTCTACAGACAGTGAACTTATCTTCCTTCTTCTTTTGCAATACAAAATGGAATCGTCACCCAAAGAAGCGCTTCAAAAAGTCATCGCTAGGGTGGAAGCTGAAATGCGAGCCAAAGAGGTGAAAGATCCGTTCAAAGCATCAATTTGTGTCAGTAACGGTAAACAATTTTGGGGATTAAGATATGCCACTCATGGTGTACCTCCGACGTTGTTCTACAAGCATCTAGACAGCGGTGTAGTGCTTGCATCAGAGCCATACGACACAGACAGAGAAGGGTGGAAAAGCGTGCCAGCGCAGAGCTTTATTGCACTTGAAGGCGAGCAAATAGAGATTACGCAATTCGAGATAAGATAGGGCGGAAAACCGCCCCAAGGTTGGTTATACCGCTGTGCTGTATGGCTGATATTGCGCCCAAGCCATTTGGTACATTTTTCGAGATTGCTGACGAAGCTGGGCAATCTTAGTCACTTCAAACTCCGTTAAATCACGACTCGCTGCATCACGTTCAATGCGCTGGATTTGCTCATATATACCGTGCTCAGGGCCATTTTTAATTTTAGAAATAGCATTAAGATGCAGTTGTACTTCTGCAACCAATTGGCTTTCCGGCAGTGTCACCAGTACTTTCAAATCACGATAGCCTGAGGGGCGAGGAGACTGAAAGCGGTTAATCACCTCGAGTGTCTGTGTACTTGCAGCAAGCTTTTCATATGCTTGGTTTAAAGAGTCAATTGAGTCAGATTCAATGGTGATTCGTACGATATCAGTGAGCTTAGACACATCACCATTCAGTTCTTTCTCCACTTTTACGGCCGCACGATCCTGCCCCTTCATGCCAGCACTCAATACTTTTGCGTTTACAGAATCGGCAATACCTGCTGCTAGTGTTTCCAATTCTTGTTGTGCGTCTGGGGCGAGCTTGTACAGAGTATCTAAATCGTTGGCGGGTTGATTCACTTGATGGGCACGAAAAGAAGGAATAGCGAGTAAATCAGACAGTGCTTGTTGAGGCTGAGTTTGCTCATACGCTGGGCTAGGGTGTTCAGGGAGGGGCTTAGTGTCAGGTTGATTGGCATATGCTGGAACACGAATCACCAGAATTGGTACGATAATCAGCGCCTTAATCATTCTTCCCATTTACTTACCTCTTGGTTTCCTTGGGCATCCACATTGATATCTTATCTGTGGAACATGAATGTTAGCTGAATGAAAGAGTTAGGTTCGCGTTCAACCTCTCAAAGTAGATTGGAGCAATTTGGTACAGATCAAATATTGCAAAATATTCTTCTACTTATTCTGTCTGGTGCGAATTATTTGTGTGTATTTGTCGTTTTAGGTGATTTTATAATCTATAAAAGTTTGTCAAACTTGCTGCATTGTCGTTAACTTTATGTGATGACTGTGGTCAGGAAACTCTTACCCAGAGTACCTGATTGAGGACCAATATGGAGGACGTCACATGTACCATCCAGATTACCTTATGCAGCTTTGTCATATCAGCGACCAAGCTGTCAAAGAACTTGAACCAATGTTTGATGATCTGCCCACTACCCCTTATGCAGATGGTCAGTATCGGTTAAGACGCTATTCGATTGTGCACTGCCACGATGGCGCGCTCCGGCAAATGGAGCATCACACCTTTGTACAATCTCAAGCTATCAACCAGCACCAAGGTGGTGTGGTGAGAAACTTTGAAGAACTCACTTCTGCAGTGCTTCACTCTGAGGGTTTGTTTGAACTTTGCCGCTTGTTTAAAGACAACAATGAGTTGGATGACGAGCAAGATATCGAAATTCATCAGATGAGGGTGATCACCCTTAATGACATCACGCCAGTATCTCCCGAGGGTATTCACCAAGATGGTTTTGATCACATTGCGATTGCTGCGATAGACAGAAAGAATGTGCAAGGTGGCGAAATTCTGGTTTACAAAGATAGGAGTGACCAGCCGTTCTTTTCTCTGGCAATGAACAATGGTGATGTTGCATTGCTGGATGATCATGCTGTTTGGCATAATGCGAACCCCATTAGACCGCTCAATCCATCACAGCATGGTCATCTGGATCTCTTTGTTTTGACAGCAAGAGAGCATTAACACCAAAAAGCAAAGCGCTAAAACAATAGACACTGGTGGCCAAATCGGCTGCCAGTCCTTTTTCATACGTCTTAACTTACTGATTCCATGCATTAATCCGAAGCACTTCCCTTTGAATGCGTTACAATTACCTCACTTGGATTAATGCATAGAAGATGAATGAAAAGTCAGTTTCCCTTAGCGCTTGTTGCTGCATCACTTTGTTTTACCGGAGTATCACACGCTAACAGCGACCCCGAACCAATTGAAGAGTCAGAGACTGTAGAGACATTGCGCTTAAAGCGAAGTGAGAACTGGGGTTTGGCGGCAACAATTCGTTCTGCTGGTATTCCTTTTTCTGGCAGCGGCAGTGATATTGTCTCCAGTTTTGTGCCGATGATGTTCTATGAAGACGAAGCTTTTTTTATCGACGGTACCGAGGGTGGTCTGAGACTTTGGGAAGAAGATGAATGGCGATTGAATACTATTCTTCGTATGCGTTTTATCGACCTCCCAACAGCGGTACAAAATGATATTGGTGGAGACACTGGTGATTTTGGTTTTCAGTTGAAGCGCCAAATGGACGATGGCTGGTATGCGGATTTAGATCTACTTTCTGACAAAAGCAACCGCTTCCATGGCATCGCGACCTTGGGTAAAAAACTCGAAGGTGAAAGTTACGATTTGAATGCGACTATTTCTGCGCGATATAAAGATTCAGACTTCAACAGTTTCTATTACGGTCTCTCTGAATACAGAAATGATGGTGTAGAACTTGGTGCGGGGATGGACTTTAAAGCGGGCGTAAAAGGGCGTTACCACGTCTATTCCAATCTTTATCTGGTTGGCGCGGCCTATGCTACCTACTTTGATGAGAATGTGCGCAATGCGCAAACCATCAGCAACGACTGGCATGGTGAAGTTTACGCGGGCTTCGGTTTCTTTAATGATAACCGCCGTCACAGCGAGCGTGAAATTTCGACCCGTCCATATTGGCGTTTAGCGCATGGTTGGGCCACCCCCTCTAATATTGGCGATATCCTCGCCGGTGACACTGAAAAAGACCCATTTAACAACCAACTGACTTCGGTCTTCTATGGCCACCCACTGAGCGACGAGTTGTTTGGTATCCCTATGGACTTGTACCTGACTCCAGGTATTGTTTGGCACTGGAACTCAGAAGTTCAGGCTTCTTCAGCCGAAATTGTGATGGCAATTAAAGCTTATTACACCGTCGATTGGCCAACCAAGTGGCGACTCGGTGTGGCAGAAGGCCTCTCTTATGTGAACAACATCACTTATATCGAGCAGACAGAAATGGATGAAAAAGGGTATGAGCCAAGCAATTTGCTCAACTTCATCGATCTGTCTCTTGATGTGAATCTTGGGGACTTGTTTGGGAAGTCCGACTGGAACCGTGCTTGGTTGGGGTATTCCATTCATCACCGCTCGGCAATCTTTGAAAAAGCGAGCCAGTTTGGCCGTATCAAAGGCGGGAGTAACTACAACACGATTTACTTGCAGATCGAGTTCTAGTTGGTTTTGGGACTTAGAGGATTTTAGAGGGTGATTAGGCGAGCGCCGGGACATTTGGGAGAGAAAGGATATGATGCTTTCAATTTCCCGACGCTCTAATTCTTAGGTCTTATTTTGTGTAAGGCAGGTAGCCAGTGAAACCGACAATCTTCCAACCCGCAGGTGTTTTCTTCAGATAGTAAAGTGTTTGCCAGTTAAGCACTTCTGGCTCTTTGCCTACAACTTGAATCGTGCCATCAAACTGCTTTCTAGCAATCGCCTTACCGTCTTTCACTTCAATCTGTTCCAGTGTTGTCAGCTTGTGAACAGCGTCTTCCAGCGGCTCTGCATATTCGGTATCCAAACTTGCGCGAGCAGCTTCCAGCCAAGAATCGCGGTAGCTTTCAAAGCGCGAGAAGGCAAGATTCCATTTACTCGGGTCGCTGTCGAAACCCGCGTTGACGGCAAAGAACTCGTCCTCAAGGAAATCATCTTCTACCATCGACCAATCCGCTTGGGTATAAGCGCGAATATCTTTTGCGACCAACATGTCCCAAATTTCAGCGCGGTCTTCGTCATTTCCTAAAAATGGATTTGCTTTAATCACTTAGGGCTCCAGCAGGGCAAACCAAAGGCCACATAAGAACGGATTATTTACCAAATGAAAATGCCGAAAAGGCGATGCTGAGAGAAAGATCCAACAAAAAAAGGGTGTCTACACAGACACCCAAAATGAAAAAGGAAATTTAAGTTAGCAGTAAATGGAAATCTGAATCAGGAAACCAGAGCCATGAGATCTTTGGCAGCCTGTTCCATAGAAGCTTTTGCGGGGTCATCACCCATTGCCAATGCCTCAGCGTATACAAACTGCACTTCGGTAATACCTATAAAGCCCAGCACAGTTTTCAGGTAACCCGTGATGTGTTCACTTGGTTGGCCCAAATGCATTCCACCGCGGGTGGTGACCACAATGGCTTTCTTACCAGTGAGCAATCCCTTTGGACCATTCTCGGTGTAAGAGAACGTCACGCCAGCGCGGGCGATAAAATCAATCCAGTTCTTCAACTGGGTTGGAATGTTGAAGTTGTACATTGGCGCTGCGATAACCAAGGTATCGCTTGCTTTGATTTCGTCAATCAGTTGGTCAGATTGAGTCAATGCTTCTTGTTGACGTGGCGTTGGGTTATCTGCGCCACGCAATCCCATTGCCAGCTCGCCATCCAATACTGGAATTGCGTGAGCTGCAAGGTCACGTTCAATAACAAAAGTGTCTTCACCAAACTGTGAAACCAACTGGTCAATCAATTTTGTTGAAGAAGAGTATTCGCCGAGAATGCTTGACTTTAAAACCAGTATATTAGCCATGATTTGCTCCAATTAAGTGTCTTTTTCACGTGTTTTGTCGTATTGAGACTAACTATAGGTGGCTGGCATCAGGGGAAAAAGCAGAAAAATTTGGATTGGTTGTTCGAATTAATTGAACATGGCTAAAAGAGGGCAATGAGATAGAAAAAAGGGCTTCCCGAAGGAAGCCCTTAAAATGTGGGTATTCAGTGCATTAACCGCACTTAGAGTCGCCACAATTCAGACAAGTCTGACAACCGTCTTTCACGATAACGGCTTTGTTGTGGCACTTGTAGCAAAGGGTTGCGCTAGGCGGAAAACCCGTGCTTGCCGGTTCTTCCTCTTTCACTTCTTCTTTTGCTGCGTTTTCAGCGCGTTTGGCTTCAAGGAATGCCTTCTGGTGTTCGTCCATCTCTGGGTTTTTCAGCATGCCGATTTCCATCAGGTGCTGTTCAATCACATTGCCGATTTCAGCAATCAGAGAAGGCACGTATTTGCCTTTGTTCCAGTAACCGCCTTTAGGGTCGAATACGGAACGCAGTTCTTCCACCAGGAAAGTCACGTCGCCACCTTTGCGGAAGACAGCCGAAATGATGCGAGTAAGCGCGACGATCCATTGGTAGTGCTCAAGGCTCTTGCTGTTAATGAAGATTTCAAAAGGACGACGCACTTCGTGATCAGTGCCTTCGTTCAGCACAACATCGTTGATGGTAATAAACAGAGAATGCTCAGAAACGTGTTCTGGCGTCTTCAGTTTATACGTCGAACCCAGCAGTTTTTCTGGGCGCGGCATTTCTTCATGCATGGTTTCAAATGTTGGTACTTCAACAACAGGAGCAACAGGCGCTTCTTGAACGGCGTCTCTGCTTTTTACTTTGTACGCAACAATTTTGCTTTCGATTTTACGTGTCATAACGAATTACTTCTTTCTCACAAAGGGCAGCGAAATCGCCACCCCTTTATCTGTCTGTCTGCGGTTAGAACTTACCGTAGTAGCCTTCTTTCAGGGCGTCGTAGAGGTTAGCAGCGGTGTGTTCTTCACCGTCATACTCAATCTTCTCGTTGCCTTTGGCTTCAAAGGTGGTGCCATCTTCCAGCGTGAATACGTAAGTGGTGTTTTCCAGATCTTCTTCTTTCACAAGAACACCCTGGAACACTTCTGGGTTGAAGCGGAAGGTGGTACAACCTTTCAGACCCTTGTCATACGCATCCATATAGATGTCTTTGAAGCTCTCAAACGGAAAGTCAGTCGGTACGTTTGCAGTCTTCGAAATTGAAGAGTCAATCCAACGCTGTGCAGCAGCCTGAACTTCAACGTGCTGGCTAGGAGTAATGTCATCGGCAGTGATGAAGTACTCTGGCAGTTTTTCGTCTTCTTTCGCGCTGTATGGCATTGCTTTTTGGTTGATCAGTTCGCGGTATGCCAACAGCTCAAAACTGAAGACATCGACGCTTTCTTTCGACTTCTTACCTGGCTTGATCACGTTACGAGTGTAGTGGTGAGCAAAGCTTGGTTCGATACCGTTACTTGCGTTGTTGGCTAGCGACAGAGAGATGGTACCTGTTGGTGCGATAGAGCTGTGGTGGGTGAAACGACCACCGTTCGCCGCCAGTTTCTCAATCAGGTCTGGACGAACTTCGCCAATTTGCTGCATGTAACGGCTGTATTTTGCGTGCAGGACTTTACCTTTCACTTTGTCGCCCACTTTGATGCCGTCTTTCGCCATTTCAGGGCGCAGACGCATCATTTTAGGAGTAACGTCGAATTCTTTGTCCATCACTGGTGCTGCGCCTTTCTCTGCAGCAAGTTCGATTGCTTGTTCCCAACCGGTGATCGCCATTTCCTGAGAAACTTGCTCAGTGAAAGCGATAGACGCTGCGCTGCCGTATTTGTGGCGAAGCATCGTCAGAGTAGAACCCAGACCTAAGAAGCCCATGCCATGACGGCGTTTGGTTTCGATCTCTTCACGTTGTTTCTCAAGCGGCAGTTGGTTGATCTCAACCACGTTGTCCAGCATACGGGTGAAGATAGCCACAACCTTACGGTACATATCCCAGTCGAAGTAGGCATTTTCAGTGAATGGGTCGCGAACGAACTTGGTCAGGTTCACTGAACCCAGCAGACACGCGCCATAAGGGGGCAGTGGCTGTTCACCACATGGGTTGGTTGCACGAATGTCTTCGCAGAACCAGTTGTTGTTCATTTGGTTAACTTTGTCGATCAGGATAAAGCCTGGTTCTGCGTAATCGTAAGTCGATGACATGATCACGTTCCACAGGTTACGCGCCGGCATGGTGCGGTAGATTTTGCACGCCACGCGGCCTTTATCATCTTCAACCAGGCCATCTTTGCTCGGCCAGTCTACCCAAACGATGCTGTCATCGTTCTGCAGATCGGTGCCGTCTTGACGCGCTTCTTTCGCGGTCACTGGGAAGATCAGTTGCCATTCGCCATCGTTCTTAACGGCTTCGATAAACTCTTCAGTGATCAACAGAGACAGGTTGAACTGACGCAGACGGCCATCTTCACGCTTCGCACGGATGAACTCCATCACGTCTGGATGGCGGATATCCATGGTGCCCATTTGCGCACCGCGACGACCACCTGCTGAAGAAACGGTGAAGCACATCTTGTCGTAGATATCCATGAACGACAGTGGGCCAGAGGTGTAGGCACCGGCGCCAGAAACAAACGCACCGCGTGGACGCAGGGTAGAGAAGTCGTAGCCGATACCACAGCCCGCTTTCAGGGTCAGGCCAGCTTCGTGCACTTTACCCAGAATGTCGTCCATTGAATCTTCAATAGTGCCACTCACCGTACAGTTGATGGTTGAGGTAGCAGGCTTGTGCTCGAAAGCGCCAGCGTTAGACGTAATACGGCCTGCTGGGATAGCACCGTGACGAAGTGCCCACAGAAATTCGTTGTACCATTTTTCGCATACTGATTTTTCTTCGAGATCGGCAAGTGCGCGAGCAACACGCTTGAAAGTGTCATCCAGTGTCGCGTCGATTGCGTCACCGTGTTTGCTTTTCAGGCGGTATTTGCTGTCCCAAATTTCCATCGACGTATCTTGGTAAGGAATAGCGAGTACGCCAGTGGATTCGATATCAGTAGCTGACTTGGTTTTAGCCATTATGAATTGCACCTCGAAAGTAATGCCGTCTTGTTGAGCGAAGCTTGGCCAGAAACACTATATTGTGCCCCTGATCGACAAGGGCGCAGATCAAACCACTATATCCTGTGATCTTCAAGTCTTGACAAACACTCTTTTCAGCAGAAATTTCACTTCCCCTTACAGGATAGTGTGTTGTGCATCTAAAACCTATCAATGTAAAAGGTGTTGCACTTGCAAAGAGACGTTTTTGCTCGGAGTAATCAAATCAGAAACACTCAGTTGGAAAGGTGTAAAAAACCGTTGCGTTGCGCGTTGGGGACTCTATAATTCCGTTCCTTAACCAGAGACACTCTCTGGTACCCGAAGGCGCGTTGGCAGAGTGGCTATGCAGCGGATTGCAAATCCGTGGACCTCGGTTCGACTCCGGGACGCGCCTCCATTTTCTCTCCCCCGATTTTCTTTGTTCTCACTTCCGGCCTTACAAAAACACCACTTTCTGATCGCTATGACTTTACTGCGCGTAACTCTGTTAAATCACAACAAGAGGGAAGACCAATGTCGAATGCAGAAGCCATCATTGTTAGTTGCGGAGACACCAGCAAATACCTTATTGGTACCAGCGCAGGTCGCGGCTCAGTGACATATCAGCGGAGCAAGAACGGGGATTTGATGTTCTTCGAATGCCTAAATACAGCAAAAGAAGCCCTTACACAGCAGGGTTTTACATCGGCGACGTTGGTGATGGACAATCCTTACGATGAAATGATTGGTGAAGAAGCCAGCGAAACCAGCAGCCACATTATTTCGCTTTAAATTTGGGCAGACTTCGGCGTCGCCCCACATCACACATTCCTTGAAAGTGATGGTTACAAATTGTGAGTAGCCATCACTTTGTCACATTTCTTTTCTAGCGTATGCGCCAACCTTGATGTGGGTCTACTATCTGTAATTATCAGTCAAGATTGTTGCCCATACGTTGCATTTGTAAATACAATGTTCGGCTTGCGCGGAATTGGGTAACGGCCACGCGCAATTTCAAATCAGCCTTGAGGGTTGTTTCTGTATCCTAGATTTGGGGAAAGGCGTTAATGAACCTGTTTATGTTGGATGTCGATGGGACGTTGATCGACAGCTACGATTTTGATTCTGATTGCTTTCGTTCTGCAGTAGAGGAAGTGGTCGGTATCGAACTCACGGATGATTGGGGTGCGTTTACCAACGTTACCGACGTTGGCATTCTGGAAGAATTGATTGAACAGCAGGGAATGCGTCAGGAAAGAATGCGTATATTGCGAGAGGTCAAAGCGCTGTTTCTACAAAAGCTGCGTGAGTATATTTCTTCGAACAAAAACGATCTGACCGCGACACCAGGGGCTATTGAGTTCGTGAATGACATGAAAGCACACCCCAATGTGGTGTTGGCTATTGCGACCGGTGGTTGGGAAGAATCTGCCAAAATGAAGCTGAGTGCCGCAGGCTTTGATGTCACCGGTGTTAGCTTTGCGTCTTGCTCTGATGCAATGACACGCAGCGAAATCATGGCGCTGGCCGCTTTTCGTGCCAAGCAAGACACAGGTGCAGTATTTACCCGCCGTGTCTACTTTGGTGATGGAGAGTGGGACAAAATGGCAACCAGCACACTCGGGTATGAGTTTGTTTCCGTTGGTACTAAAGTCCAACATCACACCCGAATCCCGAACTTCGTTCATTATGATGCTATTTTCGGTAAATTGGGTTTGAGTAACATGTTAAATGCTAAAACCGCATAGCCTTTTCGGTAATCAAAAACAGCGCCAATTGGCGCTGTTTTTGTTTCTATCGAGTCAGTAATTCAGGCTTTAGCGGCTTTAGAATCAGATGATGAACTAACCGCATTTTTCAACGCATCAAAGTAGACACGGGTTTCTTCCGCGACCACATGGCGCAGGAGAATGAGGCCAATCAAGTTTGGCACTGCCATCAGACCGTTCACAATGTCAGCAATCAGCCAAATCATGTCCAGCTTGATAAAAGCACCAGACAGGATGAGTGAGACAAACACCAGCTTGTAAATCAGTACTGCGCGTTGACCAAACAGGTACACCACACAACGTTCGCCATAGTAGTTCCAGCCAAGGATTGTCGTGAAGGCAAAGAACATCAGACCAATAGCAACAATCATTGGGCCAAAACCTTCGTTCAGGCCAAGTGAGAATGCCTCTGTGGTCATGCGCGCACCTTCAATGTTCATCGACCAAACGCCTGTCAGCACCAGTGCAAGGCCAGTCATTGAGCAGATGACGACGGTGTCCAGGAAAGTACCGACCATGGAAATCAAACCTTGTCGTACACAAGAGTTGGTCTGTGCTGAAGCAGCTGCCATTGGTGCGCTTCCCAACCCCGATTCGTTTGAGAAAACGCCACGGGCAACACCTGCTTGAATGGCAATCATGATAGAGGCACCTGCGAAACCGCCAGTTGCTGCTTGACCGGTAAACGCAGACTCCACAATCAGGCTAATCGCAGAAGGAATGGCACCTGCATTGTTCACCAGAATGCCTACACAAGCGGTGACGTAAACCACTGTCATGGTCGGAATGATCTTGCTCGCGAGTCTCGCTATGGATTTGATGCCACCAATGGTCACTGCAGCAACCAGCACGGTCAGTACAATCGCAGTGATTTCATGTGGAATATTGAATGCGATATGGCTGGCATCCACAATCGCATTCACTTGCGGGAAAGTACCAATACCAAAGCAAGCAACGCCAATGGTAAAGAAAGCAAACAGGCGCGCGAGCCACTTTTTGCCTGCACCTTTCTCCAGGTAGAGCATGGGTCCACCCAACATGTTTCCTTGGGCATCTTTTTCGCGGTATTTCACCGCAAGTAGACACTCAGCATATTTGGTTGCCATGCCGAAAAGTGCTGCCATCCACATCCAGAACAGAGCGCCCGGGCCACCCAGTTTCAAGGCGGTAGCAACACCAACGATGTTACCGGTTCCAATAGTGGCAGAAAGGGCAGTACAAAGCGCAGCGAAGCTTGATACATCGCCTTTGCCAGTGACACCTTCTTCTTTTTTGAAAACGTAAGATAGCGCTAAAGGCAATTTAGAAAACTGAAGTGCGCCAAGGCGTAAAGTGAAATAGATACCAGTGCCGACAAGCAGCAGCAGAAGTGGTGGACCCCAGACGAGGTTGTCTATGATTTGTAGAAAGTCGTAAAGCGAATGGTTCATTTATCCCCCTTTAGATTAAAAGGAGGAGAGTAGCCGCAGAAAAATAGCAGTATGTATAACCAAATGATCAGAATATGCTCGCTGAATCGTGTGTTTTCAGGTTATTTGGTTATAACGAAAATTAATGCGGTTATCTCCTCTGTCCTTTTGCCTGAGAGTTTCACTCGAATCCATCTTTAAGGATGGGCGAGCTTGCTCCTTCGGCGGGTAAGTCGTGCTTACCTCTCTCCAGAGTTCCCTCCCGCTACTGTCCTTACTCAAACACCAAGTTCAGTGTTAATGAGTGCCTGAAAGATTTACTTCTTCGGCGGATGGCTAATACCATCTCTCTCCAGCAGCGTTCACCGGGTCTTCAAATTTTCATCAGTATCATAGATCACAAAAATATGAATGCAATTGAAAATAGAGTGTTTGGTATAAAATTGAACACAAAGGCTTAAAAAGATAATTCTATGTTAATGAAACGTTTCTTTTGTTTGTTAGTAAAAGGAGAGGTTGAACAAACCTTAAACAATTGCTCTCTCAGTTTGTTGGGCTTTGAGCTATCTTAGTTTTGAGACGATTTCTGGCTCAAGAAAGTCCCTGAGAGGCCGATAAAACTTCATCTGAACTGTAATTAAATCTGTCAATGACCACGTTTAACGAAATCCTTGGTACTAAGTCGGGTGATCCTGAATCCACTGTGAAGCAGCGTTACAAATTGCTGTCTGTTCGCGTGCACCCAGATAAAGGTGGTTCCAAGGCATTGATGCATCTTGTCCGCCATTCCTACGACAACATCGTCAAAGGAAAAGGCGAACACCCCCTCGCGATTCCATCTGTCTCTTCAGGCGGCAACAGCACTGCGCTGGCGCGTGAATTGGCCGCAGTGAAAAAGGAAAGGGACGAGCTCTCCGCGCTAAATCAGCTACTCAAGGTGCAACTCAACCAGTCCAAAAAGGGAAATGCTGGCGGTAGTGGCATCGACTACTCTCGTAGAATCGCACAGCTAGAAGGTGAGATGGTACTTCTCAAGGAAGAACGCAATCGTCTTCAAAGCCAGAAAGATGCTGCCATTGTCGAACAGGGCAAGTTAGCGGGTGAGTTACGACGGGCGCTGTCTGAAAACGAAATGTTAGAAACTGAGCTCGAGAGAAATTCGGGCGTAAAAATGCCAGGCGCTGTTCAGTGGGCACAGAAGTTCTGGTTACCGGCAATGGCGATGTCGTCATTGATTGTGGTTTTGCTCCTTGGGGCGAGCATGGTGAATTGGTCTGCGATGACAGCCTGGTTTGATAGCGAAGAGCCAGAAGTGACACCGCCACCCGTCCGAGTGGTTCATGCCAAACCGAAAAACCAAACCATTACTGACAACGAACCGACCATCGAAGAAATAGTCCCAATGATGGAAGAAACTTTGCGTCTGCCATTTTTGAAGCTAACAAGCAAAACGGGTGTGTGGTCCTTGGCATCTTATACAGAGTCGAACAGACCTTACATTTCTATCAGGAGCGCAAATGGGTCTTATGTCGTGAATGACTGTAGTGGTGAGTTCAGGCTTTATCTGAATGAACCTCTGAAGCCCTTGCGAGTGGCTGCGAACTTGATTTATTTGCATCAAAATCAACATTTCCACGTATATAAAATTCCATATGGGCAAGGTTCAAGTGCGGATAGTTGGTTACAAAGCCGCAAGTTAGAGATAAACGACGAACTGTTTACGAGCGAATCATTCAGAGATAGCCGCGAAGCACTGCTCGAAATGTGTACTGGTACCTAGTTCCAATTGTGCAATCTCATGTTTTTCGTTCTAAGTTTATGAATGTGAATAAAAAATAATGGTAATGTAATGGTTGAAGATAACTTTCTCATTAGCAGCTTCAAGCCGGAACGACAGGACATCGCAACTGGTGTATTAAAGCGCCAAACACTAGTAGTGAGTGATTGTGTCGGTGTTAAGGACGTTGTAACGGGTATTGGTGTGCCTGAATGGGCCGATAACCACGAGCCCGCTAAAAGTGACGCGCATGTCGTTTCTACTTTGATGCACTCAGGCTGCAAACTAATTGGTAAGGCGCAGATTGATGATTTTGGCACCAGTATTAGCGGACAAAACCCTTTCCGTGCCAAATTATCCAACCCAGTATCCCCTGAGGTTCGTATTGGCGGGTCATCTTCAGGCATCGCAGTGGCCGTTGCTCGGGGTAGAGCGTCTATCGGTATCGGTAATGACTGTTGTGGCGGCGTATTGATACCCGCTTCGTTCTGTAACCTCTTTGGCTACAGGCCCTCACAAGGGATGATTGACCTCCGTGGCGTCACTTCCTTTTCTCCATCATTTGATGCAGTTGGAATTGTGACGAAACAGTTGCCAACGATGTATCAAATCGCGGAAAAATGTTGGACAAAAGCGCCTAGAACCGCACGTTTAAAATCCATTAAGTACGCGAAATCGCTTTTCCATGAGTTGTTGCCTATTGAAGCAATGCTTGAGTGGGAAGTTACTCTGTCTGAATCAAATTGGCGGGTGGATGAAGTTCCTAGCCTTAGCAAACTCACCCTCACTCAAGCGCATAACATCCATACTGTCATGCTTGGCCGAGAAATAGACTTGCAGTACGGACAATGGTTAGATACCGCTAGCCCGAAGATGACTGATGAAACGATGGATTATCTCAAGCTCATTCGCGGAAAAAGCTTTAAAGAGTTTGTCGAAACGAAAAAGAAACGAGAGTTTTTCAGTGACAGCCTGCAGGGTTTCTTTGGTAGCGGAGAGGTGATGATGATCCCCACGTCACCAGGACAAGCACCAAACGAAATGTTTGTCGACGACACCTTTCTGATAAACCAACGCAGGCTCTATGCCATTGCTGAGGTGGCAGGGTTAGCACAAATTACGCTACCAATGCTAACTGTTGAAGGTGCACCGATGGGTGTTTCTCTGCTTGCGCATCCCGGAGAAGACAGACTTCTATTTGAAGCAGCAGGCCGTTTACTTAAATAAGCTAATTTTCCGCTGCAAATTTAAACAAGCGCTTTCATTTCATTACCATTTTCGTACTGCAGCCTAGTTGTCAACAGGCTGTCTCATTTTGTCTCACTATTTCGACTTAAATGTAACATGGTGATGTGCAAACAGTTTGTTCGTTATTTAACGAACTATTTTTACCGAACTTCGACCACTCACATCGACCTCATCTTTAGACATTAGGTCAAGAAAAAATTATTTTTTCTTTAAATTTAAAGTAACTATCAGATATTAAAGGAAATATTAGCCATTGACTCATGGTGAACCTATCAACAGAATCTGTGGATAACTAGGTGAATTAGTTGGGCGACGAAAAATGTAACCAGATGAAATATATAATTAAAAATTTCATTTTAGGTCGATTTGATTTTGCCCACTCAGCTGTGAATGAGATTTGTTACAGTCTTTTTAACCTCTAGGGTGCAAATTGTTTTAAAACTAACCAATATTTCCTTCTGTTCACCTCTGTGGGTCGGACAAATTTCTTGCTAGAAAATCCAAGCCAGACTGATATGTCTCAGTCTGGCTTGGTGGTATTACAGTGCTTCAATCAGATCATCAACGCCGTTGCCGTTCGCATCTAGTCCGCCAAACTCATCCAACTCGCTAAGCTTCCCGTCGCCGTTGGTGTCGAAGTTACTGAAGCTGGTTTCGGCAATATCATAGTCGATACCGTTGTTGCCGGGATTATTGCTTTCCAAGTCAATAAAGTCCGGAATACCGTCGTTGTCTGAATCGGGAAGGGTTGCGACAGACGCACCAATATTGTCGTTATCCACCATGAAGTTGTTATCCAAATCCTCAAATCCAGCTTCGATAATGTCTGGCTTGGCATCGTTATCACTGTCCAAGTCCAAATCATTAGGAATGCCATCACCATCCGAGTCAGCAACAAACTGAGTGCCCGGCAGAGGAGAAAGCAAGAAACGGCTGATTTCAATGGCGCCACTGTAGAAGCTGGAGTCGATATAGAAATCTGGTGTTTCACCCTCATAGAGAGAAGTACGCAGCAGTTCGTTATTGCGGAAATAGGCAATCACACGGTCAGCTACTTGAATGGAGAGCGTATCACCAATCGCAATGCTACCGAACGAGCCTTTTGAGGACCCACTTTCATAGATGTAAAGCGTACTCCCGACAACATAAAAGGCGTAGTCGATGTCCCCGTAGCTGGCGGAGGCCTCTTCCTTGCCTAAGCCAATCATGTTGTAGGTGCCAAGGCTATCGAGGATGAAACTCAATTGATAATGCGAACGGAAACCGTATTCAGAAAAACGCTCAGAATTTGCCTGTGACTGCCAGTAACCACCGTTCCCAGTTAGAGAGCCATTATTGAAACTTGCGTTGCCAGTCAGAACCAGCCAGTCGGACACACTGGCATTGATATTGGATTCGAGCTCATTGGCAATACCATCATTGTCTCTGTCCATATCACGGTTATCACCTAAGCCATCACCGTCGGTATCTTGGGTTTCGGTGGCATCTGTTGGGAAGGCATCTGTGTTATCCCCGATGCCATCACCATCTGAATCTGTATCCTCGTTAGGATCGAAGGGGAACGCATCGTAAATGTCCAAGGTACCATCGTTGTCATCATCTTCGTCGTTCGGATTGGCGAGCCCATCACTGTCGGAATCTTCAGCGCGGTCATCTACGCCATTTCCGTTTTGGTCAGTACCGCCTTCACCGTCTTGAGCATCCAGCATACCGTCGCCATTGGTATCAAAGGCTGCAAATTGATACCCGTGCATATCAAAGGCGGTGCCATCGTTTTCTGGGTTGTGGCTCTCCAGGTCGAGGTGATCGGGAATACCGTCACCGTCTGAATCTGGAGCAGGATCCACTGAACCTTGAAGGTTAGTGTTATCGACTTTGAGGTTACCATCAGCGTCAGCTAGCCCTGCCTCAACAACGTCTGGAATCGTGTCGTTGTCGGAATCGAGGTCAACATCGTTTTTGACGCCATCAGCGTCTTTATCGATGGCAAAACCTGCACCTGAAAGTGGCGAAAGCTCAATACCTGACAGGCGGATAGCGCCACTGTAGAAGCTGGTATCAAGGTAGAAGTCTGGCGTATCGCCGCTGTAATTAACCGAACGAACGAGGGTGCCATTGCGATAGTAAACAATGGTGCCGTTATTCACTTCCAGTGTTAGGTCATCACCGACTGCGACAGAGCCAAAGCTGCCCCGATAAGCACCGCTTTCGTAGATATAAAGCGTGGTTCCAGCGATATAGAAGGCGTAATCAATGTCGGTATAGCTTGCTGAACCTTCAACGTTGCCCAAGCCGAACATGTTGTAAGTGCCAAGAGCATCGACATGGAAGCTCAGCTTGTATTGGTCTGTGAAACCATAACTGGAGAAACGGTTTGAGTTGGCTTGATAACCCCAGCTTCCTCCATTGGCTGTGAGTACTCCGTCAGTGAAAGCGGCATTGCCAGTTAGAACAGGCCAATCATCGACAGGTGCGCTGGTGCGGGCTTCCAGCTCATCGGAAAGTCCGTCATTGTCTTTGTCGATATCACTGTTATCGCCCACGCCGTCGCCATCCGAGTCTGTGGTTTCAGACGCATCGTTGGGGAAGACATCGGCATTATCGCCCACACCGTCGCTGTCAGTATCTGTGGTCTCAGACGCGTCGTCAGGGAATGCATCCGCATTATCGCCCACACCGTCGCCATCAGTGTCTTTGGTTTCGGTGGCATCTGTTGGGAAGGCATCACCGTTATCGCCGACGCCATCACCATCAGAATCGGTGTCTTCGTTTGGATCGAATGGGAAGGCGTCGTTAACGTCTAAGGTGCCGTCGTTATCGTCGTCGTCATCATTCGGATTAGAGAGTCCATCCCCGTCAGCATCTTCGGCCCGGTCATCGACACCGTTGCCGTTCACATCGTTACCGCCGAGATCATCATTGCCATCGAGTTTACCGTCGCCGTTGGAATCGAACGCAGCAAAGTCATAGCCATGCATATCGAAGGCCGTACCGTCATTGGCGGCGTTCTGGCTCTCCAGGTCGAGGTAATCAGGAATGCCATCGCCGTCTGAATCCGGGGCAGGGTCGACAGTGCCTTGCAGATTTACTGAGTCGACTTTCAGGTCGCCATCAGCATCGGCTAAACCGGCTTCAATCACATCAGGGATAGTGTCGTTGTCGGAATCGAGGTCAATATCGTTGTTGACGCCATCCTGATCGGCGTCAGCGGATACACCGCTACCAGACATTGGCGTGAGGCTAATATTGCTCAGGCGAATCGCGCCATTGTAGAAGCTTGAATCAACATAGAAATCTGGTGTTTCTCCGCTGTAGCTTACTGCGCGGATTTCCTCGCCGTTACGGAGATAGCGGATCGTGCCGTTGTTCACTTCCAATGAAAGCGTATCGCCAGTAGCAACACTGTTCGCGCCAAAGTTGCCGCGGTATGAACCGCTCTCGTAGATATAGAGCGTGGTGTTCACGATGTAGAAGGCGTAATCAATATCGGGGTAATTTGCGCTGCTTTCAGCATTACCCAAGCCAAACATATTGTTGGTGCCCAGTGACTCAACCGTGAAATTCAGGCGATAGTTATCGCGGTAGCCGTACTCAGAAAAACGTATTGAGTTCGCCTGATAGCGCCATGTGCCGCCATTGGCAGAGAGTTCGCCATTGGAGAAGCTCGCCCCATAAAGCACGGGCCAATCAACAATGTCAGCTTTAGTGCGCAGCTCTAACTCGTCAGCAAGACCGTCATTGTCACGATCGATATCCGAATTATCACCCACGCCGTCGCCATCAGAATCTGTGGTTTCAGACGCATCGTTGGGGAAGGCATCGGCATTGTCGCCGACGCCATCACCGTCAGTGTCCGTGCTCTCAGACACGTCGTCAGGGAATGCATCCGCATTGTCACCCACACCATCACCATCAGTATCTTGGGTTTCGGTGGCATCTGTCGGGAAGGCGTCACCGTTATCCCCGACACCATCGCCATCCGAATCGGTATCTTCGTTTGGATCGAATGGGAAGGCGTCATTAATGTCTAAGGTGCCGTCGTTATCGTCGTCGTCATCATTCGGATTAGAGAGTCCATCCCCGTCAGCGTCTTCGGCGCGGTCATCGACACCGTTGCCGTTCACATCGTTGCCGCCGAGCTCATCATTGCCATCGAGTTTGCCGTCGCCGTTGGAATCGAAGGCAGCAAAGTCATAGCTATGCATATCGAAGGCAGTACCGTCATTGGCGGCGTTCTGGCTCTCTAGGTCGAGGTAATCAGGAATACCGTCACCGTCTGAATCCGGGGCAGGGTCGACAGTGCCTTGCAGATTTACTGAGTCGACTTTCAGGTCGCCATCAGCATCGGCTAAACCGGCTTCAATCACATCAGGGATAGTGTCGTTGTCGGAATCGAGGTCAATATCGTTGTTGACGCCATCCTGATCGGCGTCAGCGGATACACCGCTACCAGACATTGGCGTGAGGCTAATATTGCTCAGGCGAATCGCGCCATTGTAGAAGCTTGAATCAACATAGAAATCTGGTGTTTCTCCGCTGTAGCTTACTGCGCGGATTTCCTCGCCGTTACGGAGATAGCGGATCGTGCCGTTGTTCACTTCCAATGAAAGCGTATCGCCAGTAGCAACACTGTTCGCGCCAAAGTTGCCGCGGTATGAACCGCTCTCGTAGATATAGAGCGTGGTGTTCACGATGTAGAAGGCGTAATCAATATCGGGGTAATTTGCGCTGCTTTCAGCATTACCCAAGCCAAACATATTGTTGCTGCCCAGCGATTCGACCGTGAAATTCAGGCGATAATTATCACGGTAGCTGTACTCAGAAAAACGTATTGAGTTCGCCTGATAGCGCCAAGTACCGCCATTGGCTGAGAGTTCACCATTGGAGAAGCTCGCCCCATAAAGCACGGGCCAATCAACAATGTCAGCTTTGGTGCGCAGTTCTAACTCGTCAGCAAGACCGTCGTTGTCACGATCAATATCCGAATTATCACCCACGCCGTCGCCATCCGAGTCTGTGGTTTCAGACGCATCGTTGGGGAAGGCATCAGTATTGTCGCCCACACCGTCGCCGTCAGTGTCCGAGGTCTCAGACGCATCTTGTGGGAAGGCATCGGCATTATCGCCCACACCATCTCCATCAGTATCTTGGGTTTCGGTGGCATCTGTCGGGAAGGCATCACCGTTATCGCCGACGCCATCACCATCAGAATCGGTGTCTTCGTTTGGATCGAATGGGAAGGCGTCGTTAACGTCTAAGGTGCCGTCGTTATCGTCGTCATCGTCATTCGGGTTGGAGAGTCCATCCCCGTCAGCATCTTCGGCGCGGTCATCGACACCGTTGCCGTTCACATCGTTGCCGCCGAGCTCATCATTGCCATCGAGTTTGCCGTCGCCGTTGGAATCGAAGGCAGCAAAATCATAGCCATGCATATCGAAGGCCGTGCCGTCATTGGCGGCATTCTGGCTCTCTAGGTCGAGGTAATCAGGAATGCCATCGCCGTCTGAATCAGGGGCAGGGTCGACAGTGCCTTGCAGATCGACGGAATCGACTTTCAGGTCGCCGTCAGCATCGGTCAATCCGGCTTCAATCACGTCTGGGATGGTGTCGTTATCAGAGTCCAGATCGACGTCATTGTTGACGCCATCCTGATCGGCGTCAGCGGATACACCGCTACCGGACATTGGTGTGAGGCTAATGTCGCTCAGGCGAATCGCGCCATTGTAGAAGCTTGAATCAACGTAAAAGTCCGGTGTTTCTCCGCTGTAGCTTACTGCGCGGATTTCCTCGCCGTTACGGAGATAGCGGATAGTGCCGTTGTTCACTTCCAGCGAGAGGGTATCGCCGGTAGCGACACTGTTCGCGCCAAAGTTGCCACGATATGAACCGCTCTCGTAGATATAGAGCGTGGTGTTCACAATGTAGAAGGCATAATCAATATCAGGGTAATTTGCGCTGCTTTCAGCACTACCCAAGCCAAACATATTGTTGCTGCCCAGCGATTCAACCGTGAAATTCAGGCGATAGTTATCGCGGTAGCCGTACTCAGAGAAACGTACTGAGTTCGCCTGATAGCGCCAAGTACCGCCATTGGCAGAGAGTTCACCATTGGAGAAGCTAGCCCCATAAAGCACGGGCCAGTCAACAATGTCAGCTTTAGTGCGCAGCTCTAACTCGTCAGCAAGACCGTCATTGTCACGATCGATATCCGAATTATCACCCACACCATCGCCGTCTGAGTCCGTGGTTTCAGACGCATCGTTGGGGAAGGCATCGGAATTGTCGCCGACGCCATCACCGTCAGTGTCCGTGGTCTCAGATGCATCTTGTGGGAAGGCATCCGAATTATCGCCGACACCATCTCCATCAGTATCTTGGGTTTCGGTGGCATCTGTTGGGAAGGCATCAGCGTTATCGCCTACGCCATCACCATCAGAATCGGTATCTTCGTTTGGATCGAATGGGAAGGCGTCATTCACGTCTAAGGTGCCGTCGTTATCGTCGTCGTCATCATTCGGGTTGGAGAGTCCATCTCCGTCAGCATCTTCCGCACGATCATCGACACCGTTGCCGTTCACATCATTGCCGCCTAGCTCATCATTGCCATCGAGTTTGCCGTCGCCATTTGAATCGAAGGCCGCAAAGTCGTAGCCATGCATATCGAAGGCCGTGCCGTCATTGGCGGCATTCTGGCTCTCTAGGTCGAGGTAATCAGGAATGCCATCGCCGTCTGAATCAGGGGCCGGGTCGATGGAGCCTTGGAGATTTACAGAATCGACTTTCAGGTCGCCATCAGCATCGGCTAAACCGGCTTCAATCACATCAGGGATAGTGTCGTTGTCGGAATCGAGGTCAACATCGTTGTTGATGCCATCAGCGTCTTTATCGATGGCAAAACCTGCACCTGAAAGTGGCGAAAGCTCAATACCTGACAGGCGGATAGCGCCACTGTAGAAGCTTGAATCAACGTAAAAGTCCGGTGTTTCTCCGCTGTAGCTTACTGTGCGGATTTCCTCGCCGTTACGGAGATAACGGATCGTGCCCTTGTTCACTTCCAGCGAGAGGGTATCGCCGGTAGCGACACTGTTCGCGCCAAAGTTGCCACGGTACGAACCGCTCTCGTAGATATAGAGCGTTGTGTTCACAATGTAGAAGGCGTAATCAATATCAGGATAATTTGCGCTGCTTTCAGCAGTACCCAAGCCAAACATATTGTTGCTGCCCAGCGATTCAACCGTGAAATTCAGACGGTAGTTATCGCGGTAGCCGTACTCAGAGAAACGCACCGAGTTCGCCTGATAGCGCCAAGTACCGCCATTGGCTGAGAGTTCACCATTGGAGAAGCTCGCCCCATAAAGCACGGGCCAATCAACAATGTCAGCTTTAGTGCGCAGCTCTAACTCGTCGGAAAGACCGTCGTTGTCACGATCGATATCCGAATTATCACCCACGCCGTCGCCATCCGAGTCTGTGGTTTCAGACGCATCGTTGGGGAAGGCATCAGTATTGTCGCCCACACCATCACCGTCAGTGTCCGTGGTCTCTGACGCATCGTCAGGGAAGGCATCTGTATTGTCACCCACACCGTCACCATCAGTATCTTTGGTTTCGGTGGCATCTGTTGGGAAGGCGTCACCGTTATCGCCGACGCCGTCACCATCTGAGTCGGTATCTTCATTCGGGTCGAATGGGAAGGCGTCGTTAACGTCTAAGGTGCCGTCGTTATCGTCGTCATCGTCATTCGGGTTGGAAATACCATCTCCGTCCGCATCTTCCGCACGATCATCGACACCGTTGCCGTTCACATCATTTCCACCAAGCTCATCATTGCCATCGAGTTTACCGTCGCCGTTGGAATCGAAGGCAGCAAAGTCGTAGCCATGCATATCGAAGGCCGTGCCATCGTTTTCTGGGTTTTGGCTTTCCAAATCGAGGAAGTCTGGAATGCCATCATTATCAGTGTCCGGGGCAGGGTCGACTGAGCCTTGTAGATTGATAGCATCAACCGTAAGGTTGCCGTCCGCATCGGCAAGTCCAGCTTCAATCACATCTGGAATCGTGTCGTTGTCAGAGTCCAAATCGACATCATTGTTAATGCCATCGTTGTCAGCATCGACAGAGAATCCAGAACCTGAAAGCGGCGACAGCGAGATGTTTGAAAGCTGAATCGCACCGCTGTAGAAACTTGAATCGACATAGAAATCCGGTGTATCGCCGTTATAGCTTGTTGAGCGGACGAGAGTGTCATTTCGGTAGTAGGCGATGGCGCCTTCGCTTACCTGAATTGAGAGAGTATCTCCAACCGCAACGGAGCCAAAGGTACCACGCGAACTGCCGCTTTCGTAAATGTATAGCGTACTGCCAACAACGTAGAAGGCGTAATCAATGTCGGTGTAGCTTGCTGAACTTTCGACATTGCCCAAGCCAAACATGTTGTATGTGCCCAGTGAGTCGACGGTGAAGTTCAATGCGTAGCGGTCGTTGAAACCATAGCTAGAGAAACGGTTAGAGTTCGCCTGACTATTCCAGTAGCCGCCGTTTCCAGAGAGCACACCGTCGTTAAACCTTGCGTTTCCGGTGAGCACAGGCCAGTTGTTGATGTCAGCAGAGGTGCGTGACTCTAAGTCGTCAGATAAACCATCATTATCTCGGTCTATGTCGCCATTGTCGCCAACGCCATCACCATCGGAATCTGACCACTCATTCTGGTCATTCGGGAATACGTCACTGTTGTCGCCAACGCCATCGCCGTCTGTATCTGTGGTTTCATTGGCGTCGAGTGGGAAGGCATCATTTACATCTAGAACGCCGTCATTGTCGTCATCGTCGTCCTGACTGTTACCTATTCCATCGCCATCGGTATCGTATTGCTCATTGGGGTCAAGTGGACGCCAATCTTCGTCGTCATTGACACCGTCACCATCGTCATCGTTATCAGCGTTATTGCCGATACCGTCACCGTCAGTATCGACGGTTTCTGTGGCATCTTTCGGGAAAGCATCTTCTTCGTCTGGAACGCCGTCGTTGTCGTCATCGGGATCCTCATCGTCAAGAATGCCATCGCCGTCGGTATCAACAATGACAGACTCTACGAGGGTTTTCATATCCAGAATACCTTCAGAGACCGTAAGGCCGCGCCAAGCGCCCACTGGACGTGCAGTGTTCATCACCAGCGCCTTTATTTCGCGGAAGTTCATGCTTGGGTCCATTGCCCAAGCTAATGCAACGGCACCAGTGACGACAGGCGTCGCTTGAGAGGTACCGCTGAAGCCTGAATAACCACCAGAGGAATTTGCTGTAGTGAATTCTGTCGGTGCGGCTATGTCCACGCTGACTGCGCCATAGTTGGAATAGCTGATACGACCTTCGCCTTGGTTGGAGGCTGCAATACTCAGAATGTTGTCGTTATCGTAGGAGGCAGGGTAGACGGGGCTATTATCAATATTGCGGTTGAAGTTGTGAGATGCAATCACCATCAGGTGGTCATCGCTTTCAATTTCGGTGATCAAATCTTTGAAAGCCTGACTGTAGTCGCCGCTTATGCCCCAACTGTGGTTTGAAATCCGAGAGCCTTTGTCCGTGGCATAGCGAAGAGATGCCATCGCGTCAGATACTGCGGCAGAAAAACTCAATGGACCACCTGTATCCATCAATTGACACTTCCAGGCACTACCGACATAACCAATGCCGTTGTTGCCCTCACCACAAATGGTGCCGGCTACTGGGGTGCCATGACCGCCAAAGACTTGATTGGTACGACCGTTAATATCATCGACAATACCGTTACCGTCATCATCGACGCCATTACCGGCAATTTCGTCCGGGTTAACCCAGAAGTTATTACGAAGATCTTCGTGACTGCGTAAGATCCCCTGATCGTAGACGGCGACAGGGCCAATAGCAGAAGCGTCGGTCGTGGTTTCCCATGCATCATAAGCGCGCAGTTGATTGAGCCACCACGCATTACCATTGCTGATCCCTGCATTCGATTCGTTGGGTGCCAGAGCCCACTCAATCAGGTAATCAGGCTCGGCAAAAGCCACGTTAGCATGAGCATTTGATGCTTCGAGTGCTTGGGCAAACGTCAGCTCTTTAGGGATCTCGTATACATGAACCGCCGTGGATGGATTAGCTGAGTCAACACTGCGTAGATGGGAAAAACCTATGTCTTCCAGCGCGGTTAAAGGCTCCGCACTCTCAACGATTCGAACGGTCAGCACGTCGGGTACATGCTTTGATTCAACCATTCGGGCAAAAGTCGGCAACAGAATGGGGTTACGTCCCTGGCTGACATGATAGCTTTCAAATTTTACCCAGCCTGGCGTTCTGGGTTGGGCCAGGTGAATGGCAACCTGATTTCGCCAATATTCGCTGTCTGGGTAGTTTCGCAGTGCTTCCTGAAACCAAGGTCTTTCAGCATCAATCGGATACTCAACACCTTTCCCAGCCAGGCTCTGCTCAAACGGAATTCGAGGGGCATTAGGCTCGGCATTGGCAACTGAAATGGGCAAAGTTGAAGGCGGCATGATTGTATGCTTTACGCCTTCCAGATACACCTTGCCACTATAAGTCGGTGTTCGAAGTTCATTAACGGCAATAGCAGTGAGCGTACAAAATGCTAAAGCCGATAGGGATACAATGGTTTTTCTTAGAATAGTGCTGGCGGGTGAGTAAGTTTTCTGGTCAGCATCTGTATGATTTTTATTTTCTGTCACGATAAATACCTTTGTGAATGCAAGCTAATAGAGAGATGCGGGTCACATTTATTTTTTATCGCCTGTTTTTCTGCTTTTAAATTGCTTGGATAGCATTAGAGAAGTAGGCGTTTAAAATAGCGTAGTGTGGGGAAGGAAACTTATTGTGTAGCAAATTTACGACGAAATATATTTCACGTTTAAATTAGGGTTTACTTGTTTACTTTTTATGGTGATTGATGGTTTTTTTAGCCTTGAAGTAGATTGTTTAGATTAGATTTTATTCTTTCCAAGTGTGGTTGTGAAAGCGAAACCTTTCAGTTCTTCAAATTTAGACTGCATTTATATCTGCTTGAGTTTTTTAATATTTATTTATCAATTTCAGTAATTTATACTAACTCTTTGATTTTCATGATGATGAGATATAAGGTAAGGATAAGCCCACTATCGTTACGAATGCTGAAGAAAAGGCTATGTTAATGAGTATTTGAAAAGTGTCGCTTTAAGTGGCGTTATTCAGTATTGAATCGAAATTAAATTGTATGGGTTGTTGCTTTTCCGGTACTTTTTTATTAGATAAATATTAGTCGTGTAGTGCTCGTGAAATAGTATGCAGTGTAGTATTGACTCGATGCGCTTTTCCTGAGGATGTCGCCTCTTATTGTCTAGTAAAGACATGCAAGAGCCATCTGATGAGGGTTTTTAATTTTTGGGGAAAGAAAAACCAGCGCGCACTTTTCATCAAGGGAATAATATGCATGTATTGTGGAGCGCAGTGGTACCAAGTTGTTAAGCAATAAATTGCGATTAGGTGGTTGGAGTTCATAGGTATAGCCAACGTGGAAGGTTTTTTCCTTTTTGGGGTCAAAGTCTTTCTTATATTCGTTAACGCGAATGTCTAGCGTATCTTTAAATTGTACTGTACGCGAAAGCTTCAGATACTCACCGAGTGATACTGTGCCGGTCCACTTTGAGGTTTGCTTTTGTGTAGCCACGATAATGGTTGCATTAAGAAGTACTATCAAGACGATAGTGATTGAGAATTTGGACACTTTAAAATTAGGATTCGTCATGGCTAGTGCGATTAAGGTTGTTGAAAAACTGACATTTATGATTGCTTCCCCATTAATACAGAGAGGAAAGCGACATACTAGACAGCGTCAGTTTGTTAGGATTGAAGGAAACCCGCTTACAGCGCTCATCAAGTGCATAAAATAGATGAAGACGAGCTTTCACTGACCAAGCTTCACAAAAAGTAGGTTTGCATTAGGTGGCTGAAGCTCAAATTTGTAATCAAAACAACGGCCATTACAGGCTTCTATCTTGAAATCTTGAAGATAGCCGGTCGTTCTAACTTGTTCTGTATTCTCCGACTGCAAAAAGCGCGTCAAGGGCGATTTGTCTTCCATCACAATTGTTTCAACCCATCGAGAAACCTGTATTTCCGTGCCGATAAAGATGGGCGTATCAGCAACAACAGTTCCGGCGATGAACAATACAAACTTATGGGCAGGTAATGATTTCAACGTCTTTTTCATAAATGCACTCCTTACCTTCAACCGTCACTATCAGCTTATTTTCGTCCTCTGTCTTCTCAATATGAGGGTACGGAACAGCAAGGCGTGTTTCGATAAATCGCTTTTTTAATTGATAGGCTTCTACAAAATGCTTGATATTGATGACACTGATAACGGCTAATACCGCCACTATGCCCAATCTAGCCCAAGCGATGCCATTGAATGCTTGGCCTTCAGCAGTGGTAGTTTCATCAAGGACTTCAGCTAATTCACGCATTTCTTGATGTATTTTTTCTTCCTGACCAGTAAGTGTTTCGCAGTCGAGTGAGTAACCCACTCCGGGTACATTGCCAATCAAGGTATTGTCCGAGTCTTCCAATACCTCTCTAGTGCAGTTGATTAACTCCGGGAGGTTTTCGTTAGAAATGTGTTCAGAGCCCCAGACGTATAGCATGATCTCGTCACTGGTCACTTTTTCGGGCGCAGCTTTATACAGACATTCTATGAGAGCCTGTTGCTTGTTAGTCAGTCGTTTAGCCTCATCAATGATGTCATTACCATTCTGATCCTGCGGATAGAGATATTGTGTTTTTTGATCCCAGCGGAATCGACCAAGATTGATGCGTTCTGGTTCGTTCATGACACGCGCCAAAGGAAAAAGGGTGCGGATTATAGTGCTGTATTTTTAGGCAAGCAAGCTTCAGAACTAACGAAAATATGATTTGTTAACCAATTGGGTCTCAATGGTTATTGGCGGGTTTTGGCTGTTAACATTCGGTGGTAAAACATACCGATGTTTTACTTTACATACATTTTTATCTTGGTCGGTACTGATCGTTTGAGACGGTAAAGCTTTAGATAACAAATGAGTGTACTTAAACCTTGGTGCTTAAAGTATTACTGCGATGGAATGAGAGAAGGATGAGAGCACTCGGATGGGTATTAATACTGCTCAAAGCTGGTTAAAAGTATGAAACGTAGATGAATTTAATGTGTAGTACTTGGGTTGAACTGTAAAAATGACAATAACTGACTGGACCGTAAGTGAGATTTTAAATGAAGATGATGGGAAAAATCATGATTTTTTAATATGGATTATCAGTCGAAACACAGCCAAACTAATTTTACAAATAAATAAAAAGCTTAGTAACTAGCTGGACAACAAAGAAAAGTGGTAAGGAATGAGTGTAGAATATTCAGCATTGAGTGGGTTTCTCATCCCGGTCATTATGTCGATGAAAAAGTTTGAAATTGACGTCGAACCCACTTTGTCTCGGTTTGGACTTTCGGAAAGCGAGGCAAACAACCCAGAAGGTCGCTTGTCAGTTGAACGCTTGGGGAATCTCTTTCTCTACTGTAATGAGAAAGCGGGTGGTAGAGCGTTTGGTTTAGATGTCGCTCAGAATTTTCATCTCTCAACACTTCACATCTTTGGATATGCTATTCAATCATCGTATAGCCTAAAAGATGGACTAGAGCATTTTGCTAAATATCGTCGCGTACTCTCGAACAGTACTCAAATCCATACTCGCATCGATGGTGCAAAACTTTTTATCGAGTTTGATGTAGAGCGTTACAAGGACAGTAGTCGCCTTGCACTGACACCCCAGCTAATCGAGGCACTCTTTATAGGTGTTATTTGCCAATCCAGAGAGATGATGAGCGGGTATATTGGGCCAGTGGATATCGAGTTTTCGTTTGAACCATTTCCAGAGTCTTGCCCTGCTGTTGACGAGTTCTTTGTCTCCGAGGATTGTACTGTTAATTATCAATGTGAGAAAAATGCGATTGTGTTTGATCTCCAACTTGCCAGCTTACAATCACCAGGCAGTAACCCATTGATGAACATGGTACACACCAAACTGCTGAACACCTTTATGGAGCGCTTTGATCGTTCAAACATCACTTATCTTGTCGAAAACAAAATTGCTGAAGAGTTAAAGTACGGTAATCCTTCACAATCTAAAATTGCCGAAGAACTGGGCTACAGCCTTCGTAAATTGCAGCGGCGTTTAAGAGAGCAGGGAACTAGTTTCAAGGATATTCTTGAGGAAACGAGGAAAAACCTCGCGAAAGCGTATGTTAGACAGCCTCAGTACACGATCAGTGAAGTCGGACATATGGTGGGCTTTTCTGATGTTGCCAACTTCAACCGCGCTTTCCGAAGATGGGAAAATTGCTCGCCGAGTGAATACCGCGAGCGTTATCTGTCGACGGGACGTTTAACTGCCTGACCTTATATAGTTAGCGTTAGATGTTTTCGCTGGTGTAGATGAAAAACGGGAGCACAGTCATTTTCTTTTGCTGTGCTTCCTGTTGTTTAAGGCCAACGAACATCTCCACAGCTTTTTCTGCCAAGAGGTCAAAATCGGCTGACAGCACCATATCTACACCCCCTTGGAGCAGCTCTGTTTTCGCTTGGGCGGTGAGCTCGGTTGAAACGAAAAACGGGCGTCTGTCACCGCCGTATTCAATGATGGCGCGTCGAATACCACTTGCGCCACCACCTGCACTGAAAATTCCCACTAAGTCAGGTGTTTCACAAACCAACTTTTTAGCTGCCTCATAAGCTTGGCTGTCGTCGTCAGAGCTGACAACGGATTCCAGTATTCTGAATGCGGGGGCCTTTTCGCGGAAATAGCTGCGGAAGCTGATTTCGCGGTCTTGCTGACTGAGATATCGGTGGCTACCAATGATGACACCAACGGTTCCCCGATCGCGACAAAACCTGTCCATCGCCCAGGCTGCGGTTCTCCCACGCATGCGGTTATTGGTACCCACAAATCCTGCCAGATTAGTGGCTGAGAGATCAGAAAGAATAGCCACCACGGGAACATCTCTTTCTGCGAGCTTATCGATCGCTTCTGTGACAAAAGGATGATCGATCGCGGTGATGGCCAAAACGTCGACTTTCTTGCCGAGCTTCATCATTCTCTCGGCGATTTTCTCTGGCTCCAGATTGTCGAAAGTTTCGATAGTCAGCGTCGAATTGGCGTTTTCAAGTTTCGCTGCCTGCACTTCAAAGGCTTCTCGGAGAAGATGAGAGATATTGCTTTGCAACAGAATACCGCAGCGAATAGATGGGGGATGAGCCGGACTGTTGACATCATTGAATACCGCGGGAGGACGCCAGCCCAGTTCCTTGGCGGCGGTAATAATACGGTTTGCCGTCGCACTTTTTACAGGCGCGCGTTGGTTGATGACACGATCAACCGTGGCAACGCTGACTTTCGCGTACTCGGCGATTTGCTTTATCGTGACTCGCTTTGCCAATCGCGCCCCCTTGTGATGGGCGGGATTACCCCGCCACAGTTTTCATTATTGGCAATTTACCCAAGCACCGCCTGAAGTATTTGATTCAACAGACGCTTCAATGAATCTTACACCTTTAGCACCGTCTTCCACTGTCGGATAACTCAGCCAATTTTCAGGTGCGGATACGCCATCTTTTCTTGCTGCAACTGCCATTGCAAATTCGGTGTAGAGGTTTGCCCAGGCTTCTATCAAGCCTTCTGGGAAACCACGGCCGGTACGGACAAAACGTTCAACAGCAGGGTAGATACCATGGCCTTGGCCACGGCTTAACACCCGATCGGGTTCACCATATTTGTTGTATTTGAGTTGCTCGGCATTCTCCATATCCCACTCGATGCCACCTTCACTACCAAAGACGCGAAGACGTAATCCACCACGGTTACCCGAAGCGATACGCGTTGCCATTAACGTTCCCGGTACATTGCCTTCGTAGCGTGTCATCATAAAAACAGTGTCTTCAAGGGGCTTTGGCGCGCCGCAGACATGCATTTCAGCGCGAAGGTCGGTCATATCAAGCCCGGACACGAAAGTGGCAAGTTGAGCTGCGTGGGTGCCGATATCGCCAGTACAGCTGGTGGAGCCTGACTTTTTAGGGTCTAGTCGCCACTTCACATGTGCGGCTTCACCAACATCATCAGGGATCATCCAATCCTGCATAAACTCAACGTGGATCTGTACCACCTTGCCGATCGCACCGTCTTTCACCATTTCTCGTGCCTGACGAATCATGGGGAAGCAGGACATGGCATAACACACACCAAATACCTGTCCGGTAGATTCAGTAAGTTTGACCAGATCTTCAGCTTCTGAGTAAATATTGGTGAGCGGTTTATCACAGAGCACGTCAATACCCACATTCAGAAACGCTTCTGCTGCTTCAAAGTGAACATGGTTCGGCGTGGTGATCATCACCGCATCAATGCCATCCTCGCGCTTGGACTCTTTCTCTGCCATCTCCTGATAAGAGGAATAGCATCTGTCTTCCGGTAAAAACCACTGCGCACCTCTTGCCTTGGCTTGCTCTGGATCGGAAGAAAGCGCACCTGCTGTTATCTCCCATCGATCGCTCAGTCTAGCTGCCATCGCTTGCGTTACTGCGATACGTCCGCCACCGACAACGCCAATTCTCAATCGACGGGAAAGGGCGGGGAAAGCACCGTCAAAATCTATGTTTTCTGGTAGTAATCGTGTTGCCATTTTGAATCCTTTATTCTGGGCTTAACGTCGGAATTATCTTGGGATGGGATTGCCGGACGTTAGAATTTCAATCGCCATAAATATGCCTGGCGTAATGGTTTCGTACTGGTGCCATGGGTAGTTCAGTTCAGCATCAAACATGGGCTTGTGCGTGCAACCCGGTGCCATGGTTTCTTCAAGAAACAGGGTTGATATGTCTTTCTCGCGGCACTGCTGCATTTTCCCGAACCCAACGATTTGGGTATGCACTTCCTGAGGCTCTTCGCCACCCAAGTGCACATGGTTTTTATGAAGCCCCACATTCAAAGGCACAGTAGACGCGTGATACATGCTGAACTGGATATTGCCGACAGCGTTTTTGGGTGACATATAGTGTCCAACGCCTTTTAATCTTTCTTCACGACGAATTTCATAAGCCAATGGCCAAGTGCCTCTTACCTTTTCCAATAGCGCATTTTCATCTTCAAAATCATCAAAACGTTCCACCAATACGCACTTTTCTACGTTGAACAGCGTAACGTCAGTGGCGATGATGGACTGAAAAGGTGCCAGCCACATGCCGGCCGCATATAGTTGAGATTCAGCGAGATTCAGGACGATGGTTCTTTCTTTAATGATGATTTCTGGTTCATCAATGATGTATTTCACGGTGAAAAACGGTTCCGCAAAATCCAATGTTTCAAGACTCATGGTGTTCAGGCTCCGTTTTCACTGTTGGGGAAATCTTCAGGTAACGCGCTTGGTGATTCACAGCGGCTTTTTATCTCGACAAACTGTCCGGTTTTGGCGGACTCAAGAATGCCAAACATCACTTCACAAACATGTTGCGCAAGTTCGCCATTCGCACGTGCTGGGCGTTGGTTCTTCACGGCATAAGCAAGATCAAGCAACCCGAGTCCACGCGCTTCTTGATTGAAACCATGCGTGTTCTCGGCGACTGACCAAAACTCAAGGTTTGGCGTGCGTGGGCGGTAAACCCATCGTGCTGTTTCGCGTGTTTTATAAAGCACCTGACCGCCAAAGATATTGAAGCCGTCGGTGGGATCAGGGTCATTGATGCAAAGCGTCCCGTTTTCGCCGTAAATTTCCATGCGCGGCGTCTGTGAATCCCACACATCGAAACTTGCCATCAATGAGCCCTGAACGCCGGATTCAAATTCCAGAAGGGCGTTGATATGGGTATCCACATTGACGGGAATTCTTTCGCCAGCTCGGGGCTTTGATTCAATCAAACGCTCATCCAGCGTCTTTTTAGCCAAACCACAAACGCGGGTGATTGGGCCAAGAAGAGCAACCATGGCTGTCAGGTAATAAGGTCCCAGATCCAGTAGAGGGCCACCGCCATTTTGATAGTAAAAGTCCGGGTTAGGGTGGTGACGCTCGACACCTCGTGTTGGCACAAATGCCATCACTCCGGTTGGCGTGCCAATCACACCCTGGTCCATCAGCTTTTTACAAGTCTGGAGCCTTCCACCAAGGAAGGTATCTGGTGCATTGCCCACGTAAAGGCCTTTTGCCTTAGCAAGGGCGAGAATTTCTTCTCCATCCGCTAAATCAGTCACGAAGGGTTTTTCAGAGTAAACGTGCTTTCCAGCGTTCAATGCGGCGATGGAGATCTGCGCATGAGCGGCGGGAATCGTAAGATTCAATACACAGTCAATAGAAGGGTCATTAATGATTTCATCAGGCGTGCAGACACGCGGGATATTGTAGGCTTCGGCTTTTTGTTTTGA
Organism: Grimontia kaedaensis; assembly: GCF_023746615.1. Classification (NCBI taxonomy): domain Bacteria; kingdom Pseudomonadati; phylum Pseudomonadota; class Gammaproteobacteria; order Vibrionales; family Vibrionaceae; genus Grimontia; species Grimontia kaedaensis. Next base: position 2,118,517 of record NZ_CP082275.1, on the reverse strand, counting down.
TTCTTCGATGTTCAGGCTGGCACAAGCGACAATGTCGATGAAGTCGAACTTCTGACAGGTTGTCAGATACTTATCGCTGATGACACCACATCCGATTAAGCCAATTCGAAACTTTTTCATGTTGTTCTCAGTGCTGTCTTGGGGTTTACGTTTGGTGTTTTTTACCACCCTCTGGGTGCACGAACCTCAAGCGCACAAACGGCACTTGTTTCATTTCTCTAAGAGGGGGGGGTGAGATTGGCACCGCAGCGATACTGCTGCCACGGTGCCCGGTTTACAGTTTCAGGCTGTTAGAATTACAGCGCGTTGATCTTCTCAAGCAGACCTTCTGGCCACTGCTCTGAGTAATCAGAGTTCAGGTATGCGCCTTGAACCGTCTCCTGGAACGCTTTCAGGTTTGGTTCGTAAACTTTCAGGCCTTGGTCTTTGAAGAACTGAACCAGTTCCGCTTCAAGCGCAAGCTGTTTCTGGCGAGCAGATTCTGCTGCATCGTCAGACGCTTTTTGCAGCGTTGCTTGTTGCTCTGGGGTGAACTTGTCCCACACTTTCTTCGAGATAGCGATGTAGTTCAGGTCAACCAGGTGACCGGTCAGAACGATTTGCTTTGTGACTTCATAGAACTTCGCGTCTTTGTCGGTTGGCAGTGGGTTGTCTTGACCGTCAACCGCGCCAGTTTGCAGCGCAGTGTAGACTTCTGCAAACGCCATTGGTGTTGGGTTTGCGCCCAGTGCTTTACCTAAGAACTGCCATGCGTCACTGCCTGGCATACGCAGTTTCACGCCTTTCAGATCCGCTGGGGTCGCTACTTCAAAGTCTTCACGAAGGTTAACGTGGCGACGGCCGAGGTACATCACACTCAACAGTTTCACGTTAAGGAGTTCTTCTGCTTCTTCTTTCAGGTCATCCATAAAGTCTGCAGCGAACACGCGCTTCTGGTGTTCTGCATCACGGTGTACGTAACCAGCCGAGAAAATGGAGAAAGCAGGAATAAACTCGGCAAGCTCCTGTGCGGAAGTGATGGTCATGTCCAGGTTGCCACGTGCAATGGCTTCGAGGTCAGTACCTTGTTTGAATAGTGAACTGTTCCAGTGTCCTTCGAACTCAGCAAAGTCGGAAACGGCTGGACCGAAAACTTCGGTCATCGCAACTGCGCGTTGGTCAGTCGCTGACGCTGAAGCAGACATTCTCAGTTTGGTGTCTGCTGCGTGAGCGAACGATGTTGCGCCCATTGCAACGACCATCGCTGCTGCTGTAAATACTTGCTTCAGTTTTGGTCGTGCCAATAGTGCTGTCGATTTCATGCTTAATACCCCTGCATTTGTGTTGTTGGTTTGCATTCCATTCCATTTCATTATTGGTCTTGTTATTTTTAGTTAGCAAGATGTTAACAGTATTTTAAATGAGACAAATCAATCATCGAAAATGAAATAAAAACATCATTTCTTCTTGAGTGTTCAGAAAGGCGGACAGTCATCTATGTCATTAATAAACTGATTAATAATGGTTTGAATAGAAATCTAGGCGAATGTAAATGATGTAATCATTGCTTAGATCTTCTGAGATTTTTGATGCGGACTCTTATTAAAATAATTTTAATTGCGTTTAAAGCGCACAATGAACGTTAAATTTGGCGTTGACTTTCTGCTACCCGCGTTTTGAATTGCTTAGGCGCTTGGCCGGTATGTCTTTGAAAAAATCGAGAAAAATAGCCGGGGTCCTTAAATCCAAGCTGGTAACCAATCTCTTTGGCTGACAATTGAGTGAAAACTAGCAGCCGTTTCGCCTCATCCAACAGATACTCATGAACGATGGCCAATGCCTGTTGACCTGCTGCGCGTTGGCACAAGCGGTTGAGTTGTCCTTGACTCAGTCCTAACTCCTCAGCGTATTGACTGACCTGCCAATGATCAGTCGCATGATTGTCGACTAAGCGGACAAACCGCTCGAACAGAACCGTTTTTCCATCTGCATTTTCTTGAAGTTCACTGCGCTGGCGGTGTCTTGCCAGCATGACGAAGACGATTTTCAGGTAAGCACCGATGATTGAGGCCTGGCCAATCTTTGGTGTGTGGAATTCTTCAAGTAACCGCTCACCCATTCTTGTGACTTCCCCTTCATCCGTGTCGACGCCCAGAGGAATGACCATCGGCTCTCTGAACAACTGCGCGAGTCCCTGTCTTTCCGCATCATTAAATAGACTCAACATAAAGGGGTGGCTAACCGACACTATAAATCCTGTCACTCCAGGCTGATGGGCAAAGCCATGCACTTCTTTGGCGGGAATGGAGAGAACGCAACGGCCAGAGTATTCGTCGCTTTTTTCCCTGATTTGAGCGTGCATCGAGCCTGACTCGAGAATCATTAACTGATGAAGATTGTCATGGCGGTGTGGATGAATTTCCCAGTTGTGCTTGGGCAAAGATTGCTCCAATCGCGCAATGTGCATGTAGTCCGGTGCGGTCTCGGGAAGCTCTTCGCCGTAGAGAAAGTAGTGGGGGATATCAGCCATTCAGTACAACCTCAGGAAAACGGAATGTTAAAAATGTACAACAAAATGTAAAGAAGTTGAATTTATTGCGAGCGAAATCATGCCTATGCTGTTTGTAAAGCACACAAGGAAGGTGAGAGATGCTGGCAGTTCCCTACATGCAAATGCGCGGTGGCAGTTCTAAAGGACTTTATTTTTTAGCCTCTAATCTGCCGAGAAATGAAGCACTACGTGATCAGGTTATTCTCGATGCCGTTGGTCGTGACCCTCGTCAGATAGACGGCCTGGGTGGCGGTCATCCGCTGACAAGCAAGGTCGCTGTTGTCTCTCCATCATCATTACCCGATTGCGATGTCGACTATCTGTTTGTTCAGGTGGTTGTAGGAGAGAACCGGGTGGATACCTCTCCAAATTGCGGAAATATCCTCGCTGGTGTTGGTGCTTTTGCTATCGAAAACGGACTGGTAGATGCGCAAGACGGAATCACTACTGTCCGCGTGAATATGGTCAACAGCGGAAACCGTTGTGACCTCGATGTCCAGACCCCCAATCAAAAAGTGCAATACGAAGGTGATGCTGCGATAGATGGCGTGCCCGGCACTGCAGCGCCTGTGATCTGCAACTACAAAGACATCGCAGGCTCGATTACTGGGAGCCTACTTCCTACTGGAAATATCAAAGATACCTTCGATGGCGTAGAGGTCACTTGTATCGACAACGGTATGCCCGTTGTGTTGATGCGCGCTTCCGACCTCGACGTGTCAGGCTATGAATCGGCTGACGAACTTAACGCCAACGAAACACTGAAAGCCAAAATTGAATCAATTCGCTTACAGGCGGGTGCGGCAATGAATCTGGGTGATGTGACTGACAAAGTTGTTCCCAAGATGAGCCTAATTGCGCCACCTGTAGACGGTGGGCATATCTGCTCACGTACCTTTATCCCAAGAGTCTGCCACACCGCAATAGGTGTTCTCGGCGCGGTCTCAGTAGCAACGGCTGCTGCCATGCCTGGAAACGTGGCCGAAGGCATTGCTGAAATCCCGGAAGGAAATGTGAAGACGATTTCTGTTGAGCATCCCTCCGGTGAGTTTTCAATGACGTTAACGTTTGATGATCAAAATAACGTCACAAAAGCCGGGCTGCTGAGAACCGCAAGGTTGCTCGCCAGAGGTGAGCTCTTTGTCCCTATCAACAAATAACAACAACGAAAAGAATGAGGAGTCATGGAATGACTAAGCCAAGCTGTATGCCACCAGATAACAATACGCGAACACCGCGATTCGTGGCACCACCTAAATCCTGTGACGCTCACTGCCATGTGTTCGGTCCTCACGCACAGTTTCCGTATGCGGAAACGGCTACCTACTGGCCGCCTGATGCAGGTAAAGATGCGCTGAAACGTGTTCACGACAAATTAGGTATCGAGCGTGCAGTGCTGGTTCAGGCGAGCTGCCATGGTCGCGACAACCGAGCCATGATGGATGCGATTGCATCAAGCAACGGGGCTTACCGCGGTGTTTGTATGGCGGATGACACCTTTACAGACAACGATTTTCAGGATCTGCATGAAGGCGGTGTTCGCGGCATTCGCTTTAACTTTGTGACCCATTTGGGCGGTGCGCCAAATCTGGAAATGATGGCCAGAGTGCTCGAGCGTGTGAAGCAATACGGCTGGCACTTGGTCATTCACGTCAATGCGGAAGACATCATCAAGTATGAAGACTTCTTTAACCGTATCGACATGACCATTGTGGTTGACCATATGGGACGCGTGCCGACTTCCGAAGGTGTAGGCCAGCAGGCGTATCAAATCCTGCTTGAGTTTATGCGCCGAGAAAGCTGGTGGGTCAAAGTGTGTGGTTCTGAACGAATTGCAATAGCACCGCCGTTCTATGACGCCGTGCCATATGCACAGGGCTTAGTGGAAGTGGCGCCAGACCGTGTGCTTTGGGGGACCGACTATCCGCATCCTAATATCAAAAAACACATGCCCAACGATGCGGATTTGCTGGATCTCGTGCCTTTGATTGCGCGCGATGAAGCGACCCAGAAAAAGATTCTGGTGGATAACCCAGCAAGACTTTACGGATTCGACGACTGATTGGCTTTGCCAGTCAAGAATGCAAGGAAGGACAGAAGTATGTCTATGAGAACCATTCAAGGCGTAGCGGTTAAACACATAGAGCGCGCCGATGCCAAAGTGATTGAAGGCTTGGCGGCTTGTGGCAGTGCGACCGTGCATGAAGCGCAGCAACGCACAGGCAACTTAAACCATGAACTGCGTCCGATTTACAAAGGCGCGCAAATTGCGGGTAGTGCCGTCACCGTGTTGGCGCAACCGGGTGATAACTGGATGGTGCATGTCGCTATCGAGCTTTGTCAGCCAGGAGATGTACTGGTGATTGCGACCACATCGCCATGTACTGACGGTTATTTCGGTGATTTGCTGGCGACCTCAGCGCAAGCGAGAGGCGTGCAAGGGCTGATCATTGATGCAGGCGTGCGTGATACCAAAGACCTGACGGAAATGAACTTCCCAGTATGGTCAAAAGCGGTTTCCATCAAAGGCACAGTGAAAGCCACATTAGGCTCGGTCAATGTTCCGGTGATTTGCGGTGACCAACCTATTTACGCCGGAGATGTCATCGTTGCTGATGACGATGGCGTTTGTGTTGTGCCACGCGCAACAGCAGCAGCAGTATTGGAATCCGCGCAGGCGCGGATGGAAAACGAAGAAACAAAAAGAGGCATGCTGGCACAAGGCATTCTTGGTCTGGACATGTACAACATGCGCCCAAAATTAGAACAAGCGGGATTTCGCTACGTGGATAAGCTGGAGGATTTGGAATGAGCAAGGCACCTTTAATCATTGACTGTCACGGTCACTACACCACCGCACCGGATGAATTGGGCGAGTACCGTGAGCAGCAAAAGAAAGAGTTGGCGATTGATCCTCTGTTTGATCACGTAAAAGGCATCGTAAACATTTCGGATGACCAAATCCGCGACAGCCTTGAAGGTGCGCAGCTGAAACTGCAAAACGAACGCGGCACGGATGTCACCGTCTTCTCACCACGTGCAAGCTGGATGGGTCACCACATTGGTAACCAAACCACCAGTAAGTATTGGACGGAACACTGTAACGAGCTTATCTACCGTATTACCGAGCTTTATCCGCAAAACTTCATCGGAGCGGCGCAATTACCTCAGTCACCGAACGCAGATATGACAGCCAGTGCTGCTGAGTTAGAGCGAACCGTAAAAGAGTTTGGCTTTGTCGGCTGTAACTTAAGCCCTGACCCTTCCGGTGGCTACTGGACAGCACCGCCGCTGGACGACAAGTTCTACTATCCAATTTACGAAAAAATGTGTGAGTTGGAAGTGCCTGCAATGATCCATGTGAGTGGCTGTTGTCACCGTTGTTTCCACACCACTGGCTCACATTATCTGGGTGCAGATACTACGGCGTTCCAACAGCTGATGATGTCGAAAACCCTGTTTAAAGATTTCCCGGATCTGAAGTTCATTATTCCTCATGGTGGCGGTGCAGTGCCTTATCACTGGGGTCGATTCCGTGGTCTGTGTGACATGATGAATCTGCCTTCACTGACAGAAATCATCGAAAACAACATCTACTTTGATACCTGTGTCTACCATCAAGAAGGTATCGATTTGCTTTTGGAAGTCGTGCCAATCGAAAACATTCTGTTTGCATCAGAAATGATTGGTGCGGTGCGTGGCATTGATCCGATGACTGGGCATTACTTCGACGATACTAAACGTTACATCGATGGTTCTAAGCTTAACGATGAAGATAAAGCGAAAGTCTTCAATGGCAACACTCGTGATGTGTTTGCCCGCATGGACGCCAGATTAAAAGAAGTGGGATTGATCTGAGAGGGAAGCAGTAATGCGTGAACACAGAGACTACGACGACATTCCAGGCACCTACGTTTTCGATGGTGAGAAGTCGAGAGCAGGGTATCACCTAAACATGTTTTGCATGTCGCTGAACAAGGGTGAGAACCGCGACCAGTTCCGCGAGAGCGAAGAAGCGTATATCGACAAGTTTCCAATGACAGCTGAGCAGCGTGAAGCGATATTAAAGCGCGATTGGCTGGGCATGCTGCGTCTTGGCGGCAACATTTACTACACCTTCAAAATTGCGATTTTTGATGGCATGACCATGCAACATGCCGGCGCGGCGATGTCTGGCAATGGCATGACCTTCGAAGACTTTAAGCAGATGATGCTGAATGGCGGTCGTCCGATTGAAGGCAACCGCAGCAAAGCGGAATGGGCGGAGTATTACGCCAAGCCGGAGAACAAGGAGCAGTACGATGGGTAAGATTGTTGGCGGCATAGGGACTTCGCATATCCCATCAATAGGCGCAGCCATGGATAACGGCACCATGGTGGGTGAATACTGGCAGCGTTTCGTGAACGGGATTCAGCCAGTGCGTGATTGGATGGAAGAGGTAAAGCCAGACGTTTGCCTGATTGTTTACAACGATCATGCGTCGGCATTTTCGCTGGAATCTATTGCTACCTTTTCTATCGGTGTTGCACCACAGTTTAACCCTGCGGATGAAGGCTATGGCCCGCGTCAGGTGCCTGTTTGCGAAGGTAACAGCGAGCTGGCCTGGCATATCGCTGAATCACTAATTTTGGATGAGTTCGATATGACCATTGTGAATGAAATGGATGTCGATCACGGCCTCACTGTTCCACTTTCTGTGGTTTACGGGCGACCAAAAGCATGGCCTTGTCAGGTGATTCCGCTGGCGGTCAACGTGGTTCAGTATCCCCAGCCAACCGGAAACCGTTGTTACAACCTCGGTAAAGCGATCCGCAAAGCGGTTGAAAGTTTCCCAGCGGAGACCAGAGTCGCCATCTTCGGCACTGGTGGTTTATCTCACCAATTGCAGGGCGAGCGTGCTGGTTTGATCAACGTCGAATACGACTGTAACTGGCTTGATCTGATGGTGAATGAGCCGGAAGCAGCGAAGAAGGTTTCCCATACCGAATACCTGCGCGAAACGGGATCTGAAGGTATTGAGGCGATTATGTGGCTGGTGATGCGCGGCGCGCTCGATGACAAGGTAGATGAAGTTTACCGATTCACCCATGCTCCGGTCTCAAACTCGCATTATGGTTTGACGATTTTAGAGAATGCGAGTGACAGGGTCACGGAAGGTAAAAGAACTTTTAAGGAATAGACAATGAAAATCATTATGGTGGGTGAAGGTGCTTTCGGTCACAAGCACTTGGATGCGCTAAAGAACATTGAAGATGTGGAGGTAGTGTCGATTGCTGGTGGTGTAGAAGAAAGCACCAAGGCAACGGCTGAAAAATATGGGATCGCGCACTGGACATTGGACTTACAGGAAGCGTTGGCTCAACCGGACGTTGAAGCGGCAATTATTACGTCGCCGACACCTATTCACGCCAGACAAGCCATCGAAGTGATGAAAGCGGGCAAACACGTCATGGTAGAAATCCCGATGGCGGATTCTCTGGCTGATGCTCAAGCTGTGTGTGATGTTCAGAAAGAAACTGGATTGGTTGCTATGGCAGGTCATACGCGCCGTTTCAACCCAAGCCACCAATACCTGAACAAAAAGTTCCGTGCGGGTGAACTGAGCATCCAACAAATGGATGTGCAGACCTACTTCTTCCGCCGTAAAAACCTCAATGCTTTGGGTCAGCCACGTAGCTGGACCGATCATCTGCTCTGGCACCACGCCTGCCACACGGTTGACTTGTTCGCATATCAAACCGGCGAAGAGATTGTGGACGTGATGGCCATGCAAGGACCAAAACACACAGAGCTTGGTATCGCCATGGACATGAGTATCGGCATGAAAACCACGTCTGGCGCGCTTTGTACTCTGTCGCTGTCGTTTAATAACGATGGCCCATTGGGTACTTTCTTCCGCTATATCTGCGATAACGGCACTTATATTGCCCGTTATGACGACCTGGTAGACGGTAAAGAGAACCCGATTGATGTCAGCAAAGTCGATGTATCAATGAACGGTATCGAATTGCAGGATCGCGAGTTCATCGCTGCTATCCGCGAAGGCCGCGAGCCGAATGCCAGTGTGAATCAAGCATTGATTGCCATGAAGGTGCTGGATCGCATCGAAAAAGCTTTGGGTGAGTAACTCAAGCGATTACACAAAGAATAAGAAGTAGAAGGAATGACACCTATGGAAAAGCGCAACATTGGCTCACTGGCGGTATCGCCGATTGGACTTGGCTGTATGAGCATGTCTCACGGCTATGGCCCAAGCGACGAGCCGACCTCCATCCAGTTACTCAATGAAGCGCTCGACGCAGGTTATGATTTCCTCGATACCGCCACCATGTATGGCGGCGGTAAAAACGAAGAACTGATCGCCAAGGCAGTGAAACATCGTCGTAGCGAATATGTTCTTGCTAGCAAATGCGCGCTTTTTAAGAAAGACGGAAAACCCACCATTGATGGCAGACCGGAGACCATTCGTTCTCAGTGTGAGTCCAGCCTAAAGCGATTGGAAACCGATGTTATTGACCTGTACTACTTGCATCGACTCGATCCGAAAGTGCCCATAGAAGAGAGTGTCGGTGCCTTGGCAGAACTGGTCAGGGAAGGGAAGATCCGCGAAATCGGGCTGTCTGAAGTATCCAGCGATACATTACGACGCGCACATTCGATCCACCCCATTGCGGCCGTGCAGTCGGAATATTCGCTTTGGACAAGATTGCCTGAACTTAAAATGCTCGATGTTTGCGAAAAACTCGGCACCACTTTTGTGCCATTCTCGCCGCTCGGTCGTCAATTCCTGACGGGGAAAGCCCAAGAAGCCTCGTTGTTGACCGACGGCGATATTCGCACCAATAACGCAAGGCCAAGGTTTGACGCCGATGCTTTTGCAAAAAATAGCGAATTGCTAAAACCACTGGAAGATGTCGCCAAGGAGCTGAACTGTTCACTGGCACAACTCGCGCTGGCATGGGTGATTCATCAGCCCAATCGTCAGGGCAAAAAATCGTTAGTCCCGATCCCTGGTACCAAACACATCGAGTACATGCGGGAAAATATTGGCGCCCTCAACGTCAATATGACACCGGATGTTGTCTCGCACCTTTCTACGCTAATCCATGATGACCTCGTAATGGGAGAGCGTTATAGCGAAGGTCAGATGAAAGTGATGGATTCGGAACGAGATCGGGATTAACACCTAACTATCAATCCCAAACTATCCGTTTGCTCAGAGATAATCGTCATACTTCTCTGGGCTTTTTTGTGTCTGCTGGTCTAGGATAAATGATAAATATAACAATAAGGACCATATCTATGGGAAGCGCAGCAGCAGTGCCAGAAGAGATGAAATTGAATGTGATTTGTCGTTTAGAACCTGGCTGCTTAGGACCACAAGGTGCGAGCAAAATCGACGATTTCTGCCAATATATTCTGGATGAGATGAATGCCTTAAATACAGGTTTTATCTCCCTTGCCGTGGTACCAAGAAACGACAAATCCTTGCCGGAAATGCAGTTCAATATGTCAGGAAGAAAGCTGACCCGAGATCAGGCTGGTAAATACCTGCAAAAGTTCGAAAAGAGCCTGGACGACTTTGAAGGCGAACTGGAAGGGAAACTGGAAGTGCTGATTGATAAGTTTATGGGCTATTGAAGTAGATAAACGGATATACCCAAACAACCCGATTTGAAAAATAAGCCGCTGATGCGGCCTTTTTTATCTTTGTTCTAATTTGGCTTGGTAGCACTGAGCGTTGTCGTCGTAAACAAACGTCAGTGTGTTTTTGATGCTTTCCAGCTCATCATCCTGATAGTGCGAAACGTACAGAAGTTGGCTCAGATTTTCCCGTGCTATCAACTCCAAGGTATTCTTCATCAGGCGTCGTCCTAAATAGTCCAAGCCCTGATAGGGTTCATCCAGAATAAGCAAAGTAGGTTGCTTTACAATTGCGCGAGCAATCAGCAACAGCCGTTGTTGTCCGTATTCTAATTTTCGGAAAGGCGTTTTGGCATATTGACTCATATGAAGAATGTCGAGCCATTCATGGGCGATAGTACGCTCCTGAATGCTAGGTTGGGAATACAAGCCAATGGAGTCATAAAAACCGGAAAGAATGACGTCCAACGCCGAGCAGCTAACGCGATATTGCAGGTGAAGGGCAGAAGAAACCATGCCAATATGCTTTTTAATCTCCCACACCGTTTCGCCTGAGCCACGCTTTTTGCCGAAGATGTGAATGTCGTTACTATAGCATTGTGGATGATCGCCAAAGATCATTCCAAGGATAGTGCTTTTTCCGCATCCATTTGGGCCTTTAACTTGCCAATGCTCGCCTTTATCAATGCGCCAGTTCACGCCGGTGAAAATGGTTTTCTCTGTGTATTCAACTTTGCCATCTATTAATTCGAAAATCGGGTTTTCAAATTGTGTGGCGTGCTGATAACGACGGATAAGCGTCATCATCTCTTCACTTTGTTGTTCAGACTGCGCGGCGATTTGCTGGATAATGGGGTGGTTGTCCCATCCTGTTTTATCTATCAGTTCAACCATCTTCCCACGCTCAAACATGGCGACATGGTCAACCCAATCGGGAAGGTCTTCTTCCCGCGCAAAGACCACCATCATCTGAACAGAGTCAGAGAGCTTGTCTAAATAGTCAGCAAGTGATTGACGGTGGGCAACATCCAGGCCGGTAAAAGGGTTGTCCAGCACCACAAAGTCAGGCTTTTCTGCCAATGCGCGGGCCAACATCACACGCCTGGTTTCACCAGTAGAAAGCACGCGAAAGCCACTCTCTTTGAGATGAACGAGATCGAGATCTTCAATCAATTGATGGGTCAGTGCCGCGTCTTCGCATTGGTCGAAAATCAGGTCATAGACGCTGGTGCCGGTATCTATACGGTCAAGAAAGTCAGTGTCATCTTTGGCCCGTTCTTCCTCTAATAGTTTTTGCTGTTCGACTAGCGAAACCTGCGCAATTTTTCCATCGCTGATTTCCAGCTCGCCACCGAATTCGATGGTTCCGCACAACACGCCACCCAGAAGAGAGCCAATATCACCTTCCGTGCTGAATACCGCCCAAGACTCGTGGTTGGCAATCGTCCAGTTCTCGATTTGAAGCGTAGACGTTGAGCTTTGTGAGATGAGCTGCTTGAAGTTGATATCCATATCGTTGTGTTATTGGTTGTTTTGTCAGCAAGTAGGGGAGTTATAGCAAGTTTATAAATCACTGTAAGTATTTAATGTGTTGAACTTAAAAAATTTGTTCTTCGCGTTTCCTCTAAATGGGGCACTGGCTGAATTTCTTATTCAACTTTTCAACCTGTTTAGTGGGTGGGCTATCAACTTATCTACCTGGGCCCTCCAGCTCATTCAACCTGGCTTCATGACCAAGTATGGCATCAGCCTGTTCGGCAAGTGTATTGAGCTTCTTCAATGCGCCATGCAGCATCAAATCCAATGTATCTATGTTCTTTGCACGGCGGAAGAAGATGAGCCAGTCAGTGCGGCTCTTAGGTGTTGTGGTTGTCATGGTTATCTCTGAAAAGGAAAGTGCTTTTATTCTAGCAGTTGTTGGTGCTGAAAGGTTGAGATGTTAAATTTAGAAACAGAATTAAAATGACGAGCCCTAATCACTTAAGCCGGATGAGAAATCAAAGCAATGGAATTCTTTGGGTTTTTTTCTTGTATTTATAGTAATGGCATTTTTCGTCTTTGCGGCCATTAATTCGGTCAAATTCTTGTACGGCCTGACTAAACTTCAATTCAAAATTAGAAACCTATTCCTAATCTTCGTCATCATAGCTGTGAAACTTGTTATCGATAACAACGCAGAGCTACTTCACTTGGAAGTGATATAACCTACTAGTAACGCTGGGATACCAAAAGTTTGAACAGCGATCGATAACTAAGAGAAGCCGACCCTCTCATTTTGCAGGCACCTCATATATTTGAACAAAATCTCCCCACTCAACTCTCCATGCGATCAAAATTAAGTTTCGATTTATGCACCTTGTAGTGCATTGTCGCCAAAAGTTTTAGACAGTAATGGCGTGTTGCGTGTTGCGTGTTGCGTGCTGAGAAGCTAAGGGCGGTAGCGTTAGTCGTTTTTGCCCCAAAGTAAGTTAGCGCTTCGACCATCCGACCGCTCAAATCATCTCACAAAGTCTAAATTTTTCTTTTGCATTTCATCTGTATAAATACACAGTGAGATGGATATAGTAAAAATGAGCTGGTTTTTAGTACGGGACGCCCGTTTTCTCCCATTCAAGTTGCAACCATAAAACTCAACTCACTAATTTTACGCGGCTATATGGTAAGCTGGCACAAGTGTAAGCGGACTAATCGGGCGTCCCGGGTTTGCACTAAACGGGCAAGTTGCCCGCTAATAAGCTGTTATGTTCAAGGTGAAAAATGAGGAGAAAACGGCTCAATCATTACGTTGATGTAATTCCCAAGATATTCGCTGGATGGAGAATGGGCGATGATCTTGAAGCACTTTCTGAGCTACCAAATGGTGTTATCGACATTGACATCCTAAAAGGTTCTGCGACTCACTCATTAGTTGGGAACATTGAGCTATGGATTGCTGTAGAGATTTCTCAGTGGCTAAAAGAAAGCGCAGCCAGAGACAACATCGATTTGTCACATTTGACCGAAGCCTACCTCACTGTAAAAATCGACACTGACAAAGTAAAAAGTCATAAAAACAAAGTGGTAATGTTCCATTTTGATTTGTCATCGAGAATAGTGACGAGCAGCAAAGTATATGCAAGTACCGTTACAGAAATGACTAGGTGGCATAGTAGGCATTGAACATAACAAGAGCATGAACGAGGGACGTTTACTCGTGGCGCATTTTTCATAGAAATACTGTGATTTAGGTGTTTCAATCAGTTTGGGCTAGTAAACGCCCGTTATGCTGACGTTATGTTACTGAGGAGAGATTGTGGGCTTAGCTCAAACATTCGAATTTGAATATCAAAGCACAGAAGAAATTCAATCATTTATTAATAATCTTAATAAAACAGTAAGGCTTCAATTTGAAAAGGATCTTTGGACAGTTTCAGAGTTTGAAGGCTGCAAAATGATGTTTGAAATCAGAATTGTTAGTAAAGGGTTGTATTGCCATCGCTCTGGGGATTACTTTAGTTTTCTTGGTTATTTTCTAGAGCAACTCTCCGGCGTTTTCGGTGCAGTAACAATTGAAGATGTTTAATGATACGTAACATAACAAAGGCAATTAACGTGGACGCTTTCTCAATGCAGCAGCTTTTGAAAGTGTTGTGAATACCAAGGATTAAAGCAGTTTTGGGCGGTTTGGTAAGCGCCCGTTACTGCAACGTTAGCCGACAACCGGAAACTTGAGTTATGGAGAACAAAGTGAACGTAAGGAAAGCGATCAAGGAAGACTCCAGTAAGTTGCTAGAACTTATTGGACACAAAGCTGAGTTTGACCGAAGTATGAAAGGATTCGACGGTGAAATCTCCACGACGAAAGAAAAGATAGAACGAACCTTATTTGGTGACTATCCGTTTGCCCACGCTTTGCTATTGGAAGTCGATGGTGAAGTTCAGGGTTTCGCCTTGTTTCATTATCGTTATTCATCCTTTCGCGGTGAACCGTCTATTTGGCTTGATGATCTTCTAGTTGTTAGTAATCATCGGTCAAAGGGATACGGTGCAGAACTTATGCATGCTTTGAAAACGGAAGCTCAAAAGTCATTAACTTCTCATATTTCTTGGACAGCTAGTCCACATAACACCAAAGCACACGAGTTTTACAAAAAGTTAGGCGCAGAAGTTGAACGGATGGATGGTCAGCGTCCGTATTTCCGTTGGGCAATGTACGGCTAACAATAAATTTAAGAGTGATTCTGAACCTCCCCCGATTTAGTGGACACACATTTCAGTCCATAGAGGGGGGCCTTATGCCAGCCTACAAATCAGGAAAAAAGACAGCGGAATATTCACTAGACTTTAAACGTAAAGCGGTGGAGTGGAGCTTTCAAAGTCACCGCACAGTCAAGTCAGTTGCAGAAGCATTAGATATCCATCCGTTTATGCTTTCGAAGTGGCGACGGGCTTACCTAGATGGAGTGTTTGGTATGCCTAAAGTCCCTCCAAAATCGCAGAATAAGCCAAAATCACAAGACGAAATATCTGCATTAAAACAGCGTATTGCAGAGCTTGAAGAGGAAAATGACATCCTAAAGAAGTGGCAACGATTTCAAGCAGAACAAAGGCGCAAGCCTTCCGATTCATAAAAGCGTTCACTGGTGTGTATTCTGTGAAGTTAATGTGCCTGCACCTTAGGGTGTCACGTAGTGGCTACTACGCGTGGTTGCAACGTGGTGTATCTAAGCATGCACAGATAGACAAGGTGCTGGGCGAAAGAATAGCGCTTTTGCACAAACGTAGTGAAGGCAGATATGGTAGCCCGAAAATACACGAAGCGTTGAAGCAGGAAGGCGTCAGAGTGGGTAAGAAACGCGTAGCTCGCCTGATGAAAGAGGCCGGATTAAAGACACGCGTTGACAGAGTCTATCGCCGTCGAAACAAAAGTAGAGCGTTCTTCAAAGGGCTCAAAAATCGTCGTAGAGAGTTGTCTAAGCCCTTAAAAATTAACCAGCAATGGTCGTCGGACGTGACCTACATTCGAGTCGGCAACAAGTGGGGATACTTAGCCGTTGTCATCGATTTATGTTCGCGGAAAATTGTGGGTTGGGCTTTAAGTCATCGACTAGACACGGACTTGACCATGCTCGCAATCACGAAGGCGGTGAGAGCTAGGAAGCCTAAGCAAGGGTTATTATTCCATACAGATAGAGGTCGTGAATATTGCGCGGATCGAGTACGTCATTACCTGAGCAGTATCGGTGCAATGCAAAGTATGAATCGTCCTGGTCATTGCACAGATAACGCGGAAGTGGAGTCCTTCTTCAAAACGCTGAAAGGCGAATTAATTAAGGATGCGTTTATTGGAAGTTTGGTGCAGCTTGAAGAGAAACTCCGGCGATACATTGATTACTTTTACAACCGAACACGACTCCATGGGAGTATCGGTTATGTATCTCCAATAGCGTTTGAGAAACAACAGATTTAGGTAATTAGGTGTCCGCTTAATCGGGGGAACATCACTCACAACGCTTGGTGCTTTCACTTCAAGCCAGTTTAGTGTTTATGGCACAATGGTTTAGCTAAGGTGTTAGCGTTGTTCACACCTTAATTTGGCGTTAGGGCGCGATACGACATGGAATATTCCACTGCCATAAACTCTGTCAGAAGAAAGCTAGACTCTGAATTAGATAATCTCGTGTCTGTGCTGAATTCGATTTTTGAACATGGTATCCCTGAAACTGCAGACAAGATCGTAATATGGATTCCGTTGGGCCATAGATACAGTCTGAATTTCAGTTATATGACTAATGATGCCAATGAAACTGATCATGAGTTTCCCCAGACTAAGGAATTGAATCCGTTATTGGATGATATTCTTAGCGATTACACAGATTCAGAACATCTCGATGAGATTTCAAAGCTCACCGATCTTGAGGTTGCAGCTTGGTTACGAAAAGGTCTTCAATCGTCATCGTTTAGAGATGTAGAATTACACAAGGTTATGGCCATAAATAATGTGTGCGCTTATTTTGATCTGGCGACTTTAGAGTATCTAGAAGATGATGAAATGTGGGATTAGCCCTAACAAGGTCAGGCAGTCGACAGCCAAAGTTGTCATGCTTTTGTTCCAAAAGCCCGCCAACTTTGTCTGCAACTGCTAACGACGTTATACAAAAGGAGATTTCAAAACCATGGATAAGGTTGATTGGCATAAAAATCATATTGATGACAGCACCATAATTACAGATAGCTATAAAACGACTCAGAATGTTCGCAGATATTTCAAATCAAAGTTTGGCGAAAATTTTAAGTTTGATCGTGATTTCATGAATTGGATTAACAATGCCATAGGTTTGACAATGGGGGATGCCTCAGAAGAATGGGCTAAACGACAGAAATCAAAGTAATTGATATTAAAGTACATTCACTAGGATTTAGTGGGTAGCCTACGCGCTGTAGGTTTTTGTATAACAAATTGTTCAAGAGGGATTCGCAACGCGTGGCATTTTTACTATGCGTTGGTTTTAGTGATTAGGGTGGTATGTGGCAGCATCGGTATTGCGTTGCTCACCCCTTAACAAGGCGTTATGTTTATCCACGGTAAAGGAGGCTTGGTGAGAATTACATTGGTTAGACATGGGAGGCCTGTCGCAAGCTCAAACCCTAGAGTTAAGGCTGTTGGTTTCGCTAAGTGGGTTCGAGCCTACAATCGATCGTTTGTTTGCCCAGACAGCCTTCCACCCCAAGAACTAAACGAAAAACTCCATAACAGCTATACATTTTCTAGTGACCTGAATCGCTCCCTACACTCAGCAGAAATATGTTTGGGGAAGAGAGCGGATCTAGTTTTAGGTGACTTGAGAGAAATGGATATTCCTAGACTAAAGCTACCGTTTTCGATGTCAGTTAATAATTGGTTGGTTATTGCTCGTTTGTGTTGGTTTTTAGGTATATCGGGTAAAAGTGAGTCTTATAAAACCGGCCGTAAGCGTGCTATTTCAGCGTTAGACCTAATTATTGCCAAAGCCTGTGAGCATGAAAACGTTTCTGTTTTTGGGCATGGCATTTCGAATAGGATTATTACTAAAGAGTTAAAGCGCCGAGGTTGGACTGTAGAATATGCGAGCAAAGGTTTTTGGGGACGCACTGAGCTGATAAACATAACAAACGAATGAACGAAGGATGTTTACTCATACATTTTTTCTTAGAAACTCTGTGATTCAGTAGTTTCAATCAGTTTGGGCTAGTAAACGCCCGTTATTCTAACGTTACGTGCTAAGGGAGCATCGTGTCATCTGACGATTGGTATAGAAATAAAGATTGGAACAAATCTATCGAAGAGCACTTCTACTCGAGGTTGAAACGAGCAAGAACGCAACGAGATCAGTATTTGGTAATCCAGGCTCTGACTTTGGCTGATAAGCATCCAGAGATATCCATTCGTTTGGTTAATGAATACTTCGAATCCAGAAAAGACAAATTTGAAGACGTTCGAGCGCTCTTAGCAAAAGCAAATGCATTTATCGCGCTAAATGATCTCGAAGGATGTATAGCCACCTTTAAAGAGATACTTGAAAGAGAAAAGGATTCTCCAAACTATCGAACAGGGGTGTACCTTGATTATCCATATTTGGTGGCAACTCAAAAAATAGAAAATGAGTACGCTAACGCACTAAGTGTATTGCATGAGCATCTTGATAGGCTTACGTTTCCACTTGACCATTATAAGTGGCATGCGTCTAAAGCTTTAATCAATAACGATGGCTCAGAAGCACAAAAGGCACTTGAAGCGGCCAAAGTTAAGAGGTCTGGATTTCTTTTTCATCAAGATGTCGGCTTGGTGGGTAAAGAACATGAAAAAACAATCAAACATCTGTGCAAAATCAGCACGTAACAAGTGGCTGCTAGGACTGCATTACGCTGCGCTCAATGCAGCCCCATAGCCAGGTGTTAGCCACACAAGGAGATCGAGCATTGTTCGGATTATTCAAGAGAAATGAAGACAAAATCGGAATTGAACCTCAATATATTGTGGTTACGATAAATGCTCGTATCCAGCCAATGCACAGAAGTGAGATATATGAATATCCTCTCGATGAGATTCTCTCGGAAAACTCTATCGGTGAAGTCTCTGGTGGAGGCACTCTACACGATGTTAGTTTGTAATCAGTTTCTATAACACTAGGATACTATGAATAACACAAAAGTAGTTGCGATCAGTGGAGCATCTGGCTCAGGTAAAACCACCATTGTTAAAAAACTAGCTCATGAGTTTGATTGCCCATTTTTACTTTTTGATGATCATACTGATAAAAGTTCATACCCCACAAATATGAAAAGCTGGCTAAAAAATGGAGCCAACGTTTCTCTAATTAAAACTCCAAGATTTGTCACTTCATTGGAAAACTTAATTTCAAACAATAGTAGTCGTTATATTTTTATTGAAGAGCCATTTGGTAAAGAGCGAGACTCTATGTCATCTTTAGTCGATTACGTTATTTTGTTAGATCAACCTATGGAGTTATGCTTGGCTCGTGTTATCAAAAGACATATAGACCAACCTAATATTGATTCAGCACTCTCTATTTCTAACTACTTGGATAAGTATGAGGATCACGTCAGAGAAAGTTATATATCAACAGTAAGGCAAGTAAGGAATAACTCTGATTTGGTATTTGACCAAGTGGCTTCAATTAATGATACGGCAAGTTACATTGGTAACTGGTTAAAAGTTAATGCAAACTGACAAGGCCATCAAACATCGCGTCCTGCGGGCGCTGGACTCGCAACAATTGCTCTCCATTTATGGTAGCGTTATACACAAGGGCTGATATGGATAAATTTTTCATCGCTACCGGGGGGGGCTTCTAATTTACTCAATCCTTGCAATCGTAATAGGATTGCCTCAAATTGCCGACTTCCTGCCAATTGATCTTTTTAGTTCAGAATCTAGCGGCGCTGTTTATAAAGTGGTTGCCTCCGAAGAGCCTAACAAGGCTGAAATCGCGGTCTATGTAGCAAGTGTCTTGCTAATCATAATTGGTATAGTCATGAATTATCTCGCTGAAATGAGTTAGTTTTGTATAACAAATAAGAATAAGTGTCGCGCAGCCGACACTTTATTTGGGTCTTGAACAAGCCCGTTGCTACTTTATCAAGTAAATTGCTCGGATTAGCACATTGTGGATATGCACTGGTCACTGATTAATAGACAAGCGCTGTAAATCAGTTATATAAATCTTTGTAAGACACTCAAAATCCATTCTTTGCCCAAACTCAACTTATCCGAAGTGAGTTACTACGGGTACAATTCCTAACTCAGAATTGTCCATTTCCAATTTACAGAGCCTCCCTTGAGGCGCTCCTTCAAAATTAAGCAGCGTCTTTCGTCAGCGCCGTCATCGCATCGTCATATCCCGCCCAGTTCTCAACGCCTGCCGCTTCCAATGCAGACAATGTCACATCCCGCGCTTACAGGCAGTCATAGTCGCCCTTGGCGATGCTTATCATGCCGTTATCGAGTTGCTTCTTTGTGATGGTTTGGACTTGGCCTGCTGGCATCCTCTCCTGTACTTTCGCCGCAATACTCTCAGCCTTTTCTTGTGCTCCGCGATGCGTGCTTTCACCAGTGCCGTAAAGTCATCCTTCAGCTTAAGTGCCACATCTTGCCAATCGCTGATTAGCTTGAAGAAATACAGGTGCTCGGCGGCGTAGTCGTTGGGTATCTGTGATTTCTGGCCGTCTGTTTTCAATGAAGTCATCGGGCGCCGATTTAAGGAATGCTTGTCTTATTCATCAAGGGCGGATGTCGTTCGCAGTTTTCGTCATGAAAGTCGGCTTTTTGGTCAATGACGCCAAGAAAGGATTTAGTCTGAGATGTCTACTAAAGAAAGTTTAATAAAAAGCGAGAAAACATGAACTTAAATCAAGTGACATTAGCGGTGCATGACATGGAGTCTGCGGTCACATTCTATAAAAAGCTCGGGCTCATTCAGATTGTTAGTGATGATCACTACGCACGTTTTTGCTTTCCAGAAGGTGATGCAAGCTTCTCTATCTTCCTCGATCCTGGAAAGGAAGGGGTGATAAGTCGTGGCGTGGTTTACTTTGAACATGAAAAGCTTGATGAGCTCGTCGAGCGGCTAAAAGGCGAGGGCATTGAGTTCGACCAAGAGCCAACGATGAAGCCGTATCTCTGGAAAGAAGCGGCCCTAAGAGACCCATCAGGCAACGAAATTAAACTGTATTGGGCGGGAGAGAATCGCCTGAATCCACCTTGGAAAATTGATTAAAGAAATGCTCAGGCACCACTTTTGAGATTTCCAGGTCATAAGGTTTAAAAGTCATTTCAATGGTGTAGGTTGTTCGGGTACATCAGTATTGTGAGCGCTTTGAAGACCTCCTCCAGCGCAAAACACCGTTAAGGATATCTCTATGAAACCTGCGCCGATTAAAGACGAAATCACATTTGATGACTTTGCGAAAAGTAGACATTCGAGTTGGACAAATCATCAAAGTCAGTGATGTCGCTAAATCCGACAAACTGATGAAGCTGACGGTTGATTTTGGTGACCAGACACGTTCAATCTTGGTGGGGATTAAGCAAGAGCGTGAAAACTCCAAAGAGATTGAAGGTAAACAAGCCTTGTTTGTCGTAAACCTGCCTGAGAGAAAAATGGCTGGTGAGGTGTCTCAGGGCATGCTTTTCGATATTGGTTATAAAGACAAGCCACAACCTTGCCTGGCCGGCTCATAAACCGAAACGCACAATGGTGCAAGAGCGGGTTAAACCAATAGCCAGGAACACTATCTAGAACAGGAAGCCATCATTGAGATGGCTTTTTTGTATATGCCCTCTGATTCAACACATCATTACTCTCTTCTGAAACGGCCTCTCCATGATAATCACAAGCCTATAGATAACTTGGTTGTCTCACGAGTGATATGTTATAACATAACAGTTGTGTTTATATTTCGAGCGGAAAATTCGCGGAAGGTTCACCATGACTGACTTAGACGCGCTGATAGAAACAGTCGCACAGAAATGCAAAGCAAAGGGAAAGCAACTTACCGCCAAGCGTAAGTTGGTTCTAAAAGCGCTCGTTCATTCTGAAAAATCTCTCTCTGCTTACGAGTTGGTTGATTATTGCAAATCGGAATTCGGGCAGAGCGTTCAACCGATGTCGGTATATCGCAGCCTAGACTTTCTGGAAGGCGAACATCTCGCCCACAAATTAAAAGTATCGAACAAGTTCATTGCCTGCTCTCATATCTCCTGCGATCACGAGCATGGCGTCCCTCAGTTCCTCATCTGCGCGAAGTGCGACAAGATCATAGAACAGGCCATCGACCCCAAACTCGCTTCCAGCCTGCAATCAGGTGCTCGAAAAGAAGGGTTCACAGTCGTTAGCCCCCAGCTTGAAATTACCTGTGTATGTGATGACTGCGCTAAGTGAATCTGAACCACTGAACCTTTATTGACGAGAAATCGTGTCTTCCACCCGTTCCCAACGTAGCACCATCTTTTCCATGCGTTAGTTTTAAGGAGAAATCTAAACGCCATGTCTGCAACACTGATTAAAAACGCCCGTATCGTTAACGAAGGGCGGGTTCAAGAGAGAGATTTGAGAATTGTCGGCCAGCGGATTGAGAAGATCGAATCCCATATTATCGCCGCTCCGACTGACCAGATTGTCGAGGCCAATGGCCGCTTCATTTTGCCGGGAATGATTGATGATCAGGTGCACTTCAGGGAGCCGGGTTTAACGCACAAAGGTTCTATTGCCTCTGAATCCCGTGCAGCAGTGGCTGGTGGCATCACCAGCTATATGGAAATGCCCAATGTCAGCCCGGCCACGACCACGATTGAAGCGTTAGAACGCAAGTTTGATATTGCGGCCAACAATTCCTTGGCGAATTATTCGTTTTACCTTGGTGCAACGGAAGACAACCTGGAGCAAATTAAGCGACTGAATCCAGAAACACACTGTGGTGTTAAGGTGTTTATGGGCGCGTCCACTGGCGATTTGTTGGTGGAAAACCCGACGGCATTGGAAGGCATCTTCCGTGAGTCGCCCGTGCTCATTGTCACGCATTGTGAAAGCGGGCCGGTTATCGCAAAAAACCGAGAAGCGCTTCTTCGTAAAAAGTCCGTGTTCACGATCCATGATCATCCTGTGCTGAGGGATGATGAAGCCTGCTATGCCTCTTCTTCTTATGCCGTGGATTTAGCAAAACGTCATGGTAGCCATCTTCATGTTCTGCACATCACAACCGAAAAAGAACTTTCTCTTTTCCAAACAGGGCCCATTGAGCTGAAACGCATTACCGCTGAAGCCTGCGTGCATCACCTCTGGTTCAGTGAAGAAGACTATGCGGTGCTGGGAAACTTGATTAAGTGTAACCCTGCTATCAAGAAAGCCAGCGATCGTGAAGCGCTGATTCGGGCACTTCACACCAACCAAATTGACATCATTGCCACTGACCATGCACCTCATACTTTTGAAGAAAAGCAGGTGGGCTTTGAGCAGGCTCCGGCAGGTCTACCTTTGGTGCAACATGCGCTGCTAACGCTACTTGACCACGTCAGTCACGGTCGCATCGATATTACTCAAGTGGTTGAGAAAACTGCACACAATCCCGCTATTCGTTACGGAATTAAAGATCGTGGTTTTGTTCGTGAAGGTTACTTTGCTGATTTGGTGCTGGTGGATGATAAACAAACCACTGAGGTTAGCCATGATAATGCGTTGTATCACTGTGGGTGGACGCCTTTTGCAGGTCATCGCTTTTCGTCGCAGATAGTCTGTACCTGGGTGAATGGTGGATTGGTTTATCACAATAACAAGGTACTGGAAGACGAGTCACCCGCGATGAGACTGGTGTTCGCTCGTTAATGCTCTTCGGATTCAAACAAATACTGAAGCAAGTGAGACCCCCTATGTTAAGAAAAAATCCAAATGGCGACATGCCAATCGTATCGGAAAATGCTTTTGTTGATCCCACGGCGATCATCTGCGGCAAAGTGATTATTGAAGACAACGTATTTATTGGCCCGTATGCTGTGATTCGTGCGGATGAGGTGAACGATGCGGGTGAAATGGAACCCATCCTCATCAAATGTGACACCAACATTCAGGATGGTGTGGTAATTCACTCTAAAGCAGGCGCTGCAGTAACCATTGGTGAACGCACATCGATAGCGCATCGCTCAATCATTCACGGTCCATGTGAAGTGTGTGACGATGTTTTCATTGGTTTTAATTCTGTGGTGTTTAATGCTGTTGTCGGTAAGCACTGTGTGATCCGTCATAACTGTGTTGTGGATGGTATGGATCTCCCTGAGAGTTTCCATGTACCGCCAATGACCAATATCGGTGTGGGCTTCGATCTAAACAGTATTTCTAAAGTGCCACCGGAGTATTCAGCGTTTTCTGAGTCTGTGGTTTCCGCCAATCATACCTTGGTACAGGGTTACAGGAGGATTGCTAATGAGCTCTGATAATGCAGCAATTCTGAGTGTGCCAACCAATATTATTACCGGCTTCCTTGGCGTCGGTAAAACCTCCGCCATCTTACATCTGATGAAGAACAAACCGGAGAACGAGCGTTGGGCCGTATTGGTTAATGAGTTCGGAGAGATAGGTGTTGATGGTAGCCTTTTTCAAGGGCGACACAGCGAAGGAGAAAAAGTATTTATTCAGGAAGTGCCTGGTGGCTGCATGTGCTGCGCTGCTGGTCTTCCAATGCAAATCGCGCTAAATCAATTACTGATCGAAGCCAAACCTGATCGACTGCTGATTGAGCCGACCGGCCTTGGGCACCCCAAAGAAGTCTTGGAAGTCTTATCCTCTGAGCACTATCGCGATGTTCTATCACTTCAAAAAACACTGACTTTGGTTGATGCGAGGAAACTGTCAGAGACGCGGTACACCCATCACGATACTTTTAATCAGCAGATTGCGATTGCCGACACTGTGGTGGGTAACAAGCTTGATCTCTATGCAGAAGGGGACAAAGCCTTACTGGAAGCGTATGTAAAAAAGCATGCTCATCCAGATGTGAAAGTGCTGTTTACACGTCACGGACAAATCGACTTCAAGGAATTTGAAGGAGAGACCTACATGACGCAGCCACAAGCGCATGATCACCACCATCATCATCACCACGGCAGTAAACCTCTTGCCTCAGAAGCGCCTATGCCAGAAAGCGGGGTGTTGATGGCAAAGAACGAGGGTGAAGGTTTTGAAAGCGTTGGATGGAGATTTTCACCAGACAAGGTCTTTGACAGAAAGAAACTTTCTTTGCTTCTGCATGACCTTGATGTCGAGCGAATGAAAGCCGTTTTCATCACTGATGATGGAGTGTTTGGTTACAACCTTTCCGAATCGAACATGTTGGAAATGGAGTTGGATGATTGTTTGGAAAGCCGGATTGAACTGATAGCGGAAGCGGTTGACATCAATTTCGAAGACAAGCTAATGGCTTGTTTGGATTGACCATCAGAAAACAAGCCGTCATAGACGGCTTGCTTAAAATCAGATTTGATGGACTGTCGGTGATTAGCTCATTAACTCTCTAGCCTGCATCGTTAACCTCATCTGACTGTTTGCAGCACCAAATCCCTGATACCCGTTTCTTTGAACGATTTCGAAACAGAATCTACCGGCAAACATGGAAGTGTAAAGCTGGTAGAAGCTGCCATTCTCGTCTTCATCGTAAAGAATGTTATAGCGCTTGAGTTTTTCAATCACTTCATCAGAAAGGGTAAACCGGGCGGCCAAGTCATCATAATAATTGGCGGTGACGGGCATCGTCTCAGTCTGCTGTTTAGACATGAATTCGGCGGTGGCAAAAATATCCTTGGTTGAAAGAGCGATATGATTGACGCCAGTACCCGCGTATTGATCGAGAATTCGGCTGGATACGGTTCGCGAAGCTTGGGTACTGTTAAGCGTGAAACTTACCCCTTTATCAGGCGTTTGCAGGGCCTGACTTTTCACAAGCCCACCAGGGTCTGAAACGCTGACAGTTGGCATGGTTTTCATGCTAAACATTGCACGATAGAGCAGCACTGAGTGAAGCATTTCTTCGTAACTCATCGTGGTTGCCACATGGTCAACTTTGTTGAGGAAAGCGTGCTGAGTGGCGTCTTCATGCCATTTGAATTCGCGCTCCCAGTGAGGAGGCTGGTCGGCGTCATCCACCATATAAAGGAGGCTTTGACCTGGACCATAGATGGCAGGAATGCCATGCGTGTCATTTTCAGGGTTGCCGTAAACTGGCGAGAACTCGAGCTTCTTGGCTCTCTCCACCATATCGTTGACATGGGTACAGGTTAAACCAACAGCACATACGGAGACGCCATGCTGCTGGTGGAAGTTTTGGGCGAAGCTATCTGGTTCCATATTCATCACCAGATGGATGTTCCCCTGTTTCCACAACTCCACATCTTTACGTTTGTGAGTGGCGGCATGACAAAAGCCAAGTTGAGACAGCAACTTGGTCAATGCGAGCTTTTCATTGTCGCTGACGGCGAATTCAATAAACTGTACTTCGCTGGGCGGGTTGACACTCGGAATTTCAAGCGCTTCTGTATCAGCAGATTTTTCTGCCGCACGGTTGGCATAAACCAGTGAACGGTAGCCGTCTCGGGCGGTTTTTTCCGTCGAACCTGCACGGAATTGATCGTTGAAAATCTCCAGAGAGAAAGGCCCGTCGTAACCCGTCGCGTGAAGATTAGACACAAACTGTCCAATGGGAAGATCGCCCTGTCCAGGGAAGCAGCGGTAGTGTCTACTCCAACTGAGATGATCCATCGAAAGGCTGGGGGCATCCGCCACTTGCACGAGGAAAATTCTGTCGCCGGGAATGTTGAGCATGGTATCCAGCTCAGTCTGGCGAGAAAAGATGTGGAAAGTGTCGAGGCATAGCCCGACATTTTTGTGGTTGGCGCGACGCACAATTTCCCATGAGTCGCGGTAGTCATAAACGTATTTACCCCATCCCAAGGCTTCGTAGGCAACCCGCATATTGCGTTTGGCTGCGCGCTCGCCAAGCTCATGGAAATCATCTGCTGCGCGTTGAATACCGCCCAAAGCTTGGGGCGACACACTGCTGCAGACCATCAACAAATCGGTACCCAGTTCTTCCATCAGGTCAAACTTTCTTTCCGCGCGATCAAACGCTTTTTCCCGGTAAGGAGAAGGGAGGCCTTCGAAGTCGCGGAAGGGTTGATAGGTAACAACCTCAAGACCGTGATCGTCTAACATGCTTCGAATTTCGTGAACCGAACCGTTGTGAGTAATCAGATCATTCTCGAAGATTTCAATGCCACGGAAACCCGCTTTGGCGATGGCTTCGATTTTTTGTCTTAGGGTGCCTGAAAGGCAAACCGTTGCGATGGAGTAAATCATGCGTTATTGGCTCCCCAGCTTTGCGACCAGCCCGTCGATAGCTAGGGCGTAGCCTTCAATTCCAAACCCAACAATCACACCGACTGCGACAGGTGAAAGGTAGGAGTGATGGCGAAACGATTCACGAGCATGCACATTGGAAATATGAAGCTCAATCACAGGGACTTCAGCCGCTTTAATGGCGTCATAAAGGGCGATAGAGGTATGTGTGTAAGCACCAGCATTGAACACAACGCCGATCATGTTTCCTGTTTTCACTGCGCGGCCTGCATTGTGCAGTGCTTCAATCAGTTCACCTTCATGGTTACTTTGGAAGCACTCAACGACAATACCGTGTTTTGCACCGGTATCTCTGCATAGCTGTTCGACATCTGCCAAGGTACTGTGTCCGTAGAGTCCAGGCTCGCGTTGACCCAGCATGTTAAGGTTAGGGCCGTTCATCACTAGAATAGATTTCATGTCACGCCCTCCTATGCGATGTCGTCAATGTATACTGTGCGACCGGTTTTCACCGCCTCAACCACGGCTTCAGTCACGCGGAGGTTTTGCAGGCCGTCTCGCACCGTTACCAAGGGTTTTTCTTCTTTACGTATCACGCGGCAGAAGTGATTAAGCTGCTCAACCAATGGGTCTTTGCGGTGAAGCGACACGTCTTCACATTCGAATGGTTTCCACCATGAGCGATCTTCTTCGTTTTTGTAGTATTTGAGACGCATGGTTGGCACTGAAATCGAACCGCTGGTGCCGGCGATGTGATAACAATCTTCATCGGGATAGCTCGCGTAGGCTTTATTTTCCTGCGAGGTTTGTTCCCAGCTTTGACCAGAGCCTGCGGTGTCTGAGAGCAGGAAAGTACCGAGTGCACCGTTGGCGAAGCTGAGATTGATCGAAACAGTATCTTCGACTTCGAACTGACGACGGCGGTTGGACGCCATGGACTGTACAGCAATGATTTCGCCACAGAGGTAACGTAAGTTGCCGATGTCATGAATAAGGTTAATCAGAATGGGACCGCCACCTTCCTTGGTTCGCCATGGCGCGGCCACAAAGTAATCATCAGGTTTGTAGAACATGGCGCTGCCATGAGCGGCCACCACTTGGCCAATAGCGCCCGTTTCAATGATTTCACGGGTACGTTTGATGATCGGGCTGTGCATGCGGTGATGACCAACCAGCAAAGTGTCCCAGATGCCGGGTTCTTTGGTGGCGATGTCGAGTAATGAGTTGGCTTCTTCAACAGTGTGAGAAACTGGCTTCTCAATCAGTGCCGGCATGCGATATTCAATACAGAGCTTTGCTTGCGGGACATGCAGATTATTTGGGGTTGCGAGGATAACGCCATCCGCCAAACCTGAATCAAGCAATTCCACAAGGGTTTCAAAGTGGGGCACGTCATAGTCTTTGGCGAGTTCAATGCTCGCTTCAAACGGATCGACAATGGCGGCTAAGTCACACGCATTGCTCTCCGAGACGAGTCGAATATGATTTTTGCCGATCAATCCTGCTCCGACGACGGCGATTCTTGGCTTCTCCATTTACTGTTTACTTCCTTGTTATGATTATGATGCGACAGGCTTTACTGTCGATTTTGGGTACTTGTTTCTTTCATTCGGGTAAGGAAACCGCCTAGGTGGGTTTCCAATGCTTTCACACAGCCATCGAGGTCGCGTTTCAACGCCGCTTCCAACACGCTTTGGTGTTCATCAACCACGTATTTGCCACGAAATCCTTCTGTACGAAGTTCCATGACGACAAACTGCCTGAATTGATCGTAGACCTGTCTGTGGTAGTGCATGTGCAATTCTGACTGGCATGCGCCAATCAAAGCCGCATGAAATTCGTAATCACATCGGTGCCACATCATGAAATACTCATCGATGTTTTCTCGCATTTTGCTCTCGACGTGTTCGAGTTTGTGGTGGGCAGCAACCAGATTGCTTTCCCATTCCATATCGCCGTTAGCAAAAGACGCGCGGGCACCGTCCGTTTCAAGAAGAATGCGCAGTCGGGTGAGTTCTTCCATCTTTTGGATTGAAAAGCTCGCGACATGAAAGCCTTTCTGGCCTTCTGCAATCACCAATCCTTCAGAGGAAAGTCTTGTCAGGCTTTCGCGCAACAGATTCACACCACTGCCGTAGCGTTCTTTCAGCGATTCCATTCTGAGTCGGCTTCCCGGCTCAAATTCACCTTTCAGTAAATCCGTGCGGAGTGTTTCGTACAGCGTCATTTGTCCATGCCTCAATGAAACTGAGTTCTAGAGAGAGAAAATTACGTCGTGTCAATCACGATGCTTTTTCAGTTTTACTCCCTAAATTTCTCCGCATCTGTCTCATTAATGTGAATAGGCTAAAAATCTAAAAATATCCCCTAATTTAAAAAATAGGTGACGTTTTAACAAATGAGACACAATTGGGTAACAAATCCACAATCACATCGTCTAGGCTAGTTACAGGTCAATAAGGGCGAATCCTGTCAGGCTTCGTCTAAAAACAAAGAGGCAGTAAGTCTCTGACAACAAGGAGTGAAGTATGGAAGGACTCTGGGACAGGGAAGGCTGTCGCCACGGATTAGGGCGGGGAAATACCAAGGTCGACTTGGTGTTTCCTGAACTAAGCATCCAACGCTTTAGTTTGATTGCCGACATGCACAACAACTAGGGAGCCATGTTGTGAAAACGATTCTGCACTGGTTACAGCGAATAGCAGATGGCGTTGCAGTCACCATGTTGGCGGTAATGTTCCTTCTCTTTTGCGCGCAAATATTTTCCCGCTATGTCTTGAATGATCCGATTGGCTGGTCGTCAGAAGTGCTTCTGACTTTATGGCTTTGGGTTATTTTCTGGGCTGGCGCGTTTTGTCTGCGTCATAAAGATCACATTCGCTTTGATCTTCTCTTTTTAAATGTGCCTGGGAAGGTACAACGTACTTTTCTGATCCTGTCTGCATTGGGCATCATCATCGGTTTCGGGATGAGCTTTTTGCCGACGTGGGACTACATCACGTTCTACAAAATCAAGAAAAGCGCGATTCTGAAATGGCGCCTTGATTATGTATTCAGCATTTACGGGATATTCCTTGGCGCGATTATCCTCCGCTACGGTCTTGCACTGATTCAATTCTTGAATCCGAACTACAAAGTGCAAGAAGACAAGGATGAGCAGGTGGAAGAATGAGTTTAGCTTTAACACTATGTCTGGTGACAGTGCTGTTGCTGGCGGCTTTCGGTACGCCGGTATCTTTCTCCATGATTATTGGCGCCATTGTTTACTTGGCAGTCAGTGGTCAGGACTTGGCGCTGGCAGGCGAACAAATTATTCAGGGGTTCTACAACAGCTTTATTCTGCTGGCTGTGCCTCTTTTCATTGCTGCAGCGAACATTATGAACGCAGGCAGTATTACGGACAGACTACTCCAGTTTTGTGTCGCAATGGTCGGCCATTTCCGTGGCGGCTTAGGGCACGTTAACATCGTTTCTAGTCTGATCTTCTCGGGTATGTCGGGTTCTGCAGTGGCAGACGCCGCGGGTGTAGGCCGCGTTATCATTAACATGATGACCAAAGATGGCCGTTATCCGCCATCTTACGCAGCGGCAATCACTGCCGCATCAGCGACAATTGGGCCTATCATCCCGCCTTCGATTCCGATGGTTATTTATGCGTTGGTGTCCGATACCTCAGTCGGTTACCTCTTTATCGCGGGTTTGGTGCCGGGTCTTCTAATGGGTGTGGTTCTGATGGGTCTGAACGCCTATATGGCCACCAAGATGGATATCCCAAAAGAGCCTCGTACTCCGATGAAGGATATCCCGCGTATTACGTTCCGCGCATTGCCAACTCTGATGATGCCAGCGATTCTGCTGTTCGGTATCTACGGCGGTATTACCACCCCGACAGAAGCGGCGGCAGTGGCAGCGGCTTACGCGTTGATTCTGGCAGTAGCGTACCGTTCAATCAGCTTCAAGCAACTTTACTTGGCGCTGAAAGAAAGTGCGTACTCTTCGGCATCTGTGGGTTTGGTTATCGGTTCTGCACTGATCTTTAACTACATCGTAGCGACGGAGAACGTGCCGACCGCGATTGCAGAAATGATTACGGCAGCAGACTTGTCACCGCTGCAGTTCTTGCTGATTGTTAACCTGATTTATCTCGGATTAGGCTTCCTGCTGGATGCGACGACTGTGATTCTGGTTATCGTGCCACTGTTCGTGCCAGCCTGTCGTGAATTGGGTATCGACCTTGTTCACTTCGGTGTAGTGACCATTGTTAACTTGATGATTGGCTTGATTACGCCACCTTACGGGGTCTTGTTGTTCGTGATAAACGGCACAACCAAAATCCCGCTGGCGGGCATTATCAAGCAAGTGATTCCGTTCATCTTTGTTCTGCTGGCAGCGCTGTTCATCATGATCTTGTTCCCAGACTTGATCCTAAGTATGCCAAGGTTGATGGGCTATCAGGGATAGCGATTCCACCTGGTAAATAGAAAGAAAAGGCCTTTATGGCCTTTTCTTTTGTCTGTATTTCAAGGTTCGTTTTTAATGTTTGGTATCCGGTTCATTCTGCATTGATTTGGATGATACAAAGCTATCAACTAACCATTTAGTGAGCGTTTTAAGAAGCTGCTGTTTGGTAATCGGTTTAACCAAGTGATCCTGCATGATTTCACGAATCGCCATAGTCACTTCTTCACTGTATTCCCCCGAGAGAGCAATCACAGGAATTGGGCCAACTAAACGACGGATTTCATGGGTGGTGTCGATACCATTTCTACCTGGCATATGGATATCCATCAGGATGAGGTCGAAGTTCTCATTCTCCACTTTTTGAATCGCTTCATCACCTGACGCGGCTTCATCAACTGTAATGCCCTCGCTGGTGAGATACGCTTTAACCAACATGCGGTTGACCTGCATATCGTCAACCACCAATACACGCTTGCCAATCAAACTGCCAAGTTTGGCGAGTTTGCCCTCATCAATGAGGTTTTCGAATGAATGCAGGAAAGTGAGTTTGTCGAACACGCCTTCAATTTCGCCCTGAACCAAATGCTCTGAGAACTCGGTTGGGTCACTGTCTTTTGCGCCAAATACCAGAACTGGCGTGACTTGCGCATGGTGGCCTAAATCACCCGTCCGCAGTGCTTTCACCAGCCCGATGTCTTTCGCCAGCTCTGATTGTTCCAACACGATGAAATCGACAGGTTGATTGAGCTCATGAGTAAAACCGGTCTCGACATCGTTGGTAAAACAAACCTTAATGTTCAGTGCGCCCAGTTCCTTGGAAAGCCATCTTCCTGGCTCAGGCTGAGCAACAATAAGGCAAGATTTACCTACAACATATTGTTTGATACGACCCTGCGTTTCTTCATCTTGCTCGTTTTGATCGACTGAAGGGAAAGTGAGGATAAACTCGGTAAATTCTCCTTCAACAGATTGGCATCTGATACTACCGCCAAAAGACTCCATGACACGTTTGCAGTAAGACAGGCCAAGGCCATTACCTTGCTTCTTACCACTGGTATAGAATTCATCGAAGACGTGGGTGACCTGAGTCGCTGAGATTCCCGGACCAGTATCTATCAAGTGAACCGTATTCCCATCTGCCGTTTGCGTGAAGTGAATCCCGACACGGCTTTCAGGGTAAGCATCGAAGTAGTAGACCGCATTCTTGAGTAGGTTTAACAACACGAAGCTGTATAGCGTGTCGCTGCCGTGGAAGAAGAAGTCCTCCTCGAGACTCAGGTCGATCCTGTCTCTGTGGTCTTCGCTATAAAAGCTGAAATCCTTGAGTGCCTGAGATGTCAGCTCACCCACAGAGTGATATGAGAAAAGACTAGTGCTTATGTCATCTCCACGAAGCTCGTCAAGAATGGCGTCAATAAAGCGGGTGCCGAGTTGCACCGCTTTTTTACCTTCAGACAGTTCCTGATAAAGCTTCTTCATATCCTGAGATGCAAAAGGTGCGAGTGACCCATTTTCAACGCCGAACATATCGGCATCGATACGTTCAAAGTGATATTTAATTTTCGTCAGTGGATTGCGGATCTCATGGGCGATGGAGCCAGCAAGCACCTGAGATTTACGCACTTTGTCTTCTGTGACAATGAATCGGTTTGCCTCATCAAACAGTCGCTGTAGACCCATGATTTCTTCACTGGAAAAGAGATCGTTCTCTTTCTCTTTTGAAACCATATACAGGTGCGTAACTTCGTTCTTCTCGTTCGTAATGGGAAGGACCAAAGAGGTGCCAGCGTTTACCATAGCGCGGGTGACGTCACGGAGCTCTTCCTGAGCTTCCGGGTTTTCGTGCTTGATCTCGTACTCCAGCTCCTCTTTGACCAGCACTGAACGGTCACCATGGAAGCAGGAGAGGAAAAGGTTATTCTCTTTCGAATTACTCCCTACTTTCTGAATTCGGCCAAACTTGGCTTTTAGCACCTTGTTAAGTTGGACCACTGCATCATCTGTTGAATAGCGGAAATCACCAATCAAGTTACAGATGTTTTCAACCGGGTTACCTTTCTCTTTGTAGAAAAGTCGGTTGACCTGAGCGCGGATGAACTTATGGGAACGATTCCAGTACATACCTGTAAGGACCGTCCAAACCACAAACAGCAAGCTCTCCATTTGGAAGTGTCGTGTCGTTAGTAAGGATATCGGTACGATATATAAGGCAGCATTCAACATGAAGCTGACGGAAATCATCGCGATATAGCGACTGCTGTAGAAGCGGTTATGCAGCAGGGCATAACCGACCAACAACGCCTCAATAATTGACAGTGCAGGCGGAACCCAGACAACGGAAAAATCATTGAATAACACTGGGATAAGGAAGTGCGCCATAAAGGTGGAGAAAATAAAAGCCACCATGCCTAATACCATGTATTTGGCTTTAATCTGCTGCAGTTTGATCTTACTTCGGCTGGAGAGAACGAAGTTGGTCAAAGTCATGATAATCAGCAAAATTAGAATGCCAAAGAACACTCCACTGGTGGGGCCGAATCGGATAACAAAGTTGCCAATGTCATAGACATCAACGGATACCACATTCAGCCCGGGTGTCAGGTTGGTCAGCAATGTAATGAGGCAGGTAGCCTGGAAGAACAACCAATGCCAGCGTTTAATCTGAAAACCTTCCCGCTCCGAAACCAAGCGGCATGAGAAGAGATAAGCAAACGCAAATGCGAGACCAGAGAACATGTTGGCGGCCAGTGCCATGATGGTGGCAGCGGGATCGCCAAAATACACGAGCAAGCCGGATTGGAAATAGGCGTTAGATAATATCCACGCCGAAATAAACATGGTGTAAAGCCTATATGGGCGATATAAAGGCCGGGTGATCCCTGACCTGTTTTTAGCCAAGGCACGTGCAAAGTTGGTCGCCCAAATTGCAACAATACCGGCAATCGCGACCAAGAAAATCGCTATATAGTTATTGGAAATTACCTGTATTAATTCATGCATCGGCCGAAGCTCTCGCGAGTTTTCGCATCGAAATGATTCTCTTGTTGTAATCTCTGAAGCTGTTTTCTTCGAATGCCTGACTCATCGGCCCTGTGAAGACAATTCCCTGATAGGTGGTCAAGGCGGTTCCCGCTACATGCTGTTTGCAGACTGCAACGTAGGGAAGGATGTTGTTACTGTCGTTATTCACAGATTGATAGAACCCGAGGATAGAAGGTTGTTCGACGATGGTATAAGCCACTTCAAGGCCAATATCGGCGAGTTTCAATGTCAGATATTTGAGTGTCAGGTAAAGGACATGGTTCAACTTTTCACGTGGACCGCTGATTGCCATTCTGATGATTTCACAGACAGCTTGCTTTTGTGCAACAGCGCGCAAAAGAGAATAATCAAATTTCTCAACAGATTCAGTGTTTACTTTATTTTTCAACTGGTTGGAAAAAATTCCGGATCTTTCTAACGTACGGATTTTCTCATTTGATAAGGTCAGAGTCCAACTATCTGTTTGGAAAAATGGGTCAAAAGTTAGCCAGTTGTCATGCTGTGCATAGCGTTGGATAAGTGCTGAAGAAAGCAGTAATGGGGCGCTACCACCTACATCCTGATACAGAATGAAGTGTTCACCTGACGCAGAGATATCAAGGTAGTAAAGCATTTCGTACCAATGTTGCTGCTTAACGAAGGTTTCAAGATTGATTAGCACATTGGCAAGAGACAGTACCATTGGATAATGCGAGTGACTGGTCAGGAAAAGTCGCTCGTCATTTCTAATGTCCTCTACTACTTCGTAGCGGTACATCTCACTCTCGTTTTCCATTTCTGCTGAAACAGGTTGCTCTTCGTAGTGTACCTGAAGGTTTTGTCTTGCTTGCTCGTTAATTTGAAACGCTTTAAATTCAGCCCAACACATCAGAATGTCGCCATAGAACGCCATTGCAATGCGTTCGATGTAAAGGAAAAGAGATGGAAGGTTTTTAATCGGGCGGATCCCGTTTATCGACTCAGCAAGTGAAGATTTAAGCGTGGTGTAGAGGTTACCTCGTGGCGCTTTAGGATCCTGTGCTTGATGAATCTCGTTAACACGGTAAGAAACAATTTTTTCGAACAAGTCAAAGTAATGATTTTCATACATATATTGGTTTATATACTGCATGAAGGCACGCTTGTTTTTTTCTGTTGGCTGCGCTGCACTGAGAGAGACGATTTTCTGTTGCAGAGTGATTTGAGTGTAAGGAGGTGTAATATTGATGTCGTACATACTTAATTCCTCGACGTGGTTCAATAAAGTCCAGTTAAGTGTACGATCACTTTGCTACAGCTATTAGATGAGACTGGCAATTGTCTACTTATTGAAACAGTTACGAAGGCTTACATAAAAGAGAGCGATTGCTTGTTCATAAGTCTTTGACGGGGTTGATAGATCAGCGGGTTCGGGTCTTACCATTTTTTATGACAATCATACTGCCAAATTTTACAGACATAAGAATTGCTGCAGTTAGTCAGTTTTTTGATACAACTTTTGTGGGAATCTATCACTATTTTAATGGGGTGTTTCCTGTGCCCGAGAGGAGCCGCCATGAGTGAGAAGAATGCATTTACTGAAGTGGTCGACATGCACCACGGAGGTATGAATAAGTTGGAAATTGCGAATGAGCTGTCGCAGAAAGGGTGGGGCTTCTATGATGCCTTAGAATTTACAGAGAGTGTGTATGAGAATGAATCGCTCTCAGATCCCATCAGAATGGGAAGTTCTTTGGAGGAAATGCGAAAACAGCCGCCAATAGATATCTGATATTGATCAGATGAAAGCCAGCTTATGATTGCTGGCTTTCTTTTTAAAATTATATGGATAGAAGTATCCGCTCACTAATCTCTTCTCTTTTTGACAAGTACATATTTGCTTATCTTGTTCGCTTCACGCGAATGATTTTTTACTGAGAAAATCGCTTCATTAATGCGATAAACGGGCGTTTAAAGTCGAATTATCACTGAATTTTGAACCCCACCATTTCTCTCCCGTTCAGCTACACTATTTTTAACTTGTGCAACATGGTTGTAACATTGATGGGATGTATATCTTTCCACTCTATTGAGTGGAGGGTATTTCAAGGAAGTGACTTGTATGAACGCATATTATTCAACATTAAGTGGTTGGCTCATCCCCGTTACCAGAGCGATGAAAAGCTTTGATATTGATCCAGTAGATACACTGGAGAGATTCTGCATTTCTCCTTCAGAGGTCAACGATCCCGAGGGAAGGGTATGTGTGCAGAGTCTGGGTAATCTCTTCGCCTACTGCAACAATAAGGTGGGGAGCCGGGCGTACAATATTGAAGTCGCTAAAAGCTTCCATCCTTCCGTACTACATGCACTGGGTTACGCTGTGCAGTCGGCATACAGCCTTCAGGAAGCATTAGAACGGTGCGCGCAATATAAACGAGTGGTTTCTAACTGCTGCAACATGTATGCCTTTGAAGAGGGGGAGGATGATTTTGTCGCCGACCTTGAGGTCTACCGATATGCTGATAGCGGCAGGCAAGTACTGACGCCCCACATGATAGAAGCTTTCCTTGCAACCTTGGTTCAGGTCTCCCGCGACATTGTTGGACATGATTTCAAACCCATCAAAATCCAATATAACTTTGAACCTATAGGCACTGATTGCGAGGTGGTTTCGGAGTTCTTTGATTGCCCTATTGAATATGGCTGCGACCGTAACGCAGTGGTCATGGATGTTGAAGTGGCCAAAAGCCAAGCCTATGGCAGCAACCCAGTTATGAACCAAATGCACCTCGATATGTTAAACAAGTTCATGTGCAGGGTAGACAAATCTAATATTTCATTTCAAATAGAGAGCCGGATTGTTGAAGAGCTTCCTCTAGGAGCGCCCTCACAGGCAGATGTGGCCAAACAATTGGGACTGAGCTTGAGGAATTTGCAGCGAAAATTGAATGATCAGGGAACCTGTTACAAAGAGCTTCTTGATAATACGCGCAAACGCTTGACGATGAATTACATACGTCAGCCTCATATGAGCATCAGTGAAATTGGTTATTTGGTCGGTTTTTCCAATGTGGCGAATTTCAACCGGGCATTTAAGCGTTGGGAAGGTTGTGCGCCGGGAGAATATCGTCACCGCTACCTTTCTTCCAATACTCTCGCAGAAACGTGTCGACATTAACTCAAACTGATACCGAGAAAGGGCGCCGAATGGCGCCCTTTCTTTCATTTCACTCTCAATAAGTCGAGAAGATAATCCTTTGGCACAAATTAACAAGTTGTTCTGACAGAGGTAGCGCATATTGAAGATTCAGTATCGCAATAGAAATGAGCCCTCTCCATTCTGCTGTTCTTGTTGGACTTGGCTGAATCAAGGAGGAGGCATTAGGGAGAACCAAATGAGCAACGCTGAACAACTCTCTGACCTTATGGTTGCTGAACACCAATCGATGAATAACGACAGTCTGATGACCACCATGTATGGCATTCAAAAGCATGCGTTTAACGAAGAGAGGTTTCCTACCTATGAAAGCCGGGTAGAGGATCTAAAAGCGCTCAAGTCGGCAATTCACCGTGAAAAAGAAAATCTGCTCAATGCGCTCGCCAAGGATTTTGGCTACAGGAGCCACGAGGAAAGTATACTCGGCGACATATTCTCCTCTCTTTCCTCTATTGATTACACAATCAAACACTTACGGGGATGGATGAAGCCACAAAAGCGAAACGTCGGGATTGTCTTTCAGCCTGCTAAAGCCGAAATTCACTATCAGCCATTGGGTGTCGTTGGGATTATTGCTCCTTGGAATTACCCCGTCTTTCTGACCGTTGGTCCACTGGTGGCAGCGGTCGCTGCGGGAAATCGGGCCATGATTAAAGTGTCTGAATTCACGCCTGCCACGAATGCAGTGTTGGAGGAGATGCTCAGCAGTGTTTTTGCAAACGACAAAGTTTGTGTTGTGCAAGGTGATGCGAACATCGCGAAGTCATTTTCAGAATTGCCGTTTGACCATCTGCTCTTTACTGGCTCCACACAAGTTGGCCGTCATGTGATGCTTGCGGCGGCAGATAACCTTGTTCCAGTGACACTGGAACTTGGCGGCAAATCGCCAGTGATCATCGATAGCGACATACCGTTGGGTGAAGCCGTAAAACGCTTTATCTACGGTAAAACCATGAATGCTGGCCAAACCTGCGTAGCGCCAGATTACATTTACTGTCCGCATGATCGCGTAGACAGTTTGGTGAAGGAAATCAGTCATCGCTATGAATCTATGTATCCCTCTGAGCTTGGTGACGATAAACGCACCCGGGTGATCAATGCGAAACAGTTCGACCGTTTGATGGGGTATTTGGAAGAAGCCAAAGCGCAAGGGGCGCAGGTTATTCATCTTGGAAGTTTGGATGTAAAGCCTGAAGACGGCTTTATACCCCTGACGTTGATATTGGGTACCAAACCTTCAATGAAAGTCATGCAGGAAGAAATCTTTGGACCCATCCTTCCCATTGTGGGTTATCAGAGTGTGCAGGATGTCATTGATTCTATTAATAACAATCCAAGACCTTTGGGTTTGTATATACAAAGCTTCGACAAAAATTTCCAACGCCGTTTTCTAAAGGAAACACATGCTGGTGGCGTTTGCATTAACGATGCGGCATTCCATGTCGTCGTCGACGATTTGCCATTCGGTGGTGTGGGCGACTCCGGAATAGGTAGTTATCACGGGGTAGAGGGATTCAGAACATTTTCACACTGCAAGTCAGTGTTGGTGCGAGGGAAACTCTTTTTTAGCGACATGCTGTTCCCGCCTTACGGAAAGAAAATGCATCACTTGTTCAATAAGTTCTTTGTTAGCGAGTGACAGTGTCACATAGCACTAATGTTAAGACCCAAGCCCTCAGTGGGAAGAACAAGCATCAAACAGAAGGATAATGAACGTGACACAAGGTGAGTTAAACAACCGCGCCACAATGGCGACGTTTATTGAAAGTGCCTGCGATAAATACGCAGACAGAATTGCATTCTATTGCGGACCACAAAGCCTGACTTATCGTGAAGTGGAGGAAAAATCCCGACAACTGGCAGGCTGGATTCAAAACAATACAAACTTACAACCCGGTGATCGGATTGCTATCCAGCTTCCGAATATTCTGGATTTTCCAATTGCTGCGTTTGCAGCCTTGCGCGCTGGATTGATTGTTGTGAATACCAATCCTCTGTATACCCCCAGAGAAATGCAGCATCAGTTTACGGATTCTGGTGCAAAAGCTTTGGTTATCTTCGCGCCGCTTTCCGCCCCTTTGGCATCAGTCATCGACCATACCGATATTGAGCTAGTGATTTATGCCAAAGGTGGCGGTTCGGCTTCAGTACCCAGCGAGCGTGATATCCAGCAGGTAGATTTGGACAGCATTCTCGTCTCTGATGCCGCGATATTTTTCCCACCGAACATTGATGCCGAAGCGATTAGCATGCTTCAGTACACAGGTGGCACGACGGGCAGGGCAAAGGGGGCATGCCTTACTCATGCATCCGTATTGGCGAACATGGAGCAGCTTGAAGAACGCTTGAGCAACGTTGTTGTGCCGGGTGAAGAACTTTTTGTTTGCCCATTGCCGCTCTACCATATCTATGCATTTGCAGTGAACCTCATTCTGTTTTTCTCTCAGGGAAATACCAATATTCTGATCCCGAACCCGAGAGATTTAGATGCCTTTGTTTCTCAATTGAAGCCGCATAGATTTACCGGCTTTGCGGGTATTAACACCTTATTTGTTGGACTTTGCCAGCACCCAGAATTCCGTGAACTGGATTTCTCTCACCTCAAAATCACGATTTCAGGCGGGACTGCTTTGATTGATGCGGCACGTCTTGGTTGGGAAGAGGTGACAGGTTGCACTATCACCGAAGGGTATGGCATGTCTGAGACCTCACCGGTTATAAGCCTGAATCATCCTGGTAGCGAGCACTATGGCACTGTGGGTGCACCACTGATCAACACCAATGTAGAAATCTGGGATTTGAATGACCAGCCATTACCTGATGGCGAAGTGGGCCAAATCGTGTTGAAGGGCAAACAGGTGATGAAGGGCTATTGGAATAATCCAGAAGAAACCACTCAGGTTTTGACGTCTGGTGGTTTTTTTAAAACCGGTGACATGGGTGTCGTTCTTGAAGACGGATGCATTCAGATTGTCGACCGCCTCAAAGACATGGTGCTCGTTTCGGGCTTTAACGTTTATCCAAGCGAGGTAGAGCAAGTGCTTTGCGCTTACCCCGATGTGTTGGAAGCCGCTGTAGTCGGCGTGTCTGATGACACGACAGGAGAGGCAGTAAAAGCCTTCATTACAGCAAAAGAGACGTTAGAGCTGGCCGACCTTGAAACCTTCTGTCGTCAGAATCTCACTGCCTACAAAGTACCTAAACAGGTGGTTGTGGTCTCTGAGTTGCCGAAGACGGCTGTTGGTAAGATCCTTCGAAAAGATCTTCGCGCTAATGCCTAGCAGCAACAAGCCCCTAGGGGTTGTTGCTGCTAGGGTCATCAGACCCTAACTGTCTTTCTGTCCTTTACTTTTACTCGTCTTTTCCGGTGCAAATGCGCCGGCTTTTTTTCCTGTTTTTTCATTGTTGTTTGTTGGTCTGAAGACACAAAAAAGCCCGCGAGGCGGGCTTTATCAAGGACGGTTATGTTCTGTTTTCAGAAGCGGTAGTTTGCTTGTGCACCAACAATCAGCAGATAGCCTTTTGCCGTGTAGTCATGGTTTGCCGTGAATAAGCTGGTTTCAGCAAAAGACTCATCTGAGCGGTCCATGTAAGCCAATCCAAAATCAAACGACCAGTTGTCATCAAGTTGGTAATTCATACCTGTCGAATACCAATAGGCGTCTTGGTCTGGGATGCTAAGTGTTGTTTCACCCGCTTTTTCATCGAGCGCAAAGCCAGCGCGAAGTTTGATGGCAGGATTAAGTTGATACATCGCACCAATTGCCCACCGCCAGCTGTCGTTATACTTCTCAGGCTTCAGAAAACAAATGCCACCATTGATACTACAATCGCTGCTTGATGCACTGAATTCCTTGTACTCACTCCATTGGGTCCAAAGGGCGCTGTAGTGAATGGCAAGCTTATCATTAAGCTGGTGGAAGCCAGAGAACTCTGCAATTGTGGGGAGTGGTACATTCGAAACAGCCGTGGTTGAACCTCCACCTGGAATGGCTACGCCGGGACTGAAATCTGTGAAAGTACCTTCAAGTTTCAGGTCGATACCAGCACGATAGGAGAGGCCGAACCGGTTGCTTTCATCCAGTTCCAACAGTGCGCCTACATTCCACCCAAAGGCCCAGTCATCACCGTCCCAGCTGAGAATCTTGTCTGAAGGCTGTGCGCCAAAGTTGTCCGCGCCTCCACCGTAATGCCTATTCACTTCGCCACTTGCGTAAACCAGGCTAATACCTGCGCCAAGACTCAGCATAGGGTTCACCTGATAAGCGACGGCAGGGTTGATGTTCACAGTGAATAGCTCGGTATCACCGCCTATATCGCCAGCGAGGAATTCATTATTCAGGTCGGTGCCAAGCCCGTAGTTGGCATATAGACCCAAGCCCACGGCCATCTGGTCATTCAGAGGATGAACGTAGTAGCTTGCAGGCACAAATTGGGAAGGAATAATGTCTGACGAGGACTGCGCTGCAGAGTTACCCGTTACGTCGATTTCTGCGTCAAAGTAAATCATTGAACCGGAGAACTCTGGACGATCAAAGAGCGTCATCATGGCGGGGTTTCGCCCCATCGATGCAGCGCTGTCACTGACAGCCGCTTCACCAGCATAGGCGCGCCCAAGCCCGCTAACTGAATCAAATGCGATTTGGTAGCCCGCAGCGTTTGCTTGACTGACAGTGAGCGCAGACAACACAAGCGTCGCTGTCGTGGAAAGGGGGAATACTCTTGCTTTCTTTACTGCCATAACGACCTCCATAGCTGAAGTGAATCCTTTGATTTTTAAGCGCTTACAAGGACATAAGATTTAATATTAAGCAGTGAAGGCTTGGTCAAGTTAGTCCTGCTGTGCCAGAGGTTTATCTCCAGAGTGGATAAGACTGGCGGCCGGAAAGACTGTGGACTGACTATGGAGGGCAGTGGGCTGTCTTTAATGGAGTCACTTTCTTTCAACGGAACGAAAAAGAGGCCAACTGGCCTCTATACGTTTCATGCGATTTTATTGCTTCCTTGTTGTAAAGCATCAAGCGGTTCCGGAGGCGAGATGAAGCCGTAATAGGCGGTGATACGAGTATCGGAAAATCGCTTAAGTTGCTGCTTGTATTCTACTGCCGAGGCAATGACATCAATACCTAGGCTGGATGCCATTTTTATCATAGGTTTGAGCAACAGGTGGTTGCTATCATCATTACTGTGCAGCATGAACGAATGGTCGAGTTTAACAAAATCTGGATTCAAAGATCTTAGGTAAGACACCGAGGCCAAATGTTGCCCAAACCGATCGATGCCGTACCTCACGCCCGCTTCTCTCAAAGCACGACATGCGGCTTCACAGTTTTTGGGGTTGTGGCAAGCGATAGCTTCAGCAAACTCAAATGAAAGGCGGTGTTTCAGTTTGCTAACGGTTAGCGTACTTGTCAGCCAGCTTATAAATTCGGGATCTTTGATACTGTCTGCCGTTAAATTGACAGAAAATGGCGCGAAGTGCCCGTTATTATCCAACACTGAGATGGAATGATTAACCACAGCCCGATCGAAACTGGTCGCTAATGACAAACGGGATAGATCGGATATAAGTTTGCTGGCAGGGATATAGTCTCCGTTAACTTCTATCTTAGTGAATACTTCGTAATGCTCTATTTCTTTTGATGTTGTGGCAAAGATAGGTTGTACCGAGAATTGAAACGAATTTGCTTTGATGGCTTCTTTCAATTTCGTATCAATTTCGTCTTGAGAGAGCTCTTTTTCTGAGAGAGAAAAAGAGAATACTTTTTGCTCCTTTTCGGCCTCAATAAGTGCGGAATTTGCTCGTTCAAGAAGTGACGACAAGGTGTCATCTTGATTTTTTTCTGCCACGCCAATTGTAAACCCGTTAGCAATTGGCATCCCATTACCTATTATCTCTGCATTTATTGCGCGAATAAGTTCACCTAATATTGACCTTGCTTGTCGTTCGTGAACACTGGGGATGAGAATGGCGATTTCTGCTTTGCCCAGTCTAGCGGCGACAGCGTCATTAGAAGCAGGCAATATATTTTCAAAAGACCTTCCAAGCGACCTGAGGCAGTCGTTGAGACTCTTGGTACCTTGACTTGGATTGATGCCTTCAAGCCATTTCAAGTTAATCATCATCAGAACACCACAGTCACCATCCGACAACCAACTTTCGATTTGGCGGGTCAGGAAACTTCGGTTTGGTAAGCCAGAACCCTCATCGAATAAATACTTGGTGCGCAGTGTATTGATTTCTTCACTTAACGTTTCAAAGAGGCTCTGAAGTTGTGATGACATGTCATTAAATGCATAAGTCAGTGCTGATAAGTCGCGATACTTGGACGTCGGTAAACCACCTGAAAAATCAAGTTTAGCGATACGTTTTGCTTCTTTGGTCATGAGAGAAATAGGGGAGAGCATTCGCTTCAATGTTAACCTTACAACCAAGGTCG
Source organism: Grimontia kaedaensis (assembly GCF_023746615.1). Lineage (NCBI taxonomy): Bacteria > Pseudomonadati > Pseudomonadota > Gammaproteobacteria > Vibrionales > Vibrionaceae > Grimontia > Grimontia kaedaensis. The sequence goes on along the minus strand of NZ_CP082275.1, from coordinate 2,074,842 downwards.
CAATACCAATGATAAATGCTGAGTATATGGCGAAGGTGCTGGTTAATTCCCAAAGTGCTGCATTGGCATGAGTAGGACTGACAGTGATAGATAGTACTGCTAACTCAGTCCATCCATTTTTGATCGTTGTTGTGTGCCATATTGGCTCAAGGAAAACGAGTGAAGCGAACCATTCAGGCACTATGTCCGCCTCATTCATCGCATAGTCCCAGCTCTGCAGTTTGCCATCAATAGCCCATTGCAAGGTCACTTTATCTACTAGGTTGTCTTGAGTTAGCACCGACGAAAAGAAGAGTTCGCTTTTCTCTACATCGCCTGTCTCCAATATAGGTATCAAGGCTAAGCCTAGATTGTGCAGGGTATTATTGGCATGTATTTCCAGCTCCTGTCGCAGGAACGTCAGGTTCATTACAAACTCTGTTACCGCCAAGATTGAACAAAGAACCAATAGCGTCGCGCCTACCACAAGCGTAATTTTGTTAGTTATTGTCATGCGTAGTCCCATTTTCGGGTATCTTTGACGATTAAATCTCTGGGGGATGAATCCTTTAGATTCACTCCTCCACACCGGTATATATAGTCCATTTCATTGGTGTCTTTTTATCGCTAGTTCTAATGTCAGCAATCACCCTACGATTTTTCTGATGTGCTTCCTCGGTGTTAGCGACGTCCAATAAACGCTCTTCTCCATAACCCACTGCCTGGATGCGGTTCCGTTCAATGCCATGCAGAGACGACAGTAGGTACGAAATTGATTGAGCTCTTTTCAAAGACAAAGTTTTATTAACGTATGCTGGCCCTTGTGAACTCGCATGACCTTCGATTATCACTTCTGTATGCGGGTGCTCTATCAGAAAATCAGCCACTTTTTCGATTTCAGGATAGTACTTGGGGTTCACATAGGCGGAACCGTTGTTAAAGAGAACATTCAAAGTGATACGTTCGCTCACCGCTTTAACACCGGAACAACCATAGTTATCAACGCTAGCTCCTCTTATGGTGCCATCGCACTTTTCTCTTGCTTCTATTACTCCATCCAAGTCCAAGTCTCTCAAGTCACTGGGTTGTTTAGCGTTTTCTGGAAATTGCTTTATTGCTCCGCTGCATCCCGTAAGGATAGCCAATAGCATTGCGGTCACTACAAATCTCATCATGACTTCTCCTTACTGGTTATTACCGGTCTCGGAATCAACAGGTGGTTGAACTCGCAAAGAAGAAAGCAATCGACCTGTTGAATTAAGAATGCGGTACTCCGCGATAAGATAGTCATATTCTGCTGTCAGATAGTCTTTTCTCGATTCAAACAGCTCGTTTTCTGAGTCCAAAAGATCGATCAGAGTACGTTGACCTAAACCAAACTGGAGCTCATAGGCGCTTTGCGTTTCAAATGAGGCCGTAACGTGTTCTTTGAGATAACCCATTTGCTCTATCAAGGTGATTCGCGCATGCCAAGCCAATCTCGTGCCTTCAACAACATCCCTAATGGCTCTCTGACTCACCTCTTTGGATTCGCCAATCCGGTAAGCCATTTCCCGCTCGAACGCAGTATCTCTTCCACCGTTGTACAGGTTGTAACGCACGCGAACCATTGCCTGAAGGTCATTATCGTGGCCTAGCGTGCCACCAATGTCGTTATTCCAGTTGCCGTTAAGCTCGAGACTGACCTCGGGATAATAAGAGGATTTGGCAGCTTCTCGTTGGAATGTAGCGGCTTTGATATCTGAGTAAGACACTTTAATGGTGGGGTGCTCTTTTTCTGCAATTGCAATGGCGTCGGCAAGATCAATGGGGATAAGGTCAGCATCAGGTAGAGGAGCAGTCAAATTTTCTGGTGGAGCATTGACCACCCTAATGTAGTTGCTTCGCGCATCCATCAGATTGTTTTTTGCTGCAACTAGGTTTGACTTTGCTCGAGCTACGCGTCCGGTTATCTGCGAAAGATCTGCTGAAGAACCAAGGCCAGAATCTGTTTTCTCTTTAATCTGATCATAAATAATTGCATGGCTTTCCAAATTGTCTTCAGATAGCTCTACGACTTCTTTTGCCTGGATGTATCGTATATAAACTCTAACGGTTTCCAGCGCCTGGTCTTCAGATGTCGCAATAAGGTTCCAATATCCTGAATTTGCTTCTGCTTCCGTTCGATCAACTTCATTTAGCGTTTGAAAACCACTAAACAGGGCCTGTCGGATACTGACTCCTGCTTCACCGGGAGTAAGTTCATCGTCTTCGCGACCTGCCGCGCGGGTGGATGGGCTATTTGATTGTTCCCAACCATAGCCTGCAGTCAGATCGACAGTGGGTAGAAAACCGGCAAAAGCTTGGTCAATTTGCTCTTGCTGAGCATTGTATGAGTGATATGCCCGACGCACCTCTGGACTGGACGTTAGCGCTTTTGCAACGGCCTGCTCCAACGTATCCGAATAGCTTGTGTTCGGCGCCAAAAGCACGAAAGGTAGAGCGTATTTCACAAAACAGGTGGATCGCTTGTTACTTATATTTTTGATCATTATAAACAAACTCCTGAGCTTATCGTTCGCGAAGAGCAGACTCTCGGGCACGTAAAATAGGATTCAGAATGTAATCCAAGACTGTTCGCTTACCGGTGACGATATCTACACTGGTTAGCATGCCAGGTATGATCGGCATTGAAGTACCTTCTTTATCTTCGAGGTTAGAAACATCAGTTCGCACTCTAACCAAATAAAAACTGTTTCCTTTTTCGTCTTGTGTGGTGTCGGCACTGATGTGTTCGAGTTTTCCATTTAGCCCGCCATAGCGTGTGTAGTCATAAGCGGTGACTTTGACAACAGCGGGTAATCCCGAGTGTAGGAAGGCGATATCCTTAGGTTGTATTTTCGCTTCAATAAGCAATTGATCTTCATTTGGGACGATTTCGAGAATATCTTTACCTGGGCTGACGACACCTCCTAGAGTATTGATATGTATCGTTTTAATTGTGCCGTTCACTGGAGAGGTGATAATGGCTTTATCCACTTTGTCCTGGGAGCCGACTTTAGCTTGCTCCAACCGGGACAGTTTCGCTTCAAGCTCGCTGATTTGAGTGAGGTTTTCATTCGTGAAAGCTAAAACAGCTTCACGTCGTTTTAGTATTGCTTCATCTTGTCCTGCTTTGAGCTTGGGGCTGAGTTGGTGTAATGCTGCTATTTCCCCCCGCATGTCATTAACCTGTCTTTGCAGCTTTAAAAGCTCTATCTCAGGGACAATCTTTTTCTTCGCCAAAGGTTTTGTTAGTTCATACTCTCTTGCGATGAGTCTGGCACTGCCCTCGAGTGTTTTGATTTTTGTCTTTAGCTCTTTTATCTCTTGTTGCTTTTGAAGAACATGACGCGACTCGATTTCAATCTTGTTCTTCAAATCATCCAAATGCGCTTGGTATTCAAGTTGTTGACGTTTAATCAGCTCCGGTTCTTCCTTAATGAGACTTTCGGGGAAGATCAGCTGTAAAGGCTCAATCAAGATTTGCTCTTCCCAAGCAACATCTAGGCTCTGTAATTGAATACTCGCCAGTTCTTGTTGTAGCCGAATAATGTTGGCATTTAGGCTAGCGTCCTCTTCCTCCTGTTGGGCCACATCAGAACGGAATCGGGTATCATCGATACGAGCCAGTGGTTGACCTTTTTCGACGATCATCCCTTCTTTGACGTACATTTCTTGCAAAATACCGCCGTCAAGACTTTGAATCAGCTGCACTTGTGAGGAAGGGATTACTTTTCCTTCTCCACGGGTGACTTGATCAAGTGATGACAACGAGGCCCACACAATGAAAGAAGCGACCATAATGATGAGAAGCCAGACAACGATGCGATATTTACCGGGAACATCCATCATCATGGCGCCATATATATCGTCAGCCATGTCGATGTGTTCATTGTCTTGTTTTTTACTCATTATTGGCTTTTCTCCTGCTCTGACCATTATTGGTTGAGTTCTGAGACAGCTTTTTAAGGACGACTTCCCTTGGACCGTCTAGGATGACTCGCCCCTTATCAAGAACAACGACACGATCGACAATATCAAGAAGCGACATTTTGTGGGTGACCAGTATGAGTGTTCTTTCTTTACTGACCTGCTGCATTGCGCGGATAAACTGCTTCTCTGCAAATGCATCCATAGAAGCTGTTGGTTCATCCATCAATAGCATGGAAGGGTCATTCAGTATGGCTCTCGCCAGTGCGACTGCTTGGCGTTGGCCACGGGAGAGTGAGTTACCACCTTCGCCCACTTGTTTATCCAAGCCTTGCGAATCCAAAGATGTGAAATGAGAAACGCCAGAGAGCTGTACTGCTCGGATCAACTGGTGCTCGGTGACCTGACGTGTCCCGAATAGGATATTATCTCGAATGGTACCGTGGAACAGCGTGATGTCTTGAGGCATGTAGCCGACGTTTCTGCGCAGATCCGCCGGGTGAATTTGCTTTGAGTCGATGCCATCGAACCTGAGACTTCCTTGGGTAGGTTGGTATAACCCAGCGAACATTTTAAGAAGCGTCGTTTTACCTGAGCCGTTTTTACCAATAATGGCGACACTTTCACCTTCATTGATTTTTACTGAACTTGGGTAAATAACGGGCTCTTCTTCTTCATTGAAAGCAAAAGAAACACCTGCGCATTCAATTTGACCTTTCAACTGCCTACGGCTTATTAAATGGCCTTTGTCCTCGTATTCATCCTCTTGATCCATTAAAGCATCAAGTTGACGGAGTGAACTCATGGTCTGGTTTGAACGGGTAAGGAGGTTAGCTAATGACGCCATCGGGGAAACGACTCTGCTCGATAACATTACAGCTGCAATGATACCGCCCATAGAAATATCGCCTTGTGAAACACGAAAAACCCCAAGAATGACAACAGCGACGGCCGTCATTTGTGTCACAAAGGTAGCGAGATAAGAGACTGACTGGGAGGTTTTCTTAACCTTGAGTCCCCAAGTTGCAGAGTGAGCGATCATTTGCTGCCAAGTCTTCTGCACGATACCCTCAGCCAAATTCGCTTTGATGGACTCCATAGCACTGAGGCTTTCTATCAAATGGCCGTTTTTTAAGCCTGCAAATTTGTTGCTTTCCTCAATCGCAGCTCTCAACTTCGGTTGGATGGCACAGGCATAACCAACGATTATCAGCCCTGAAACCAACGGAACAAAGGCTAAATCACCAGCAAAGATGTAGATAATAAATAGGAAAAGAATGGCGAAGGGGAGATCGACTAGGGTAGTGATTGTGGTGGAAGTTAGCATTTCCCTCACACTGTCAAATTCTGAGATTTGTTTTGCCATTCCTCCGACACTGGGACCGCGTCTTTCCAGCGGAATTCCTATTGATTTAGCAAAAATGCGTGAAGAGACGACAATGTCGATTTTCTTTCCCGCATTGTCGATGAGCATACTCCGCACATAGCGGAGTATGTAGTCGAATGTAAAGGCGATTGCAGCACCACTGGCAAGAACCCACAACGACTCAAAGGCTTGGTTAGGAAGAATTTTGTCATAAACATTCATCATGAACAGTGGCGATACCAACGCAAAGATGTTGATGACCACTGAGGCTAAAAGCGCTTCACGATAGATTGGGGATGCTTCCTTTACCATCGAAAACAGCCAATGTCCTTTCTTGGTGTGTAAATGCACATCAACGCTTTGGTCGCCTCGATATTGCTTTTTAACCAAGATGGCATAGCCGATGTACTGCGATTCAAGCTCTTCTTGCGAGAGTTCAGTTTCTCCACCCGTATCGGGTAGTTGGATAATCGCAGTGCCTGTCTCTTGGTCCAAGGAGCGTAATATACACGCTCTTTGATCGACGAGAAGCAGGACACAAGGTGTCAGCATTTCACCAATAGTGTTGAGTGGCTTTCTAGCCACTCTGGACACTAAGCCCGCACGAGACGAGGCTTGAGGGAAAAGCTCGGGTGTCAAACGAGCTTCTCTCATTGGCAAGCTAGCGACTAATGCTTCTCCTGAACAGGGAGCCCCATAGTGCTCGGTCAAAATGACCAAGCACTCTAATAAAGGGTCTTCTGCAGTTTGCACTGAACCAGGAATGTTCCACTGGGGTTTTACATTGTCTGCTAATTGCAAAATTTAACACCCTTATTTTACTGGTCGTCGATGCTTGGATCGTCCAAGTGAGTCGTCGAGCTATCTACTGCATCTAAACTTGCAGCTTTTTGGAACAACTCTTTGACATTGTCATCGCTAAACACACCGTTTTTAATCATTCCATCGTCATCAACAATGTCATCCAAAGTGATGTCCTGCAGAATGATTTCCTGATTCCATACATGGTCTCCAGTGGTATCTATACGGAGTATAAGTGAACCATCTTGCTCAAACATGTCGACGCTGTCCTCGCTTAACAAATTGTCATTGTCGTCGACGACTAAGTCAGACAGGTCAAGTGGTGGTTCACCCAATGTGAAATCAGTGACGGTGTCAGACCAAGGCTGGTTAGCAACATCTTCGCTGTGCCATACCAATTCGTCTTGATCCAATCCGCTGATGCTATGTTCATCAATGGCTTTAGATGTATCAACTTCTTGTGCATCGCCTTGCTGAGTTGCAAACCAAACATCTGCTACGGTCCGCTCTTCACCATCCGTCGTGGTGTAAGTAGATGATTTGCCGATAGTGTTATTGTTTGACTCGTCACTAGTAATGTTAGCAGTCAATTCAATAGATGCGACATTTGCTTCATCAATGCTAAGAAGTTCACCCTCATCGGTTTCACCATCTTGGTCTTTATCCACCCAAACACCAAGCTCGGCGTAGATCGCGTCATTTTTATCAATCACACCATCTGCATTGGAGTCGTGTTGAGCGAGCGCTTCATATCCGTCAGCAGCGGTTGAACCATCTGCAAGTCGGGTATTTGAACCGAACAGTTCTGAACCATCATTGATTTGACCATCTTTGTTGATGTCACGTACCAATAGGCCATCACCACCGGCTATCCAGCCCGTTTTAACGTTTTTACCATCACCGTCATAATCAAAATGAACAGGATTCTCTGTGACGTCTGACGTTTCGATACCGTCACCATCCAAATCAAGCACAAGCGGTGTAATGCTCGGGTTCACATACTTACTGCTTACCGCCCAACCACTTTGTGCGCCTTTGGCATTCAGCGTACCAGCCACGGTATATAAGTTTTCGGCTTGAATGTTAAAGAAGCCGTGGTTGTCTGCGTAGATGACAGTCTTGGACCCATTTGGGTTATAAACGGTGACTTTCTCGTTAGGTCTCCAGCCATTACCGTTGACGTGTTGAGTACCACCACCATCAAGGTGCCAGTGAACGTGACCAGATGTATCATTGCTAGTATCGCGATAGCCTTTATCGATAACGGTTATCGCACTTTGCACTTCGCCACCGCCGATATGGGTTTCACCGACGATTGGTTTGGCTTTAACAATGAGCGTTTCGTTATCTTCAACCTTGTTGTCGTTGATTGGTTTCGCACGGACTAATATTTCAGTCTGGTACGCTGCAAACGTTAATTGGCTTCCACTTTTGAAGTTTGCCCAACTTGAACCTGTCCAGTACTCATAGCCACCCATGTCTTGGTTATTGACGTTTGGTGAAGAGCTTGTAAATACGTTGACCTTGACCTTGGTTGCCTGATCAACGGGGTTGCTGAGCTTGATAGTAAATGTTGCCCAGTTGGATTCCGTTACACTGTTGTTTCCGTTCGTATTGACGACGGAGAGTGTTGGTTTGTCAGCTTCATCAGTGATGGTGGCTGTGCTAGTGGTTGTGCCAAAGACAACACCTGGATCACGTCCGCCGCCACTTTCGGTCACTTTAATGGTGATGGTTTCATTGCCTTCATAAAGCGAGTCATCTGTTGTCGCTAAACGCACTTTGAAGCTGGTTGTGCCCTTAGGCACGACCAGTTGGTTGCCGTAGTACTTTGTGGCTCCCCAAGTCACGCCGCCATCGTAAGAAGCTTGGAAGCTTGTCGCGCCAGCAGTGTCGGTACCGATGGTACCGGTGCCATTGGCAAACTCAATCTTCGTCCATGAGTTGTCTTTAGTGGCGGTATGCACAGAAATATCCCACACCAAGTAGTCACCTTCAGTGGTACTGGCGTTACTGATTTCCCATGAAGGTTTATCCGCTTCATCGGTAATGGTGGCTGTGCTAGTGGTGGTGCCAAAGACAACACCCGGATCACGTCCACCGCCACTTTCGGTCACTTTAATGGTGATGGTTTCATTGCCTTCATAAAGCGAGTCATCTGTTGTCGCTAAACGCACTTTGAAGCTGGTTGTGCCCTTAGGCACGATCAGTTGGTTGCCGTAGTACTTGGTGGCTCCCCAAGTCACGCCGCCATCGTAAGAAGCCTGGAAGTTGGTCGCACCAGTTGTGTCGGTACCGATGATACCGGTGCCATTGGCAAACTCAATCTTCGTCCATGAGTTGTCTTTAGTGGCGGTATGCACAGAAATATCCCACACCAAGTAGTCACCTTCAGTGGTACTGGCGTTACTGATTTCCCATGAAGGTCTATCCGCTTCATCGTTGATGACAGCGTCCGCAGAGGTGACCCAACCTTGTTGTCCGATGACGGCACCTTGAACCTTAATGGTTTCGTTGCCCTCATAGACATTGTCATTGAGTGTCTCAGCATAAACGCGGACCCCGGCGTGCCCGGCAGGCACGTCGATATCGGCAGCCCACCCATTTGAGCTGTTAAGAACGACCTCTTTGAGGAAAGCGCCGGATGTGGTGCGCACATGCACTTTACCGCTGTAATCCTCACCAAAGTTTGCCTGATGGAGGCCATCATCAAAGTGCAGCCTGACCGTGGTGGAAGTGGTCGAGGTGTTGGTCATGTTGACCGTCCATCCCGGCCAAGCCCCGCCTTCAACACCATCATTAAGGTGTGTGATGCTGGCCACTTTCGGTGTGTCAGCGTTGTCATTAATGGTGACCGTACCGGACACCAGGCTGCTTTGCCCATCGGCTTTGGCTTTGATGGTGTAGCTTTCACTGCCTTCGAACACATCATCTTGTGTGGTTTGAGAGCGCACCTGGAAGGTTTTAGTGTTAGCCGGGACATCAATCCAGTTACCGCCCGAGAAATCGCCGGCGGCTTTCACCCAACCACTGCCGTAATTGACCCAGAGGTCTTTGGTGTTGAAGTCAGTGCCTTCGGTGGCCGAGCCACCATAGGCATCGACAAACACACGGGTAGGGGTGTTGGACTCATTGCTGAGTGTGATGGTTAGTGATGCGGCTTCGCCTTCATTCACCGACGTGTTAGACACACTGGTGACGCGTGGCTTGTCGGCTTCATCGGTGATGACGGCCTCAGCAGACTGCACAAAGCCCTGTCTGCCGGGCACGGCAGCTTGGATTTGAATGGTCTCGTTGCCCTCATAGACATTGTCGTTCAGGGTCTGTGCGTAAACACGCACACCGTTTTGACCGGCAGGAACGGAGATATCGACTCGCCAGTTGTTGGCGGCAGAGATCACTTCTTCACCCACTTTCTGACCCGAGAGGTTGTAGATATATACTCTGCCGGAATAGTCCGCACCGACGTCGGCCTCGTGATAGCCGTCATTAAAGTTAAGACGGACGGTGGTGGCTTCATCTGACGGGTTGTTGAAGTTCACCGTCCAACCTGGCGTCGTGCTGCCTTCCACGCCATCACGCAGTTTGGTCACCGAGGTGACGATGGTAGCGTCGTCATTTTCAACAATAGTTGCCGTGTTGGTGGTGGTGCCAAAGACGACACCCGGGTCACGGCCACCGCCACTTTCGGTCACTTTAATGGTGATGGTTTCATTGCCTTCATAAACCGAGTCATCTGTCGTCGCTAAACGCACTTTGAAGCTGGTTGTGCCCTTAGGTACCTGAAGCATATTGCCGTAGTACTTGGCAGCATTCCATGTATTGCCGCCGTCATAGGAGGCCTGGAAGCTTGTCGCGCCAGCAGTGTCGGTACCGATGGTACCGGTGCCATTGGCAAACTCAATCTTCGTCCATGAGTTGTCTTTAGTGGCGGTATGCACAGAAATATCCCACACCAAGTAGTCACCTTCAGTGGTACTGGCGTTACTGATTTCCCATGAAGGTCTATCCGCTTCATCGGTGATGACAGCGTCCGCAGAGGTGACCCAACCTTGTTGGCCGATGACGGCACCTTGAACCTTAATGGTTTCGTTGCCCTCATAGACATTGTCATTGAGGGTCTGGGCGTAAACGCGGACCCCGGCGTGCCCGGCAGGCACGTCGATATCGGCAGCCCAGCCATTTGAGCTGTTAAGAACAACCTCTTTGAGGAAAGCGCCGGATGTGGTGTACACATGCACTTTACCGTTGTAATCCTCACCAAAGTTCGCCTGATGGAGGCCATCATCAAAGTGCAGCCTGACCGTGGTGGAAGTGGTCGAGGTGTTGGTCATGTTGACCGTCCATCCCGGCCAGGTGCTGTTTTCCACACCGTTCTGGAGGAGAGTGATGCTGTCTACTTTCGGTGTGTCAGCGTTGTCATTAATGGTGACCGTACCGGACACCAGGCTGCTTTGCCCATCGGCTTTGGCTTTGATGGTGTAGCTTTCACTGCCTTCGAACACATCATCTTGTGTGGTTTGAGAGCGCACCTGGAAGGTTTGAGTGTTAGCCGGGACATCAATCCAGTTACCGCCCGAGAAATCGCCGGCGGCTTTCACCCAACCACTGCCGTAATTGACCCAGAGGTCTTTGGTGTTGAAGTCAGTGCCTTCGGTGGCCGAGCCACCATAGGCATCGACAAACACACGGGTAGGGGTGGTGGACTCATTGCTGAGCGTGATGGTGACAGAAGCGGCTTCGCCTTCATTCACCGACGTGTTAGACACACTGGTGACGCGTGGCTTGTCGGCTTCATCGGTGATGACGGCCTCAGCAGACTGCACAAAGCCCTGTCTGCCGGGCACGGCAGCTTGGATTTGAATAGTCTCGTTGCCCTCATAGACATTGTCATTGAGGGTCTGTGCGTAAACACGCACACCGTTTTGGCCCGCAGGAACGGAGATATCGACTCGCCAGTTGTTGGCGGCAGAGATCACTTCTTCACCGACTTTCTGACCCGAGAGGTTGTAGATATATACTCTGCCGGAATAGTCCGCACCGACGTCGGCCTCGTGATAGCCGTCATTAAAGTTAAGACGGACGGTGGTGGCTTCATCTGACGGGTTGTTGAAGTTCACCGTCCAACCTGGCGTCGTGCTGCCTTCCACGCCATCACGCAGTTTGGTCACCGAGGTGACGATGGTAGCGTCGTCATTTTCAACAATAGTTGCCGTGTTGGTGGTGGTGCCAAAGACGACACCCGGGTCACGGCCACCGCCACTTTCGGTCACTTTAATGGTGATGGTTTCATTGCCTTCAAACACAGAGTCGTCTGTGGTTGCGAGGCGAACTTTGAAACTCTCAGTGCCCTTAGGTACCTGAAGCATATTGCCGTAGTACTTGGCAGCATTCCACGTATTGCCGCCGTCATAGGAGGCCTGGAAGCTTGTCGCGCCAGCTGTGTCGGTACCGATGGTACCGGTGCCATTGGCAAACTCAATCTTCGTCCATGAGTTGTCTTTAGTGGCGGTATGCACAGAAATATCCCACACCAAGTAGTCACCTTCAGTGGTACTGGCGTTACTGATTTCCCATGAAGGTCTATCCGCTTCATCGGTGATGACAGCGTCCGCAGAGGTGACCCAACCTTGTTGGCCGATGACGGCACCTTGAACCTTAATGGTTTCGTTGCCCTCATAGACATTGTCATTGAGGGTCTCAGCATAAACGCGCACCCCGGCGTGCCCGGCAGGCACGTCGATATCGGCAGCCCAGCCATTTGAGCTGTTAAGGACGACCTGTTTGAGGAAAGCGCCGGATGTGGTGTAAACATGCACTTTACCGCTGTAATCCTCACCAAAGTTTGCCTGATGGAGGCCATCATCAAAGTGCAGCCTGACCGTGGTGGACGTGGTCGAGGTGTTGGTCATGTTGACCGTCCATCCCGGCCAGGTGCTGTTTTCCACACCGTTCTGGAGGAGAGTGATGCTGGCCACTTTCGGTGTGTCAGCGTTGTCATTAATGGTGACCGTACCGGACACCAGGCTGCTTTGCCCATCGGCTTTGGCTTTGATGGTGTAGCTTTCATTGCCTTCGAACACATCATCTTGTGTGGTTTGAGAGCGCACCTGGAAGGTTTGAGTGTTAGCCGGGACATCAATCCAGTTACCGCCCGAGAAATCGCCGGCGGCTTTCACCCAACCACTGCCGTAATTGACCCAGAGGTCTTTGGTGTTGAAGTCAGTGCCTTCGGTGGCCGAGCCGCCATAGGCATCGACAAACACACGGGTAGGGGTGTTGGACTCATTGCTGAGTGTGATGGTGACAGAAGCGGCTTCGCCTTCATCCACCGACGTGTTAGACACACTGGTGACGCGTGGCTTGTCGGCTTCATCGGTGATGACAGCGTCCGCAGAGGTGACCCAACCTTGTTGGCCGATGACGGCACCTTGAACCTTAATGGTTTCGTTGCCCTCATAGACATTATCGTTGAGTGTCTCAGCATAAACGCGGACCCCGGCGTGCCCGGCAGGCACGTCGATATCGGCAGCCCAGCCATTTGAGCTGTTAAGAGCAACCTGTTTGAGGAAATCGCCGGATGTGGAGTACACCTGCACTTTACCGTTGTAATCCTCACCAAAGTTCGCCTGATGGAGGCCATCATCAAAGTGCAGCCTGACCGTGGTGGAAGTGGTCGAGGTGTTGGTCATGTTGACCGTCCATCCCGGCCAGGTGCTGTTTTCCACACCGTCGTTAAGGTGTGTGATGCTGGCGACTTTCGGTGTATCAGTGTCGTCATTAATGGTGACCGTACCGGACACCAGGCTGCTTTGCCCATCGGCTTTGGCTTTGATGGTGTAGCTTTCATTGCCTTCGAACACATCATCTTGTGTGGTTTGAGAGCGCACCTGGAAGGTTTTAGTGTTGGCCGGGACATCAATCCAGTTACCGCCGGAGAAATCGCCGGCGGCTTTCACCCAACCACTGCCGTAATTGACCCAGAGGTCTTTGGTGTTGAAGTCAGTGCCTTCGGTGGCCGAGCCGCCATAGGCATCGATAAACACACGGGTAGGGGTGTTGGACTCATTGCTGAGTGTGATGGTTAGTGATGCGGCTTCGCCTTCATTCACCGACGTGTTAGACACACTGGTGACGCGTGGCTTGTCGGCTTCATCCGTGATCGTGGCTTCAGCAGACTCAACCAGTTGTTGTCTGCCTGGCACACCCGCCTGGATTTGAATAGTCTCATTGCCTTCATAGACATTGTCATTGAGGGTCTGGGCGTAAACACGCACACCGTTTTGACCGGCAGGAACGGAGATATCGACTCGCCAGTTATTGGCGGCCGTGATGACTTCCTCACCGACTTTCTGACCCGCCAGGTTGTAGATGTACACTCTGCCGGAATAGTCCGCACCGACGTCGGCCTCATGATAACCGTCATTGAAGTTAAGACGGACGGTGGTGGCTTCATCTGACGGGTTGTTGAAGTTCACCGTCCAACCTGGCGTCGTGCTGCCTTCCACGCCATCACGCAGTTTGGTCACCGAGGTGACGACGGTAGCGTCGTCATTTTCGACAATAGTTGCCGTGTTGGTGGTGGTGCCAAAGACGACACCCGGGTCACGGCCACCGCCACTTTCGGTCACTTTAATGGTGATGGTTTCATTGCCTTCATAAAGCGAGTCATCTGTTGTCGCTAAACGCACTTTGAAGCTGGTTGTGCCCTTAGGTACCTGAAGCATATTGCCGTAGTACTTGGCAGCATTCCATGTATTGCCGCCGTCATAGGAGGCCTGGAAGCTTGTCGCGCCAGCTGTGTCGGTACCGATGGTACCGGTGCCATTGGCAAACTCAATCTTCGTCCATGAGTTGTCTTTAGTGGAGGTATGCACAGAAATATCCCACACCAAGTAGTCACCTTCAGTGGTACTGGCGTTACTGATTTCCCATGAAGGTCTATCCGCTTCATCGGTGATGACAGCGTCCGCAGAGGTGACCCAACCTTGTTGTCCGATGACGGCACCTTGAACCTTAATGGTTTCGTTGCCCTCATAGACATTGTCATTGAGGGTCTCAGCATAAACGCGCACCCCGGCGTGCCCGGCAGGCACGTCGATATCGGCAGCCCAGCCATTTGAGCTGTTAAGAACAACTTCTTTGAGGAAAGTGCCGGATGTGGTGTACACATGCACTTTACCGCTGTAATCCTCACCAAAATTCGCCTGATGGAGGCCATCATCAAAGTGCAGCCTGACCGTGGTGGACGTGGTCGAGGTGTTGGTCATGTTGACCGTCCATCCCGGCCAAGCCCCGCCTTCAACACCATCATTAAGGTGTGTGATGCTGGCCACTTTCGGTGTGTCAGCGTTGTCATTAATGGTGACCGTACCGGACACCAGGCTGCTTTGCCCATCGGCTTTGGCTTTGATGGTGTAGCTTTCATTGCCTTCGAACACATCATCTTGTGTGGTTTGAGAGCGCACCTGGAAGGTTTTAGTGTTGGCCGGGACATCAATCCAGTTACCGCCGGAGAAATCGCCGGCGGCTTTCACCCAACCACTGCCGTAATTGACCCAGAGGTCTTTGGTGTTGAAGTCAGTGCCTTCGGTGGCTGAGCCGCCATAGGCATCGACAAACACACGGGTAGGGGTGTTGGACTCATTGCTGAGTGTGATGGTGACAGAAGCGGCTTCGCCTTCATCCACCGACGTGTTAGACACACTGGTGACGCGTGGCTTGTCGGCTTCATCGGTGATGACGGCCTCGTCAGACTGCACAAAGCCCTGTCTGCCAGGTACGGCAGCTTGTATTTGAATGGTCTCATTGCCTTCATAGACATTGTCATTCAGGGTTTGTGCGTAGACACGAACACCGTTTTGACCGGCAGGGACAGAGATATCGACTCGCCAGTTGTTGGCGGCTGAAAGTACCTCTTCACCGACTTTCTGACCCGCCAGGTTGTAGATATATACTCTGCCGGAATAGTCCGCACCGATGTCGGCCTCATGATAGCTGTCATTAAAGTTCAGGCGGACCGTGGTGTCTTCAATTGCCGCGTGGTCGAAGTTGACTGTCCAACCAGGAGCTGTGCCGCCTTCGATGCCATCACGAAGCTGAGTAACGGACTCAACTTTTGCCTCGAAAGCGGTGTAGGATTCGGCATCGGAAACAGTGACCGTGTTTCCTGCATTATCTGTAGCGGTCACCGTAGCGGTCACGGTTTTATCTGCCGCTGCAGCAAGGTCAGCACCTAAAACAGAGACTGAGAAGGTATTGTTGGCTTTAACGGAGCCTGTGTACTCAACGTTGTTTACGGTGACAGTGATGACGTCACCTGGTTTTACATCCCCACTAACGACACCGGTTATATCGATGTTTTGCTTAGATTCTTCATAGGTTATTGCACCATCACCACCGATATTGGCATCCAAAGTGATGACAGCTTGTGCTGATAGATCAACACCGTAGCTATGAGTGGAGCTGATAGCGCCAGTATTACCTGCGGAATCAGTTGCCTCCAGTTGAATATTGATGGTTGAGTCAGGATCAGCGGCAAACTGGTTGCCCGGAACCGCGATTGAGAACTGACCTGAAGAGGATACAGTCCCCGTTAATTCATTTCCGTTAACAGAAACAGTGACCAAATCTCCAGCAGTGAATTCACCTGAGACAGATCCTGTTACTGATATGGAACCATTGCTCTCTACTGCGTTCACAATATTGTCTGCTGAAATTGGATCAATAGTGAGCTCAGTAGTTATTGCGCTTGGTGCTGTTGTATCGATATTGATCGAAACAGGCGTGCTTGGCGCCGAGGTGTTGCCAGCGCTGTCAGTGACGGTGGTCGTGATGGTGTAATCGCCTTCGTCAGGCAATTCACCGCCCGTGCCAGCCAGTTCTTCCGGTGACAGAGTGACAGGCACAGCGGTGCCGTCAGTCCAGCCGCCAGGAACAGTGGTCGTCACTTCATTGGTGGTCCCATCCGGTTGGGTCACAGTGACAGTAATGGTGTCGCCAGGCTGCGTGCCTGTCGGTGGGGTGACCAGCACTTCCACGCCGTCAGTCAGCTCTTCTTCACCCACGCCGCCAGTGGCTTCAGGGATCACCACGGTCGGTGCTTCATTGGTGCCGCCGGTGCCGGTGCCTTCGCCCGGTGCCGTGGTGTCAACGGTAAAGCTAGTTTCTGTGCTTGGCGTTGAGGTGTTGCCAGCGCTGTCAGTGACGGTGGTCGTGATGGTGTAATCGCCTTCGTCAGGCAATTCACCGCCCGTGCCACCCAGTTCTTCCGGTGACAGAGTGACAGGCACAGCGGTGCCGTCAGTCCAGCCGCCAGGAACAGTGGTCGTCACTTCATTGGTGGTCCCATCCGGTTGGGTCACAGTGACAGTAATGGTGTCGCCAGGCTGCGTGCCTGTCGGTGGGGTGACCAGCACTTCCACGCCATCAGTCAGCTCTTCTTCACCCACGCCGCCGTTGGCTTCAGGGATCACCACAGTGGGGGCTTCATTGGTGCCGCCGGTGCCGGTGCCTTCGCCCGGTGCCGTGGTATCAACGGTAAAGCTTGTTTCCGTGCTTGGCGTTGAGGTGTTGCCAGCGCTGTCAGTGACGGTGGTCGTGATGGTGTAATCGCCTTCGTCAGGCAATTCGCCGCCGGTGCCACCCAGATCTTCCGGTGACAGGGTCACAGGCACAGCGGTGCCCTCGGTCCAGCCGCCAGGGACAGTGGTTGTTACTTCATTGGTGGTACCATCCGGTTGGGTCACTGTAACAGTGATGGTGTCGCCAGGCTGCGTGCCTGTCGGTGGGGTGACCAGCGCTTCCACGCCATCAGTCAGCTCTTCTTCACCCACGCCGCCGGTGGCTTCAGGGATCACCACGGTTGGGGCTTCATTGGTGCCGCCGGTGCCGGTGCCTTCGCCCGGTGCCGTGGTGTCAACGGTAAAGCTTGTTTCCGTGCTTGGCGTTGAGGTGTTGCCAGCGCTGTCAATCACAGTGGTTGTGATGGTGTAATCGCCTTCGTCAGGCAATTCGCCGCCGGTGCCACCCAGATCTTCCGGTGACAGAGTGACAGGCACAGCGGTGCCGTCAGTCCAGCCGCCAGGAACAGTGGTCGTCACTTCATTGGTGGTGCCATCTGGTTGGGTCACTGTAACAGTGATGGTGTCGCCAGGCTGCGTGCCTGTCGGTGGGGTGACCAGCGCTTCCACGCCATCAGTCAGCTCTTCTTCACCCACGCCGCCGGTGGCTTCAGGGATCACCACGGTTGGGGCTTCATTGGTGCCGCCGGTGCCGGTGCCTTCGCCCGGTGCCGTGGTGTCAACGGTAAAGCTTGTTTCCGTGCTTGGCGTTGAGGTGTTGCCAGCGCTGTCAGTCACAGTGGTTGTGATGGTGTAATCGCCTTCGTCAGGCAATTCACCGCCCGAGCCGCCCAGATCTTCCGGCGACAGAGTCACAGGTACAGCGGTGCCCTCGGTCCAGTCGCCAGGGACAGTGCTCGTCACTTCATTGGTGGTGCCATCCGGTTGGGTCACGGTGACAGTGATGGTGTCACCAGGCTGCGTGCCTGTCGGTGGGGTGACCAGCACTTCCACGCCGTCAGTCAGCTCTTCTTCACCCACGCCGCCGGTGGCTTCTGGGATCACCACTGTGGGTGCTTCATCGGTGCCGCCGGTACCGGTACCTTCGCCAGGTGCAGCGGTATCTATGTTGAAACCGGTTTCTTCGCTTGGCACAGAGGTATTGCCAGCGGTGTCGGTTACGGTTGCTGTGGTGGTGTAATCGCCTTCGTCAGGCAATTCACCGCCCGTGCCACCCAGATCTTCCGGTGACAGAGTGACAGGCACTGCGGTGCCGTCAGTCCAGCCACCAGGAACAGTGGTCGTCACTTCATTGGTGGTGCCATCCGGCTGGGTCACGGTGACAGTGATGGTGTCACCAGGCTGCGTGCCTGTCGGTGGGGTGACCAGCACTTCCACGCCGTCAGTCAGCTCTTCTTCACCCACGCCGCCGGTGGCTTCAGGGATCACCACGGTTGGGGCTTCATTGGTGCCGCCGGTGCCGGTGCCTTCGCCCGGTGCCGTGGTGTCAACGGTAAAGCTTGTTTCCGTGCTTGGCACAGAGGTGTTGCCAGCGCTGTCAGTCACAGTGGTTGTGATGGTGTAATCGCCTTCGTCAGGCAATTCACCACCCGTGCCACCCAGATCTTCCGGTGACAGAGTGACAGGCACTGCGGTGCCGTCAGTCCAGCCACCAGGAACAGTGGTCGTCACTTCATTGGTGGTGCCATCCGGCTGGGTCACTGTAACAGTGATGGTGTCGCCAGGCTGCGTGCCTGTCGGTGGGGTGACCAGCGCTTCCACGCCATCAGTCAGCTCTTCTTCACCCACGCCGCCGGTGGCTTCAGGGATCACCACGGTTGGGGCTTCATTGGTGCCGCCGGTGCCGGTGCCTTCGCCCGGTGCAGCGGTATCTATGTTGAAACCCGTTTCTTCGCTTGGCACAGAGGTATTGCCAGCGGTGTCGGTTACGGTTGCTGTGATGGTGTAATCGCCTTCGTCAGGCAATTCACCGCCCGTGCCGCCCAGATCTTCCGGCGAAAGAGTCACAGGCACAGCGGTGCCATCAGTCCAGCCACCAGGAACAGTGGTCGTCACTTCATTGGTGGTGCCATCTGGTTGAGTCACGGTGACAGTGATGGTGTCACCAGGCTGCGTGCCTGTCGGTGGGGTGACCAGTACTTCTACGCCATCAGTCAGCTCTTCTTCACCCACGCCGCCGGTGGCTTCAGGGATCACCACTGTGGGTGCTTCATCGGTGCCGCCGGTACCGGTGCCTTCGCCAGGTGCAGCGGTATCTATGTTGAAACCGGTTTCTTCGCTTGGCACAGAGGTATTGCCAGCGGTGTCGGTTACGGTTGCTGTGATGGTGTAATCGCCTTCGACAGGCAATTCACCGCCCGAGCCGCCCAGATCTTCCGGCGACAGAGTCACAGGCACAGCGGTGCCGTCAGTCCAACCGCCAGGGACAGTGCTCGTCACTTCATTGGTGGTGCCATCTGGTTGAGTCACGGTGACAGTGATGGTGTCACCAGGCTTCGTGCCTGTCGGTGGGGTGACCAGTACTTCTACGCCATCAGTCAGCTCTTCTTCACCCACGCCGCCGGTGGCTTCTGGGATCACCACTGTGGGTGCTTCATCGGTGCCGCCGGTACCGGTGCCTTCGCCAGGTGCAGCGGTATCTATGTTGAAACCGGTTTCTTCGCTTGGCACAGAGGTATTGCCAGCGGTGTCGGTTACGGTTGCTGTGATGGTGTAATCGCCTTCGTCAGGCAATTCACCGCCCGTGCCGCCCAGATCTTCCGGCGACAGAGTCACAGGCACAGCGGTGCCCTCGGTCCAGTCGCCAGGGACAGTGGTTGTCACTTCATTGGTGGTGCCATCTGGTTGAGTCACGGTGACAGTAATGGTATCACCTGGCAAGGTGCCGGTTGGCGGAGTGACCAATACTTCCACGCCATCGGTCAACTCTTCTTCACCGACACCGCCGGAGGCTTCTGGGATTACGACGACTGGCGCTTCATCCGTACCATTCGGTCCTTTGCCTTCACCTGGTGCAATATTGTCGATATCGATGATGGTTGAAGCTTCTGATGTTACCCAATCTTGCTCGTCAATGATCGCAGCTTGAATAACTAAAGATTCATCTATTTCCTCTAGCTTGTCACTCAAGATCTCGGCATAAATCGAGACGCCTTCAGCCCAAGCGGGGATGACGATATCTGCGATGTAACCGTTTTCGCTGGTTAAGGTGACTTCCTGAAGGAGGTATTGTCCATCCAGCGAGTAAATCTGCATCACACCTGAGTAGTCTTCACCAATAGTCGCTTGATGAAGTGCGTCATCAACACGTAATTGAACTGTTGTTGGAGTGGTGGAGGCGTTTGACATATTAAGGGTGAAGCCAGCGGCCTGACCATCTTCCGAACCATCATTGAGATAGGTAATGCTTGATACGGAAGGGCGGTCCTCTTCATCAGTAATGTTTGCTGCGTCAGACTTAACCCAACCTTGCTGGCCCAAAACGCCCGCACGGACTACCAGAGTTTCGTCACCTTCGTAAATGTCGTCGTTGACGCTTTCAACATATACAACTACGCCACTCTCACCCGCTGGTACGGTGACGTCAGCTCTGAAGCGGTTGGCTGAGCTTAGCGCAACTTCTTCCAGAAACTCACCATCAAGCGAGTAGACTTGAATCACACCTGTATAGTCCACAAAGAAATTAGAGGTGTGCAGTCCGTCACTCAGAGTTAGTTTAAACGTAGTATCGGTGGTAGAAGTGTTGGTCATATTCACCTGATAGCCAGGCAATTTTCCACCTTCCTCGTCTTCTTGCACGACGGTGATGTTGTTAACAAGTGGTCTGTCTGCATCATCATTAATGGTGACGGTACTCGTTACTGCGTCAGTTTGCTCTGAAGTGGAAGCAGTGAGCGTGATGATTTGATCGCCGTTGTAAACATCGTTGTCAGTGTTATCAAAACGCACCTCGAAGGTGTCAACAGAAGCTGGGACTGTAAAGGTCGTACCGCTAACAGAAACCCAGCCGTTACCGAAGTTTACCGACAGATTGTTTAAGGCGATGTTTGCATCGTCAATTTGTGCGGTGAGCGTGACTTCTACAGGTTTGATAGAAGCGCCGCTCAGAGTGACCGTCGTTTGGGCTTGCTGACCTTCATTGACACTCACGTCAGTCATAGAGGTGACTAAAGTAATGTCATTTTCGTCAGTGATGATAGCGGCTTCTGAGTTGACCCAGCCTTGCTCTCCACTGACGGCTGCACGAATAACCACAGACTCCGGGCCTTCATAGATGGCATCGTCGGTTGTCATTACATAAACAACAACACCGTCATCACCAGCCGGGACGGTAATATCGGCTTTGAATTTGTTGTTTCTACCTAAAGTAACTTCCGTGAGGAATTCGCCGGCGACAGAATAAATCTGCAAGACACCGGAGTAATCTACACCGTATTTGACGTCATGGAGGGAGTCGACCATGTTCAGTGTCACTGTGGTGTCGGAGGCTGAAACGCTCGTCATGTTGACTTTGAAGCCGGGCGCGTCGCCACCTTCAATACCGTCTCGAGCAGCAACAATATTATCTACTGTCGGTACGCCTGCGATGTCTTTAATTGTCACGTTACCTGAGACACTTTCAGTTTGACCGTCGACATTTGCACTGATAGTGAATGTTTCATCACCTTCGTAAATGTTGTCACTGATTGTGTCGAAACGCACTTTAAACAGGGTTACTGGGCCTGGTACATCAATGCTTATTTGATTGGTGTTACTGTCAACGCTCGCGTTGACCCAGCCTTTGCCGAAATTGACTGATACACTTTCTAAGTCAATATCGTTACTGTTGCTTGGTGTTAGCAATACAGTGTTGTTGGTAGTCGAAGGGTTACTCATCGTGACGGTGAGCTCAGCGTGATTACCTTCAAACACTGTGGTATCAGAAACCGCAGCCACAGTGACAGTGTCGGTCTCATCAGTAATGGTAGCGGCGCCAGAAACCACCCATCCTTGTTTACCACTCACTGCTGCTCGTATAACAAGCGACTCGTCGCCTTCGTATAGGTTGTCGTCAATGACATTGACACGGATAATGACGCTTTCCTCACCAGCAGGGATGTTGGTGACGGCTTTAAAAGCATTGTGGGTGCCAAGATTGATTTCATCAAGAAGCTCTCCTGACAAAGAAAAGACTTGAATTGCGCCATCGTAGTCTTTGCCGAAATCGAAATCATGCAAATTGTCATTAACGTTCAGCGTGACTTCGGTGTCTTGAAAGTAGGCGTTGGTCAGGTTTAGTTGAAAGGTGGGAGCTTGGCCGCTTTCTACGCCTTCTTCCAAAACAGAGATGCTTTCGACAACAGGAGGAGTCTCAACCACATCAACAATGGTGATTGTGCCTGTTGCTGCTTCGTTTTGACCTTCTGCTAATACATTGACAGTAATCGTCTCATTACCTTCAACTTCATTGTCTTCAAGCACGTCTACACGGAGTTTCACTTGTTTCACTGAGGAGGGGACGGTGATCCATGTTCCTTCTGTGGTGACTTCGCCAGTGGCTTGAACCCAGCCATTGCCTAGGTCAATCCATAAGTTGTCAAAGTCGATATCTGTATTATCAGCCTCCGGTGACACGAGAACTCTGGTGTCGAAGTTTGAAGGATTACTGAGTGTAAATGCGAACTCTGCTTGGCCACCTTCTTTGACTGTGGCATCAGAGACGGATGTGACCGTCGGCTTGTCATTTTCGTCCGAGATGATTGCCGCTTCGGAGTTAACCCAGTTATTTCCAGTGCTGGCACGAATAACGATAGTTTCATCACCTTCATAGGTGTTATCGTCCGAAGTGATTGCATAAACAACAACACCTTCTTCACCGGCAGGCACCGTGATGTCGGCTTTGAATTTGTTCTCTTTACCTAGTGTTACTTCGGCGAGGAACTCGCCAGAAAGAGAGAAAACTTGCATGACACCTGAGTAGTCACTGCCATAGCTCGCGCTATGAACAGTATCATTGATACTCAATGTAACGGTGGTGTCTTCGATGGTTGCTTGATCAAGATTGACAGTCCAGCCTGGAGATGTGCTGCCTTCAACGCCGTTATTGAGCATAGTAACAGAAGAAATAGTGGACTCGTAGGCGCTGTAACTCTTTGAATCACTAAAGAAAGATGCGTTACCGCTTGAATCTGTCGTTTGGACAGATGCTGTGACTGTTTTCGTCTCGCTACTAACCAGTGTGCTACCAGGTACGGAAACAGTAAATGTGTTGTTAGAACTGACAACACCGATAAATTGGTTGTTATCAATGGAAACGGTAACTGTGTCTCCCTCACTTACATTCCCGCTAACAGTACCCGTTATGTCGATATTTGTTTGTGCCTCTGCATATGTTAAGGCAGCATCTTCAGCGATTAAACTGTTGAGCGTTATTGTAGTAAGGGTATTCGCGTTCATATCTCTTCCTTTAGTTATGTTTGTTTGACGTTTTATCGAGGGGCAGACACAAAAACCCTCTTTTCTGGCTATTCAATTCTCGCTATTCAAAAGTCGCGAACTTGAAATAGTGATATAAAACATCCATGCATCTCATTTCATAAACATTTGACAGTAATGTATTACATGATGTGTACATAGTTTATGCTTGCAATTTGTTGCCTCACAATCAGAAATGAGCCCAAAAAAAGTACCACTTACGGGTGAGTATGGTTGATATTTTTACTAATTCTCAAAAAAGAGACATAATGAAAAGCTTCAGTCAAAAGAAGGCGTTACATCCATGTCTAAATTTCAAGATGTATAACTGTGTATTAGAGATGATCATCTAACGTTGGATTCTCCAAATGTGTAGAAGTGTTTTCGACGACGTCTGTAGCTGCCGCTTTCTGGAACAATTCTTTTACATTATCGTCTCCAAACACACTGCTCTTAATCATTCCGTTCTGATCGATAATGTCATCCAGTGAAACATCCTGAAGAATGATTTCCTGATTCCAAGTGTGGTCTCCATCTGTATCGACTCTGAGTATTAAGGAACCGTCCTGCTCAAACATGTCTACATTATCTTCGCTAAGCAGATGATCCTCCCTGTCCGTTACAAGGTCAGAAAGATCGAGGGTAGATTGCCCGACCGTGAAGTCAGTGACTGTGTCCGACCACGGCTGATCCGTGACATTTTCGCTATGCCATACGAGGTCTTCACTATCCAGCCCACTGATACTGTGCTCTTCAATTAAACCAACAAGGCTTGTTTCCTCTTCAGGCGCTTGTTGAGTGGCAAACCAAACATCAGCAGCAGCTCGTTCCTCGCCACCTGTTGTCGTATAGGTGGATGTTTTCCCGATGACATTATTGTTCTGCTCATCATCTGTTGTTTGTGCATCTAAGTTGATTGATGCGACGCCAGCATCTCCCATACTCAGAAGTTCACCTTCATCCGTTTCCCCATCTTGGTCTTTGTCTACCCAGACATTGAGGTCAGCATAGATAGCATCATTTTTATCTATGACACCGTCAGCATTCGAATCATGCTGAGCCAGGGCTTCATAGCCGTCGGCAGCAGTGGTGCCGTCTTGGAGAAGAGTGTTTGAGCCAAAGAGCTCTGAGCCGTCGTTGATCTGGCCGTCTTTGTTAACATCATGAACTAATAAGCCGTCTCCACCTGAAACCCAGCCTGTATTTACCTTTTCGCCATCTCCGTCATAGTCAAAACCGACAGGCGCTTCTGTAACATCGCTGGTTTCAATACCGTCACCGTCCAAGTCCAGGACGATAGGAGTGATATTTGGAGTAATGTAATCAGTGGTATCACCACTCTCTTTACCTCGAGCTGTCAGCGTACCTGTTGCGGTATATAAGTTATCCCCACTACGGTGGAAGTTACCGAAATTATCGGCATAAACGACCGTTTTGGAGCCATCGGGGCCAAACAGAGTCACTTTTTCGTTTGGACGCCAACCATTACCCACTAAGTGTTGAGCACCACCGCCATCAATGTGCCAGTGAACATGGCCAGAATTGGAGTTGCTGGTGTCCTGGTATCCTTTGTCGACGACAAGGACTGACCCTTGTACCTCGCCGCTTTGAATATGAGTCTCTTCACCAACAGGTTTAGCTTTAATAATGAGTGTTTCGTTACCATCAGCTTTATTGTCATCGATTGGTTTTACACGTATTTGTATTTCAGTTTGGTAGGCGGCAAAGGTTAATTTGCTGCCACTTTTGAAGTTTGCCCAGGCTGAACCAGTCCAATACTCGTACCCACCTAAATCCTTGTTGGTAATGCCGGGCTCAGCACCCGTATAAACGTTCACTTTTACTTTGGTTGATTGATCTACGGGGTTGCTGAGCTTGATATTAAATGTGGCCCAGTTGGACTCGTTAACCTTGTTACTACTGTTGGTATTTATGACAGAAAGCGAAGGCTTGTCGGCTTCATCGGTGATGACGGCCTCAGCAGACTGCACAAAGCCTTGTCTACCTGGGACAGCTGCCTGAATTTGAATGGTCTCGTTGCCTTCATAGACATTGTCATTCAGGGTCTGTGCGTAAACACGCACACCGTTTTGACCGGCAGGAACGGAGATATCGACTCGCCAGTTGTTGGCGGCAGAGATCACTTCTTCACCCACTTTCTGACCCGCTAAGTTGTAGATATATACTCTGCCGGAATAGTCCGCACCGACGTCGGCCTCATGATAGCCGTCATTGAAGTTCAGACGGACGGTGGTGGCTTCATCTGACGGGTTGTTGAAGTTCACCGTCCAACCTGGCGTCGTGCTGCCTTCCACGCCATCACGCAGTTTGGTCACCGAGGTGACGACGGTAGCGTCGTCATTTTCGACAATAGTTGCCGTGTTGGTGGTGGTGCCAAAGACGACACCCGGGTCACGGCCACCGCCACTTTCGGTCACTTTAATGGTGATGGTTTCATTGCCTTCATAAAGCGAGTCATCTGTTGTCGCTAAACGCACTTTGAAGCTGGTTGTGCCCTTAGGCACGATCAGTTGGTTGCCGTAGTACTTGGTGGCTCCCCAAGTCACGCCGCCATCGTAAGAAGCCTGGAAGTTGGTCGCACCAGTTGTGTCGGTACCGATGGTACCGGTGCCATTGGCAAACTCAATCTTCGTCCATGAGTTGTCTTTAGTGGCGGTATGCACAGAAATATCCCACACCAAGTAGTCACCTTCAGTGGTACTGGCGTTACTGATTTCCCATGAAGGTCTATCCGCTTCATCGGTGATGACAGCGTCCGCAGAGGTGACCCAACCTTGTTGTCCGATGACGGCACCTTGAACCTTAATGGTTTCGTTGCCCTCATAGACATTGTCATTGAGGGTCTCAGCATAAACGCGCACCCCGGCGTGCCCGGCAGGCACGTCGATATCGGCAGCCCAGCCATTTGAGCTGTTAAGAACAACTTCTTTGAGGAAAGTGCCGGATGTGGTGTACACATGCACTTTACCGCTGTAATCCTCACCAAAATTCGCCTGATGGAGGCCATCATCAAAGTGCAGCCTGACCGTGGTGGACGTGGTCGAGGTGTTGGTCATGTTGACCGTCCATCCCGGCCAAGCCCCGCCTTCAACACCATCATTAAGGTGTGTGATGCTGGCCACTTTCGGTGTGTCAGCGTTGTCATTAATGGTGACCGTACCGGACACCAGGCTGCTTTGCCCATCGGCTTTGGCTTTGATGGTGTAGCTTTCATTGCCTTCGAACACATCATCTTGTGTGGTTTGAGAGCGCACCTGGAAGGTTTTAGTGTTGGCCGGGACATCAATCCAGTTACCGCCGGAGAAATCGCCGGCGGCTTTCACCCAACCACTGCCGTAATTGACCCAGAGGTCTTTGGTGTTGAAGTCAGTGCCTTCGGTGGCTGAGCCGCCATAGGCATCGACAAACACACGGGTAGGGGTGTTGGACTCATTGCTGAGTGTGATGGTGACAGAAGCGGCTTCGCCTTCATCCACCGACGTGTTAGACACACTGGTGACGCGTGGCTTGTCGGCTTCATCGGTGATGACGGCCTCGTCAGACTGCACAAAGCCCTGTCTGCCAGGTACGGCAGCTTGTATTTGAATGGTCTCATTGCCTTCATAGACATTGTCATTCAGGGTTTGTGCGTAGACACGAACACCGTTTTGACCGGCAGGGACAGAGATATCGACTCGCCAGTTGTTGGCGGCTGAAAGTACCTCTTCACCGACTTTCTGACCCGCCAGGTTGTAGATATATACTCTGCCGGAATAGTCCGCACCGATGTCGGCCTCATGATAGCTGTCATTGAAGTTCAGACGGACGGTGGTGGCTTCATCTGACGGGTTGTTGAAGTTCACCGTCCAACCTGGCGTCGTGCTGCCTTCCACGCCATCACGCAGTTTGGTCACCGAGGTGACGACGGTAGCGTCGTCATTTTCGACAATAGTTGCCGTGTTGGTGGTGGTGCCAAAGACAACACCCGGATCACGTCCACCGCCACTTTCGGTCACTTTAATGGTGATGGTTTCATTGCCCTCATAAAGCGAGTCATCTGTTGTCGCTAAACGCACTTTGAAGCTGGTTGTGCCCTTAGGCACGATCAGTTGGTTGCCGTAGTACTTGGTGGCTCCCCAAGTCACGCCGCCATCGTAAGAAGCCTGGAAGTTGGTCGCACCAGTTGTGTCGGTACCGATGATACCGGTGCCATTGGCAAACTCAATCTTCGTCCATGAGTTGTCTTTAGTGGCGGTATGCACAGAAATATCCCACACCAAGTAGTCACCTTCAGTGGTACTGGCGTTACTGATTTCCCATGAAGGTCTATCCGCTTCATCGTTGATGACAGCGTCCGCAGAGGTGACCCAACCTTGTTGTCCGATGACGGCACCTTGAACCTTAATGGTTTCGTTGCCCTCATAGACATTGTCATTGAGTGTCTCAGCATAAACGCGGACCCCGGCGTGCCCGGCAGGCACGTCGATATCGGCAGCCCACCCATTTGAGCTGTTAAGAACGACCTCTTTGAGGAAAGCGCCGGATGTGGTGCGCACATGCACTTTACCGCTGTAATCCTCACCAAAGTTTGCCTGATGGAGGCCATCATCAAAGTGCAGCCTGACCGTGGTGGAAGTGGTCGAGGTGTTGGTCATGTTGACCGTCCATCCCGGCCAAGCCCCGCCTTCAACACCATCATTAAGGTGTGTGATGCTGGCCACTTTCGGTGTGTCAGCGTTGTCATTAATGGTGACCGTACCGGACACCAGGCTGCTTTGCCCATCGGCTTTGGCTTTGATGGTGTAGCTTTCACTGCCTTCGAACACATCATCTTGTGTGGTTTGAGAGCGCACCTGGAAGGTTTTAGTGTTAGCCGGGACATCAATCCAGTTACCGCCCGAGAAATCGCCGGCGGCTTTCACCCAACCACTGCCGTAATTGACCCAGAGGTCTTTGGTGTTGAAGTCAGTGCCTTCGGTGGCCGAGCCACCATAGGCATCGACAAACACACGGGTAGGGGTGTTGGACTCATTGCTGAGTGTGATGGTTAGTGATGCGGCTTCGCCTTCATTCACCGACGTGTTAGACACACTGGTGACGCGTGGCTTGTCGGCTTCATCGGTGATGACAGCGTCCGCAGAGGTGACCCAACCTTGTTGGCCGATGACGGCACCTTGAACCTTAATGGTTTCGTTGCCCTCATAGACATTATCGTTGAGTGTCTCAGCATAAACACGGACCCCGGCCTGCCCGGCAGGCACGTCGATATCAGCAGCCCAGCCATTTGAGCTGTTAAGAACAACCTCTTTGAGGAAAGCGCCGGATGTGGTGTACACATGCACTTTACCGCTGTAATCCTCACCAAAGTTTGCCTGATGGAGGCCATCATCAAAGTGCAGCCTGACCGTGGTGGACGTGGTCGAGGTGTTGGTCATGTTGACCGTCCATCCCGGCCAGGTGCTGTTTTCCACACCGTTCTGGAGGAGAGTGATGCTGTCTACTTTCGGTGTATCAGTGTTGTCATTAATGGTGACCGTACCGGACACCAGGCTGCTTTGCCCATCGGCTTTGGCTTTGATGGTGTAGCTTTCATTGCCTTCGAACACATCATCTTGTGTGGTTTGAGAGCGCACCTGGAAGGTTTGAGTGTTAGCCGGGACATCAATCCAGTTACCGCCGGAGAAATCGCCGGCGGCTTTCACCCAACCACTGCCGTAATTGACCCAGAGGTCTTTGGTGTTGAAGTCAGTGCCTTCGGTGGCCGAGCCGCCATAAGCATCGACAAACACACGGGTAGGGGTAGTGGACTCATTGCTGAGCGTGATGGTGACAGAAGCGGCTTCGCCTTCATTCACCGACGTGTTAGACACACTGGTGACGCGTGGCTTGTCGGCTTCATCGGTGATGACGGCCTCAGCAGACTGCACAAAGCCCTGTCTGCCGGGCACGGCAGCTTGGATTTGAATAGTCTCGTTGCCCTCATAGACATTGTCATTGAGGGTCTGTGCGTAAACACGCACACCGTTTTGGCCCGCAGGAACGGAGATATCGACTCGCCAGTTGTTGGCGGCAGAGATCACTTCTTCACCGACTTTCTGACCCGAGAGGTTGTAGATATATACTCTGCCGGAATAGTCCGCACCGACGTCGGCCTCATGATAGCCGTCATTGAAGTTCAGACGGACGGTGGTGGCTTCATCTGACGGGTTGTTGAAGTTCACCGTCCAACCTGGCGTCGTGCTGCCTTCCACGCCATCACGCAGTTTGGTCACCGAGGTGACGACGGTAGCGTCGTCATTTTCGACAATAGTTGCCGTGTTGGTGGTGGTGCCAAAGACGACACCCGGGTCACGGCCGCCGCCACTTTCGGTCACTTTAATGGTGATGGTCTCATTGCCTTCAAACACAGAGTCGTCTGTGGTTGCGAGGCGAACTTTGAAACTCTCAGTGCCCTTAGGTACCTGAAGCATATTGCCGTAGTACTTGGCAGCATTCCACGTATTGCCGCCGTCATAGGAGGCCTGGAAGCTTGTCGCGCCAGCTGTGTCGGTACCGATGATACCGGTGCCATTGGCAAACTCAATCTTCGTCCATGAGTTGTCTTTAGTGGCGGTATGCACAGAAATATCCCACACCAAGTAGTCACCTTCAGTGGTACTGGCGTTACTGATTTCCCATGAAGGTCTATCCGCTTCATCGGTGATGACAGCGTCCGCAGAGGTGACCCAACCTTGTTGTCCGATGACGGCACCTTGAACCTTAATGGTTTCGTTGCCCTCATAGACATTGTCATTGAGGGTCTCAGCATAAACGCGCACCCCGGCGTGCCCGGCAGGCACGTCGATATCGGCAGCCCAGCCATTTGAGCTGTTAAGAACAACTTCTTTGAGGAAAGTGCCGGATGTGGTGTACACATGCACTTTACCGCTGTAATCCTCACCAAAGTTTGCCTGATGGAGGCCATCATCAAAGTGTAGCCTGACCGTGGTGGACGTGGTCGAGGTGTTGGTCATGTTGACCGTCCATCCCGGCCAAGCCCCGCCTTCAACACCATCATTAAGGTGTGTGATGCTGTTTACTTTCGGTGTGTCAGTGTCGTCATTAATGGTGACCGTACCGGACACCAAGCTGCTTTGCCCATCGGCTTTGGCTTTGATGGTGTAGCTTTCATTGCCTTCGAATACATCATCTTGTATGCTTTGAGAGCGCACCTGGAAGGTTTTAGTGTTAGCCGGGACATCAATCCAGTTACCGCCCGAGAAATCGCCGGCGGCTTTCACCCAACCACTGCCGTAATTGACCCAGAGGTCTTTGGTGTTGAAGTCAGTACCTTCGGTGGCCGAGCCGCCATAGGCATCGATAAACACACGGGTAGGGGTGGTGGACTCATTGCTGAGCGTGATAGTGACAGAAGCGGCTTCGCCCTCATCCACCGAGGCGTTAGACACACTGGTGACTTTTGGTTTATCAGCTTCGTCAGAGATGATCGAAGATTCGGATTTAACCCAATTTTGCCAACCTTCGGTAGTATTGGCTGCTGCATATATGGCGAACGTTTCATCGCCTTCGTAGATATCGTCGTTTACTGTTTCTGCGTAGAGTTTCACGCCGCTTTCACCAGCAGGAACCGTGATATGGGCTACCCACTGATTTGAGCTATTCAATTCAACTTCTTGAAGTAAGTCTCCTTCATCGTTGTAGACATAAACTTTACCCGTATAGTCTTCGCCAAATACGACGTCATGAGCGACTTTCGCGAACCCAAGCTTCACAGTTGTATCAATGGTGGTGGCATGATCAAGGTTTAAATTCCACCCAATCGTTGATTCTCCTTCTGCTGCATCAGACAAGTGAGTGACAGATTCAACTTTGGGCTCGTAAGCAGTGTATGTTTCGGAGTCAGTGACAGTAACAGTATTTCCTGCATTGTCGGTCGCCGTAACCTCCGCTTTGATAGTTTTGTCAGGAGCGGATGCCAATACACTTCCAGATACTGGGATTTTGAAACTGTTATCGGCATTTACAGTGCCAGTAAACTCAGTGTTGTTGACTGTAATGGTGACTACATCACCCGGCTTTGCATCGCCACCAACAACACCCGTGATATTAATGTCTTGCTGTGACTCTGCGTAGTTGATTGCATCGTCACCAGCTATCGTACTGTCGAGGGTAATTGAAGCGTTCGCTACTAAATCAACACTATAGATCTGAGTCGTGCTAATTACCCCGGTGTTACCAGCAGGATCAGTGGCAACGAGCTGAGCATTCACTTTCAGATCAGAGTCTTCGACAAGCTCGCTTCCTGGAACGGCGATTGAAAACTCCCCATTCGTATTCACCGTACCTGTATAGTTATTTCCATTTACTGAAAGCGTCACTTTATCGCCGGCTGTGTATTCGCCTATGGCTGTGCCAGTAACAGAAATTGAAGTGCCACTCTCTTTTGCATTAACGACATTGTCTGCAGTAATCACATCAATCGTAAGTTGAGTGGTTTCATCGCTGGGTTCAGTGGTATCCAAGATGATTGTCTGTTCAGCAGCAGTACTCGTGTTTCCAGCAGCGTCTGTGACAGTTGCGCTGATGCCGTAGGTGCCATCCTCGTAAATGCCACCGTTTTGCAGCTGGTTGACAGGAATAGTAATAGGAACGGGAATGCCGTCTTGCCAGTCGTTTGGCACAGCGACAGTAATGGTTGAGGTATTACCAGACGGGTCGGTGACCTCCAGGCTTATCGAATCCCCAGGTTCTGCGCCGACTGGCGGCGTGACTGAAGTTTGAATACCGTCTGATGCTTCCTGTGCATTGACACCATTACTTGATTCATGGATAACCAGAGTAGGTGAGGCATCTGAGCCATCATCACCCATACCTTCACCCGGCGCGATAGTATCTAACTCAAAGGTAGTGGTATTGCTGTTTAGGCTCGTATTGCCTGCGGCATCAGTAACCGTTGCTGATAGGTTGTATACTCCATCGTCAAATATGTTCCCATTTGAGATATCGCTAACAGGTATAGTTACCTCGACGACCTGACCAGCCACCCAACCGTTTGGAACCGTATGTTCTAACGTTGTTTGATGACCGTCTGGATCTGAGAGCGTTAGAGTGATCGTATCCCCTGGTAATGTACCAGCAGGTGGAGTGACTTGCGCCTGAATGCCATCATTTGCTTCATTTTTATTTACCCCATCGGCTGCTTCGGCGATGGCGACTATAGGCGCTTCATCAGCGCCATTTGAGCCAGTTCCTTGGCCCGGAGCCACAAGGTCAAGGAGATATTCTTTGGCTGTGGTGATAACGCCCAAATTACCCGCGGCGTCGGTGGCAATTAGCCTAGCGTCTACCGTGGTATCGTTGTCGCTAACCAGCTCTCCGCCTGGAACACTAATGCTAAACGTTCCGTTTGCTGCGACTGGACCGTTAAAGTCCTTACCATTTATGGTGAGAGTAATAATGTTGCCAGCGGTGTATTCTCCACTCACGGTGCCAGTAATATTGATGGCGCTCTCTGACTCGTCGATATTAATCACGTTATCAGATGTGATGGTATCTATGATGAGTGTTGTTGTGAGAGTGCTAGGCCCCACAATATCGACGTTATAGTCTTTATCTGCAGAAATGGTTCCGGTATTTCCGGCAGGGTCACTGGCAAGAATCGTTGCTGTAACTGAGGAGTTTCCATCAGTCATCAAATCAATGCCAGGAACTGGAATAGAGTAGTTACCCTCAGCATCGACCTTTCCAATAAAATCTTTACCACCAACATTCAATGTGACAACGTCACCCTCTGTGAATTCACCCGTTACTGTCCCTGTGACGTTAACAGGCATACTCGCCTCGGCGGCGTTAAGAACGTTGTCAGATGTCACACTATCAATGGTGAGCGCCGTTGTGCTTGCTGTTGGTCCCTGAAGGTCAGTATCGTAGTCCTTAGTGGTGCTGATTTCGCCAACGTTACCCGCACTATCTGTGGCCAACACGCTGGCTTCAATTACTGTGTCGCTGTCAGAGGTTAATGCTGTGCCGGGCACTGTAATTGTGAAGGAGCCGTCCTCCTCAGCAGCGCCAGTATATTGAGTTCCATCGACAGTCAAAACCACCGTGTCTCCCTCGGTGAATTCACCGGAGACTTGTCCTGTAACCTCAATAGATTGGTTTTGCTCAGCAATATTGATGATATTGTCGTTAGATATGTCATCAATAATGATTGATGTCGTTGTTTTATCCGGGGCCGTGGTGTCCAGGGTAAAGCCAGTAGACGCACTTGGCTCACTGCTGTTGCCTGCCGTGTCGGAGGCAACAGCAGTCAGGGTGTAATCCCCATCGGTAAAGCTGCTGCCTTCACCGATGTGGGAGGTAGGGATGGTGACGGTCACGGCAGTGCCGTCCGTCCAGTCAGCCGGTACCGTGGCAGAAATGTCTGCCGTCGAACCATCGGGTTTGGTGAGGGTGACGGTGACGGTATCGCCTGGTTCAATGCCGGTCGGTGGAGTGACGAGCACATCAATGCCGTCACTGGCTTCGTCTTTATTGACTCCGTCAGCGGCTTCCGGGATCGCCACGAGAGGGACTTCGTCAGCCCCGCCAGCGCCGGTGCTTTCACCCGGTGCAGTGGTGTCCAGAGTAAAGCCGGTGGACGCACTTGGCTGACTGCTGTTGCCCGCGGTGTCGGAGGCCGTCGCCGTCAGGGTGTAGTCGCCGTCATTAAAGCTGCTGCCATCACCGATATCACTGGTTGGGATAGTGACGGTCACGGCGGTGCCATCGGTCCAGTCAGCCGGTACCGTGGTGGAAATGTCTGCCGTCGAGCCGTCCGGCTTGGTGAGGGTGACCGTGACGGTATCGCCCGGTTCAATACCGGTCGGTGGAGTGACGAGCACATCAATGCCATCACTGGCTTCGTCTTTATTGACGCCGTCCGCGGCTTCCGGGATCGCCACGAGAGGGACTTCGTCAGCCCCGCCAGCGCCGGTGCCTTCGCCCGGTGCCGTGGTATCGACGGTAAAGTTGGATGCGTCACTCGGTGAAGAGGTGTTACCGGCACCGTCAGTGACGGTAGCGGTGAGGGTGTAATCGCCTTCGTCCGGCAGCTCGCCGTTCTCGCCACCCAAGTCTTCCGGTGAGACAGTGACAGGCACACTGGTGCCGCCGGTCCAGCCAGCAGGGACCGTGGTGGTCACGTCTGTTGTTGAACCGTCCGGCTGGGTGACGGTGACGGTAATGGTATCGCCGGGCTCTGTGCCCGTGGGTGGCGTAACCAGCACTTCCACGCCATCGGTGAGTTCATCTTCACCGACGCCACCAGAGGCTTCAGGTACTTCAACGATTGGCAGCTCATCGGTGCCGTTGGGACCGGTGCCTTCACCCGGTGCGGTGGTGTCCAGGGTAAAGCCGGTGGACGCACTTGGCTGACTGCTGTTGCCCGCGGTGTCGGAGGCCGTCGCTGTCAGGGTGTAGTCGCCATCATTAAAGCTGCTGCCATCACCGATATCACTGGTCGGGATAGTGACGGTTACGGCGGTGCCATCGGTCCAGCCTGCTGGTACCGTAGCGGAAATGTCTGCCGTCGAGCCGTCCGGCTTGGTGAGGGTGACCGTGACGGTATCGCCCGGTTCAATACCGGTCGGTGGAGTGACGAGCACATCAATGCCGTCACTGGCTTCGTCTTTATTGACGCCGTCCGCGGCTTCCGGGATCGCCACGAGAGGGACTTCGTCAGCCCCGCCCGCGCCGGTGCCTTCGCCCGGAGCCGTGGTATCCACGGTAAAGTTGGATGCGTCACTCGGTGAAGAGGTGTTACCGGCACCGTCAGTGACGGTAGCGGTGAGGGTGTAATCGCCTTCGTCCGGCAGCTCGCCGTTCTCGCCACCCAAGTCTTCCGGTGAGACGGTAACCGGCACACTGGTGCCGCCGGTCCAGCCAGCAGGGACCGTGGTGGTCACGTCTGTTGTTGAACCGTCCGGTTGGGTAACGGTCACAGTAATAGTATCGCCGGGCTCAGTGCCCGTCGGTGGAGTGACCAGCACTTCCACGCCATCGGTGAGTTCTTCTTCCCCGACACCACCAGAGGCTTCAGGCACTTCAACCAGCGGCAGTTCATCGGTGCCGTTGGGACCGGTGCCTTCACCCGGTGCGGTGGTGTCCAGGGTAAAGCCGGTGGACGCACTTGGCTGACTGCTGTTGCCGGCGGTGTCGGAGGCCGTCGCCGTCAGGGTGTAGTCGCCATCATTAAAGCTGCTGCCATCACCGATATCACTGGTCGGGATAGTGACGGTTACGGCGGTGCCATCGGTCCAGTCAGCCGGTACCGTAGCGGAAATGTCTGCCGTCGTGCCGTCCGGCTTGGTGAGGGTGACGGTGACGGTATCGCCGGGTTCAATGCCGGTCGGTGGAGTCACGAGCACATCAATGCCGTCACTGGCTTCGTCTTTATTGACGCCGTCAGCGGCTTCCGGGATCGCCACGAGAGGGACTTCGTCAGCCCCGCCAGCGCCGGTGCCTTCGCCCGGAGCGGTGGTATCGACGGTAAAGTTGGATGCGTCACTCGGCGTTGAGGTGTTACCGGCACCGTCAGTGACGGTAGCGGTGAGGGTGTAATCGCCTTCGTCCGGCAGCTCGCCGTTCTCGCCACCCAAGTCTTCCGGTGAGACAGTGACAGGCACACTGGTGCCGCCGGTCCAGCCAGCAGGGACCGTGGTGGTCACGTCTGTTGTTGAACCGTCCGGCTGGGTGACGGTGACGGTAATGGTGTCGCCGGGCTCTGTGCCCGTGGGTGGCGTAACCAGCACTTCCACGCCATCGGTGAGTTCGTTTTCTCCAACGCCGCCACTCGCTTCAGGGATCTCTACAAGGGGTAATTCAACAGTGCCGTTTGGACCGGTGCCTTCACCCGGTGCGGTGGTATCCAGGGTGAAGCCGGTGGATGCACTTGGCTGACTGCTGTTACCCGCGGTGTCGGAGGCCGTCGCCGTCAGGGTGTAGTCGCCATCATTAAAGCTGCTGCCATCACCGATATCACTGGTTGGGATCGTGACGGTCACGGCGGTGCCATCGGTCCAGTCAGCCGGTACCGTAGCGGAAATGTCTGCCGTCGAGCCGTCCGGCTTGGTGAGGGTGACCGTGACGGTATCGCCGGGTTCAATACCGGTCGGTGGAGTGACGAGCACATCAATGCCATCACTGGCTTCGTCTTTATTGACGCCGTCCGCGGCTTCCGGGATCGCCACGAGAGGGACTTCGTCAGCCCCGCCAGCGCCGGTGCCTTCACCCGGAGCGGTGGTATCCACGGTAAAGTTGGATGCGTCACTCGGTGAAGAGGTGTTACCGGCACCGTCAGTGACGGTAGCGGTGAGGGTGTAATCGCCTTCGTCCGGCAGCTCGCCGTTCTCGCCACCCAAGTCTTCCGGTGAGACAGTGACAGGCACACTGGTGCCGCCGGTCCAGCCAGCAGGGACCGTGGTGGTCACGTCTGTTGTTGAACCGTCTGGTTGGGTAACGGTCACAGTAATAGTATCGCCGGGCTCTGTGCCCGTGGGTGGCGTAACCAGCACTTCCACACCATCGGTGAGTTCATCTTCACCGACGCCACCAGAGGCTTCAGGTACTTCAACGATTGGCAGTTCATCGGTACCGTTGGGACCGGTGCCTTCACCCGGTGCGGTGGTGTCCAGGTTGAAACTGGCTTCTGAACTCGGCGCACTGCTGTTACCCGCCGTATCGGAGGCCGTCGCCGTCAGGGTGTAGTCGCCATCATTAAAGCTGCTGCCATCACCGATATCACTGGTTGGGATAGTGACGGTCACGGCGGTGCCATCGGTCCAGTCAGCCGGTACCGTGGTGGAAATGTCTGCCGTCGTGCCGTCCGGCTTGGTGAGGGTGACCGTGACGGTATCGCCCGGTTCAATACCGGTCGGTGGAGTGACGAGCACATCAATGCCGTCACTGGCTTCGTCTTTATTGACGCCGTCCGCGGCTTCCGGGATCGCCACGAGAGGGACTTCGTCAGCCCCGCCCGCGCCGGTGCCTTCGCCCGGTGCCGTGGTATCGACGGTAAAGTTGGATGCGTCACTCGGTGAAGAGGTGTTACCGGCACCGTCAGTGACGGTAGCGGTGAGGGTGTAATCGCCTTCGTCCGGCAGCTCGCCGTTCTCGCCACCCAAGTCTTCCGGTGAGACAGTGACAGGCACACTGGTGCCGCCGGTCCAGCCAGCAGGGACCGTGGTGGTCACGTCTGTTGTTGAACCGTCCGGCTGGGTGACGGTGACGGTAATGGTATCGCCGGGCTCTGTGCCCGTGGGTGGCGTAACCAGCACTTCCACGCCATCGGTGAGTTCATCTTCACCGACGCCACCAGAGGCTTCAGGTACTTCAACGATTGGCAGCTCATCGGTACCGTTGGGACCGGTGCCTTCACCCGGTGCGGTGGTGTCCAGGGTAAAGCCGGTGGACGCACTTGGCTGACTGCTGTTGCCCGCGGTGTCGGAGGCCGTCGCTGTCAGGGTGTAGTCGCCATCATTAAAGCTGCTGC
Organism: Grimontia kaedaensis; assembly: GCF_023746615.1. Lineage (NCBI taxonomy): Bacteria > Pseudomonadati > Pseudomonadota > Gammaproteobacteria > Vibrionales > Vibrionaceae > Grimontia > Grimontia kaedaensis. The sequence continues at coordinate 2,037,179 of NZ_CP082275.1, read as the reverse complement.
CATCACCGATATCACTGGTCGGGATAGTGACGGTTACGGCGGTGCCATCGGTCCAGCCTGCTGGTACCGTAGCGGAAATGTCTGCCGTCGAGCCGTCCGGCTTGGTGAGGGTGACCGTGACGGTATCGCCCGGTTCAATACCGGTCGGTGGAGTGACGAGCACATCAATGCCGTCACTGGCTTCGTCTTTATTGACGCCGTCCGCGGCTTCCGGGATCGCCACGAGAGGGACTTCGTCAGCCCCGCCAGCGCCGGTGCCTTCGCCCGGAGCGGTGGTATCCACGGTAAAGTTGGATGCGTCACTCGGTGAAGAGGTGTTACCGGCACCGTCAGTGACGGTAGCGGTGAGGGTGTAATCGCCTTCGTCCGGCAGCTCGCCGTTCTCGCCACCCAAGTCTGCCGGTGAGACAGTAACCGGCACACTGGTGCCGACGGTCCAGCCAGCAGGGACCGTGGTGGTCACGTCTGTTGTTGAACCGTCTGGTTGGGTAACGGTCACAGTAATAGTATCGCCGGGCTCTGTGCCCGTGGGTGGGGTGACCAGCACTTCCACACCATCGGTGAGTTCATCTTCACCGACGCCACCAGAGGCTTCAGGTACTTCAACGATTGGCAGTTCATCGGTACCGTTGGGACCGGTGCCTTCACCCGGTGCGGTGGTGTCCAGGTTGAAACTGGCTTCTGAACTCGGCGCACTGCTGTTACCCGCCGTATCGGAGGCCGTCGCCGTCAGGGTGTAGTCGCCATCATTAAAGCTGCTGCCATCACCGATATCACTGGTTGGGATAGTGACGGTCACGGCGGTGCCATCGGTCCAGTCAGCCGGTACCGTGGTGGAAATGTCTGCCGTCGAGCCGTCCGGCTTGGTGAGGGTGACCGTGACGGTATCGCCCGGTTCAATACCGGTCGGTGGAGTGACGAGCACATCAATGCCATCACTGGCTTCGTCTTTATTGACGCCGTCCGCGGCTTCCGGGATCGCCACGAGAGGGACTTCGTCAGCCCCGCCAGCGCCGGTGCCTTCGCCCGGTGCCGTGGTATCGACGGTAAAGTTGGATGCGTCACTCGGTGAAGAGGTGTTACCGGCACCGTCAGTGACGGTAGCGGTGAGGGTGTAATCGCCTTCGTCCGGCAGCTCGCCGTTCTCGCCACCCAAGTCTTCCGGTGAGACAGTGACAGGCACACTGGTGCCGCCGGTCCAGCCAGCAGGGACCGTGGTGGTCACGTCTGTTGTTGAACCGTCCGGCTGGGTGACGGTGACGGTAATGGTATCGCCGGGCTCTGTGCCCGTGGGTGGCGTAACCAGCACTTCCACGCCATCGGTGAGTTCATCTTCACCGACGCCACCAGAGGCTTCAGGTACTTCAACGATTGGCAGCTCATCGGTGCCGTTGGGACCGGTGCCTTCACCCGGTGCGGTGGTGTCCAGGGTAAAGCCGGTGGACGCACTTGGCTGACTGCTGTTGCCCGCGGTGTCGGAGGCCGTCGCTGTCAGGGTGTAGTCGCCATCATTAAAGCTGCTGCCATCACCGATATCACTGGTCGGGATAGTGACGGTTACGGCGGTGCCATCGGTCCAGCCTGCTGGTACCGTAGCGGAAATGTCTGCCGTCGAGCCGTCCGGCTTGGTGAGGGTGACCGTGACGGTATCGCCCGGTTCAATACCGGTCGGTGGAGTGACGAGCACATCAATGCCGTCACTGGCTTCGTCTTTATTGACGCCGTCCGCGGCTTCCGGGATCGCCACGAGAGGGACTTCGTCAGCCCCGCCCGCGCCGGTGCCTTCGCCCGGAGCCGTGGTATCCACGGTAAAGTTGGATGCGTCACTCGGTGAAGAGGTGTTACCGGCACCGTCAGTGACGGTAGCGGTGAGGGTGTAATCGCCTTCGTCCGGCAGCTCGCCGTTCTCGCCACCCAAGTCTTCCGGTGAGACGGTAACCGGCACACTGGTGCCGCCGGTCCAGCCAGCAGGGACCGTGGTGGTCACGTCTGTTGTTGAACCGTCCGGTTGGGTAACGGTCACAGTAATAGTATCGCCGGGCTCAGTGCCCGTCGGTGGAGTGACCAGCACTTCCACGCCATCGGTGAGTTCTTCTTCCCCGACACCACCAGAGGCTTCAGGCACTTCAACCAGCGGCAGTTCATCGGTGCCGTTGGGACCGGTGCCTTCACCCGGTGCGGTGGTGTCCAGGGTAAAGCCGGTGGACGCACTTGGCTGACTGCTGTTGCCGGCGGTGTCGGAGGCCGTCGCCGTCAGGGTGTAGTCGCCATCATTAAAGCTGCTGCCATCACCGATATCACTGGTCGGGATAGTGACGGTTACGGCGGTGCCATCGGTCCAGTCAGCCGGTACCGTAGCGGAAATGTCTGCCGTCGTGCCGTCCGGCTTGGTGAGGGTGACGGTGACGGTATCGCCGGGTTCAATGCCGGTCGGTGGAGTCACGAGCACATCAATGCCGTCACTGGCTTCGTCTTTATTGACGCCGTCAGCGGCTTCCGGGATCGCCACGAGAGGGACTTCGTCAGCCCCGCCAGCGCCGGTGCCTTCGCCCGGAGCGGTGGTATCGACGGTAAAGTTGGATGCGTCACTCGGCGTTGAGGTGTTACCGGCACCGTCAGTGACGGTAGCGGTGAGGGTGTAATCGCCTTCGTCCGGCAGCTCGCCGTTCTCGCCACCCAACTCTTCCGGTGAGACAGTGACAGGCACACTGGTGCCGCCGGTCCAGCCAGCAGGGACCGTGGTGGTCACGTCAGTACTTGAGCCGTCTGGTTGGGTAACGGTCACGGTAATGGTGTCGCCGGGCTCTGTGCCCGTGGGTGGCGTGACCAGCACTTCCACGCCATCGGTGAGTTCATCTTCCCCGACGCCACCAGAGGCTTCAGGTACTTCAACCAGCGGCAGTTCATCGGTACCGTTTGGACCGGTGCCTTCACCCGGTGCGGTGGTATCAATAGTGATCTCGACGGACTCACTGGGTGAGGAGGTATTACCGGCACTGTCTGTGACTGTGGTGGTGATGGTGTAATCACCTTCATCCGGCAGTTGGCCGTTGTCGCCACCTAAATCTTCAGGTGAGACGGTGACAGGCACACTGGTGCCGCCAGTCCAGCCGTCAGGGACCGTGGTGGTCACGTCTGTACTTGAACCGTCCGGTTGGGTAACCGTGACAGTGATGGTATCGCCGGGCTCAGTGCCGGTCGGTGGGGTGACCAGTACTTCCACGCCATCGGTGAGTTCACTTTCCCCGACGCCACCGGAGGCTTCTGGCACTTCAACCAGCGGCAGCTCATCGTTGCCATTGGGGCCGGTGCCTTCACCCGGTGCCGAAGTATCAATGGTGATCTCGATGGACTCACTCGGTGAAGAGGTATTACCTGCGCTGTCAGTGACGGTGGTGGTGATGGTGTAATCACCTTCGTCCGGCAGCTCGCCGTTCTCGCCACCCAACTCTTCCGGTGAGACAGTGACAGGCACACTGGTGCCGCCGGTCCAGCCGTCAGGGACCGTGGTGGTTACGTCTGTGCTTGAACCGTCCGGTTGGGTAACCGTGACGGTAATGGTGTCGCCCGGCTCTGTGCCCGTTGGTGGCGTAACCAGCACTTCTACACCGTCGGTGATTTCTTCTTCACCGATGCCGCCTGAGGCTTCAGGCACTTCAACCAGCGGCAGTTCATCGGTGCCGTTGGGACCGGTGCCTTCACCCGGTGCGGTGGTATCAATGATGATATCGATGGACTCACTCGGTGAAGAGGTATTACCTGCGCTGTCTGTGACGGTGGAGGTAATGGTGTAATCACCTTCATTCGGCAGAGAGCCATTGCTTCCGCCCAAGTCTTCAGGAGAAACCACGACAGAGACTGAACTGCCGCCGGTCCAGCCATCAGGGACCGTGGTGGTCACGTCAGTCGTTGAACCGTCCGGTTGGGTGACAGTCACGGTAATGGTGTCGCCCGGTTCTGTTCCCGTCGGTGGGGTGACCAATACTTCTACACCGTCGGTAAGTTCATTTTCACCAATACCGCCGGAGGCTTCAGGCACCTCAACCAGCGGCAGTTTGTTGGCGCCACCTGCACCGGTTCCTTCACCCGGTGCCGTGGTGTCCACATTGACGGTAATGGATTCACTCGGTGAAGAGGTATTACCGGCACTGTCTGTGATTGTGGTGGTGAGGGTGTAATCGCCTTCATCCGGCAGGGTACCGCCAGCGCCGCCTAAATCTTCCGGAGACACCACGACAGAGACGGCACTGCCGTCTGTCCAGCTATCAGGTACGGTGGTGGTGACCTCCGAGGTAGAGCCATCAGGTTGGGTGACAGTGACAGTCACTGTATCGCCGGGTTCAGTGCCCGTTGGTGGGGTCACTAATACTTCTACGCCGTCGGTGAGTTCACTTTCACCGATACCGCCGGAGGCTTCAGGAACTTCAACCAGCGGCAGTTCGTTAGCGCCGCCTGCACCTGTTCCTTCACCTGGTGCAGTGGTGTCCACATTGACGGTAATGGTTTCACTCGGTGAAGAGGTGTTACCGGCATTGTCTGTGACTGTGGTGGTGATGGTGTAATCACCTTCATCCGGCAGAGAGCCATCGCTGCCGCCCAAATCTTCAGGAGAAACCACGACAGAGACTGAACTGCCGCCGGTCCAGCCGTCAGGGACCGTGGTGGTCACGTCCGTCGTTGAACCGTCCGGTTGGGTGACAGTCACGGTAATGGTGTCGCCCGGTTCTGTTCCCGTTGGTGGGGTAACCAATACTTCTACACCGTCGGTGACTTCTTCTTCACCGATACCGCCCGAGGCTTGAGGTATCTCAACCAAAGGTGATTCATCGGATCCATTTGGACCTGTCCCTTGACCAGGCGCGAGGGTATCCAGAATACCGTTGGCGGTAGCGGATATACTATTACCTTGGTTGTCGGTAAAGGTTGCGGTGACGGAAAAAGAACCGTCAGGTAATGGGGTGGGGACTTCTATGCTAAAGGTACCATCCTCTGTGACGGTTGGAGTTAACGTTTGAGTACTTCCAAGAGAGTCAGTGATAGTTAACTGAACGACAGTACCTGGCGGTAAGTTTGTTTGGCCGGAAATAGTGGGTGTGTTGTCGTTGGTTAGGGTATCGACGTCGAGACTAATTGTTGGCGAACTGAAAAAAGATTCAGTTTCTTTCTCTTGCAAATTACCGCTGAAGGTGGAGTCAATATATGAATCTGTATCAAAACCTGCGGTCGCGATCGTTTCGCTGGCCGATCGGGAAAGGACAAAAAAACCACTAGAGCCAGAGCTTAAGAGCGTTGTGCCCGCAGCAGTAGCGTTCTCTTCATTTAAAGTTGGGTCTTGGCCAAGCGAAATTGCATCAACAATTGATTTGATCTGGTCTTTAAGCTCATCAGTAAGGTTCTGATTACTGGCCAAATCTGTAAAACTGTCAATTTCGCTACCTACAAATGCAAATAAACTCCCGTCGTCACCCTGAAACTCAATGAGCGTATCTTCCGCAACATCGATTGTGTCTCCAGAGTGGAGCTGTGTACCAAGCTTTAGTGCTTGCTTTCCTCCCTCTCGATCTAATGAAGCAGATCCACTGATAAAAAGAACTTCCGCATTGTTCGGTACTTTAACTTGCCCCATTGATCCACACCCAAAACGATTTAGATATTAAATAATCGCTTGTGATACACATAGTTCACAAATGATAGATTTATTAAAAATAGTAGTTGTGGCTCGAAAATGCTTAATTAAGGGTGTGAAATACCATAAAAAATATAGAGGTGCTGAAACAAGCGGATGTGGACGTGGGAAAGTTGGGAATTTTGCCTTAAAGCTTAAGGTATTCGTTTGTTCGGCTGCAGGGGGTGGTGTAGGAAATACCGCGTTTTCAGGAGAGAACCTAAACGTGGATGTACTGAATGAATAGATCCATGACTTGCATCTGCTGCTCAATGCCTTTTAACGAGTGATAGATATCTGTTTGTCCATCACAGTAAAAGACAACGTGTCTGGCAAAGGCGGAGATTTGTCCGTCTTTAACTTTTTTTGAGTGAACAAGATTGCGCTTAATCACGACAAACAGATCTTGTTCCTGCAGATTTAGCGACAACTTTTTCGCTATAGTACGGATTTCAGTTTCATCAACAGGCACACCTTGGCGGACAGAGGATTGTAATCCATATGTTTCTCTTGGATTTCCTCTATCATTGGCCTGTGTAATGACGGCACAGGTTCGGTTGATGATCATGTTTTTTCGCATTTCGTCAACGCGGCTTAAGTTGATATCGACGTGTTGTTCCACTGACATCTCCCCTTTTGGAGTAACCATTCGATGTTGTCGCACAGATAGCGCTTCGGTGAATATTTGGGGATCTTATAAAAGGGGAAGTCGTTAAGCTTGTCATAACGTGCCATACCACTATCCGAGCGAACCAGTGCTGAGATTTGTGTGAATCAGGAAGGGAATTCGACTGAATGAGGTGCTGGTTAAAAAGGCCGGGCTGTCGCTGCAACAACCCGACAAAACGTAACTGGCTTCAGTTAAGCATGTATATAGCGAATGAAATGTTCCATCAGGTGGAATTCATTCTGCAAGCCAGAAAAGACTTGCTTGAAGTCTGTACCCTCTGGGCTGGCAGCCACAATGCGCCTTGAGAAGTCGCCGATTTGCTCGTCCGTTACGTTCTTAGAGCGCATCAGATTTTTCTTGATCACGGCGAACACATCTTGCTCCTGTGTGGTGAGCGCGAGTTCTTCACCTGCGGCTTTTATCTCTTTATCGTCGACTTTTGGCCCTGTGAGTGCTTTTTGTGGCTGATTCCAAAGTTTTACTTGAGACAACGCCACACATGCGCCACCAGCAATGATCATTTTGCGCATTGAATCGCGGCGTGAAGGATCAAACTTATCCATGGGTATGCTCCTTTAGTTCCAAGGGCTGACAGTGATAGTGGAAGGCATTCTCAAATCATATGCCCAGCGACGGCGAGAATTCTTCTCGCGGATCTCGTCATCCAGCGACTGCAGTTGTTGCTGGAACATATCAAGCAATGGGTAGACATTTGGGTCGTGCTTGAACTGTCCTTTAGGGTATTTACCGAGTGAGCGGTGCCAGTCTTCCGGTAAATCGGTAAAGATGCGGGAAAACATAAACAAGCCAGCACCTACATTCATCGGCGGACAGATATTCAACCAATCGCGCTCGGTGTAGCCGAAGTGAGGGTCGATAGGGTGATCACGGTATACACCCAGCGCGCCGAGTTTCATGAAGGAAACCAAACTGCCGAATGCGTGATTCACAGACATCCAGTAAATAATCCGTGACACGATATCAATCAGTTCTTCCAGCGTATCAGCATGATCTGGGAAGCCTCTGACGTTGCCATAATGCGTTGTCTCGTAGAGGAAGCCCTGAAGCTCTGTATCGTCGATGACATCCTGATCTGAGTGGTAGTACAGGCGCAGGTAACCATCAACCCACTCATTGATGATCGGAGCCAGTCCGTTGTCATCATGCTGCGGGTATTCATCAAGCTGGGCAAGAATAGGGTCAGCCATTCGGTCTATCGGCGTGCTGTGTTCGAAGAAGTGGTAATGATTCTTTCTTCTTAGTGTCGAGTTAACAAAGGTTGTGCTGCTGAAGCCAGACAGTCGCTGAATAGCACCTGTGAGCAAGCCATTGTAAGGGTTGCCATAGGTGTATTCGTAACCTTCACCGTTTGGTAATCCACTGGTACCCACTTCTTCGAAGATGCCGATGTGGTTGTTGGTGACCAGTGCCATCAGGTGGGTATCCAGCAATGGGCGCAGTGGGTGATACTCGCTGATGTTACGGAAATACGCTACCGGAATAGGGCCAAGGTAAACGTGGGTGGAAAGGTGGTCGATAACGCCCGCCATTGAAGTCATGGTAGTGATACAGTTCTTGGCCATCTGCCACGCCCAGTAGTTGTCACCAGCTGTGATGATTTTTGAAGGTGGGTGCTTCTGGTCGCCATAGCCGAACATGCCTAGGAAGAACCAACCGATGTCATTCCAATAACCGCCAGGTTGTGGGGTTTGGGTTGGCTGAATGGCGATGGTTTTGAGTACGGTACCATTGACAGGAATGGCGAATAGGCAAATACCTGCATGCAGGCGCGCACCGAAGTTATCGAGATTGCGCTTGGCAACAGTTTCATCATGAAAGTCGGCGAAATCGAGAATGAAGAGGCGACCTTCTGCCATGGCTTGGTCGAGATTATCACTCTCGAATCCCTGAACACGTCTGAAGTGATCATTGGTGACAGGGAATTTGCTCATGTGCTGGGTGTAAGGCTTGAAGTAATTGAACACTGGTGTTGGGGCGGCAGTCACCAGCCAACCGATAAGATCATCAGAACGGAAGTCATTTTCGTAAGGCGCTTTTGGCCACTGCTTAATGCGTTCATTGTATTTAGGGTGATCGGTACAGAAGGTAGGGTAGAAATCCAACTCTTCGATCGTGTTACATTTTCTGTGCGGGAAGGTGAGCAGGATGGGATCCATGATCTCAAAGGTAATCCGGTCAGGTCTGCCATCTGCAAGCTCGCTGTAAATCACGGTTAGCAGGTTAATGAATTTCGCGGCGATGTCTGGTGAAAGTACGATGGTCCAAAAATGTTTTTCCAGATAAGCGACAGTCCCTTCAAAGAGACGCACACCAGTGAAGTCAGGGTCGGCGTCATCAACACCAAAGTTATATTCCGGCTCTTCCAAACCGCCTCTGTGTCTCCACTCGTTGGCATTAGCGACGTCTTCGCAGCGAACATTTCCGTGAACAACGGCACCAGGTAATTTCAGGTATTCAAACGTGTTTTCTTTCTTTGCTTTCACTAATGCGTAAGCGCGTTGAGCGGAGGTGTTGAAGTCATACTGTGGCAGGGATACAGGAGGATAAGGCGCAGATTCTAGTTCATTGCCACCCAAGCCACCGGGTGGGACGGCATTGAGAATATCTGCCAGAAGGCCAGTACCTTTATGACAGTGTCCGCCTGAGAAAAGCGAACGTGCTCTAACATCACTCGCAGCAGCCGTGGCATTGGGATCAGGAACGTTCAGTAATGACTGTAGTTCTTCGATTTTTTTATCGCTCATTGTTTACTCCTTTATTTCTTGCAGATGTGCTCTTTTTTGAACACGTCCAAACCCATACTGATTTAGAGAAAAGTGCGATAGTTCAGGGCAACATGTCGTCTGTATGAATCAAGGCTTGATGTTGCGCATTTGTTAAAGGAACAATGAGACTCTATCAGTGACAAAGGGAAAATCTGTTATCCCAACACGTAGAAGAGTTGTCTTTAAAAACACAAAGGGAGAGCGATTGGACAATTCTCCGGTCAGTCCATATGAGATTGTTTACGACGGTCGACATGACCCAGCAGTTTGTTTGGAGCCTTTGTTTTCTGTTAGTGTGGTTAAAATTTAAACGTTTGAATTCTGCTTCAAGGAAGTGGTATGACAGAACATCAAGCAAGACTAGAAAACCTGAGAACCTATATTCTGGAGGAGCTGGATTTGTTGAAAGATCAAGCGGATCCTGTCGCTCTAGACCAGTCTTGCATCGGTCGGGTAGCGCGAATTGATGCGATTCAGCAAAACGAAATGGCCAAATCAAACTTTAGGTATTTTCAAAGCCAGTTACTGGAGGTCAATGCCGCACTGCAGCGTTTGGAAGACGAAGAGTACGGCTTTTGCGAAGAGTGTGGTGTGGATATCCCCGATGCCCGTTTAGCAATTAAACCGGAAGTCAGATACTGTGTTGGCTGTCAGGAAGGGCAAGAAGCGCGCTAGCTAACTAGGGCGATACTCGCTGGGCTGGAACGGTGCCCAATCCTTCAAACTTCCAGCAGGTGCTGTAAACACCTGTAAGGTCAGCGGGTGGCATTCTGCTTCGTCACTAGAGTGAGTCGTGCCGCAATCTCCACCTGGACAGGCCGACAATGCCCCAAGCAAATCCGTTTCTGCAAAGAACTCAATATAATCCCCCTTTATGGCAGGGCTCGTCTTCATAAAATACTGATGTGTATCTTTCGTAAAACCTGTGCACATGAACACATTCAGCACATCATGAACATGCTGTTCTGCTTCTCTCTGGCTAACACCGAGTTTGTCTGCAAGTGCTTTGGTAAGATTAGAATGGCAGCATTGATGGTAACTTTCGCTATGAAGAATGTGATGAGTGTAGGGATCGCATCGTGTGCCAATCACGTTGTGCACACCAGCACCGTCATCATCCCAGCCATACCATTGCAGTGAATCATCGGTGATTGTAGCTATTGGGCGCAGGTAAGGCATATTGCTCCAAAGTCTGTCACCTGTGGTTAAGTGAGTAGCATGTAGCTGTCGTGTTTTTCCACTGAAAAAGCGCTCACTCAAATTGTCTCGCTGCCATATATTCAAATCCCCAACCTGAGATCCGCGTAAACAGGATATGCGAGAGAAGCTGCCTGCGGGCACAGTAAAGCATCGTGCCTGTCGAGGCGGTATGTCAAACAGCAGCATCCTGACAGATACTGATCTGACTGATTTATAGAAAGTTTTGTCGAAAAAAGGAAGAGAATCAGTTTGGTAACATATAACGGGAGATGAGGCTCTCAACTGTGCAGCATTATCAGGAATTTTGATTGGATTAGTGTTAGCGCTGCATAGAGGTGACTTGGGATCATCCATTTTGTTACTCCTGACAAACAGTCAACATCAATCCGTAGGGAGCAGTATAGAACCATAAGGTAACAGCAGAGAAAGTTAATAAATGCGTAAGTTAATTTAATCCCATTATTTTGATTGGGGGAATAAGAGTTTCATATAATACATGCGATCGCCTTAATTTTGATAGCTTTTATTCTTAGTCTTTATCTCAAGGTTTCCTGCACTTTTTATATAACGCCTGTTTAATCAGCCCCGATTAATTGACTAGTTTATCTGTCAGCAATGGCTAGTTTTAAATGCTGGCCATGATTATATTTTGATGAATTTTCTGTTCGTCGAATCTTGTATTTATTTTTTTTATTTTTTCACTTATATAGAGATTACTAATTTAAAAACTAGTCCTAATGTAATTTAGATAGATACCTATTTAAATTTGTACATGAGCCCTTTGAAAGATCAATAAAATCATAAGGTGATGAAAATATATGCTAAAAACAGCAAGTAATTAGATGTATATAAAATGCATTAATGTGATATTGATCCGTATAACAACACGGAATCTAATGTTTTAAGTACCATAAAAGAACTAGTTAAGCATGAGTTTAGAGTTAGTAAAAATCTAATTGATAACATTATTAAAAAATGAAAAATCAAACAATTTGATAGAAAAATATCATCCCTATTCAAGTTTGCATATTCGCTGTTACTTATATATTCAATGTGTCTGGTGTGTTTTTTTATCTCCTTCTGGCCGCTATTTCTTTACTCAGAATCGCCTGATGGCAAAAGAGATGATTTTTAAGGGTTAAAAGGTTTTCGAACACAGAGGTCATATGAATCTGTTTGTCGAAGTGCATTAATTTATACCAAATTTTCACACACTTAGTTCTCCGATTCGGTGCTTACAATAATTTGCTGGGAGCAAATGACATGCGTGGATTCAAGCTCAGAACCAAATTAGCAATATTAATCTCGGTTCTGCTGGTAGTTGGCTGTGACTCAGGCGATAACGCCTTTGGCGCAAACACCCCTGATAGCGAAATTACTGATCCCGGCACAGAGACTGGCTCAACTGATGGTGGTTCGACAGACAGCGGCATAACCGATAGCGGCTCGACAGATGGAAAAACAGATGGCTCAGGGGATGATGGTTCAACCGATGGCGTAAACCCACCGAATGGCGGCCCTGGCGTTACTACAGACGGCTCAACCACAGGTATCACGGACGGTTCGACTACCGGCGGTACGGATGGCAGCACCACGGGCACCACCGATGGTTCAACCACCGGCGGTACCGACGGCTCAACGACAGGTACCACTGACGGTCCGACCACTGGCGGTACTGATGGCAGCACCACAGGTACCACTGACGGCACTACCACAGGTACGACGGATGGCTCGACCACGGGCGGTACTGACGGCAGCACCACAGGTACGACCGACGGTTCGACTACGGGCGGCACTGACGGCTCAACCACAGGTACCACGGATGGTTCGACTACGGGCGGAACTGATGGCAGCACCACAGGTACCACTGACGGTTCGACCACGGGCGGTACCGACGGCTCAACGACGGGTACGACGGACGGTTCGACTACCGGTGGTACGGATGGCACCACCACGGGTACGACCGACGGTTCAACTACGGGCGGTACTGACGGCAGCACCACAGGTACCACCGATGGTTCGACTACGGGCGGTACTGACGGCTCAACGACGGGTACTACAGACGGTTCAACAACCGGTGGCACCGACGGATCGACTACAGGTACCACCGATGGTTCGACTACAGGCGGTACTGACGGCAGCACTACAGGTACCACGGACGGTTCGACCACCGGCGGTACTGACGGCAGCACTACAGGTACGACCGACGGTTCGACCACCGGCGGTACGGATGGCAGCACCACAGGTACTACCGATGGCTCGACTACGGGCGGTACTGACGGCAGCACTACAGGTACGACCGACGGTTCAACCACCGGCGGCACGGATGGCACCACCACGGGTACGACCGACGGCAGCACCGACGGCTCGACTACAGGTACGACGGACGGTTCGACTACGGGCGGCACTGACGGCAGCACCACAGGTACGACAGACGGTTCAACAACTGGCGGTACTGACGGTAGCACCACAGGTACGACCGACGGATCGACCACTGGCGGTACTGATGGCAGCACCACAGGTACTACCGATGGCTCGACTACGGGCGGTACTGACGGCTCAACGACAGGTACCACCGACGGTTCAACTACGGGCGGTACCGACGGCTCAACGACAGGTACCACCGACGGTTCAACCACGGGCGGTACCGACGGCTCAACCACAGGTACCACTGACGGTTCGACCACCGGCGGTACGGATGGCACCACCACGGGTACCACTGATGGCTCGACTACGGGCGGTACTGACGGCTCAACCACAGGTACCACCGACGGTTCAACCACGGGCGGTACCGACGGCTCAACAACAGGTACCACTGACGGTTCGACCACCGGCGGTACGGATGGCACCACCACGGGTACCACTGATGGCTCGACTACGGGCGGTACTGACGGCTCAACCACAGGTACCACTGATGGTTCGACCACCGGTGGTACTGACGGTAGCACCACAGGTACGACTGACGGTTCGACTACCGGCGGTACTGACGGTAGCACCACAGGTACGACCGATGGTTCGACTACGGGCGGTACCGACGGGTCAACGACAGGTACGACAGACGGTTCGACCACCGGCGGCACTGACGGCTCAACGACGGGTACCACCGACGGTTCGACCACGGGCGGTACGGATGGCACCACCACGGGCACCACCGATGGTTCAACCACGGGCGGTACTGACGGCTCAACGACGGGTACCACCGACGGTTCGACCACCGGCGGCACTGACGGCTCAACGACGGGTACGACAGACGGTTCGACTACCGGCGGTACGGATGGCAGCACCACAGGTACCACTGACGGTTCGACCACCGGCGGTACTGACGGCAGCACTACAGGTACGACCGACGGTTCAACCACCGGCGGTACTGACGGCTCAACGACGGGTACGACGGACGGTACTACTACGGGCGGCACTGACGGCTCAACGACGGGTACGACCGACGGTTCGACTACGGGCGGTACTGACGGCAGCACTACAGGTACCACGGACGGTTCGACCACCGGCGGTACTGACGGCACTACCACGGGCACCACCGATGGTTCAACCACCGGCGGTACGGATGGCAGCACCACGGGTACGACCGACGGTTCGACCACGGGCGGTACTGACGGCTCAACGACAGGTACGACGGACGGTTCGACTACGGGCGGCACTGACGGCAGTACTACAGGTACCACCGATGGTTCGACTACGGGCGGTACGGATGGCACCACCACGGGCACCACCGATGGTTCAACCACGGGCGGTACGGATGGCACCACCACGGGCACCACCGATGGTTCAACCACCGGCGGTACGGACGGCTCAACGACAGGTACGACGGACGGTTCGACTACGGGCGGCACTGACGGCTCAACGACAGGTACCACTGACGGTTCAACGACTGGCGGTACTGATGGCAGCACCACAGGTACGACGGACGGTTCGACTACGGGCGGTACAGACGGCTCAACGACAGGCACGACAGACGGTTCAACAACTGGCGGTACTGACGGCTCGACCACTGGTACGACGGACGGTTCAACCACCGGCGGTACTGACGGTTCAACGACGGGTACGACCGACGGATCGACTACAGGTACGACGGACGGTTCGACTACCGGCGGTACTGATGGCAGCACCACAGGTACGACGGACGGTTCGACCACCGGCGGTACTGACGGCAGCACTACAGGTACGACCGACGGTTCAACCACCGGCGGCACAGACGGCTCAACGACGGGTACGACCGACGGTTCAACTACGGGCGGTACTGACGGCTCAACCACAGGTACCACCGATGGTTCAACGACTGGCGGTACTGACGGAACCACCACGGGTACTACAGACGGTTCGACTACGGGCGGCACTGACGGCTCAACAACGGGTACGACGGACGGTTCGACTACGGGCGGTACTGACGGCTCTACGACGGGTACCACCGATGGTTCGACCACCGGCGGTACTGACGGCACTACCACGGGTACGACCGACGGTTCAACCACCGGCGGTACTGACGGTTCAACGACAGGTACCACGGACGGTTCGACCACCGGCGGTACTGACGGCAGCACCACGGGCACCACCGATGGTTCAACCACCGGCGGCACCGACGGCAGCACCACAGGTACCACCGATGGTTCGACCACCGGCGGTACTGACGGCACCACCACAGGTACTACAGACGGTTCGACTACGGGCGGCACTGACGGTTCAACAACCGGTGGCACCGACGGCTCGACTACGGGCGGTACCGACGGGTCAACGACAGGTACGACGGACGGCAGCACCACAGGTACCACGGACGGTTCGACTACGGGCGGTACTGACGGCAGCACCACAGGTACCACCGATGGTTCGACCACGGGCGGTACTGACGGAACCACCACGGGTACTACAGACGGTTCGACTACGGGCGGCACTGACGGCTCAACGACGGGTACGACGGACGGTTCAACTACGGGCACCACTGATGGTTCAACCACCGGCGGCACCGACGGCTCGACTACAGGTACCACTGACGGTTCAACCACCGGCGGCACCGACGGCTCAACCACCGGCGGCACCGACGGCTCAACCACAGGTACGACGGACGGTTCGACTACCGGCGGTACGGATGGCAGCACTACGGGCACCACCGATGGTTCAACCACAGGTACCACCGATGGCTCGACTACAGGTACGACGGACGGTTCGACCACCGGCGGTACTGACGGCACCACCACAGGTACCACCGATGGCTCGACTACCGGCGGCACCGACGGATCGACCACAGGTACCACTGACGGTTCAACAACAGGTACTACAGACGGTTCAACCACGGGCACCACCGATGGTTCAACAACTGGTGGTACCGACGGCTCGACTACTGGTACGACGGACGGTTCGACTACGGGCGGCACCGACGGATCGACTACAGGCGGTACTGACGGCTCGACGACAGGTACGACGGACGGTTCGACCACTGGCGGCACTGATGGCAGCACCACAGGTACCACCGATGGCTCGACTACGGGTACTACCGACGGATCAACTACGGGCGGTACCGACGGCTCAACTACAGGTACTACTGACGGCAGCACCACAGGTACGACAGACGGTTCGACCACCGGTGGCACGGATGGCGCCACCACGGGTACGACCGACGGTTCGACTACGGGCAGTACCGACGGTTCAACGACGGGTACGACCGACGGTTCAACCACCGGCGGCACTGACGGCTCAACGACAGGTACCACTGACGGCAGCACCACAGGTACCACCGATGGTTCGACTACGGGCGGCACTGACGGCACCACTACAGGTACGACGGACGGCTCGACTACGGGTACCACGGACGGTTCGACCACCGGCGGTACTGACGGCACTACCACGGGCACGACAGACGGTTCGACCACCGGCGGTACTGATGGCAGCACCACAGGTACCACCGATGGCTCGACTACGGGCGGTACTGACGGCTCAACCACTGGTACGACAGACGGTTCAACGACTGGCGGTACTGATGGCAGCACCACAGGTACCACCGATGGTTCGACTACGGGCGGTACTGACGGCACCACTACAGGTACGACGGACGGTTCGACTACGGGCGGCACCGACGGCTCGACTACAGGTACCACGGACGGTTCGACCACCGGCGGTACTGACGGCACCACCTCAGGTACTACAGACGGTTCGACTACGGGCGGCACTGACGGTTCAACAACCGGCGGCACAGACGGCTCAACAACTGGTGGTACCGACGGCTCGACTACAGGTACCACGGACGGTTCGACCACCGGCGGTACGGATGGCACCACCACGGGTACGACCGACGGTTCTACCACCGGCGGTACGGATGGCACCACCACGGGCACCACCGATGGTTCAACAACTGGTGGTACCGACGGCTCGACTACTGGTACCACCGACGGTTCAACTACGGGCGGTACCGACGGCTCGACTACAGGTACCACTGACGGTTCAACCACCGGCGGCACTGACGGCTCAACGACGGGTACGACGGACGGTTCGACTACGGGCGGTACCGACGGCTCGACGACAGGTACGACGGACGGTTCGACCACCGGCGGCACAGACGGCTCAACGACAGGTACCACTGACGGCAGCACCACAGGTACCACCGATGGTTCGACTACGGGCGGTACTGACGGCACCACTACAGGTACGACGGACGGTTCGACCACCGGCGGTACGGATGGCACCACTACAGGTACGACCGACGGCTCGACCACGGGCGGCACTGACGGCAGCACCACAGGTACGACAGACGGTTCGACCACGGGCGGCACTGACGGCTCGACTACAGGTACGACCGACGGTTCAACCACCGGCGGCACAGACGGCTCGACTACGGGCGGTACCGACGGCTCAACCACAGGTACGACGGACGGTTCAACAACTGGCGGTACTGATGGCTCGACCACAGGTACCACTGACGGTTCGACCACCGGCGGTACTGATGGCAGCACCACAGGTACCACTGACGGTTCAACGACGGGTACGACAGACGGTTCAACCACCGGCGGTACGGATGGCACCACCACAGGTACCACCGATGGCTCGACCACGGGCGGCACTGACGGCTCAACGACGGGTACGACGGACGGTTCAACCACGGGCGGCACCGACGGCTCAACCACAGGTACGACGGACGGTTCAACAACTGGCGGTACTGATGGCACCACTACAGGTACGACCGACGGTTCAACAACAGGTACGACAGACGGTTCAACCACCGGCGGTACGGATGGCACCACCACGGGCACCACCGATGGTTCAACCACCGGCGGCACCGACGGCAGCACCACAGGTACCACCGATGGTTCGACCACGGGCGGCACTGACGGCAGCACCACAGGTACGACAGACGGTTCAACAACTGGCGGTACTGATGGCTCGACCACAGGTACGACAGACGGTTCAACGACTGGCGGCACCGACGGCACCACCACAGGTTCGACAGACGGTTCGACCACGGGTGGCACCGATGGCTCGACTACGGGCGGTACTGACGGCTCAACCACAGGTACGACGGACGGTTCGACTACCGGCGGTACGGATGGCAGCACTACAGGTACGACCGACGGTTCAACGACAGGTACGACAGACGGCGGCACCACAGACGGTGGTGGCACAACACCAAGTGTCCTGACTGGCTCAGTAAACGAGGGAGATCCTGGTGATCAAGTGAAAACCAGTGGAGAGTTGAATGAAGAGGATTCTCAACTATTCGCTAACCAAGATAGGTCAGGTACCTATGGCTCATTGGCACTTGTCGATGGTGTATGGACATACACACTAGACCAATCGAAGGTCCAGGCACTCTACAAAGATGAAATCGTCAAGGACGAGATAGATATCATCGCGAGCGATAACAGCAAATTAACTGTTGTGATAGAGATTACAGGTACCGACGATGAGCCCGTTATCTCTGGAGATGATAACGGCACCATAAACTTGTGGAGAGACTCAGGGTTTGAGGGTGATCTCTATGAGGTGAGAGGATGGAGGAGAGGTGATGACTATTCGATTATTGGTAGTGGCTTTAATGGCATTAATATCCTCACCGATGGAACAACCCTGCAGTTTATCGATAATGATTCAACGGTCAACCGCGGTGGCTTCGAATATTCTCCAGACTCTTACACATATGAGGGTGATGATACTCAGCGAGTTATCATTGATGGCAAAACCTATTCCTATATGGTCTGGAGCACAGGGAAGTACAGCTTCTCTGGTCGAGTTGTGACTGTTGCAAAAGTTTCTGTCGACTTGGACGGTAACGGAAGAACACCTTATCGTTGGAGTGAAAATAATGAATACGCGGCATTTATAGTGCCAGTGTCGGGTTCATTTGTTAAAGGTACTTCCGCAAGTGCATTATCTGGTTCGTCAGAAACCCCGACACTCACTTATACCGAGCTGGGCGCTACGATGACCTCCTTTGATGCCTCAGGCAGTATTGGCGTGACAGACGTTGACTCAGACAACTCCTCGGTAACGTTCGATGGCACAGGGCCTTATGAGGGTAACTTCGGTTCTTTGGTGATTGTCAACGGTACTTGGACATATACCGTGAATGATACAGCGGTGGCTGATTTCACTGAAGACACTGTTGTGCAGGATGTCATTGAAGTGACGGCGTCTGATGGTGTAACGACGACAGATATTGTTATTACTATCGGTGGGTCTCAAGATGCGATTGATGCATTCCTGGCAAGCAACTCGGTCATATCAGGAGATTTTTCAGGTCAAGTCACTGAGCGTGATCCCGGCGAATCATCGACCGTGACAGGGAAGATCTCAGTGTCAGATCCTGACTCTACAGATTCTCCTTCGTTGGTATACGAGAGTGTGGATGGTACTTATGGCACATTCTTACTCGAAGACGGTGCTTGGTATAACCTTAATGAGGATCGATGGACATATACCCTGAACAATAACAGCACTCTGGTTCAGGCTCTGGCTGAAGGCCAGAAGGTAGAAGATACATTCACTGTTAAAGCGACGGACGGAAAATCCCAACGGATTGTTATCACGATTGTTGGTTCTGATGACGCGCCGGTAGCGACAGGAGATACATCAGCTCAGATAAACTTGTTCCTCGATCAAGGCTTTGAGGGCGACCTCTATGAGGTGAGAGGATGGAGGCGAGGTGATGACTATTCGATTATCGGTAGTGGCTTTAATGGCATTAATATCCTCACCGATGGAACAACCCTGCAGTTTATCGATAATGATTCAACGGTCGACCGAGGTGGCTTCGTATCTTCCCAAGACTCTTACACATATGAGGGTGATGATACTCAGCGAGTTATCATTGATGGCAAAACCTATTCCTATATGGTCTGGAGCACAGGGAAGTACAGCTTCTCTGGTCGAGTTGTGACTGTTGCAAAAGTTTCTGTAGACTTGGACGGTAACGGAAGAACACCTTATCGTTGGAGTGAAAATAATGAATACGCGGCATTTATAGTGCCAGTGTCGGGTTCATTTGTTAAAGGTACTTCCGCAAGTGCATTATCTGGTTCGTCAGAAACCCCGACACTCACTTATACCGAGCTGGGCGCTACGATGACCTCCTTTGATGCCTCAGGCAATATTGGCGTGACAGACGTTGACTCAGACAACTCCACGGTAACGTTCGATGGCACAGGGCCTTATGAGGGCAACTTCGGTTCTTTGGTGATTGTCAACGGTACTTGGACATATACGGTGAATGATACAGCGGTGGCTGATTTCACTGAAGAGACTGTTGTACAGGATGTCATTGAAGTGACGGCGTCTGATGGTGTAACGACGACAGATATTGTTATTACTATCGGTGGGTCTCAGGCAGCTATTGACCAATACCTCAACCCACAACCCCCTGAGTCTTTTAACCTTCTGACTGTGGAATCAGGTTCGTCCGAGACGCTTACTTTCCCTGTTTCGCTTGCATGGGAAAAGTCTGAGCTGGCCACGGGATACACTGTTTGCCGTCAAAATGAAGACTTTGATAACGACTGCGAACCATTAGGTACAACGGATGGGGCGCTGGAGCTAACGGTTGGTATGACGGGGGCTCTTTCCGCGCTATCTTCAGAGTTCTTTATTATCTCAACAAACAGCGTAGGGTCTGCGTCGTCTAACTTGCTCTCTTTGTCTTCAACCGATGCAAATGATTTGATCGCCAGCATTAAAGCTTCAGATCCAAGTCAATCTGCAGAGTTTGGCTACTCGGTATCAATGTCACGCGATGGTACAGTGTTTGCTGCAGGCGCGCCTTATAAAAATACCGCACGAGGTGCTGCTTATATCTTCCGCTTTACAGATGGCTTATGGCAACAAGAGGAACTGCTTACATCGCCCAATATCGACGCAAATGATTTTTATGGCTGGGCAGTGGCATTATCTGAAGACGGCAATACATTGGTCGTCGGCGCTCCACAGGAAGACGGAAGTAATACGACTGCTTCCTCTTGCTGTTATAACAACGATTTGGGTAGTTCGGGAGCCGCCTATGTGTACCGTTTCGAGAATGATGCATGGGTATTTCAGCGTTACTTGAAAGCCGACAATGCTGGTTTTGATGATAGATTTGGCCGAAGTGTTGCGGTGTCATCGGATGGCAATAAGGTTCTCATCGGCGCGCCGGGAGAAGACTCAAGCACTACCGGAATCAACAGTATCTCAAACAACTCCTTAGGTCGCTGGGCTGGCGCCGCATATCTGTTCAGTTTTAACGGTAGTGCCTGGGCTCAGGAGCTATATATCAAAGCCTCTAACCCAGGAAGCTTAGATAAATTCGGGGAATCGGTTACGATGTCCGGAGATGGCAATACCCTTGCGGTCGGTGCGGTTGGAGAAAGTTCCAGTACAACCGGTATCAATACTACGCCAAACAATGCCTCGACAAACTCTGGTGCAGCCTATGTATTTGAAAACAGTGATGGAAGTTGGGCGCAACAGGCTTATGTGAAGGCTTCCAATACCGGTGGCGGTGATCAATTTGGTACTTCAGTGAGCCTTTCTGCTGATGGAAACACGTTGGCTGTTGGTGCTATGTACGAAGATTCCAGCACAACAGGGATTAACAGTACACCAAACAACTCACTCACCGATTCAGGCGCAGCCTATGTGTTCCAACGCAACGGTGACTCTTGGTCTCAACAGGCTTACGTTAAAGCATCGACTATTCACAGCACCATGTGGTTTGGTAATAGTGTTTCAATGTCACCGAATGGAACATCGCTCATTGTTGGTGCATGGCTAGAGAATTCCAGTAGCGCAGGTATTAATAGTACGCCAAATGTGTCTGCACGCGAGTCGGGCGCAGCGTACCTCTTCAATTTTGATGGTATTGAATGGTCGCAAGGCGCTTACTTGAAAGCACCAAGGTCTGTTGCGGGTGAACACTTCGGTTACTCTGTTGATGTGTCAGATAATAACAATGTCATTGTTGGCGCTCCTGATGAAGGCTCTTCTAGTACAGGATTTAGATCTGGAGAAGTCTATCTCTATTAGAAATTAAATTGGTCAAATTATAGAACAAGCGAGCCCTCTACTTTATCTTTCAATTCGTCCATGCTTGATTGATGAGGTATGAGGGCTCCTTTCATATTTATAGCGCTAAATTAATGTATTTCATTCTTGGTTTGAAATCTCTTTAAGGAGATAAATAATGAACATTAAAACAAAGAGTTCTATTAAGGTATTTTCTGCCCTAAGTTTATATTTGCTATCCCATGGGTCTTTGGCAGAAGAAATGAGCAAGCTCACATTACAATACCCTAACTATTTTTTTGGTATTAATGGTGGTTATCAAGTGGCTGATGATGGTGCATATAATAGTAGTGACCCAAAGAGTGGTATTTTTGAAATGAGTGGGGGGATTCAGTTTAGGCCTCAGTGGAGCGTGCAGCTAGGGTATCAATTTCATGGGGAGTTGGATGCTAAAGCAACTGGCGTAAAAGTGAATACAAATATTGCAAAAGCGGCTTTGCGCTATGGGTGGGATCTAGAAAACGACTTTACTGTTTATGGTCAGATGGGAGTGGCTTACTGGGACATGGAAAAAAAGCAGGTTGGTCGACCCGACCTCAACGCTAATGGGTTTTCATTTCTCACTGAAGTTGGTCTTCAGTACAAGCTTGAACCTAACATAAACCTTAGCGTGGGCTACCAGTTTATCGACGATATTGGCGACAATAAAACAGACAAGTACGACAGCCATGCTCTCATGGTTGGTATGGACTATTTTTATGTCGATTAAACAGAGGCTTATGCTTTTCTGAACGGTGGTTGAACATCACCGTGGATTGTTTTGGAAAAGCATATGTTTATACCATTGAAAAAGAGGGAGCCGTGTTATGTAGCTCCCTCTATCATAATTTTTATTGCTCATTTAACAGCAAACTCTTTAAAACACCAGTGAGTCCATACTGAAATCGTTGATGGAACACGTTTTTGGTAGTTTGGCATGTTTTTCAGACGCTCGAATTCTATGGTAAAAATGGCGAGCTGTTTGTCTTTGGGGACATGAGGGCCTTTATTCCATTGTCGACATAGGTAGTTACCATATCCTGATAGAACCTTGGTGTTTTTGGTTGAGGAGATTCTTCCTAAGTATTTCCGCCACCGATAATTTTTGAAATCCGCAGATAAGAGTTTCGGGTATGTGCGTATCGGTTCATCAAAAGTCATACGGTACACATCTACAATCTCACCACCGCGCGTTTTTCCTTCAATGACTGGCATCTGTGAAAACTTAAAAGGGTAGGGAGCAAACATATCCCAGCGTTGATCAAGGCGGAGTGTTTCAGCAATGGCTGAAACATGCTTAGGGTACTTGATATTCCATTGATGGATGCCTGCGATATTGTAATAGGTGACGATATAAAGCGTACCCAGGCCAAGGCCATTTTCAACCCAGTTAGCCTGCTCTTTGACCTCTCTGTATGGAAGGAAGCGTTCCGTTATTTGACCCATTGTCGCCCGGTTGTTTGCTATCCAGCCATAGAGTCTGTTGCCCGCTTTAAGGACGGGCTTCAAACCCATGACAGTTCCGATTGGACGGAAAAGTATAGAGATCCGAAAGAGGTATTGTACGGCATTCCAATGGGTATGCAGGCCGCCTTTATGGTCACGCAACACCCAGCTGTTTTCACGTTCCATAATCGGATAAATGTCTGGATTTTTCTGGGCCGGCAGTATTTTGACGCTCTCTGGCAGTAAGAAACTTCTCAGGATCAGACATGTTTTTTTGCAAAAACCGCAGTCCTCATCATAGAAGATGGTTACGTCTCTCCGTTTAGCGCGATCATTAATTCTCGCGACCCAAGACCAGCATACCCCAGGAATCAATAAGCTGAGCGACATGAAGTCGATAAAAGGGAACAGTACGATATGTAGTGCGAGAAAGAAAGTCGTGTGCATTGCGACCAGTAACGCCAAAGTGAAAAGACGAAGGGGAACATGGAAAATCGGCGAGAATACTAGGAATAGGGCCACAATTTCTAAGTACCATACGAAGTAAGTACCAAGTGTCAGTAGCGCTGGAAAATCTCTCATCCAAACACCGAAG
Organism: Grimontia kaedaensis; assembly: GCF_023746615.1. Taxonomy (NCBI): domain Bacteria; kingdom Pseudomonadati; phylum Pseudomonadota; class Gammaproteobacteria; order Vibrionales; family Vibrionaceae; genus Grimontia; species Grimontia kaedaensis. The sequence goes on along the minus strand of NZ_CP082275.1, from coordinate 2,013,306 downwards.
ACAGTTGCCATCTGATCGAGATGAACAGCATAGTAAGCTGCATCCATACTCACACGCCATTCATCACCCGTTTTCAAAATCGCAGTGAAGAAATAAAGGTACATGACCTGCAGTAATGCACCTACTGACACTATCGAGAAGTAATTATGGCTTGTGGGTTCTGCGTTCGGTTCAGTTTGATATCGTCGATTTAGGGCTGAATCGATAGAGAATCTGGCTCCTATTGGCAGTAAAATGGCCCAAAAACACATTACGGTAAGTAGGGAGTCGCCCCCCGCTCCTAGGACAGCATTCCGATTCATAATGGAAAGCAAAAATATCCAGCTGATGAAAGCCATCAACCGAGATCTAAAGCCAATGAGTAACAGAAACGCCACCAAAAAGGCGACTATAAATAGCAAAACGACGAACCACTCACTACCACTTGCCCAATAAATGGACCAGCGAAAATCTGAAGCATATCCCATTGACGCGGAGCGGGTTAAAACGCCTTCGTCTGTGTAAAAGGCTTCAATATCGCGCGCCCTGCTGATGAGGTCCACCATAATTAATATTGCTAGAGCGATACGGAATAGCGCCAGCGACCTCAAATCTATGCCGAATATTGTTTTAAATGATGTCATTGTTCGCCACAATTTTTTTATCCTCCTTGCCCTACTTATGCCAGGGAGACCTCCCCAGTTTTTCTTGTTAGTAACGTTTATGTAAATAGTATCGGATCTTTTTTCTATTTGTGGGTGCAATGGGTTGAAAAATGTATTTTGTTATTGTTTTTCTAATTTGTAATACTGGTGAGGTTATATTGGGCAGCGCTGTCTAGCTAATTTTAACGTATGAAATGCCATTAAAGTTTAAAGGTTGTGTTAAATAAAATAACGGTGAGAAATGCATAGTCTCTAGTGGAGGGATATAGCTTTTTTAAAAACGATGAAGTTCGATTTTTGGTATTTTTTTAAACCATTTTATATTCATCAATCACCACCTAAAAAAGAGTGTTAATCCATTTTTTCTATGCTTCCGTACTGTAGAGTCCACATCTAAAGGAGTGAGCCGTGTTTTCATTTTTCAAAGACAGAACTGCAAAGAAACTTAAGAAGAAACACTCGATGCTGCTGGAACAAGCGATGCAAGCCCAGAGAAGGGGTGACATCAGAATGTATTCAAAACTGACCGCTGAAGCAGAGGATGTGTTCAACGAGTTCAAACAGGCAAGTGAGCAGCAATCATGATGCTCAAAGCGCGAATTTTGTATTGTGGGAGCTAAATTTGATGGACTTTAGCGACGAAGACCTTTCTAGAATCATTGAAATGGCGTGGGAGGATCGAACGCCATTTGAGGCTATCGATCATCAGTTTGGTTTGGGAGAACCTCAACTCATTGGCTTGATGCGTCGTTCACTAAAGCCGGGCAGTTTCAAAAGCTGGCGTAAACGCGTGTCTGCAAGAAAAACCAAGCATCAAAAGTTGCGTCCTGTCCAAGTGAGTCGTGGCTATTGCCCAACACAATACAAACAGCGATGAAAGCGACAAAGCGTTACCGGGGTAACAAAGCACACCTGCCAACCAAAATCTGCGTTGTTTGTGAAAGGCCATTCTCCTGGAGGAAAAAATGGACTACTTGTTGGGACGAGGTCAGATATTGCTCAGAAAGGTGTAGAAGAGAAAAGAAAAAGGCAGGGTGATCCTGCCTTTGAACTAAACGGTGAGTGCGCATTGCGATTAAGCTAATGCTAGTTGTCCAGGTAACGTGCCATCAGATGCTGCTTAAAGTGCTCAGCATTGAGTGGTTCACCAGTCGCTTGAGTCACTAACTCATCTGTTGAAAGCGTTGATCCCTTCGACCAAACGTTCTCTTTCAGCCACTCGCTAATCGGTGCGATCTCCAGCTGTTTCAGGCAGGTGTCGACATCAACTGTCTTGCGCATTGCTGCCATAAACTGCGCTGCATACATCGCACCCAGCGTGTAGCTTGGGAAGTAGCCAAATGAGCCGTCTGTCCAGTGGATATCTTGCATACAGCCATCGGTGAAATTACCTTCGGTAGAGATACCAAGATATTCCTGCATCTTTTGATTCCAGATGCCAGGAATGTCATCAACCTCAATAGCACCTTCAATCAGATCGCGTTCGATTTCGTATCGAAGAATAACGTGCGCAGGGTAGGTGACTTCATCTGCATCAACCCTAATGTAGCCCGGTTGAACACGTTTATATAGAGCGTTGATATTGGCAATCTCAAAAGCTTTATCAGACTCACGGCCGAATGTATCTTTTGCGAAGTTGGCAATGTGCTGAACAAACTCTGGGCTTCGTGCTAGCTGCATTTCGAAGAACAGACTTTGGCTCTCGTGGATGCCCATTGAGCGTGCTTCACCTGCCGGGAAACCATGTAATGAAGGTGGCAAACCTTGCTCGTAACGCGCGTGGCCGGTTTCATGAACGACACCCATGATGGCTTGGGTAAAGTCGTCTTCATTGTATCGAGTAGTGATACGGACATCTTGCGGCACGCCACCGCAAAATGGGTGCATAGAGACATCTAATCGACCGTGGTTGAAATCAAAACCCAGAATCCCCATCAGCTTTTTGCCAAGTTCTGCTTGCTGCTCAGTAGGGAAAGGTCCAGCGGGATCTTCAACAGCGACTGTCGGCTGCTTCTCAATGATTTGCTGAGTGAGTTCTGGTAACCAGGACTTGAGATCGCCAAAGATAACGTCCAGCTTCTCTGTTGTCATACCTGGTTCATAAAGATCAAGCATAGCATTGTATCTACTGAGGCCAGTTTGTTCTGCGCGAATCGCTGCTTCTGCACGCGCCAGTTTGACCACTTCTTTGAGATTGACGGCAAAGTTATCCCAATCATTTTCTTTACGTTGGGTGCGCCATTCATGTTCGCATTTTGAGCCTGCGATAGATTTCGCTTCCACTAAAACTGATGGCAGCACAGTGGCGTTTTGCCACACGCGCTTCATCTCTTTCAAGCTGATTTGCTTTTCTGCTGAAAGGGACGCGATGTTGGCTTCTGCTTCTGTTATCCACTGACCCATTTCAGGCGCTGTAAGGGTTTCATGGCAAAGCACGGCGAGTTCGCTCATCGCATGCGCGCGGGCATCATTGCCACCATCAGGCATCATGGCAGCCTGGTCCCAACCACAGATTGCGGCGAGGTGTTCGTAATTGGAGAGTTTCTTGAATTGCTTTTCTAAGCTTTTATAGGCGGTCATTATTTTTATCCATATCGTATCTTTGGAGGCACAGCAGGTAAATCCTTCGCACTGCGGTCGAGCAGAATAGTGTCTTAAAAGTACTCTGAGCGTAAAGAATTTTAGGAAAGATTGAGAGGTGCTATGCAGAGAACGTTGGTTCTTCTGAACAACAACTGATTCTCAGTTTACATCGTTGACAGTAGCACGTGTTGTTTGGGTTAATCTAATTAACGCGTTAGGAGAATTGTTAACAAAGTTATGTATATATTCGGATATGGAAGTTTAATCAATGCAGCTTCTCGTCAACTCACTGGAGAGACGGGCATCGCCGTTCCTGCGGTTGTGAGTGGTCTGCAGAGACATTGGGGGCATACGGGGTCACCGGTAATGTCTCATTTGGTTGTTAAGGAAGGCGAAGGACAATGTAACGGTGTATTGGTCAGAATAGATGATGATGCACTGGAGGTGTTTGATATCCGGGAAGCTGGCTATCAGCGCGTTCCTCTGGATTCTCAGCGAATTCAGGTGTTGGAAAAAGACTTTGTTTTTGATGGACCTGTATTTGTATATGTCACTCATGATGTGATCGCACCATGCAGCAATCATCCGATAGCTCAAAGTTATGTCGACACTGTGCTCGCTGGATGCTTACGATACTCGGCTGATTTTGCGGAGAGCTTTATTAGTTCAACACATGGCTGGAATTTTCCGCGAATTGACGATCGACATTCGCCAGTCTACCAGCGTGTGGCTGGTGTCGCTGATGAGGACAGGAGCAAGATCGATTTGATGCTGGCGGATTTTCCAAATTACATCGAGAAGTAAGGAGAAAGCCACGCAAGTGCGTGGCTTTATAGTCTTTGAAGAGTGGATTTACATCTCTTCGTAAACGAACTCAGGAGATTCGATTTCAACGCGACGGTTTTTCGCGCGGCCGTCTTCAGTATCGTTAGACGCGATAGGGTTAAGTTCACCTTCCCCCGTTACTGACAAACGTTCAGCAGCGATACCATTGTCGATGAAGTAGTTTGCCACTGTTTGTGCACGCTCTTCAGACAGTTTTTGGTTGAATGCTTCAGAACCGACGCTGTCGGTGTGACCAATGATAATTGCAGTCGACTCTTCAAAGTCTTGCAGGCGTTTCAGCATTGGTTCCAGGTGTTGCGCCGCGCCATCTGAAAGTGAAGATTTACCAAATGCAAATAGTTCAACTTCGTCTGCTTCAGAGAAGACATACTTTTTGGCTTCTTCAACCACAACTACTTCTTCAACCACAACCACTTCTTCTACAACTACCGGCTCTGGCTCAGAGTGACGGCCGAAGTGGAATGTAACACCTGCGGTGATCAGGTGGTTGTCTGCATCGAAGTAATCTTTGTCCATATCTGGAAGGTATTGGTATTCCAGGCGGACGTTAATCAGATCGTTTGCACGGTGGTCAACACCCAGTGCTGCCAAGATTGTGTAATCATCAACGTCACCAGTGCCGACATTGCTGTTCCAGTCCCACCATGCAAGACCAAGCTTACCGTAGATGTCAGTCAGATCAGTTACACCAACATTAAACTTTGGAGCCAGAGTCAATGCTGTCAGATCACCGGCGCCAGCGTTTACGCCAGTGAATGCGGTATCGAAGCGACCCAAATAGTCATAAGTTGATTCAATTGAAAAGTTATTTCCGAAGTCATAACCGAGAATCAGACCGCCCGCAACATCATCGTTACCACCACAATCGCCTGCTTCACAAGCATCTGTCAGTGTAGAAACACCGAAACGACCACCAAGGTAGAAATTAGAATCATCTTGGGCGAATACACTTGCCACTGGACTTAAGGCCACAATGAGTCCAAGGCTTGTCACTGCTTTTTTCATTTTGCTTTCTCCATTCCTTCTAGAGAGGGTTTGGAAGGTAGACTATGGTATCTCTCTCTGAGTCACCATCCTTGAGTTTGCTTTTGCAAATCTTTTCAACCACCAACTGCGTGATGATTTAATAAGCTAGGCTAGGGCTTGACACTCTGCAACACAATAGCGACACGCCAAATTCAGGCTTTTTTAATACAACAGTGTTCAAAAAGAGGTGATTTTTCGGTGAGTCTTTGTGAAGTCAGTAAGTTACAATATTATCAATTACTCTATTTGGGTCGAGTCTCAATTGTAAAAAAGCGCCTAACTTAGGCGCTTAACTTCTTGTGCTCCAGAAACTGGTCGACTGACGGAAACCTGTTTCCCTTTCCGCATGCCTTTCTCGTAATCGTCAGTGATGTTTTTCATCGCTTCTTTTAGCTGCTGCTTAAAAGTTTCCCTATCGATGTTTTCAAACTGCTTATCGATATAGTCTTTGATTTTTTTGTCAGCATCATCGTCAGGAGCAATATTGGGCAGTTTTGCGAGTGCACCTTCAAGCCACCCCATGGTGAAAGATTGAACACGACGGTTAAGCTCAACCTGTGACGTGCCTGAACCCTGGAAGCTGTTTCTGAACTGACCAATGTGCTCATTCATTTCTCGGTAAACGATATCGAATGCAAAAGCAGCAAAAATGGCACGATCTGCATCTCCGATGAACTCAGCTTTCTTTAAACCTTTGTAATTGGTCAGCACGCATTCCACGCCAAAGCGCGTATTGATGCCACGGATAATTTTTAGGATCGCGTCACTGATGGAAGTTGGCAGCAAGGTTTCTGACGTGGTTTTTCCCATACTGATAAAGTCGATGTCGTCTTGATCAAGCCCATATTTCTTCATCAAGCGCTGCGCCATTTTGATGGCTTGCGCTGCTTCATTGATGTTGGAGGAATTGCTCAGTTCCAGACACTTAGCAATTTTCTTGAGGGCTTTGCGTTTCGCTTCAGACATTCACTTCACCACTGAAAAAACAGGAGCGGTATTTTACCGCTTTCAGAGCGTTTTACCAAACTTCGCCGTATGCTTGAGTAAATATCAATCAGTTAAGGTAATTTGAAAAAGTTCAGGGGCATTTACCTAAATATCCGGTTTTTCTCAAAGTTGTGAAAGTGGAAGCAGGCTAAGGCGGTCAGATTTAGCAAGTGATGAAATAAGGACGGTGAAGATGGTTCACATGACAAAGTTAACGCTGAAAAACCTGACGATGGCTTTGGTCGCGATGACCTTCTTTGCCGCCAATTCGGTATTGTGCCGAATGGCTTTAGCAGAAAGCGATATAGATCCGGCGTCTTTTACGTCGATTCGATTGGTATCAGGTGCGCTAGTGCTCTATATCCTCTCATATATTTTTCACGCTAAAGACAGTGATTCACCAAAATGTGCTTTGGTTCAGCAACCGATGGAACACTGGCTCGCAGCTGCCATGTTGTTTCTCTATGCGGCGACTTTCTCCTTTGCTTACATGTATCTGGAAACCGGTATTGGTGCGCTTATCCTGTTCGCTTTCGTTCAGCTAACCATGTTCGCATATAGCCACCACAAAGAAGGTGGAGCGAGTGGATTGGAGTATATTGGGGCATTAATCGCTGTTGCGGGCCTTGGTTACATGGTCTCTCCGGGAATGAATGCGCCTGATGCTTGGGGCGCGGGCTTGATGGCGATTTCTGGCGTAGCGTGGGGCATTTACAGTGTACTTGGGAAGGAAATGAAAGTGCCGCAGCTTCCAGCTAACTGTATTAACTTCCGTTTGAGCATTTTCTTCGTCGTGCCATTCTTCTTGCTCAACATCCCAATGAACACTGTGTCTTCGGAGGGTATTTGGCTGGCGGTCTTATCTGGTGCAGGGGCGTCAGCGATTGGTTATGCGATTTGGTATGGCGTCGTCCAACAATTTAAAGCGACTCAAGCTGGGGTGATGCAGTTATCTGTGCCAATCATTGCAGCGCTTGCTGGCTATATGTTACTGGATGAAACGCTGACATTGAGAATGGTCATCTCTGCAGCGGTCATTCTGTTCGGTATAACCGTGACCTTTTTGGGCAAAGAGAATAAGCAATCGTCATTGGCAAGGGACTAGGGGCTGTTGACCTTTGGTGGTTAAATTTTGTTCTGGCTATAAGCGTTTTAGGCGCGGCGAGGTGTGTACCGCCTAGTGATTCTAAGCAAATACACCTCAACAAAGCATAAAACGCTTAGAGCAGAACCCTTCGGGCAGCGTTTGTGGGAAATTTCTGCAGCGTTATCGGCTTCTCATGTAGGCTAGCTACACATCGAAGCCTCTGCCTTGCATAAAATCCCCACAAACTGCTGCAAAAATCATCACCAAAGGTCAACAGCCCCTAGGGTTAACGGACCTTGGTTACCACTCCTTGAAAGTGGATGTATTTTCCGACGTCATCAATCGAGTGGGAATAAGCACTTTTACTTCTTAGATTTTTCCTTTTTTGATCCACTTTTCAGCTATACGAAAGGCCTCACGACTCATGGTTTCCGGTGATTGAATTGAAGAACCAATCCAGTTGGTCGGTGCTGAAGAAAAGCGGTTTTTGCATCTGGACTACCATCCACAGAGATAATCACTTCTTTGGAGTTAGCCTGAGGCAGCGCATTCACCCGGGCGATGAACTCTCGCAGGTTGAAGGGCTTCATCATGTACTCATGGCTATAGTACTGTTCGTACATACAGATAAAATCAAACATACACAACAAGCTGGGGTATACTGCACGTGAGATTGTTATTTCTGAGGCTAACTTGCAGTATCAAGACGGTTTTTTAATCAGTCGGCACAGTCGTGATATCGGCGAACAGACTGAGCTGACATTCTGGGCTCAGACTGACAATGGACCCGCGAAATTGATTGTCACGGGCGAAAAGCCAGTGTTTTTTGTGGCGTCTGTTCATGTGAATCAGGCTCAGACAATACTCAATACCGCAGGTATCGCCTTCACTTGCCGAGAACTGCCTCTGAGAGATTTTACTCTGCAGACGGTATCTGGTTTTTACTTCAATACGATCAACGCTGCCAATCGTGCAAGCCGTCTTCTTCAGATGGAAGAAATTGATACCCTCGAATCTGATGTTCGTTTGCCTGACCGCTATCTGATGGAAAGGTTTATCTGTGGTGGATTAACCTTCGCTGGTAAGGCGACCCAACGCAGAGGCTTTACGGAATATCGTGAAGCCAAAGCGAAATCGTCCGACTATTCCACTTCACTTTCCCGCGTGTCTCTCGATATCGAATGCTCAGAAAAGGGCGTCCTTTACTCCATAGGCCTAGATAGCGAACGTGACAGCCGCGTCATCATGATTGGCGATAAGCCAGCCAATGCTGATGAGTACCCTTGGATTCAATGGGTAGCATCAGAATATGACTTACTGAAAGCGCTCAATGATTGGTTCATAACGTTTGATCCTGATGTGGTCGTGGGATGGAGTGTGATTGATTTTGACTTCAGACTTCTGGTCAAACGCGCTGCATTCCACAAGCTGGATTTGCGATTAGGGCGCGGTGGCGAAAAAGCACATTGGCGCGACTCTTCAAACAGCCGACAAGGGTTTATCACCTTGCCGGGGCGCGTGGTGATTGATGGGATTGATGCGCTGAAAACGGCGACATACAGCTTTCGTTCATGGTCGCTTGAATCGGTATCCCGTGAAATGTTCGGCGAAGGTAAAGCGATTGATAATCCCTATGATCGTATGGACTCCATCAACCGGATGTTCCGTGACGACAAACCTGCTCTTGCCAAATACAACCTGCAGGACTGTGTGCTGGTTAACCGCATTTTTGAACAAACCCACTTACTGGAATTTCTTATCCAGCGCAGTCGTTTAACGGGGATTGAACTGGACCGTATTGGTGGTTCAGTGGCGGCTTTCACTAATCTTTATATGCCAAGGTTGCATCGTGCTGGCTATATCGCGCCAACGCTGGCTAGCGAAAACTGGATTGCCAGCCCCGGCGGTTATGTGATGGACAGTAAGCCTGGCTTGTATGACTCGGTGCTGGTATTGGATTTTAAATCCCTGTATCCCTCGATAATCCGTACCTTCCTCATTGACCCACTGGGTTTGATTGAAGGGCTTCAAGCCGAGGAAACCAGTGTGCCAGGTTTCCGCGGTGGTGTTTTTCACCGCGAAAAACATTTCCTGCCGTCATTGATCGAAAACCTTTGGAAAGCCCGTGACGAAGCCAAGCTGAAAGGCGAAAAGGCGTTCTCGCAGGCGATTAAGATCATCATGAACTCCTTTTACGGTGTGTTGGGTTCATCGGGCTGCCGCTTCTTTGATCATCGATTGGCCTCGTCAATCACCATGCGTGGTCATGAAATTATGAAGACCACCCGTGAGCTGATTGAAGCAAAAGGGTATGAAGTCATCTATGGCGATACTGACTCAACCTTTGTTTCGCTAGGAAGGCTCTATTCAAACGAAGAAGCGGATGAGGTAGGTCAAGCGCTGGTGGAACATATCAACGCGTGGTGGGTTAACCACTTAACCGAAAACTATGAAATTACCTCCGCGCTTGAGATTGAATACGAAACGCACTACCAAAAATTCCTGATGCCCACGATTCGCGGACAGGATACCGGCAGCAAAAAGCGCTATGCGGGTTTGGTCAATAAAGATGGCGAGCGAAGTATTGTTTATAAAGGGTTGGAAACGGTTCGGACGGACTGGACTCCATTGGCGCAAGAATTCCAACAAACCTTGTATCAGAAGGTTTTTGACGGAGAAGAGGTGGAAGAATACGTGCGTAATACGGTTGAAGATACGTTACGCGGTAACAATGATTTGCAACTTATCTATCGTAAACGACTACGCCGTAAGCTTTCTGATTATGAGAAGAATGTGCCACCGCATGTGAAAGCGGCACGTAAAGCCGATGAAGTGAACAAGAAGCTAGGGCGTAATCTTCAGTATCAGCACGGCGGTTGGATTGAGTATGTGATTACCGTTAACGGCGCTGAGCCATTAGAAGCATTGGATAGTCCGTATGACTATCAACATTATGTCGATAAACAACTGAAGCCTATTGCCGACGGTATATTGCCTTTTATTGGGAAGAACTTTGATGATTTGGCGATGCCGCAGTTAGGGTTGTTCTAAATTCGGCTTTATTCGTTGAAGAAAAACAAAGAGCCGGGCATTTATTGCCCGGCTCTTTGTCTTCAAAATGCTTCGAACTAGAAGAAATAGACGCTTGAAACTTAAGTGCGAGAGTCAAGAACCGGGTCAAAGCAGACAGCGCCTCGGTTTGGCGTACACACTTTATAGACATCACCACAATCAAAAATCGCGAGAAAAACTTTCATTATCGGTGCCAAAGCAGGCTGGTAGATTATCGCCAACTTTAGCCATTACTTCCTGACCTTCATGTTCCCACGTCAGTCAACTCGCCCGAAGGGAGGGCCTCAATGCGCCCACTTCTTCGTTAAATTCCACGGAAATAGAATGACTATTCCTCGCGAAATTTGCCTCGAATTGAACGCATTGATGACCTCTGAATGTGAGTATCTTCAGGCTGTTTGGGTATATGCTTTCATGGTTGGAGCTCTGTACTGCAAAAAAGCGATAACCCAAAAGTTTATGTGGTCAGATTGACAAAGTTAGACCACTAAACGTAATGGAGTTATATTTCACTAGTAGAAATCACCTAAGCGGAAATAATTGGACTTAAAGTTAATATCAACGTGTTACAGAAGGAAATTTGCTTTTCGACTGAAAACTCGCTTGAATGAAAACACAGACACAAACGACATCGGAGGGTGTATGGAACAACTCGATTTCTTTACCGTGCCCAGCCCTTGCATTGGTGTGTGTCAGGTGAATAACAAAGGCTACTGCAAAGGTTGCTTTCGTAGCAGGGAAGAGCGCTTTCACTGGAATGACTTTACCGGTGAGCAAAGACGCAATGTTATTCGACTTTGTAAGCAGCGTTACGTGCGCGTGATGCGGGCTAAGTTGGCGAAGGACACAGAAGGGCAGATAGAAGAAACCAGTCCACAACAGTCTTTGTTTGGTGAGGAAGACGACTAATTCGCCGATCACAAATTCCAGACACAAAAAAGCGCCCCGAAAGGCGCTTTTTCAATTCAAGCTCAAAGCAATTAAACGCGGATGAAATCCATGTGCATAACTTTTGGCTTGAATGGGTGACGTTGGATGTCCTGAGGCTTAACGTTAACTTCAGTACCGTCGATAACCAGAGTAATCGCTTCGTAGAACTCAGGCTTGTCCATTTGAGTGATCACTTTTTTGTGGTCCAGAGCGATTGATACAGGAGCTGCTTCGCCACCGTAAACTACTGCTGGGAATTGATCAGCGTGACGCAGGCGGCGGCTCGCACCTTTACCCTGCTCAGTACGTACTACTGCTTCGAATTTCATAATAAATACTCTTAAATAGAGAGTTGGAAATAAGTACCTAGATTTGCGACCAAACTAAGTACCAAGTAAATCGAGCGCGGATACTAACATTGAGACTGGGTAATAACAAGCGTTACCAGTGATTTAATGCCTGTTAGCTTGATAACTACACGCATTGTATTCTTTATCACCAAGTTCGAGGTGGGTTGGGTGAATTTCCCACTCACGCTACGCTTTTGAACATGGTCCTGACTTCTTGCTGCGAGGCAAACTGATTCAGGTCGAAGATTTTATCCCTAATTGCCCAAAACCGCCCGTTCTTTCTTGCCACAATAAAGTCAGGAAACCTCAGCCTGTGTTCTGCACGCGCGACTTTAGAAGGCGCTGTGTCTGTAAAAGGCCTGTGTCGGTCAACCAAATGTGGATTGATAAATTTAGCGAGAAATTCATCCTTTTGGCGTTTGGTCGAAAGGGGCCAGATTTCATGAATTTCCGCGCCATCCTGCCCGACATAAGTGACTTTTAAATGTGGTTTGTCGAATTTGTTTTTACCTGCCGTTAATCGCATGTCAGCGCAGGCCATGATCATGGCATCTTTGAGCTTTAAGGCATCTCTCAGCTTTTTGTCAGGATCGACCAATGCGTGATCACACTGATGACAGCGTCTCGCTGCAATGTCATTGTCTGCGCCACATTCGCTGCAGAACTTGGCACGGAAACGGTAACCACAGATTTCCCTTTCGCCCTCATCGTCTTCGAAAAAGCCCTGACAACGACGACCATAGTGTTCAATCAGAAAACCGTTGTTATCCAACTTGCCCCAGAAATTGTTGTTAAAGCCACAGGCCGGGCAGGGAACAGTCACGATTTCGCTGTCGCTATCCGGCTTGGGATCACCAATTTCAGGTTGGTATAGGTCGTAGACATTGCCTGCATAATCCAGAATCAAACAGTCGGTCTTACCGGGAGAGAGCCGTAATCCACGTCCTGCAATTTGCTGATACAGGCTGACGGATTCTGTCGGACGCAAGATGGCGATGAGATCGACATGTGGCGCATCAAAGCCGGTTGTTAGCACTGAAACGTTGACCAGATACTTAATTTCCCGCTTTTTGAAGCGCTGAATTATGTTGTCACGTTCATCTTGCGCCGTATCACCGATGACAAGTGCCGATTCGTTCTCAGGCAGTAGGGTGAGAATTTCTTGAGCGTGTTTTACTGTGGCGGCAAAGAGCATCACACCATGTCGCTCTTTGGCATAATCGAGGACTTGGTTAATGATTTGGGGCGTTGCCCTTGGTGCGTTTTCTATCACGCGGTCCAAATCCGCTTCTTTATAGAATCCGGTTGGTGACGCTTTGAGTGATGAAAAATCGTAGCTCAAGACAGGTGCATCGAGTATCTTTGCTTCCGTTAAAAAGCCTTCATCCAACAAGAATCGGATAGGAAGCTCGAAGATACAATCACGGAAGAATCTGGGTTTTTCGCTGCGAACCCGGCCAGCGGTGTGATACTGATAAATCCAACCCATACCGAGTCGATAGGGGGTGGCTGTCAGCCCTAATACCTTGATGCCAGGGTTAACGGTTTGAAGGTGAGAAATAACTTTGCGATAACTGCTGTCTTCGTTATCTGGTACGCGGTGGCATTCATCAATAACCAATAAAGAAAACTGGTCTTTGAAAGCATCGAGATTTCGCACCACGGATTGCACAGAAGCAAACACGACTTTATCGCCACTTTCTTTTCTGCCGAGACCCGCAGAGAAAATCCCACCTTTCAGTCCATACCCTTCATACTTTTCGTGGTTTTGCTCAACAAGCTCCTTTACATGGGCAAGTACCAAAACACGACCACGTGCCAACTTCGCCAGTTCTGCGATAACCAGACTTTTTCCTGCACCAGTAGGCAGCACCGCAACGGCTGGGGTGGTGTTGTTTCGAAAATAGTGGACGACTGCTTTAACAGCGTCAGACTGATAGGGGCGAAGGGTATACATGGAATCTAAAAGGCAGCCAATTCAAGGCTGCCCAGTGTATCTGCCACACAATGTAAAGGCTAGCGCGATAAGCGCTTGGACATAATGCAGTGCTGGCGGCGGGCTATGTAGTCAAACTGCTCGTAAAACTCTCGGGCACCGCTGTTGCCGATATTCACTTCGAGAATAACTGCCCTGCAGTCTTTCTCTTCTGCGTGTGCTTCAATTTTTGGCAGTACGTGAGAGCCAACGCCCTGACGACGCCAATCCTGTTGGAGGAATATTTGATCGATAACTGCTATCTGTCCGCCCAGCTCGATGCTGAAGCTGTAACAGAGAACGACAAATCCGATCACTTCCTGTTCGTTTTCCTGATCAGCGCTGATAAGAAAAACGTCACCATGGTTGGGGTGTCCGATGAGGAAACTGAATGCGGAAGTCACATGTTCGACATCAAAAGTCAGTGCTTCGTGGTCGTGCATAAACTTTGAAAGTTCAAGTAGACGTGGCATTGACTCTACGGAAGGCGACTGCAGCGTAATTTTCATAAATGCTTCCCTGATCAATAAGTTAGTCGATGCGAGATTATAATCATATTTTGGAAGTTACGAGTTTAGACTGTGGCGTTTTTGTTAAGTTCGGCATCTCTTAGTTATAGACATTGAATCCGAGAGTGCAATTTCAACAATTAGTAATGGGACCAGATATTGGGTTATGTCTCTTACTGATAAAACACTTGGAGCACCGCTTTAAACGCTGCCTATCAAGAAAGTTTAAGTATATAATCCGCGCCCTAAGAAATCTGTGGTGAGAAGCGATGATAAGGCTAGATAAATTCCTGTGTGAGACGGTAGGCGTAACGCGCAAACAAGCAGCGAAAGTCCTCAAAGAAGAACGTGTCACGGTTGACAGTGAAGTGATTAAAAACGGTGCCGTCAAAATTGCTGAAGATGCAGATGTAGAATTTGATGGTATATCGCTGAGCCTGTCAGGACCTCGTTATTACATGATGAACAAACCTGAAGGCTATGTCTGTTCTCACGACGATCCTTACAATCCAACGGTTTTTGTCCTGCTGGATGAAATTGGCGCTGAGAAGCTGCACATTGCTGGTCGCTTGGATTGTGATACCACCGGTCTTTTGCTGCTGACCGATGACGGCCAATGGTCGCACCGCGTGACGTCTCCAAAACATAAATGTCATAAAACCTATCGTGTATGGCTGGATGATGCAGTCGAGAAGGGTATTGCTGAAACCTTTTTAGAAGGCATTAAACTCCGCGGTGAAAAGGCAGAAACCTTGCCAGCTCAGATGGAGCAGGTTGACGATAAAGAAGTGCTTTTGACCATTCACGAAGGCAAGTACCATCAGGTAAAACGCATGTTTGCGGCGGTAGGTAATAAGGTGGTTGGTCTTCATCGTGAATCCATCGGTGAACTTATTCTGGATGAAGAGCTTGAGCCAGGTGAGTACCGTGAGCTGACCGAAGAAGAGATCGCCTTGTTCTTACCTAAGCAGTAATAGTCTTATTCAAATAAAGCGCTGCAAAGACAACTTTGCAGCGCTTTTTGATCTGAATAATAAATTGCTAATTCAGTAGATTAAGGTTGAATCGACTGCATCCAGATAGAAAGGCATCATTTCCTCACTGGAATGAATCTTGATGTTAATATGTGATCTATACCCATTCACTCTGTGATGGCTGGGTGTAAGCGAATCTCTGAATCCGTCAGGGTAAGCAACTTTTTCTCTACCTCCTCTTTTACCAAGGCATACATGACGACGAATGCAGTAAACCAACAGCAGCAACAGCTGACTTTTCTCTTGATCCTTGTGCTCGGTGCCATTGCCGCGCTCACGCCTTTAGCTATTGATATGTACCTGCCGGCAATGCCCGAAATTGCCCGTGACTTGTCCGTCACCCCAGGGCAAGTTCAGCAGACATTGGCGGCATATACAGCAGGCTTTGCAGTTGGTCAGTTGATTCATGGCCCTATTTCCGACAGTTATGGCCGACGCCCTGTCCTGATTGGCGGTGTCGCATTTTTCTTGGTTGGTGGGGTTGTCAGTGCATTGGCGGCAGATATTGAAACCTTAACCTATGTTCGAGCTGCCCAGGGTTTCTTTGGTGCTGCAGCAGCGGTTGTTATCGCGGCATTGGTACGGGACATGTTTGACCGCGAAGAATTTGCGCGCACTATGTCGTTTATCACCCTGGTGATGACGGTGGCACCGCTTGCAGCGCCGATGATTGGTGGTTATCTGGCGGTTTGGTTTGGCTGGCGTTCGATTTTCTGGGTATTAGCGGGCTTTGCCGCGTTGGTTATTGTTTTGGTGTTATCACTGATTCCAGAAACCTTACCCGCGAAGGGAAGGCCGCCACTTCGTCTTGGCTCAACGCTGCGCAATTATCTGAAGATCCTGCGTTCAAGAAAGTCTGTCGGCTATATCTTTGCATCCGGTTTTTCTTTCGCGGGCATGTTCTCATTCCTGACTGCCGGTGCATTCGTGTACATCGACTACTATGGCGTAAGTACCCAGAACTTTGGTTATCTGTTCGGCTTGAACGTCGTCTGTCTGATTGTAATGACCTCTTTTAACGGCAAGTTTGTGCGCAAAATCGGCAGTGAGAAAATGTTACAAATCGGCCTAACGATTCAACTTCTGTCTGGTGTCGCTCTGATTGCGGGACAAGCTTTTGAATGGGGCTTATGGGGAACAGTGATTCCCGTTATGTTCTTTGTTGGCACCATCTCTATTGTTGGCAGCAATTCCATGGCGTGTGTATTGAGTGCGTATCCCGAGCTTGCGGGGACTGCGTCTTCGCTGGCGGGAACATTGAGATTTGGTACGGGCACCATAGTTGGTGGTACAGTTGCGGTGATTCACGTGAATTCAGCCTGGCCGATGACCGGGGCTATGGCGGCGTGTGCGTTTTTATCCGCCCTGTTTTACTGGGGCTTAGCGAAAAAATAAGAAAATGAGCTACATCGAAGACATTAAATCCGTCGTGGATTCCGCCCTTGCTGAACTTGAAGAAGCAAAGGCCAACGGTAAATTACAAAGCAACCCAGTCAGTGAAGAGTCTTTCCTTTGCCGCTGGGTTGCACAGGCAGTGAAAAAACAGCGCTTTGGAAACTCTGTTTCTAAAGAGATGGCGACCTGGGTGCAGCAGGGTCGTAGTATGGGCAAACACGCCAATATTAAAGGGCAAATGCAACATATCGCGAGCGTTTATCATCACCACTTCCCGCAAGGTGATGAGCACAGTGCGATTACTAAAAGCCAGTTTGATGCATTGGTAGCCACGCTCGAACGTGCGGATTGGATGATTCACACCGAATACGAGATCAACCGTAAGGTGCGTGTGATTTCAGACGGTCAGCATTCCTTTGCGGTCTGCAGTCTTGCTTTGGACAAAAGCTTCAATGAAGCCGGGGAGCTGATAAAACCAATGAGCCTTTTTGTTCGCGGTCCAGAACCTTGGTTTATTGAAACTGTCCGCGAGCACGGCATGCTGATGACCAAAGTAACTGACTACAAATCCATCGTGAAATACCATGGTGAATACCAGATTTGGCCAAAGAACCAGGCTGACCGGCTACTTGTGTTGCCGGACAGCTTAAAGCCTTAATCTATTGGATTAAGTGTGGTGCGAAGGAACAGTTTCCTCTGCACCACTTCTTTTGGCCAATGCGAACGCCATGCCTTTGAAGATGAAAAGGTGGGCGGGCATCATCGCAAACCAATACAGCAGTCTGCCGAAACCCGCTGGATGCCACAAAGCGCGGATATCTAACAAGCGTGTTTCCGCCAAATCTCTAACCGTAAATTCCAGGTGACCTAGCCCCGGAGCTTTCATGCCAAACAGCAGTGGTAAATGTTGCGGTGGGTGGCACTAAATGACTGCCCATATAGCCCTTAGCACCGATCACTAGAATCTTTTTACTGGGCGTCATACTTTGAATCTCATCGCAAACTACTTCATTCCTATTGAGCGATCTCTGCGAGAGAATTGCTCGTATTCTTTGTCATTGTCGCTGATCTTTATCGCATTAAGCTTATTGAGAAATAAGATAATTTAGAAAGCAAAAGCGTGATTGTCCGTTGTCAGCACAGTGTCGAGGAATCAAGGCTATCTGAAAAAAACGGAAAAAAATGTGATTTACTGTGCCTTTAAAGCTGGATATTGATTGCAATAATTGATGGTTAAATAGGCGATTGTGATTAATTGTCAAAATGTGCTGTGGATTCAAACACCTTTCTTGACGCAGAAGATTGCGGTAAATTGCTTCACATATCACAAAATCGCGCGACCTTTTTTGACGCTCGTTGGAAAAACCAAGGGGAAAAAATGCTAGAGCTGGTTGGACTTTGCAAAGGCTATCTTGATGGAGGGGAATTCCATCCAGTTTTGCAAGGCGCAGAGCTATCCTTGGCTAAGCATGACCAAGTAGCGTTAATGGGGGAGAGTGGCTCAGGCAAAAGTACTCTGCTCAACCTTATCGGTGGTCTGGATAATCCTGATTCGGGCGAGATAATTGTTGCTGGCACTCCCATCCATGACTTGAAAGAGCGTGATCGAACGCGTTTTCGCCGCCACAACATCGGCATGGTCTTCCAGCAATTCAACCTTCTCCCCACGCTCACTATTGCAGACAACATCCGTTTTTGCCGCCAACTGAAAGGGCTTCATGATGATGATGGCTTGTGGCGACAAATCCTCTCCGCACTTGATCTGATGCCATTGCTGGGCAGGTATCCAGAGGAAGTGTCAGGTGGTCAGCAACAGCGCGCGGCAATTGCCCGTTCTCTTTATATGGAACCAAAGATCTTGCTAGCCGACGAACCTACAGGCAGCTTGGATGAACGCAATGCTGATGCAGTAATGCGTCTTCTGACGACACTGACCAATTCGCTCGATTGCACTTTGCTCGTTGTCACGCACAGTGAAAAAGTGGCGGACTACCTCGGTCATCGTGTCATGCTGCAAGGGGGCGTTCTTAATGTACGTACCCGTAGCTAAAGCGCTATTCGGACACTACCGCCGACATCCTTTTCAGGTTCTTCTTGTCTGGCTGGGATTAACACTGGGTGTGGCTTTGTTGGTCGGCGTTATGTCGATCAATCAACACGCGCAGGACAGCTATCAAAAAGGCGCTAGCTTATTTACCAACCCGTTTCCTTATGTTCTGCATCATCGCGAGCGCGGTAAACGTATTGATGAACCTCTCTATATCTCTATGCGGCGTGCAGGGTTTAATCAGTGCGTGCCGGTAGATATTTACCGAACGTCGACACAGGATGGACACGACATTCAACTGATGGGTGTTGACACTGTAGCGATGTTCGCCTTTAACGTTGCTAACCCTGATTCAGCCGCGGCAGAACAGCCTTTACGAGATGGATTTTCTACCCAGTGGGTCAGCACTGAACTTGCGAGCCACCTTGGGTGGGTTGATGGACAAAAAATCCGCCTTCAAGATGGCCAAGAAATTGGCCCAATCAAGCTGGTAGAGGGCGGTCAGATTGGCTCCGGTACGCGTATTTTCGGCGACATGTCGGTAATTCGTGGTTTGTCAGATCATGACGGTTTCAAACTGATCTATTGTGGCGCGATGGACAAAGCTGAGAGAGACGCGTTGCGTGACGTTCTTCCATCAACCATTACACTATCCCGAACCGAAACAGCACAGCTGGGTCCTTTAACCCGCGCTTTCCACCTAAACCTTTTCGCCATGGGTTTGCTGGCTTTCGTTGTGGGTCTCTTTATCTTTTATCAAGCAATTTCCCTTTCAATGGCGCAACGCCAACCCCTAGTCGGCTTGATGCGGGAATTAGGCGTTGGACGGAAATCGTTGGCTTGGGTTGTTAGCTTGGAAATGCTGATTTGGCTCTTTATGGGTTTGATTGGCGGTAACATTGCGGGGCTAGTACTGGCGCAAAAACTCATGCCGACCGTAGCAACAACACTGAGTGATCTCTATGGCGCCAACGTCGATCTTACTTTGCATTGGCAGTGGGAGTGGGGTTTCTACAGCTTCCTGTTGGGCGTTTGCGGTTTTGCTTTGGCATCGGGATGGCCGTTATATCGATTACTGACTACGCCACCTGCGCGCTTGTCAAAACGTATGTCTCTGGTTAGCTTCTCTGGACGAGAATTCAGCTGGCAGGCCATCGTTGCGTCAATCTTAATTGTTATCGCACTTTTGGTGTACAGTGCGCCCCAGAGCCAGACTCAAGGTTTTACACTTATTGCGCTTATCCTTATCAGCGGTGGTTTATTGTTACCATTCATGATGTGGAAATGCTTCCTGCTACTCTCCGAAAAAATCAAAATTGCACGCCTTCGTTGGTTCCTATCTGATGCATCTGCGAGCCTAAGCTATCGTGGCATAGCGGCCATGGCTTTTATGATGGCTATCGCTACCAACATTGGTATGGAAACCATGGTAGGCAGCTTCAGGACCACAACGGAAAGTTGGTTGCAACAACGACTTGCCGCAGACATCTATGTGAAGCCGGAAAAAGAAGTTGCCCAACAGCTTTCAGATTGGCTAGAAGGTCAGGACGAGGTGAAACGCAGTCTGGTCCAATGGCGACATGAAATAGACACCGCTCAAGGTATTGTTGAAGTCCACAGTATTGGTACCAGCGCTGAAGAGCGCGAAGCTTTGGCGATTAAAGTGGCCGCACCGGACTATTGGAACCTTCTTCACCAGGGTAAATCCATGATGCTGAGCGAGTCTCTTGCGCTTAAATTTGACGCGCAGCCTGGAGACAGTATTTCACTGCCAGCACCTTTCGGAGATGGCTGGAAAGTGGCTGGCATATACTTCGACTACGGCAACCCCTACAGTCAGGTCATCATTTCTAATCGCTCGTCTTTGATTCCTTGGATTCAAGACTCAGGGCGGGTTGGCGTGGCAGCGCTCTTTAATGACGGTGCGGATGAAAGTATTTTGGTTGATGAAATGCGAAAGCAGTTCAACTTGCAGGAGACGCAGGTCAGCAATCAAAGAGATATTCTAGCAACAGCAATGCGTATCTTTGATCGCACATTCCTCGTCACAGACACGCTTTGCACCCTGACTTTGATCATTGCGATTTGCGGGCTGTTTTTCTCGACACTGGCAACGGAGTTATCTCGTCAGCGTCAATATGCATTGCTGCGCTATATGGGTATATCTGGCAGAGAGTTGGCTTTCTTAGGTGGCGGTCAGTTGATGCTGATTGGATTATTCTCTGCGCTCTTTGCTTTGCCACTTGGTCTTATCATCGCCGAAGTCTTGATCAATATTGTGCTGAAATATTCGTTTGGCTGGACGATGTCGGTGTCCTATTTCCCGACCAGTTATCTCATCACCTTGGGTGGCTCTTTGCTCACGTTGCTGTTGGCTGGGTGTTGGCCCGTGTGGCGTTTGATTAAACGCTCAGCAATCCTATCCTTGCGGGAAGCTCAGTAATGCGCGAGATGAAACCAAAAACCTTTATGCTGACAGTCATTGGCTGGAGCTTCGCCGTTCTGCTTTGTCTTTTGGCGCTGTTTGGTTCTGTGCTGTTAAAAGACGATCCGCCGGATAAAAGCGCAGTTGCTGCTTTAGTCGCAGGCAATGCCGATCAGTTCGCGAAAGTCTTTCCCGGAAGAGATATTCAGTTTCCAATAGATTATGGGTCACATGACGATTTTCGTCAGGAGTGGTGGTATGTCACCGGTAATCTTCAGGATGAAGACGGAAACCAATATGGCATACAGTGGACACTGTTTCGTTCAGCGCTTTCTCCAGAAATGGGCGAAGGCTGGGAAAACAATCAGATATTCATGGCACATGCTGTCCTAACCAGCAAAGAAGGTGTTTATTCTGCTGAACGCTTTTCACGAGGTGGTATTGGACAAGCGGGTGTTGCTGATAAGCCTTTCAATGTATGGCTTGATAACTGGCAATGGCTTGGCAAAGGCGACAGCCCATTTCCTGCAAAACTCCAAGCCGCGGACAAAGATTTCTCGTTCAATTTGGCAATGTCAAAGACCAAGTCGGAGATCCTTCAAGGAGACAAAGGATACAGCCAAAAACATGCAGAAAAAGATGTCGCTTCTTACTATTTCAGCGTTCCTGCAGTCACGATGGAAGGAGTACTCGAACTAGGCGGTAAATCGGTTAAGGTTTCCGGAAAAGGCTGGGTTGACCGCGAATGGAGCACTCAGGCACTGAGCGAAGACCAAATGGGCTGGGATTGGTTTTCTATCCAACTTGATGACGGGCGGTCATTAATGGTGGTCCAGGTGAGAGGAGAGCAAGCGCCTTATCGTTTCGGTTCAATCACCAGCGCAACAGGGCTTTCTACAACGCTTCACAACAGTGACATCGACTTAACACCCATTGCATTTGCCAAAATGCCTACAGGGCGTCATTTGCCTGTCAAATGGCAGGTCAAGGTTCCTTCGCATGATATTCTGCTGACCACTGAACCTGTTCATGAGCAGAATTGGTTACCGTTTACTTTTCCGTATTGGGAAGGACCAATTTTGATTAATGGTTCTGCTAACGGCTTAGGATTTATGGAAGCAACCGGTTATTAGTTCCTAGCGGATGTATACTTCACTATTCATCACGATGTTGTTCAAGTTCTGAATCATCATAGTGATTTGATCTCCCGCGTATTGTCCTCTTTCCCCTCAAAGTCTATGGTTAATATGACTATTAAAATAATTGCAACCTTTTGAGCTTGCTCGATAGGTTAGCGAACGTGAGGCGAGCGCATATGTTCCCCATCATTTTGGGTACGGCCAAGTTTGGCACATACACCAGCCGCGAAGAGAGCTTTTCGGTTCTTGATGGTTATCTGGAAATGGGGGGAAGGCGTCTGGACACCGCAAATAATTACGCTGTCTGGCACCCTGATGGAAAAGGTGGTGAAAGTGAAACGGTGATCGGAGAGTGGCTAAAATCCAAAAACCGTAACGATGTTGAAATCATGACAAAAATCGGCGCCCAGTCGGTAGACGGCTTCACTTATGACAAGTTAGATGGGCTTTCTCCAAATAATATTATGCAGTCAATCGATGATTGCTTATCTCGCCTTCAAACGGATTTCATTGATGTACTCTATGCGCATGTTGATGATCCATCGACACCTCTGCTGGATACATGGCGAACTCTGTCATCTCTGGTGGAACAAGGCACGGTGAAGTCTCTGGGTATCTCAAATTTTAACGAACCTAGAGTATTAGAGCTGGTCGACGTGATTAATGATAATGGCTTGGAGCCTTTTCAATGTGCTCAGTATCGCTATACCTTACTTTCTCCGAATATCGACGCCAATTTTGGCCCGCAGGTAGTGATGAATGAACACTTGTTTGGAGAGTTGAAGCACCTCGAATGTAAACCCGAAATCATTGGATACAGCCCTTTACTTGACGGCTGCTATGAGGTTTCTCCCGACGAACTGCCCGATGAATACGATAACTTGCTTAACGCAATCATGGTTGAAGAGCTACAAATGCAGGCAGAAGAGAACGAAACGACAACCTCAGCGTTAGTGTTAAAAACCATTTCAGATTATGGCGTCACACCGGTGACAGCCGCATCTTCCATCGAACGCCTCAAAGATAACCTCAAACTTTTGATTTGAACCAAATCGCAATATGTTTTCACCACCCAGTCTGTGCTAATGTGTTGGAAGTGTTAAGTTTTGGGATTAAAACAGATGATGAGAAAGTTACTTGTGGCTTCTGGCGTTTTCCTGCTCGCAGCCTGTTCGTCTGCACCGGATCCTATGGATGAACGTATCGATGCGTCTATCAAGCTTTGTCAAAGCGACAGTGCCAAAGCCTATTCACATACGGTTGATGGACTGCGTGTGATGTGTGATAGCGGTAGCTCCTACATTATCCGTGGTGACATTTCTTTGGAACAAATAGTCGAGATGGACAGGGTATATTGCTCTAGCATGGGTATTCGCGACTTCGTCTCAAGTAAGAGCGGCGAAATTAAGCTCGCTTGCAATGATGGCTCCAACTACGTTTTATAAAGGCAAATAACAATGAAAAAATTACTGATTTCTCTTACCGCAGCCGCACTCATGGTAGGTTGCTCTTCCATTGAAACGGCGGAGTCAATGCCAAACCCAGACCAACGCGTAGTCGATAGCCGTCTCAACATTTCTTCTGATTTGAACGCGACCTACTGTGAAGGTAAAGGTTTCGAGAAGTACATGGAGCGTGAGAAGTACTACACCTTCACCTGTAAAGATGGAGCTTTCTTCAATATTGCGAAGTAAAAACGCTAAATTTGGGTAAGGTTATGTGAGGCGCTGGGGAGACCCGGCGCTTTTTGATTTAATTTGATAAAGATTCCCATTTATTACATCAGTAACAAGCGATTAGTGCTTTTGTTTTTGACTGTTTAACGGGGGTTTTTGGGGTTTTTAAAACGGGTAAATGCCTTCTTATCTCTATTTCCTTCATTTTTTTGGTGGGGAGTAATAAAAAGTTCCCTCCAAAATCCCTCCAAAACTATCCCTCCAAAACGACAGCGATGATCCGGTGGCATTGTCCCTTCATCCCTAGAAACGGGTTTTGAGTGACAACGTCACAGTTTTGAAGGCGCTTTGACATAGACATATTCACTTCCACGTTCATCATGGTACTTGTCTGTCATTTTCCGGCTTTTATGTCCCAGTAACACCTGAGTGTCATAGCCTAGGTCGGCGTAGGTTCGTTCAGCCAGCGAGCGCAGCTCATGAAAACTCGGCGCCGTGCCATCTTTCCATGTCAAACCGCTCTCGTCGCGGATTTTGAGAAACGATTTGCTGAGAGACATTGCACTGACCTTCGAGCCCTTGCGCGTGGGGGCATGTTTGGTGGTGAGGTGGAGCAGGTAGTGACTGAGCACGCCCGTAGCGCGGCAAAGTTCAATGATCTCCCCTAAGGACAGGCCAACCAATGGGTTAGTCAGCGTCAATGGAAACGCGAGTTTTGTCTTGCCCCGTGATTTGTTGATACTCACCAACAGATGGCCGTGTTTGACGTCCGAAAACCTCAAATCGCACAGGTCCTGCCGCCGTAATCCTGTCGTGAGGGCCAGATAAAGTGAGTGCAACATATAGGGGAAAGACTGTTTCTTGGCCGTCTCGACCAATAGTGGCCATTCGTCCCTTGTGAGGCGGTTTCTTGCCACCTTGAGCCTTGGCGCACGTGTCGCCACCGCCGGATTGATCCCGCCTTCAATCTCCCCGGCGTGAAGTGCTTCTTTAAAGCAATCTATCCAGGTTGAGCGCAGCCGCGCCGCCATGTGCGTTTTCTTTTTGGCTCGGTATTCATCGAGGATTTTGGCCAGTGATTTGGTATCAATGTCTTTCAGTCCCACCTGTCCAAGCCGGGTCTCGAGCACCTTGATGCAATAGCCCCGTTGCTTGACAGTATTCTCCGTCAGCTCGCCGCTTTTTCGCCGTTCGCGCTGAAGTGTCATGTACCTTTTGCACCAGGTGGCGGTGCGGATACCGTGACGGGTCACCTTGGCGGTGTTCTGTTCGAGGATGTTTTGGTAGTGCTCCAGCATTTGGACGGCGATCCGCTCGTTAAGCTCTTTAGCAGCTGCAATGGCTCGTTTTCTATCGGTGCCCAGCCCATGAAAACGGCCCGTTCTGGCATCCCGGTACTGGTAATAGACTTTGCCGGATCGCTTATCGAGCTTTTCATACAGGTTCTGGATGGTGAGGTTATGAGAGCGGGGTCTAGCGGCCATGGTGCAAAATCCTTTCAACCAATGGGTCTGACGAATGGCTGGCCACCTCGCCAAGCCCAATAAACCGCGCGTCCTGCCTGACCATCCATCGACCGCCCACTTTTAGCGGAGGCGGATCAATTTGGCGTGTTTTGGCCCAGCGTGACATGGTCGCTGCGGAGTAATGTTCACCAGGGAATACGGCGGCTGCCCAATCAGACAGCCGGATAAAGTGATAATTGCTCATTCGAACCTCCGAAGACGTTCAATCCATTAGAAAGGGGGCGTGATATCACGCCAGTCAGTCTCAATCGGCGCCGCGGGGTGGGCTTGCGCCGGGGACGCCTCGGTCTTGGCGCTGTCGGTGAATTCCACGTTCATGATTTTCGCCTTCAGCGACGCGGTGGTGGTGCCATCGCCTTTTTGGTACGTCTCGACGGCCACGTCCTCGGCATGGATGAGCAGCTGCTTGCCCTTGGTGAGGTGGGGGGCCAGTTTCACCGCTCGATCACCCCAAAGTTGGCCATTGAGCCATTGGGTTTCCTTGTTCGCGCCATAGCCAATGGAATAGGCAAGGGAGAGACTGGCCACGTTGTGGCCGTTGGGCGTGGTCCTTAGCACCGCGTCCGCCCCTAATCGACATAATACGGTCAGCATCTTATTCCTCCTGCTCGGCATCAACGACGTGCTCTGGCTGTTCATCGGCTGCGCGCAAGCTGGCCAATTTGTCTTTGTAGGCGCTGCGGGCGGTCTTTAGTGCGGCTGGCGGGAGTGTCTTGGCGGTGTTTTCCACGTCCGCCAGCTCTGTTTCGGTTTGCGCGGCCTGGATTGTTTCCAACACCCTGTCCAGCGTCTCTGTTGCTGCATCGGCCTCGGGAGCCGGGGCCAGTTTGGACAGCAGTGACGCGGTTTTACTCTGATTTTGCGGTACCGCGTTGATGGCTTTTTCGGTTGGCATGTCGAGTTCATCAGGGGTGTACACGCCGAGAATGACATCCGGGCAATACAGACGTGACCAGCGCTTGACCGCCAGATAGGCAATTTGCTGACGTGGGTCGGACTTCCAGTTCGGGGAGTTTCTTACCGTGATAGGCTTGAGCAGAATTTCCAGCTGACGGGGCTCGGTTTCCCCTTTCAATGTGGCCCAGACGCGCACGCCCAGTCCGTCTTCATCTTTCTTCTGGAGCCCGGCATGGATGTACTTATCCCAGTCGCCAAACCATTGGTAATGTAACCGGTCTTTGGTCGGCGCCATGGTATTGATGACCGCATTGACCAGTTGGGCTTCGTATCCGAGGGTCCCATTCACCAGGTGGGTTTTCTGTGCCACGGCATGGGGGTTCATGCGCCATTGCATGGCCTGAAGGGTCACCGCCAAGCAATCACCGACGCTGCCCCTAAGGTGGGCAGGGACCGTGGTTTTCCCCTGCGCCATGAGCTCAGCAAAGCGTTCAAGGCGTCCCATGATGTCAGGGTTAAACATCATGGTCGCGACGTCGTAGTGGGGCATGTCCATATCAACGATGGCCAAAGCTTGCTTGTCCTGGGTAGCCAGTTCTGTGGTTGTCATCGTGGGCTCCTTACGCGCGGAAGACGCGGCTTTCGGTGGTGTTGGTGAATTGGGCGATCAAGGCAGGATTGGCTTTTTTGAGTGCCGTAGTATCTACGCGCTGCGCACTCTGGCTTTTCCAGCTGCACAGCTTCTTGCCGTTGTCATCGAGCAGCACTTCCGCGTGCTCACCCA
Source organism: Grimontia kaedaensis (assembly GCF_023746615.1). Taxonomy (NCBI): domain Bacteria; kingdom Pseudomonadati; phylum Pseudomonadota; class Gammaproteobacteria; order Vibrionales; family Vibrionaceae; genus Grimontia; species Grimontia kaedaensis. Next base: position 1,986,374 of record NZ_CP082275.1, on the reverse strand, counting down.
TAAAGGCTTTGATCTGCATGTCGAGCCCGCCAATGCGTTTGCCGCCGACCAAGGGACCATAGGCTTCGGTCTCCAGCGCACTGATTTGCTCCTTGAGGGTTTTAAACTGGCGGAAGACATCCACGATTTCCGGAGTGGCGGTGATTTTGCTGCCGTTGTCCTTGCCATAGAGGGCTTCCAAATCCTGCACAGTCTGTGCTTGCGGTGGTTCGTCAGCAATGACATGGTTGAACCAGAAGTCCGTCAGGCGGTTTACCACGACGTCCGCCAGCTGCTGGTTCCAGGTCATGGTGTAGATACGGAAATCATTGCCGCCAATGAGCACCGCTAAATCCCACTCGCGCTTATCAAGCACGATCATGTAGTGAAGCTCCTGCAGCATGTAAGGCTCCGGGACGTCATCATCGGCCTGAAACAGCGAGACGCTGCCGTTGGCCGTTTGGTAGACATTGCCTTTGCCCCACTGGTCCCGGGCCGTCCATTTGTCGGCGGTCTTGCATTCAAGGCCTTTGTCGGCCCCTACGATGTAGCGGTCAATGTTGGCGCGTAACCAGGGCATCGACTTGTGCACGAAAGGATGGCGACGCTTCTGGACTTTCTGGCCGGTGCGGTGGGCGTACTCTTTGGCCACCACGTCTTCCAGTTCAATGCCGAAGTGAACGCGCTGGTTATCCGAGAGGTCGTCCGGCGCTTTGCGTCCGGTTTTCTCCTGCCACACATCAAAGGCGCTGCGGTAGGGGTTCAGGCCGAGGATGGCGGCGACATCACTGCCACCAATACCCAGACGGCGTTCAAGGTGAAAGCGCGCTTCTTCACTGATAGTGCTGAGGTCAGTATCAGCCAGCACATTGGCGACGTATTCGCGGTGCTGGCTGTTTCGGCGGATAGCTAACGTGTTCATTTAAAATACCTCCATGGCATCTTGATGGGCGTCAATGCGTGCAGCCAATGCGGTTTCGGCAATCTCTTCGGCGATGGCGTAGGCGGCATCTCTGAGTAGGGTGGAGAGCTGTTCAGCCGCAGAGGGATGACAGGTCAGGGCGAGCGTACAGACGGTCACGAAAGCGTCTTGTTCAATGGCCTTGGCCATGACGTCATCAAAATCAAAGGTCTGGTTTCCACAGCGGTAGGTTTGCTGCTGCAGTAAGGTGTCAGTAATCTCTTCGACCGTGTCGTCAAGGGCGTCTCTGCGCGCGTCCAGATGGGTCTGAACCGCGAGATAACGGTTGATGTCCTGTTGGAGAATGCAGGTTGAGATAGTCATGGTGTTGTCCTGTTCTGCGTGGTCACACAACAAGATTAACTGCAGTTATCAAATATAACTGTATTGGTTATGAGAAATAACTAAGGAAGAGTAAGGCGAAAAAAAGCCCCGGTTATTTTTCCGGGGCTTATGGTTAAAATACTTAACTTTGAGACAGGGCGTTACCGTGGCAGCAATACCGAGTACCAGAAAACACGGCCAATGATCTCAATGTCCTGTTTTTCCGCCGCGCTGTAGTCTTCGGCTGGGTAGTCGTCACTGTTATAGCTCTTCAGGCGAATACCGCCCCCCGGCAGGTTTTGCAGGACTTTCACGCGCAGCAATCCGCCATGGTTGATGGCATAGATAGCGCCATCCACAATGCGGGTCTTGTCGCCGGTATCAATCCCGACAGTGGCTTTATCCGGCAGCACAGGCTCCATGCTGTTACCGGATACATTGACACACACCGCGTTCGCTTTTTCTATCCCAAGCCTTCTCAACGTGGCCTTTGAAAAGCGCAGCTTGGGGCCTGTGTTCTCTGTATCCGTAAAGCTGCCGCTGCCTGCACTGAGCTCGATACTGGTATAGAAGGGCAGTTCGATCTCTTCGTCTGACAATGGCGTGTGGCTGTCCCAGGTTTCGACACCCCGCCATTGTGCCTCTCCCATGTCCCCGACGTCGTCATTGTTGCCAAGCCAGGCAGGGTCACACTCCAGCGCAGTGGCCAGTTCGTTGATCTTTGATGTCTGCTTGGTTTTCCCGCTCACCAGTTTGTGCACGGCTACCTGGGAAATACCTATCCGCTCGGACAACTCCCGTTGGTTGATGTCCAAGGCATGCATTCTTTCTTTAATTTTGTTCGCTAACGTACTCATATGGTTAAACTTATAACCAAAGTTAAGTTAATTCAACCTTTATTCGGGTTGACATACCGTTTATCGTGGTTAAATTTAATAACCAAATCCTCGTTAATCCATAACTGGAGGCGGTTATGCTCAAGCAAGATGTCATCAACCACTTCGGTCGTCAGCGCCTGATTGCAGACACACTCAGGATCAGCCAGGCGGCCGTCTCCCGTTGGGGCGATATCATTCCCGAAAAACAAGCCCTGCGACTCGAATACCTCACCCAAGGCGCGCTCGTCTATGACCCCACGCTCTACAAAAAGGTACTGCACCCTGAGCCCGCTGTGAACGTTTAACCGAAGAAGGGATAAACCTATGGACCATCTCGATACGGCCGTTTATAGCACGGTCCACGATTCGCCCATCCCTGCCAGACACATCGCCCAGCAACTGGGTATGTCTCATCAGGTCCTTATCAACAAAGCCAATCCACAATCCGACTCCCACAAGCTGTCATTACGAGAAGCCCTGGCTGTCCAGCTCATCACCGGTAACTACCGCATCCTTGAAGCGATGACCACGGAGCTCGATCTGCACAAAGCCGAAGACCAACGCACCGGTTCCTTGTTGGAGTCTGTCCTGAAAGCCACGGCCGAGCACGGTGATGTTGTGAAAGTGATCCAGGATGCGCTGGAAGACGGGGTGTTTTCCCTGCGTGAGCGCGAGAAGTGCCAGCAGGAAGTGGATGAGGCCATCAAAGCCTTGGAAACCTTGCGCAAAGCGATTGTGGTGGAGCCACTGAGGAGAGTGTCCCATGGCTGAGGTCGTCGCTTTTCACCGCACTGCCAGCCCGGATGACGGGTTTTACCGGGTGGCGAATCAATTGGGGTTGGCATTGTGCCGCGTGCATTTGTCCAACCGCGAAAGCCGGCTGGTCCATGCCGTCATGATGAAAACCTATGGGTTCAATAAAGCCATGGACTGGATTTGTCGTGACCAACTGGCTGAGCTGACAGGCATAGATATTACCAACATCAGCAAAGTAAAAATGGAGCTGGTTAGGCGAAAAATCTTGATTACCAAGGGCCGTAAAATTGGCATCAATCCAGATACGGATGAATGGGATTGGGTCGGACAGTCTGAAAAGGAAAAAAGTCAGAATCGACTCGTAAAAGAGTCAAAACTGACTCCTTTGAAAAGAGTCAGTTCTGACTCGTCAAAAAGTCAAAACCGACTCTCAAAAAAGTCAGTTCTGACTCCTGAAAAAGTCAGTTTTGACTCCCACAATAGACAAGACACTATTACAAAAAACACTATTACAAAAGACAGTAAAAACGCGCCTGCGCGCGTGACACAAAAACCTCCCGCCTTTCGAAGTTTCTTCGATAAGTATCCTGCCCACCGAAAGGGAGGCACCGACACCTATGCGTGGAAAGCTTGGAAATCAGAAAACCTCACGGAGCTTGATGCCCAGAAAGCCTTGGCGTGGCTCACCGAAGCGTCAGCATCAGACAAGGACTGGCGAACTGATGGCTACGGGAAATACATTCCAGGTATCACCAAGTTCATTCGGCAGCGGCATTGGCTCACGCCGTTACCCCGAAACACCAAAACCACCGATGGATTGCTTTACGACGACGATATCAGCTGGGCGCAAAACCTCGGCTGGTAGGAGGTGAGTGATGAAATCGACACAGCAACTGCTCAAGAATGCCATTGGCAACGAGCCTCCACACGGGACTCAAAAAGGCCCTTCCAATGCCGAGTTAGATGCGCTGGCAGCGAGGATAGTGAATTACCTGTTTGCCGAACTGAAAAGCATTTTTCCTGCTTGGCGTTCAGCGCTACCGACAGACATGGACGAACAGCTGGCCAAGAAAACCTGGTCAAAGGCATTTATCGAAAATGAACTTTATCGGGAAGACCAGATTCGATATGGACTCAAAGTCGCGCGGTGCCAAAACCATGCGTACTTTCCAAGTGTTGGAATGTTCATTCAATGGTGTCAGCCAACACTTGAAGATTTGGGGTTGCCGTCCGTGAGGGATGCCTATCTCGAAGCGTGCAGAAAGGCTCACTCCATCAGCGAAGCAAAGTGGACGCACCCTGCGATTTTTGTCGCCACCCGGGACACAGGCGTATTTGATCTTCGCTCAAAACCTGAAGCTGAGATGTACCCCAAGTTTCAATCGACCTACATGAAGGTCTATCAGCGTGTGCTCAGGGGAGAGGACTTGTCATTCGAGCTCCCCAAGGCTTTGCCGCCGGCCTCGGTGAGCAAACCGATGGGCACAGAAGCCGGAGTGTCTGCTGTGGCTGAGCTTCGCAAAAAACTGGGGCTGCCGAAAAAAGAGGATGACCATGAGCGCCCTTGAAGCTGAGCTGGCTTTCCAACTGACTGCCCTTGGGCTGCCAGAGCCAGAGCGTGAATACCGCTTTCACCCGACCCGTCGCTGGCGGTTTGATTTCGCCTGGCCTGCCTTGGGGTTGGCGGTGGAAGTCGAAGGCGGGGGATGGACGGGGGGAAGGCATACCCGCGGCAAGGGCTTTGAGCAGGACATGACCAAATATTCCGAGGCGATGAAACGGGGTTGGACGGTATACCGATGTGATCGTCGGTTGATCCAATCTGGTGAGGCTATCGACGCTATCTTGCAGATTTATAAGCGATTATCCGATACGCGAGCACCGTCGTTAAGTCGCGTTAAGTGACCGAATAACGTAACAAAAAGGATCGTTCCATGAGTGTGTTACATGAAATTGCGGAAGTGATTGGGGCCGCCGCTGCGGTAAGACTGGGGCAGGCCATGGGCGGGGCGAGGGTGTACGTGCCCCAGATGCTGAAACCCGACCATCCTCTGGTGCTGATACTGGGGCGGGAGACGGCGGAAAAGCTCAGTTATTACTACGGCGGGGACACGTTTGATGTGCCGAGCAAGGTGCTTTACCGCCATGTCCGGGATGCGCTTATCCGCGATGCCTACCACAGCATGCCACCGGGGGAGGGGAACCGGGCCGATATCCTCGCGAGGGAGTACGGGATATCCCGGCGGCATGTGATGAATATTGTGAGGGGCTAATTTTCTTTACAGGGTGTTTGGCAGATTAGTCTTTAGGAGATAGGGTATTACTATGATGATTAATGCTTCAAGGAGTAAGCCTGTGAATATGCCACCAAATATCCCATCAGCCGAAAAACCAAATTCTTTCTGGAACAAAGTCCCAACGATTGTGGGTTGGCTTTGTATTGTCAGCTCGGTTTTTGCTTCAGGCATGCTTTTTCTGTTTCCGGCGGCCGTGGACAGGCTTGAGGCACCGCAAGGTTTACAGGGCATTGACATCATCATTCATGCGGTCAACCTAGTGAAGGTTGTATTGGGGGTCTTCCTCATCAAAAAAAGGCTTTGGGCTGCCGCGGCACTGTTCTTTCTTCATGCCATTGACATGGGTTATTCGTACTATTCAACGGGGACAGCTGGCAGTTTTGGATTGACGTTCCTCGCGATTTACTTCTTGGCAGCAAGGTGTGTTTACGATTATCACATGTCCCCGCAATTAACCGCTAAATAGCGCTCAAAAACTGTAGCATTTCACCTGAACACAAATCAGTAAACCGCCCAATCTAGGCCCTATAGTTCAATGAATAGGGCCTAATAATCATGAGCTTTCGGTTGGGCAGCCGCTCACGTCACCGCCTCGAAGGGCTGCACCCTCATCTTGTTCAGATAGTCAAACACGCGATAACCCTCAGTGATATCGATTTCACCGTGCTGGAAGGGCTGCGCTCAACCCGCCGTCAACGTCAATTGGTCCAGCAAGGGGCCTCACAGACCCTGCGAAGCCGTCACCTCACGGGTCATGCCGTGGATTTGGGGGCATGGGTGGGGGATGAGCTCCGCTGGGACTGGCCGCTCTATCACCGTATCGCTGACGCCATGAAAACCGCCGCCAATGAGCTGGGCATCCCACTGGAGTGGGGCGGCGATTGGGTCCGCTTCCCCGATGGCCCGCATTTCCAACTGCCCTGGCACGCCTATCCGCTGGAGGTGCACTGATGTCTGTGTGGAACCTTTTGTCCGGGCTCGTTGCGCCGGTGACCAACCTCATTGATGAGCTTCACACCAGTGATGAAGAGCGTCTGGCCATCAAAGCCAAGATGTTTGAGATGCAGATGACCCTCGCGACCCAGGTGATGGACTATGAAGCCCGCTTGATGGAGGCCAAAACGCAGGTCATCACCGCGGAAGCGCAAGGGGAAAGCTGGCTGCAGCGCTCCTGGCGGCCTATCACCATGTTGTCTTTTCTGGGGCTGGTCATTGCTGACAGCTTCGGGGTATTGGCGTTCCGGCTGGCCCCACAGGCGTGGACGCTCCTGCAGATAGGCTTGGGCGGTTATGTCGTTGGCCGCAGCGTGGAAAAGGTCATGCCGTCGGTCAAAAACCTGTTACCCGGAGAGCGAGCGTGATGGAAAAGCTCAATGTGGGCATCAACTATGGCGCCTCAGCGGTCACCGTGATTGCCGGGCTCACCATCAATGAGTGGGTGGCATTGGGCGGGTTGCTGATTGGTTTGGCAACGCTTGCCACCAACCTCTGGTACAAGCGCGAGGCCCTCAAACTGCAGAAACGGGAGCGCCACGATGACACCGATTGATTGGCTCTCCATTGAAACCGAATTTCGCAAAGGCATCGAATCGAACCGCAAAATCGGTGACCGGTTCGGTGTCTCTGAAGCGTCTATCCGCCGCCGGGCCAAGAAATATGGCTGGGTGCGTGATGGCGCCACCATCAAGCGTGAACGGGTCAAAGCGCACTTTGCCGGGAAGGCAGAGCCGGACATTGTCGGTCAACCCAAAGCGGTGGCGGAAGCCATCATGGAAGCGGCTGACGAAGACATCCGTGACATGGACATGGGGCTACAGAACGCCCGTCTTGCGCTGCAGCTGGTCAACAAAACCCTGCGCACCATCAAAATGGACGAGCGCTCCATCCGCATGCTGATGCTGGATGCCAAAAACCTCAAGTTGCTGACCGACACCAACCGCACCAACATCGACATCATCCGCCGTATCCGTGGGCTCGATGACCCGAACCGCAAAGACGATGACATGACGGAAACCGAACTGGATGCCCGGATTGCGGAGCTCAGCAAGAAGCTATGAGTGGCGCGGCCAACAAGCGGGAACTGCTTTCCCTGTTGGAGAAAAAGCGGGCATTGAGGGCACGTTATTCCCTCGATGCCTATTGCCGCAGCATCATCATTCCCGGGGCCCCGCTCAATGACGAGGACGACTGTGACGAGTTCTACCCGGACACCGTGGTCCCGGCCCGTCACCACCAGTTAATCAACGAGGCGCTTGAGAGGGTGGAAGCGGGGGACATCAAGCGCCTGATGGTTTTTATGCCCCCGGGCTCTGCCAAGTCCACCTACGGCAGCGTGGTATTTCCCACCTGGTACATGGGCAAGAACCCGGGCAAGCAAATCATCTCAACCTCCTACGCCTCCAATCTGGCGTGGAAGTTCTCCCGAAAGTGCCGCCAAATCTGCAAAAGCCCCGAGTACGAACAGATCTTTGGCAGTGCCCTGACCCCGGACAACAAGGCCGTAGAAGCCTGGTCACTCACCAACCAAGCCGGTTACATGGCCGGCGGGGTGTTGTCGGGCATCACGGGTAACCGCGCCGATGGCCTGATTAACGATGACCCCATCAAAGGGCGGGAGCAGGCCGACAGTGAGGTCATCAGGGACAAGACCTGGGAAGCCTACAAATCCGATTTGCGTACCCGTCTCAAGCCCAACGGTTTCATCATCTGGATATTGACCCGCTGGCACGAAGATGACCCTGTGGGCCGTATTCTGCCCAAAAACTACAGCGGCCAATCCGAATGGATTGAAGCGCAGGATGGCGAGCAGTGGTATGTCATTTCCCTGCAGGCAGAGTGTGAGCGCGACGATGACCCGCTGGGGCGTGACCGCGGCGAGTTTCTCTGGACCGACTGGTTTTCCCCCACGTTCTGGCGTCAGGAAAAACGCTCACAGGGGACCCGTAACTGGGAAGCTTTATACCAGCAGCGTCCTGCCCCGTCGGAAGGCGGCATCATCAAACGTGCCTGGGTGAAACGCTACCGGGTACCGCCGGCGCATCCCATCCGTATCGTGCACAGTTGGGACACGGCCAACAAGGCCAAGGAAATCAATGACCCGTCGGTCTGTACCGTCTGGGCGGAGACCAAACTGGCGTTTTACCTGCTGTACGTGTGGCGGGACCGGGTGGAGTACCCGGCGTTGCGGTCGATGGCGAAAAGCATTGCCCGCAAATACCCGCCCCATGCGGTACTGATTGAGGACAAGGCCAGTGGGCAGCAATTGATCCAGGACTTGCGTGCAGAGACGCGTTTGCCGGTGATCCCGATCGAGCCTGAAAACGACAAAATCATCCGCCTCTCCTCAGAATCCCCCAAGTTTGAGGCCGGTACCGTGTTCTTTCCCGAGGAGGCTGAGTGGCTGCCTGACTATGAGCGGGAGCTGTTCAGCTGCCCGTTGAGTGACACCTTTGACCAGGTGGACAGCACCAGCCAGTTTCTTCGCTGGGCGGGGAACAGTGTGGAGCACTACGACTACCAGCGCGTGAGCGGCGGTGGCAACAGCTTTAAGCGGGAGGGCGTATGGTGAAGACCCAGACATTGACCCGGGAGATTGCCGGCCCAACGGCCATCCGAAACCCTTGGGGCAGTGGCTCCGCAGCCAGTGGCCTGACACCCAGCCGTCTGGCAGCGATTTTACAGGCGGCATCGGAAGGGGATTTGGAGGCCTATTTAACGCTTGCCGAAGAGATGGAGGAGCGCGATCCGCATTACTCGAGCGTGATGCGGACCCGAAAGCTTGCTGTCGCGGGGTTGCCGGTCAACATCGAGGCCGGCGGCGAGGACAGCCACGCGGAAAAACTCGCGGATGCCGTGAGGGCGATGACCGAGGCGCCCCAGTTCGGGGAGTTGGTCGACAATGCACTCGATGCGCTGGGCAAAGGCTTCAGCGTCAATGAAATCATGTGGGACCGCAGCGGGCGGCAATGGACACCCAGTGCTTACCTGTGGCGTGACCCGCGTTACTTCCAGTTCAACCAAAAACGCCCTGATGAACTGCGCCTGCAGGATGAACGGGACCCGGTGGATGGCATCGTGCTGCCGCCGTACAAGTTTGTCATTCACAAACCGCGGATGAAATCAGGCCTGCTGCTGCGCGGCGGGTTGGCCCGTCTGGTGGCGTTTTCCTATGTCTGCAAGATGTATGGACTTAAAGACTGGCTGGGTTTTCTGGAAATCTATGGCATTCCGCTTCGCCTCGGGAAATACGGGCCCGGGGCAAACGAGGAGGACAAAGCGGTACTCAAATCGGCCGTGGCCAACATTGGATCCGACGCGGCAGCCATCTTGCCTGATTCAATGGTGATTGAGTTTGAGCAAATTGCGCAGGCCTCCGGGGCGTCTGACGTGTTTGCCCGTTTGGTGGAATGGATAGACCGGCAGGTCTCCAAGGCGGTGCTCGGACAGACCGCCACCACCGAAGGCACCCCCGGCAAGCTGGGGAACGAGGATGCGCAGGATGCGGTAAGGCAAGACCTCATTGAAGCGGATGCGCGTCAGCTGTCGAATACCCTGAACCGTGACCTTATCCGGCCGTTCATTGACCTCAACTTTGGTCCCCAGAAGGTGTACCCCAAGGTCGTCATCGCCATCCCTGAAAAGGAAGACATTGACGCGCTGGCCACCAACCTCGAAAAGCTGGTGCCGCTGGGGCTCAAAGTCTCGGCGCAGGAAGTACGTGCCAAGTTGGGCCTGTCCGAGCCTGCCAGTGATGCCGATTTGTTGGGTGTGCCTGCCGCCCCTGAGCCTGAGCCAACGAAACCTGACGAAACGGAGCAGGCAGAGAACCACCGCAAAGCCTTGAACCGTGCTACGCCGGATGACATCGACCAGATAGCCCAAGTGATGCTGGATGACTGGGAGGGCGCGCAGCGCATTACGGACCCCATCCTTGAGGCGGTGAAAAGTGCCAACAGCTATGAAGAGGTGCTGGCGCTGCTGCCCCAACTGCTGTCAAACGCCGACCCGACCTTACTGACCCATAGCCTTGCCAACGCAGGCCTCATGGCCTTTGGGGAGGGCCGGGAAGGGGACGAATGATTGTCCCAGCCACACCACCAGTCCCTGAAGAAGCCCTGGCGTATCTGAGTAGTAAAGGGTATGCGGTTGCCTGGCATTGGGATGAGGTGTGGAAAGAGGAGCATGCCCGCGCGTTCACCGCCGCGAAAGCCATGACACAGGACCTGCTGATGGATATCCACGAAGCGGTCACGGTCGCGCTGGCCCAGGGAAAAACCCTTGAACGTTTTAAGGCAGAGCTTGAGCCGAAGCTGGCCAAACGCGGCTGGCTGGGCAGGGCGCGCATGCCGGATGGCGCTGTGGCGGAGCTCGGCACGCCACGCCGTCTCAAACTCATCTACGACACCAACCTTCGAACCTCGCGCGCGGCCGGACAATGGGCCCGTATTGACAGCCACAAAGCCGTGCTGCCTTACCTGCGTTATGGGTTGGGCCCGTCTAAAGAACACCGTGAGGACCACGTGCAATGGGAAGGGTTGGTTTTGCCGGTGGATGACCCGTTCTGGGACACGCACATGCCGCCCAATGGGTTTGGCTGCCGGTGTCGCGTGCGGCAGCTGACGGCTGATGAAGCCAAAAAGCGCGGTATCTCTGACTCCCCTGAGCTTCGCCATACCACCTGGACCCACAAACGCACCGGGGAAGTGATGGAGGTGCCGGAAGGGGTAGATCCGGGTTGGGACCATAACCCGGGTAAGGCGAGGGCGAGTGAACGCCAGCGCAGGGATAAGGAGAAAGACAAGGCCTTTGAACAGACCGTCGGTACCGCGGATAAACCGGCGCCTTTACCCCGGCAAGTGGTCCCGAGTGCCCTGTCGACCCTCAAAAACATCGACGGCGAAGACATTAACCGGATTTTGGAGGCCATCCCGGGTGCCACTGAACGGATAGACAAATTGCGGACCTTCACCCACACCAAAGGCATGAAAACCCTTATCATCAAACAAGCGGAGATGGGGGAACGAAACCGGGGCGCCAGCCTTATCCGTGACCGCGTCATCGGGTACCTGGATGACGAACAGGAGCGCTATGGGCGGTATAATTACACTATCCGCAATCCTGCCCGAGTGGGGGGATTTACATCGGCGTCGTTTAACCATGTGGTAGTGAAGGGAAACAGCAAGGTACGTTTTTCAAAGGCCAAAGCCCCAGAGGTGGCACAAGAGCTTAAAGATGCGGTTGCAACAGCCGCTCAGCGCAGAGGTGCCAATGATGCTCCCAGCTTATGGAGCATTGCTGATGGCGCATCGCCCGAGGCTGAATTGGTGGCTACTTGGGTACATGAACTTGGCCATCAGGTTCACTATTGGGCGGGTGGTGAGCGTGCAGAGCATTTGGCGAAGCGGTTCTTATCTAAGTACGGACGGCACAATATTGAATACCGCGAATATTACGAGTATCACGCAGAGCATTTCTGCGCTTGGCTATTTAACCGTGAAGCGTTTGCGGAGTTTGACCCAGATGCCGCAATATATTTTGATGCACTGATTGAAAAGGCCATTGAGGGTCGAGAGAGGAAACGCCATGACTGAGATTGAAGCTCTTGATTTGTTAGACAAGGAAAAGCGTAAAGGTGAACAGATTGACTATCTGGCTTTTGGTAAATTGTTGTTAGAGCTCACACCATATTTAAGTGACCGACAAGCCGGCATGATGTGGGAGTCACTATCAGCGTCAGCACCCATAGAAGTGATGATGGAGTTGGGCGGCGGCAGTGACAATGTCGTGCCGATTCGCCGTTAACACCGATGTTTGTGCCATTGGGGGAAGTCACCCCCGCTTTCTCCAAACCTTCCTACACCTTTCAGATTTGCTCTCTCAACAAACCCACCAAAGGAAAACGGTGCAGATAGGCAACCGCTTCTGTCATCTGAGTAGAATTTTCACTGTTAATACAAACAGTTTAATCAAAGATGTCTCATAATACCGTAGCAAGCCGTTTTGGGGTGTTTCTCCAAATGCCGATTTTAAAGGTCGGATAAAGTGGTTTTAAATTAGTACGTTACAAAAATTCATATTTAGGCGTACTGTTGTTATTGGACAAAGTGGGGTGTTTAATCGCCCCATTTTGGGGTTGAATACACTGTTATGCCTCATGAGGAATCGATGACTGAGTACGTATTTATAGTTCCAGCAGATTATGGCTGTTTGGCAATACTCGATCCTGAAAAATATGTTGGTTTCGTAACTGAAGATTGGGCGATTGAAGGTTTAAAGAAACACTTCATCAATCAAAACAAGAATGGATCTCTAATTTCATGGGGCTGTAGCTACGGAAATTGGATTATAAAATTGACTATTGGTCCATCGAAGGATGCTGGGTATCGCTCATTTGTATCTGGCTTTAAAACCAATAGTAAAATACTTCTAACAACGTACGAAAGCTTAACGATGGCCGCCCAATTTGAAGATGTTACGCTCCCCGAAGCGCATGAAATAGAAAAGGTTATAGAGGTGCAGCCGGGAAGCTATAAGGTTACTGTGACTCAGCTGTTTCACACTGATCAAGCTGAATCAGATGAGGTATTTAATCAAAAAACACCTCACTATCTAGTTTCACTTGAGCCTGTAAAAGAACAGGTAGCCCCAGTAATGGCGGTGCCGTGGTTCGAGGGATACTAAGGCATAACAAGGTGCTGCTAGGGACAAACCAACGCTGCGCTTCGGTATGCCCCAGAGCACTACGTTATAGCTTTGAAAAAGTAAGGAGATTCCTTTGCTTGAATTATTGAAACCTATCGTCTTTCTGGCGTGTGTCCTGACTGCGGTTATTCATTTCTTCAAAGGTTGGAATTACTACAACAAAATGCTCCATGAGCTTAATAAAAAACACATTCCATTTCTTCTCATTGTACCGTTCCTGATATTTTTCAAAGGCCAACATAATGACAAAGGGGATTTGTACAGGAGAAAAATGTTAAAGCACAATGCACTTTTTATTCTGTTTGTCGGCCTTCCATTTTTGATGGACTATTCATTAGATGCTTGGGAGGCTGCGAGGCTATAACAAGGCAATAAACGTGGACGCTTTGTCACTGCGGCAGTTTTTCAAAGTGTAGTGAATACAAAGGATTAAAGCAGTTTTGGGCGGTTTGATAAGCGCCCATTATTGCGACGTTATGCTGACGTTATGCATCAAAGGAGATTCCGTGCAAGAAATAGATGACGAATTTTATGAGCGTGCTGATGCGCATATTCATTTGTCCAATGATCAGATAAGTGAAACGGCCACTTTTGGTAAAGTGAGTGCATCAAATATGTATGCTACGGCTCGCTTCAATGCATGGATTAGTGCGTGCGGTTGGGATAATGGCGAGGAAATGGCTGCATCCAAACAGGAAACTCTGGACTACTTTGTCACTGAGTACCGGAAAATGCTCGAAGAAAATCTAGATGATTACATCGAAAACTTCGAGTCTTACATGAGGCCTAGCGAGTAACGCATAACAAGGCCATTAAACATCGCCCCCCTTCGGGGGCTGGACTCGCAAAAAACGCGCTCGCCGTTTATGGCAACGTTATACACTATGAAGAGTTACGAAGAAATCCGCGGCCACAAACAAGACTTCGAAGTCTCCTATCGTTTGTATCCTCCAAGTGAAGGCGGCTTGCAATCACCTTCCCAACATATGCGCTGTGACTTCGCTTATGCTGAGGACAATGTCGAGAAGTCTGGTATTTACATGATTCATCCCGAGTTCTTGGATCAAAACGGAATGCCTATTCCAGAAGGCGTGCCAATACCTTCAAGAGGGCTTGCTTCCATGTGGGTACTTGTTCCTGAAATGCGTGAAAAGGTTCATATACAAAAATTGCAGGTAGGGACAAAAGGGTATTTTATGTCGGGAAGCAGGCGATTAGGTGAAGTACAAGTAACCAGATTGGTTGATCTGCTGAAAAATGTATAACAAAGGCAATCAACGGGACGCTTTGTCACTGCGGCAGCTTTTCAAAGTGTTGTGAATACAATGGATTAAAGCGGTTTTGGGCGGTTTGATAAGCGCCCGTTATTGCGACGTTATTTCTTATCGCATAGGTGAATATGGTGATCAAATACAATTGGGTTTGTAACCAATGCCAACACGTTAACAGGTCTGGCACTGATTCTTGTGTAAAATGCGGCTGCTCGGCATATGCGAACCCAGATGAAATTCTAGCTAGAAAACACCCCGAAGAATTTAGATTTAAAGAACGAAAAAAATATATCGAATCGAAAGCAGTCTTCTTTCTTATTGCGCCCAGCTTTATTATCTTATTCTTTTACAACGGGCAAGCGATATACTTCGGTTTATGGCTGGTTTCACTAGTAGTCGCTGCAATTTCAGAAGCGGAGTTTTTGTCATTCGTATGGAGGGATTTATGGGCCAGGAAAGTCATACTTATAAACTCAGCTTGTTTATCCCTCCTTATTACTATTAGGCTCTCGCTGCAAGGCTCAGCTCTAGAAAACTATGTCGTATTCCCTTTGGTCATGTACTTATTCTTTACTTTTCTCTATCTGAAAAAAAGTAAAGCGAGTAACAGATTTGTTGCTCGGTATAAGAAATTTTAAGATAACAAGGCGATAAACGTGGACGCTTTGTCACTGCGGCAGCCTTTCAAAGTGTCGTGAATACAAGGGATTAAAGCAGTTTTGGGCAGCTTGGTAAACGCCCGTTATTGCGGCGTTATAAGGAGTTAGGTTTTGGCTAAAGTGTTCATTTTTCTCTTTGCTATGATTCCGCTCAGTGCTCTTTGCAAAACAGTTCCTCTCCTAGAATCTTCAGTAACTGAAAATGGAACAACTCGTACTTATATCCTCGAAGCACCAGCAACTATCGTAAGTCAGTCACCAGTTTTTGATATCTTCAAAGATTCTCCTCCTGTATCAATTTCACAGGCTGCTCAATGGTCAATAGAAGTCTATAGTGATTACTTTGGTGAGGAGGCTTGGGGCATCGATTCGATCACGCTGGATAATATCCCTAGCCGTGAATATAGAGATCGTTGGTTCTACAAGGTTAATGTCCGTGGCTCAAAATACTTTGCTGTCGCCGTACTCATGGATGGTTCAGTGTTTGTCAGTAAAGTCAGAGAGTAGTAAGCATCTAAGCTTCTTATAACAATCGACTACGGCGGCAACACTTATAAACGCACGTTCGCCCATGCCCCATGCAATGAAAAGCCGGCTCGGCTGTTAGCTCTCCCCCAAACTTCCCGAATAACAAAGCGCTCATTTACATCGTGTCCACGCATCACACGTAAAGCGGGCGCCTTGGTTGGCCTTCACCCGCCAAATCCGCTCTAATCGTCAGCGAGAGCCCCTCACGCCTTTCTCCTGCCAACGCTCTGGTGTTTGGGCTCTCAAGTCTCTCCGGCTGCCCCGCGCAGCCAACCCCTACACCGCAAAGATAACAACAGCAAATAGCTAACTCCTGTTTTATTTACCCAATAAATACAACTGCTTATTGATTGCGCACTCAATAAGCAATCGGTCCTCCATGCGATCAAAATCAAATCTGGTTTTATGCACTTTGTGGTACATTCCAGCCAAAAGTTTTAGACAGTGATGGCGTGTTGCGTGCCGAGAAGCGAAGGGCGGTAGCTTTGGGCTGAATGGGCAGGTTGTCCGCTAATAAGCTGTTATGCAATTTTTGATAAAGGAGTGATCCTTGGCGAAGAAAGATAAAAAAAATAAGAAAGACAATGAGTTGGCTGAAGGCTATGCTAGAAAAAGTAAACTATTGCAAATTCGGACTGATGCTCTTTCTGCGGAATATATTTATAGACAAGAGTTGAATAAAATATCTTTTGTTACCACCGCTATTACGGCGCTTACCATTCTAGTGCCCGTTGTAATAACTCTTGCCTTGGTTTGGGCTAAAGATACAGATTATGAGCAATTAATGAATGGTATATCTTACATATCATCTGGTGTGTTGCTATGCCTTTCTATCTGCAGCTTAATATTCAAATTTGAGCAACGAAAAGAAGCATACTTAATCGGTAGACGTACAAACATTTCCATTGGGAATGAGGCTCAAGAACTAATATCTAACAGTGGATTAGATGTTACATGGTTCTATAAATTTGTTGCGGAGCAAGACGCAAGAGATCAAGAAAATATTTCTAATATCTCTGACTCAGTAACGCAGGAAGCGTACCGATATACGCTAAAGAAACTTCAACCTAGTGATAGCAATGTTGTATGTTCAGTGTGCTCCGCGTCACCATATATTTTTTCCAAAGGCAGTTGCCAATTGTGTGGTAACACACCAGTAGATAAGGAGACATAAATGTCTAATAAAACAACGTTTGACAATTGGTTTAAGAATCTTTCAGAATCCGAGAAAGATGAAATATTGAGCCATATTTTGTCTACTAAGCTTGATGTTACGAATGAGGGCTTCTTTTCGGGTCCATCTGGTAATACTTTAGAGAAAGGTCTTTTTACCGGGCCTTCTGGCTCTAGTGGCCACCAAGTTTGTGGTGGCTGTGGGCGTCCACTATAAAACTTCATAATAATCTGTTTAAGAATAATTCCGCAACGCTTGGAATTTTTCTATGCGTTGTGCTTTGTGTTTAAGGTGGTATGCGGGAGCATCGTATTGCGTGCCTCACACCTTAACAAGGAGTTCTAAGTCAAAGGAAATTATCAAGCTAGATGGAAATTAAGTGCTAAAAAATAATTACGAAACAACATAAATGTTCTGAAGATGATGTTCAAATCATTGCACCAGAAGTATTGCCAGAAGTTGAGATAATCACTCAGGTTAACGTTAAATATTTGGTTTCAGGTATGGAATTTTAAATATCGATTACAGTTACCCAAACGATAAGGAAATAAAAATGCAGTGGGATGATGTAAATGGTCCAATGACATATTTTGGTGTAGTTCCGGTCAATACGGATCGTGTTATTGAAGTTGGTGAGTATGCTAAACTTCGAGCAGATGAACTAGAGCTAGAGGTGAAAGTAAAAATTACCGAAGTAGATGGAGGGGAGTTGCAAGGTGAAATTACTGAAATTGGTCCCGATCCGCGCGTTGAAGCCAATGGTTTAACACGAGGTGATGTTGTTAGTTTTCTAGAGCAAAACATAGTAACACTTTATCGGAACTAGGCTTATAACAAACTGTTTAAGAGTGATTTGCAACGCATGAAGTTTTTACTATGCGTTGCGTATGCTCAACCCTCTCAACCCTCTCAACCCTCTCAACCTTCAACTACCTAATTTTTTTGAACAAAATCTCCCCAATCAAACTCCCATGCGATCAAAATCAAATCTGATTTTATGCACTTTGTGGTACATTCCAGCCAAAAGTTTTAGACAGTGATGGCGTGTTGCGTGCCGAGAAGCGAAGGGCGGTAGCTTTGGGTTATTAATCCTCATGAGGGTAATCCCATGTCATTTTTTATGTTAGTAAGGATACTTGAGTTTTGGAATATCTCATAGAAAATAGGCAATACTTAGAAATATTATACTTCATATCAGGGCCATTAACTTTAATTGGTGTTGCTATTGCGTTAATTCAGCTTTATTTGTTTAAAAGAGATTTAAATACCAAATATAGGCGTGAGTCAATGCAACTTACGCTAGAGATGTTTCATCCGAAATCTCTGAGACTATCAGAGCTTTCACGTAAAATGGATGATGCATTTGAATTAGAAGAGATAGAAATACCGAATATAGAAGTGAAAGAGTTTTTATATGAAAGTATACAGAACGAGCCGTGGACGAAAAAATTTCAAGATAGTATTGAAGCTTATAATGCATCTATCGACTATTTATGTGAAGTCGACCATATAGCGCAGGTAGTTTTGTCAGGTCTAGCTGATGAAGAATTTGCTTTTAAATGCCAAGGTAGTTACTTCGTTGAAGTTGTAAATGAGGCAAAGCCAATGATACTAGCTATTAGAAATTCAGATAACTCAGAAGTATTTAGGGATACTATAGATCTTTATAATTTGTGGAATGCAAAAGTGAAAAAACAAAAGTTGTTAGCAGAGCATAAGTACCGAGAAAGAGAACTTGAATCTTTATCTACTCACACTGTTCCTACATTAAAATAAGTGAATTTTATAGGAAAGTTAATAGTGAATATTGAAGCGTGTTTGTTCACCATGAGTTGATTTTCATAGTTTAGATAGTATACTTAAACATAATATAAATCCGCATGCTATTTGAGTGTAAATTAATTTTTTGATAGAATCAAACGAAAATTATAAATGTAAATATTAAATGGTAAATATAAAAGTGAGTGGTAATTTTTGGGACGAAGTAAAAAGTAATAAGCTTTCTACTCTATCGGCATTTGGTAGTATTTCGAGTATAGTAGCATTAGCAATGGTATTCCTTGACTCTTTGGGCGACGATTCGATTGAACCTGCCCTTATGGGATGGAGGATAATATTCTTCTTTATCTCTATAATTGCTATTACTGGATTGATGTTGTGCACTTATTATTGGGCTAAAGCAGCATATAAAAATCCAAATAATAGCGACTCAGAGAAAGTACTTGCTGTGACATGGCGTACTATTTTGGGCCTTCTTATCACTGGTATCGCAGTTGATGGTTTATTCGCAGTGATTTATTGGACGCCCTGGATGTGGAGTTTTGTCCGTTTACTTGAAGTTTTTGGATTTGTCCATTTTACCTAGTCTTATAATTTTAAGGTGTGAAGTCTATAAAGTATAGTTTATATAAAAATTTCAATAATTACATCCAATTTTAAATGAAGTTTTCTATGAGAAATATTGTGTTGTCAATAGAGTTTTGGAAGTTTGCGGCTCCATTATTTGGGGCCATTATTGCTTGGTTTGTAAATGAATGGCGAAAGCGAGTTTGGGAGCAATATAACCGTAAAGAAGAATCTTATAAGGAGTTGCTGAAATGTTTGGAGGGATTTCAGCAGAATTTTGAACCGGTTGAAGCTCGTAAATTGAGAGCGCAGTTTCTATCTGAAGTTAACAAATGTTGGCTCTACTGTCCTGATGACGTAATTGAGAAAGCATATCAATTTTTAGAACTATCAAAAAAGAGCTCTTTTAATAATGAGTCAGAAAGAGATATTCACTATGAGTTGTTAGATGAGGCTGTTGGAGTTTTTGTTACTGCTATACGCCAAGATCTCTTATCCCGCAAACTTGTTAGAAAAACAGAGCTTAATGAAAAAAACTTTATGATATATAGAGTTCGATAAATTGTAAGTTACTTGACAAAAATTCACTCAATAGGGGCCCGACTCATACTTTATAGATAGTGCGATAAAACTCATGTTTGTCCAAATCTAGAAGTTCTCTACCAAAACCTGTCCCCCAAAGGGCTCACATCAGTGAGCCCCTGAATCTCCAATCATCCTTAAACTCCCCGGCGCCAACCTTTCAGCCAACACCACCAACCCCTTAGATGTCACACGCACTTGCTCAACGGTGCGCTGATTCACCGTTGTCACCTTATGCTCCAGTAATCCCCGTTGCAGCTTGTCTTGATAGCCAATCCAGCTTTTCCCGTCAGGGCGTTTGTATATCCAGCGATTCGCCGCCAGCCAAGCGAAGAGGGCTTTAGGCTGCAGCTGCAGGTTCTTGGCGGCATCGGTGATACAGAGCGAACCCTGGCTATCCGCGATGAGGTGATAGGCCTCAACCTTGGGGCGGTCTTCTGCCACTTGGGCTTGCAGCTTCAGTTTCTCTTCCTCGGCCTGTATGGCGAGCTTGAGGATATCCATGCGGGAGAGGTCAGCGATGCTGTAACTGCCGGTCTTTCGAATCGAGGGCAGAACATCCGATACCACCCAGTCTTCGAACTTCTCAGCTTCGGGTAGTTTGGAGCGCATGATGAGGCGATAGACATCGCGTTCGGGGATGATCTGGACATGACGGACCTGACCTCCCATTTCGGTAGGGCAGGTATTTGTTGATTTACAATGGGTACTTACGGCTTTTGAAGTATTCGAATACCCCAAAAGTTCAGCCACATCCTTTGCGATAAACCAGGGCTCGCCATTCTGCTCAATCACCCGAATATTGGCTTGCTGGAATTGGAAAGGGATGATGTTCATGCGGCCTCCTTGAACAGCTGTTGGCAAGCATGATCGATGTCAGTGATGCGATCGCTTAACAGCCAAAGGGCATTGGATAAGGTGGCGGTATCGATGGTGCGGTATTGGTCATCGACACAGAGCGTATCAATGAGGGCGTTGGCCTGTGCCAACATACGGTTGATATCGTTTTGGATTTCCAAGTGGTTGTTTGTTAGAGTCGACATGTCGATTCTCCTACTAGTACTAGGGTGTTGACATAGGGCCTCAAGAGTTGCCGCTCTTGGGGCTCACCTACCTAAATTTGATGATTGCTGTTTTTCTCTTTCCGCATTTTCTCTATCAAAACGTTTACTTCTGAAGTAATTGAGCGTCGATTTTTAGCTGCTCTTGCCTTCAGCCAACTATGGTTTGAAGTGCCGAGACGGATTTTGGTTTGAACGTAATCTTCTGTCATAACCAGTTCCTTTTTGCTAAGTTCTAAGTAGAACCATATAGGTTCCATTAGTAAAAATAGAACCGCCATGGTTCCATTGTCAATGGAGTTTTATTGTTTTATGACTGAAGAAAAGACCATGCAATTCAAAATTCGCATTGGTGAGGAGCTGCACAAGAAGGTTAAAACTTCAGCAGAACAGGCACATAACAGCCTAAATACAGAAATACTTGAAAGGCTCGGTGCCACCATCAAGATTGATGAATTTCTTGAGAGAAAGGGTGAGCCATATCGATATGATACGGTTATTGAAATGCACTCCCGACTAGAGGAAGCGTTGAAAAGCACTGCAGATGCTTTGGCTCGAACAGAGGAAACGTTAGATAGCAAACTAGAGCAAATGGAATCTAATCTGCTAGAGAAGATCGCTGCACTAGTTGAGAAGAAGAGCTGATGTTTTGAGCTCTTCTTAATGTCATCACTGGCAAGTCTTTTCGCCCAGTTTTACCCAATCATTTCCTTTGATAAGCCTATCGAAATCAATAATTTGCACCCAAACGTTTTTACCTTTGAAGCCGTAATCGTAAAGGGTCAGACAAACGTATTCCGCATAACCCTCCCGGCGTGAGCCATCATCAATGCCTCCAACTTTGAAAATGTCCGGGGCAGTCCACACCGCATCCTTTGCCGTTTTCTCTTCATCGCTCTGAAACAGTGTCTGCACCTTTTGGTGCTCTTCGCTGTAAGACTTTGCATGAATCTGCAAAGAGAAAAGGCAAGCAATATAGACGATTGGAAGTAGGGCAGTTTTTTTGTTCATAGTGATTTCACTCGTGATTAGGATATCCGGAAATGGAAAGATAGATTGATCGGTTCGCTGTTAGGTGCATTAAAATCACTACATTGATAGAGTGCGCTCTAGATATACTCTTTACGAGCTTTTGATGAAAAAGTTGATTGGATGGGGAAATTTATGGGCGTTGCAAACCTGTTTGGGACAACCCAATAAAGTCGATCGAGTCACTATTGAGTCGGGGCCCAGAAAAGTAATATCATGCCTCCATTGTTGTATGAAATTATAGGCTTTAGTATTGCCACAGTTAATTTACTTTCGAAACCTGTATCGATTCTATGATTCGAATGAGTTTGAAAACGCGATTAGAAACTCCAAAATTTGTGACTTTGGCCCTTGGGAGGACAGAAATGTTGTTATCAAGATAGAGCCAAATTGTAGTTTTATGGCTAGTGCGCTAGTGAAGTTGCTCTGTCTATGTCACAGTCTCGTAAAGCAAGATGTTCGGCTAACTCTCCAGTTCTTGGGTGGTAAATGTAATTGTTTTACATTTATGAATAGATGCGGTTTTTTGACTCAATTACCTCCAAACATGCTTGTATTTCCGAATCGGCCTACCTCTCAAGAAGACACTTCACTGATATACAAAGGTAACTCCCAAAACTTACTAGAAATAAGGCCTGTCGATCCAAATGATCGCGCAAAGAATCGTCCTATCCCGAGTCAGTTAACAAATGTGATGTGCACGAAACTTGGTCTGAATGCTGACAGTGATTTTCCAACTTGGATTAATACAGTTATTTGTGAGTTTTGTGATAACGTCAGGCAGCACAGCCAATCAACATCAAACGGCTTTGTTTACATGCAATACTACCCAAAAACGCAAACCATTTGTATTGTGATTGCTGACTTCGGAATCGGATTGCTTCGCAGTTTGAGAGAAGGCCTTAGCAGACGAAATCATCCAATGAGTCACGCTTCAGATGATGTCTTATTGCTTGAGGTGTTTAACCGAGGCCTGAGCAGTGTCTGCGATGTTAGAGGGTCAGGACTACACAGAATGGCTCAAATGGCGATTGCCTATAGGGGGAAGCTGCATCTTAGGTTGGAATCGTGTGAGGTGGATCTTAAGCCAACAAACAACCAGTTTGCCAGTGCTGAGTTTCGAGAGTGCGTAAAGATGTCCGGAACACATATTTCTTTCACCTTTTCAGTGCCAGAATTGTGATGTCAGTATTGCAAAATGACGATGAATCTGCTTCAATAAAATCTATGAAACAGATTATTTCTCGTCTTAAACTTGCAGACTTCATGGACTTCGAACCTAACGACAACGGAACTGTTGACGGATGGGGTGTAGAGGATGGTGAGTTTGTAGCTGAAGGAATCGCCAAATATATTTCTGGTAAAACAGAAGTAGATATCTTCGAAATCTCCCTTGAAGGCGTTAGGCGCATTGATGCATCTTTCCCTAGAGAAGCTTTTCTTAGACAAGCACAAGATTTGATTGGTAAAAAAGGTTTTTATGTAACTAATGTTGCAAATGAAGTCTTGTTGGACAATATCCGGGCTGGAGCGGACAAGCTGCCTTTCCCTATACATGCTGAGTGTAATGGCTCATGGCATTTACTGGGGCCCGAGCCTAAGCGTACACAGCAGGCTTTGTATGAATATGTGATGAATAAAGGGTGGGTTGCAGCGTCTGATGTCGCCGAAGCCCTGGACCTTAAAATCAATAATGCAAGCAACAAACTAAAAGAGTTGGTCACTTCTGGTTTGCTGATGCGTAAAGAAGGTATTGCAGAGTCTGGTGGTGTTGAGTACTACTATTTTCCGATAAAGAAATAGATAATCTCGTTCACAAAAAATCTTGACGCAGATATCTTGTAATGCTATGATTTAATTAGGGCTTGAGAAAAGCCCTAAAATAAAACCTAGTGTTCACATTTTTTCGTGAAGCGGAATCGGCCCTTAAGGGTCATTATAATAGAAAGATGTTCACAATAAATTATGAACGAGGGTTGGCTCTAAGGAGCATTTTTCTTAGTGGGCCATTCACAAAAAAACATGAACGAGGGGGTGCTGAAAACAACAGAACGTAAAAAGTTACAGAAATTTTAAACAACTACATCACTAAATCAGGAGATTTAAAAATGAACTGTAAAGAAAAAGATGTCCCAGTATGCGCGTATGTAAGAAAGCGCAAAGGGAAACTGGAATACGTATGTGCTCATTGGCGCTCATCGCCTGGAAGCGGTATTACGGAGATAAAAAATCCCCATTCTGAGGAATGAGGACATTTTTGGCTTTGGTGAAGCAACTCGTCAACCGAGCCACAAACCCCAAGCGATACTTTGTTTTGGCGAATTGAGTATAGCGATAGTCAAAGGGTTTGCCAACAACTGAGTTGCCAAATTGTTGATAGGTAAAACTATGAGTAACAGAAAAGCAGCTCCAAAAGGCTTTAAATGGGTTTTCTGCCGATACCGCAGAGTTAAAAACTCCACGAAGCTTTTGGATGCACGAGACTATGGCTATGACACTTGGTGTTTTCTAGTCCGTTCAGCGGGCTGATAAGCTAAAGGGCTGCTTGAAGTAGCCCTGTTTCTTCAAAGTATTCAATAATTAAAACAGGTAAAAATATGGAATTTGAAACAATCTTAAAGCTGCTGGGGGTTGGCGCAGCAATGATTGGTGTTGGCTGGAAGTACTATCAATTTACGACATCAAAAAAATCCAACCTTCGCGAGGAATATCGCTTTGCTAAACAATTTCTATCAGATTGTGAGGAGGGGAATATTCATCCCTTCGCTGAAGAGAAAGGGTATCAAGCTATTGCTGGCTCGGCGGCAATGCAATTAAGTGAGATAAAATATATTCTAAGCTTAAAAGACCCTGTGAGTAAGCTGAATCAATACATTGAATCTCGAAACCACTTTGAGTCGTTTAACGCGGATAACCCATCGCTAAAGTTGAAGTGGCTTTATAGAAATACGAGAGTCAGATCGATCCTGATTGGGGGCGGTTTTATTGCTTACTTACTCTCTGCGATCTCGCTTGTTTCACCTTTACTGTTTCCGGAGTTTTGGTTTGGCAGTGAAGATGTTCGTTGGTCAGCCTTTTTGGTACTTGGGCCAATTTTAGGGCCAGCGGCATTTCTATCTATGCGTTACAGTGTGAAAACGTTGATAGCTGGTCGTCTGGTAGAAAATCAGAAAAGTCATCGTTTTAACTTTGCGCTTCTCTAACTGGATTTCACCACTGAACCTTTTCACCTAATCCCCTTCAAACTGCCCGCGCTACCGTGCGGGCATGAAAACTGAAACCCTGATTCTCACCACGGAACTTTCTTCGCTTGCTGCCAACAGCGCGGCGAGTGGGGCGTCTGTGTGGGCCGAGTTTATCCCAGCGGGCACTGCCATTACCGGCCGTGATGGGCGCAGCTGGGTCAATGATGACCCTGACGCCATCGTCGCGGCTTTTGCATCCAATGGCGCAGACCTGCCCATCGACATCGAACACGCCACCGAAATCAAAGGCAAAGCCGGCGAGCCGGCGCCTGCGGTGGGGTGGATAAAGGCGCTTCAGGCGCGTGAAGGTGGAGCGATTTGGGGGCAGGTCGAATGGAATGACACGGGGCGTGACCTTGTGAACCAGAAGGCCTACCGCTACCTGTCTCCGGTCTTCACGTTCGACATCAATTCCAAACGCATTCTCCAGCTTTACTCGGCAGGGCTGACCAACCAGCCGAACCTACACCTGACCGCGCTCAACCGGCGCACGACCACCGACAGAGAGGACACCATGCCATTACCCCTGGCGATTTGTACCGCGTTGGCGTTGCCGCCTGAGGCGACCGATGCGCAGGCCGTGTCGGCCATCAACCAGCTCAAAGATGACAAAGCCACCGCGCTCAATCAGGCGCAGAACCCATCGATAGACAAGTTCGTGCCACGTGCTGACCACGATGCCGCGTTAAACCGCGCGCAGGACGCCGAATCGGCATTGAAGGCGGTGCGCGAAAAAGCGCTCAACCAACAGATTGAAGAGACGCTGGACAAGGCGCTCAAGGCCGGGGTCATCACGCCGGCGACCGTCGATTATCACCGCGCCTGTTGCAAGGAAGAGGGCGGGCTGGCGCGTTTTGAAAAGTACGCCGAAACCGCGCCCACCATCGGCGATGACAGCGGCCTGGATGACAGGGCCCGCAACCAGACATCCCTGACCGAAGAAGACCGCGTGGCCTGTCGCCTGCTCGGCATTGAAGAAGACGCCTATACCGCCGCGAAGGAGACTGATTAATGGCCATCATTACCCCGCAACTCATTAAAAGCCTGTTCACCGGCTTCAAGTCGTCCTATCAGGGCGGTTTGGGGATGGCGACCCCGCAATACAAGGAAGTCGCCACCATCATCAAGTCGACCACCGCCTCGAACACCTATGGCTGGCTCGGGCAATGGCCGGGGTTTCGCGAGTGGGTAGGTGACAGGGTCATCAAGGACATGGAAGCACACGGCTACCAGATTTTTAACAAGGACTTTGAATCGACTGTCGGCGTCAAACGCACCGACATCGAAGATGACAACCTCGGTATCTACAGCCCCATGATGCAGGAGATGGGACGTGCGACATCTGCCTTTCCGGATGAGCTGGTCTTCCCGATGCTAAAAGACGGCTTCACCACCGCCTGCTATGACGGCCAGAACTTCTTTGATGCCGACCACCCGGTGAACGACCAACATGACGGGCAGGGGACCGACATCAGTGTGTCGAACGTGCTGGTTGATGAAAACTATGCCGGCGATGCCTGGTACCTGCTCGACACGACCCGCGCCATCAAGCCCATCATCTTTCAGGAACGCAAGAAACCTAAGTTCGTGGCCATGACCAAAGAAGACGATGAAGACGTCTTCATGCGCAAACTCTACCGCTACGGTGTCGACCTTCGCTGTAACGTGGGCTTTGGGTTCTGGCAGATGGCCTATGGCGTGAAAGCAGAGCTCAACGTCGACACGCTCTGGCAGGCCTACAGCACCATGCGCGCTTTCAAAGCCGACGGTGGAAGGCCGCTTGGCATCAAACCGAACATGCTGGTTATCCCTGTTTCG
Organism: Grimontia kaedaensis; assembly: GCF_023746615.1. Taxonomy (NCBI): domain Bacteria; kingdom Pseudomonadati; phylum Pseudomonadota; class Gammaproteobacteria; order Vibrionales; family Vibrionaceae; genus Grimontia; species Grimontia kaedaensis. The sequence continues at coordinate 1,959,765 of NZ_CP082275.1, read as the reverse complement.
ATGGAGAAGCAGGCCACGCAGCTGCTGACCCGTGAACTCTTTGCCGATGACGGCAACACCGTCTCGAATGAACTCCGGGGCAAGTTCAAGGTGGTCATTCCGGATTTTCTCTAACCGCTAGCCGCACCCTTGCCCCCGAAAGGGGGCTTTTTTCTAAGGAGGCCCGTCATGCCCATCACGTGGTTTGTCCGTGCCAAACAGCCGCCGGGGTTTCGCCGCGCCGGCCATTACTTTCCCTACGAGGGCAAAACCCTCACGCTCTCTGAGCTCACGGACGCAGAGCGTGAGGCCATTGCCCATGAACCGCGTCTGGTGGTGGGCGAACCGCTCCCCGAGACGCCGGCGACACCGGACCCACTCATCGATGACATCGTTGAAGTCATCGGCATGCTGGACGACAGCAAAAAGCCCTCAGTGAAGGCCATTGAAGCCGTGTTGGAAAAAGACATCAGTGCGGCGCAGCGCGATACCGCATGGCGCCGGTACCAAGACCGGCTGAAGGAGGCGTGATGTACGCAACCGTGGATGACATGCTGGCGCGATACGGCGAAGACGTCGTGTACCCGCTGGCCGACAAAGATGAAGACGATACCCTCGATGAGGAAGTGGCCGAGCGCAGCCTGAATGATGCGACGGGCCTGATGAATTCCTACCTCGGGACGCGCTACTCATTGCCGTTGCTGGAGGTACCGGACCTGCTGACCCGCTTGTGTGTCGACATTGCCCTGTACTGGCTCGCCGACGATGCAGGCGGCGCGACTGAGGAGAAACGCCAGCGCTTCGAGGATGCTATCCAGTGGCTCGAGAACATTGCCAAAGGCCGGGTGGAGCTCGGTCTGGATGCCCCTACGGACGACGAACCCGGCAGCCCCAATGATGATGGCATGGTGTTCACGTCTGCCGAGCGTCTTTTTTCCCGCGCCGGCTTGGAGCGTTACTGATGGCCGTGGGCGCAGCGGTGGAGCTGCGCGGCATTGAGCGCTTAAACCGGGTGTTATTGCGCCTGACCAAGGTGGACACCCAAGAAGCCATGGGCGCCCTGGCGAATCTGGTCGAAAGCCAGACGCGGTCACGCCTGGAAGACGACAAACGTAGCCCTGACGGGAACCTCTGGCCGGCATGGTCAGACAGCTATGCCGCCACCCGTCACGGCAATCACCGCTTGCTCGAGAACGAAGGTCACCTGATTGATTCTCTGGTGTCTGTGGTGAGGGACGACGGGGCAGAAGTGGGGAGTAATCTCGTGTACGCCTCGACCCACCAATACGGGGACAGCCGTCGCGGCATTCCCCAACGGGCCTTTCTCGGGGTCAATGACGATGACCTCTTTGCCCTCGAAGCGGCGCTCAATGCCTGGGCGGATGCCATCTTGGAGGACGCCGCATGAGGCTGACAGCCTTGCGTCAGGCCATCATCACCACCATCAGGGCAAAGCTGCCGGCACTTGCCGCGGTCGATAGCCACCCCGGTCGCTTCAACCTCGACGAGTTGCGACGCATCGTGACGCGTCTGCCTGCGGTGCGCGTCGCGCTGATGGCGGTACCGGATACGGGCGAGGTCCAGACCGGGGAGCGGGACATCACCGTCCGGCTGGCCGCGTTCGTGATGACCGGCGACAAACGGCGACTTCCCAAAGACGAAGCGGCACTCGCGATTGTGGAAGCCTTACTGGACATGGTTCCGACCCAGCGCTGGGGCATGACCGCCTTAACCGGTGCAGAGAAAGTGAGCGCCGAGAACCTCTTTTCCGGCTCGGTAGACAAACAGGGTGTCGCCTTGTGGGCGGTGACCTGGTCCCAGACCCTGCGTATCGGAGAGGACATCTGGCAAGGGGGCGTGCTCCCCTCAGAAGTCTATCTGAACGATGACCGGGAACAGGATGGCAAGGCCGGGGCCTATGACAAGGTGACGCCATGACGGAACTGATACTCCAACGGCTGGCCGAACTTGAACGCCGTTTATCGAATCTCCTGATGACCGGGCAGGTGGTCGACGTGGATTACAACACCGGACACGTCAAAGTCAGCACCGGTTTTCTTACCACGACCTGGCTGCCATGGGTCACCCAGCGGGCAGGACCGGACGTCAGTTTCTGGGCGCCCGAAGTGGGCGAGCAGGTGGTGGTACTCAGTCCCTGTGGCGAGCCTGAACTGGGCGTGGTGCTGCCGGCTATCTACCAAAATCTCTATCCCCACACTGATCAGCGCGAAACCGTCAGACGTGTGCAGTTTGCTGACGGGGCAGACATGAGTTACGACCGTGCCATACATGCACTGTCAATCCTGCTGCCACCGGGGGCCACCACCACCTTGATTGCCAAAGGGGGCATCACCGTGGAAGGGGACGTCACCGTCAAAGGGAACATCACCGCCACCGGCGATATCTCGGACAAAACCCGCTCAATGCAGGCGGACCGCGTGATATACAACGGCCACCGACACCGGTCACCGGAAACCCAGGCCAACACGTCTGAGCCGGGTGCCCAGCAATGAAGGGAATGAGCCGCCATGATGGCAAAGCGCTGACCGGCATTGCGCACCTCAGGCAAAGCCTGACAGACATTCTCACCACGCCAATAGGGACCCGGGTGATGCGCCGGGACTATGGGTCGCGCCTGTTCGAGCTCATCGATGCGCCGCTCAATGACGCCACCATCGCTGAAATCTATGTGGCGACCGCCGAAGCGATAGAGCGCTGGGAGCCCCGTTTTAAGCTGTTGCAGGTCGCCGTGACGGATATACGTGCCGGTCATGTCACACTGGATCTAGCGGGGGAATATCTGCCCCAAGGGCGGCCGGTCACGTTAAGAGGATTGGTATTGTGAGCAGTGTGATCAACCTTGCCGAACTGCCTTCCCCCAATGTGGTGGAGGCGCTCGATTATGAGGCGATTCTGACGGACATGCTGGCCGACTTGAAACGCCGCGCCCCGGCATTTTCCGCCACGGTCGAATCCGACCCGGCCTACAAAATTCTTGAAGTCGCTGCCTATCGGGAAATGCTGCTTCGCCAGCGGGTGAACGATGCCGCGCGCGCCGTGATGGTGGCGTATGCGAAAGACAACGACCTCGAACACCTTGGCGCCTTGTTCAATGTGCCCCGCCGGGTGATACAGCAAGGCGACCCGGAGGCGTCCCCGCCGGTTCCTGACATCAATGAGGATGACGAGATCTACCGGGTGCGCATTCCGCTCTCACTGGAAGGACTCAGTACCGCCGGTCCTGTCGGTGCCTACCAATACCACGCCCTGTCGGCCTCGGGACAGGTGAAAGACGTCGATGTGCAAAGCCCGTCACCGGGCGAGGTGTTGGTGACCGTGCTGTCACAGGAAGGGCAGGGCGAGGCCTCGCTGGCGCTGTTGGGTACCGTCTCGGACGCGCTGAATGATGAAGACGTGAGGCCGCTGACTGACAAGGTCACGGTGCAGGGGGCTGAGGTGGTGACTTATACCGTCCATGCCCGCCTGACGTTTTTCGAGGGGCCTGACCTGCAGGTTGTCATGGCTGCGGCAGAGCAGGCCGTGAGGGAATACATCACGCGTGAACACCGTCTTGGGCGCCACATCAATCGCTCGGGCTTGTTTGCCGCATTGCATCAGCCTGGCGTCAAAAATGTGCAGTTACTGTCACCGGCCGACGATCTGGTCGTGGCCCGTCATCAGGCGGCCTGGTGCGAGACGCTGAGTCTGGAGGTCACCGATGAATAAATCGCTGCTACCGCCCAATGCCTCAGGGGAAGAGCGGGCCCTCGAGCAAAGTCTCTGCAGAGATATTCCGGTACCGAACGGACAGCTTTGGCACCCTGATACCTGCCCGAAAGATTTATTGCCCTGGCTCGCCTGGTCCTTGTCGGTGGAAGACTGGGATGCACAGTGGCCGGAAGCCCTTCAACGCGAGACCATCAAGCAGGCCGCCACTATCCACCGTCACAAGGGGACCGTGGGCGCGGTCAGGCGGGCTCTCGCAGCACTGGGCATCACGGTGGACTTTCTGGAGTGGTTTCAAGATACCGATGATGTGGCGCTCGCCAGAATCCAATCATCAACCCCCCACACGTTTGTGTTTATTGCCTGGGCCAACGCCAATCCCTACACCAGTGATGCCGTGTTTCTGAACCCGACGCTATATGCGTCGGTCAGGCGGGCCGTAGAGAGCGTGAAACCGGTCCGTGCCCACTTTGACTTTCTGGTGGGTGCCAGATTGGATGCGACGCTGGGGATAGGCTTGGTGATACCGTCTCAACGGATGATCACGAAACAACGGGGCGATTGTCAGCCGGTGGGATGGCGTCCGGTGTCATTGGGGGTAAGTGCAGCAATGCACCTGAACCGCCGCCGCTTCGCCGTCGCACGATACCGTCTACTTTCCCGCTAGAGAAGAATGCCATGAGTACCGTACTGGTGCCGACACTGACGGAAACAGGCTTACAAGCCTTGTTTAATGCCACGCAAGATGGGCTTGATGCCAAAATCACCCAGGTAGGATTGGGAGAGGGGGCTTACGCGCCTGACCAAACCCGCACAGCTCTTGAAAGCGAAGTCCACCGGCTCCCGATTGCCAGTGGAAAGCGCGCAGGAACTCATCAGCTGCACCTCAATGTGATTGATGACACGGACCATGCCTTTTGGGTGCGCGAAGTGGGGTTTTATCTGGAGGACGGCTCCTTGCTCGCGGTGTATTCCGCCTCTGAAGGCGCTTTGGCGTATAAATCGCCCACGATTGATTTGTTGCTGGCTTTTGACCTGTCACTGAACGGTACGCCGGCGGATTCCATCACTGTGGTCGATACAGGCGCAGACCTGAACATCCTTTTTGCCCCTGAGCTCGCTCGGCTAGCCACGGCATCCATCAATACCATGCGCCGCTACCTTGTTCACCGTTTAGCTTAAGGAGTAACTATGGCCCTCGAAGAAGACATTGCCCGACTTGTGACCGCTGCAGACCGTTTGACGGAGGTGGTTGATAACAAAGTCGATGAGATTGACGCAGAAGTCGCCGCGTTTAAGGCCGGTACCATCATTCAGGAAGGCGGTGGGCTCTATTTTGAACAGTACGATACCGGTTCAAAAAACATTAATCTCGGAGCTAAACCCGCCAATTTATGGATCCCTATTCCGATCAAAGTGACCGTCAACCAGGATGGTCTCTATGCCATCTTTACATCAATACGCCAGTGGTCATCTGTCAATACCGGTTACCAATGGAACAAGTACCGCGTTAAGGTGGCCGATGAGCAGCGCCGAGTTGTGTTTGGTTTTAACAAAAATAACCTGAATTCCAACATAGATCTTACTGTTGGTGCCACTTTTGTCACACCAGCTAAGGCGGGTGACGTCATTGCTGTGGATGTGTATTGGCAAAATGTTGCGCCGGCTTCCCTCTACATAGGGGATATCAATGGTTCTTCGTCCTTGTTGGCGATAAAAGTGGGTAACCTACCAGAAGAGCAAGGAGCAGAGTTATGAGTCAATTATCACTGGCAGTTTCAAATCTGGTTGAAGGACGTCCGTTCATCCTTGATGATGACAAGATTGAGCACTACCCGGGAAACCTTTCTATCGACGGTCCTGTTCCGGGCATAGGCGAGGTTGAAGCAGAGGTTAAAAGACTCACGGCAGAGGAGGTGGCGCGTGCCCAGGTACATCGGTTAAGGGAGGCCATTGCCTCGCGTGCCGGCGATGCGGAATCACTGCTCGGTACCACCGCAGATGGGGTTCAACTCCTGCTGTATGGCTTCTCTCAACTGGTTATCAATCTGCACACGGCCAAAGACCTTCAAGAGGTCAACAACGCCGCCGCGCCGTTCTTCGCAATGGCCGAGCGCTTTCTGGGCAAAGTCGAGCAGGGCCACGTTTTGTTGCCTTTTCTCACAAAGGGTATTGATAACGTCATCGAAGACATCGAATCCCGTGCTACGGTAGTGGCTCAAGAGCTTGAAAAGGAACGTTGACCATGCATGTCTGGCGTTTTCGCCTCTCAGCACCTTTCTATTACCAACACGCGATTTTTGATGGTGTCGTGTTTGACAATGAGTGGGCCAAAATTGAACACGGTCAAATCACAGTCAAAACCGGTTATGCCTGGGACGGCTGCTCCCCCAAATGGCACCTCTTTGGGTTGGGCACGATAGGCACGCCAGACGGCACGCTGAGGTTCAGTAAGCCCTGGACGTGGGAAGCGAGTCTGGTGCATGACATCCTTTGTCAGTTCCGCGCGGCGCTACCGTTTACCCAAAAAGAGGTGACGCAGGTCTTTCGCGATCAACTCGTTGAGGCAAAATGGCCGCTCACCGGCCTTTATGTCTGGGCGGTCGATAACCTAGGCCCACAAGACTTTCCCCAATAACCTTACGCGCAAGGATGTGCAGATGAAAATAACAGCTTGGTTAGGTGCGATGACGCTGGCGTGTCTGTCTTTGGTGGCAGTTGCAGCAGAGAAGGATGTGTATCGCGAATATGTGGATGACACTGTTGCAAGGTTCACTCCAATAATTGTTGACTTCTATGTTGAAAAGACTCTGAAGCCGCACCAAAAAAAATATTGGCCCGTGGTGGATCACTTCGTCAAAAACCTTCTTTTCACAGAAGATTTTAAGAAAGTCTCAGCTGATATTTATCGGAAATATTTAACGAAAAAAGAAGTTACATATCTTGCTAGCGTCGTCCTATCTAAAGACTGTAGCTCACTTTTTACGGCTGAGATAATGAGCAAGCTCTCTGAGAAAAAGCCTTTCATTAGTAATGACTTTGAGCCCACTGAAGCGTGTCTTGAGAAAATCAAAAAGTACCATCATATCTTTGATAAACGCACTAAATGGTCAAAAGAAAGTAATGAGTTGTTCAGAACTTCAACAAAAAAGGCGTTACCAGAGTTTGTTGAAAGACTAAAACAGCAAAAACTGATCTTCGATACGGCGGAAAAGTTAAACAAAACGCTACCCAGAACGCTAGAGGAAGGCTTCGATTGGGTCGATATTATTGGCATGTATCAGGTATTAGAATATCGCTATTTAGTTAATGATATTTTCGATGACGGTGAAGTCTACGAGCTCGATACTGAAAGTCTAAGGCAGGTTGTATGTGAACAATTTCAAGAGGCCTTTAAAGATTATATATCCGTGCGACACATCGCGTTTGACTTGCATTACAGACGAGTAGGAGAGAGCACAGTCTCTCTTAGTGAATGCCCGTAGTATTCGAACATGTTTAGAAACCCATGCGCAAGGATGTGCAGATGAAAATGAAAACTGGATTGTGTGCTTTTGGGATGACATTGTTGTCATTTGCAACCATGGCAAAACAACAAGATGTATACAGGCAATTTATCGACCAAAGCTTATTGGTCAACATTGACCTTATCGCGGAGGACATCCGAAGAAGCCTTCGAGAAGAGCGCAAATACAATTCTGTCATTGAGGATTGGATCACTGACTTTGTTTACACCGACGCATTCAGAGAAAAGTACGCAGATAGCTTCAGAAAACGCCTCACAGAAGAAGAAATGCAAACGTATTGGTCAGCGATTTTATCGAAAGAGTGTGTTCCGACTTACACTGCTGAAATTAATGAAATGGTGTACGAAGGCAAAAAGCCCATACCCTCCGAAGTCAAAAAACTACTGGTCGGTTGTACCAAAAGAATGGCTGAGGCAAAAGACATTTTGCCAAAGATTGATGACGTAAAAGCATTGCATCGCAGGTACTTTAATGAGGTAGCAGTGCAATACAAAAGCGAGTTGTATGAGCGAATAGGACAACAAAAGAACATCTATGCGGTGGTCGAAAACTTTAACAAAATGCTTACGATAGATGACGAGAGCGTGGCTTCAATGGAAATGGTGGTCAAGCCGCTCACCATGGAGATCATGGCTAAATCAAATGAGAACCATGCTACTAGTCACTTCCCTAAGGAGAGTATTACCCAAGTTCATACAATGATGTGTCAAAACAACAACGGCACCTTTAAAGAATATGTGAAAATGGAATTCACACTGATCAGCCATGATGAAAAGGTTATAGGCACTGCCAGTTTTAACTTTAAAGGGTGCACCTAACCTGCACCTTTTCACCTGAATCTCTCTCAATACCCACGGCATCCTCGGGGCATTTCTTGCCCTATGAGGATATCGTATGCCCGGACAGTTTCTGCACGGGGTCGAAGTGGTCGAGCTGGATGGGGGACCCCGTCCTATCCGCACCGTCAAAAGCTCAGTCATCGGTTTAGTGGGCACCGCCCCGGATGCTGACGCCACGCTTTTTCCCTTAAATACTCCGGTCCTGATTGCAGGCCGCCGCTCTGAAGCAGCGCCGCTTGGCACATCAGGTTCTATCCCTTCCGCCATTGATGGCATTTTTGATCAGGCAGGCGCGATGGTCGTTGTTATCCGAGTGGAGACGGACGACGATCCTAACCAGCAACTCGCCCATGTCCTCGGCGGGGTGAACACCGATACCGGTGACTATGAAGGACTGCAAGCCTTGCTCGCGGCCGAGTCCCTGTTAGGTGTTGCCCCAAGGATCCTGATTGTGCCCGGATTCAGTGAGCAGCAAGCGGTGGTCTCTGAGTTAATGGGTATTGCTGAGCGCTTGCGTGCGGTCATCATCGCCGATGGGCCGAGTACCAATGATGCGGCGGCGATTGCTTACCGGCAAAACTTCGGCAGCGCCCGTGTTTACATTGTGGATCCCAAAGCCCGGGTGTTTGATGTGGCCACAGCCAGTGAAAAGGTGGAGCCCATGAGTCCGCGCGTCGCAGGGCTGATTTCACGTTCTGACAATGACCGGGGTTTTTGGTGGTCACCGTCGAACCTGGAAATCTACGGCATCATTGGTACCGAGCGGGCGGTGGATTTTACCCTAGGTGATACCAATGCCCGGGCCAACTACCTCAATGAAAACGAGGTGGCGACCGTGATCCAGAAAACCGGTTTTCGCCTGTGGGGTAACCGTACCTGCTCAAGTGACCCCAAATGGGCGTTCCTGTCTGTCCGGCGAACGGCAGACATGATCAATGAAAGCCTGTTGCGGGCCCACCTTTGGGCCGTCGACCGTAACATCACCAAAACCTATCTCGAAGATGTCACCGAAGGGGTGAATGCCTACCTTCGCGACCTCAAAGCCATCGGCGCTATCATTGGCGGGGAATGCTGGGCTGATCCGGCGCTCAATACCCCGTCCAATATTTCCCAGGGCAAAGTCTTCTTCGACTTTGATTTCACGCCCCCGTTTCCGGCTGAGCACGTGACCTTCCGCTCAAGCCTGGTCAATGACTACCTTGAGGAGATCGTCTGATGTTCAAAGACACGCTCAGGGAAATGAACCTGTACGTCAATGGCAAAGGCTATGCCGGCGTCATTGATGAACTCAACCTGCCCAAGCTGAAACTGAAAACCGAAGAATACCGGGGCGGCGGGATGAACCTCCCGATCGATGTCGACATGGGCATGGAGAAACTTGAAACAGACTTCACCCTGTCCAAGTTCGACAAAGACGTACTGACAAGCTTTGGGCTCAAAGCGGGCAGCAGTGTTCCGCTCACCGTGCGGGGCGCCGTGTTGTCGGAAGAAGACGGCACCGAAATCCCGTTGGTCGTGACGCTTCGCGGCATCCTGACGGAAGTGGATTTTGGTACCTGGAAGAGTGGTGAGAACACGCCGGTAAAAGTGGCGATGTCGCTGCGCTATTACAAGCTCACGCTGAACGGGGCAGAAGTACACGAAATTGATGTCGCCAACATGGTGCGCAAGATTGATGGTGTGGACCAACTGGCAGACACGCGCAAACACATAGGACTGTAACCCATGGAAACCATCACGCTCGATTACCCGATTGACGTCGAAGGTGAGCGCATCGACGTTATCACTTTACGCCGTCCGAAAGCACGCGATTTGAAACACATGGAAACGGCCAAGGGCGGCGAGATTGCAAAATCCATAGGCCTGATTGCCAATCTGGCAGAACTGCCACCGTCGGCCATCGATGATTTGGATGCCAGTGATTTCCAGACCGTGAGTGATGTGGTGGCCGGTTTTTTAACGACGCCCGGCTCGACGGACACCTCTATGGCGTGTTAGCCGATCTAGCGGCGGTCTTTCACTGGCCGCCCAGTGAGCTTTGGGCGCTCGACCTTTCCGATATCCGCCGCTGGCACCAGGAAGCCAAATTGAGAACAGGGGGATCGCATGGCTGATTTAGCTGTCTCCGTGGTGCTGAAGGCGGTGGACAAAATGACCGCGCCGGTGCGCCGTATCCAACGCACCACGGCACGTCTGTCTGAAGAATACCGTGGGGCAGGTGGCGCCGCAAAAGCCTTTGCAGACCGACAGGTCACCCTTCGTCAAAAACTGGCTGCGTCTAACCGCGTCATGGCGCGACAGCAGCTGGCTATCCAGTCTTTCTCCCGCTTGCGTGGAGACCTCGGCGGCCTCACTAACCAATTACAACGCACGACACAGGAAGCCGGCTCACTGGGACTGAAACTGGGGGTGGTGGCCGGCCTTGGCGCATGGGGCTTCAAAACGCAGTTTGTGGATACCGCCGCCCAGTTTGAAAAGTTCCAGACCATTCTGGAAACCACCGAAGGCAGCAGCGAAAAAGCCAAGCAGGCGATGGATTGGGTCAGCAATTTCGCGACCAAAACACCCTATGAACTGGCAGAAGTGAACGAGGCTTTTGTGAAGCTTCGGGCGTATGGCATGGATCCGACTAATGGTCTGTTACAGACCCTTGGTAATACCTCCTCTGCGATGGGCAAAGACCTGATACAGGCGGTGGAAGCGATTGCGGATGCCGTGACCGGCGAGAACGAACGCCTGAAAGAATTTGGTATCAAAGCGCGTACCAAGGGTGACACTGTCACTTATGCCTTTATGGACCGCACTGGGTCGCAACGGTCTGTGGCGGTGAACAAAAATGACCGCAAGGCGATTGAAGAAACGCTCTCTGAAATCTTTGATCAGAAATACTCCGGTGCCATGGAGCGGCTTTCCCGTACCTGGTCAGGAATGCTCTCAAACATCGCTGACCAATGGACCCGTTTCGCCAACATGGTGATGGAAGCGGGGGTGTTTGATTTCATGAAAGAGAAACTCTCCGGCATCCTCACCAGCATTAATACCCTCGCTGACAATGGCCAGTTACAAGCCTATGCCCACCGTGTGGCAGAAGGTTTGATCGCGGCGATGAAAGGCCTGTGGGCGTTTGGTGAAACTCTGGTCGAACTGGTGCAAAAGATACATGGTGTGGTTAGCGCAATGGGCGGTTGGCAACCGCTCTTGATTGGGCTGGCCACGCTCATGGCGGGTAAGTTTGTGTTGTCTGTCTTGCTGTCGGCAAAGGCTTTGGGTGCCTTTGGCTTTCAGGCTTTGGGCGCGGCGAAAAACGGGGTGCTGATGCTGACGTCAAAACTGGGGGCACTGGCCCGCGCGGGCTCGGTGCTGCGTCTGGCGTTTGCCGTCACACCCATTGGCCTGCTTATCACTGCGCTCACGGTAGCCGTTGGGTTGGTTGTCCGGTTTTGGGATAGTATCAAGGCGTTTGGTCTGGGGGTAATGGAAGGGTTTCGCGCTGCTTCTGCGCCGCTTCGGGAAATGTTTGCGCCCTTGCTGCCGCTGTTCTCGGGACTGGGTGAACTGTTGGATTGGACAGCACAAAAGCTCAGCGGATTATTCAGTCCTACGACGGCCACGGCGGCCGAGCTGGGTAAAGCGGCCACCGCAGGCAAACAGTTTGGGGAATGGCTGGCTTCGGGGCTGGAGCTCGCGCTCTCGCCACTGTCATTGCTCATCGAAGGCATTGGCTGGGTCACGCAGCACATGAGCGCGGTGACCGATGCCGCGGCCAGTGTGGGACAAGGGATAGGTGGCGCTTGGGATGGTGCCAAAGATAGCCTGTCTTCTGCGTGGGATTGGGCGTTTGGAGAGGATAACCCGGGTTCATCGCCCGCCATGGCCAAGGCGCAGGCCGGCACCATTCAGCACAACAGCACCATCACGGTGGTCCAGCAACCCGGCGAAGACGGAGAAGCGTTGGCCCGACGTATTGTGCAGGAAGAAATGCGGATGAATGCGGCAAGGGAGAAAGCCCAGCAACGGGGCGCCTTGTTTGATTATCAGGAGAATGCCTTGCCATGATGATGATGTTGGGCCGCTATCGCTTCAGTGTGGACACGGCTGCGTATGAGATGGCATCGAGAGACACTGGGTACCGGTGGAAAAAGCATGAACGTCTGGGCGTGTTGCCCTCGCTGCAGTTTGTGGGACCCGGCGATGACACGCTGACCTTGGAAGGGGTCTTGTACCCGCACTACCGCGGCGGTCTCGGCCAGTTAACGGCGATGCGAAGGGAAGCCGACAAAGGCGAGCCTTTGATGTTGGTAGAGGGTTCGGGTTACGTGCTGGGCCGGTGGGTCATTGAACGTATCAGCGAAACGCAGCGCACCTTTGCCCGTGACGGTACCGCCAGCAAGATCCGTTTTGTCCTGAGCCTTCGCAAGGAAGAAGCGGCGCGTGAGCAGGGAGTGAATGATCTGGTCATGACCCACCTGCCACAGGCAAGGGGAGTGGTATGAATATCGTGACCTCCCAGGGCGATGTCTTGGATGAGCTCGTGTGGCGTCATTATGGGCATCAACCAGGTGCGGTCGAACGTGTCCTTGAGGCCAATCCGGGACTCGCCGACATGGGGCCTGTTCTTCCCGCCGGCAAGGTGTTGGTACTCCCCGCGCCGCCTGAGCCCGTTCGCCCGAGGACGGTGTCCCTGTGGGATTGACGCCAACATATCGGCTTAGCCTGAACGGCAGGGATATTACCCCCAGGTTGGAGGGGAGGCTTCTGAGTATGTCCGTCCAAGACCAAGCCGGTATCGCCTCTGACAGTGTGACGGTGACGCTCGATGATCGGGGTGAGAACCTCGCGCTGCCGCCGATAGGAGGCACGTTATCGGTATCTCTGGGGTATCAGGAAACGGGGCTCATCCCGCTTGGGCGTTTCGTGATTGATGAAGTCGAGTGTCAGGGGCCACCCAGTGTGATGGTGGTGCAGGGCAAAGCTGCCGACATGAACCAGGAACTGAAGGCGCCCAAGACGCGCACCTGGCAACAGCAGGGTAACCCTTCTCCGAAGTACCTCCTGAAATCCCTTCTTGAAACGATTGCCGGCGAACATGGGCTCACCCCGGTTCTGGGTCAGGACTATGACGCAGTCGGCTATGACGTTATTCACCAGAGCAATGAGAGTGACTTGCAGCTGCTGACCCGTCTCAGCCGTAAACTTGATGCGGTTACCAAACCGGTGAACGGGCATCTGGTCCTCGTCAAGCGCGGGCAGGTGAAAGCTGCAAGCGGGTTAGTGCTACCCAGCACCACGTTGTCCAAGCGTGACGTTATGACCTGGCAGTATCGGATGACAGAGCGGGAGCGATACCAGAGTGTCTCTGCACGTTATTCGGTGAAGGCGGAGGCAAAAGACAAACGGGTAAAGGCAGGGGATGGGAAGCCCTCGTATGCTATCCGCACGCTTTTCCCCAATGAAGAAGAAGCCAAAGCAGCTGCCCAGTCACAACTGGCCGCGTTTCAACGTGGGGAACGCCAGGTTGCGTTAACCTTACCCGGGATGCCAACGCTTGCGGCCGAGCAGGGGATCAACCTGATGGGGTTTCGAGAGGGCCTCAATGGGGAATGGGTGGCGGAAAAGGTGATGCATCGCCTGTCAGGTGACGGGTTCGTGACGGAATTGAGTTTGGTGCAAAAACAGGATGAAAACGGAGAATAATAGGAGCGAAATCCCCTTTTTTCTTTGAAAAGTCCCTCCAAAACTCTTTTTAAGTGTCTGTTTGGATGTACTATTTATTTTGTATAGGTTATCGCCAAAAAGGCCGCTTTTTTGATGTTAACGATATGATAATTTGGAGAAATATCTGATTCTCCGTTCTATACTACACCTTTACTTGTAAAGATGGAGCGTTCTTCAATATCGCGAAGTGATCAGCGATATACGAATAGCAAAAGAGGAGCTGATGCTCCTCTTTTTAATACTTCAAACCGGCTACTTAGGCTTTTTCGGTACCACCTCAACACCAGTTTGATACCTTCCTGCAATGGCATTTAGAGTGAGGTCCAGTGAATGCTCACTGATCAATTCTGCTGTTGCAGCGACTGTACTTTCATTGGAATGATGTCCAGCATGCGATTGTCACAAAACGTGGCAGACTTCTCTTGCTCGCTAATCTCTGGTTCTTCCAGAATGGTATCGAGGACACCTTCAAACAACGCGCATGATGTTGTAAGTATGGCTTTGGTCATGACGCCAGAATATGCAAGCGGTCGTCATGCCAAGAGCCTAATGAAGATGATTTCTTTGGGTGTCAAGCAAGGCCATGAACTGGAATTTACCGCTGACGGTGCTGATGCCCAAGTCGCCATTTGATGCTATCGGTCAAGCCATTGAAGCCGATCAGGAGGAGGGGTAAACCATGACCAACTTTCGTGTAGTAACTGTTACGCTCAATCCTGCGCTGGATATGACGGGCGGCATAGCAGAGCTCAAAGCAGGTGCCGTCAACCTTATTCAGTCTTCGAACCTTAATCCGGGCGGCAAGGGGATTAACGTTGCAAAGGTGCTCGCTGAATTGGGTGCAGAAGTGACAGTAACCGGCTTTTTGGGTGATGAAAATCAGGTGCCTTTCAAGCACCTTTTCGAACAAAAAAATATTCATGACGCCTTCATTCGTGTAGCAGGTGCCTCACGCACAAACGTCAAACTGGTGGAAGAGCCAGGTCGCGTCACTGATCTAAATTTCCCCGGTATCGCAGTATCTGAAGATGCTGTTCAAAAGCTTGAAAGAGTACTTCACACATTGGCAGAGACTCACGACGTATTCGTGATTGCCGGAAGCTTACCTTCAGGTATTTCAACGGAAAAACTCACTTCTTGGATTACCGTGCTTCGGGAGCAAGGCAAAAAAGTATTTTTCGACAGCAGCAACGCCGCACTGGCTGCTGGTTTGAAAGCCTCTCCTTGGCTGGTTAAGCCGAACGATGAAGAGCTCTCGCATTGGGCGGGTAGACATCTTTCCAAGGAATCTGAACTTCTTGAAACGGGTAACACTCTGGGTCAGACAGGTATCAATAATGTAGTGATTTCCCGTGGCTCAGAAGGTGTGCTGTGGCTGAAAGATGGCGTTTGGTTTGCCAGTAAGCCGCCAAAAATCAAAGTAGTCAGCACAGTTGGTGCTGGCGACACGCTGGTGGCTGGGATGTGCTGGGCACAATTGAACCAGTGGGATCGTGAAACCTCTCTGAGTTTTGCTACCGCGCTGTCTGCATTGGCGGTTACACAAGTCAATGTTGGTGTTGAAGACATTACGCAAGTAGAGGCGTTTCAACGCCAAGTTACCGTGAAGCTGATTAAAAATGACTAAACAGATAGGTGTAAAAAGATGAAACCAGTCATCTTGCCCAATTGTACTTGGACTGTGTTTAATCTCTGAGGGGGCGATTCCTTTCGCAGCTCGTGACCCCATGTGTGTCGTTCCCGGAAGTATGGTGTATGGTTCATTGATTTGTGCATTGTCTATGTTTATTGGTGCGCAATTGCGGCAGGTACCTTGGCGACAGGGTCTATGTATGCAGCATTGAAGCAAAGCGAGGAAAAGCAAGCTATTGCTAAGCAAGCATAGACGAAGTCTTTGCAAGACAAAGCCGACCTAGGGGCGGCTTTTGACGTTTAGTAGGGGCCAGAAAGTACGCGTAAATTCAGGTCGTTCTGACCCATCATAAAGGTCACATGAAGTTCGACTAATTGTTCGCTCTCCCTCTGCCACGCTGCGTCTTTCTGTTGTTGGCAGAACTCCATCATGGACACAATCAACATATCAAGCTTCTTAAGACTCCAACGCTTAATATCGGGGTCCATGTCAGACCGCGAAGCCAAAGCCTGAAGTTTTGCGTAGCAAAACTGCAAATAGCTAAATGCTTCCTCTGCTTTTCCCTCAAACTGATAGTGCCGCTGCAGTTTAGTGCAGCCATCAACGAAATAAGCAATCGCGTCACTGCGTTTCAGGTCAATCGGTGAGTCGAATATCATAGCGGGGGTTTGCGAGACGATGGTAGCGAGTGATTCAACGTTTCGGTGTTCAGTGTCTTCGTACCAATTTTGAATTTTCTTCATCCACGAGTCGACGACGTCCACAGTATTCTCTCTGGCTAATAATTGTTTTCATGGCGGCAGTGTGCCGCCATTGGGATTTAGGAAGTGGATTAGATGCCAAGGTCATCCATTAAAGAGTCTGCTTCTGCGGCTTTCTTGGAGCGGCCTTTTTTCTTATCTTTGCTTTCTAAGCTCTTGGATACCTCTTCTTCCAGAATCTCATCGGGATTGATTTCATCACCTTCTTCAAACTCTTCCAATTGGATGAACTCCGTGCGTTCCATAGAAAGCTCAAGATAGAAAATATTGTTGCCTTCAGTGCTAAAGCTGACGCGACGCGCTTGAGGACGGTCAATGTTGCTGTCCACTGTCACATTAATGTTCTTGTTGATTGCCATCATTTTAGGCTGATTTTGCGTGATATTGGTCTGTAGCGAGCGTTTCACTTTGCCAGTGAAGTCACCAACAATCTGGTTCATTAACTCGCCGAGTACATCTGCAACTTCGTCTGACGTGTGAAGGGTAGCCAGCTCTTCTTTCGGGATGCCCATGTGGGACATGTACTTTTGATAGACTTCGAGCGCTGCTTTGGCCTCAAAGTTAATGACTACCAAGCCTGAAAACCCACCGTCGAAAAGGACAAAACACCCAAAATCGGGTTTTAAACTGGTTTTGGTGATTTTCTGAACCATCGCGGAATGATGGACTTGGGAGTCTGTGGCTTTGGAAAGTACCGCGGTAACTGACTGACAAAGTTTTAGCAGAATGTCTTCAGTAGTAATGATTTTTGTTTTTCTCATGACTGGCTCACTCGTTCTGATGTTGATTGAATCTTTACAAGTGTGGCACTAAATCCCGCATTCTGCTGAAATCTCTCTCGGTATTAATTTTCTGCCGCGCGCTCTCCAAGTGATTGTAATAAATCAGCATGCTTACTATGCACAGCGACCAGGGTGGCATTCAAAACTGGTCTGAGGTCGTCTATCAATCCAACCGTATCTTGATTTTCAGTCTCTGCTGATTTTTCTATTTGCATGCAAAGGTCTGAAAGCTCAATCGCCCCTATGCTTCGGGAAGAGGTTTTCAGCTTATGTGAGAGCATCTTTATTTCAGTGAAATCATAGGGCGCCTGAAAGTCTGCCAAGGTGTTCAACTCTGGCTCGCAGTGTTTGATGAATTCCCCAAGCACTTCCACATAGGTCTCCGTGTCGCCCCAGAAAAGCTTTTTCAGTACCTCTGGGTCCAATTCGATTATTGTGCCAGGAAGGGACGCGGGCACCTCAAGCTTTGTTGATGTTTCAGCACTGGACGCACTGTTTACAGCCGTTAGTGGTTCTTCTTTAGGTTCTTCGAAAGGCTTGCTTTGTGCACACCATTTTGAGAGTACCTTTTGAATAACATCGATTTCCACAGGCTTGGCGATAAAGTCATTCATACCGGTTTCAATACAGCGCTCTGCTTCTCCTACTAACGCATTGGCCGTAAGTGCAACAATAGGTACAAATTCAGCGCGCTCTTTTTGGAGCTCACGAATCGCTTTTGTTAGCTCATAGCCATCCATGTTAGGCATATGGCAATCGGTTAGCACCAAAGTGAAGGCCTGGTTTCTGTATGCCCTAAGTGCTTCTTGGCCATCTGCTGTCATCACCACGTGATAGCCAAGGTAGGTAAGCTGTTTTTCGATAACCGTTTGGTTTGTCACGTTGTCTTCAGCGACCAGAATGGTTCCCTGCATTTCCTCCGCGCGCTCGATAAAGGCTTCTTTGCCGCGCGTGTCGATAACAGGGTAATCGGGGCTTTCGAGACCTACACAGATTCGCAAGCCGCTCAGTAAACTGGCAAGTTTTAGTGGGGACGAAAAAATGGCAAACACATCGACTCCGCCATAACGGCGAACTGGCATATTCATGTCCAGCTCCAGATAGCGAATATCTACCTTGGGGGGCACAAAAGCTGGCATCAATTGCTTCGTTTTGAGGTAATCGCGGCATAGTACGACGTATTTAACATCTTCTTGCTCGAACTTCTGTAAGTGCAGCATTTCAATCGTGATGCTCTGAACAGCAATATCCATCGAATGCAGATAATTATCAATACTGACTTTCAGCGCGCCATTTTCGAGAGAGTTAATGCAGATAACATTATTGAGTGATTCGGCAGACTGTCTCAACAGTTCAATATTGCATTCATCCGGCACAGTCGTTTCCTGAGAACAGGGCAGTGTGAAGCTCACCATAAATGTTGAGCCGATACCCTCTTCACTGGTTGCTGAAATGGCGCCTCCCATCAGGGAAGCAATATTGCGGCTAATTGCGAGACCAAGACCAGAACCACCGTAGCGACGGGTCGTGGAGTACTCTGCCTGTGTGAACGGCTGAAAAATGGCTTCCAGCTTGTCTTTGCTAATGCCGATCCCATTATCACGAATTTCGATAAAGACTTTAGCGGCCCCTTCAAGTGTTGATTCCGTTTTGATACAGACTTGCACTTCACCGCGATGAGGCTGTCCGCCAGAGAACTTTATTCCATTACCAATGATATTGAACAGAATTTGCTTGATGCGCGTAGGGTCGCCGAGTAGGGAAGAGGGTACTTCCGGAGATACAAACAGGGTGAGGGATACATTTTTTTCTGCCGCTTCCGTGGCTAGGTTATCCATTACCTGTTCAGCGATATGTCTGAGGGAAATAGTGACATTATCGATGCGCATTTTACCAGCCTCTATGCGGGAAAAGTCGAGTATGTCATTAATGATAGACAGCAATGAGAGCGCTGATTCCCTAACTGTGTTGGCGACACTCATTTGAGACGTGTCGAGTTTTGAGCGCAAAAGGATATCAATCATACCGATTACGCCATTCATAGGGGTACGGATTTCATGGCTCATCGAGGCAAGGAATTGTGCTTTGGCTTTTGATGCGGTCTCAGCCAACTCTTTTTGATACAGAAGCTGCTCTCGCGCCTGATTACGCGAGATGATGTGGTCGCGGAATGAACTTAACGCATGGGAAATTTGACCAACCTCATCAGGACGATCTTTATACAAAATCGGAATTTCAGTGTTCCCGTCAGCAAGATTTCGCATGGTGTCTGCCAGCCGGGCTATGGGCTGCGTTACTTTTTTGTAGATGTAATAGGTTACGAAGATACTGACAACCGTCATGATGGCAAACAAGGCAAAAAAGGATAGTTGGTTTGTTTTCAGTACGTTCCGAAGGTTTGCCATGGAGTTAGCCGCACTGAAGCTGGTTTCCCTGGAAAACTCAGTTAAAGATGTCTCCAGTGTTTTGTATTCATTAACATTGATGGCCTTCAATGATGAAATTGCATCCAGCTTTTTTGAAGGTTCATATTGTTCGAATACACGGTTGATTCGACTAGAAAGTACTTTCCCCAAACGTTTGATCAGATCAAGCTGCTCAATGATTGTACTGTCAGTTGAGCTCTTTCTAAGGTAATTGATGTGGTTTCGGAAGAAAGCCTCGTTAGCATCAAAGCGGTCTTTCTGGTTTTCTTCACCGTTTAAATAAAATAACAGCGCCGAGGTCATGTCATCGACTTCGTCGCGGATAAGCCAGATATAGTGCTGTGTATCTTGCTTTGTCAGCAAATCAGAAGTGTCTTTGCTGCTGTCTAGAAGACTGATAGATTCGAACAGTTCAGGGGTCAATGTGGCGGAGATTATGCGTTTTTCATTTAGCGCCCAGACTTCTCTCTTCGGGTCATACTTCCCGATAACATCGTTTTCTATCTTATCGATAAAGTTATCGTAGACTGATTCGACACTATTGAGGTGGCTGGTTTCTGTACCATGAAGTTTTTTAAGCTCGTTCAGTGATACTTCAAACTGGTTTTTGTTGCGGTAGTAGTTTTCTAAGGCGGCGCTTTCACCCAGCGCATAGCTGAGCATGCTTCGGTTCATTTCGCCAGCATAACGAAGCATAGATACCGAAAGTAGGGCACTTGGAATTTCCAGTCGACTGGTATTGTTGGTATCTGTGCTGGCACTGTCATGCATAACATATGTAGAAACCGAAAGGAGCATCGCACAGAGTGTCATCATCGCCATGATGAGACCGACTTTACCAACGATACTTTTTGAAAACGGGAACTGGTTGGTGCGCTGAATCTGTTCGTCAGACATCTTAAATCCTTTAACTCACATCCGTGCACGACCAGTAATAGGCTTTGTGGCTGAAATCATTTGTATTTTTATTAATGAAGGCTTTGCTACTTATGCAATAAACCATGAAATCAGCAGCTTAAGTTCTTATTGGGCAGGAAGTTTTAAAGCGCCTGCATTCGTTAAACCGGACTATCATGTTCTTGGAAACTTATAATGTAGACGGCCAAATCGCAATATGGAGACATAAGATTCAATAAAGTGACATGATACGTAATTATTGGTACCAATTTTGTGCCAAGGGCAATAAAATTGCGGGTAGAGGACATTCACTGGAGGTAAAAAATGGTCGTTGAATCAGATGGCTATGCGGCGCTGATTGAGTTCTTTGTCGATAACTTGGGGCAATTTTCTGCTCCGGGTGACAAAGTCGGCTCCGAAACCATCGACGATCTTGTTCATGAATTGGTTGCCAGCCAAATCATGGCGATCTGTGATCAGAATAAAGAGATGCCGCAGGCTCTTCGCTTTGAAATCATGCGTGAAGCAGACAAAATCGTGGCAGATTTGGAAGAGATCCTCAGCTCGGTCTGGCACCAGAAGCCGACTTATACCCAAATAAATATTCTCGAAGAATATATTGGTTTGGTAAAAAATTTGTTTGATGCTGCTGTCTGTGAATTCGTTTAAACGTCACGAGTCCTAAGCCACTTATCACAAACAGTTGCACCACGCAAAACCGTAATTACAATGCGCCTAGTCTTTTCTGCTTTAGTCACAATGCAAGGCGCATTTAATGAAACTTCACGCTATACATCACCTATATCAACAACGCTTAGCCCAGTCGACCCGTCCTTTCAAAGCGCGAGGAGCGAATGTGGATCGTTGTACATATTGTATGGTGGTGAGAAGGCTATGTATTTGTGAAGAAAAGGTCACACATGTTACCAATGCGGCCTTTTTATTGGTCATGTATGACGATGAGGTACTGAAGCCAAGCAATACTGGGCGTTTGATCGCTGATACTGTTCAAGATACTTTTGCGTATATTTGGTCTCGCACAGAACCCAGTAAAGAAATGTTAGATTTGGTCAACGATCCTAAATGGCAGCCATTTGTAGTCTTTCCTGCTCAGTATGCAGAACCAGAAAGAGTGGCCCGAGAACCTTTGACTGAAGAGGGCAAACGTCCACTATTTATCTTGATTGACGGAACTTGGCAGGAAGCGAAAAAGATTTTCAGAAAAAGTCCCTGGCTGGACAACTTTCCCGTGCTTAGCATTAAAGCGGAAGCGCTTTCAAGATATGGTGTTCGGGAAGCGAATGGTGAAAGCCAATTGGCAACAGCGGAAGTCGCGGCAAAAGTGTTGGCACTAAATGGAGATACAATCGCCAGTCAGAGCTTAGATGCTTGGTTTGATGTATTTCGAGAGCACTATCTCACCGGTAAGAAGCAGCGCCAGCTGCCCATTCCAGGGGCATTGGACAAATACCGAGAAGTGGTAAAAAAATAAACCGAGAGAAACTAGACTGAAGACCTTGCCAAAATTTGCGATGAAATGCGCAGAAATAGCGGAGATCATTGGGTTGCAGAGGAGGTATTTTGTTTTTAATCACATTCATACCGCTCTGAAACAGGGATAATTTTGGCAATTCAGCGAATTGAAAATTGGAACAATGGAGTAAAGGATGTATTACGGCTTTGACGTAGGCGGCACGAAGATAGAGTTTGGTGCGTTTGACAGTGATTTGAAGCGCCAAGCAACTGAACGTGTTCCTACACCAGGCGATGATTACGAGCAGTTGATTGAGACGCTCGCTGCGCTGGTGGTTAAGTACGACCAACAATTTGGTGGTGAAGGCACAGTAGGCATTGGTATCCCTGGTATTGAGAAAGCAGAAGACGGCACGGTACTGACGGTTAATGTACCGGCAGCTAAAGGGCGCACGCTGCGTGCGGATCTTGAAGCAAAAATTGGTCGTGAAGTGGCGCTTAACAACGATGCGAACTGTTTTGCTCTGTCCGAAGCATGGGATGAAGAACTACGGGGTGAAAAAGTCGTTCTGGGTCTGATTCTGGGTACTGGCTTTGGTGGTGGTTTGATCGTCGACGGTAAAGTCGTATCAGGTAAAAACAACGTTGCGGGTGAGCTGGGCCATATGCGTATGCCGATTGACGCCTGGCTACACCTTGGCGAAAACGCACCGATTTTTGATTGCGGTTGTGAAAAGAAAGGTTGTATCGATAACTACCTGTCTGGACGCGGCTTTGAAATGCTGTACACGCATTTCTATGGCGAAGAAAAGAAAGCCATTGATATCATCAATGCATTCAAAGAAGGCGAAGAACAAGCTTCAGAGTTTGTTGAAAGGTACATGGACATGCTTGCCATGGTATTTGCTGGCCTTTTCACTGGTATTGACCCAGATGTGGTTGTCCTTGGTGGCGGCTTGTCTAACTTTGAATACATTTATGAAGAAATGCCGAAACGCGTGCCTAAATACCTGTTGTCCATAGCAAACGCGCCTAAAATTATAAAGGCGAAGCACGGTGATTCCGGTGGTGTACGAGGTGCTGCATTCCTGAATATTCAACGATAGGTTCGATAGACTCATTTTCTAAGTCTTTGTAATCTTGAGTTAAATCAAGGCACCGCAAAAGCGGTGTCTTTTGTTTAAAAAATGCCATCAAATTATGAGAAGGTGGCAGATTAAAACCAAATAGTCATAAGAGTCAGATAGACCATTGTTAAGTTATAAGTTTTCGCGAGCCTTAGTCGCAATATTCGTTTTGCTCTTCTTTTCCGTTGCCACTGTGGTTTGGTTTTTTATCGGTGGCGCTCAATCGAGCTATGTTATTTCGCCCACAGAGTTTCAATTCCGCTACATCGATGACACGCCAATGGGAGGAAATACCAAGGGACGTGTGTATACCAAGGATGATGGCAGTGTGGCGTTAGAGTGTGAGCTTGGATCAGCCTACCGTTGGCCGTTCTGTGAAGTGGCAATTAGCTTAAGCCCAAGTGTTACCCACGGGATAGATTTGGCGAATTATCACTCAATGATCATAGAAGCAGCATACAAAGCGCCAGCGCCAGATCAACGTCTTCGTGTTTATCTGCGCAACTTCAATGATGCTTATTCAATAACCGAAGATCCGGTCTCCATGAAGTTTAATGGCATTGAATACAATCCAACGGAGGAAATGTCTGAGATAGTGCTTCCACTCAATTCGTTTCAGGTACTGTCATGGTGGATTTCCGATTTAGATATACCTTTGGAGCATGCAGGGCCTGATATGAGCAATATTTCTCTCATAGAAATCGCCACAGGCAGTGCTCCTACCGTCGGGAAGCATGAATTGACAATTAAAAACATTAGATTTGAAGGAGTGATGGTCACTGAGGCGGGTTTGTTCCGTTCGCTAACGTTTATTTGGCTGGCGACCGCAACTGTCTTACTGGCCGTGAAGTACTTGCAGAGCCGTCGGGTTTATGATTTGGAAAGGCGCCGTGCAAACAGATTGAAAGCCATCAATACTGCGTTAAAACAGCAAAGCGAGACGCTGTCTATTATGGCGACCACAGATGCGCTGACCGGTCTTCGTAATCGTATGGATATTTACCCTGAGCTAGAAAAGGCGTTGGCATCGACGGATGGTAAAAACTGTACTGCGCTTTGTTTGGATATTGATCACTTCAAAAAAATAAATGACACCTATGGTCACGATATGGGTGATCGATTATTAATTTGTACCGCTGAAGTTCTTCGTGAATCCGTGTCCACAAGCGATGTCATTATTCGTTGGGGGGGAGAAGAATTTGTGATTTTCTGTCCAAACCGCAATCTGGCGCAAGCATCGTTTTTGGCAGAAAAAATCCGTGCGGCCTTCGAAACTACTGACTGGCCTCATGATGCTGAACTGTCATGTAGTGTTGGCGTTTCTTCGATGCGAGAGGGCAGTATTGCAGCGATGATAGCAGATGCTGATGACGCACTTTATAGGGCTAAACAGAATGGCCGTAACCGAGTCGAAGTTTTTGCTGAGTCGTTCATAGCGACCGTGTGATTTAAAGCCTTAACAAAAACAAAGAAGCCGCTGTGTAGCGGCTTCTTTGTTTGGGTATAAAAAACTTACTTTTCAGCGTTAGCTTTACAGAGTGCAATAGCCTCTTCAAGCAGGCCCAACGCATTGGTTGCCGGTTCTGGAAGTGCAGCATCTGACTGACTAAGTGGAGTCACACGATCACCCCATCTAAGCACACCTGCACCCCAAGTTAATCCTGCACCGAATGCTGCCATCAGAAGCGTGTTATTTGGCTGCACACGACCTTCTTCAACTGCTTCACACAGTGCGATTGGAATCGTGGCTGCAGAGGTGTTGCCATACTTGTGAATGTTGATAAACGCTTTCTCAAGAGGGATCTTAGCGTGATCACACAAGGCTTCAATGATGCGCTTATTCGCTTGGTGCGGAATCACTACATTGATGTCTTCAGGCGTCATACTGGAACGTGAAAGTACAGTGCCTGCAGCTGAACCCATACCTTTTACTGCACGCTTGAAGATCTCGCGGCCGACAAAGTTAAAGTCAAAATAACCGTTGTCTTGCTCAAAACGAGGCATCGCGGTACCAAACTCCGGAATAGCCAGAACATCACGGCCTTCTGAGTCACAGCCAAGCTGAGCATCCAGGAGCCCAACTTCTTTGTCTGTTTTGCTGAGAATAACAGCACCCGCGCCATCACCGAAAAGTACAGCCGTATCACGTTTGCTCCAGTCTAGATACCAGGTTAGGCGCTCCGCACCAATCACCAACGCATGTTGATAATTGCCTGACTGAATCATGCGGGTTGCGGTTTCCAATGAATACAGAAAGCCAGTACAAGCAGCGTTAAGATCAAAAGCCGCTGCTTTTTTAGAGCCTAATTCAAGCTGTACTTTAGAGGCAATGTTTGGAATGAGTGTGTCGGGAGAGCATGTGGCAACGATGATGAGGTCGAGATCTTTGCCTTCAATGCCAGCAGCAGCCAGCGCATTTTTGCCAGCAACAGCAGCCATGTCTGATGTATTAACATGACTGATTCTGCGAGCGCTGATGCCGGTTCTGCTTGAAATCCATTCGTCGGAGGTTTCGATGAAGGTGCTGAGGTCGTTGTTAGTAAGTTCTGCCTGAGGTAAACATTTTCCCCAGCCAGTAATTTCTGCAAATGGCATGAGTTTCTCTTTTTCTCGTAATAATGAAAGCAGTTTACTCCCGTTAAGGGGTTGAAACAAACGGGTATAGCAGGGAAGTGATTTGAAACAAAAAAGTGGCCCGAAGGCCACAAAGAGGGAGGTACCGCATTTTGTTATTCCGACTTTGGTTTTACCAAAATATCCAAGCAAACAGAGCCAGCACAATGATAGCGACGACGTTCAAGTAACTACCTGCACGCATCATTTCTGACTGTTTGATATGACCCGAACCAAACACAATGGCATTAGGAGGGGTTGCGACCGGCAGCATAAATGCGCAAGACGCAGCGACGGCAATAAGAGCAGACAGAATGACGGGAGATACGCCAAGTGCTTCTGCAACGGTTGCAAATACAGGCACCAGCAGGGCAGCACTCGCGGTATTACTTGCGAACTCTGTCAGGAATACAACGAAGGCCACTACTGTCAGCAGTGTGAAGAAAATGCCTGCACTTGAAAGGAAGCCACTCAGAGATTCGGCAAGAAATACACTCGTCCCCGTCGCTTTCAGTACGTTACTAAGTGTCAGACCACCACCGAACAGCAATAAGATGCCCCAGTCTGTAGTCTTCTCTATATCCTTCCATTTCACGACACGGCTTGCACCCAACAGAACAATAGCGGTCAGTGCAACGAGTGAATCAAACTTACTCAGGCCGCCCAACATTTGGTTAATAGGTTTGCTAAATATCCAGCAGAAAGCGGTGAAAGCAAAGATAGCCAGTGTTAAGCGTCGGCCGTTTGTCCATTCGATGGGCTTGTGGTTGAGGTCAAATGTGTGATTCAAGTTTGGCTTGGTTAGTAAATACAGTACAGCAATAGTCAGTGGAAGTAGTGTAAGGGTGATTGGCAAACCCAACTTCATCCAGTCTGCAAAGTTCAGATTCACTTCCGCGGCAGCAATGGCGTTTGGTGGGCTGCCGACAATAGTCGCGATACCACCAATACTGGCGCAGTAGGCAATCCCAAGAAGAACGAAAACAAAAGTACCGCGTTCAGACTTTGCGTTGACCTTGCTAAGAACGCCCAATACCAATGGCAGCATCATCGCTGTTGTTGCTGTGTTTGAAATCCACATAGAAAGGCCAGCAGTAACGCCAAACAGCATCATAACCGCGACACTCATTCGGCCTTTTGCCATTAGAAGAACTTTGTCAGCAATGGCTTGGTCAAGCTTCTGCACATGTAGTGCTGCTGCCAGCGCAAAACCGCCAAGGAAAAGGAAAATAATTGGATTGGCGAAGTTTGCTAATGCGGCAGGCGTTTTGAATACGCCCAGCCCGACTGCTAATAAAGGCACAAGTAAGGCGGTGATGCTGACATGCAGCGCCTCAGTGAGCCAAAGCACTGCAATAAATACCAGCATGGATAAGCCGATAACGACGTTTTCTTCAAACGGTAAGACATTCATGAGAATGAAAAAGAGTGCAATGTCTGCAAGGAGAATCATGCTGTTTCTATTGAACAGCCAATCTTTAAAAGCAAGGGTTAATGCTGTCATTAGGGCTTCCTTTATAAGTAAGTAGGACAATTTTCTTGTTTTTGTTTTTATAGAAAAATCAGTAAACGAGTCGGTGACTCATGACGAGCATTATTGCCGAAAGCTTTGGAACATTGATGGGGGGAATTAACATGATGTTGCGTGAATGTTTAAAAGTGGGAGGTGATAATTTTAGAATGGGTGGAAATCTACCCATCCATGTATTACCGAGGTTTTACGGGGCTTCTACTTGTCAGAAAGTGCTTCTGTTGGAATGCTCTCTTTTGGCCCGAGGAACTTAGGTTGTTCGTTTAATACATAAATATCCAACACCGCTTTAACACGTGCGAGTGTTTCTCGAGCTCGGATTTTCATACCCGCTGTTCCACCTGGACTTGGAACAGCCAGACAGATTGCATCGATGTCATAGTAGTCGGCGATGAACAGAGCGCGCTCGCAGTGGAATGCTTGTGTGACTAATGTGAATTCGTCTGCATCAAATACTTTCTTGGCACGAATGATGGAGTCCAGCGTGCGAAACCCAGCATAGTCGAGGAAAATGCGATCGTCAGGGATCCCTGCTTTCAGCAAGTCGCGCTTCATTGTCCAAGGCTCGTTGTATGAGCGATGTGCGTTGTCACCACTGAGGAGCATCACGTCGACCTTGTCGTTGAGATACAGTTGCTGTGCAGCTTCGATTCGGTAGGTGTAATAGGGGTTGAGTGTTCTGCCAATGTATTTGCTGGTTCCCAGTACCAAACCGATGTGTCGGTTTGGTGTATTGTCTACCGTTCTGTATATGCGGTCTTTTGCCTGGAACGTCACCCAGAAATCCATTGCTGCAATGGCAACAAGTGAGGCGACAACAACAGTAATGATTACAAAAGACGCTTTACGCAATGACATCACAGTAAGGGGAATTAAATATCAGCGGAAGAAACAGCAGGTTAAACCAATTTGAAGGAAATAACAAAAACAACCTCCGCAAAAGCAGAGGTTGTTTCAAATGGCACAGATAAGACGATTAGAACGATGTACGTTTGTACTGACGGTACTTAGGTTGCCAGAAAATTGCGTCAATACGTTCTTGCAACGCATCCTCAGCCAACTCGAGTGCAACACCTTGTTCAATTGCTTTCTTAGCAACAGCCAGCGCGATATGACGTGACACTGAATGAATCTCTTCAAGTGCTGGAAGCAGAGGACCACGACCAAACTTCGCCAACGGCGAACATTCTGCGAGCGCGCGGCTTGATTCCATCAACATCTCATCAGTGACGCGCTTGGCTTCAACAGCAAGGACGCCCAAACCAATGCCCGGGAAGATATAGCTATTATTGCACTGCGCAATCGTAAAGGTCTTGCCGCCGTCCAACACCACGGGTTCGAATGGGCTACCAGTCGCAACAAGCGCTTCACCGTTAGTCCAACGCAGGATATCAAACGGCGTAGCTTCTACGCGGCTTGTTGGGTTTGACAGTGGGAATACAATTGGGCGCTCGCAATTGGCATGCATCGCCTTAATCACCTCTTCACTGAACAGACCCGGTGCACCGGATACACCAATAAGGACGGTTGGTTTCGCATTTTGAACAACATCCAAAAGTGAAACGTTTTGGTCTTGCAGTTCCCAATCTTTGATAGCCGAAGACTTTTGTACCAGTTTTTGTTGGAAGTCGAGCAGGTTTGGCATGGAGTCCAACAACAGGCCCCAACGGTCGACCATGAACACACGCTCGCGAGCCTCTTCGTCGGTAATACCTTCTGACACCATTTGCGCGATGATGGCTTCCGCAATGCCACAGCCTGCAGAACCTGCACCCAAGAAGGTAATGCGCTGCTCTGCGAGGGTAGTGCCTGCAGCTTTACAAGCGGCGATCAGCGAACCAACGGTAACAGCAGCAGTGCCCTGAATGTCATCATTGAAGCAACATACGCGGTCTTTATAGCGCTCAAGAATTGGCATCGCGTTTTTCTGTGCGAAATCCTCAAATTGAATCAGCGCATCAGGCCAGCGGCGTTGAACAGCCTGGATAAACTCTTCGATGAAGTCGTCGTAATCCTGACCGGTCACACGGGTATGACGCCAACCCATGTACATTGGGTCAGAAAGTCGTTGAGGGTTATTGGTGCCGACATCCAACACAATTGGCAGAGTATAAGCCGGGCTGATACCACCACACGCGGTATATAGCGCCAGCTTACCGATTGGAATGCCCATACCGCCGATACCTTGGTCACCCAGACCCAGAATTCGTTCACCGTCTGTCACAACAATAACTTTCACGTTGTGGCGCGATGCGTTGTTCAGCATGTCATCAATGCGGTAGCGGTTTGGATATGAAATGAACAAACCACGGCCGCGACGATAAATTTCAGAGAAGTTTTCACATGCTGCACCAACCGTAGGGGTGTAGATGATAGGCATCATCTCAGAGATGTGATTGTTTACCAGTCGGTAGAATAGGGTTTCGTTAGTGTCCTGGATATTGCGCAGGTAGATATGCTTGTCCATATCGTTTTCGAAACGCAGATATTGCTTATAGGCACGTTCAGCCTGCTCTTCGATAGATTCAATGGCTTCCGGCAAAAGGCCTTCAAGGTTAAAGAACATGCGTTCTTCGACAGAAAATGCACTTCCTTTGTTCAGAAGGGGCGTTTCGAGCAATGCTGGTCCCGCGTAAGGAATGTAGAGAGGACGTTTTTGATTATGCATGGAGAGACAACTCTGTTCTTTCAGAATGTAATTAATACTAAAGTATAAGGCGTGAAAGTGTAGTGTCCTTAACCTTTGGTATTCAAGTGCATTTTGTTTTAAACGAGCTAATAAGCAGGAAAAGGTGAGGTGGTGCGAGCACAAGGGGTGGAAAACGACACATACACACAAACACTAAGGTACACTCTCAACAAACCAGAAATACATATCAAAAGTCATGACCGACGGAAAAAAACTCACGCTTCCTATCGACAGCATTCAGCAAGACGTTGAACAAATCCTCTTCGAATCCAACTTAATTGTTCAGGCCGATACAGGAACAGGTAAATCGACGCGGCTACCAGTTTGGGCGGCTAAGACGGGTCGTGTGTTAGTGATTGAACCCAGACGTGTTGCTTGTACAACCTTGGCAGGGTTTGTTGCAGAAACGCTCGAAAGCGAGGTAGGTGAGCGGGTTGGCTACGCCATAAAGTTTGATTACCGCTTTTCTGACGATTCGGAGGTGGTGTTTGCCACACCAGGTGTTGTGTTGCGCTGGTTCAGCGAGGACAAGCTGAAAGGCTTCGATGTGGTGATGATTGACGAGTTTCATGAACGCCGGGCCGAGACGGATTTACTCGCCGCATTGTTGGTAAAGCAAGATCATCATCGTTTGATCGTCACTTCAGCCACGTTGGATAACCAGCGATTGGAAGCCTATTTCAATGCCAAATCGATCATAGCAAATGCCAAGAGTTACGGTGTCACTACTATTCATCATGCCAGAGATTCTCAGCATATGCCTTCAGGTAGGTCGATTGAAGATAGGGTTAAGCCTGTTGTGGAACAAGCATTGGCACGAGGTGGTGATGTGTTGGTCTTCCTGCCAGGGAAGAAAGAAATTAGCCAGTGTCTATCAATGTTAAAATTGCTGGATGCGGAGGTGATTCCTCTCCATGCTTCAGTGTCTGATTCTGATAGATACCGCGCTTTACACCAATCTGATAACCAGCGTGTGGTACTAGCGACCAATGTCGCTGAAACCTCGCTCACCATTCCAGGGATTGTTACCGTTGTCGATTCGGGCATGGAACGTCGTACCCACCAAAGAAACGGTCGTACAGCTTTGGCACTGCACGCAATATCGAAAGCCAGTGCTAAACAGCGAGCTGGGCGTGCAGGACGAATTTCAGCGGGATATTGTGAACGGCTCTTCGGGGAACATGCACCTTTAGAAGCTTTCACTCCACCAGAACTTGAAAGGGAAGATCTAACAGAAACAATGTTAGCAGCGGCATGTTGTGGTTATGTTCTGGAACAACTGCCATTCCTATCAAACCTTCCAGAGAAATCATTGAACACAGCGAAGGCGCGACTCTCAGAAATGGGGGCTCTAGATGAACAAGGCGCAGTCACTGAACATGGCAAGCGCCTGTATCCGTTGCCGATTGATAGTATTTTCGCTCACTTGATTTCAAGAATGGATACAAAATCAAACACCGAAGCCATGGTAGATCTTGCAGCGGTGCTTCAAACACCAATGACAGTGTGGAAGCGAAAAGGTGGAGAGCTTGTTTTAGACGATTACCGAAGATGGAATGCTCTTTCCTGTGACGTTGTCACATCAATTGCTGTACTTCGTGGTGAGCAACCGACCGAAATTATTGATGTTGACGAATTGGCCCTCGAAGAAGCGAGGAAATTGTCAGCATCTATCCGTGAAGCGTTGGAGCTACCCGACTGGGAGGTTGCCAGCCGATTTTCACGCGAAGCACTCTTGAAAAGCGTCCTGTCAGTTGCTCCCGAACTTGCATATGTACGACGCGAAAAACGGCAACAAGCATTCGGCAATGGCTTTAACGAAGTCACGTTGAGTCGCGACAGTGATTTTCCTGCAGAGCCTCAGGCGGCGATTGTATTCGACCAGTTTCACTTGGCAGGCCGAGGTGTGAAGCAAACTACCTCGTACGCCACATGTATGGCTCCTGTTTCCTTTACTTGGCTTGTTGATGCTGGGTTAGGAGAAGAGTCCGTTTCCGAATTTGGTGAACATGATGGCGTAGTGGTCGATGTTATTGAACGAATCTACGCAGGAAGGGTCATTGGTGAATACAGACAAGCGGCGGAAGGAGAAAGCCTTATTCGGGCGTTGGCCACACAAATCATTAATGGCGAACTTTTAAAAGGCACCGGCGAGCGCCTTGTGAGAGAAGTAAAGTACTGGAATCTTTATCAGTCTTTAGAAGATGCCGCGAAAAGTACCGAGGTTGATGTATTGGCCTGGCTTGAGCAAGCTCTGCAGGATTTGGGGGTGGAAGCAATAGACGATTTAGAGTTGATCGAGGGCGACGACTTTGTCTTTGATGGTATTCCGTCTTGGGAGTTTGATGATTTTGCAGAAAAGTACCCGCTAGAGCTGAATCTGGCCGAGTTAAAGCTGGATGTGGAATACCAAAAAGGGAAGCGCACTGTTGTTATACACCACGCTGGCGGTAATAGAAAAGATGGCCCCAAGCGTTGGGAGTTACCATCATGGTCTGGGTGGAAAGTACAGTACAAGAAAGCCAGTCGCGTGATTGACGTGAGATGAGATATTGACCCTCAGAAAGAGGCCAGCAATTGACACAGGCCTCTTTTTTAAGGCTTATCTCACACGTTTGAAATGAGATTTGACCATGGCGTTAATCAGCACTTCACTCTTTACCAGTTCAAATTGCTGGCGATGTTCCAAATCGCCAAACAGCTTGGTGCCGCCGCCGAGCAATACCGGAATTTGGGTGATTATTAGCTCATCAATTAAATCCTCTGACATGAAGCTCTGTACCGTCTTACCACCATCGATATAGAGATTCTTGAATCCTTGCTCATTAAGATTTTTAAGGATCTCTGACAGGTCTCCTGAAATCAAAGAGGCTTTATCTTTGTGGGAGTCAGGGATTTGATTCATGGTATTACTGAGAACGAAAACTGGCTTGGCATAGGGCCAGTCACAGTCAAATCCGAGTACTGTTTCAAAGGTAGTTCTGCCCATCACCAGCCCATCAATGCCAGACATAAATTCGGCCCATCCGAAATCTGACTGGTCTGGGTTTGGAATGCTGTGTAGCCAATCCAAACCACCATTTTTATCTGCAATGTAACCATCTAAACTGGTTGCGATATATACGATATTTGACATGGGGTCTCCAAAGAAACAAAAAGCCATTTACCGGGTGGCAAATGGCTTTTCTCGTTCATTAGGTGTAATTAGTCGCGGAAGTTATCGAACTGAAAAGGTTGACCCAAGTCCGCTTCGCGCACGACTTGCATTGCGGCTTGAAGGTCATCTCGCTTCTTACCGGTGACACGAAGTTTTTCACCTTGGATCTGAGCCTGAACTTTGATTTTGGCTTCTTTGATCAGTTTAACGATTTTCTTGGCAACATCGGCCTCGATGCCGTTTTTAAAATGCACATCACTAAAGAAAGTCTTACCGGAGTGAACCATGTCTTTTGGTTCCATCGCTCGGGCATCAACACCACGTTTAGCGAGGTTTCCGCGCAGGATGTCCATCATCTGATTAACCTGAAAATCTGACTCAGCAGCAACTTTCACGACTTCTTTATTGAGTTCGAAGCTGGCTTCAACGTTGCGGAAGTCAAAACGGGTAGACAGTTCACGCTTCGCATTGTCTACGGCGTTTTTCAGCTCTACGGTATCGATTTCTGAGACGATATCAAAAGAAGGCATAGTAATTTCCTGATATTTAACTGAAGTTCGAGCTTATCACAGAGACTTGTTTAGCGTGAGTTACGTTTCGCAACAGCATCAGAAAGCATCTGAAGCATCTTAGCGGTGTCGTCCCAGCCCAAACATGGGTCAGTGATAGATTGGCCATAAGTGAGGCCAAAAATGTTGTCTTTATCTACGGCCTGATTGCCTTCTTCAATGAAGCTCTCGGCCATGATGCCAGCGATGAAAGTATCGCCTTCGACCAATTGATTGCAAATATCTGTGGCAACGTCCAATTGGCGACGGTGTTGTTTCTCACAGTTTGCGTGACTGAAATCAACCACCAAGCGAGGTGTCAGATTAAATGCTAAGAGATCTTCAGCTGCGCTTTCAACATCAGCTTTGTAGTAGTTTGGCTGGTGTCCGCCGCGCAAAATGACGTGACCATAAGGGTTACCACTAGTGCGGTAAATAGTCATTACACCATTCTTGTCAGGAGAACAGAACAGGTGAGAAGTCTGGCTGGATCGAATTGCATCAATGGCGATCTTGATGTTGCCGTCAGTGCCATTTTTAAAGCCGACAGGGCACGAAAGTGCAGACGCCATTTCACGGTGAATTTGCGATTCGGTTGTGCGCGCGCCGATGGCCCCCCAGGTGACCAAATCTGCAATGTATTGACCGGTGATCATGTCGAGAAACTCGGTCGCAGTAGGCAGACCCAGCTTGTTCACATCCAGCAGGAATTTACGGGCTTTGAATAGGCCTTTTCTCAGGTTGCAGCTACCATCGAGGTCAGGATCATTGATCATACCTTTCCAGCCCACAACAGTACGTGGCTTTTCAAAGTAAGTGCGCATGACAATATGCAAAGTATCTTTGTGTTGCTCAGCAAGTACCTTCAGGCGCTTTGCGTATTCGAGACCAGCTTCCGGATCGTGGATAGAGCAAGGGCCGACTACAACAAGTAAGCGGTTGTCGCGGCCAGTGAGAACATCTTCCGTTTGTTTGCGGGCATCTGCGATGTCTTGGGCAACACTGTCTGTAAGTGGAGATTCTGCTTCCAGTTCTGCAGGGGTTGGCAGAGTGTCAACAGGTTGCGTTCTTAGTTCGTCAGTTTTAATCGGCATGGACTCTGCCTTCCTTACGTCGGTGTTGTTGCGAAGGCTGTAAGATAGCAAAAAATCGGTGTCAGAAAAGCCATGATGTGATCTTTCAGCGATTTATTCTCTCCATCGCCTTTGTTTTAACCGGAAAGATTCTTAAACAGCCAAGTTTTATTCTGAAGGTGAAAATCGACATTTCCTTTCGGATTTCTCTTGTAACAAAAAGGCTCTGTGGTATGTTTTCTCACTGATGGATGAAAATCAGGCGTTTGCAAAGAATCTGCGTCGATTAGCCATCATTTTCTCGCCGCAACAGGCACTTAAGTTTCACAAGGCAGTATTGGTGCGCTATGTCTCAAATGGATTTGACCTACTCTCACGTTTTAAAAAATCCCGCTCAATTGGAAGATAATGACACGTCATTTGGACTGGTCTCTTTGGGTGAATTGTATATCAACGCGATCGGAACTCACCCGTCAGCACTAGATGACAGTAATGCGATCAAGGACAAATTGGTGTCGTTATTGGAAGGTGCACACAAGTCGAACAGTGAAAGACCGTTTCGTGTGATGTTAAATGACCAAAGTGCGCTCGCATTGAAACAAATGAAAGGGGCTGATTCAGAGCCAGAAGAAGCAAATCCGGCCATGGGCTTGCGTGGAGTTTCGCGCTATGCAAGTGAAGCAGGCAAACCTGGTTTCGTGTTTGAGTGCGAAGTGCTGAAAAAGGCAATTGAGGAAAAGCAGCTTCCCGTTGAGATTGTGGTACCGTTTGTACGCACTTCGAGCGAAGCTGCAACCATGATTGATTTGTTGGCAGAGCAGGGGCTTTGTCGCGGAGCAAATGGTCTGAAAGTAATGCTGGCGTGCCAATTACCCGCGAATGCAGTGCTCGCGGAAGCTTTGTTGGCGTATTTCGACGGTATCATTATTGATGTTGATAACCTCGCCGCATTTACCTTGGCAGTGGACTTTGGTGATGAGGCTTTGCCTTACACCTTCAACAAGCACAATGAAGCGGTGAAGAGCTTGATTCGCGACACTATTCGTAAAACACAACTGGCCGATAAGCCTGTGCAGGTGTTAGCTCAAGAATCAGATAAAGCGATCATCGAGCTGGCAGAAGGTGCGAACGTAGAGCTGGTTTATCAATAATTTGATAGCTTCCGCTTAATGAATTTGAACGCCACACATTGTCGTGGCGTTTTTCGTTTTGCCACTGGATGTAGTTCTCGCCCAATAAAGAACCAATCAAGCTTTTGTCCTCAAATTACTTCAACCATCACGGTGTAAATCTCGTATACTGCGCATCAGTTAGAAAACCAATGAGCAACGCATCAATGATTAAAATCGGTCAGTTGAACCATCTTACCGTGGTGAAAGAAGTTGAGTTCGGCGTATTTGTCGACGGTGGGCATGAGTACGGCAATATCCTCCTGCCAAAACGCTATGTGCCAAAAGGCACTAAAATTGGCGATGAAATTGAAGTGTTCATCTACTTTGACTCTGAAGACGATGTGATTGCGACAACTGAGAAGCCATTGGCGCAGGTTGGACAATTTGCAAAGCTGCAATGTGTAAGCACCACACGTGTTGGCGCATTTTTGAATTGGGGTCTGCCCAAAGACCTTTTGGTTCCGTTCAGTGAGCAGCGTATTAAAATGCAGGAAGGAAGAGACTACCTGGTTTTCCTGTACGTTGATAACGCATCAGGGCGTATCGTTGGTTCGACTAAGTTTAATAAGTTTCTCGACAAAACCCCTGCACGCTACAAGAAGGGCGATCAGGTACACGTAACCGTGGCAGAAGAGACTGAGCTGGGATACAAGTGCGCCGTTAATGATGCTCACTGGGGTCTGCTGTTTAAATCAGAAGTATTTGGCAAGCTATTTATCGGTAAAAATCTGAAGGCATATATCAAGCAGATTCGAGAAGACGGTAAGATTGACTTGTCACTGCAAAAACTGGGCAAAGGCAAAGTGGATGATCTTTCAGAGAAGATTGTTCGCACGCTGGACCGCAAAGGTGGGTTTCTGCCAGTGAATGACAAGAGCAGCCCGGATCAGATTTTTGAGCTATTCCGCACCAGTAAGGCTACCTTCAAGAAAACTATCGGTGGGCTGTACAAAGAGCGCAGAATACGCATCGAGAAAGATGGTATCTACCTGATCAAGTAATATAGGTCGAGAGCATTTAAACAAAGGTCGCGTAAGCGGCCTTTTTTGTGACTGATCTTATGTGAAGAGTGTCAGAAAAAAAGAGCCCGGAACGATTCCTGTTCCGGGCTTAGGGGAATGGCTCGTAAGAGCCTTGCGCTAACTGGTTTAAATGGAGATTTGTAACACTTCAAAATTTAGTTGGCGCTAGGCTCTTTCGGCGTTT
The DNA here is from genome assembly GCF_023746615.1 of Grimontia kaedaensis. Taxonomy (NCBI): domain Bacteria; kingdom Pseudomonadati; phylum Pseudomonadota; class Gammaproteobacteria; order Vibrionales; family Vibrionaceae; genus Grimontia; species Grimontia kaedaensis. The sequence goes on along the minus strand of NZ_CP082275.1, from coordinate 1,922,891 downwards.
CATGGTTGAGAATTTAAGGATCGTCTACTGGATAAATAAATTGACGTCTCTAACTAACTCTCTTGGAAGGCCATTTTTGATTCGATTGCTAACCCATTTACCAATGCCAATGGGTTGACGGCGATAACAGACAATGACTTCACCTGAACCGATAAGGCCTTCTGGTCGAATATCCCGGCCCATATACCATTCTTTAGCGTCTTCTACTGAAAGCTCAATACACTTCGGCTCATTGCCTTTCGCTAATGCCATGATGGTTTCGTGTTGCCAGCGATAACCCTTTTTGTGCGATTCAGCGAGCTTTAAACCAATGCGGTCAAATTTGATTTCTGGAAGAATGCCTTCCACCTGCTCTGGGAAAATCCACACTTCTTTATCACGTATCCAAACATTGGAAGAATGAGGAATAGAAAGCCCCAGCGTTTCATCCAGTGATTTTAAGACGTCGTCGGCCTCTTTGGGTTTGGCTTTTTGGAACGGGAACTTACGAGGGCGTTTTTTCACCATTTCAGATCCGACGCTTTCTGTTTTTTTCAGTCGAGCGACAAAGAAGCCTTCACTGTCAAAAATCTGCGGGAATACATGCAGGAAGCCTTCCTCTGTACAAGCCGCATCGGCACCTTCAAAAAGCTCATTGAGCGGTTGGAATTCAACAGCTTCACCAAAGGTGTCTTTAATAAAATGGCAGATGTGCTGGTTTTCATCATGGTTTAGTGTGCATGTCGAATAAACCATGGTGCCACCCGGTTTCAAAGCATGGAAGGCACTAACAATTAAATCGCGCTGTGTATTCGATATGTCCTGAACAGATTCAAGACTCCAGTTACTGAATGCGTCTGCATCTTTGCGAATTGTGCCTTCGCCGGAGCATGGAGCGTCCAGCAAAATAGCATCAAAGGTCTCTGGCAACCAATCCCCAAATACGCGGCCATCGTAGTTTGTCAGGGCGGAATTTACGACGCCACAACGAAGTAGGTTAGCGTGCAATACCTTAACTCGGCTTGCTGAGTATTCGTTGGCAACCAAAAGGCCTTCGTTGTTGAGCACGGCGGCAATTTGGGTGGTTTTGGAACCCGGCGCTGCGGCCATATCCAAAACTCGGTTTAGCTCGATGTCGTTTTCTAGCAGCGCTGTGACGGGCAACATTGAGCTGGCTTCCTGAATGTAAAACAAACCAGCCATATGCTCAGCAGTGTTGCCTAGAGGAACCGTATCCTCGTCGTAGTCATCCAGCCAAAAACCGTTATCGCACCAAGGTACGGGAGAAAGCTTCCAGCCTTTTTCGTTGGCACGTTCAAGAAAATCTTCCACCGAGATTTTTAGCGTATTCACGCGAAGGCTTCTACGAAGAGGGCGTTTACACGCCTCAACAAAATCGGTCATTGAAAGGTGGGAAGGCAGAATCTGTTCAATCTGGTTTAGGAACGGTTCTGGGATCTTGATGTTTGGATGCACCTGAAAGGTCTCTTGCTGGCGTTTACTGAATTGCGAAGTGTAAAAGGAATAGAGTCCAGAAACCAGTAAGAACAGAGGTTGGTTAAATAAAAAAGCGCGGGTTAATACCCGCGCCTGCTTTTATCCGACCGTAATTAGAAGTATGGAATTGCTGTGCGCCATGACGTCCATTCTTCTTCTGGCGTCTTGTGCAACAGGTAGTGTTGGTCAGAGCGCGCCGGCTTAGCCAGTTTGTCTCCAGGAGGCGTCGCAAAAGCAATTCCTCCTTTGAGAATGCTTTCCAGCGTACCGCTGCGGATATTGGCACCCGTAATGCCGATTGAAACATCGACGCCTGATTGATTCCAGAAGACGGTATTGTTGCGCACCAGATGTTTGTAATCATCACTGATTTTCACTTCAATCAGAACACGATCTGCAAATCGGCCCAGACGCACGTTGGTCACGGCCCCAACTTCGAAGTCACGGAAAAGAATTGGGGTGCCGACGGCCACGGAACCGCGGTTTTCGCTTTCCAGAATCAAAGACAAGCCGCCTGAGTATTCCGCAGATTTGTGCAGTTGGAAGTTATCGCGTTTTTCACCTTTGCCTGGAACCACTGAAATGTAGGAGCCGAACAGGGAATCCAGGTTCTCTGTTTTCGTGAGACTCAATGATGGCTGAGCAACCCAAAAGTAGCTGGTCGCGCGTGCAAGCTGTCCTGCAAACTCTGGGTATACCATTGCTTTAATGGTTACCCCTTCAGTTTGGAAAGCTGGTGAAAGTGTGGTTACCTCACCTACATCAACGCCTTGGAACTTAATCTTACTGCCCTTAGACAGGCCACTGGCATCATCAGCGGAGAAGGTGAGTTTCAAGCCATAGCTTTGAGCGTCGGTCAGGCTGTCATAGAGCTTCCAGTCGTTGCCACTGCGGTTTTCGATACCGGTTATATCACCAAAAGAGATGCCGCCAGAGACAATTGATTTGAGTGATCCTGTATCAATTTTTACGCCACTCAAGCCAGCTTCAATATCAACACCAGAGTGATTCCAGAAGACAGTGTTGTTTGTCACTAAGTGGCGATAGCGGTTTTCAACCTGAACAGTAACTTCAATACGCGATTTGGTGAGCTCAAAGCTTTTTACCTTACCCACTGTGAAGTTTTTGTACATGACCGGGCTGCCTTCGGAAACAGAAGGCAGTTTGTAGGCGATCAGTGTGAAGCTTTGGAAGCCTTTTTTCGCATTCAGCGCATTGCGGGCTTGAATGTCAGACTTGAACAAGGTGTATTCGTCGCGTGGCTTGGCTTCGCCAGCGCTTGTGAAGCTAATGGCGGGTTCCACCATTTGTGCAACAGTAGGGACGCTGAACTCAATGCCTTCAGAGTTGATTTGCCCAGTTGCACCGCCAAGGATAAAGAATTTAGAGCCGCTCTTGACCAGATGCTTGTAATCCGGGTAAACCACCAACTCTAGCTTCACCTCCCGATCACTTAGCACTGTGCCTTTCACAAAACCCACTTGAACGCCACGGTAAAGAACTTTGGTGCCTTCTTTTAAGCCCCAACTGGTTTCAGATTTGACGGTTACAATCAATGAGCGTGGATCTTCAACCACCAAGTCGCTTTCTGTTTTGGCTGAAAATACATCTGAATCTTTGCCTTGCCCTGGCTTAATAGTGAGGGTGTTACCTGTTATAAGGTTGGAAAGTCGCTTAACTCCAGCGAGGCTGATTTCCGGTTTCTCGACAATAAATTCGCTATCAGATTTTAACAGCCAAGCCATTGACGGATTGATATTGGCAGATGCTTCTGTGCCACTGAAGTCTTTGTTGAATTGAATACCGCTCAGGCGACCAACTTCCAATCCTTGGAAAAGAATAGGGGCTTCTGGATTGGTGATGCCATGGTTATCAGGGAGAGCTACCGTAATCGCTATGCCACGATCCGTGTCATTGATTGAGCTGTATAGATTGAATATTTCCAGCGGGTCTGCTGGCGTGCTGTCTTGTGGGGAGTCGAAAGCGATCCCGCCAGCAATGACAGAAGCTAGATTCTCAATGCTCACCTCAACACCACTGATGCCGATATCAGCTTCTACGCCGCTTACGTTCCAAAATTTGGTGTTTTTGGTCACCAACTTAGCATATTCATCTTTGATGTTAAGTGACAGTGTCACTCCTTGTTTGTCGGTCGTTAAGCGATAGTCGATAACCTCTCCAACACGGATTTTTTTATAGTAAACACCAGAGCCTACACTCAGTGAGCCCAAATCAGGCGCTTGTAGCTGAATGTGCAGACCATCGTCGCCAAAGGCATTTACTGGCGGCTCATCAGCAGCGACAAACGTTGCTCTTTCATCCCCTGTGCCTGGCTGGACCGCGATGTAATTGCCCGTTACCAAGGCGTCTAAACCACTTATGCCTGTAATCGATGCACGTGGCCTTACTACCCAGAAAACCGTATTCTGACGCAAAATTTTCTTTGCTTCAGGGTAGATTTCTGCTTGTGCCGAAATACTTTTCAAATCATCGGAAAGGGTGACTTTACGAATAATACCGACTTCAAGTCCTTGATAGCGGATCGTTGTTCTTCCGGCTTCAATTCCTTGAGCATCGGTGAAGTAAATTTCGATGCGCTCCCCGGCTTCATTAACCGATTTGTAAAGTAACCAGCCAGCCAAAACAAAGGCCAAAAGAGTGAAAATCCATAGCGGCGAGATGCTTTTATCTTTTCTAATGACAGGGTCTTTGACTTGTGAGTCTTCAACGTTGCTCATACTTGTCCCAAATAAGTCGAGAATCCAGACTTTCCGCGGCAATCATAGTGAGTACCACAACCAGCCCAAAGGCGATGGCACCAGGTCCTGGTGTGAAATCAAGAAGGTTTCCGCGGTCTATAAGGGAAACCATGATGGCAATGACGCAAAGATCCATCATTGACCACTTACCAATCCATTTAACAAACCGGTATAACTTCATCCTAAGCTTCCTGCCAGATTCCACTTTGAAGTGAATACATAGCAGGATGTAAGCCAGACAAATGATTTTTGCCACAGGCACAACAATACTGGCCGTGAAGATAATAATGGCGATGCCGTACATTCCCTGCTTAATGAGAGAAGCGACACCCGAAAAAATCGTGTCCTCAAGCCTTTTGCCATTCGTCAGCAGAATCGAAATCGGATAGAAGTTGGCTGGGAAGATAAACACAACTGCGGCGAGCAGTGACGCCCAAGTTTTCTGGATGCTCTGATAGACGCGGTGTTCCATCTTGCTGCCACAGCGGGTGCAGTGCTCATGGTTTCTTGGCTGAGTTAATCCACAAAGTTTGCAAGACGCGAGTTCTCTTTCTTGTCCACAAATTTCAATCGATTCTTTACGCTCTTCGTCTGTTTCCCCAAAGGCGTCCCAGTACCGCTTAGGTGAAACACGAGATAGCAAAACAGCGGTTAAGATCTGGAGTAGGACGAAGCTTAAAAGTCCAGCGTCAACACTGACTTCCGCAAAATCACGTACTTTAAAGCAACCCACTGCCAAGCTGACGAGAAATACATCAACCATGACCCAGTGCCGAATGTATTTAAGCACTCTGGTGCTGTAGTTGAGCGCTTTGGCATTACGGATATAAAGCGCAAGGTTTGAGCTAAGTAATGTGAGTAAAAAGGAAAGAGGAGCGATAGCGACGCAGAAGATGACCAGACTGCCAACAAAAGGGAAGGTATCCAATAGGATGATGCTACCGCTTGTCACTGTGGTAGAAAAAGGAACTCCAAACAGATTAATGGTCACTAAAGGGTAAAGCTGGGCAGGGACAAATAGAACTAACGCTGCGAGTGCGATAGCTAACTCACCGGATAAACTTATCGAAGAGTTCTTAATCACTCTGGTGCCACAATGCGGGCAGCGAGCGCTAAAGCCTCGAGCAACGGGTATTTCATGTAGTAACAGATCGCATGACGCACATCTCAGTACATGCATAGCGTATCTTTCCCCTTCAATAGAATTACTGGTTTAGATATACCCAATCCCTGGGAGCTAACTGTGATGACTGACTATTGCAGGTTAGCGTCACTTTACTCATCTGCATAATGTGCAATTGAGTGAATCCCGAATACAATGTGCATCTTAATCAATCTGTTATACCCAAACAACCGGAATTCATTACACTCATACTGGAAACGGTATTCCCGTCTATCTGAATCAATGCCCGTAATTGGTGATAAAACAGTCATATGACAATGCCACGATTGAATCGCTAACAGTTTCAACATATCGTAGGCCATCCGACTTTAAGGAAGTAGTCTACATATGGAAAACAAAGCGAATTTCTACGCGCTTCTAACTCGCCAAGCTGTCGCTCTAATAGAAGACGAGCCCAATCTTATCGCCAATTTGTCAAATATCAGCGCACTGTTGTTTCAGGAATTGGACAGCATTAATTGGTTAGGCTTCTATCTTGATGATGGTAAAGAGTTAGTCTTGGGTCCCTTTCAGGGAAAACCAGCATGCGTGAGAATTCCGTTTGGTCGTGGTGTCTGCGGAAGCGCTTTTTCTAAAGATGCTGTTGAACGTGTAGAAGATGTTCATCAATTCGAAGGGCACATTGCCTGTGATGCTGCAAGTAACTCTGAGATTGTTTTGCCTCTTTATCAAGGCAGCAAATTGATAGGTGTGTTGGACATAGATTCACCAAAAAAAGCAAGATTTGATCAAGAGGATGAAACCGGACTCACTTTATTGGTCAATGAATTGCAAAAACACCTCTAAATTTAAGCTTCTCTGTGGTTTTTCAATCACAGGTCTCTATAATACGCAGCACTTAATTTGTTAACTCGTACACACTCTCTATTGCCTTTGTTTGAGCAAAGAGACAGGAAGAAAAATGGAAAACACTGAAAAACTGGCCAACAGCAAACAAGTCATTGCCTATATCGCTGAACGTTTCCCGCAATGCTTTACTCTTGAAGGTGAAGCTCGTCCTCTGAAAATCGGCATTTTCCAAGACTTGGCAGAGCGTCTTGCTGATGACCCGAAAGTAAGTAAGACTCAACTCCGTGCCGCACTGCGTCAATATACCTCTTCCTGGCGTTACCTATACGGCGTGAAGGCTGGTGCTATTCGCGTTGACTTGGATGGCAACGATTGTGGCGAGCTTGAGCAAGAGCACATCGACCACGCACAGACCGCACTTGCAGAGAGCAAAGCGCGTGCTGCTGAGCGTCGTAAAGAGCAAGCTGCAAAAAATGGCGATAAAAAATCTGACGCAAAAGCGAAAAGAGCGCCAAAATCAAATAAATCAACAGCTAACCCATCAAAACCTCGACCAGCTAAGTCAAAAAATACTAAGCTAGATAAGAAGCCTGTTGAACCGCGTCGCGAACTCAAGGCTGAAGACATTGTCGTAGGTAAAGACGTCAACGTTAATATGGGCAATGGCAACATGCCTGCCACCATCGTAGAACTCAACAAGGACGAGGTTCGCGTTCGTTTAAGTAATGGCCTGACCATGCTGGTAAAAGCGGAGCACCTCAGTTCGTAAAGGAGATCCCTCGACGCATGATCTGTCGATTCCGCTTTTCCGCGATTGCTGCCAGCTTCTTGCTGGCGGCATCCGCCCAAGCCCTAGAGGCTAATTACGATGCTGCTGACCTTCCTACTTTGGTATCTGAACCTCAGCATGAAACTGCTAGCAAACGCATCACTCGCCGCTTTGAAAAGTCTCACTACAAGCAATTTCAGCTTGATGACGAATTCTCTGCTAACGTCTTTGACCGTTATCTGGAAACCCTCGATTTTAACCGACTTTTCCTGACCCAGCAGGAAGTTGATGCGCTGTCAAAATGGCGACTGACACTAGACGAGCAGCTTCGCTCCGGTGATACATCAGCAGCTTATGACATCTTTAATACCTCGCTACGCAGCCGCTACAACCGTTACCAATATGCTCTTGAACTGCTTGATAAGGAAATTACCTTTGAAGTAGATGAAGACATGGTGATTGATCGCAGCGAGCAGCCATGGGCGAAAAACGAAGCGGAGCTCAATGAGCTTTGGCGTCAGCGAGTGAAAAACGACGCGCTAAATCTGAAGCTGGCAGGTAAAACCTGGCCGGAAATTCAGGAAACGCTGTCGAAACGATACAACAACGCGCTTAAGCGACTGACTCAAACCAAGAGCGAAGATGTATTCCAGATTTACCTGAATGCATTTGCGCGTGAGGTTGATCCTCATACCAGTTATCTTTCACCGCGTAATGCTGAACAATTCCAGTCTGAGATGAATCTTTCTCTCGAAGGGATCGGAGCAGTGCTTCAGGTGGAAGATGATTTCACCGTTATTCGCTCGCTTGTTGCCGGCGGTCCTGCGTCCAAATCGAAAAAACTTTCCCCAGGGGATCGCATTATCGGTGTAGGGCAGGATAAAGAGAAAGTTATCGATGTCATCGGCTGGCGCTTAGATGATGTTGTTCAACTTATTAAAGGTCCAAAAGGCAGTAAAGTTCTGCTGGAAATTCTGCCTGATAGTACCAATGCAAAGAGTTACACCGTCACTTTGGTGAGAGATAAAATCCGCCTCGAAGACCGTGCAGTGAAGTCTGAAGTTATCGAGCAAGACAACAAGAAAGTGGGCGTGATTTCAGTGCCTAGCTTCTATGTTGGACTGGCCGAAGATACCAAGAAAGAAATTGCCAAATTAAAAGCTGACAAGGTTACTGGCCTTGTTATCGATCTTCGTAACAATGGCGGTGGTGCACTGAGCGAGGCATCTGCACTGACGGGGTTATTCATTGAAAACGGCCCTGTAGTTCAGGTGCGTGACAGCTATGGTCGCGTAAAAGTGAACAGTGACAGTGATAACACCATCTACTACGATGGCCCGTTAACGGTGCTGATCAACCGATACTCAGCGTCAGCGTCAGAAATTTTCGCGGCAGCGCTTCAAGACTACGGCCGTGCAGTGATACTTGGCGAACAATCTTTCGGTAAAGGTACGGTGCAACAGCACCGCTCATTGAATCACATCTACGATCTGTTCGATAAGCCACTGGGTCATGTGCAGTACACGATTCAGAAGTTCTATCGTATTGATGGCGGTAGTACCCAGCACTTGGGCGTAGTGCCTGACATTCCATTCCCAACAGCCATTGATCCGTCAGAGACTGGTGAGAGTGTGGAAGATAATGCTCTGCCTTGGGACAGCATCAATCCAGCGGCATACCAATCGACTGACACCATTAGTCGAATGGTGGGTGCTTTGGACAACGCTCATCAACAGCGTATTAAGCAAGATGCTGAGTTCGGTTTTATCATGAGCGATATTGCTGAGTACAAGGCGGACAAAGACAATAACGTTATCTCTCTGAATGAAAAGGCGCGTATTGCCGAGCAGGAAGAAGCTGACAAAAAACGTCTTGTTCGATTGAACGATCGCCAAAAGATGCTTGGTGAGAAACCGTTCAAGACGCTGGATGATGTGCCAAATGATTATGAAGAACCTGATGCCTACCTCGACGAGGCAGCAGCTATCACAGTCGATCTCGCGAAGAAGCTGAATAGCTAACCAAGAGAAAATCCAAACGCAAAAAACGAAAGCGGGCATTTAATGCCCGCTTTTTTTGCCTCTGGGTTGCAAATTCATATGAATGCGTGATAGGCAGAGGAGAAGGCGGTAGCGATGACTATGTAGACCAACAGGCCTAGGTATATACGGAAAATATCAATAAGTTATGTTCTGTATTGCGTTAATTTTCCCCACTCAAAAAGTGATATGCGTCTAAAGTTATTAAGACAGCCATCCTAATAAGGGGAATCTTATGAAGAAGTGGTTATGCCTGTTTAGCGTGTTCTTCTGCTTGTCTATGCCTGCAAAGGCATCAGATTTGACCCAATTCGATTTCCCATTGCTTCTCGGTGATTGGTATTGGTTTAGCCCGGATCAGCAAGAAGCGGAAGGTGTCGACAACCAATACAAAGCAATCAATATCTCGTTCAACTCAGACTATCGGTTTAACGTAAAACTGCTGAAGCGTGACGGCACTGTCGAAGAGGCGAACGGTTTTTATGATCTCGACGAATCGACCTTAGTTTTGAATGACGATCAGGGCGAAGCCCAACACCATGAATACAAATTGAATCACAATCAACTGATGTTGCGTGGCGCAAGATTTACCAAAATTTTACCAAACAATCTTTCTGGCGCCTGGTATAGCGATGTGATTCAAGGACATGATGTGGATGACGAGGTAGCTGAACTTGCACTGATGCTTCGCCCGGATTTTTTGTTTTCAGTCAGAATTTCCGGGACGGAAGGGCAAACTGTGACACACCGTGGCGTATATTTTCTGGAGGATGACCATCTGGTACTGATTTACCGTGGTGGGCAACAAGATTCTCAGTTTGAACTTGATGCTGATACGCTGACTTTAACTGACAATCAGTTTGGTATGGAAGCGGTACTCAAGCGCCAACAAACTCCCTGACTGATAGAAACGAAAAAACAAAAGGGCGCTTTTTGCGCCCTTTTGTTTTTTCGTTGTTCGGTTTAGATGTTGAATGCTTTTCTGAGTGCATCCAGGTAAGAGTCGTCCCGGCAGATAGATTTTCCGGGTTCATCAGAAATCTTCGCCACTGGCTTTCCATTACAAGTCACAAGCTTGATGACGATGTTAAGCGTTTCCACATTCGGTAAGTGGCAGGTTAGTTGGGTACCAATACCGAAAGAAGTATTAATACGACCCGTAAAGTGGGCGTGAATCGCCAAGGCTTTCTCCAACGTGAGTCCGTCAGAGAAAATCAGAGTCTTTTCCATCGGGTTGATATCAAAACTTTCGTAGTGACGAATGGCTTTTTCACCCCACTCAATAGGATCGCCACTATCATGGCGCAAACCTGCGAACCTTTGGCTGAGGTGAAGGTTGAAGTCATTTAAAAACGCATCCATGTTGATGCAATCTGTTAGGGCAATACCTAAGCGGTCTGGATACTCTTGTAACCAGCGATTTAGTGCCAGTTGTTGGGAACCTGCAAGATCACCCGTCAGCTGTTGGTGTGCTTGAAACCACTCATGTGCCTGAGTACCGACCGCTGGCATACCGTACTTTTTCGCCAGAAACAGATTTGAAGTTCCTGAGAAGTGCGGGCTGTGGAGGGTGAGATGATGAACAATAGCGTGATGGACTTCCTTTGAAAAACGGCGACGGGTGCCGAAATCGACAAAATGGAAATCGTCACTGATCTTTTCTAAAACACCAAGTTTTTCCTTCAGTAGTTCAACGGCATCAATGGGTATTGAATTCGGATACCTTAAGTGACACCGTAACTCGCAAATAATCGCAAGTAAAGGTACTTCCCATAAGATAATATCCAGCCAGGAACCATCAATACGAATCGCAAGTTGGTCGTCTAAAATAGTAACGGTGACTTGGTTGGCTTTTAATGAAAACGAGCTAAGGAAATCAAGATAGTCAGCTTGGTAATGTCCAAGGCTGGCGAGATATGTAATTTCATCTTCGGTAAATTTTAAATCTGCCAAAGCGTGGATTTCAAACTCTAAACGTTCTTTAAGCGAAGCAAGACTTTCATTGCTTCGGCAATGAAACTCAGCAGAAACATCCACCTCCGGGTAGTGATGGAAAATCGCTTGCTGCATATTCAGTTTGTAGGCATCCGTGTCTAGTAATGACGAAATGATTGGCGTAAGCATGCCTGATAAATAACCTCAAGGGTCTGTTGCCCTTTGGTGATGATTGTTGCAGCAGTTTGTGGGAGCTTTCTGCAAGGCAGAGGCTTCGATGTGTAGCTAGCCTACATGAGAAGCCGATAACGCAGGAGAAAGTTGTCACAAACGCTGCCCGAAGGATTCTGCCCTAATCGTTTTATGCTTTGTTGAGGTGTATTTGCTTAGAATGACTAGGCGGCACACACCTCGCCGCGCCTAAAACGCTTAGGGCTAGAACAAAACTAAACCACCAAAGGTCAACAGACCCTAGGTCGGGTTTTGTCTGAACGTTTACTGGCCTCAGATTTTGCGTCGATGGAAATCGAGTCCAAAGGAAGAAATTTAACGTCAAATGCAGCTATTTAGTCAACCTGAATAGGAAACTTCGACCATTATTGTGCATGAAATCGTCGCTTGTTTGGGTATATATATTCAAACGGGAAGCCCTTACTGTGATTGAGGCTTTACCGCGCTAAAAGCGAACGCTAACAATATCTTCGCTGTTTAGAGTAGGATCTCCTTCTATAAATTGAGTAAATGAGAGCGAGTTTGATTCGTTTTTAACCGGTGAGTATGTGGTAAAGCGGTTATGAAGCGAGTATCTTAGACGATTGTCCCATTTCTATAACAGGCGACACGGCTCGTCTGTCTACGTTATGCAATAAAAGGAATCTGACATGACGCAACAACCTCAGGCCAAATATCGCAAAGACTATAAAGCTCCTGACTATACGATCACTCATATCGATCTGGATTTTGACTTACACGAATCTTCTACCCGTGTGATTGCGAAGAGCAAAGTGGTGCAGCAGGTTGCTGGCTCAGATTCTATGATGTTGGATGGTGAAGGACTGTCGCTGAAGCGTGTTGAAGTGAACGGAGAAGCCTGGAGCCAATACCAAGAAAGCAAAGAAGGATTATTGCTTTCCAATCTACCGGCAGAATTTGATTTGCTGATCGAAACTGAAATTGATCCCGCCGCAAACACATCACTGGAAGGGCTTTACCTTTCTGACGGTGCTTACTGCACACAGTGTGAAGCAGAAGGCTTCCGCCGTATTACTTATTATCTGGATCGTCCGGATGTTCTTGCGAAATTCACCACCAAAATTACGGCGGATAAATCAGCATTCCCGTTCCTATTGAGCAACGGTAACAAAGTCGGCTCAGGCGAAGCAGAAGGTGGTCGCCACTGGGTGCAATGGGAAGACCCATATGCGAAACCAAGTTACCTGTTTGCTTTGGTCGGCGGTGATTTCGATTTGCTGGAAGATACCTTTACGACTCGTAGCGGTCGTAATGTGGCACTGGAAATTTTTGTCGACAAAGGTAATCTGGACCGTGCTACCCACGCGATGACTTCTTTGAAAAACTCCATGAAGTGGGATGAAGATCGTTTCGACCTTGAATACGACCTTGATATCTACATGATCGTCGCAGTTGATTTCTTCAATATGGGCGCGATGGAAAACAAAGGTCTTAACGTCTTTAACTCTAAATACGTGCTGGCAAATTCTGATACCGCAACTGACTCCGACTACCTAGGTATTGAAGCGGTTATTGGTCACGAGTATTTCCACAACTGGACAGGTAACCGTGTCACTTGCCGTGACTGGTTCCAGCTGAGCTTGAAAGAAGGCTTGACTGTTTTCCGAGATCAGGAATTTTCATCTGACTTGGGTTCACGAGCGGTAAACCGAATCAGCAATGTTCGTGTGATGCGTGGCCCTCAGTTTGCAGAAGATTGTAGCCCAATGGCGCATCCGATCCGTCCTGACAAAGTGATCGAAATGAATAACTTCTATACCCTGACCGTTTACGAAAAGGGAAGCGAAGTGATTCGTATGATGCATACATTGCTTGGTGAAGCGAAATTCCAAAAGGGCATCAAGCTTTACTTCGAACGCCATGATGGAACAGCAGCGACTTGCGAAGACTTCGTGAAAGCCATGGAGGATGCATCCGGCATTGACCTCGGCCAATTCCGTTTGTGGTACAGCCAATCTGGTACGCCGGTATTGGATGTGACTAGCGAATACAACGAAGCAAACCAGACTTTTGCACTGACAGTGAAGCAACATACTGCGCCAACAGCAGATCAAAAAGAGAAGCAGCCATTGCTGATTCCATTTGATGTTGAGCTCTATGACGCAAAAGGTAGTGTGATTGAGTTACAACGTAACGGTGAAAGTGTGCATCATGTCCTGCACGTTACTGAAGCAGAACAAACCTTCGTGTTTGACAACGTCATTGAGAACCCTGTGGTTTCCATGCTGCGCGAATTCTCTGCACCAGTGAAGCTCAACTATAACTACTCTGATGATGAGCTGACTTTCTTGATGGTTCATGCTCGTAATGAGTTTGCGCGTTGGGACGCTGGTCAAATGTTGTTGGCGAAACATATCAAAGCCAACGTCGCACGTGTCCAACAGGGCGAAGGCGTGGAACTGCCAAATGAAGTTATTGATGCATTCCGTGGCGTACTGCTCAACAAAGACTTGGATGTAGCGCTCGTTGCAGAAGTGCTTACACTGCCGAGTGAAAATGAAATAGGCGGTTGGTTCGATGTGGTCGACGTTGATGCTATCAATAAAGTGCGTGGCGAAATCAAACATCGTCTCGCTGCAGATCTTGCTGATGAGTTCAGTGCGATTTACCAAACGTTAAAACAAGACACATACACTATCGACCACGCAGCCATTGGAAAGCGTTCATTGCGAAATGTTTGTTTAAGCTACCTTGCTTCTAATGAGCAAGGCGAAGCTTTAGTGACAGCGCATTATGAAGAATCTAACAACATGACCGACACAGCGGCAGCATTGGCGGCAGCAAACCATGCTGAACTGTCAAACCGCGATAGCCTGATGCAGTCTTTCAGTGATAAGTGGCAACATGATGGCCTGGTTATGGACAAGTGGTTTGTACTGCAAGGTTGTAATCCTGCGGCGAACGCACTCGAAAATCTTAAGGCACAAATGAGTCACCCAGCATTTAGCTTGAAGAACCCGAACCGTACGCGCTCGCTGGTTGGCTCTTTCTGTAATGCGAACCCAGTGCATTTCCATGCGAAAGATGGATCTGGATATGCGTATTTGACGGAAATATTGCTTAAATTGAACGAATCTAATCCGCAAGTAGCATCTCGTTTAATAGATCCATTGCTGAAATTTAAACGCTTTGATAAAGAGCGTCAGGAATTAATGCGTGCTCAACTGGAGCGTTTGGCTGCTTTGGATAATCTCGCGAAAGATCTTTATGAGAAAATCAATAAAGCACTGGAAGCTTAAACCGTACGCTTGCTAATTAATATCGATTAGGTAATTTAAAAGCCGTCTAAGAGGAGACGGCTTTTTTATGAACTCAAATGTCTATTTATTTTCTGTGGACATCGCATACCACATTTTTCAGCAGCATTATAGCGGCGCTGCGTCAACCGTAGTTGTCAGAACCGACAATGGTTTAACACTGCAACTACCTGCATCACGCCTCCGTCCATATTTGAGTCAACTGGGTGTAAAAGGGCGATTTCGCTTAACAGTTGATGAACATAATCGGTTTAAGTCGCTTGAACAAATTGGTTAAACCGTACGGCAATCACATAACTAAAAACTCGAATCTAATTAACGAAAATTGATGTAACGAAATTATAAATGACGCCTTAAACTACTCCATGAGTCGCAAAGACTAATTAACCTCTATACTCATAGCGATTACATAAAAAATATATGGAGTAAACCATGACCGCGCGTGACCCTATTGTGCCGGTGTTACTTGAGAAGGTTTATCATCTTATTGGCGAAAAACTGGACAAGACACAACAACCGCTTGTAGAAACTTTGGCAAAAAGGATTTTGGGTCCCATCTCAGATGATGATTTGCAGGAACGGAATGAATCCGACCTCTACGGCGCTGTTATCAGCCTGTGGCATCATCTGAACGCTTTCGAACAAGACAAAATCTTCGTTAAAGTCTTTAACCCTACACTGAGTGGCGATGGATGGCAGTCCACACATACTATTGTAGAGATTCTCACTCCAGATGCCCCGTTTCTAGTCGATTCAGTCCGAATGACACTCAACCGTTTGGATATTGCGTCGCACTTAATGCTTAACGGACCTTTGTCGGTAGAGAAAGATACGAAGGGCAGTGTCAAAACAATCGGCGATGAAAAAGGTGTAAGGCAGACAGTCTTCCATTTTGAAATCGACCGAATGCGTTCTAAGAAGGAGATGTCAGCACTAGAAAAAGAACTGACGGAAACCCTCACAGACGTTGCATTGATTGTTAATGACTGGCAACCAATGCAGGAAAAAATCAAATCGGTCATTGCTTCACTTAAGAAAGACAAACCGCCAGTCAGCAAAGATCTTCAGCAAGAAGCGGTAGACTTTTTGCAGTGGATCGCTACTCACAACTTCACTTTTATGGCTTATAAATATTACGAACTCAATGCCATTGAAGGTGACCATGAGCTAAAAGCTTCGTCTCTGGAAGGCCTTGGTCTGGCGAAAAAGCTGGATCCTAAACGACCGGGGCTGAAGTTGTCGGAAATGCCGGAGTCTGCCCGCGCGACTGCACTGCGTAAAGACCTGTTAGTCATTAACAAAGCTAGTAGCAAATCGCGCGTACACCGTCCTGCTTACATGGATTACATTGGTATCAAGTGCTTCGATAAGAAGGGCAATGTTATCGGTGAACATCGCTTCCATGGACTCTATGCTTCTTCTGCATACAACCAGTCAACCACCAATATCCCTGTTCTGAAGAACAAAGTGAGAAGGATCCTCGAGATCAGTGGTTACTACGAGGGATCACACTCGTGGAAAGCATTGGCAAACATCATCGAGAACTTTCCTCGTGATGAACTGTTCCAGGCGAGCGAGTCTGAAATGCTCGATATCGGTATGGGTATCGTGCAGGTCCAAGACCGTGACATGCTCAGGATCTTCGTGCGTCGTGATCCATTTGGTCGTTTCTTCTCGTGTATGGTCTACGTTTCACGTGAACGCTATAACACTGAGCTGCGTCGCGCAACACAGCGTATTCTTGGCAATTACTTCGGTTCCGACCAGGAGGTTGAATTCAATACTTTCTTCTCCGAAAGTCCGCTGGCGAGAACCCATTACATTGCCCGTGTAGAAAACAACAACTTTGACATTGACGTGAAGAAATTGGAGCAGAACCTGACTGAAGCAGCATCAACTTGGGATGATCGACTGCAAGAAGCAGTGATTACGACCTTTGGTGAAAACCTCGGCACGCCCGTTGCGAAACGCTACCTGGGCGCTTTCCCTCGTTCTTACAAAGAGGCAATGTTGCCGGGCTCGGCAGTAGCGGATATTGAACGTCTTGAAAGCTTGAGTGAAGAGAAAAAGCTCGACATGCTTTTCTATCGTCCTCAAGAAGAACCACAGGATTCCCCTTCAGTCCGCCTGAAGCTGTTCCAAAAAGATGAAGCGATTCACTTGTCTGATGTGATGCCAATGCTCGAAAACCTCGGTCTTCGTGTTATTGGTGAAGCGCCATACAAAGTAGAAACCACATCTGGTGATGTCTACTGGATCCTCGACTTTTCAATGTTGCATAGTGCTGATAAAGGCTTTGTGCTTTCAGAAGCACGTGATCGTTTCCAAGATGCGTTCGCGGGTATCTGGCATGGAAAACTGGAGAATGATGGTTTCAACCGTCTGGTTCTAAATGCGGGTTTGAGTGGTCGTGAAGTGACGATCCTACGTTCTTATGCGCGTTACATGCGTCAGGTCGCGTTCCCATTCAGTCAGTCATACATCGAAGAAACGCTGGCTTCCCATGCGGATTTGGCGCAATTGTTGGTTCAGCTGTTCAGTAAACGATTCAATCCGAACAAGAATAGCGAAAAAGAACAGAAGCAAATCATCGGCAAGATCGAAGAAGAGCTCGAGCAGGTTGAGAGTCTGGATGACGATCGTATTATTCGTCGCTACATGGAAATGATCTTAGCGACGCTGCGTACAAACTTCTATCAGAAAGATAAAGAAACAGGTGAGTGTAAAGATTACCTGTCTCTGAAACTTCAGCCCTCTAACATTCCTGAAATTCCTAAGCCAGTACCTTTCTTCGAGATCTTTGTGTACTCGCCCGACATCGAAGGTGTTCACCTTCGTGGTGGTAAAGTCGCACGTGGTGGTCTGCGTTGGTCCGACCGTCAAGAAGATTTTCGTACAGAAGTACTTGGCCTTGTGAAAGCACAGCAGGTTAAGAACACGGTTATCGTGCCAGTTGGTGCCAAAGGTGGTTTTGTCTGTAAGAAGCAGCACTCATTGAGTGGTCGAGATGAGATTTTCGCTGAAGGTCAGCGTTGCTACCGCATGTTTATCCGTGGTCTGCTTGATATTACTGACAACATCATTGAAGGAGAGCTGACACCACCAGTAAACGTTGTTCGTCATGATGAAGATGACCCGTATTTAGTTGTTGCAGCGGACAAAGGTACAGCGACTTTTTCAGATCTCGCGAACTCTGTATCAGAAGAATATAACTTCTGGTTAGGTGATGCGTTTGCATCTGGTGGTTCAAACGGTTACGACCACAAAGCCATGGGTATCACGGCGAAAGGTGGTTGGGAATCTGTGAAACGCCACTTCCGCGAAATAGGTATCGATTGTCAGGAAACAGACTTCACTTGTGTGGCAGTGGGCGACATGGCGGGTGACGTGTTCGGCAATGGTATGTTGCTGTCTAAACACATCAGACTGCTTTCTGCATTCAACCACCTCCATATCTTCATCGATCCTAACCCGGATTCTGCGAAATCTTGGGTAGAGCGTGATCGCTTGTTCAAGCTGCCTCGCTCGAGCTGGGAAGATTACAATCCCAAGTTGATATCGAAGGGTGGCGGTGTGTTCTCGCGTAAGGCGAAATCGATCGAGCTTACCCCTGAAATCCAGAAAATGCTGGGTGTACGTAAGCAAACCATGACGCCTAACGAGTTGATCAAACAGATCCTGAAAACGAAAGTGGATCTGTTCTGGAACGGCGGTATCGGTACGTACACCAAAGCAGAATCTGAAACGCACACTGATGTTGGTGACCGCGCGAACGACGCATTGCGTGTTAACGGTAATGAGTTGGGTGCCCGCATTGTCGGCGAGGGCGGTAATCTGGGTATGACGCAACTTGGTCGTATCGAATACGCGATGAATGGCGGCCGGGTTAATACCGACTTTATTGATAACGTCGGTGGCGTAGACTGTTCGGACAATGAAGTTAACATAAAGATCTTGCTAAATGGTCTGGTGGCAGCAGGGGATCTGACGTACAAGCAACGCAATGAGCTACTTGAGCGTATGGAAGATGAAGTGTCTGACATCGTGCTCGATGATGCTTATTGCCAGAGTGAATCTATCTCTGTAACGTCTGATCAGCAGGCTTCCTTGCTCAAAGAGCAGATTCGCTTTATCCATTACCTGGAAAAAGATGGCAAACTCGATCGTGCGCTGGAATACTTGCCGGACGATGAAACACTGGCCGAGCGTCAACTGCGCGGTGTCGGTCTTACACGTCCAGAAATTGCGGTGCTTGTGGCGTATGGCAAGATGGTCCTGAAAGAACAATTGGTGATTGAGCAAATCACTGCGGACCCTCACTTCGGTAAACTCCTGCCAGCCTATTTCCCACAAGAGTTACAGCGTAACTATCGTGATGCAATGGAAACGCACCCTCTACGTGGCGAAATCATTGCAACCAGCCTGGCAAACCAAATGTCGAACGACATGGGCTTTAACTTCGTGACCCGCATGCAGGATGAAACCGGCGCTAGCGTCGGAGACATTGCCGCGGCTTACGCTATAGCCCGTGAAGTGTTCGATTTTGGCCAGACGTTTGAAGAAGTTCGCGCGCTGGATAACAAGCTTCCAGCTCAGGTTCAGTATGCCGTTATGTATCGCTGCAGACGAATGATGCGCCGCACCACGCGTTGGATTTTGCGCAATCCAATGAAAGGTAAGGGGCTTGAAGAACAAGTTGCGTTCTACAAACCGGCGGTTAAGAATCTGGCGGATAACCTTGAGAAATACCTGGTTCCTGCGGAAATCAAAGAGCATGAAGAACAAGCGGAAGAATACATTATTCAGGGTGTGCCAAAAGACATCTCGAATAAAGTTGCCCGCTTAACCAGTCTGTACGCAGGTTTGGATTTGGCTCAGGTTTCGGACCAGATGAAGAAACCATTCGACGTGGTTGCCCGTCTTTACTTTGTATTGGGTGACACGCTGTCGCTGCACTGGTTCCTGAAGCAGATCACAAACCAACCAGTGGAAAACCACTGGCAGGCACTGGCTCGCGCATCATTCCGAGAAGATCTGGATTGGCAACAACGCATGTTGACTGCGCATATTCTGGAAGGAATGAAGAAAGGCGAGAGCGCAGAGCTTGGTTTAGAAGCGTGGATGGTAGAGCATGCCGTGAGTTTAGGTCGTTGGGAAAGCATAGTTGCCGAGTTTAAAGTCGGCTCTGCCCACGAATTTGCTAAATTCTCCGTTGCATTGCGGGAACTTACGCTTTTAAATTTGAATTAAGTCGACAAAGCGTTAATAATACAGCCCCGTTTATACGGGGCTTTTTTTTGGAGGTTACATGATGTACCGCCTCGCCAGATCGGCAATTTTTCAGTTGGATCCAGAACATGCTCATGATCTGGCAATGAAGAACTTATCACGTTTCACCGGCACTCCTCTCGATATCTTTTATCGTCAGCATCTTCCTCCTCGTCCTGTTCAAGTCATGGGACTGCATTTCAAAAATCCAGTTGGCTTAGCAGCCGGCCTAGATAAAAACGGCGAGTGTATTGATGCATTTGGCGCGATGGGTTTTGGCTTCGTTGAGGTAGGGACGGTAACACCGCGCCCACAGGATGGTAACGACAAGCCGCGTTTGTTCCGCGTTCTTCCCGCTGAAGGCATTATTAATCGTATGGGTTTCAACAACCATGGTGTTGATGCTCTGGTCGAGAATGTTAAGAAGGCCAATTACGAAGGTATCATTGGTATCAACATTGGCAAGAACAAAGACACACCATTAGAAAATGGTAAAGACGATTATCTGATCTGTATGGACAAAGTTTATGACCATGCAGGGTACATTGCGGTAAATATTTCTTCGCCAAACACGCCAGGACTTCGTTCGCTGCAATACGGTGAAGCGTTGGATGACCTGCTTTTTTCACTGAAAGAGCGTCAGAACAAACTGGCTGAAGAGAAGGGCAAGTATGTACCTCTCGCGCTGAAGATTGCACCGGATATGAGTGAAGAAGAATTAGTTCAGGTCGCCGACTCTTTAGTTCGTCATGGTATCGATGGTGTGATTGCAACTAATACGACACTTGACCGCTCTTTGGTAGAAGGCATGCCTCATGCACACGAAGCGGGTGGTTTGAGTGGCCGACCTGTTCAGAATAAGAGTACTGAAGTGATTCGTCGTCTTCATCAGGAACTGAATGGCAAGCTACCAATCATCGGTGTTGGTGGTGTTGACTCTGTGATGGCGGCAAAAGAGAAGATGATGGCAGGTGCGGAACTTGTTCAGGTTTACTCTGGATTCATCTATCACGGGCCGCGTTTAGTGAAAGATATAGTTCGAAATATTTAAGCTGAAAAATTAAGTAATTTGAAAGAGAAGGGGGATTTATTTCCCCTTTTTTTTTATCTCCTGCCGATTACACTTCCACGAAGCATCTTTAATTTCGATGGTCATGGACCGAATCTCAAGTTGTCGCAGGAGCGAAAACGATGTTGAAGCCAAATAACGCTTGGAAGTGGTACTTCGATTCCGAAGCTCAAACGCTGATGCTGGATTTGGGTCATGAGATGGTTTTCCGTGTTGCCATTGAAAGAAAGCACCTCATCCCCGATGCGTTTGTTGATACCCCATTTTCAGTCGACGACGCATCACTCTTTCAAGCTTACTCTGATGCAGTGAGTGTTCTACCCATAACTGGCCCTAGAAAGGCCGAACTCATTTTGAACGCAGTGGCAGCAAAACGCTTCCATAAGCCGCTTCTACCTAAAAGCTGGTTTTTTCAGGCTCAGGAAGGGGACCTCTCTCCAGAACTAGGTTCCATCATTGAACTGAAAACCGAATACGGCAGCGAAGCTTTCTTGGTGATTGAAAACGCTGGCTGCGCATCCTTGTGCATGCACGCCAGCGAAACACCGCTTACGCTGAACGACACTAAAAATATGCGGTTTTGCGAAGCTATAAAAGTAATGAATGACCGGTTATCGACATACCAACAGCAATACGATAACAGCAGTGGTCATTATGCGTTAGTGGGCTGATAGAGCGGCTTCTATCAGCCCCATTTTCTTTCCTATCACATCTACATTTCTATTCTCGTTCTGGTTGTGTATTACGCTCTTGTAGCGTGAGCTGTCAGAGCCTCTGAGGTTTAGCATGTCCATTCTGTGTACCTATTCTTACGTCTTTTGATAGGGCTAACCATTGCAGCTCCTTTCACGTGCAAGCGCTTAATCATCTAACGATGAGTATCAATTTAGGTATAGAAAAGGTCACGAGGTAAAGCTCATTTCTCGCACAGACCTGCCATCTAAAATACCGGCCCTGGCGTTCGTCATTCTCAAAGTTATTGCTAAATTTTCTGACAGTGAAGATGAGAAAAGTGCTCCCAAAGTCAGGATACAGTGCCTTTGTAGATAGTATGTATAGTGATTAATATCACATAAATAGATTCTATCTGCTGCCATTTTACTCTTTGTTTATCCCTCAATTGCGTCAAATTTAGTTCAAATTCATAAACGATATAGAGGCTATTTCCTCTTTTTAGCGTCGCGCTTTGAGTAAAAAAGGTCTCTGGTATATACCAGAATTTGAGCCGTATTAAGTTTCCTATCCGGAAAGAGTGTTCCAAGCTTCGATAAATATAGTCCTTTATTTAATTGTCCCTGTGGATAAGTGTGTGCTTACTTCTTTTTCTAAAGGTGGCGGAATAGTTGGCACTGTTTGAGCTCGGAGGTTGGAATGATTGGCCTGAGCGCCAATGTTTCCATGTGGAAACGCAGTTCTCATTGTGGGTAAGTGATTCGATAGAGGTTGATTGACTCTGTACGGGAGATGCATGCAATTGACCAATCGCATTCTTTGGAGAAATCGAAATCTGTACGAACCGAGTTGATTTGATGAGCCAGAGTGCTTGAACGGCGAAGTTTGTTATCAAGGAAAATAGTGAGATAAATCACCCTTGATAGAGCGTTGACGTTTGAATTCGTTTATAATCGCGCGCAACATTCCTCAGAATCCATATCCATGAATCAATATTTAGCAATTACCTCCCGCGGTTTAGAAAACCTGTTAGCAGAAGAACTCGAAAAGCTGGGTGCCAGCAGCGTGAAAGCTGTGAGTGCCGGTGTACGATTCCGCGCGGATGAGAAAACTCTTTACACGTGCTGTTTATGGAGCCGCACGGCGTCACGTTTCATTCTTGTTCTGGGTGAATTCGCTGTACGTGACGACATGGACCTGTATCTGGGTGCTTCGGCTATTAACTGGCCGCAGTATTTCAGCGAGAGAAAACGTATCGCAGTTGATTTCAATGGTACAAACCGAGAAATCCGAAATAGCCAATATGGCGCTTTGAAAGTCAAAGATGCGATTGTTGACCGTTTTGTGAAAGCGGATTTGGATCGTCCTAGCATCGACCGTGAGCAGCCAGATCTGCGCATTCACATGCGCCTTTCTAAAGAGCAAGGCCTTCTGGGAATCGATATGGTGGGCTCTGGCTTGCACCAACGCGGCTATCGCACAGAATCTGGTGCTGCACCACTCCGTGAAACCAACGCTGCAGCATTGGTTATGAAAAGCGGTTGGACGTTTGATAAGCCTTTGCTGGATCCAATGTGTGGTTCCGGTACATTGCTGATTGAAGCGGCGATGATGGCTGCAGAAGTGGCGCCAGGCCTGAAACGCAAGCGTTGGGGCTTTGAAGCACTGAAATCATTCAGTCGTGAAGAGTGGATGGAAGTACACGCGGAGGTAACTTTCAAGTCGAAGAAAGGTCCTGCGAAGTGCGACAGTAAATTCTTCGGCTTCGATAACGATCGTCGCGTGCTGGAAACGGCCAAAGCAAATGCCCGTCGTGCAGGCGTAGCAGACCTGATTCAGTTTGAGTTAGGTGACGCAGCGGAACTGACACGTCCAGAAGGCTTCGAAGCGGGCAACATCATTTGTAACCCTCCATATGGTGAGCGTCTGGGCACTACGCCGGGCCTTATCGCGTTATACACCCAGTTAGGCGTTCAGTTGAAGAGCCAGTTTAAAGGCTCAATTGCATCCATCTACTCGGGTTCTGACGAGTTGCTGAGCTGCTTACGCATGCGAGCAGACAATACTTACAAGCTCCGTAATGGCGCGCTTGATTGCGTAATGAAGACTTATCACATTACCGCACGTGGTGAAGTGACAACGTCACAAGGTGGGCCTGCACCGGTCGCTGATGTGGCGCCTGAGTTTACTAACCGTCTTCGCAAGAATATCAAGAAGTTGGAAAAGTGGGCTAAGCAACAAGGCGTTGAATGTTATCGTCTATACGATTCAGACCTGCCTGAGTACAACGCGGCAATTGACCGTTACAGCGACAACATTGTTATTCAGGAATATGCGCCACCTAAAACCGTTCCAGAAGAGAAAGCACGTCGTCGTCTGCTTGACATGGTTCGCGCCACAATTGCTGTGACGGGCGTCAATGCCAATAATGTGGTGTTGAAAACCCGAGAGAAGCAAAAGGGTACCAACCAATACGAGAAGTTAGGTGAAGCCAAGCGCTTTATGAAGGTTCACGAGTACGGTGTGACGCTGGAAGTGAATCTCTATGATTACCTGGATACAGGCCTGTTCTTGGATCACCGCTATACACGCAAGATGCTGGGTGAAAAAGCGAAAGGCAAAGATTTCCTCAACCTGTTTGCTTACACCGGCACAGCGACCGTTCACGCGGCGGTAGGCGGCGCTAGATCTACCACCACGGTAGATATGTCGAAGACTTACCTTGCC
This sequence comes from Grimontia kaedaensis, assembly GCF_023746615.1. Classification (NCBI taxonomy): domain Bacteria; kingdom Pseudomonadati; phylum Pseudomonadota; class Gammaproteobacteria; order Vibrionales; family Vibrionaceae; genus Grimontia; species Grimontia kaedaensis. The sequence continues at coordinate 1,898,696 of NZ_CP082275.1, read as the reverse complement.
TGGGGCGAGCGCAACATGAAGCTTAACGGTAAAGTAGGTCGCCAGCACATGTTCGAGCAAGCTGACTGCCTGAAATGGTTGTCGATGGCGAAAGGGCAATATGACCTGATTTTTATCGATCCGCCGACCTTCTCGAACTCTAAGCGTATGCTCGATACCTTTGATGTCCAACGCGATCACATCAAACTTATGACCGAGCTTAAGCGTCTGTTACGCGAGGGCGGAGAAATTGTCTTCTCTAACAACAAGCGTAACTTCAAGATGGATGTCGAAGCGCTGGCAGAGATAGGCTTACAAGCTCAAAACATCACAAACCGCTCAATCCCGATGGATTTTGAGCGTAATAAGCAGATTCATAACTGTTGGATTATCACACACAAGGAAGGTTAATGGCCTTAATCCTCTACAGCACGGAAGGGTGTCACTTATGTGAAGAGGCATTGGCGCTATATCAGGCAGCGGGTAAAACCGCTGCCTTGCGCGTTGTAGACATAGCGTTTGATGACACTTTGTTTGAGCGTTACGGCGTCACTATTCCGGTGCTCTCTCTCCAAAATAATGACGGCTCAGTCGACGATGAACTGGGCTGGCCATTCGATTCTTCAGCTTTAAACACTTGGTTAGTAAAACATGGCATTGATTAACATCACTAACGCGCAACTGGCTTATGGTGATAACCCGTTGCTGGATCACGCAGAGTTTGTCCTGCAGCAGGGCGAGCGGGTTTGTTTGGTTGGCCGTAATGGCGCAGGTAAATCGACCTTAATGAAGGTGATTCATGGCACCGTTCAACTCGACGACGGCAGCATTAACCGCCAACAAGATCTGAAAGTTTCCCGCCTAGAGCAGGATCCTCCGCGTGATGCTGAGGGAAGTGTTGTTGATTATGTCGCTGAAGGGTTGGCAGAAGTTGGAGCGCAGCTCAAAGAGTATCACGACCTTCTGGGCTTAATTGAGCATGACCCAAGCGAGAAGAACATCAATCGCTTGGCACGTGTTCAAGAGCAACTTGAACATTCCGGTGCGTGGCGTTTTGAAAACCAACTGACTACGGTATTAGGCGCATTGAAACTGGATGGTACCAAAAAGCTGTCCGAGCTTTCTGGCGGCTGGCAGCGTAAAGCGGCGTTGGCTCGCGCGCTGGTGTGTGATCCAGACGTTCTGCTGCTTGATGAGCCAACCAACCACCTGGATGTGGCGACCATCATCTGGTTGGAAAGCTTCCTGAAAGATTTCAAAGGTGCCATCGTCTTCATTTCACACGACCGTGCATTTATCCGATCTATGGCAACCCGCATTGTCGACTTAGACCGTGGCCAACTGACTTCCTGGCCGGGCGACTACGAGAAGTACCTAGAAGGCAAAGAAGAGATGCTCCGTGTAGAAGCAGAGCAGAATGCTGAATTCGATAAGAAGTTGGCTCAGGAAGAAACTTGGATTCGTCAGGGCATCAAAGCACGTCGTACACGTAATGAAGGTCGTGTGCGCGCTCTGAAACAGCTTCGTCGAGAGCGTGCGGATCGCGTAGAAGTGCAGGGCAATGCAAACATTCAACTGGATGAAGCTGTGCGCTCGGGCAAGATTGTGTTTGAAGCCAGTGACATCGACTACCACTGGGATGGTAAAAAGATCATTGGTGATTTCAGTTTCAATGTGATGCGCGGAGATCGTATCGCGCTGATCGGCCCCAATGGCTGTGGTAAGAGTACGCTTTTGAAGCTGATGCTGGAAAAGATCGCGCCAGATTCAGGCAAGTTCCATGTGGGTACTAAGTTGGAGGTCGCTTACTTTGACCAGTACCGTGAAAAACTGGATCCGGAAAAGACGGTTATCGACAACCTGGCAGAAGGTAAGATGGAAGTGGAAGTCGGGGGCCGTAAGCGACATGTGCTCGGTTATCTACAAGACTTCCTGTTCCACCCACGCCGTGCCCGTACGCCTGTAAAAGCGCTGTCTGGTGGTGAGAAAAACAGGCTTCTGTTGGCACGAATTTTTCTAAAACCCTGCAACCTTTTGGTACTCGATGAACCAACCAACGATTTGGACATCGAAACTCTGGAACTTTTGGAAGAATTGCTTGCCAATTATCAGGGTACGTTACTGTTGGTGAGCCACGATCGTCAGTTCGTCGACAATACCGTTACCCATAGCTGGATTTTCGAAGGCGATGGTGTCATCCGTAAATTTGTTGGTGGTTATCACGATGCGATGCAGCAACGTGATAACTACCTAAAGACCATCGAGTTAGAAAAACCGAAAGCGAAGGAAGCTCCAAAGGAAGAACTGCCTAAAAAACAGGCAAATAACAATAAGCCAGGCAAAAAATTGTCTTACAAGTTGCAAAGAGAGCTTGAAGCGCTTCCACAGCTTATTGAAAACCTAGAGAATGAAATCGCGAAAATACAGGAATCGGTAAACGATCCTGCGTTCTTCCAGAAAAGTACGGAAGAAACACAGCCTGTCCTGCAGCGTTTGAGCGAAGCAGAAGCTGAGTTGGAAACCGCCTTTGAAAGATGGGAAGAACTCGAAGAGATGCAAAAGGAATCGTAATGCAGTTCAACAAATTCAAACTATCAGCTATCGCACTTGCGGTGGCTGGTATCCCTGCGGTAGCAAATGCTGCCCTTTACCAAGTCCAGTTGATGGATTCACCTTCAAGTAATTCTTCTCAAACAACAGCAATTTCTTCGGATTCGTCGAAGGTTGCTGTTGAAGGCTTGAGTGGTCCGGTTGGTCTGAATTACTCGGAAGAACTGCCTTATATGGTAGATGTTGAGCACTTCATTAACAGTCAGGACAATCTTTACCGTTACTGCCGCGATTTTCTGGGTTACAACACCTGTGAAGAGTGGGCTGATGAAAGGTGGTACGGTGTTCAAGCTTCCGGCGCTGTTTGTGATAGTCAAGATAGCACGCAAAATTGCCTAGGTGGTTTGAAGAAAGAAATTGATGCATGGAGCAACGGTTTCAGCAGCAATAGTGTCGCCACAGTAAACGCAACCTCTGTTAATCCTTTTGGTAATGGTGTTTATGGCACTGAACCACCGGGTAGTGCAGATCCCGCGTCGACCAATGTTGTTGTTAACTCAGTGACTGATGGCGGCGTTGCAGTTGGTACTTCAAGTGCTCCTTACACCAACTCTGGCGCTATTCACGCACGAGCATTTCAACGCAGAGGCTTTTACGGTGAAGCTGAAATGTTGCCACCATCAGGTTCAAGCACAGTCATAGAAGCGATTGGACAAACCAACGCCAACGGTGTAATTGAAGCTGCAAGTCAGACTATTGTTTTTGGTTCAGCATCAGTAGCAAACATGGCTGATGTAGGTAATGGAAATAAAGTTCCTGAAGACACTGGTCTAGCAAATCTTTCAAGCTGTGCAACGAACCTGAATTACTCCGATCGTGCTTGCCAGTACTTCCAATTTGCCAATCAGGCTGCTATTTGGTTGGCATCAGGCTCTGGTGCGGCTGATGCAGTCAATGCTTTTGCTATCGCCGATTTTCCTAATGGAGCGACGGGCAACACTGACGATACCGCGCAAGCCAGTGTAAATGCAGCTGCCATTGTAAGTAACAGTGCTCCAACCATGGTCGGTTTTAATACTTATAACGACAGCGGTTTTTATGCACGGGCTGTTAAATATACACCAGTTGCCGACTTCGCTACCTGTATCACAGGTACAACCAAACGCTGCTGGGATATGTCGCTGATACCTGGTGTCGATATTCGTCAGAGCGGAGATATCATTTATCAATACACCGAAGCGACCGATATCAATAGTAGCGGCGTTATTGTTGGTGTGGCAAAGAATGCACGCCTAAATAACGGTACTTATGCAGAAACCGTATTCGTTAACGATGGAAGTTCCACCACGCTTCTGGGTACGTCACAGAGTGCTCTGTTCTTTAACGGGTACAACGCGACCGCTGCGGCTATCAACGACAATAACGAGCTTGTAGGTAAAGTTGATATCGAAAATTCACGTGATCGCTCCCGTCGTCAGCGTGGCTACATCTATGCTCACGGTACACCGAGTGCAGATTTTGATAGCACTCGTGGCTGGCGTCTGGATGATTTGACTAACGATGACAACCCAACCGGAAATGCTAACCAGTTTCGTATCGCCGAAGCGTTTGATATTGCAGCAAATGGCGATATTGCCGCTTCAGCTTTCTACTGTGCTGGTGGATACAGCTCAGTAGCGCACAATGCAAGATGTAACGGAACCGAAGAGCTGGTAGCTGTAAAATTGGTTCGCCAATCGGGTGATATTTCTCCTCGTCCAGAGGAAAAAAATGTTATTGAACGTAGTGGTGGTGGTATAGGTGCTATAGGCCTCGGGTTGCTGGCGTTAGGCGGAATTTTCCGTCGTAAAAAGTAATTTCACTTTCTGGCTCATCTTCACAAATTTTTGTTGGATGAGCCTCTCGATGCTTGATTATTTATTAACCATGCGTGAATCTTAATTGGTGAGGTTCATAAAAGATCAACTTGAATGAAACCTCACTGAAAAGATACAACTATCTTAGGATAAGAGGGCGAACATATGAAAAGACAGAAGCGAGATCGTTTAGAGCGAGCACAAGCGAAAGGCTACCAAGCTGGTGTAAACGGTCGATCCTCTGAGACATGTCCCTATCAAGCCATGGACGCGCGCAGCCAATGGCTAGGAGGTTGGCGCGAAGGTCGAGATACGAAAGTATCGATGCTGAAGTAACTTTTTAACCCACATCAAACTATACATGAGCCCCGGAGACGGGGCTTTTGTTCACTCTATAATGCACTATAACTTATTTCTTTGGTTCAAAATGCTCTATATCAAAATGGAGGCGCTTACATAACGCTTATTGCTAGGGAAAAAGGAAAGAAAAGTGTAGGGAGAACAAAAAAACCGCCCGGAGGCGGTTTAGAACTTTGGCGTGTCGATGACTACTTAAAAAGAAGAGGTGTCTTGGAACAAACCTACTTTCAGGTCTTTCGCTACGTAGATCTCTTTACCATCTACTAATACACGGCCGTCAGCCAAGCCCATCACCAGTTTACGGTTGATAACGCGCTTCATCTGGATTTCATACGTCACTTTCTTAGCGGTAGGCAGAATTTGGCCAGTGAATTTCACTTCACCCACACCCAGTGCACGACCTTTACCTTCGCCACCAGACCAACCGAGGAAGAAACCTACCAGTTGCCACATCGCGTCAAGACCAAGACAACCAGGCATCACTGGGTCGCCAGGGAAGTGGCAGTCAAAGAACCACAAGTCTGGAGTGATATCTAGTTCAGCGATGATAAAGCCTTTGCCATGGTCACCACCTTCGTCCGTGATGTTTGCAATACGGTCCATCATCAGCATGTTAGGTGCTGGTAGCTGTGGACGACCTGGTCCGAAAAGCTCTCCTTGGCTAGAGGCTAGTAGGTCGTCTCTGTCATAAGAGTGACGTTTCATTAGCATTAAACTGCTCCTATAAAAAGTTAGGAGCAGATTAGCGTACACGTGTAAGCTAAACAACTCGGATCAGTTGTGGTTTAACCAGTGTTTAAGCTTATTTATTAAGGATGTGTGACGGGTCTCACCGTGATGAAAAACATCTATTCGTTGGGCGATTTTCCCGAGGAGTGTCTCAGTTTCAACTCCATCTTCCTCATTTTCATCACCACTAAACCGTAGGCCAGTGATCAGTGGGAAAGCCTCCTCAACATGTTCTACTGCCCAGATGTGGAATTTACCGTCGCGGATTGCTTCAGTCACATCTTTACTCAGGCAGAGTGCGTTGAGATTGGTCTTCGGCAAAATCACGCCCTGATCGCCGCTGAGGCCGCGGTGCTCACAGATGTGATAGAAGCCTTCGATTTTCTCGTTGATGCCGCCAACGGCCTGCACGCGACCGAATTGGTCAACGGCGCCAGTAATGGCAATGCTTTGATTGATGGGGGTCTGGGACAGCGCACTGACAAAGGCACAAAGCTCAGCAAGAGAAGCGCTGTCGCCATCAACTTCACAGTAAGACTGCTCAAACACTATGGATGCGGAATATGGCAAAGGCTCGTCCAAATCCAGCGCAGCGCTAACGAACGCCTGCATGATCATCATACCTTTGGCGTGAATGTTACCACCGAGCTCTGCTTTACGCTCAACGTCAGCAATGTCGCCGTCACCAAAGTGGACCACACAAGAAATACGAGCGGGCTCGCCGTAAGCCATTGGGTGGCCCGGCATTTCAATCACTGTCAGGCCGTTGACCTGTCCTATATGTTCGCCGCGGGTATCAATGAATACCTGACCTTTATGAATGTCATCAACCGCGCGCAATGGCAGGTAAGACTCTCTGAAGTATTTAGCCTCAATGGCCGCTTCAACATCTGGTGCCACAATGGTCTCGCCAGTACTTTGGTAGTCTGCTTCACGCAATAAGGTTTGCGTCCAGAGCGGGCAGAGCGGCAACCTTTCCTGATCTTCGGTATATCTCGCACCAGCCTGCATCACACGTTGAGCGGCTTCTGGATCAAGAGGCTTGATACCGAAAGCTTGTTGATGACCTTTTAGCACCGACAGGTAGGTACCAACGTTCTCTTCAGTCAGATACATGTCCTGTTCGAATTCGGTGTAACTTGCCAAGCCATGCAATTCAGGCTCGCCAGCTTCAAAGTCAGACATCAATGCGCGATCGCCAACGACGATAACTCTGACGGAAATTTCTGAAGCAGGTGGCAGTTCGCAGTAAACATCGGGTTTTGCGCTTTTCCAGCCCAGTTTGTTCGTTGAAAGTAGGGACTTCAATCGGCTCCAAACGTTGGGTTGAGCAAGAATGCAGCCAAGAGAAATGAGAAGCACACCGCCATTTGCTTGATGAAGGAGTCCATTTACAGTTCGTGACGTTGTCACATCAGAATTGTTCGGATACACTGCGCCAAACAGCTGAACCTCATCGATATTCTCTGCGATGACCACTGGCATATCATCTGACGGTAGCGCCGCTTTCGTCATGCTCTCGAGCAATTTCAGGTAGTCATAAACATCTGGAGCTGTCACCAGAAGAAGACGCGGGAAGTGATGCTCATGAACGAGACGTTCAATGCTGCTTTTTAATCTCGGTTGCAATGCACAAGGAGAGGTCGCTTCGATAGCGGCATATTGATGAATGTGTGCTTCAACATGAGAAAACTGCGGCACGACGGACTGCCAGGAAACTTCTTGCATACGTTTGGGTATCAACTTTTTCAGTGTATTAATTACCGATGAGTATAAATGAATACGCTCTTTCAAAGTAGCGAAGATAACCAGTTGTCGGAGTTAAAGAAACGAAGTGAATAGAGCCTCGATACAAAAGGGTTCAGTTTTGATATCTGAATAGAAAAGATCAAAGAGATACGCAGAGTTAATTTGATTAAAAAGTAAACTGCTGTTACGCTGTCACTGTATTTCACATTTATTTTGCTCTCAACCAAATAAAACTCGAATTATGAAATATCAACAACTTGAAAACCTCGAAGCCGGATGGAAATGGAGCTATCTGGTCAAAAAGCATAAAGAAGGTGCGAACGTTACACGTTATGTCGACACCAGCGAGGTCGAAGCCGCAGTAAAATCACTGTTAGCGCTCGAACATGAGCCTACAAAAGTGATCGAATGGATCGGCGAGCACATGTCCTCAGAGCTTGATACCAAGCTTAAGCAGGCAATTCGTGCGAAGCGTAAGCGTCACTTCAATGCTGAACAAGAACACACGCGCAAAAAGTCGATTGACCTGGACTTCCGAGTTTGGGAAAAATTGTCTTTGAAAGCGCAGGAACTCGATGCGACGCTCTCGGACACGATTGAATACCTGATTGGTGAAGCCAACCGTTCCCAGAATGCGAACAAGAAAGTCGATGCGCTTAAGAAAGATTTGAGTAGTTTGCTCGACATGTAAGGAATGAGCATGGAGTACTTTCTCGCTGTTAGCTTTATCGCTTTATTCGCTTATCTTTTGGTTGACCGTCCTATTATTCTTATCAAGTTTAAAGACGGTCAGCTTGTTAATAAGAAAGGGAAAATTCCTCACGGGTTTCTTCATGACTGTGAAGAAATCAACAAGCGGACGCCTTTCAGCGGCACCATCAAGGTGTATCGAAACCGTTTTAATCCTGCCAAGCTGGTTCTATCAAAAGATATTGACCACAAAGTACAGCAACGAATTCGCAACGTTTTCCCACACAAGTCATTTAAATAACCATCATTTAAGTCGCCATGTCATCTGTCGAACCTATAGCATTTCGTCTTACCCGAGGCGCAGATCTTAAGCGGTCAATTCTCGATGCATTGAAAACGCATCAGATTCAAGCTGGCTGTGTAGCATCGTTGGTAGGGTGTCTGTCTGAACTAAAAATTCGTGTGACCGACGGAAAATCGACGCTTAGCAAAATCGAGCCATTCGAAATCCTTTCTGTTTCAGGCACGCTCACGCAAGAGCATGTCCACCTACATATTTCGGTCGCGGACGAACAGGGCACGGTGATCGGCGGGCACTTGATGGAAGGCTGTATTGTCAGTCATACCGCGGAAGTATGTTTACTGAAGTTTGATGGTTACGGGTTCAGTCGAGAGCATGATCCCGATACTGGCTACACCGAGCTGGTGGTGAGCAAAGAATAAATACAAGAACGGATGCCTACAAAGCGTCCGTTTTTTATATTCGCGCAGTTTTACGTATTTTATTCATTGAATTGAATGACTTATCACTAAAGTGAAAAATTTCCCGAGGGAAGTAAAATAGTTCATGCGTAAGTATTCATTATTCTGAATTTACCATCGGAATTTCATCACGTTACAAGAAGTTTATTGCTCATTTCTTCTTCAAGTCCCTCCAAGAAACCCCAAACTTTGCCAGATACTTTTGAAGCCTCGCTGAGTCGTTAGACTGAACCTTTTTCGTGCGACTGATATTGAACAATTCACGCCCCGCAGATGCCATCGAATCATGTCGGTCACACACACTCAACACATAGTTGAGCTGGTGCGAGTCAAAGGTGTCCAAATCCTCCCTGACTTCATAATCTAGAAGAGACAGAAAGGAGCGTTCATTTTCATTGGATGAGCCGCTCCACATGCCAGAGAGACGCACTATTTCAAACTTCATAATGCACTATAACTTATAGGTGTTGAGCTGCCATAATCTTGCCACAATTGGTCTGAATTGGCCTCAGTTGCTACCCAGAACCGACAGATTGATTTGGTGTAATGCCAGTCAATAACAACAGGTCAAGGAAGTGGCAATGTACACCCTGAACATCTCCAAAGTCTCATTCAAAGCGCCATTGGCAGATTGGTTGCTGACAGCGCTTTTCATCATGTTCCTCCCTGCGATTGCCTTTGCCAGTGAGGAAGAAGGCGGCTTGTATATACAAACGCAAAACAGCGAAGACAAACTCTGGACGGCAGCGCCTCAGCTTTCTACCAGTGCAGAGATGGTGATAAACGGTCTGGTGAATCGCGTGAAGGTCGAACAGCGTTTTACCAATCCCACGGACGATTGGATTAACGCCCGTTATCTGTTTCCGCTACCTCAGAATGCAGCGGTTGATCATCTGACGATTCAAATCGGTGAGCGCATCATTGAAGGTGAAATCCAAAAGAAACAGCAAGCGAGGGAAACGTTCAACCGTGCCGCTGAGCAGGGTAAAAAAACCTCGTTGGTGGAACAGCACCGCGCTAACTTGTTCTCTACGCAGATTGCCAATGTTGCGCCTGGTGAAACCATTGTGGTGAATATCCAATATCAGGAGACGGTTCACTATGAAGATGGCGAGTTCAGCCTTCGTTTCCCAACCACCTTCACGCATCGCTATATTCCGGGTCTGCCCGATTCGACGGCACTGCAGGCAAGAGGTGACACAGAAGCCCCATTCGCAGAAGAAGGCGACCAACGCGTTGAAGAAGTGGTAACGCCGTTACAGGAAATGCAAAACGGATGGGCGGTGGCAACGCGTCAGGTGCCGGATGCCAATGAAATCACGCCGGAGTATCGTGATCCGTTGCTGGAAGACGAAATCGCTTTTACCTTGGAAGCCGACATCAACATGGGTTTGCCCATTGATTTTGTCGAAAGCACCACAGCTTCTATCAATGTAGAAAAGGTCTCTGAGAGCCGCTATTCCGTGACACTGAGCGAAATGGAAATCGCCAATAAGGATTTTGTACTCAAGTGGCGACCAGCAGCTGCCAGCATGCCGGTAGCTGCCTTATTTGTGCAGGAAAAAGAGGGCGAGAAATACGGCCTTTTGATGGCGATGCCGCCGCAATCTAAACAGAGCAACAGCATCCCACAAAACATCACTTTGGTGTTGGATATCTCCGGCTCTATGTACGGTGAATCCATCGAGCAAGCAAAAGAAGCTGTCATCTATGCGCTTCACAGTCTTGAAGCCGACGACTACTTCAACCTGATTATCTTTAACCATGAAGCGCGCCGCTATTCGTCCGTGCCTGTGCAAGCAACCCTCAAAAATATCGGTTTAGTCAGCAGCATTGTCCGTGGCATTGAAGCAGATGGCGGCACCGAAATGGCGACAGCATTGGAGTTGGCCTATGCGTCTGAACCAATGACTGGTTACCTGAACCAAATTGTCTTTATGACAGACGGTGCCATTGGAAATGAAGATGAGCTGTATGGCTTAATCAGCAAAGGATTGAAAGACCGAAGACTGTTTACCGTAGGGATTGGATCCGCGCCAAACAGCGCTTTTATGCTGCGCGCCGCCGTATTAGGGAAAGGAAGCTTCACCCATATCAGTAACCTCAACGAAGTTTCTACATCCCTAAAGCCACTGTTTGAAAAGCTGTCCAGCCCAGTAATGAAAGACATCACCGTGACATGGGAGAACGGCGAGCCTGTCGATGCTTGGCCAAACCCAGTACCGGATCTCTACAAAACCCAGCCTTTAGATTTGGCGTTTACCATCCCCGAAAACGCGAACACATTACAGCTAACAGGCATTCAAAGCGACGCACCCTGGCAGCTGGATATTGACCTTGAAGCCATTCAAGCGGGGGTTGCAACGGGTATCGATGTGCTTTGGGCTCGGAAGCAAACAGAAAGTATCACTCTTAATCAAACCTTGAGTGCAGATGAGAAAGAAAACCGAATCACAGAGCTAGGTTTAAATCATCACATTGTCACCAAGCATACGTCGCTGGTCGCCGTTGATAACAATCCAAGTCGACCGTTGGATGAGAAAGCAAAGCCGCATCAAATCAATCCACATGCACCCAAAAACAACGTCGCAATGCTGCAGAGTGGTTTGGGAAGCACCTTCATGATGTTACTGGGTACTCTGTTGCTGGCAATCAGTGCGCTAGGGATTCGCTTTAGCCGTGCTTCGCGTGACGTTTTCTAGCGAAGGGGAATCTAAATATGGACGTTATTCAACGCTATTTTCCACAGAAAGCTTGGCAGCTAGTATTTGTCGCCAGTTTTCTGTGTGGAGGTGTCATCATGGCAAATGGTCTTTACATCAAAGCCAAAGCGCAACTTGCCCAGTTAATGATTTCCCATGCATGGGAGAAGCAAAAAGAAACCGGTGAAAACGAATCCCCTTGGCCGTGGGCTGATACTTATCCCATCGCCAAGATTGCGCTCAAAAACAACAAACCTCAGTGGGTGCTGTCTGGGGCCAACATGCGAAATCTGGCGTTCGGACCGACATTACAAATGCAAACAGCCTTGCCGGGAAGGAGGGGAAATGTGGTTATCTATGGCCACAACGATACTCACTTCTCGGGGCTGTCTGAGCTAAACCCGGGGGATACCATAAACATTGAGACCCGTGCAGGCACTCAGGTTTACTACCAAGTGGAAGAGGTCAGCATCGCACACGAGTCGGATACACAATGGATAGAGCAAACGGACGATGATCGCGTCACACTCGTGACCTGTTATCCCTTCAATGCAATGACGTTCAACGGGCCGTTACGTTATGTTGTGGTAGCGAAGCCCCAGCTAACTCCAGATTCACTCAGTGATTTTGCGCCTAAAGTTTTTTATTCATCCAATGCCAAAACGGAACAATGGTTATAGAGGGTTTGCGATATTTTAATGCACTATAACTTACTTTGAGTAAACCAAGTTATTCGTACTAACTAGCTCATATCATGCTCATATTATGTGGTTTAAAGAAGAACGACGGCTTAATAAAAAAAGGGCGCTGATAGCGCCCAAATGGGAGGCTTAATGATGGATCATTATTATTGTAAAGTGAGCAAAGTGTGGAATTGTTTCAGCCAAGCAGGGTGTGCAGGCCATGCAGGTGCGGTAACGAGATTGCCATCGGTAATGGCTTCGTCCATTGCAATGTTTGTAAATTCACCGCCCGCTAACCGTACTTCTGGAGCGCATGCGGGGTAAGCAGAAATTGCGCGATTTGAAACCACGTAGGATGCCGTGAGTAATTGTGCGCCGTGACAGATGGCTGCAATCGGTTTGTTCTTGTTGTTGAACGCAGTGATCAGGTTCAGCACATCTTCGTTCAATCGAAGGTATTCCGGAGAGCGGCCACCTGGAAGAAGCAAACCCTCAAACGAAATTTCTGATACAGAATCGAAGTCCGCGTTCAGAGTGAAATTATGTCCAGGTTTTTCTGTGTAAGTTTGGTCGCCTTCGAAATCATGGATAGCCGTTTTGATGGTTTCATCTTTAGACTTTCCAGGGCAAACCACTGAAACAGAGTGTCCCAGAACTTGAAGCGCTTGGAAGGGCACCATGATTTCATAATCTTCTACGAAATCACCGGCGATGATAAGAACTCTAGCCATTGTCATTTCCCTAATGATTCTACTAACGTTATTGATGTACTTGCCCAATAAGTCGGGCTTTTTATAAGTATTTTCCAGAACATTAGTACAGAGAGAATTGGCTACAAGGTAACTGTGAAGTAATTCGAGCGACATCCATTTCGCGTGAAATCCGCCCGCCTGTCAGTTACAAAGACCCTTCAGTTTACAGTGATTTTGCATTGAAAATGTGTGCCTCATCATTGAAACAGAGTGCTTATGGATCGCATTTTTCTGCCCGATAAACCATTAAAACTTCCCTCAGAAAGCCAGAACAAGAATGATGTCGCCAACAAAAACAACAAAGAGGCAATTTTTTTTATGAGCCCAAACTTAATCGTTCTCGATGGAGCCTCTGGAGCGGGTAAAACCACGCTGGCGAAAGCTCTCCAGGAGCAGTTTCTTCCAGAAAACTGGCTCTATTTTTCGATCGATACATTGGTCTATTCACTTCCTCCGTCAGTGCTAAAGCGCTGCAATGAGGAAAACGATTGGCGTTCACTTGATCCCAATACCCTGATGAACGGGGCATTTTCTTGTGTGAATGCCTTGCTGGAAGCGGGTAACAAGGTCATTTTTGATGCTGTGATTTCAACGCCTGAGCGTGCACTGAAAATGGATCTGGCTTTCGAAAGCCATGAGCGTTTATACGTTGGTCTTGTCTGCGATCTTCCAGAGTTAGAGAGACGCACATTTGACCGAGGAGATAGAACGTTAGATGAAGTGAGGCATGGTTTCTATACATCACCACATCACCTGAAATATGATCTCAAACTCGATAGCACCCAGACGCCTGCGACTGAACTCGCAACAATCATTGCAGCAACTTTGCAGGAGAAAGTCAGAGAGGCATAAACAAAGCATGACTTAACTATCATGCATACGAGCCGACAGTGACGAATCCAGAAGACCTTAAAAAACTTGAACAAAAAATCGCGGTGGGGATGCCCAAACACATACTGATTTACGGGGTGTTGTTATGGGGAATTCCCACCGCGATTTTTTATGCTGCTATTACACCGCTTTTTACCGGTAAAGGCTTCATAGAAGCGCTCTCATTCTCGCTTTGGGCGTTTCCATTAGGCGGTATCTTCTATGGTCTGTATTCTTGGTTAAAAACCAAGAACCTTGTGGATAAGGCCAAATCATGAAATTCATCTTCCTGGCAGATAAGCCAGAAACACTTCCTACCGTTGCTCAGTGGTTTCTCAATGAGTGGGGCCACCTGAACCCGGAAGCGACGCTAGAGCGCAATCAATCCAAACTCAGTGAGTACCTGAACCGAGATAAACTCCCGTTAATGATTTATGCCGTTGAAGGTGATGAAATCCTCGGTTGTTCCTACCTCTGTTATCACGAAATGAGCATCTACACCGACAAGGAACATTGGGTCGGTGGCGTCTATGTAGAAAAAGCGCATCGTGGCAAGAAGGTCGCATCTCAGATGGTTGGTGAGTTAGAGCGCTTGGCGAAAGACTTGGGTATTGAAAAACTTCACCTCCAAACCGAACAGCTAGACGGAGGTTTATACGGCCGCATTGGGTTTGAGGAAATAGAGCAAGTAGAGTACCGCGGAGTAAAGGTCTCTGTCAGGGTGAAAAGTCTATAAAAACAGGCGATTTACTTTGTCATGCTTCAAGTTCAATACACTGAAAGATCGAGGAAAAAATGCCAAGTGTAAAATATACCGACAGAGGCAACTCATTATGTTTACAAATAACACAATAATCATTAACAAGTCCTAGCTTGAGACTAAAGGGTCTGCTTCAGTAAGCGATACATATAAGAAAAATTGATCCACCTAATCAATGACGGGTATCGCAAATGAAAGTCTCTTATCGTGTTGCTCTACTTTCGACAACAGTTGTTATCGGAGTACTCTCGGCGCTTTCTTGGTTTCAATACCAGAGCGTCAAAAAGGAAGAGCTGATCAGCTCACAACAAAACACCCTTGAAACCACTGCTGCCATGGGAGAGCAAATAACCAACTGGCTGAACGGTAAACTCGCCCTCATCGATATGATGGCCGGAAACATCAATGCCAACTTCAGTGCAGAAACCATTCAAAGCACCTTCGATCTTCCGATGCTTAAAGACGAGTTTATCCTGATATTTGGAGGGCTCGACACCGATGGGAAACGCATCACCAATGATCCAACTTGGAATCCAGAAGGCTGGGATGCTCGGAAACGTCCTTGGTATCCCTTTGCCAAGAAAAACGATTCTGCGATGCTGACCGACCCATACGCGGATGCCGCGACCAAAGAAATTCTCATCTCCGTTGTTGCTAATCTTTATGATAACGGCAAATCCAAAGGAGCTTTTGGTGGGGATCTTAGCTTAAAAACCGTGTCAGAAGCGCTTAACACCCTCAATTTCAACAATGCCGGTTACGCCTTTTTGTTGAGTGCAGACGGCACCATCATCAGCCACCCAAATGGTGAGCTAAATGGACTCAAACTCAGTGAGCTATTCAAAGGCACATTACCAATGCTGGATGATACTTTTCAGGAAGTTGAGGTCGATACCGGTAGTGCTTTCACTGCATTTCAGCCACTTGATGGTCTGCGAGGCAGTAACTGGTTGATAGGTGTTGTGCTTGATAAATCCATTGTCATGGCGCACAGCGATAATTTTGGATTAACCGCAGCAGCGACCACGGCAGGTTGCGCCGTTCTTATCGGACTTTTACTCAGTTTGCTGATTTCGCGCCAGCTGAGACCGCTTGATAACCTGCGCCAAAGTCTGGAAGAAATTAACAGTGGCGATGGCGACCTCACCAAACGTCTTACCATCAAAAGTAACGACGAGTTTGGTGGCGTTTCTAACGAATTCAATGGTTTCATTAAGTATCTTCAAACACTTGTAACAAGTATCAAAACTACCTCAGATGAAGTTTCCAACAATGTAAGCCTCACTGTTTCGACCGCTAAAGGTGCCGCTCAAGGCGCTGACCATCAGCTCAATGAAATCAACTTGGTTTCCAATGCCATTCAGGAAATGACGGAGATCTCTAACGATGTTGCTGAGCGGGCACGCCACGCTGCCGAAGCCGTTGCAGAAAGTAGCGAAGCCACAAACAAAGGTGGACATTCCGTCGAGCAAACCAAAGCGTCTATTGAAGTATTGATGGGCGAAATGGAAACCGCAGTATCCAAAGTCAACGAACTGGCTAACTACAGCGCGAACATTGAATCCATCCTCACCGTGATCACCGACATTGCTGAACAAACCAACTTACTGGCATTAAATGCTGCAATCGAAGCTGCTCGTGCTGGCGAAATGGGTCGAGGCTTTGCTGTTGTTGCCGATGAAGTTCGTGCACTGGCTTCACGCACCCAAACTTCAACGGAAGAAATCAAAAACATGATTGCCCAGCTTCAAGCTGGTGTTGGCGAAGCGGAAAGCGTCATCATTCAAAGCCGCAATACAGCATTAAGCACACAGGAAGAAGTGCTTGGGGCAAACGACGCATTGACTCACATTCATAACCACATTTACCGCATTAACGACTTGATCACCGAGATCTCTAACTCTTCGTTCAGACAACGAGATACCGCTACCGATATCCAACAAAACACGGATAACATTCGTGGTATCAGCGAAACACTTTCACAACAGGCAAAAGAACAGGAATCTCTTTGTATCGCGATTTCGGATCTGGCTGGTCAGCAGGAAAGTGAGTTAAACAAATTTAAAGTTTGAGTAGACACAACTCGTAAGAAAAGGCCCCCGAAAGGGGGCTTTATTTTTTAAAATTACCAATAGAAATACAAAGCAAGCCAACCTAAAGAGCCTTAAGTTTAGACACTTTAATGATAAAGCTTTTAGCAGAAGGTATTAGCTAAAGCGGTAACCCAGATTCAATCCCCACCAACTGTCACTGGCTGGGCTGGATATGAGATAGGTGTTGTATTCCATCCTGACAAATACGTTACTTTCAGAAGGCAAACGCATCTCAACACCTAAGCCCAAATGAGGTCTAATCTCACTGTCACTGGATGACATTTGTCCAGGACTAAAGGTGCTTGTCATGTCCGATTTTCCAACGTTGTAAGCGATCCCCGTTTTAGCAAACGGGATGAAGTAGGAAGACATTTCCTTGCTCCATACCGCATCAAAGTGTGTGGAGTGATAAGTGACATTAACCTTGTTTCGATAGGTAACCCTGTTTCCTTCGAACTCATAGAAACTCTCATCACCGCCATAGGCGTAAGAGGCTTCGAAGCCTAAGCTTTCACTGAGTTGATAGCCAGCCCCCAGAGTAAAACCGCTACGATCACCGCCTTTGTATCCGCCGAAAAGATAAGTGTCGTCTGACGTATCAGACGCAAAAGTGGGTGCGGATAACGCGACAACCAATACGATAGTCATTTTCTTCATCGTAAAGCCTTTTTATTGCTGTTTATAAAGGCTTCCTTGCAAAAACGGTCCCTGTCTTAATCCATGGCCGATAGCCAGACTACTCCAAGAGAATGTAAACATTCCGCTGCAATAATACAGTGTTCGATTAGCGTTTCCATTAATGTATTCCTTAGAGCTGTAACAATATGTGTAACGATGGAGGAAGCTAATAGACCGTAAAGGAAGGATTGGTTTCTGCAATCATTCAAAAACCGCGCAGCATCTATACCCAACCAACTTCAGGTTGTTTGGGTATAGACATCAGAGCCCGCGCGATTGAATAGCTCATTGTTCACATTAGAAGTGTCAGGTCAGGGTAGCCCACAGACATGCATGCTGTCGTTAGCGAACACATCTGCACTGGTACTTTGACGTGTTGTGACATAGCCGCCATCACAACCCAATAGCAAAGGGAAGGGCACGTAACAACAGTAAATGGGGCAGAAACGATGACAAAAATGTTATTTGGTGAGTTTGTGATTGATGATGAAGTGGCCGTTGATTTTGGACGAGAACGACACTTGAACGATAAGACAACCCTATGACGAAGCACGTCGTTTAACAACGTGCTTCGGCAGAGTTTATTGTACAGGCATCATGGGATATTGAGGGTCTACCACTTTTACAAAAGGAACCTTTTCAGCCACATGGCAAGCATTACACACCGCTTTAGTGGTTTCGTATGTTTCCCAAATCTTCGCATCATCTTTTGAATCAATGGCCGCCTGCATCATTTTCCATTGCGAGTTGATGAACATGGCATCAGCATTGGCTTTGCGCGCAGGACGACGCTCAGTGCCGTTCACTATGGTCTTCTTAATCTTCTTCCATTGATAGGTTGCCATGTCGTAGTTCTGATTTTTTAGCGCAAAGTAGAACGTATTGAAGCGCGCACCGGTTTCGAACATGGTCATGTCGAAGCCACGCATTTGCTTCTGCAACACCTTAAATCGTTCATCACTGGTTTCTTTATTCATCACCCAATCATTTTGACCTTCGAATTGCGTGACGGTCGCTGTAGCGGTTGTAGATGAGAGCAGAGCAGGGGTTAACACTAAACTGACGCAGAGTGCGCGTTTTAACATTGGCGACATTATTTACCTTCCTTTTTATTGTTGGTTTGTTGAGCGTTAACAGGCTAACTCAACCAGAAAGTCGGTGAATATAGTGAAAACAGGGTATTAAAACGGGAAAGCTTGAATAGAACATCGTTCAATTAATCAATACTCGTTGCGTCATGATGAGAAAACGCCATGTTATTGAGATAGATAGCGTTTTGGTTTCTGACAATGCGATTTCAAGGCTTTCAGCCTATGAGCAACGCCTGCGCAAGTTTGAAGGGCACGTTCAAAGGCTTGGCACTGCTGGCAAGCTCCGCACTGAGTGCAGGTGGCGTGAATGAGTTGCTGACCGTGGCAATCCCGAATATCGGTGACCCACAGTTCGGCGGCACCGTGGCGACGCTCGGCACCTTGGCGCTTGGCGCGTGGGAAACCTTGCGTAACGAGAAGAAAGGGCGCTGATATGGATTTGTTATCAGTGCTCGGCGCATCGGCTGCGACTGGCTTGCTGTCGTCCGTGTTAACGGTGGTCGCGCTCAAAGTCGATATGCGCTGTATGAAAGAAAAGCTTTCTGACCATGAGCAACGCCTGCGCAAGCTTGAAGGCTTGGAGGTGTAGCCATGCCAACCAAGTCTCTCAAGGTGAAACAGGCGGGCAAAAAGGGCGGTCAGGCTACTGCGCGTAAGTGGAAAAACGACCGCAAGTTTGCGGCCACCATGCGCAAGAAACTGAGCGCAGTAGGTAAAAAAGGCGTTAAAGCTCGCAAGCAAAGAAAGTTGATTTAGTTGGCACTAGGTTAAAAGAGAAAGCCCGTAAACGCGGGCTTTTTTTCTTTTGAATTAACTCATAAACATTGCGTGTATTACCGCGTCCAATAGGTGATACAGTGGTATCATGTGTGCGCATATTGTTGATTTAAGGTTAAAATGTGAGCACTGAGACTGAATTTACTAGCCGTAATATACCCTTACCAATTCAGCGAGAAGTAAGACAAAGATGTGGTTTTGGATGTGTTGTATGTGGAATGCCACTTTACGAATACGAACACATGGAAGAGTGGGCTGAAGTGAAGCGCCATGTGGCTGATGAAATAACTTTGCTCTGCGACCAACACCACAGAGAGAAAACAGCTGGGTTATTACCCAAAGAAGTTGTAGCCTACGCAAATTCAGACCCTTTCAACCTGAGAAAAGGAGCGTCAAAACCCTACAATCTGCATTTCGCGGGCAAAACCGCTGAGATAGTAGTTGGAGGAAACAGTTTTACCTGCGAAGATCATGGGTATGGTACAGCAATGGTTCCGCTTAGCGTTGATGGAACTCCTCTAATCGGTCTCGTATTAACGGATGGCCACCTTTTGTTGAACTTAGTAGTTTTTGATGAGTGCAACGTTCCAATTCTCCATATAAAAAACAACCAGCTTCTTTACTCAATAGAGCCGTGGGATATTCAATTAGTCGGGAAAAAGTTAACTGTTAGGGAAGCAGCAAGAAAGATACTCATTGAAATAGAATTCATGCCTCCTAATAAAGTCATTATTAATAAAGGGCGATTTCTAAGAAATGGTGTTGAAGTCCTTATACGTCCTTCAAATATCCTAGTTACAAATAATAATACGTTAATTAGTGGATGTAGAGCACACAACTGCTTTGGTGGGTTAATTCTAGGTTATCATGAAAAGCCAATTGGCGGATTTATGTCCATTTCTGGGATTTCAAGGTATCTAGGTAGTCGAACGGAAGCTTTGAAGTTCGAAAAAGAATCAATGTCAAAGTTTGAGTTAGAAGAAACTCAATCTGTTTAAAGCAAACACTTGAGTAAGTAAAAATGTCCAAAATAAAAGAGATATCCATATGCTGTACTCATTGTAAAAAATGGTTCCCGTCACCAATTTTTTTCAGTGATAGCAGCTCATTTGATACCAGCATTTTATTTAAAAATAATACTCAATGTATTTATTGCCAAAAGATGACAGGCTGTAATAAAGAAAATTTCAGAGCTAGATTCGATGATGGCGGATATATAGGTGTTGATACATAATAATAAAGTGAAACTAGAAAGCCCGCAGTAGCGGGCTTTTTTTTACTTCATTTTGTCCCGAGTTGGCACCCAAGGCGCGGGCGCTGTGCGCTTGGGGCCACGATAGACGGTTAACGGCTCACGGGCTGGCCGCATGGGTGGCGATGAGATACGCCCGTATTTCTCCCTGAGCGCGTAATACTCAGCTTTCCATATGGGGAACGTCACCAGCTCATAGGGATGAAATTCACGGCCGTCTGGGGTCACGAGTACCGCGCGGTCTTCATTGACCTTAAAACTGTCCCAGTTAAGGTCATTGGGCAATAGCCACGAGCTTTAATCAAAAGCAGCTTTTCGGTCATCGGATTTAGCGGCGTTATGAAAACAGAAAGAGAATTGAGGAAACACCGATTCTATTTTGTCAGTATGATGCCAATCAGGCGTGACACAGAAAGCTGATAGCCATGATTAGATATGAACAAACTGAAGCTCAATCTGGGACTATTTTGGGTTGTTAAATCTTATCCCTAAAGTGCGCATTATGTATATTATGTTAAATAATATATGTAGCTATGCCAAATCTGACTCTCCTTTGTCTGTCATTACCCACTTTCTTCAAATATTTCAGTCTATTGAACGTAATTATCTATTTACCATAAAATAGATAATTACCAATTCTCTAAGACGCTCATATTGGATCATTCTGTTCCAACAGAGTTCTTCTAGCTTTGGTGAATTATCGAAAGCCGATGCTGTGGCCTAACTTGTGTGGCTGATGCCGATTCGGTTACAGATGTTGGCTGATGTGTTGTTGCCATTGCTCAAACTGCGCTGGCTGTGTGGCGGCAATGACCGACCTTGCCTGCATGGATTGGTTAAACACGTTGCTGCCATCATACGACGATGACATTCCGCCAGCTTCTGACAGAATCAAACTTCCTGCTGCGTAATCCCACAGCTTTTGTTCTCCGTGCAGATAAAGCTGGCACCGATTTGCAGCTATCCAACACCAATCCAACGCGCTCGCCCCGAAACTTCGTTGTGAGCGATATGGCGGCTTAGCTGCAAGCTCTGCGGCCAGTGTTTGTGGCAACCTTTTGAAGTCGACCATAGCTATTGCGCTTTTAAAATCAGTCTCGCTATCCGACTGATTTAATTGGGCGACACCAGGCAGCTTTACTCCATTAAGTGTAGTGCCATTCCCCTGAGAAGCGTAAAAACACTCATCTCTGATTGGATCGTAAACCAGACCAACGCGAATCTCTCCTTCGAAGATCAGCGCCAAAGATGTGCAGAAATACGGTATGCCAAAGGCGAAATTGCTGGTTCCATCAATCGGATCCAATACCCAATACGGCCTTTTTTTATCATTAAAAACAGTGCATTGTATTTCTATAGGCTGTTCTTCACTTAGTACCCCGATGTTTGGCCAATATCTAGAAAACGCATCAATCAAACGGCTCTGCATCTCCGTATCGGCGGCAGTGACTATGTCATTATTGTCTTTGTAGCCAATATCGCTGTTGGTTAAACCTCGCTGATACAATGGCAGTATCGCTTTGAAAGCCGCACTTCTGACGATATCGAAAAGCAAGGATTGCAGATCGCTTTCACGTATTTTCAAATAATCGCCCAAAGACGAGTGGGTTTCAGAAGTCTCTATCATCATGATGATTCACCTTTAATTCTATCTTTATATCATGGGGTTATGACTCTTTATCCATGCTGAGGTGATACCGTTCCACCCTTTCCACTTCTTCTCGGGCACCGATAACGACGGGAATGCGTTGATGCAAACGGTGAGGTTTAACGGAGAGAATACGCTCCCTACCCGTTGATGCTGCGCCTCCGGCCTGTTCGATGATGAAGCTCATAGGGTTAGCTTCATAAAGTAGACGCAAGCGCCCTTCTTTCACGTTCTCACGGCTGTCCCGCGGATATAGAAATATGCCGCCACGCATTAGAATCCGGTGAACTTCGGCGACCATGGAAGCGACCCAGCGGGTATTAAAGTCTCGTCCCCGAGGGCCTTCTTTACCTTCGACAACCTCATCGATATAGCGTTTTACTGCAGGTTCCCAGTGGCGTTGGTTCGACATATTGATGGCAAACTCGCTGGTCTTTTCGGGAATCGTGAGATTAGGATGGGTGAGAATGAACTCGCCAATGTCTCTGTCCAGCGTAAAGCCATTCACCCCCTGCCCTGTGCTCAACACCAGATTGGTCGCTGGTCCATAGAGGACGTATCCTGCACATACCTGACTGGCACCCGGTTGCAAAAAATCCTGCTCTGTCGGGATTGAAATACCCGACGGACAGCGCAGAATCGAGAAAATCGTCCCAATCGAGACATTCACTTCGGTGTTTGAAGAACCGTCTAACGGGTCGAAAACCAGCAGGTATTTCCCTTTGGGAAACTTGGTGGGAATGGGATAAACCTCTTCCATTTCTTCCGATGCCATCGCGCCTACATGCCCTGACCATTCCAGCGCTTTGATCAGGATTTCATTGGAAATTACATCGAGCTTTTTCTGGGTTTCTCCCTGAACATTCTCAGTATCAGCTGAGCCAAGCACATTGATGAGTTGTCCACGGCTCACGTCGTCCGCAATCTCTTTACAGGCCGTGACGATGGTGTTGAGCAGCAAGGTAAAGTCACCTGTCGCTTCGGGCAGTTTTCGTAAATCTTCGATGATAAAACGTGTAAATGTCGTTCCTTTCCTGATCATGGCTCCTCCTTACAGCGCTGGCACGCGCTTCGAGAAGCGATCATGGGTGGTTTCAACACTCACGCGGTTAGAGCCGTGCAGCACCAGTTCTTCAATCAGTGGTTGCATGATCAACTCCATCGCGAATCCCATTTTTCCGCCAGGCACGACGATATTGTTACGTCTGGACATAAACGAACCGCGGATCATATTGAGCAGGTGCTGGAAATCAACGCCGGTTTTCTTAGGGTCGCGGAAACGAATCACCACCATGCTTTCGTCCAAAGTAGGAATATCGCGCGAGATAAACGGGTTCGAGGTATCCACCATAGGCACGCGCTGGAAATTGATATCCGAGAGTGAAAATTGCGGCGTAATGTAATGAACATAATCATGCATGCGACGCAAAATGGTGTCAGTCACGGCTTCACGACTGTAGCCCCGCACATGGGTATCGCGGTGGATTTTTTGAATCCATTCCAGGTTCACGATGGGAACCACACCAATTAAAAGGTCAACGTATTGCGCGACATTACTGGCAGCAGTAACCACGCCGCCATGCAGACCTTCATAGAACAAAAGATCCGATCCTTCGGGGATCTGGCTCCAATCGGTGAATGTACCGGGTCGTGATTGGTGAAGCTGGGCTTCCTCTTCGTTGTGAACATAGTAACGACGCAGCGCGGTACCGGATTCTGCATAAGCTCGGAAGGTTTTCTCCAGTTCGGCGAAATCGTTGCCTTCAGGACCAAAATGACTCAGGTTCTTCCCTTTTTCCTGCGCCCTCCTCAGCCTTTCCCGCATCTCTGCTCGGTCGTATTTGTGGTAGCTGTCGCCTTCGATCACGGCGGCTTTGAACTGGTTACGACGGAAAATTTGTTCCATCGCGTTTTTTACTGTTGAGGTGCCAGCACCGGACGATCCGGTTACTGCCACAATAGGATGTTTCACTGACATAGGTTTCTCCTTCAAATGAAATGCGTTGAGGGTTCAGATCGATTTCATCTGACGGAGGGATTCAATTCACCGGAAGCATAACGGGCAGACATGACTTCCAGATTGACGGGTTTGATTTTGGATGCCATGCCTGCGCAGCCAAAGGCTTGATAGCGTTCTTTACACAAGGCTTCCATGGCTTTGGTGGCGGCTGCGAGGAATTTTCTGGGATCAAAGTTACTGGGGTTTTGTGCGAGGAAACGTCGCACCGCGCCTGTGCTTGCCATGCGAAGGTCGGTATCAATGTTCACCTTGCGAACGCCGTGGCGGATCCCTTCGACAATCTCCTCCACTGGGACGCCGTAGGTTTCTCCCATATCACCACCAAACTCATTGATGATTTGCAACCATTCCTGTGGCACGGACGATGAACCATGCATCACTAAATGCGTATCCGGGATCCTTTCGTGGATCGCTTTTACACGCTCGATGGCAAGAATGTCGCCCGTTGGTGGGCGGCTGAATTTGTAAGCGCCATGGCTGGTACCAATGGCGATAGCCAAAGCATCAACGCCTGTTTGACGCACAAACATGGCGGCCTCTTCCGGATCAGTCAGCAATTGATCGTGGCTCAACACCCCTTCTGCACCAGAGCCGTCTTCTTCACCAGCTGTGCCCGTTTCGAGTGAGCCTAAGCAACCCAATTCCCCTTCTACAGAAACGCCACCAGTGTGTGACATATCAACCACCCGCGCTGTTACATCGCAGTTGTATTCGTAACTCGCTGGCGTTTTCATGTCTTCGAGCAAGGATCCGTCCATCATGACAGAGGTAAATCCCTGCTGGATAGATTGCAGGCAGACTGCGGGTGAAGCTCCGTGATCCTGATGTACGACGACAGGAATTTCTGGCCATTGCTCTACAGATGCCAGCATTAAATGACGCAGGAACCCTGCCCCTGCATAGGTTCTGGCTCCCGCTGACGCTTGCAGGATCACGGGCGCATCGCAGCTGGCAGCAGCCCCCATAATGGCGTGTACCTGCTCCATATTGTTGACGTTAAATGCGGGAACGCCGTATCCAAATTCGGCGGCGTGGTCGAGCAATTGTCTCAAACTGATCAGTGCCATGACGGTCTCCTTGGACGCAAAATAAAATTCCTTCTGCATTCCAAGTTATCCAGTCGGTTACGGTGACTCCAATCAGGAATAGCCGCAAAGACGATAAGTAAAACTTATAGCCTTGATATTCGAACACTTAACCAAATGAAATCAGTTTGTTAGCGAATTAGTGCCTGACAAAAACTCTGCTTTGTCGAATCGTCATTAATCAAATATTGCTGCCTAAATTCAATATATTAGCGTTTTTCTTCGTCATCAAAATGGTGAAAATCTGCCTTTTAACAGAACTTCTTATCCTGAGCATAAGAAGAACCAATTTCACTTGTGGCCGCCATTTCCCAACACTTAATCACAAGCAATCTTCATCAGAAGGTTTCAAGCCATCTGGCGATTCACAGAAGGAAATGGGTTATGGCTAAGAGTTATCAGGCAGGTGTAAAGGAGTACCGGGAAACATACTGGATGCCCGAATATACCCCCGCTGACACCGACATTCTGGCGTGTTTTAAAATCGAACCCCAACCGGGTGTGCCAAGAGAAGAAGCCGCCGCCGCGGTTGCTGCAGAGTCCTCGACCGGTACATGGACAACGGTATGGACTGACTTGCTCACGGATTTGGATTACTACAAAGGACGCGCTTACGCGATTGAGGATGTGCCGGGCGATGACAGTACCTTTTATGCCTTTGTCGCCTATCCCATCGATTTGTTTGAAGAAGGATCTGTGGTTAACGTGCTGACGTCGCTCGTTGGTAATGTATTCGGCTTTAAAGCGATTCGTGGTTTGCGGCTTGAAGATGTGCGATTCCCCATCGCGTATGTGAAAACCTGTGGCGGGCCGCCAAACGGTATTCAAGTCGAGCGCGACAAGCTCAACAAATACGGCCGTGCGCTGTTGGGTTGCACCATTAAACCCAAGCTGGGTTTGTCTGCAAAGAATTATGGTCGCGCGTGTTATGAAGGTCTTCGTGGAGGGTTGGATTTCACTAAAGATGACGAGAACGTGAATTCTCAGCCTTTCATGCGCTGGCGTGATCGTTTCGAGTATGTCGCCGAAGCCATTCACCGCGCCGAGCGAGAAACCGGAGAGCGTAAAGGCCATTATCTGAATGTGACCGCGCCTACCCCGGAAGAAATGTATCGCCGCGCAGAGTTCGCTAAAGAACTCGATATGCCCATCATCATGCACGACTACCTGACCGCGGGTTTTACCGCCAATACAGGTCTGGCGAACTGGTGTCGTGAAAACGGCATGTTGCTGCATATTCACCGTGCGATGCATGCCGTTCTTGATAGAAATCCCCGCCACGGTATTCATTTCCGTGTGCTCTCGAAATGCCTGCGTCTGTCAGGGGGTGATCATCTTCATTCAGGTACCGTGGTGGGCAAACTCGAAGGCGACCGTGAGGCAACGCTGGGCTGGATTGACATCATGCGTGATCGCTTCATTAAGGAAGATCGTTCCCGTGGCATTTTCTTCGACCAGGATTTTGGCTCTATGCCTGGCGTTCTGCCCGTGGCGTCTGGCGGTATCCATGTGTGGCATATGCCTGCTTTGGTCTCTATTTTCGGTGATGACGCAGTCTTCCAATTTGGCGGCGGAACCTTGGGTCACCCTTGGGGTAATGCCGCAGGCGCAGCTGCCAACCGTGTCGCTCTGGAAGCTTGTACACAAGCGCGTAATGAAGGTCGGGTTTTGGAACGTGAAGGCAAAGACATTCTTACGCAAGCAGCGAAACACAGTCCTGAGTTGAAGGCCGCCATGGAAACGTGGAAAGAGATCAAGTTTGAATTCGATACGGTCGACAAACTCGATGTTGTGCACGCTTAGTGATAGATGAAGGAGAATCCCAATGAGTGAAGTGATGGATTATTCGTCGCGGCTGACAGACCCACACAGCCGCAAGTTTGAAACCTTTTCTTATCTGCCGAGAATGACCGCCGAACAGATTCGCCGTCAGGTCGAGTTTATCGTCAGTAAAGGTTGGAACCCGGCCATTGAGCACACTGAGCCGGAGGAAGCGACAAGCTCCTTCTGGTACATGTGGAAACTGCCCATGTTTGGTGAAACCAATGTGGATCAGATCCTGAACGAAGCACAGCTCTGCCATAACCTGAATCCGAACCACCATGTTCGTTTGATTGGTTATGACAACTATCGCCAAAGTCAGGGATCATCCATGGTTATCTACCGCGCCCCTGGATTTGAGTAACGCCGAACTTACCCAAACGTCTCCGGTGCTGTTTGGGTAAACCTTTTCGATAGGGCTTGGCTGGGAATCCACAGTCCTGCGTCTCCCAGTCCTTTTTCCCTGTTGGTTTAGCTCATTCGTTACGGAGTTCACTATGAGTCAGGCAATCCAACCTGTGCCGCTGAACAATCAATATCTGATTGCCAACGAGCCTTACTATCAAGAATCTGGCGACGAAATTTCGCTGTACCAAGCCGCGTATGATTCTCGCATTCCTATGATGCTCAAAGGTCCCACGGGCTGCGGGAAAACACGCTTTATTGAACATATGGCCTGGCGATTGGGTAAACCGCTTATCACGATTTCGTGTCATGAAGACATGACAGCTTCCGACTTAATTGGCCGCTACCTACTCAATGCAGAAGGCACCTACTGGCAAGATGGTCCATTGACGATCGCAGCGAGAATCGGTGCGATTTGTTATCTCGATGAAGTGGTTGAAGCGCGTCAGGATACGACTGTCGCTATTCATTCTCTCACTGACTACCGCCGGACACTGTCTCTGGAAAAGAAAGGTGAGCTGCTGCAGGCACATGACGATTTCCAATTGGTGATTTCCTATAACCCCGGTTACCAAACGCTGATGAAAGACCTTAAGACATCAACGAAACAGCGCTTTGCTGCATTGGAGTTCGAATATCCGGATGAAGAAACCGAAATTTCGATTGTTTGCCATGAAACCGGGATCGATGAAGGAACGGCAGGCCGACTTATTCAAATAGCAAAACATGCCAGGAATCTGGTCGGGCATGGGCTCAATGAAGGTATCTCTACCCGCCTTCTGGTGTATACCGCTCAACTTATCAAGAAAGGCATTCCCCCTGTTGCGGCCTGCCACATGGCTTTGGTTCGTCCGCTGAGCGATGACGCAGACATTCGAGAAACCTTAGAAACAACGGTTCAGGGTTGCTTCTGACGAGATATTTTGGGGCTAAATATGGATGACAGAATACGCGCCAATAAACAAAGAATTGAAGCGCAGCTGGTCGAAAAAACAGATGGGTTAAAGCTCGCTTTTGAAACTGGCTTTCAGGAAGCAGACGCACTGATGAATGCTTACGAGTTGAATACTTTCCTGTGTGAGACTCTAAATTTAATGAATAAATATCAATCAGATGACGTTATCTCCGCCTTCTTACTCTCTGTTCCCAATACTCATAAATATACAAGTGACAGTGTCACTGAAAGCATATCAGGATCGGTTCTTTTGCTCGCAGATTGGTTGGGCTCTGCGCGTTTATCACAATACCTGAATACCCTGCCAGCTGTTTCGGAACGACTTTGCTCGAAGGAAGGTTTGGCCGTTTATCAAAAGCTGGTCGAGGACCTCGCTCGCAAAGCACCAAGGTGTCTTAATGTGTTCCTTACGCGGTCACCCAGCTTGCTCACATCATTGCCTATATTGGGATTACGCCACTGGGCCATGATTGGGGCGAAAGCCCACGCTCATGATATTGAAGCGCTCAACAGTTACTTCACGCTGTCGTCAGTGGACAGTCAAAATATCTTCCAACGACAACGCCGCGGCACGCTGTTTGTTGATGTTCAGCGCCAATTGCATTTCTTCATTCGCGCGATTTGGGGGCGTGATTTCTTTCTTCGTCCTTGTATTAGCGATACCGTTCAATCGGATGATTGCACTGCGGTGGCTACTATTCCTAGTATTCAAGCAGGTACGATTTTTCTTCCCGATGCATTGGAAGCTGCAAGCACAGATAACGCTGCACTTTCAGCGAAAAACCGTTTCCGGGCTGCGGCTGCCCACGCGGCAGCGCACTTGATATATTCAAGACCAACACCGGCCGATGAATACTCAAGGACTGAACGCTATTGGTTCGGCGTGTTAGAAGATGCGCGCGTGGAAGCAATGGCAATCAGAGAATTTCAGGGGTTGCGCCAACTATGGATGCCCTTTCACCTCGAGAAAACTCACCAAAGTCATTGCCTATCGAGTCAGCTTTCTCTGGCGTTACTGACTGGCAATATCGAGGATGCGCCGCCGACTTTGGCATTTGCCGTGAATGCCTTCAACAGATTGATCGATTTAGACAGTCGTGATGCTCAGCAACATGAAATGAATAAACTTCCTGGCCAACTGGTTTCAGCTTTGGGTGAATTTGTTGAAACAGGTGAGCCTGAGGCTGTCTGTTATCGTGACGACAATACTTACCTTTGGCTCGAAGATGGTGATGAGTTTTATCAGTGGCCTCTACTGTCCGAGCCACAGGTGAAAAGAACCGTCAATGTGATGGAGATGGTCAACGAAATCGACAATGAACTCGCCGATGACAATGCTCAGGAAGTGTGGATTTTGGAGTCTGAATTCTTTCGCGATGGTGATCCTGAAAACGTCAGCATGAATGAGCTGGAAGGCAAGCAACAAATATCCTCGCCCTTCTATTATCCAGAATGGGATTACACCGCAAACCAAGCCCGTCCGGCTTGGGTGACGCTTACCGAGCGTTCTGTGAAGAAAGGTGCAGCGGCAGACATTGATAAACTCGTCGAGAACCGACAAGCCCAACTCAGGAAAATCAAAGCCATCATTGAAGCCCTTCAACCCAAAGGACTGCAGAGGTTCAGGAAACAGTTTGAAGGTGATGAGTTGGATCTGGATGCTGCAATCGATGCCATGAAAGAAATTCGTCGTGGCGCGCTGCCTGATATGAACATTGACCAAAGACTTATTCGGCGTGAACGGGATTTGGCCGTGTTGGTTTTACTGGATCTCTCTCAATCGACCATGGATTCACTACCTGGCAATCACAGTGACCTCTGGGTGCTGGATATTGCCCAGGAAGCGGCGGTGATGTTAGCCAATGCGATTGATGGCATTGGGGATCCGTTTGCTATTCATGGGTTTAACTCTAACGGCCGAAGTGATGTTCGTTATCAACGCTTTAAAGATTTTGATGAAGCTTACGATGACACTACAAAGTCCCGGTTAGCTGCAATGGAAGGCGGATTATCAACCCGAATGGGCGCAGCATTGCGACACGCCAAAACATATTTGGCTCAGCAACCCCAGCGAAAAAAACTACTGTTAATGGTCAGCGATGGTGAACCTGCGGACATAGACAGCCGTGATCCGCTTTATCTTCAGGCAGATACCAAACATGCTATCGATGATGTGTTAATGCAAGGCATCACTCCATTCTGTCTGACGATAGATCCGGACGCGGACAATTACGTCGCTCAGATATTTGGTGAAGGCCATTATTCAGTTTTGGATGATGCCAACAGACTGCCTGATGTATTACCGAACTTATTCGCGAGCATTACCCGGACGTCTGCCTAATCATTCGCTGTTCATTAAAAGCACTCTCTGCATAAGAAACAAGGAAGGTTGTTATGCATTTGACGTTAAGACAGCTCAATATCTTTCAAGCGGTGGCGACGCACTTAAGTTTCACGCGCGCTGCCTCTGAACTACACCTCACCCAACCTGCCGTTTCAATGCAAATTAAACAGCTCGAAGACAATATTGGTTTGCCGTTATTTGAGCATTTAGGGAAATCCCTGTATCTCACTCATGCCGGTGAAGAACTTTTAGGTTACTGCGAACGCATTTCCGAACAACTGCGCGATGCGGAAGATGCGTTTGAGAACATGAAATCACTGACCTGCGGCAAACTTAAAGTGACCGTTGCCAGCACCGCGAACTATTTTGCCGCCAAACTTCTGGCTGAGTTTTCCCAGCAACATCCGGGCATTAAAATCAGTCTGAAAGTGACGAACAGAGAGCAGTTGCTCAAAGATATTAAGAGCAACGATTGTGACCTGGTGATCATGGGAAAACCGCCAGCAGAGTTTGATGTAGAAGCCACAGTATTTATGGAGAACCCACTGGTGGTCATCGCCCCTGTGAATCATCCGCTTAGCCAACAAAAGAAGATTCCATTATCTGTGATAGCTAATGAACCTATGGTTGTGAGAGAGAAAGGTTCTGGCACGCGGTTTTCGATTGAACGCTTTTTTCTTCAGCGCGGACACGAACTGAATGTCTCTGCGGAAATGAGTGCAAGTGAAGCGATTAAACAGGCTGTGTCTGCCGGTTTAAGTATGGGAATAGTGTCCAGCCACACTATTTCTCTTGAACTGGAAGCAGGCAAACTGACAGTGTTGGATGTGGAAGACATGCCTATTATACGGCATTGGTATTTGGTTCATCGAAGTGACAAGGAGCTATCACCGATCGCACAAGCGTTCAGTAACTATTTGTTAAGTGTAAATAATTATAAGGATAAGATAATTAAGCGTTGCTCTTTTAGTAAGTGACAGCGTCACTTACTAAAAGAAAACGAACAGATAACAACTAATTTATTTGTGCGCCAACCTTTACGTGACGCCGTAACGCCTGTTTTAGAACCACTGCACGTATTGGTTTTGTCACGAAATCATCCATGCCTGCTTCCATACAGCGCTCTTTGTCTTCATTCATAGCGTTTGCTGTTAAAGCGATAATTGGCAAGGTATACCCTTCAGCGCGTAGCTGTTTGGTTGCTTCTACACCACATAAAACCGGCATAGACATGTCCATTAAAATCATATCGAATTGAACACGACCATCGTGAACCAAATCAACAGTTTCTTTGCCGTTGTTAGCGACGACAACGTGATGCCCTGCTTTTTCCAGCATCAACTTCACGACCATCTGATTAGCTTTGCTATCTTCCGCAACCAAGATATTCAAAGAATGCAGGTCACTGTTGTCTGTGTTGTCTTTTTTCACAGGTTCAGTTGGTGAAGGTTCGATCAATGGAATATCGATGTAGAAAGTAGTACCAACGCCTAGCTCGCTTTCAAAATCTATGCTGCCATTCATCATAGAGACGAGTTTTTTACAGATAGAAAGGCCAAGTCCTGTTCCGCCGTACTGTCGTGTGATACTGCCGTCCGCTTGGGTAAATGGTTGGAATACATCTTTCTTGCGCTCGGCATTGATACCAATCCCGGTGTCTTGCACCGAGAGTTTCAACCTCCCATTTAGCACGCGCATCGATACTTTCACTTTACCGTGCTCGGTAAATTTCACTGCGTTACCAACCAGATTCAATAATATCTGTGTGAAGCGATTTCCATCCTGATAGATGTTGTCTGGCACGTCATCAGCGATATCCATCTCCATTTGAATGTCTTTTTTGGACGACACTTCATTCAACTGGGAAAACACAACAGTGACACTGTCACGTGGGTTCATGCTTTCAGGGTGTAGAGAAAATCGCTCTGACTCAATCCTTGATAAGTCAAGGACATCATTGATGATGGTGAGCAGCAACTGCGCGGATTTATCCATTTGGGAAACCCAGACAGCTTGCTCATTATCCAGTGGTGATTGCTGCAGTGTGTCTAACAAGCCCATAACCGCATTTAATGGTGTGCGTATTTCATGACTCATCATCGCGAGAAATTGAGATTTCGCAGCGTTAGCAGATTCAGCCTGTTGCCTCGCCTGTTGCAGTTCATGTACGCGTTGCTTACGAGCAGTAATATCTTTGGCGGTACCACGGAAACCCATGCAATTTCCGCGCTTGTCATAATAAGGACGGCCAGAAAGGCTGATCCACTGTTCCTTCCCTTCGTGGTAAACCTTCCACTCTACTTCTGAGAAAGGTTGCTTCAGCTGGATAAGGTCTAACAGTTTATGCTTCACATCGGGCTGACGATTGAGTTGATTCATGATCGCCTGCGGTTCAGCAGAATACAATTCATTGGAAGGTGAAGACAGATATGTAAATTGCAGGTTGTTATTTATTTCCCAGAACCAGTCGCCAGCCGTTTTCGCAAAGTCACGGAATCGCTGCCGGCTTGCTGTGAGTTCCTGAGTTTTTACCGATACCAGACATTGAAGGCGTTCCCGGTAATCGATATCAATAATAGTTCGCTCAATAAGTGGTCTGAAACGTTCAATAACTTGCTGGGCCTTGGTATCAAAACGCCCTTTTTCCGATGCGAATAGGATCAAAATGGATTCGCTGGCATTCACTGTCATACCAGTGATGATGGCAGAACGGCATGAATCAAAATCCTCGTTGTGTAACAGCGAAAATTCTTTCACACGATCTGGAGCGTAAAGCACGACTGTTTGGCCATTAACGCAACGGGAAAATGTTCCTCCGTCCTTCCAAAGGAAATTTTCCACATTATGTGATGTAGAAACTAAACAGGAATAGGAGTCTTCTGTTTCTTTATTGCGGGTCAGTACCAGGGCATTATCAAAAGAAACATAACGCTCAATCACTTTGAGTAGAGTGTTAAAGACCTCGATTTTGTTGCTGGCGCCAGACATGGCAGATATAGCCGACAGGATCGCACTATTTTCTTCCTTGAATTTCCGCTCTCTCTCTTCAACACGGTTCAGTTCGAACAGTGTTTCTTGCAACTTCTCTGAGATTGCGCCTGTCATAGCTCTTCCTTGTGGAACAATACGGCGGATATCATCAAATTACCGTGGGCAATTTCCCCGCCGAGAAACTGTCCCTGCTCGCCAAATGTGAACGGGCAAATAAAAGGAGCATGATGCATAGAAAGACGCATGTTCGCTGCGACGCTGTGCAGAGAATCGCTAACATGTAACATACATCCTGCGCAGTAGATCGCTAATCCACCTATGGGATCACGAGTGTTCTTATCATGGTCGTTGGCAGAGTCCACTACGCGCCCTGCTCGCGATACCAACATTTCTGTCGTACCTGACATGAAATGAACCGTCTCACCTTCTTGTATGTTACAGAACATTTGTATGCCGCCTTCTGGCGACACTGTCGCAGGATGGGAAAGCGTGTAATAAGGCATGCCATGTATTTCACCGGTCTGTCGACCAAGGGGAAAGAGTGTGGATTTTGCAAACAATGCGTCAGGATTAATTTCGCTGCCAGTGGCTTCGAAATACCACTTTGAGTAAACGTTGAATGCTGGTTTACCATCCAACTCAACCAGCGTCCTTCCATCCACTCTGGTGGCAATGGCACTTAACCCCATTGCCGCATACCCATTGTGAAAAGAGTAACTGACGCGTGCAGATGGAAAGAAGACAGCCATGGAGATGCCATTAGACGTAACGCGCTCGTTATCTAACAGTGACCATTTTCCACTGACACCATCGTCAGCAGCTGACCCCCCAATAATAGGTACATTTACACCAAGTTCGTCGCGTATTGCACTTAAGATAGTTTCTTCGTGGCCCGGTGTTGCATGAAGCGTGATAAGTGCTGGAAGCTCTCCGGGTCTGCCGCTTCTGTCTATCGCTTTGCTAAGCACAGTGCTAGCTGATTCTGCGATATCATCGCCCTGCTTTAATTCGCATAGCGCTGAACCATATGCGCCTTCTGGATCTTCAACTGCCCAAACAGCAAGGGTGTGCCCGCCCACATAGCCTTTATCAGTCATGGTGCCTTGGCATGATGAACAACCAACAACACAAGTGGTGGGAAAACGGCGATTGATTTCGCACAAGATACCTTCGGCATCTTGCGTTTCGGTGTAATAAACAAGCATCAAAGAAGGTGTCGAGATTTTCCTCGAGATCTCTTCTGCAATTGCTTGGATGGCCTCACTGGCATTGGGGGCTGTCGATGATGATGTCGCAATTCTCATTTACTTACATCTACACGGCTGTTTGCGGCAATACGTTCAATAATAGCTCTCTCACTTCTGCAAACACCAGTATTTACCGTGATTCTTTTCGCTTAATCACTGAATTCTCTATTAATAGACGATAGAATCGCCAACATTGACCAAAAAAACTGCGCGCGCAATGGACAGCCAGCTCTATATCGTAATTAATGCGAATCTTCCCTTAGGACAAATAATTAGCAAACGTCTCGCCCAAAAAGGCAATACCGTTATTTATTTGGCGGATAACGAGCAAGACGGATATGCGATTGCCGCTGATGAACCCCGTGTCCGATACCGGCATTGTTTGACCTTTGACCGTGGCATGATTGCTGGTGAATTTGACTGGGCAACACGTTATGTTGGTCCCGTAAATGGTGTCGTTGTAGTTGTTACCGAAGAATCGATTCGTCAATTGTCTATACCAATCGAAGAAAGCTTCTTCGCGTCGTTACATGAAGGGCTCTCGCAGGAAACTGATGAGCTTTCTCTCACCTATGTTATCGTCCCGAATGATGAGAAAAGTGGCCAGTCTCTAAAGGACCTTCACCTTAAGCTTTGCGAACTCTCCCATATCAGCAAATTCCCGAGTAAAGGCATAAAGGTCAACCACGTTATTATTGGAACCCATCAATACACCCAAGGACCTAAGTGTGCCGATATTGCAACAGATACTTCAGATCTAATCCATTACTTGTCCTCAATAAACGCTAAAGCGGTACGTCATCAAGCCTTTTATTTTGGTAA
This sequence comes from Grimontia kaedaensis, assembly GCF_023746615.1. Lineage (NCBI taxonomy): Bacteria > Pseudomonadati > Pseudomonadota > Gammaproteobacteria > Vibrionales > Vibrionaceae > Grimontia > Grimontia kaedaensis. Next base: position 1,863,025 of record NZ_CP082275.1, on the reverse strand, counting down.
TTCATCAGAATAACATGCAGTAAAAAAGCAGCCTATAGCTGTTTTAATATGGAATTTGAGGCGTTCAGTTGATTTAAACATTCAAACGGAAAATTGTTAATGCATTTCGCACAAATATTAATTCGATGTTAAAAGTTAATTTCTAATTGATCTTGATCAATGAATAACATCCATTTTTGCGCTGGCCCGTAATTAACATCCACAGGTAAACCATAAATATAGGCACGTTTTTCACCTTCGGTTGCCAAAACTGTGTGAGAAGTTATGACAACATCAGGTTCTCCTAACAGACGTAGTTCACCAGGCTCGAACACTGAGATCACCCGCATAATCTGGGTTTTATCGTCTTGATTTTCAAACTCAATTTCAATCGTTTCGCCGTGAAGTAAAACGCTGCAACTTCCCGCCACCACTGAACATTTCGGCAAAGTAGTGGATTCGGAATATTCTAGCGTTCGCCAAATAAAAGCCGCTATAAGCACCGTCATAACGACTAATATTTGTACTAAACGACCTGTGGTTAGTTTTTCTGCTGCCATGTGATTTATACTTTTCCCGTGTTACAGAGCTCAAAGTTTTAGTAGAAATGTTACCCGAGCGTAAACCGAGTGTGGGTTCGACCCTGTATTTAACTGAATAACTGAAGTATTATTATCGATGAAAATGCCACTTTTACAATGAAATAGCAATGGAATGCATCAAGTGGGTATAAATCAATCACTATCCGCATTGCATTGCTTCTGGGGTGGCATTGTGACGTTTAAGTCACTTTGTAGTACGTGAGTGTAGTAATTAAAAAAGTGGAAGCATGCAATATGAGCCAAGAAAAGCAGCTTGAACTGGAATACAACTACCGCGTTGTCCGTCAATTCACCTTGGTAACTATCCTATGGGGAATTGTGGGCATGGGTGTTGGTGTTCTAATAGCCGCTCAGCTGGTATGGCCTGCGCTGAACTTCGACATTCCTTATCTGACTTATAGCCGTTTACGCCCACTGCATACTAATGCGGTGATTTTTGCGTTCGGTACCAGCGCCCTGTTTGCGACGTCTTATTACGTCGTGCAGCGCACCTGTCAGACAAGATTGTTCGGAGGCAAGCTGGCTGAATTTACCTTCTGGGGATGGCAAGCAATCATTCTGTCTGCAGCAATAACACTACCAATGGGATTCACCAGTGGTAAAGAGTATGCTGAGCTGGAATGGCCAATCGATATCGCCATTGCGGTTGTGTGGGTGTCATACGCCGTCGTGTTCTTCGGAACCATGATCAAACGAAAAACCTCGCACATCTATGTTGCTAACTGGTTCTTCGGTGGATTCATCATCACAGTCGCTGTTCTGCACATCGTAAACAGCATGGCTATTCCAGTGTCTGGAATGAAGTCATATTCGATATATGCAGGCGCAATAGATGCCATGATCCAATGGTGGTACGGTCACAATGCTGTAGGCTTCCTTTTGACTGCAGGTTTCTTGGGTATGATGTACTACTTCGTACCGAAACAAGCAGGTCGTCCGGTTTACTCCTATCGCCTTTCTATCGTTCACTTCTGGGCACTGGTTTCTCTGTACATCTGGGCAGGTCCTCACCACCTGCATTACACTGCCCTGCCTGACTGGACTCAGTCACTGGGTATGGTGATGTCTATTATCCTGTTTGCTCCATCTTGGGGTGGCATGATCAACGGTATCATGACCCTGTCAGGTGCTTGGCACAAACTGCGTTATGACCCAATCCTCCGATTCCTGATTGTTTCTCTGTCTTTCTACGGTATGTCTACCTTCGAAGGTCCGATGATGGCAATCAAGACAGTTAACGCACTGTCACACTACACCGACTGGACAATCGGCCACGTTCACTCCGGAGCCTTGGGGTGGGTAGCGATGGTATCAATCGGTGCGGTTTACCACCTAATTCCAAAATTGTTCGGGCAAGAGCGTATGTACTCTATCAACCTGATCAATGTCCATTTTTGGCTAGCAACTGTAGGTACCGTGCTGTACATCGTTGCAATGTGGATTTCCGGCGTAATGCAGGGTCTGATGTGGCGTGCAGTTAACACTGACGGCACACTGACTTACAGCTTTGTAGAATCTTTGGAAGCGTCTTATCCGTTCTACTTTGTACGTTTCGTTGGTGGCGCAATCTTCTGGTCAGGCATGCTCTTGATGGCTTACAACACCTACAAGACTATTGCCGCACCAAAAGCAAGCCTCAAATCCATTGAGCAAGCAGCATAAGGAGACCAACGAATGAGTTCTAGTCGTCATGAAATTGTAGAAAAGAATGTTGGTCTTTTCGCTATCCTCACGGTCATTGCTATCAGCTTAGGTGCGCTTGTTGAAATCACCCCGCTGTTGTTCCAAAAGCAAACGACCGAACCTGTCGATAACCTGCGCCCTTACACTGCGCTAGAGATGGAAGGCCGAGACATTTACATCCGTGAAGGCTGTAATGTTTGTCATAGCCAAATGATCCGTCCATTCCGTGCAGAAACTGAGCGCTATGGCCACTACTCTGTGGCGGGTGAAAGTGTTTGGGAACACCCATTCCTATGGGGCTCCAAGCGTACAGGTCCAGATTTGGCGCGCGTTGGTGACCGTTACTCTGATGAGTGGCACCGCGTTCACCTTATCGACCCCCGTGCGGTTGTGCCTGAGTCAAACATGCCTGGCTTCCCTTGGTTGGCAGAGAATGTTCTGACAGGCGACAACACAGCTAAGAAACTGACTGTTTTCCGCGATATGTTCGGTGTTCCTTACACTGATGAGCAAATTGCAAATGCGAAAACAGACGTTGAAGGTAAGACGGAGATGGATGCCATCATCGCTTACTTGCAGTCACTCGGCCACGCGATGAAGTAAGGAGCTCTTATGGCATCTTTTCATGCCCTATGGACGCTAGCGATTTTCGTATGCTTCATTGTAATTGTGCTTTGGGCCTATAGCAGTCGCCGTAAAAAGGAATTCGACGAAGCTGCTAACCTTGTCTTCGCGGACGAGGAAAAAGGCGATAAAAAGACAGGAGAAGATAACAAATGACTACATTTTGGAGTCTATTTATCACTGTCATTACCCTTGGTACGTTGGTAGGTTGTGCCGCACTGATTATTTGGTGTGGCAAAGACCTTGATGGCGTGGCTGATGGTGAAGATATGGGCCACGAATACGATGGTATTCGTGAGCTGAATAATCCACTGCCTAAGTGGTGGTCGTACATGTTTTGGGCGACCATCGTATTCGGTGCAGTCTATTTCGTACTGTATCCTGGTCTGGGTAACTGGAAAGGCGTTTTCAATTGGAAGAGTTCTGCTCAGGACGTTGCCAACATTGAAGAGTCGCGTCAGTTGCTCGCTGACAGCGACGGTATCAATCAGTACGCGCGTGAGCTAGCGTCTGCGAATGCGGTTTTCGGCGAAACCTTCCGTAAACTCGCATACAAGCCAGGTTCGGATGAACTGCAAGACATCACTGAAATTGCTAAGAATCCTGAAGCGATTAAAGTGGGCCAGCGTCTGTTCATTCAAAACTGTGCTCAGTGCCATGGTTCTGATGCTCGTGGTCAGTCAGGCTTCCCCAACCTAACAGACGACGCTTGGTTGTATGGTGGTGAGCCAGAAACGATTAAAGCGACTCTGGTTAATGGTCGAGTGGGTAACATGCCAGCATGGCTTGATGCTTTTGGTGATGACGGAGTTCGCGAAGTGGCTTCTTACACACTGAGTCTATCGGGTCGTAAAGTTAATGCTCAGGAAGCGGCGAAAGGTAAAACACGTTTCGTTGTTTGTGCGGCTTGTCACGGCACGGATGGTAAGGGCAACCCAGCATTTGGTGCACCTGATCTGACTGATAACGTATGGCTATTTGGTGGCTCTCGTAAAGCCGTTGAAGAAACGATTCGCTACGGTCGCCAAGGCGTTATGCCAGCGTGGAAAGACATTCTGGACGAAGACAAAATCCAGCTCCTTTCCGCTTATGTCTGGCAGCTCAGCACACCACAAAACCAATAAAATCAATTATTAGTTAGTTAAGCCCCTGCTTGCAGGGGCTTTTTTCCCCAAGAATTCAGTTCACACAGGAAAGCGATATGATTAAGCCATGGTATAAGCAGTTCTGGCCCTGGTTCCTGATAGCCCTCCCAGGTAGCGTTGTCGTTGCAAGCCTCTTTACTTTTTCTCTTTTCAGTAAAAATCAGGTATCCCTCGTCGCGGAAGACTACTACAAAGAAGGTAAAGGCATTAACGTCGATATATCGCGCTTGAAAAAAGCCGATGAGCTAGCCATCTCCGCTTTCCTGTCTGCACAGAATGACACTGCGATTTTCACTTTGGACAAAGGTGAACTTACTCAATACCCTACTCTAAAAATCACATTCCAACACCGTACGCTTGCTGATAGAGATATCGAACAAATGGTCAATGCTGACGCTTCAGGCCGCTATCGACTGGCTTTGAGCGAACCGCTTACTGGCCCTTGGTATGTTGAAGTAAACGCATTCGATGGAACATGGGCATTAAACGGCCGAGCGAATTTCCCATCTGAAGGCCCAGTAGAGTTGTATGGTCAGAGCAAGGAATGACGAAAGAATGTTATCACTGTGGAGAGCCGGTTCTCACCGGTGACTCCTATAAAGTCGAAATTCAGGGCGTTTACCGCATTATGTGTTGCCCTGGATGCGAAGCAGTCGCCGCGACCATTGTGGCAAGCGGCCTCACCTCTTACTACGAATACCGTACCGCTCCGGCAGAAAAAGCTAACCTCGTCCCCGAAGAGCTCCAGTCGCTATCGCTTTATGACAATGAAGATGTCCAACAAGAATTTGTCCGCCATGAAGATGGTATTGATGAGGTTGTGCTGTCAGTAGACGGTGTGTCTTGTGCGGCATGCGCTTGGCTGATTGAGAAGCAGCTAAACAACCAAGAAGGTGTTTCGCGTATTCGCGTGAATACCACAACTAACCGTGCGACACTTCGTTGGGATCCATCTAAAACTAAACTGAGTACGCTGCTCAACAAGATCCATGCATTGGGATACAAGGCCGCGCCATTTGAGGCAGATAATCAGGAAGCTCAGTATCACCACACCATGAAGCAGTACCTGTTTAAATTGGGTATTGCAGGTTTGGCAACCATGCAGGTCATGATGTTGGCTGTGGCAATGTACTTCGAGGTGTTCGGAGACATGGATGAATCTTTCCGAGATTACTTCCGCTGGGTCAGCCTAATATTCGCTACACCAGTACTCCTTTATTCAGCAATGCCGTTTTATATCAACGCTTGGCGGAACTTAAAGGCAAAAACGCTTGGGATGGACGTTCCAGTTTCAATTGCGCTTTTGTTTGCCTATTTCGCCAGCCTGTATGCCACTGTCACTGGGAAAGGCGAAGTGTTCTTTGAATCTATCGCCATGTTTACCTTCTTCTTGTTGGTGGGCAGGTTCCTTGAAATGCGAGCCCGAAGAACGGCGGCGGCTGCAAGTGCAAACCTCCTCAAACTGATACCACGTTTGGCGACACTTTCATCTGGCGAGCAGATACCCGCAAAATCTTTGTCGATTGGCCATGTAGTGCGAGTACTCCCAGGGGAACCCTTCCCTGCTGATGGTATGGTTGTTGAGGGCGTGACCACTGTTGATGAGTCGATGCTTACGGGTGAATCGATGCCCGAATCACGCAAGATTGGTGACAAAGTCTATGCCGGCACCATGAATATCGATGGCAATGTTGATGTTGAAGTCTCTGCAGAGAAAAAGGACTCACTCATCGCGCATATCGTCCAACTTCAGGATGCCGCCCAGCTTGCAAAGCCGAGGGTCGCCGAGATAGCAGATATTGTTGCGCGCTACTTTGTTGCGGCAATCCTTGTCATCTCTGCATGTACTTGGTGGTATTGGCAGAGTCATCGTCCAGAGGATGCCTTCTGGATCATGCTTTCCGTTCTCGTTGCTACCTGCCCTTGTGCATTATCTTTGGCAACACCTACCGCGCTTACCTGTTCAACATCAACGTTCGGCAAGCTTGGGATTTTACTCCGCCGCGGTCACGTCTTTGAAACGCTCACACGAATCAATCGTGTTGTTATAGACAAAACGGGTACGCTCACAGAAGGTAATATCTCTATCTCTGACACTCAGCTTTACGCTGATATCGATGTGGAGCAAGCAAAGGCGATAGCATCTTCTCTCGAGTCCTATGCAAACCATCCAATTGCTGAGGCTTTTAGTAATTGTTCGAAGCAAGACGGCATAGAAAACGTAGAAAACGTGATTGGCGAAGGTTTGAAAGGCCAGTTCGGTAACAAGGAGTGGAAAATCGGTAAACCTGAGTTTTCACTGAACAATACAGATATCGCTGCAAATAGCGCCCATCAAATCTGGTTATCACGAGATGGCGAAGCAATTGCATCCTTTCTTTTGGTCGACCCTATCCGTGAATCCAGTCAAACGCTTATAGACAAATTCCACGAGGCTGGTATCAAAGTCACCATGCTGACGGGTGATAACTCAGCAACGGCACAAGCAGTTGCTAACAAACTTGGTATCGATGAATTGGTCGCGGGTGTTTCGCCTCAAGGTAAGCTTGAATACTTAAATTCTTTACCTAGTGATCAAATCACCATGATGATTGGTGACGGCGTGAATGATGCCCCCGTATTGGCTGGTGCTCATCTATCCGTAGCGATGGGTGGCGGTACAGATGTCGCGAAAGCTTCTGCCGATATGGTCTTGCTTGGCGATGATCTGACCAAACTGTTAGATGCACGCAAACTGGCAGGTTTTACACAAAAAATCATTCGTCAGAATCTAGCGTGGGCATTAGGATACAATCTTGTCATCTTGCCATTGGCGGTGATGGGATTTGTCGCGCCTTATGTGGCTGTAGCAGGTATGTCCGGCAGCTCTGTAATCGTCGTTACAAACTCGCTTCGTTTGTTTAAGAAAGATTTAGTCGAAACGCTGAAGGGAGTGTAACGATTTGGAAAGTCTCTATATTCTCATCCCCATCGCTATTGTTCTTGTCTGTGTCGCCGTTGGTATTTTTATCTGGGCGGTAAAATCCGAGCAATTTGAAGATTTGGAAAGGCAAGGTATGAACATTCTTCTTGATGAAGATGATCCTTCTTCCGAATCAAAGAAAACTGGTAGCGTTAAGTCGGAAAAAGAGTAAATGCCACTTACTGATCTCTTTGCTGCATTCATGGTTGGCCTGCTAGGTGCAGGCCACTGTCTTGGTATGTGTGGCGGTGTTGCTGCCGCAGTTTCTATGGGGACACCCCAAAACCGACGCAAATTCCCCTTCTTACTTTTTTATAACGGTGGCCGCCTGTTTTCCTATGGGTTGATTGGTGCAATGGCTGGCGGGCTGGTTTCTGGTGTTTTGAGCGTTACCCAATTGACGCAGGATCTCCTTTGGCTGAGGCTAGTCGCAGCAGTGATGATGATTCTTCTCGCGCTTTACATCGGTCGTTTCTGGAATGGCCTTGCTTATGTTGAGCGCGTTGGACAGCAGCTTTGGAAACGAATTTCTCCACTTTCCTCCAAGTTGCTTCCACTGAAATCGCCGCTTGCAGCATTACCGTTTGGTATGTTGTGGGGTTGGCTACCGTGCGGGCTGGTTTATTCCGCTCTGAGCTGGGCAGCTGTCGCTGGAAATGCGTTTCATGGTTCATTGATAATGGTCGCATTTGGTTTAGGAACACTTCCTGCAATGCTTTTGGTTGGCACCGCTGCAGAGGCAACCAAGAGTCTCCTTAACAATATGACATTCCGAAAACTCTCATCTTTGATACTGCTAATGTACGGAATTATTACCGCTTATTCTGTATACAATCAGTTGTAGTAAGGCTCGCTTTCTTTTCCGGAAATGGTAAGATCTTGACTAAAATCAATATGGCTAAGCAGGCTCATGATTCAAGACAAAATTCCTACTAAACGTGTTCAATCTGGTGGTTGCGCAATCCATTGTCAGGACTGCAGCATCAGTCAGCTTTGTATCCCATTTACGTTAAGCGAGAGTGAACTGAATCAGCTTGACCAAATTATCGAGCGTAAAAAGCCGATTCAAAAAGGTCAGCCATTGTTCCAAGCAGGTGATCAACTTCGTTCTCTGTATGCTATTCGCTCTGGCACTATCAAGAGCTACACCATTACAGAACAAGGTGACGAACAAATCACGGCTTTCCACTTAGCTGGTGACCTTGTTGGCTTTGATGCCATTAACCATATGTCCCACCCTAGCTTTGCTCAGGCGCTGGAAACATCGATGGTTTGTGAGATCCCATTCGAAATCCTGGATGACCTTTCAGGCAAAATGCCTAAACTGCGTCAGCAAATCATGCGTTTGATGAGTAGTGAAATTAAAGGCGACCAGGAAATGATCCTGCTTCTTTCTAAAAAGAATGCCGAAGAGCGCCTTGCTGCATTCCTTCACAGCCTGTCTACCCGCTTTTCAGCGCGCGGTTTCTCAGCAAAAGAATTCCGCCTCACCATGACACGCGGTGATATCGGTAACTACCTTGGCTTGACCGTAGAAACCATAAGCCGTCTGCTGGGCCGTTTCCAGAAAAGTGGAATCCTGAGTGTAAAAGGCAAATACATCACTATTCTTGATCACGAAGAACTGAGCCATTTAGCAGGCGTATCCAAGTAAACACCTGCCCTAGACCTAAATGTCGAAATGGCGCTATACGCGCCATTTCTCTTTTTTTGCTTTTATCCATCTGAATTTATCGCAACATCCTGCCACAATAGGTTAAATTAAAGTATCGGCATCACTAAGCTGGAGGTTGTTATGAATAGATATACCAACTTGCTCGTCGCTATCGATCCCGACCATGAAGAACAACCTGCTCTCTCCCGTGCGATGGACATCGCTAGGAAATCCTCTGCGCCAGTAAAAATCACTCTGTTCCTTGCTATCTATGACTTTTCGTATGAGATGACTTCAATGTTGTCAGCAGAAGAACGTCAGGCGATGCGTGCAGGTGTACTTAAACAGCGTGAAGAGTGGATAGATTCAGTTGTTGAGCAAAATGCGTCTAAAGGAATCGACATCGTTAAACACGTTGTCTGGCATAATCGCCCTTATGAAAGCATGATCGCTAAGGTGTTTGATGGCGACCATGACCTATTGATCAAAGCGACCCACCAACACGATAAACTAGGCTCATTAATCTTTACCCCAACCGACTGGCATTTGCTGCGTAAGTGTCCTTGTCCGGTGCTTTTAGTCAAAGAGCATAGCTGGCCTGAAAACGGCAAGATACTCACAGCAGTGAACGTTTCGTCTGAGAATGAAACCCATGAACCGCTCAACGACAAACTCATCGATGAAGCAAAAGCCATGAGCAAACTCCTCACTGCAGAAGTCAATCTGGTCAATGCGTATCCTGCTACACCGGTGAATGTCACTATAGAGCTTCCAGAGTTTGATCCAGCATCCTACACTGATGCTGTTAGGGGCCATCACCTCCTTCAAATGAAAGCGCTGCGCCAAAAACACAGCATTGTTGAAGAACAAACTTTCTGTATGGAAGGCTTGCCGGAGGATGTTATTCCGGCCGTTGCCAAAGAATTGGACGCTGAACTCGTGATTCTAGGGACAACAGGTCGTGTTGGTTTGTCAGCGATCTTTATTGGTAATACTGCCGAGCACACTATCGATCAGCTCAATTGCGATGTATTAGCGATAAAACCTGATGGCTATGTCAGCCCGCTGGCGCCCAATGTTGGCTTGGGCTAAGAGGATAATTTTGAAAAGCGCCGAATGGCGCTTTTTCTTTGTCTATGACTTTGAGTCTATTTCCTTTCGACACTGGCATCCTGGCACGAAATCCGTATCATACGCGCCTAACCTTCGCATCGGGGAGCGATGTGCCATCACCATATGCCATTGGCTGGCTTGATCGCGTAGAGAAATTTTAGAGGCACTTAGTATTAACATGTCGAATCAAGAAATCACGAAAGCACAAAAGTACAACCAGAATAAGTTGCAAAAGCGCATTCGCCGTAACGTTGGCCAAGCCATTGCAGACTTCAACATGATTGAAGATGGCGACCGTATCATGGTTTGTCTGAGTGGTGGTAAAGACAGCTACACCATGTTGGAGATCCTGCAAAGTCTACAGAAAAGCGCACCGATTTCTTTTGAACTTATTGCAGTAAACCTGGACCAGAAACAACCGGGTTTCCCTGAGCACGTGCTGCCTGAGTATCTTGACGGTCTTGGCGTTGAGTACAAGATTGTAGAAGAAGACACCTACTCGATTGTTAAAGACAAAGTACCAGAAGGTAAAACCACCTGTTCGCTATGCTCTCGCCTGCGTCGCGGTATCCTTTACCGTACGGCTAAAGAGCTAGGCGCAACCAAGATCGCACTAGGTCACCACCGTGACGATATTCTTGAAACACTATTCCTGAACATGTTCTATGGCGGCAAGATGAAAGGCATGCCTCCTAAACTGGTTTCTGACAACGGTGAGCACGTGGTTATTCGTCCGCTGGCATATTGCCGTGAGAAAGATATCGAGCGTTATGCAGAAGCAGCCGAGTTCCCGATTATTCCTTGTAACCTGTGTGGGTCGCAGCCAAACCTGCAACGTCAGGTGATCAAAGAAATGCTTCGCGACTGGGACCGCCGTTTCCCAGGCCGCATCGAAACCATGTTCCGTGCCATGCAAAATGTGGTGCCATCACATTTAGCAGACTTCGAACTGTTTGACTTCAAGACTATCGACAAAGACTCTGGCGTGATCAACGGCGGTGATACTGCTTTCGATAAAGAGCAGTTCGGTGATACACAGCCTTCAGAAGATGACGTGATTGAATTTGACCCGTCAATGAAGCTGGATGTCGTTCAGGTCAACTAAGCTGAGCATTAGGTACAAAAAAGCCCGCGATTGCGGGCTTTTTGATTCTTGGTATTCCGCCATTAACTTTGCGGAATCCATGGTGTGACTTTCAACGGTACTTCAGGAAAAAAGACACGCTCTCCGTTTTTCAACTCATCAGCGCGGATAACGGCGACTTTACCATCCACACTGATGGTGCGACCCTCTGACGTTTTCAGCTCAGGTTGGGTATCAGCAAAGTGGACAGTTACTCCTTCCACTTCGGGCATAAACCATGAAGCAAACATGCCACCTAAATCCTGCATCATAGTCGTCATTTGAGGAACAAGATTACTGACCTCTTCTTCCGTCACCTCAGTACCAAAACTGCTCTTTGCCAAGACCTGGAATGAAATATCACAAGCTTGGTCACCCGCCGTTTCAATAAACACATCCGGATTCACTTTACGCAGGTAGTTATCAATGGGCAGAGGCAGCTCTTGTGAAGCCGGGATATCAAACTCCTCGTAGTGCTCTTTCTTAGTCATCCAGGCTTTGGTGATTTGGCAAGTCGCTCCTGTTGAAGGAGAGACCATAAAATATCCAATCTTTACGTCTGGATGGTCTTCACCGTAGTTATGTTTGAGCTGGGTATAAAGCTTGCTATAACTGAACTTTACCTGCGCCGCAGCAACAGGTGATGAAATTACAGCTGCCAGCAAGACGGCCGTAAGTCCTTTAATCATCCTTGGCTCCAATACTTCTCGTTGTATCGAATCATGCTTTGCACTTCATCGACATAAGCTTGACCGCGCTCAGAATAGCTTTTCAATCCGTTAGCCAAAGCAACGCCGGAAATCGGTTCACCTGATTTTCTCAGGTCAGCACGGATATCACGTAACTGAGCGTATGCTTTGTTACGGTTGACGTTCAGAAAATACGCGCGGATTGATTGATAAGTGTCTTTGAACACGGCGACTTCGTGGGTTTTACCCTGCGAGCGTGCACTTGGCACCATGCCGCAGCCAGAAGTGTAACACCACTGACCAAAGTAGTTATTTCCTTCGCGGGCAAAGCGTGATGTGCCCCACCCAGATTCCTTGGCTGCCTGAGTTAACACAAGATCTACAGGTATCACATCCACACGCTTGAGGGCTTCTTGATACCATTTTTTGTCCGCGCCCTCTTCTGGAAGTGGCAGATTAAACAGCTCGGCCACACGGGCAAGAAACGCTTCGTCTTCATCCGTTGGTGTTTTGCCTTTTTCCAGTCCAATGAGCCGCGTGCGTGCGTTCTCGATCAGTCCGTTGATATAGTTGATGCCAGGTTTCATAAAAGCCACAAACGCTTTCTTTTTCTCATCAACAATTTTGTAGGAAGCAAAATCAGGCTTCTCGACCATTGAAGGTGGTGGAGAAGCCGGTTGGAGTTTGTCTACGGTGAGAGGAGTTTGTGGTGCGTCGCTACACGCTGAAATTAATAGAGCCGAAGCCAATACAGCATAGGGAAGCTTCATTTAAGCGTTGAAAACCTCTTTGTTGCCATCGTCAGAAGAAGAGTCATCATCCCCTTCTTGTGACACGGTCACTTCAATACCAACACCGAACATTTCGCGGTAAAGCACGCCCTTCACATTGAACATAAATGGCAACGCCCATACCAGCGCCAAACCTGCGGTTGCATAAGAAAACACGAACAGGACAGCAATGACGATGTAAACCAACGTTAATGGTATCAGTTTTTTGATAATCGCCCTAAATGAAACGATCATCGCCTCTACCGGCCGAAGGCGCTTTTCACAGATCAGCAAAATGGTCATAGAGAAGGTGATACCGAGGAAGATACCCAACAGTGGTATTAACTGACTGCTAAAGCTTTGCAGAGCATTGATAAAGCTCATGGCCAGTGTTACGGCGAGTGCATAAGCCAAACCTTTGATGATATGCCTTGGCTTAGTTCTGAATCCAATGGCATGACTCAACCCCATTAAGCTTGCCCCTGCGTAAAGGGGCGCTGACAGGACTGTGGCTGCAAAAACAGCAATCCGCGCTGATGCCATAAGATCAGGCGTCATCTGCTGTTTACCAATGAAGGCTTCCATCACCGAATAAGGCGTGCCATTCATAATGGTCAGCGCCACCAGGAAAATCAGGATGTGCGCCATGGTCAAAACGACGGTAGCTGGCAGGAACTGCCAAAAATGCTTCTGCGTCAGCTTAACGGCTTCCTGAACCACACTGGAAGCACTTAAGTTGTAGTTACCGCTCAGCGCATTCTCTAAGGTGCCGCCAACGTGAAGTGCGTTGCTCAACTGTTGTTTATTCATAGCAAAGTAACTTTTGTCTTTAGCCTAAGAAATTTCCCCACTCTTAAAGTTATAGGTGATATTTTTTGGACACGTCTCAAGGTGTCGCATTTTTAGGCGTCACATTAACGGTCTATACTACCGAACGCCTTCGTCTCCAATTTATCGACGCAGGTCACAAGAATCGGATTTGCTCGCGGTTTCTACAATTTCCGATACCGCGTCAACTTTTGGGCGAAAAATTGCCGATAAAACATGAAAAAACGCTTTAACTTCATGGTTCGCGCGTCTATCATGCGCCGTCTATTTTTAGGGGAATTTTTACTTAGCTAATCGCCCGCGGTGTAAGGAGTGAGAGTAGAATTGAACGCAACACAACCAATTAAAAAACCCGTTGTCCAGTTGAAAGGACTGTGTAAGAGCTTCGATGGAAAAGAGATCATCTCAAACTTCGATCTTGAAATTAACAACGGTGAGTTTTTAACCATTCTAGGTCCGTCAGGTTGTGGCAAGACCACAGTACTTCGTTTGATTGCTGGTCTTGAAGATGCAGACGATGGCCAAGTTATCATCGATGAGCAGGATGTTACTGCTATCCCCGCAGAACAACGCCATGTAAATACCGTATTCCAGAGCTATGCGCTGTTCCCACACATGACTGTGTTCGACAACGTTGCTTTCGGCCTGCGCATGCAGAAAGTCGCTGAAAGTGAGATCGAACCTCGTGTGATGGAAGCACTTCGTATGGTTCAACTCGAGCAATTCGCCCCTCGTAAACCTCACCAGCTTTCTGGTGGCCAGCAACAACGTGTTGCTATCGCGCGTGCTGTGGTGAACAAACCTAAAGTATTGCTATTGGACGAATCGCTCTCTGCGCTGGATTACAAACTACGTAAACAAATGCAGATGGAGCTGAAACAGCTCCAGCGTAAACTTGGCATTACTTTCATCTTCGTTACTCACGATCAGGAAGAAGCCCTGTCGATGTCTGACCGCATCATTGTGATGAAGTCAGGTGAAGTAGTCCAAGATGGAACCCCTCGCGAAATCTACGAAGAACCTGCAAACCTGTTTGTTGCGCGCTTCATTGGCGAAATCAACGTGTTCGATGCAGATGTCATCTCGCGCATCGATGAGCAGCGAATTACTGCGACCATCGAAGGCCGTGAGTGTCAGGTTTACTGTAAGTTGGACGTCAAAGCGGGTGACCGTGTGAAAGTTCTGCTTCGCCCTGAAGATCTGCGTATCGAAGAAATCGAAGCGGCAGATTCTGGCAATGGCATTATCGGTTACGTTCGCGAGCGCAACTACAAGGGCATGACGCTGGATTCAGTGCTTGAGCTGGAATCTGGCATGTCAGTCATGGTCAGCGAGTTCTTCAATGAAGACGATCCAGATGTAGACCACTCATTGGATCAGAAAGTTGCGATTACCTGGGTTGAAAGCTGGGAAGTGGTACTGCCTGATGAAGAAGCTTAATCTCCAAAACGCCATCATTGGCGTGATTGTAGGTTGGTTGCTGCTGTTCGTGTTTATTCCGAACCTGATGATTATTGTCACCAGCTTCCTTACCCGCGATGACGCAAACTTGATTGAGATGACCTTCACCTTGAGCAACTACGCCAAGTTGATGGACCCGCTCTACGCGAAGGTGGTTTGGCATTCATTCTACATGGCAGCCATTGCTACTCTGCTCTGTTTGCTGATTGGTTACCCGTTTGCGTACATTATTGCGCGCATGCCAGTGAAATGGCGTCCTGTGATGCTGTTTATGGTGATTATTCCTTTTTGGACTAACTCACTGATCCGTACTTATGGCCTGAAAATTTTCTTGGGTACCCGTGGTTTGCTTAACGAAGGCCTACTGACGCTGGGTATTATCGATAAGCCACTACGTATTATGTACACCGAGTATGCGGTGATGATTGGCCTAGTTTATATCCTGCTGCCATTTATGATTCTTCCGCTTTACTCAAGTATCGAGAAGCTGGACAACAGCTATCTTGAGGCGGCGAAAGATTTGGGCGCAAGCAAGCTTCAGGCATTTATCAAAGTCATCTTGCCTTTGACCATGCCGGGCATCATTGCTGGCTGTCTTCTGGTTCTGCTTCCAGCACTGGGTATGTTCTACGTATCTGACCTGCTGGGCGGCGCGAAGAACCTGTTGATTGGTAACGTCATCAAGAGTCAGATCCTGAATGTTCGTGACTGGCCGTTTGGTTCAGCAGCGAGTATTTCCCTGACTGTATTGATGGGTCTTATGCTGTTCGCCTACTGGCGTGTTGGCAAACTGATTAACAAGAAGGTAGAGCTGGAATGAGTAAGTTTTTCCGTACCAGCTTTATGTCGCTGGTCTATGCGTTCTTATACATCCCTATCGTCATTCTTATCGTTAACTCGTTTAACGAAAGTAAATTCGGTATGGAGTGGAAAGGTTTTACCACCAAGTGGTACACCCTGCTTTTGAATAACGACAGCCTGGTGCAGGCGGCGTGGAACTCACTGACCATTGCTGTGTTTTCTGCAACCGCAGCGGCGGTTATCGGCAGTCTGACTGCCGTTGCCCTGTTCCGCTATCGCTTCCGCGGTAAAGGCTTCGTGAATGGCATGCTGTTCGTGGTAATGATGTCTCCTGACATCGTAATGGCAATCTCGCTATTGGCACTGTTCGTGTTGATGGGCGCACAACTGGGCTTCCTGACCCTATTGCTGTCACACATCACTTTCTGTCTGCCGTTTGTTGTCGTGACGGTTTACAGCCGACTGAATGGTTTTGATGCACGTATGCTTGAAGCAGCGAAAGACTTAGCTGCGAGTGAGTGGACGATTCTGACAAAAATCATTCTGCCTCTGGCCGCACCTGCCGTTGCTGCAGGCTGGTTGTTAAGCTTTACCCTGTCTTTGGACGACGTCATCGTTAGTTCGTTCGTGACGGGTCCAAGCTACGAAATCTTGCCACTGAAAATCTACTCAATGGTTAAGGTTGGCGTTTCTCCAGAAGTGAATGCTCTGGCGACGCTGATGCTTATCGTCTCTCTCGTGCTGGTTATTTGCTCTCAGATGCTGGCACGCGACAAAGTGCGATAATGATACGAGGGGATCAACCTTCAAGGTCGTTCCCCTCTGTTGTTTTCGCATTTTTCAGTCACGGATGGTTCAAACCACCCATTATTCTAACTAACTCATACCAACAAAAAACTACAGGAGTTTTCGATGAAAGCCTGGTCCAAGTTTGTGCTAGGAAGCGCCCTGTCCTTCTCTCTTCTTTCTACTGCTGCTGTTGCTGACGAAGAGCTCTACTTCTACAACTGGTCAGAATACATTCCTACTGAAGTGCTTGAACAGTTCACTGAGGAAACTGGCATCAAAGTCATTTACTCAACCTACGAGTCAAATGAAAGCATGTATGCAAAATTAAAAACACACCCTGAAGGTTACGATCTGGTTGTGCCATCGACTTACTATGTGAAGAAGATGCGCGACGAAGGCATGCTGCAAAAACTCGATAAAAGCAAACTCAGCCACTTCGACGGCCTTGATCCAAACAACCTGAACAAGCCGTTTGACCCAGATAACCAATACTCTATCCCTTACATTTGGGGCGCTACAGGTATTGGTGTGAATACAGACTTTATTGAAAAAGACTCTGTTAACTCATGGGCCGACCTTTGGAGTCCTAACTACGAAGGCCAACTGCTGATGATGGATGACGCTCGTGAATTCTTCCATATCGCGCTGACCAAACTCGGCTACTCGGCTAACACCACCAACCCGGAAGAAATCAAAGCGGCTTACGATGAGCTAAAGAAGATTATGCCAAACGTGCTGGTGTTCAACTCAGACTTCCCAGCAAACCCTTATATGGCAGGTGAAGTTGCACTGGGTATGCTTTGGAACGGTTCTGCTTACATCGCTCGTAGCGAAGGCGCACCCGTCGACATCGTATGGCCAGAAGAAGGCGCGATTTTCTGGATGGATAGCCTTGCGATCCCAGCGACAGCGAAAAACGTGGACGCTGCACACAAGATGATCGACTTCCTGCTACGTCCTGAGAATGCAGCGAAACTGGCTATCGAAATCGGTTACCCAACTCCGGTTAAAGCGGCTTACCCTCTCCTACCGAAAGCATTCAAAGACGATCCAAGCATCTACCCACCACAAGATGTGATGGAGAAAGGTGAATGGCAAAGTTCAGTTGGCGAAGCGAATGTGCTTTATGAAGAGTACTTCCAAAAGCTGAAAGCGGGTCAATAAACACACAAAAAGCGGCCAATGGCCGCTTTTTATCACTCATTGTCAAACCAGCTCAATCTTGCAGTGCAAGAATCTCTTCAACCAGTTCTGGGACCAAAACGCTCGCCTTTCCATAACGCTTTTCATCAAACTCACTTTCTACAGCACTCGGTTCCAGGTTCACTTCAATCGTTCTCGCGCCATTAATCGCCGCTTCGTGCACAAACCCTGCTGCAGGATAAACAGAGCCCGACGTACCAATCGAGATAAATAGGTCTGCTTTTACCAAGGCGGTATGAATCTTGTCCATATCAAGTGGCATTTCACCAAACCAGACGACATGTGGCCTCATTGGCGATGGCATTTGGCAGCAATGGCATAAATCATCGACCATGATGTCATCTTTCCAATCCAACACCTGATTAGAACCGCTGCAGCGCGCTTTCAATAACTCGCCATGCATATGGATAATGTTTTCGCTTCCCGCACGTTCATGAAGATTGTCGATGTTTTGTGTGACAACAGTCAGTGATCCTTCCAGCTCCTGTTCCAGCTTTGCCAGCGCTTCGTGAGCAGCATTCGGAGCAACACCTGACTGCAATTGTCTTCGGCGTTGGTTGTAGAAGGTTTGAACTAATGCCGGATTTCTTGCGAAACCTTCAGGCGTGGCAACATCCTCGATGTGATGCTCTTCCCATAAACCGTCTTGAGCTCTGAAGGTCCGGATCCCTGACTCTGCAGAGATACCAGCACCTGTAAGTATGACAATGTTTTTATAGGGAAATTGCATGTTGAGCTTCCTTTCTATTCGAGGGATCTACGCGCTTTTTTCATCATTCATCCATTAGCGCTTTAAACCTTTATATCACTGTTGATATTGGCAAAACAGCTCAGTGAGACTAGACCATGGTCGAAATCCTACATAAAACAGTATTTAACGAGAGAAATCCGAAATATGTCTTATATTTAATAAGTGTCCCAAACATGAATCGGAACGACTAATTGCGACCGCTCAAACTCACATTACTTGCCGCTTCAGCAGCTACATTAGCTTCAGGTAATACTGCGGCTAATGAGCACGTCAAGGTCAGTGGGTTCGGAAATATATCTGCCATTCACTCAGGCTCCGAAGATTTTGGTTTCGTTTATGACCTAACCAAAGAAGGTGTCTTTGACGAGTGGAGCGTTAAAGCGGGTTCTGCGGTGGGATTACAACTTAATGCCAGTCTCTCTGACAATTGGGACTTTGTGATTCAGGGAGTTGTTCAGGATCGTATAGAAAACAATTTAAATAAGAGCATTGCCTGGGCCTTTCTCCGATACAAAATCTCTCCAGACGTGACCGTTAGAGTCGGACGTATCGCCACTCCGATTTATATGTTGTCAGAATACCGCGATGTAGGTTTTGCTTACCTGTGGACCAAACCCATCACCGATTTCTACGCCAATATTCCTATTACCAGCTTGAATGGCGGTGACATTGCTTACACCAAACCATTTTCAGATGGCGTCATAGAAGCCAAAGTGTTTGGTGGGCAGTCCGAAGTATCCATAAACACCGTATTTAGCTCTTACGAAGTGACATTGTCACCTCTAGTGGGGGCAAAAGTTAGTTTTATGTCTGACCATTGGAACCTCTCAGCTTCAGCGGCCTCGGCCAAAGTTGATGAGGGAAACCCAGCGGCGTCTTTGATCGCGTTAGCTGCAGGGAACACGCAAATTCTAGCAGCATGGCCCTCACTTCAAGGCACATTGCAGGACTTTGAATTCGAATCAACACGCTTTCACTACTATTCGGTCGGCGCTCAATATGAAACCGGAGACTGGAACGTACAAACCGAATTGAGTTACACGGATGCTGATTGGCCTTTCTTTCCAGATTTGATGGCGGGATATACCAGCCTCGGAAAAACAGTTGATGACCTCACCATTTACGGTTTTGTTTCAAAAGCAAAATCTGTAGGCAACTTCTACGAATTAGAACCACCACTTGGTAACGTTTTAACAGTACCAGAGATCAGTTATGCATATGAGGTAATCAAGACCAACCTAGATGCAAGAGTGATCGACCAGGAGACGTTCGGTGTTGGAGCGCGTTATTACATCAATCCACAGCTATCACTAAAAGGACAATTTGAAAGAACTTGGTTGAACAACGATAGGATCGGGGGCTGGTCAGTAACTGAAAAAAGCCTAACAAAGCCAGTACCTGAATATATCGATACCTTCTCTATTAGCCTGAGTTTTGTGTTCTGATATGAAAAAATTTGTATTCGCAATACTCACATTGATATGGCTAGCATGGTCTCCCGGAGTCCGTGCCGAGTTGGTTGTGGTTGTGAATGCAGACAACCCGCTAAGTTCCTTGTCCTCTCGGCAGTTGATAGACCTATACATGGGTCGTTACAACTCCTATCCAAACGGAGAATCAGCGAATACAACCGATCTTCCTGAGAAAAGCAAAGAACGCGAGTATTTTTATCGGATGCTAGTCGGCAAATCTGCCGCGCAAATTAACGCTTACTGGGCAAGGTTACTTTTTACCGGCAAGTCAGAGCCTCCACTAACCGTTCGTTCTTCCGCTGACGTCATTGCTCTAGTAAAAGATAACAAGAACGCGATTGCTTATATCAACGAAGCCGACTTGGTCGATGGTTTAAAAGTGGTATATCGATTTGATGATTCTCAATAAACGTATTCACATTCGGGTAGCAACGGGAGTGGCCACTGGCGCATTCCTTTTCTCGATTTTTGCCTCTATCACTTGGTTTTATATTTCATATCACCAAGAAGTCGACCGCTCCCGTAGTCAAATTAAGCAAGTCATCACAACCATTGAACAAACCGCATCTATCGCAATGTACTTGGGTAATAAGGAACTGGCAGAAGAAGTGCTGCGTGGACTGGAAGCCAATGATATTATTTCAGCCGCTCGCTTAACCAGCCAAGACGGTCTCTCCGCCTCTTTTTCTGGTAACAGCGAACTGGACCAGACTGATACCGCTATCATCTTCCCTATTGTGTCACCTTTTGACAAGAATGAATTTGTCGGCGATCTGCTGGTATACCCAAATCAGCGTTACATTGAAAACAACGCCATTTCATTAGCGAAGATTCAGGTTATTGTGCTGGTTTTCTATTCCGTTATTATCGCGTTGCTGACACTCATCATCGTCAACCGAATCCTGACGGAACCGATGAAAAACATTGCTAATCGCTTCCACATCATCACGCCTGGTGATACAACCAGAATCGAAGTTCCTGTTGGTCATAAAGAAAATGAAATCGGAGCCTTAGTCAGCGACATTAATGGCTTGCTCGATGCAGTAAACAACCAAATAGATAACGAGCGGGATCTGCGTTCTGAAACTGAAAATCTATCCAAAAAGTTCCGTTTTATATTTGAAAGAGCGAGTGCCGGCATTGGTCTGATTGATTCAGGGAATCAGCTTATTGTTGCAAACCCTGCACTGCTGAGATTGCTCGGCCAGACTTTTATTGTCGATACCGATCGATTCTCAAAAACAGACTTCACGGGTTACTTCAACGATCCTGCCGAAATCAAAGAATTCATTGAAGAGTTCTGGCTTAAACCTGGCAACCAGTTCAGCGCCATGGATATTCAGCTCAAACATAAGGTCCGTGCTGCAGACCGCTGGGTACACTGCCTATTTTCGAAAGTCGAAGACATTAATAATCCAGATGACAGCTTACTTGAAGTTGTACTCTACGACATCACAGAGCGTGCCGAGCGTGAGCAGAATATTATTTATGAGGCGGAACACGACCCTATCACTCAGCTTCTGAACCGTCGGGCTGGTATGGCTAAGTTGGAAGTATCGCTTCAGGACGCCGAAAAGAAACAGCGTAAATTTGCCGTGCTAATGATAGACCTCGATGGCTTCAAGCATGTCAACGACACATACGGTCATGATGCAGGTGACAAGGTGATCATTGAAGTCGCCAAACGTATCAAGCAATTCTTCCGCGGTTCTGATGTGGTAGCTCGTTGGGGTGGCGATGAGTTCCTCATCGGTTTCTCCTATAACCCGAATTACGAAACGGCGGTGTCAGATATTGCATCAGATCTGCAATTCCAAGTCGCCCTACCCGTTGAAATCGGCCACGAGCAAACCGCGTGCGTTGGATCAAGTATCGGTATCAGCGTCTACCCTGACAACGACGAAGCCATCAATGCACTTATCGAGCAGGCTGACGAAGCTATGTATTACGTGAAAAACAATGGCAAAAACTTCTACCGCTTCTATCAAGCAGAAGAAGCGACAGCTTCGGCAAATCGATAAACTATCTCAACAAGGAAAAAACCAACAACCTGAAGATACTCGCTGAATCAGGCATATTACGGTTGTTTGGGTATAGACCCTTGCTCTATAGCTCTGTATTCTCGTTCGAATCTTCATTAGGAAAGGAAGCTTGGTGATGCACCCTCTCAGAGTTTCAGTCCGTGCTGTTTGTTACCGAGACGACAAAATACTGCTCGCTGAACATCGCGACGATCGTGGCCTTTGGTACATTATTCCAGGTGGTGGCATACAGCATAACGAAACGCTCGACCTTGCATTTAAACGTGAGCTTCTTGAAGAAACTGGTGGTGAAGCAGATATGGGCGACATTCTTTTTGTCCGTGAAGTGATTGCGGATGAATTGGATACCACTTACCTACCCAAACACCTTCATCAAATCGAACTCTTTGTTGAAGCGACCAATTTCCGACAGATAACCGAAGCGTCAGAACCGGATAAAGACCAAATAGGTACGGTCTGGATGCCACTCGATAAATTGCCGGATGTGCTTTTCTTTCCGAAAACCATGGTGGAAGCGCTTCAAGCCAAATCCTTCGACAAGATCTATCAAGGTCACATTATGTAACTGGCTAGACCATTTGTTGTTAGCCACTCAGTTACAATGCCCAACAAGATTAACAGTGGACATCCACCAAAAGAGATCATGCAGTTAGATAACTACTTCAGTCAGAAAGACGGTCAATTCGTTTTCACTCGCCAACAGGCAAGTCACTTCGCCAAACTCGTTGCCGGCGATTTCAACCCGATTCACGACGAGGATTCCAAACGATTCTGTGTACCAGGTGATCTTCTTTTCTCTGTTCTTCTTGCGAAGGCGGGAATTAGCCAGAATATGCGAGTCAGCTTCTCAGGCATGATTTCAGACAATCTTGGCCTCGCGATTCGTGAAGATGAAAGTGGTCATCTGGATGTGGTCGATGCCAACGACAAGTGTTATCTGACCATGCACCGTCAAGGTGATAATTTGGTCAATGAGAGGCTTGCGGCTAACGTTGCCGAAAACTATGTGAAATTTTCTGGCATGAACTTTCCCCACATCATGGTTCCTTTAATGGAAGAAAGCGGCATGATGATTAATCCAGATCGCCCGTTGGTGATGTATGAGAGCATGGAGCTCAACTTCAAACACCTCAACTTTTCAAACCCGACGGTTGAGCTAACTAACTCCACCATGGAAGTATCCGGTAAGCGCGGCGCTGTTATTCTCGCCTTTGCGTTTAAAGAAAATGGTGAAGTTATTGGTGAAGGAAAGAAAAAGATGGTTTGTAGCGGCCTTCGTGAGTTTGAAACTTCAGCAGTCGATGCTTTGGTTGATAGGTTCAACAGCCGAAAATCAGAATTCTTATCTGCACAGCCTGCATAACCTGTATGACATACCATATGAACCCTGATTCATTCGGGGTTTTTTATTTGCTTCAATGTCTTATGTTAGATATTTAGTCACACTTTTAAAACATTGTTCTATATTTAACTTATCAATAGCGCGCTGGAGTTAAATATGGCAACTGCGAATCTACTCTCTCATATCGATAAGCTCCCAAAGATTCCAAAGGTCGTTCAGGAACTGATGGACTTGGTGAATAATGAAGGTTCAGACATGAACCAAATCTCGGAAAAAATCGCGATGGATCAAGTGATCAGTGCTCGCGTTTTGCGTCTGTCAAACTCAGCCCACTTTGGCCGAGGCAGAAGCGTCTCCTCTGTTGATGAAGCCGTTATTCGACTGGGTCTGGGCCCTATTCGAACGCTGGTAACGGCTTCGGCATTAATGAGTACTTTTCCAAAAATTGAAGGATTGGATCTCAATGAGTTTTGGGGAACCACCTTCGAAGTAGCAACTTTATGTAAACACGTTGCTAAAGAACTCAAAGCTGATCAAAACGAAGCTTTTACCGCAGGCATGCTGCATAACATCGGCGACTTGTTGATTTACACCGTATACCCTGACAAGGCTCAAAAAGTCGAACTCCACATGGAAGCAGGGAAAACCAAGCCTGAAGCACAACAAATTGTTCTGGAAACAGACAATGCACAACTCGGCGGTCAACTAGCAAAGAGCTGGAAATTTGCCGATACATTGGTTGATGCCATTGCTCATCAATATGGTGCTGTACAAGGGGACAACTTTTCTCAACTTGCCGCAATAATTAATTTCTGCGCAAAATTAGACGAAAACTGGGACGGCCTTGTCGACGGAGAAGCCAAAATCACTTGGCTTAATCATCAACTCGAATATAGCATGCTTGGACTTAACGAAAGTGTTGCCGGGTCGATTGACGATATACGTGGAGCTGGCCGTGAGATGGCCAAGTCTCTGCTCTAAGCAAAACCAACCTCCTTTCAGAAAAGCGCCTAAAAGGCGCTTTTTTTTGCTCATACCAAATCAAAGCCTCTTCCTATTAAATCGATTTTGGAAACAATTAATTCATTTAATGCTATTTATCGAAAGGTAGTCGCTGCATATTCTCAAATTCTAATAATTAGAAAATCCAGCCACTGAAATAGTGGCTAGATCTCAATGAAAGCAATGTCGCGAGGACAGCACATGGAACAACCTCGGATTTACCCTGCAAAGCCACGGAAGGTTTACCTCTACGCCACTTGTCTGGTGGATGCTTTTGACCCTGACACTGGATTAGATGCTATTTCTTTGTTGGAGCGACAAGGCTTAGACGTCGAGTTCGTTACTAAACAAACCTGTTGCGGGCAGCCTGCTTACAGCTCGGGCTATACAGAAGAAGCCAGAGCCGTCGCTGAACACCAAATGTCTCTGTTTCCAGAGAACATTCCCGTGGTCATTCTTTCCGGCTCATGTGGTGGCATGATGGTGCATCACTATCCTCGCCTGTTTAAAGATCATCGTCTTGAAGCCACTGCCAAGTCTTTTGCGTCACGGGTCTTTGAGCTCACAGAGTTTTTGACCAATGTCTGCCGCGCTCAGTTCGAAGACTGCGGTGAACAAACCACTGTCGCTATGCATACCTCTTGTGCCGCACGACGAGAAATGAACGTACACGTTTACACGGCGCATTTGCTCGGACTCCTCGACAAAGTCGAAGTGAAGCACCCCCAATATGAAGAAGAATGCTGCGGGTTCGGTGGCACTTTCTCTGTTCGTCATCCGAACATCAGTGAAGCCATGGTGGATGACAAATCAAATAGCCTGAAAAATACCGGCGGCGTTGAATTCGTCAGCGCAGATTGGGGTTGCATGCTCAATATCAATGGCGCACTGGAATACAAAGGCGAAACCTTCAAGGGTAAACATATCGCCCGTTTTTTGGCCGAGCGCACCAGCGCGGCAGGAGGTAAACGATGAGTCATAATACGCCAGAACATTTCCACCCGCAGGCACAAGAAGCGCTGGGTGACAAAGAGCTTCGACAGAATTTCCGTGGAGCGATGGACTACCTGCGTGGCAAACGTCGTGATGCCTTCCCTGATGCAGCTGAAGAGAAAGCCGTGCGCGACCGGGCAGAAGCCATTCGTCAACGCTGTTTAAGCAAGCTGCCAGAGCTTTTAGAGAAGTTAGAAAACCAACTCACCCGTAACGGTATTCATGTTCACTGGGCACTCAATGCTGATGAAGCCAATGCGATTTTCGGTGACATTGCCAATAAACACCAAGCCACACTCATGGTGAAGGGGAAGTCTATGGTGAGTGAGGAAATTGGCCTCAACCACCACATGGAAAAGCAAGGTGTAAGTTGTTTAGAAAGCGACATGGGCGAGTATATAGTGCAACTGGACGGTGATACCCCTTCGCACATTATCATGCCCGCCATTCATAAGAACAAGCAGCAGGTCTCGGACACATTTGAGCATAACCTACACAATTTCAAACCAACGACCGATGTCGATACCTTAATTCAAACTGGCCGCAATGCTCTTCGTGAGGCCTATCAAGAAGCAGAGATTGGTGTTTCAGGTGTTAACTTTGCTGTCGCTGAAACTGGCACCCTTTGTTTGGTCGAGAACGAAGGCAACGGGCGTATGTGTACCACGATCCCCAACGTCCATATTGCCATCACAGGTATCGAAAAGGTGGTCGAGTTCCTGTCTGACGTACCACCGCTTTATAGTGCCCTGACCCGTTCTGCCACTGGTCAGAACATCACAACATACTTCAACATGATCAGCAGTCCACGCAAAAAGGGCGAGTTGGATGGCCCTAAAGAAGTCCACCTTATTTTGTTAGACAATGGCCGGACTCAGGCTTATCACGACGAAGAACTGCGTAAAACACTCCAGTGTATTCGCTGTGGTGCCTGCATGAACCACTGCCCGGTTTATACCCGGATAGGTGGCCACGCCTATGGCACAGTCTATCCAGGCCCCATAGGGAAGATTATTTCTCCGCACCTCATGGGAATAGACAGCACCAATGAACTGATTACCGCCTCTAGCTTATGTGGTGCCTGTGAGGAAGTGTGCCCGGTTCGCATTCCTATCCCTTCCCTGCTCCAGCGTTTGCGTCAGGAATCTAAGAACAAGCCTGAGACAGGTCATGATGCTTTAAAGGGACAAAATGCTGCCAGCAATACGCTAGAAAAGGCCGCAATGAAAAGTTTCGCTTATGCCGCGACTCATCCATCGCTTTACCATACAGGCCTTGATGCTGCGAGAAAGATGAACGGACTCATTCCGAATCATCTCGGCAACTGGACGCAGTGTCGCGTGAAACCGAAACTCGCCAAAACCTCGCTTAAAACCAAGCTCGCACAGCGCAACGGAGGCCAAAAATGAAAGCACAGAGTCAAGAAGCCCGCGCTGCGATCTTCGCTAAGTTGAACGCGGCACCACGAGCGCCAAAAAGTAATGAATTGCCAGTATGGCAAGCCTGGTCATCGGAAAACAGTCAAACACGCGTTGAGCGCTTATTGGGATGCATGAAGGCAAGCCACACGGAAATTATCCACACCGAGAAAGGAAGCATTGAGACTACGTTGACACAATGTATTCAAAGTAATGGACTCGGAAAAGTGCTGTTTACCAAAAACAGTCCCTTGGCGGAAGTTGTCGTAAGCCAATGCCCTGGCACTGTTGCGCTCAAATATGACCAAACCATGGAAACGCTGAAAACCACCTTGTTTCAAGAGGTCGATGCCAGCGTTAATGTGATTAAAGCCGCTATTGGAGATACTGGCACGCTCGCCATTGTTACCGGCGAAGACGAACCGCGAGCCCTGTCACTGGTTCCTCCTGTTCATATTGCTATCCTTCATGAATCTGACATTGTTTCTAATTTCAGCGAGTTAATGGCTTCTACATTTTGGAAAGAAGCGGGATGGGAAACCCAACCACCAACCAATTTGGTATTGGTTTCTGGCCCTTCAAAAACGGCAGATATTCAACAGACACTCGCCTACGGCGCACACGGACCGAAGCGCCTGATCCTGATTTTGGTTAAGGAGTAACCATGAGCCAAGCGTTGGCGGATTCAATTTACAAAACTCTTCATGAGGCGCTGCAACAAAGGATTCCACTGCAACGCCTCATCACGGATGAAACCCGGCGATTGGCTTATGGTACGGATGCCAGCTTCTATCGTTTAATCCCTAAAATTGTCGCGCAGGCGGATGATCTAGAGGATGTGGTATTTATCATTCAAACCTGCGGCGAGTTAAACGTCCCTTTCACCTTCCGCGCTGCCGGCACCAGCCTGTCCGGTCAAGCAGTATCAGATTCAGTCTTGATTACACTGACAGACAACTGGCGTAACCACACCATTCTAGAAGACGGTGAAAAAATCCGACTTCAACCAGGTGTGATTGGTGCTGATGCCAATCGCTACCTTGCCCCTTTTGACCGTAAGATTGGGCCGGATCCAGCTTCGATCAACAGTTGTAAAATCGGCGGTATCGCCGCGAATAACGCGAGTGGCATGTGCTGTGGTACTGCACAGAACACCTATAAAACCGTAGAGTCGATGAAGATCGTTTTTCACGATGGAACCCTTCTCGATACCGCATCTAGCCAATCGGTCGATCAATTTAAACAAAGCCACCAGCATCTGATCGAAGGTATTCAGTCACTCTGTGATCATGTGAACGCTAATCACGAATTGAGGTCACGTATCGCTCATAAATACCGCTTAAAAAACACCACTGGCTATGCACTCAACGCCTTGATTGACTTCACTGATCCTATTGATGTGCTCACGCACTTGATGGTGGGTTCTGAAGGCACATTGGGCTTTATTGCAGAGATCACTTACCACACTGTGGTGGAGCACCCGAACAAAGCATCAACCTTGTTGGTATTTAATGATATCGAAACCGCATCCAATGCCGTCACCGCCCTTTCTAAAACGCCCGTTTCTTCGGTAGAAATGATGGATGGGCGCGCACTGGGTTCCGTGGCCGACAAGCAAGGCATGCCAGACTTTCTGCCGTCGCTAACGCTCGAACATTGCGCCTTGCTGGTGGAGTCCCGCGCCGCGGATCAGGAAACACTCGACCAGCAGTGCGACGCTGTTCTCTCTTCCATCGCCCAATATGACGTGCCGCATCAAGTCGCATTCACTTCAGACGCTCACACCGTCGCGACACTCTGGGGGATTCGTAAAGGCATGTTCCCTGCCGTTGGCGCTGTTCGTGAAGCGGGTACAACGGTGATTATCGAAGATGTCGCCTTCCCCGTTGAACGTCTAGCATCAGGCGTGCGCGAACTTCAGGCATTGTTTAGCCAATACGATTACCACGAAGCTATCATCTTCGGCCATGCACTCGAGGGTAACCTGCACTTTGTCTTCACACAGGGGTTTGATAGTGAAGAAGAGGTTGAACGCTATGGCAAATTTATGGACGACGTGGCACAACTCGTTGCTGTGAAATATGGCGGTTCACTAAAAGCAGAACACGGTACCGGCCGTAACATGGCGCCTTATGTCGAATTAGAATGGGGAACTGATGCCTATTCACTGATGCAACGTATTAAAACCTTGTTCGATCCCAAAGGGCTGCTTAACCCTGGCGTGATCATCAATGAAGACCCTAATGCGCACGTCAAGAACCTGAAACCCATGCCAAAAGCGGATGATCTTGTTGATCGTTGCATAGAATGTGGTTTCTGTGAGGCTGTGTGTCCTTCAAGAACACTTTCACTGTCACCAAGACAGCGTATCGTCATGTATCGTGAACTTAGTCGTTTAGAGCGCGATGGTTCTAAAGAGCGATATGCAGAGCTTCAGAAGGCTTTCGATTACCTTGGTGTAGATACCTGTGCCGCAACGGGGTTATGTGCTGACCGCTGTCCTGTTGGTATCAATACCGGTGATCTTATCAAGAAGGTCCGCACAGAAAAGTACAAACGCTTTACGCCGATAGCGACCTGGACGGCAGATCACTTCTCAACTGTCACAGCTATGACGCGATTCGGCCTGACCACCAATAAAGTGATGCAGAAAGCGCTAGGCCAAAAAGCGCTCAGCTCGACCTTCAATGGACTTCGTAAACTGACCAAAGGTAGAACCCCAAACTGGCATGAGAGCTTTCCTGTTGCTAATAGTGCCCCGGTCGAGCCATCTTCTATCGCTAAAGAGAAAAAAGTCGTTTACTTCCCTTCCTGTTCCTCACGCAATATGAGCAATGAAGTGACCAGTGATGACAAACGCTCATTGACTGAGGTGACATTGTCACTTCTTGAACGTGCGGGATATCAAGTCATTACACCAAACTCACTCAAGTCACTTTGTTGTGGCATGCCTTATGACAGCAAAGGCATGAATTCTATCGCCAAGAACAAAAGCGAGGAGCTTGAGGCCGCTCTTTGGCATGCAAGCCAGCACGGAAAAATCCCGGTGCTGATGGATACCAGTCCTTGCACCAAACTCAGTAAGGAACACTTTTCCCAGACCATGAATATCATGGAGCCTGCAGGCTTTATCATGGAACACCTCATTGATGAACTGGATATCAAGCCACTGGATGAAATCGTGATGCTTCATATCACCTGCAGTTCGAGACGTATGGGAGTCGCAGAGACATTGCTGAAAGCTACTAAAGCGTGTGCAAAGGAAGTGATTGTGCCGGAACATATTGAGTGTTGTGGTTTTGCAGGAGATAAAGGCTTCTTCACGCCAGAGCTCAATGAGTCCGCCCTTTCACCGCTCAAGGCCCAGATTCCGGACGGTTGTACACGGGGATTCAGTAACAGTAGAACCTGTGAGATTGGATTAACTCATCACAGCGGTATCCCATATCGTAACATCTTGTACCTATTGGATGAGGCTTCCACGCCAACAAACTAAATAGATTTATTTTTACTCACCAAAGAGCAGCGGACAACGTCTCTGCTCTTTATCTCTTTTAACTGTCTCCTCATCACGATCACGCCTGATCAATTGATATCCATACAAATCTCGCAAGTACTACAAAAATCTATTCGTTTTCTGGTATGCTTTAAAGACCAGTTAACTATCAATCTGCTTTTGTTTTTAGTCGACGCTACCGCGAAGAAAGTAAAAGGCTTGCCCATTATGTCTCTGTTATTTTTAGATAATGAACACAAACTAAGAAACAAAACCAAAAAAGAAATTCTTGCTGAAAAAATTTTGGAAATGATTTTCACTGGACTATTGAGAGACGGTGACGAGCTTCCCAGCGAACGAGAACTATCAAACACTTTTGGTGTAAGTAGAGAAACGGTTCGCGGCTCATTAGGGCTGATATCCGAGTTCGGCTTGCTTAACATCTCCCACGGTGCAAAAACAACCATTAACAGAACAACAGACCTCCTACAAAAATGTCAGGAGCTGAATCCCAGCCTGTCAGACCTTCAGATAAACAATCATGATATAGATACCGTATTTGAAACTCGGAAAATCATTGAACGGGCGATCGTTAGAAAAGCGACTCTGAATATCGATGAGTTTGGCCTCAAGACCATGGCCTCGCTGCTTGAACAACAACAAAAGCTCTTCGATCAACCCGTCCATTTTCAACTGTCTGATAAACAGTTCCACCGTTTAATTGCCGAATGCGTTCCTAACGAATTACTTAACAAATACGCCCAAGAGCTCTATGCCTTTGGCCTTCAATTCAGGCGTGTTGTGCTGTCTGTCGATGGAAGCATCGAGAAGAGTTATAAAGAACACGTGAGGATATATCAGGCTTTAGAAAACCGAGACCCAGACAGAGCGGAAGAAATGATGGTCAACCACCTCAATAGCGTTTACGACACGACACTAGAGGTAATGCGTGGTAAAAGTGGTTTTTGAGGGTGTATTGATACCCAAACAATCTGGAGACGTAGGCTTCAGCGAGTTTGGGTATGTTACTCTTCGTATGGCCGCTTACTAAATCTGTTGCCAGGGTGAGACCGGCTAAAGCCCCATATAGCGTGGTACGTATCTATCCAACGGTGCTGGAGACTGAATAGCACATACGCACCAACCATGAGTACTTCCATAACAAGCAACGAAATATAAGCCCAGGCGCCAAGGTTGAAGAGAAAGAATCCTGTGTACAAACATAGATGTGAGGCTATTAGCACAACATAGCCCATCGATTTGTGTAACCACTCAAAGAGCCGACGATACAGTGTCATGTTGTAATGATCGCCATACCACATGTTTCTGGGCACAGGATTCCCATCATCATCAACAGGTCCTCCTTTTGTTCCCCTTGCCCAGCCATATCCTCCCTGAATAACTGATAGTCCCAACACTCCTATGCCTACCTTTGCATGAAGGGTTGAAAGGTCAAAACCGCCAATACTCCAAACACTTAATCCAAATGCAATGATAGACAAAACAATAACACCGGCATGACCTAACCAGTGGGTGACCCACCAAAACTTGTTATCGAGAGAAATTGGAAAGTTTTGCCCAGGGGTAACCTTGAAATAACGTGTGACTGTAATAATGATTGGAGACAAGATCCCCCAGCTCAGTACCAGTAAAAGCGCATGAAGGATAATAAGGTTTGAAAAGCTTCTTTGCGCTTGCTCACCACTCTCAAAATGAATTTGCTGTACCCCATATTCTGGGTGCAGGCCAAACGACTTGTTCCCACCAACGGCCCACAATAAGTCAGTAAATTGAGATGGATTAATGACCACGTCCATGCTGTCGCCGGTATCCAGCATGCGTTCAAATACCAGTATGGTCTCGTTATCTTTGAACTCAATGGATGAGCCGGTGATATTCTGTTCAGGGTCGTCATTGATATCGACCTGAAGTCTGCCCGACATGTGACTATCGACAACGAGAGCCTTATCTATGTATCCAATAACCGCATCGGCATTTGTCATCGTCTTACCGAAACCAAGTCCAATCCAGACTTCGCCAGGATGAAACGCTTTGATTTTCATAGCCTCGTCATGCAACGACCAGCATAGAGTGAGGTCACTGTCGATAAGCCTTGCCTGATTCTGGTACGTATTACACTGCGTCGCTTCCTCTGCATTAGATAAGAAAGAAAACAGCATAAGAATTGTCAGTAAAAGTTTCACCGTTCTCCTCCTTCCTGGAGTGATTGAAAGTATGCCGTCATTGCATTCGCGTCTTCATCACTGAGCTTTGAGGTAATCTCGTCAACCACAAGTGCCATCTCTCCACCAGTGTAGTTTCCGTCTGGTAACAACCCTGTTTTCAAAAAGCGACGCCAATCCTCTTTGGACCACTCTCCAAGCGCATCTGAGGAATTCATCAAACTCGGCGCGGGATTGAATTCTCCTATTTCCACACCATGCATCCATTTGTCACGCAAAATACCTCCCAAAGCATCCCTTGGGGTATGGCACTCGCCACAATGGCCCAGCGCTTCCACTAAATATGCTCCACGCAATAGTTCAGGAGATACCGAGTTTCTCAATGAAAAAGCGATGTCGTCGTGGTCGGCATAGAGGGCATTCCATATTCCTAGCCCATAGCGGATGCTAAAAGGAAACGGGAGTTCCTTCTCTTCTACTTTTTCGGCCACTGGAGCAATGCTGGCATCGATATATGCTTTAAGGTCAACGATATCTTGGTCGCTCATGCGCGAATATGTGGTGTAAGGAAATGCCGGATAGTAAAAATAACCATCAGGTGAAATACCCTTTCTCATCGCCCCTTCAAACTCGGCGACACTCCACTTCCCAATACCAAAGGACTCGTCCGGCGTGATATTAGAAGATAGAAGCGTCCCAAATGGCGTTTTTATCCTCTTCCCACCCGCTGCAGCTTTTGCGCCATTCCCCAAACTCGTGTGACACGCTGCGCATCCGGACAAATGATAAACATACTCGCCATTTTTTATGTCTGGGGTCAGTAAAGCGAGATCAGGATTTTTAGCATCTATAGCGATATGAGGGTAAACGAGTAACGTGACAAATATGCACGCCCCCATGGCTAACACAATCGATGCAAATGCAATCACCCTTTTCTGCCAACGACACAGAGGTTTGATAGCGAGTTTGTCTAACAACCACCTCATTGCTACCCCTTCACAGCACCGGCAGTCATCCCCGAGATAATCTGTTTCGACGCAATAAAGGTAAAGATGATGGGTGGAATCGCCAACAGCACACCCATGGCCATGATGGCCCCCCAGTCAATATTGTATTCCGTCAATGAATTCACAATATACACGGGGGTTGTCCTCGTACTTCGGTCCGAAATAGCGTTGGCAATAAGGAACTCATTCCATGCAATTCTGAATGTGAAGATTGAAGCTGCAGCTAAACCTGGTTGAATCACGGGCAAGATGATGTGGAAAAAAACCTGGAAGGGATTTGCACCATCCATCCTTGCTGCTTCTTCTAACTGAATAGGTATCTGAGTAATGAAGCTCTGCAATATCCATATCACAAATGGTAAGTTCATCGCTGTGTAGATGAGAACAATACCGTTGAGAGTGCCGTCAATCTGATAATCGAAAGTCCATATACCGAAGACAGGAACCAGCAACACAGCCGGTGGAACCATTCGCATCACCAACGTCGTCATTGAGACCACATCCCTGCCGAAGAATCGGTACCGGACAATGGCATAGGCTGCCATGCAACCCGCCACTAACGTTATCGCAGTTGATACGATAGCCACATACAGTGAATTACTGACGTTGTTCACCAACGAACGGTCATCAAGCATAGTTGCGTAGTTCTGCAACGTTGGAATAAAAAACCATGCCGTGCTATCGCTCATGATGTCCACTTTCAACTTGAAAGACGTCATGAACATCAGGACGATCGGCCCCAATGAAAAAACGACAAGTGAGAGGAGTACCGAGTAGTACAGGACCGTGTTTACTGTGCTTCGTTTCATGTCCCAATCTCCCTAATACTTCTCTGCTGCAGCTTTCATTTTGCTGCTACGTGTTTCACGCATTTTGTTAAAGACAAACATCACAATGGTGATGATTAACACTAAGCCCAGAAGCATGTTTGAAAGTGCTGCTGCAAGACCAAGCTCTTGACTATCGGTGACCGTTTTAAAAATCCTCAGGGACAGTATTTCAGTTGATAACCCTGGCCCGCCATTGGTAAGGATCATGATGACTTCCAGTACCTTGAATGCATCGATCAGCCTCAGTAGCAGCGTAACGATGAGAACAGGAAGCATAAGTGGAATCTTGATGTGCCAAATCAAATTCCAGTTGTTCGCCCCATCCAGGCGCGCGGCTTCTACCACCGAGCTAGACAGAGACTGAAGTGCTGCCAGTGAAAGGATCATTACAAAGGGGGTCCACTGCCAGATGTCCGCGAGAATGATAGAAAACAGAGACCAAGACGGATCAGACAACCAAGGGACATTCTCAAAGCCCATGGCATTAAGCATTTTATTGAATATTCCAAACTGCGGGTTGTACATGTAGCGCCAAACTAAGCCAACGGCGATTGGGGCAATCATCATTGGGAGAATGAATATCGTCCGGTAAACGGACATCCCCTTCATTGGCCTTTCCAGCATCAATGCCAAACCAACACCTAATGC
Organism: Grimontia kaedaensis; assembly: GCF_023746615.1. Lineage (NCBI taxonomy): Bacteria > Pseudomonadati > Pseudomonadota > Gammaproteobacteria > Vibrionales > Vibrionaceae > Grimontia > Grimontia kaedaensis. The sequence continues at coordinate 1,828,415 of NZ_CP082275.1, read as the reverse complement.
CATCTCTAGTAGCACAACGGTGAAAGCGAAAGTGACAGTGACAAAGAAAGATTCTAGAAATCCAGCGTCCTGAAGCAGCCAAATATAATTATCCAGCCCTGCAAATTCGGCATCGGAAAAAGGCTGGCTTGGTCTCCAGTCAAAGAAGCTGGCAAACATCATGTAGCCGACCGGATAGACCAGGGCGAAAACCAGAATGACTGCTGCAGGTGCCATGAATAGGTAAGGGGCAGCGTTATTAAGGAAGTGACGTAGTGTCCGCCGCTCCGTTTTTTCGCTTTTGCCCAACGACAATGAACTCATAATTTGCATTTTCCAGTTCCGTTGGATAGTTAGAGGCAGGCGGTTAGCCTGCCCCCCTATTTTTATTGATAAGTGTAATAGCCTGCTTTTTCCATGATCGATTTGGCGGTGTTGTTAGTTCTATCCAACGCCTCCTCGATAGTGATTTCTCCCGTCATCGCTTTGGATAGATTGGTGCCCAACTCAGTATTAATTTGCCCCCATACAGGGATGATTGGTCTCCAGTCGGGGTCTGCGTCCTTGAGCGCCTCTCCGAAAATTTCCATTTGGGGGAATTTAGCGACGACGTCAGGATCTTGGTGGGTAGAGAAGCGTGATGGGTTACCCCCTGCTAGCGCGATCATCTTGTCGGCTTCCTTGGAGGTCAGCCATTGCATCAATAAGAACGCCGCTTCTTTATTTTGAGCATTTTTAGGAATAGCCAGACCAAACCCACCGGTTTGCGAAGCCCTTCGCTCACCCATCGGGTGTTTTGCCCAACCCACTTTACCTACGATTTTTGATTTCTCTGGATCGTCAACTTCTCCAGCCACAATTGTCGTGTCTAGATACATCGCAGCCTTTCCTTGCAAGAAAGCATTTTTCGCTTCAGACAATCCAAACGACGTACCACCTTCGGGGCCACACTCTAGAATTTTCTTAAGTGCTTCAGCGGCTTTGATGCCTTCAGGGCTATTGATGGTGGGATTCCACTCGTCATCGAATATCCTCCCACCCAACGGTGCTAGGTGGAGCAGATAAGCATGAGAGATTTGGTGCCCTGATTTACCGCGTGTCGCTAAGCCAACCATTCCTGGTTCGAGTTCTTGTATTTTACAAGTGGTCTCAAGTAGCTCTTCATAAGTTTCAGGCACTTTAAGGCCATGCTTGTCAAAAATGTCTTTCCTATAGCCAAGTACCGAGGTTTCAGAGCCAAATGGAATACCGAACAAAGCACCTGTAGGGCCCGGTAGGTAACCTTTCTTACCCCCAGCAACACCTACGTTTTGAACGTAGCCATCAATGAGGTCATCGGCATCATAGTTGGGGTCAGACAGCTTTGGATTCATGAAGAAGCGAGCAAGCGGCTCTATCTGGTCAGCTGATACATAGTCAGCTTTTGAGAAAACAACATAAGCGATCAGATCGTAGTCACCTTTCCTTTTTGTAAGCTCCAGTGTTTGCTTCTGGCGCATGGCCAAATACTGAAGTTGGTCGACTTCAACATCGATCCCGGTTTGCTTTTCAAATTCCGGGAGCACCTTCATCACGGCATCATAGTGAGGGTGTGCTGGGAAATTCACGACCAATGTTTCACCCTCATATGGCTTGTAAGGGTTCGCTAGCGAACTGGCCGAAAACATCATTCCTGTGCAAGCCAGCAACGAAATGGCACAACTCTTCAGATTTCTTGCATTCCTTAACATTTCTCCTCCCGCATAACTGCTTGGGGTAATTGGTGAGTAATGAATAACACTTCCCTGTATTCGATCAGTTGTCTGGGTAAAGTGCTTTTTCGGTTTTTGCATCGAAGATATAGAGGTCTGAATACTTGAAGTAGAAATCAACGTACTCGTCTCTCTTAGGCAAACAATCGGATGTGACTTCAATAGCAACCCGGTTGCCGCCGATTTCAGAAACAATGATGGAGTTAGAACCGCAGTACTCTGTAACCAGCACTGGGAGGCTTATTTTGTTCGAGTGTTCCAGAGGCTTTGTAGAAAATGAAGACGGACGAACACCTACATAGACAGATGATGATGGTAGTTGTTTTATTTTATGCTCAAGCACCGGATCTACTTGGAATTGAAAGCCATCACCGTCAATAAAGATCCCGTCTTCTGTTTGCCTTACTTCGCCAGACAAGAAGTTCATTGAAGGCGAACCCATAAAGCCCGCAACAAATTTGTTTACCGGTCGGCAAAAAAGTTCTTCTGGCGTGCCGTGTTGCTGAACATACCCATCGTTCATAACCACAATTCTGTCGCCTAGCGTCATGGCCTCAATCTGATCATGGGTAACGTAGATAATGTTTTTGTTGACCTTTTTTCTCATAAGAATGAGCTCAGCACGCATCTGCGCTCTCAACTTTGCGTCGAGGTTAGAAAGAGGCTCATCCATCAACAACGTAGAAGCATCACGTGCCAAGGCTCTGCCCATAGCAACTCGTTGGCGTTGTCCTCCGGACAATTCGCCTGGTTTCCGATGGAGAAGATGATCAAGACCAAGCATCTCAGAAACGCTTCTTACTCGTTGAGCAATTTCAGCTTTGTCCACTTTGGCAAGACGGAGCGCGAAAGAGAGGTTCTTCTCTACGTTCATGTGTGGATACAGTGCATAGTCTTGAAACACCATGGCAAGGTCTCTGTCTCTCGGCTCTAGTTGGCTTACCTCCCTATCACCGATATAGATATCGCCAGAAGAGACTCTCTCTAAACCGGCAATCATGCGAAGTGTCGTAGATTTGCCACAACCCGATGGGCCGACTAGCACAGTGAACTCGTTATCTTCAAAGGTCAGGTCCAGCCCGTGGATGACTTCGACGTGTTCGTACCGTTTTACGAGTTCTTTAATTCTGATTTGAGGCATGTTCAGTCCTTGAAAATGTAAAAACTAACCCGCGGTCCTTTTGTCACGAAGGGTAAAAGAACCCGTCTACCGCTGAGTCTTCTGACGCCCATAAAAAGAGCCTGAGCCGAACTGGTCTATTAAATGTACCAGAAGAAATCATTTTCAGATCGTCGACTGATCATTTTTTGTTCATAATTAGCTTTCGATCAAACTTGATAACGTAATAGATGAATGATTTATTGCTAATGAGACGATTAATAATATTATTTAATTATTAGTAGCGAAAATTCGATAAATTCAATTTAAAGTCATTTATATCAAACAGATAAGTTATAATAATTAATCTTTCAACGCATATTAGTATTAATGTCATCAGTAAATATCAATAAGTTAGGTGACAAAATATCTTCAAAAATCTACATAAATTGTGGTTAAAACTAGTAAGCGGCTGTCTTTTCACCTTGTCACACAAAATATCAACTGGTACGTTTTAAAGACCATTTAGTGCAAATGTTGCTCACCCAGCAGTAAAAAACACTGCTGAGAACACACCTCACAGAATTCAGCGCGTGTGCGGGAGCCGACAGTGAAACGCGGATAACAGGAAAGAGAGAATGGCGAGAAATGAGCCAATAGTGGCGGTGACATTGGGAGATCCATCAGGTATCGGCCCCGAGTTAGTTGTTAAAAACTTTGCAGACCCTCACTTTGAACGCGGACGATGCAAAATCGTGATAGTCGGAGACGAATGGCTGTTTAGCAAAGCGCAGAAAGACGTCGGTATCGAAATAGACACGGCACAAATCGCCAATATTGACGACCTCGCGCACGCATCTGAAAACACGATTTACTTTCTGCCAATCAACACGATGAACGAAGAATCCTTGCAGGTTGCTGTCGCAAATGAGGCAAGCGGAAGATCAGTACTTGATGCACTTTCTCTCTGTCTCGAGGCCGCCCAAGGCGGAAAGATAGACGCTATCTGCTTCGCCCCACTCAACAAACATGCCATGAAATTGGCAGGAATGGCTTTTGAAGACGAGCTCCATTTTTTCGCGGATTTCCTAGATGTCGATAACTACTTTTGTGAGTTCAATACATTAGATGGAATATGGACATCTAGGATTTCATCACACGTCCCCCTGACAGATATTTCACAGTACATAACGAGTGAACGTATCGTACACGCAGGCTGTTTAATCAGCGATAGCCTCATTAAAGCCGGTATATCCAATCCAAGAATAGCGGTAGCGGCGCTAAATCCACATGGTGGTGATGGTGGTACGTGTGGCAGAGAAGAGATCGACATCATAGCTCCAGCGGTCAGTCTCTTGAAAGAGATGAAAGTCAATGCATACGGCCCATTCCCAGCAGACACCATATTTCTCAAAGTCAGGGACGGTGAATATGATGCAGTTGTCACCATGTACCACGATCAAGGACAGATCGCCATAAAACTGTTGGGCTTTGAAAATGGCGTGACTGTCCAAGGTGGGCTCCCTATTCCTATCACTACCCCGGCTCACGGAACGGCTTTCGATATCGCCGGAGAAAACAAAGCCAACTTTAATGCCATGCGCAAAGCATTCAACTTAGCCTGTGTCATGGGTGAATCACAATTTAGGGAAAATCCTCCTCCAATCGATGATCTCAAAGAGGGAAGCCAATGAAAATTACATCGATAAAAACCCGAGTTTTCGAGTGGAAGGGTCACACTGTTCCACCCGCGTCTAACTTCTGTTCGAACGCAACAGATATGCTTTGGCGTTCAGGCGATTCAATGGGCACATTCCGCTTTCATGATTGGGCGGTAGTGGAGATACAAACAGATACCGGTATTGTCGGCATCGGTAATGTCGCCTTGGCACCGCGCATCGCTAAAAACATCATTGACCATTACCTGGCTCCACTTGTCATCGGTCATGATCCTTTTGACTACGAGCATATTTGGCAAAGCATGTATCGCTCCACCATTGCTTGGGGGCGCAAAGGAATCGGTATGGCCGCCATTTCTGCCATTGATATCGCCATATGGGATGTCATGGGCAAAGCCACGAATAAACCGGTATTTAAACTGCTTGGAGGAAGAACGAAGGAAAAAATCCCTGTTTATGCCTCAAAGCTGTACCGAACTGACTTAGATGAAATGCAAAGAGAAGCGCAGTCTTATCTGGATCAGGGCTTCAACATGATGAAAATGCGTTTCGGCTACGGCCCAAACGACGGCCCTCAAGGCGTTAAACAGAACCTAATGTCCGTTGAAGCAGTTCGGGAAGTTATCGGTTACGACAATGATTTGATGCTGGAATGCTACATGGGTTGGAATCTGGAATACGCGAAGCGCATCTTGCCAAAACTTGAGCGCTTTGAACCGAGATGGTTAGAAGAGCCAGTAATCCCAGATGATATCGACGGTTATGCCGAACTGAATCAGTTGACGAGTATCCCGATTTCCGGTGGAGAGCATGAATTTACCAGTCATGGCTTCAAGCAATTGTTAGACAAGAGAGCAATTTCTGTCATTCAGTACGATACCAATCGCGTCGGTGGTATCACAGCCGCACGTAAAATTAATGCCTTAGCCGAGGTTTATAGCGTACCTGTCATTCCTCACGCGGGGCAAATGCACAATTACCACCTGACGATGTCGACACTGGCGTCTCCTATTGCAGAGTTCTTCCCTGTTCATGATGTAGAAGTTGGTAACGAACTCTTCTACTACATATTTGAAGGCGACCCTGCTCCCGTCAATGGATATCTGGATTTAGATGACAATATGCCTGGGTTGGGCTTGTCAATATCAACCAAATATTTGGACCACTTTAATATCATCGGATAGGTGCCAACATGACCCACTATCGTGTAATCCAATTTCTGTCGAACGAAGGGCCTTGCTTAGCAAAGGTTATTAATGCTGACGAGGTGATACCTCTAAAGAAGACACTGACCACCTATGACGTAGCTTTAATGGCTTTAAAAGGCTCAATACCATTAACATCCTTGATTGACGGTTTGTTGTCGGATAAAGCCATCAGCTATCAGCAACTGATTGATGAAGGTCTGATTCTTCCTCCTTTTCATCATCCGGACGATGCCCACGCCTTTGTCACGGGCACTGGCCTAACTCACTTAGGCAGTGCGGACACACGCTCTTCCATGCACAGCAAAATCCAGCAGGATGAGTCGGCACTGACGGACTCCATGAAGATGTTCAAGATGGGCATAGAAGACGGTATTGCGACAAATACACGTTATGCCTCTCAACCCGAATGGTTTTATAAGGGTAACGGCAGTATTGTCCAAATGCCATTTGGTGCAATGGCCTCCCCCTCTTTCGCGCAAGATGCAGGGGAAGAGCCCGAACTCGTAGGCGCATATATTAATGACAGCCTTGGGAACCCACATCGCATAGGCTTTGCGATAGGAAACGAATTTTCTGACCACGTCACCGAGCGTCACAACTACCTCTGGCTAGCGCATTCCAAGCTCCGGAACTGTAGCTTTGGACCAGAACTTCTGATTGGTGAAATCCCGGAGAGTCTTGAAGGTACCAGCAGGATTATGAGAAATGGCGAAGTCATCTGGGAAAAGCCATTTGTGACAGGCGAGAGCAATATGTCCCATAACATCCGTAATCTTGAACATCATCATTTCAAGTACAGTCTTTTCCGTCATCCCGGTGACGTCAATATACATTTTTTCGGTACGTCTACGCTCAGCTTCGCAGATTCAGTAAAGACGATAGACGGTGACGTGTTTGAAATTGAAGTGCCTGAGTTCGGCAGACCACTGAGCAACAAATTGATGCAGGAAAGCCCAAGTGCAGACTCAGTTGTGATTGTTGATGTGATGTATTAAAGGGATTAGGCATGAATGAAGATATTTTGCTACTGAACCAAAAGAGCGCGCACACAATTGGTTTTTTTGATGTAGAAAGCGGTGAAGCCTTAAAGCAAATAGAGGTAGGCCAGTTTCCTCACGAGTTTGTCGTAGATTCAAAAAAAGAGTTTGCGTATGTGGGCCATTATGGCGTGCAAAACTCTGGGGTGACTGAAGACCATGGCGGTTGTAGTATTTTTGTGATTGATTTGAAAACTCAAGAGCACGTCCACACTATCAGCACATGGCCATATTACCGGATTCACGGTTTAGCGCTTGATAACCAAGACCGCCTTTATGCCATGAGTGAATCCCAAAATGTCATGGTCATTTTTGAATCGCCAAGAACGGCCTCCGCGCCAGATAGAGCGCTGCCTTCTGGTGGCCTCAAAACCCACTTGTTTTCATTAACAAAGGATGGTGATTCCGCTTATTGTCTGAACCTTCTCAGCCATACTGTGACAAAGATTAAACCTTGGGACCCTGTCTTTTCGCCCGTTGCCATGTGTCCGGGTAAAAAGCCCGAGGGTAATTGTTTAACCAGTGATGAAAAGACACTATTTGTGACCAACCGCCTTGATAACCAAGTTGTCGCGGTTGATACAACATCGCTAGAAGTGACTGCGCGGGCAGACACAGGGGCCGATCCCACCAGAGCCTACCTATCTCCTAGCAACCAACTTTATGTCACCAATTACGGCGGTCAGTCCATCAGTATTTTTACCTTAGCACTCGAAAATATAGGGATAATTGACTTACCTGCCGATCCAATTGCTGTCAGCTTCCATCCAACGAGTGGTGATGTTTTTGTTTCATTGACTAATGACACCGTTGCAGTGCTCGATTCGAATAATTTAAACGTGAAGCGATCATTCTCTTGCCTCGCGGAGCCCGACGTTTCAATGGTCCTTCAATCCTCTTCAACTCAAAACGGAGTCTGAGTATGTCTGTAAACGGTGTAATGTTTATTGCTGGCGAAGAAGTCAATGGCCAAACCGGTCAGATGTATTCAATCAATCCTACGACCGCTTTACCTTTTAGTCCTCCCTTCGCGGGTGCCTCCAGTGAACAAGCAATGGGAGCTTGTATAGAAGCAGATAAAGCATTCGAAAGTTATCGGCACACATCACCGAAACATAGGGCGAGATTTCTACGAAAAATAGCTGAAAACATCATGTCGCTCGGTGACGAACTTATAGAACGGGGCACTTTGGAAACAGGTTTACCGCTAGCAAGGCTAGTGGGTGAAAGAGGAAGGACCTGTTCGCAGTTGAACCTCTTTGCAGATGTTCTTGAAAGTGGCAGTTGGCAGAATGTCAGAATTGACTCTGCTCTGCCCGATAGAAACCCACTTCCCCGCCCATACCTTGGTATGACGAAGCTGCCTTTAGGACCAGTGGTTGTTTTTGGTTCCAGTAACTTTCCACTTGCTTTTTCTGTTGCAGGGGGTGATACCGCATCAGCATTGGCGGCTGGATGCCCAGTCATTGTAAAAGGACATCCGGCACACATGGGAGTATCCGAATTAGTTGGGCGATGTATCGCAGAGGCAGTTAAATCATGTGAGTTACACCCCGGGACTTTCTCTTTGGTGTTTGCCAATGGAAACTCCATCGCACATGAGCTTGTTGCTCACCCTAATGTGAAAGCCGTTGGATTCACCGGCTCTCAAGCTGCTGGTCTGGCTTTGATGCAAACAGCACAATCAAGAAAGGAGCCTATTCCAGTCTACGCAGAGATGAGCAGTATTAACCCAGTGGTGTTGATGCCGAAAGCTCTTGAAGCAGACCCTGAAGGTTTAGCTAATCAGTTTGCCGCATCTTTGACGATGGGTGCGGGACAATTTTGTACCAACCCAGGCTTGATACTCGCAACTCCTAGCCCCTCGTTGTCTCTGTTTGTTGAACAAGTAAAGCGGCAACTTATGGACTGTAGTGCTGGGACCATGCTGACGAGTAATATCTTTAAACATTACGACAGTGCGCGAAACACAATGATGGGTCACTCAAAGGTGAACGTAATCGTCGAGGGAAAAGCAGACAGCCCAAACAGTTGTCAGCCCGCGTTTATCGAAGTATCCAGCAGAGCCTTCCTGGAAGACGAAAGCCTACATGCAGAGGTATTTGGGGCTTTTTCCATGCTGGTTATCTGTAAGAACACAACAGATATGATCCAAGTTATTAAACGCCTTGAAGGTCAACTGACGGGCACTGTGCATGCTGGTTCTGATGATGACACTGAGTGTGTTCATGGCATCGTGTCAGCGATGGAGCTCAAAGTTGGGCGAATCCTGTTTAACGGCTTCCCCACTGGGGTTGAGGTATCGAGTGCGATGGTTCACGGCGGTCCTTATCCTTCAACATCGAACAGTCAAACCACATCTGTGGGTACACTCGCGATTGATAGGTTTGTCCGTCCTGTCTGTTATCAAAACGTTCCAGAGGCTTTTCTGCCTGACGAGTTGAAAGCAGATAACCCACTGAATGTCAGTAGAACGATAGATGGTCAGCCAGAATAAAATAAAGAATCAGGATAGTGCTTCATGGATTACACCATTCATTTCGATGATATTTTCGCTGAAGGAAATACACCGCAAAAACTTTGCTCAGGCGTAATATGGGCAGAAGGCCCAGTCTGGCTGAGGAAAACCAATGCGGTACTTTTTAGTGATGTCAAAGGTTGCAAACTCTATCGATGGAGTGAAGCGGATGGCCTCACAATAGAAAAGGACTACTCCCATTTTTCAAACGGGAATTATCTTGACTCAGATGGCAATCTTATCAGTTGCGAACATGGTAGGCGCTGCATCAGCAAAACGACAGCAGACGGCGTCAGCACTATTCTCGTTGATAACTTTGATGGAAAAAGATTGAACAGCCCAAATGACGTCGTGGTTAAGCGAGATGGCAGCATTTGGTTTACGGATCCACCATATGGGATTTTAGGGAATGACGAGGGATTTCAGGCACAAAGCCAGATGATTGGATGTTACGTTTATCGCTTCGACCCGGGAACAGGTGAACTGGATATCATGACGACGGACGTGCAGAGGCCGAATGGCCTCGCTTTCTCGCCGGATGAACAGACGCTGTACGTAGCCGATATGTCGATAGTCGAATTTCCCACCAAGGGCAGACGCGAAATCCGCCAGTTTACTGTCGAAGAAGACGGTTCACTCGGTAAAGGGGATACCCTCTGTATTGTCGAGCCAGGGATCCCAGATGGGTTTCGGGTAGACATTCAAGGGAACATCTTCTGCAGCTGCGATGAAGGAATTGCCGTTTTTACACCAACCGGCGAGAAACTTGGATTAATACCCGTACCTGAGCGGGTCAGTAACTGCACTTTTGGCGGTAACGATCAGTCCTACCTGTTCATCACTGCAACAACGTCACTTTATGGTATCAAACTGAATACGCAGGGAATCCAATACACCCAAACAACATGATTTTTCAGGCCGTTTAGGTTGTTTATAAGCTAAGGCTCTCACCTTCATCAATATCAAAGCCCAGCGGCTCCATGTCAATTTGGGTCCCATGAATTTGACTGAATAAAGCCAGTGCAGCATGTTCGCCAGTTTCTCTATCAGGCGTAATGACACTGGCCAATTTCGGCATCATAGACTGCCCGATATCAAGTGCATGAATACCGGCAATGCCAATTTGCTCTGGAACCGACAACCCCTGATTTTGGCACTCAATCAATACACCTGCAGCCAGCTCATCATCGGTGCAGAAGAAAGCATCGGTATCCGGGTAGCGTTCCAATACCTTAGTCGTCATTTTACGGGCCAAGGACACTGAGGATTCCGCCTTGGCGGTAATACTCCTTGGCGTCAGTCCGGCGTCTTCCATTGCGTCAACATAGCCTTGAAGCTTGCTTGAGGTTCGAATCCCCTTTTTCACATTCAGACAAACAATGTGTTCGAAGCCTCTTTCAACCATCAGGGTGACCATAGAAAATGCCGCCAGTTCGTTATCGATTCCAACGCTTTGGGCTGTTTCAGTTTCCGTCGCATCCATGATTTCGATATAAGGGATACCCGCGGTATGAATCATTTTCAGAGATTTCTCGGTATGGTCGTTGTCAGCCAAGATCAACCCGTCCACATTGAACGAAAGCAAAGACTCAATACGTTGCTGTTCAATCTCTGCCTCATAGCCACCATGAGCCAGCATAACCTGGTAACCGTTTTCTTCTGTAATGGCTTCTATACCAGCGATCACTTGCTGGAAAACAGGATGACGAAGAGAAGGAAGGATGACGCCGAGCGTTTTACTGCTGCGGTTAGAAAGAATATCTGGCACCCGGTTTGGGATGTATCCTAAATCATCGAGAGCGATCTGGATTTTCTCGCCTGTTTTCTTGGCAACTTTTTGTGGATGTTTGAGGTAGCGACTGACGGTCATTTTAGTGACGCCAACGCGCTCGGCCACGTCACTCATGGTAGGACGACGATTCTTTCCCATAGCAATCTCCTCAAAACACTCTTCCAATAAGTTTTTGAGACGATTCAGTTATTCGCCAATAGGAATATGCAAAATGTGACCCATAACATTAACTGTATACACGGTGAATAAAGTTATTGCTTACTGGTATCTACTCTCATAAAACGCGCAAACTTTGGAATGCCATTTTTGGTGAAACCGTTGTGCCGATATGTGATCAGCTCACCCAGCTCTGGCGGGTTTTCCCGTTGAAAATCAGAAAAGCCTGTGCCGATTTTAAACTCCTTCCCATTGGACATTCTCACTACTAATGCGCCCATCCGGCCTTCATGTTTTCCTTTGCCGTCTACATACCCGATCACTTCTGCTTCTGCATCATCAGCCACTTTCATTTTGATGACATTTGCCGAACGCCCGGCCTGATAAATTCCGCTTAGCTTTCTCAGCATCAAACCTTCACCGCCTGCATCATTGATTGTCTCTAGTATTTCCAACAGTGATGCTTTGCTTTCAACAGGTTTGTGTTCAACAAAATCAAGATGAGGAATGTTCAGTCCTTGCGCCATGCTCTTAAACTGCTTGTAGCGAACATCAAAGCTATCCAGGCTGGCAGGAAGGTCGAAGACCATAAATTTCACCTTCCCCCACTCTTTGTCATCAGGTTTGCCATCCATCACCGCCGCCATGGTTTCTTCAAAGCTGTTACGACCGATCCATAGTTCACCTTCCAGTGGTATTTCGGGTAGCGCATCAATAAACCATTTCGGCGCATAGATCAGTTTGCCTTGACGGGTAAAAAGATACTGGCCGCTCCAGTAAGCTCGAATACCATCGAGCTTTTCACTGAACACATAATTTTCCCAGTGACTAATTTCAGACTCTTCAAACGGGATCGCGAGCTGAGGCTTATAATGCAAGCAAGTGGTGGCATGGACATGCTGACTGGTTGTCAGACCTAAACTGAGGGCTAAAAGCAATGGAGCAGGTTTCATGGCATCGACACCATAATTTCAAGAGGTTGAATCCATTTTTCCTCCCGCTCACTCGAATACCAGTTTGAATAAGCGATTTGAGATGTCTCGTCAAAATCTCATTCTGTTGTTGCAGGTACAAACAAAAAAACGGCGCATTCGTCTGAATGCGCCGTTCTTAAATTCGTATTTAAACATCAAGCAAAGGCGTAAATATAAGTGCCGTTCTTGATGGTATTGATCACTTTCTTCGACAAGTAATTTGGTAGCGCCGGACAACCCCAACTGCGACCCAGCTGACCTGTTTTCGCAATCACTTTCGGATGAGCATACGCCGCTCCATGGATCACTATCGCTCGGCGACGTGCGTTGTCGTTCACACCTTTAGACAAACCATCGAGACGCAATGAGTAACCGTGTTTCCCATAGTAAGTCTCCGCAGCACGGAACACGCCGATAGAGGTTTGGCGCGAATTCACCACGTTAGAAAATTTCTTCGCGTATAGCGAGCCGCTGTTCTTGCCATGAGAGACATAAGAAGCGAACAGCACCTTGCGTTTTTCTGCATCAACGACCCAAAAACGTTTTTCTGAAGAAGGTTTGCCGTAGTCAATGAGAGTGAAAACAGATTTTCCTGTTCTGTGTGTGCGGAAGTGATTGTAGGCTTTCTGGAATTTGTCGAAAGATACCTCGTCAGAGAGGCTAAGTTGCCGATACATGGACTGTGCATCTGGCAGAATGGCTGCGAATACGTTCGCAGAAAACAGTAATAAAATGAGCGCAAAAGTCGCTTTCAACGCCTTAAACATAACATTCCCCGTAAATGGTATGTGATTAAAAAATGCGTGCCGAGCAATGCAAATCGGCTAATCCCATTTATGTCATACCAAAATTCGTGCCAGAGCCTTATCTGAAACGATTAATTATATTTTTTCAGTAAGTTAGCTTTATCAGTCTACAAACTGCGCATTCTTCCTTTCGTGCGCAACCTGCATGTGGTCGGTGGAAAAGGCATATGCTTGCCGTTTGTCATCACCTGTATGAAGGAATGTTGCCATAGCGGCAAAAGGTGAGAAAGCCAGCGACAACGCTGGCTTTCTATTTTTATAGATAAGTGCCTCTAAGACGAGGCATGACTGTAAAGCAGAGCTAGATGGCGTCGATAGCGTTCTTGATTCGCTTATCTGAAATCGGATAAGGCGTGCCAAGTTGCTGAGCGAAATAGCTAACGCGAAGCTCTTCAATCATCCATCGGATTTCTTTCACTGACTCAGGAACACGCTGCCCTTTCGGGATTTTGTTCAGCAGCTCTTTATAGTCGTTAGTGACAGATTCAATCTTGAGGATGTGCAGACGATCTTTGTTAGGATCAATCGGCAATTTCTCCAAACGACGCTCTACCGCATTCAGATAACGCTGAATGTCCGGCAGACGTTTCGAGCCACATTCGGTCGCAAACCCTTTGAAGATCAAGCTTTCTACCTGAGCTTTGATATCCGACAGGGCGAACGCCATGGTGAAATCGATTTTACCTTTCAGCTTCTTATTGATGCTGAATGCCGTCGTCAGGATCTGCTCTACCTGCTTGGCGATTTCCACCACAGTGTCACCCAGTTCTGCACGAACATATTCTTTCAGCGCTTCAAACTCTTCAGGTTGCCACTTCAAACCGCCCTGCGACTCAATCAACTTATCGACACCACAGGCAATGCAGTCATCAATCAAATCCAGTACGCGGCCGTACGGGTTGAAGTACAAGCCGAGTTTGGACTTGTTCGGCAAGTTGTCGTGCAGGTATTTGATTGGCGATGGTACGTTCAGCAGGATCAGTCGACGCTGACCCTGTTGCATGGCCTGTCGCTGCTCTTCTTCAGTTTCGTAAAGCTTAATGCCCACCGAATCTTTGTTATCAACAATCGCCGGGAAAGCTTTTACCTCAAAGCCACCGCGTTTTTGCTGATACATTTTCGGCAACGTACCAAAGCTCCAGGTGGTCAGCCCTTGTTGCTCGATATCATCATCCGCAACCTGTGACAAGGTTTCCTGAACCTTCTCTTTCAAGCCATCTTTCAGCTCATACAAATCGTAGCTTTCATTCAGCTTGCGATTCTTATGATCCACCGCGCGATAGGTGATCTTTAAATGCTCAGGCAACTGGTCCAGCTGCCAGTTTTCTCGAAGCACGGTCACGCCAGTCATGCGTTTGAGCTCTTTCTCCAGCGCATCTAACAACGGCATTTCCATTGGTATAACACGCTGCAGGAATGCAGACGCATAGTTTGGCGCTGGTACGAAGTTACGTCGTAACGTCTTGGGCAGCGATTTAATAAGTGCAACAATCAGCTCGTGGCGTAATCCCGGGATTTGCCAATCAAACCCTTCAGGTTCAATCTGGTTCAACACTGGCAAAGGAATGTGAACCGTCACACCATCGTGATCTTCACCTGGTTCAAACTGATAACTCAGCTTGAGCTTCAGATTGCCTTGATGCCAGAAGTTTGGGTAATCCAGCTCAGTCACATGGCTGGCATCGCCTGCCAGCAGCATGGCTTTCTCGAAGTTCAGCTTTTCTGGTTCATCCCTGCTGGCTTTCTTCCACCAGCTGTCGAAATGACGACCGGAAACTACGGTATGTTCGATACGCTGATCGTAGAACTCGTAGAGCGTGTCATCATCAACCAGAATATCGCGGCGACGTGATTTCTTCTCAAGCTCCTCGACTTCCGCCAGCATTTTACGGTTCTGATGGAAGAACTTATGTTTGGTATCCCAATCCCCTTCCACCAGTGCAGAGCGGATAAAGATCTCACGGCTGACAACCGAATCGATGCTGCCGTAATTGACCTTACGTTTTGGAACGATAGGAATGCCGTAGAGCATGACTTTCTCGAACGCGAAAACCGCAGCCTGCTTCTTCTCCCAGTGCGGTTCGGAGTAGCTGCGCTTGATAAGATGTTTTGCCAGCGGCTCTACCCATTCAGGCTGGATCTTGGCGGCAACACGACCCCAAAGCTTGGAGGTTTCGACCAGCTCGGCGACCATCACCCACTTCGGTTGCTTCTTGAAGATGCCAGATCCTGGGAAAATATTGAAACGGGCATTACGCGCACCCTGATACTCGTTTTTCTCCTGATCTTTCAAACCAATATGAGAGAGCAGACCAGCCAGCAGTGACATATGAATGGACTGATAATCAGACGGTTCCTGATTAATCTTGAAGCCCAACTCATTCACCACCTGACGAATTTGGTAATGGACATCCTGCCACTCACGAACACGAAGGTAGTTCAGATAGTCTTTCTTACACTGCTTGCGGAATTGGTTTCCAGACAGAGCCTTTTGCTGCTCTTTGATATGTTCCCAAAGATTCACATAAGCGAGGAAATCTGATTCTTTGTCATTAAAGCGGCGATGCTTTTCATCAGACTGCTGCTGTTTATCAGATGGACGCTCACGCGGATCCTGAATTGACAGCGCTGACGCAATGACCATGACTTCATGCAATGACCCTAGACGGGCTGATTCCAGCACCATACGCGCCAAACGCGGGTCGATTGGCAAACGTGCCAGATTACGTCCCGTTTCGGTCAGACGTTTGTGGTCATCGCCTTTTTTAACTTCTTTCAGCGCACCAAGTTCTTCAAGCAGACGAACACCGTCAGAAATGTTGCGGCTATCAGGCGGCTGAACGAATGGAAAGGCAGAAATATCACCCAGACCAATCGCCGTCATTTGAAGAATAACGGACGCCAGGTTGGTACGCAGAATTTCCGGATCGGTAAACTCAGGACGCGACAGGAAATCTTCTTCTGAGTATAAGCGAATACAGATACCGTCAGATACACGACCACATCGACCTTTACGCTGGTTCGCACTCGCCTGAGAAACGGGTTCAATAGGCAAGCGCTGAACCTTGGTCCGGTAGCTGTAACGCGAAATACGCGCCGTACCCGGGTCAATCACGTACTTAATGCCAGGAACCGTCAGCGAGGTTTCTGCAACGTTGGTTGCCAGAACAATGCGTCGACCAGAGTGGGACTGGAACACACGATTTTGCTCTGCCGATGACAGACGTGCATAGAGCGGTAAAATCTCGCAATCACGCAGATTGCGTTTATTCAACGCATCAGCCGTATCACGGATTTCACGCTCACCGTTCATGAAGATCAGAATATCGCCCGGACCTTCGTCATGCAGTTCATCGACTGCATCGAAAATTGCCTGAAGCTGGTCACGATCAGTATCTTCACTGTCTTCAATTAGAGGACGGTATCGCACTTCCACAGGATAGGTACGGCCAGAGACTTCGATAATCGGCGCGCCACGGAAGTGGTTAGAAAAACGCTCAGGATCGATGGTTGCTGATGTGATGATCAGTTTGAGATCCGGGCGCTTTGGCAGCAGCTGTTTCAGGTAACCAAGGATGAAGTCAATGTTCAGACTGCGTTCGTGCGCTTCATCGATGATAATGCAGTCATATTGATTCAGGAAACGGTCATGCTGGATTTCCGCCAGCAGAATACCGTCCGTCATGAGTTTTACGCGCGACTCTTCCGATACCTGATCGTTGAATCGAACTTTATAACCGACCGTTTTACCCAGTTCGGTTTCTAGCTCTTCTGCAATACGGGTTGCTACTGAGCGTGCAGCCAGACGGCGGGGCTGTGTATGGCCAATGACGCCTGATACACCAAGTCCCAGCTCCATACAGATTTTAGGCAACTGTGTGGTTTTACCTGAACCGGTTTCACCGGCAACAATGACTACCTGATTGTTGGCAATCGCCTCTGCAATGTCGTCTTTTTTCTGACTGACTGGCAATTGCTCAGGGAAAGTAATGTTTGGCTTATTCGCCAAGCGCTGCATACGAACGTGCATCGACTTAGCGATGTCCAGTGCGATCTCATCGAAGACAGCCTGACGGGCTTCGTCTTTCTTAATGCGTTGTGCTCCCTTGATGCGTTTGCTGAGACGAAACTTGTCTTTCAGCATGCAATCATTAAGCGCAGCGAAAAGCGTTTTAGCGTTGTTTTGATGGATTGAAGCGGTCAAATCGATATCCAAAGAAATGCTGTTTGAAGAAAATCCACTCACGATACGAGCGTAAGACTCGATAAGGCTCAGTACCGTTTGAAAAATTGCGAAGATTCTACCACAACACGCTGCAAGCTCGATCTTCAATCTTACTTCCAGATTCTCTAGAACATTGAGCCGTTTGCTGATGACGTTTGATCGATGCTGTTTTCATTTCCGCAAGGACGAGCGCATAAGAAGCTTGGCTATACCATCTTTCTTTGCGTGTGGTACACTCCGCGCCCAAGTCAATCTGAGTGGTCGATTACCATGAGCATTAAACAAGAACTACAACAACTGAAAAACCGTCTGAACAAAAGCCAAGTAAAACTTGATGCCGCTAAGTCTCGTGGTGACGACATGATGGTGACCAAATTCACTAACGACATCGAAGATTTGAACAAAAAAATTAGCCAATTGACTCATAAGCAAAGCTTCACGTTGAATAAAGAACGTAAAGCGCTGCTTGATATGCCTTTTTCTCGCGAAATTACTAAGCAAGAGCAAGCTGACATGGGCAAACTAAAGAAATCTGTACGTGGCTTGGTTATCGTTCATCCACTGACAAAGCTGGGCAAGGAATTGAAATTGGGGGTCGTTACAGGTTTTGCACCCAAGCAATTCTGATTTGGACGCCCAGAAAAATCATATCGTTTTCTTGAAAAGCCGGGCTCTTGCCCGGCTTTTCAATATTAATTGCCGTCAGTGTAAATCCAGCTTATACCCAACCATTCGATGATCTGAGAAAACGTCTTTTCCGCTACCAAACAGCCCAATGCGCTTATCGTTCATCAGCAATCTCCCAGGTTCACAAGTCGCGGGCCAGTAAACCCCATCGCCCCCAACTTTTATACTGGACGATTGATCCGCGGACCAAATGTGCTGGTCACTCACTCTGGATATGGAACATCATTAACCTCTTCAGCAGCATCCATACTTGTTGGTGCATACTTTCCCACTGTTGCGTCTTAGGTTCCTTCATCTCTCCTGACCGTGGCATCGTTACTAATCAACTGCGTTTACATTTGGACACTGGGCGTCAACCAATGAGCCGCCTAATTCCTTATCGTTGGTAATAATTTTTCAAACCACTGACATCCGGAAGCAAATCGAAAGTATTGGGAAAAGGGTTAATGAACCGTAAATTATTCAAGAATTAAAACAGACGTTGTTAAATTAATTGTCACTCATTTAAATTAAGCGAATTAATATTTTCGAAACAACAAACATTCCACACCCAATGAATCTCAAAAATGAAAGATTCCGTCTTATATTCAACTCATCCGTTCCAATCCAATATTTATGGGATGAAATAAAAAAATTAATGTTTAATAACGCATAGAATTAATTTCGTACCTACCTTTTCATCTAATAGAGAACATAGAATATTCAGGAGATAAAGATGACAACCATATATGGAATTGAGTTCGACTATGTGAAGTTTGGTACAGAAGATGATGACACCCTGAACGGTGATAATGGCAATGGGTTTATCAATGGCTTCGACGGCTCCGATACCATGATTGGCTTTGGTGGCGGCGATTTGATCTTGGGCGATAATATCCCTCTTGAGGACTATTTTGATGTCGACAGTCAGGCATTTCAAGACACCGTGTCGACGCTGTATCAGTCTATTCAGGGAAAGGATTTTTCTGGGACCACACCTTCAGATGTTGAGTACGCATTAACAGGAATCCAGGACTTTCTCATTGAGAATCAGAATCTTCTTACCCTGCTTGCAACACAGGGGGATGACGACACTCTTATTGGTGGAGCTGGTAACGACATTCTCTGTGGCGGTGCGGGCGATGATGTCGTTAGGGGTGGAACAGGCCAAGATATTTTAATTGGTTTAGCTGGTGATAATGTGCTTCTTGGCGGCGATGGTGATGATGTCATTGTGGGTGGTATTGGAAATGACCGCTCATTTGGCGATACCGGCAATGACTTTTTGATTGGTACCAGTGGCTCAGATTTGTATTTTGGTGGAGAAGGCGCAGATTACTTCATTTTCACCACTTTACTCGACGGGGCGGTCAGTAAAGACCGTATCGTAGACTTTGAGCAAGGCGTTGATAAAGTGGTGCTATTTAATGTCGCCAATAGTTTTGAAGATTTGAAGATAACTCAACGCGGTCCAACGGTTGAGCTTCAAATCGGTGAAGAGCACTCCATAGTTCTAAACAACTCCCAGCTGGATGAGTTTTCAAGTGATGATTTTATGTTCTACAACAGTTAAATCACGTTAAACAAGAAAACTCCTGCGTCTACGACTTTAGGATAATGTCTTTATAATGAGAACATAAGTCCCTAGCAAATATGGCGAAATAGATCGTACTGAGTCCGAAATCAGTTTTGTAGTGCGGTCGTCTGCCAATACTACCTTGCGCGCTTTACAGCGCGCATTTTTTATTCTCCACCGACATATTTTTTCTCTCCCCTCAGGCAACATTTCATTGGTTGTTACCCACCTCTTAAATCGGGAGAATCTTACTGCACGATAAAGTGAGTGGGTTGTTATCCCGTTAGTACCACTTGACTGGGTAAATTTAAATAAGGAGAAGAAAATGCCAACACAAAAAGCCAATGCAGTATGGGAAGGTACCTTAAAGTCAGGTAAAGGCGTGATGAAATACGGTGATGTTACTGGGCCGTTTACTTTCGCTTCCCGATTTGAAAATGGTGAAGGTACCAACCCTGAAGAACTGATAGGTGCAGCTCACGCTGGATGCTACTCCATGTTTCTCTCTGCTCTGCTATCGGAAAAAGGCTTGGTTCCAACCATTTCTACACAAGCCAAAGTTCACTTGGGTGATGACGATGGCCCCAAAATCACGCTTATCGAATTGGAATCGCACGTGTCTGCTGATGGCCTTGAAGACAGCGTACTTCAAGAGTTGGGCTCAATTGCAAAGCAGAAATGTCCGGTGTCCCGCTTGGTAACCGGCGCTGAGGTAACACTTAAATTGACGCTCGGTTAACTTCAAGTGGCGCTCATTGTTAGGTATTTTACGGTGAGCGTCATTGTGAGTTCGCTTTGTAAATACAGTTTACATAGCCTTTCTTTGTCGCATACTCTTTGATTAGACAAGAAATCAGGAGATATGACGGCTATGTTTTCAAAACTGTCTTCGATTCTAAAAGAAGTGTTTTCCGAAGAAGGTGGCAGTGCCACCTCAAATGAAATGCGCTATCAACGAGCAATGGCGGGTTTGCTTTGCGAAGTTGCAGGCGCTGACCACCAACTCGACCCTCGAGAAGAAGCAGCCAAAGTCAGCCTACTCTGCTCATTGCTGGATGTTGATGAAAAGGAAGCCAGCCTCTTGGTAGAAGAAGCCCTAGGAGATAGCGAACACTCAGTTTCGCTTTATGACTACACGGACAAGTTGCGTCAATTAGAACAAAGCCAACGCTACGACTTGGTCAAGGCGATGTGGGAAGTGGCGTATGCAGATGGTGAGCTGGATCCACTGGAGGACTCAGTGATCCGCAAAACCGCTGAACTGCTATATCTGGACCATGCATTGTTTATTAAAGCAAAGCTGGAGGTGACTGGGCAGCAGTAATTGCCGTTTCTCCAAAGTTACTATCACAGACGCACGTATAGGTCCTACATCCCATTTACTGGGTAAGTATCAATACTTGCCCATCAACTTCCACACGACGAAGTTGAGCACCGAATGTTTCCTCAAGGGTTTCCACATTCATCACGTCACTGGGTATACCTTGATCAACAATATGGCCGTTTTTGAGCAATACGACTCGGTCAGCATCGGATAATGTTCGGTTGATATCATGATTAGACATCACCACCGCAATCCCCTTATCTGCAATCTTTCGGACGATTTTGTACATTACGCTTTGCTGCGCAATGTCCAATGCCGTGGCGGGCTCATCAAGTATCAGTAGTTTTCCTTCGGGGTTGATATCCGGCCAAATCTGCAAACACACACCAGCTAGACGGACACGCTGCCATTCACCACCGGAGAGCTGCTCCGTGCTGCGGTTTAGCTTGTCTGATATCCCCAATACTTCGCAAACCTCAATAACTGCGTGCTCCGCTGATGATGGGGCGAGCTGTGGAATGGCTGACAAACTCAGGTTTAGATACTGATAAACACCAATAGCAAAAGCGGGTTTCTGTTGCTGGCTGAGGTAGGCGCGTTGACGAGCAAGAGACATGCTGTCGATTTCGGATAAATCTTCTTTATCCAACTCAACACTTCCCTGTCCTTCAATCAGGCCCGAAAGGAGCTCTAGCAGAGTACTTTTTCCACTCCCATTGGGCCCCAACAGATGAACGATCTCACCTTTATCGACGTTGAAATTCAGTGGTAAGAGGCGCGTGCCTAGCGCAATGTTTTTTGCATTGATCATACGCGTCTCATCAACATCCAAATAAACAGAGGTGCGCCTATAGAAGTCGTCACAGCGCCGACTGGTAACTCAGCTTCTGCAATTGCCATACGTCCAATCGTATCTGCAACTAGCATCAAAGCTGCCCCAGAGACTGCTGACAGAGGTAAAAGAAACTTGTTCTCTGTTCCCAACCACAAACGAAGAAAATGAGGCACGACCAAGCCGACAAAACCAATGACGCCAGCCATCGCGACCGAAGCACCAACCAATAAGCTGACTAATAGAATCAAACGCCACCTTAATGCATCTGTATCCAACCCAAGTTGTTTGGCTTGCATTTCTCCAAGCATCATCAAATCGAGCTTCTTGCCTTGAAAGCAAAGCCAAGCAAGAGCAGGAAAGACTAAAACAGTCAGCGTCAACTGAGGCCAATGCACTCCAGACAGACTTCCCATCAACCAATACATCAGCTGACGCAAATTCAGGTCAGAACTGAAATAGAACGCCCAGGTGACAATAGCACCAGAGAGAATACCGAGTGCAACACCAATCAATAATAGCCTTGCTGTAGACATGGCTCGTCTTCTTGCCAACATGACAAGAATGGCTGTAAACGCGAGCGCACCGGCCATCGCTGCGCTCATTAGTCCATAAGACGTAGCAAGCGCAGGAAACAGAAACATGACAACAACCAGGGCAAGACTCGCACCGCCAGAGATACCCAGTACGCCAGGCTCCGCCAAGGGGTTTCCCAGTAAAACCTGTAATACACCACCTGATACTGCTAATGATGCGCCAATCACTACTGCGGCGATGACGCGGGGTACACGTAGCTCGATCAACAGTTGTTGCTCCAAAGGAGAACTTAATGAGAGTGGCGATATCCAGATTTCGCCAGCAGACAATGACAGCAGCACACTAACAGTGAGAAGGCATATTGAGATGATAAGTGCAGCATGCCAGCGCCTTTCCCGACGCTGGACAAGTTGAAGTAAATGCATGGTTTTCGGGTTTTAATCGCGATTGCCGCCAACCATACATAGAACAGATGAAAATGAAAAGCGCTAACTGAAGGCGACAGGTCCGGGATCGCGTTCTACGTTGACGTAGAGCGGTTCTGACAGATTCGGTTCAAAAGGTTGAACCAACAATGCAGCACGTTGCCCTATCGCAACTTTTGAATTCGGAAATACTACTGCTTCACCGCCTGCGATAGCTGAATATACAGTCCCGTTTTCCTCCGCTAACTGCTCACCTTCAGCAAAGTATGTAAAGTTTGCCGCATCATCGCTAAAAGCAAGATTAAAGGCTTCACTTGTTTTGGTGATGGTTCGCGTCACTTTATAGTTGGAGAACCCTTTTTCTTTAGAAGGTGCCGGAAGGGTCTCTCCGCACAGCAACGCAACCAATGCATCACGCAATGGTTTAAACTCTTCCATATTATTCTCATACAAACGGGCAACACGGCCCATTTCAAAGGTCGCTGCCAATGCGCCGAACTTTTCTGCACTGTACCAACTGAACGTTGATGAAGGCGTTCGGCTCAGCATAACAGCATCCATGTGCGACGCTTTCAGAAAGCTTACAAGCGGCCTGATATCCGTAACTTTGGTTGACGCAGGTACAACACCAAACATGTAGTGCTCAGACGCCCTAATGGCACTGTGCAAGTCAAAGTGCCATGGCTCTTCAGTACCCTTCTTAAAGAAAGTCTGCACTTGTTCTTGTAGATTATTTGCAAGCTGGCACTCTTTGTTTCTCAAAGGATTGGTGTCAGCAAACAAACGGTTCAGATTTTCCTCAATAAAGCGTGTGTGAGCATGAATGGCATCTGGATGGGCAATAATAAACAGTAAACGAGATGTAGGCTGAAATGCTTCATCGAGAATACTGGAAACCAAGTCGTCCACAAGCTCGATAGGTGCTGTTTCGTCACCATGAATACCCGACGATATCACAATGGCTTTATCAGACACTGGTGGTGTAATTTCAACAACGCCAATCGCGTTGTGTCTGACAATGACACCGTTGGAAAGCGTGATGCTGTTGGGAGTAAATATTTTGGGTGGAAATAGCGTGTGCTTTAGAAAGCCCCCGGAGAGTTGACTATCCATTTCAAGCTGTCCTTTTTGATTATTTTGTTTTATGTGTTCTTCTCGTATCTGACCCCCAATATACAAATTAAACACTCTGATAACAAACGCAATTAGACGCCTATATCGCCATGCGAAGAAGCCGAAGCACCTACCTTACAGACAACAAAAAAACCGCGGTTAAATAACCACGGTCCTTTGGAAAACTCTCGTACGACGATTAGTTGTCTACTTTGGCTTTTTCGACACGTGCCTTAAGTTTTTGGCCCGGACGGAAAGTAACAACGCGACGCGCCGTGATAGGAATATCTTCGCCCGTCTTTGGGTTACGGCCAGGACGTTCGTTCTTTTCACGAAGATCAAAATTTCCGAAGCCAGACAACTTGACTTGTTCGCCACTTTCTAACGCCTTACGAACTTCTTCGAAAAACGCTTCGACAGTTTCCTTGGCGTCCCGCTTGCTCATCCCGACGTTCTCAAACAGGTTCTCAGCCAAATCGGCCTTGGTGAGCGCCATAGGTCATTCCCTCAAGAAATGTTGAACACAAATGTGATACGTCGTATCTACATCACGATTGCACTACAAAAGAATTATTCACTTGCTCCTTCGTCGGGCAGCATAATCTCTAGCAGCAACTTACGAACAGTGTAAGCCAACTGGCTGATTTGCGCCAACTTTTTTCCATATCATTATTTGGAACAGTGCTCTGTTTATGAGCTTTTCATTCTTAAGGCATGCATAAAAACTGAGACAGGTTATTGTGAATATAGTCATTAAGTGATGTTTTTACTGAGGTTTTAATCGTTTGCTTAGTACAACTTGTTAAGATTCTGATAAAACGTAGATTTATCAAAACGATACGTGTTAGAACTTTTAGACATAAAAAAAGCAGCCATCAGGCTGCTTTTTTATTAACAAATTTATAATTAGTCGCGAAGATGCGCGCCAAATTTGTCGCCAAGCAATGCTACAACCGATGCAACCGCCTCAGAAATATCACTTTCTTCCAAGGTGCGCTCAGTGGATTGTAGGCTCAAAGCGATAGCCAAGCTCTTCTTGCCGTCTTCTACGCCCTTGCCCTTGTAAAGGTCAAACAGCTTAGAACCGGTGATCAGTGCATTGTCGGTTTCCAAACAAGCACGAACCACAGCCTCTGACTCAACGTCGTCAGCAACAATCACAGCGATGTCACGGCGGTTAGCCGGGAACTTGGAGATAACAACCGCTTCTGGAATGACACGAGTGTTAATCGCTGACCATTCGATTTCGAACACGATGGTACGTCCGTTCAGGCCAAACTTACGCTCAAGCTCTGGATGAACCGTACCGATGTAGCCCACGACTTTGCCGTCAACTTCAATTGAAGCTGATTGACCAGGGTGCAGTGCTGGATGCTTAGCAGCTTTAAAGCTGTAGCTCAGTTCGTTTGCAGTCAGCTCCAAAATCGCTTCGAGATCGCCTTTCAGGTCGAAGAAATCTACAGTGTTTGTTGCGATGTCCCAGTGCTCTTCTGAACGAGGTCCTGCAATCACACCTGCCAACATCATTTCCTGACGCATGCCGTTTTCTGCAGCTTGCTCGGGGATAAAACGAAGACCTGCTTCAAACAGACGAACACGTGGTTGCTGACGTTTCTGGTTGTAAGCAACGGTATTCAATAAGCCAGTCCAAAGGCTCAGGCGCATGGCTGACATGTCTGCTGAAATTGGGTTCGGCAGAATCAATGGCTCTAAGTCTGGCACGATCAGCTTCTGTTGGTTTGGCTCAACAAAGCTATAAGTAATCGCTTCGTGGTAACCACGATCAACCAGCAGATCACGAACACGTTTCAGAGGCTGATTGGCTTCTTTGTGCTCGTTCATGTTTAGAGAGGCTACAGGCGCTTGGTTTGGAATGTTGTCGTAGCCATAGATACGGCCAACTTCTTCAATCAAGTCTTGCTCAATCGCCATGTCGAAACGCCATGAAGGCGCTTTCGCAGTCCAACCTTGCTCAGTGGTTTCAACTTCGCAGCCCAGACGGCTCAGGATCTCTACCACGTCTTCAGAAGAAATGTGGTGACCCAGCAGGTTGTCCAGCTTGGTGCGACGCAATGCAATGGTGTTCGCTTTAGGCAGGTGCTCTTCAGACTCCTGACCTACGATTTCACCTGCCTCACCACCGCAAATATCGATAAGCAGCTGAGTAGCACGCTCCATCGAGTAGTTTTGCAGCGTTGAATCAACACCACGCTCGAAGCGGTGTGAAGAATCAGTGTGAAGGCCATAGCTACGTGCACGACCGCGGATTGCGTCTGGTGCAAAGAACGCTGCTTCCAACAGAACGTTAGTCGTGGTTTCTGCATTTACGCCAGAATCCTGACCACCGAAAATACCTGCAATCGCCAGCGCTTTATTATGGTCAGCAATAACCAGCGTATTTTCGTTCAGCTCAGCTTCATTGCCGTCCAGCAGAACCAGTTTTTCACCTGGTTTCGCCAAACGCGCAACGATGCCACCTTCGATCTTCGCCAGATCAAATGCGTGCATTGGCTGACCTTGTTCCAGCATCACGTAGTTGGTGATGTCTACAATTGGGTCGATAGAACGGATACCGCTACGACGCAGTTTTTCTTGCATCCACAGTGGTGTAGCCGCTTTTACGTTAACGTTACGAACTACACGGCCCAGGTAACGTGGACACGCAGCTGGCGCCTCGATCGCAACAGAGATTTTGTCGTCAATTGCCGGAGTGACTTTCTCGAACGCTGGCTGACATACTTCAGCACGGTTCAGAACGCCTACTTCACGCGCCAGACCTTTGATGCTCAGACAGTCTGCACGGTTTGCAGTCAGGTCTACATCGATAGTCACGTCGTTCAGTTTCAGGAACTCACGGAAATCAGTACCGATAACTGCATCAGCAGCCAGTTCCATGATGCCGTTTGACTCGACGTCGATACCCAGCTCAGAGAACGAACACAGCATGCCGTGAGATGGCTGACCGCGCAGTTTTGCTTTCTTAATTTTGAAGTCGCCTGGCAGCACTGCGCCAACAGTCGCTACGGCTACTTTCAGGCCAAGGCGGCAATTCGGTGCACCACAAACAATGTCCAGCAGCTCTTCACCGCCAACGTTCACTTTAGTAACACGCAATTTGTCTGCATCAGGGTGCTGGCCACACTCAACCACTTCACCAACAACAACGCCGGTAAACTCACCTGCAACAGCTTCAATGTCGTCGACTTCCAGACCTGCCATGGTGATTTGGTGTGCCAGTTCTTCGCTGTTTACTGCAGGATTAACCCACTCGCGAAGCCAGGATTCACTGAATTTCATTTATCAATTACCCCAATGCTTACTTGAATTGTTTCAGGAAACGCAGATCGTTCTCGAAGAACGCACGCAGATCGTTTACGCCGTAGCGCAGCATGGTCAGACGTTCTACGCCCATACCGAATGCGAAACCTGAGTATTTTTCTGGGTCAATGCCAACAGAACGCAGTACGTTCGGATGAACCATACCGCAGCCCAGTACTTCCAGCCATTTGCCGTTTTTGCCTTTAACATCAACTTCTGCTGAAGGCTCAGTGAATGGGAAGTATGAAGGACGGAA
Organism: Grimontia kaedaensis; assembly: GCF_023746615.1. Lineage (NCBI taxonomy): Bacteria > Pseudomonadati > Pseudomonadota > Gammaproteobacteria > Vibrionales > Vibrionaceae > Grimontia > Grimontia kaedaensis. The sequence continues at coordinate 1,801,144 of NZ_CP082275.1, read as the reverse complement.
ACGTACTTCCAGATCTTCTTCGAAGAAATTACACAGGAAGTCGTTCAGGATGCCTTTCAGCTGTGCAAAGTTTACGTTTTCGTCAACCAGCATACCCTCGACCTGATGGAACATTGGGGTGTGAGTCTGGTCGTAGTCGTTACGGTAAACACGGCCCGGTGCGATAAAGCGCAGTGGCGGCTGGTTGGTTTCCATCGTACGGATTTGAACACCTGAAGTGTGCGTGCGCAGCATCAGATCAGGGTTGAAGAAGAAAGTGTCGTGATCAGTACGCGCTGGGTGGTCTTCCGCAATGTTCAGAGCATCGAAGTTATGGAATGCGTCTTCGATTTCTGGGCCTGTTTGAACACTAAATCCAAGCTCACCAAAGAAGCTTTCGATACGTTCGATAGTGCGGGTTACAGGGTGAATACCACCGTTCTCGATACGACGACCCGGCAGAGTCACATCAATAGTCTCAGCTGCCAGCTTCGCTTCAAGCTCTGCGCTCTCCAGTGCAACTTTACGCTCGGTCAGCGCTTGTTGAACTGCTTGCTTTGCTTTGTTGATGCTTGCACCCGCTTCACGGCGCTCTTCCGGCGGAAGTTTACCCAACTGCTGCAGCTGTAGGGTCAGCTCACCTTTTTTACCCAGGTACTTAACACGTACCTCATCCAGAGCCGCAACTGAATCAACTGCTTCGATAGCAGCCGTTGCGTTGGATAGAATCTCTTCTAGTTGTTGCATCGTTTCCTCATCTGCCTGTCCAGGCAGTGTCCTACGGGGGAGTAAAAGATATACCAATTCTCGTAGCAGAATCCGTCTTTCCAGTGCGAATTCGCATTGGCAGATCACGCTCTGAGAATTGGTATAAGACGTAACGGTACATAGTAAATAAACCGCGGCTCAAATCCAATCTGAAATAGCCGTTTAATGGCGGTCATGACTAAATCGTCGGCGATTTTATCACCTGATATTTTTCAACGGCGTGAAATTATCCAGATTCCAGTCCATAGCAACGTATTTGACTCAGAAAATTGCTTATTGATTCAGCACTTAGTGCGATCAAATACCAATATCTGTTCGGTTCTGAATGCAACTTACAGCCTTCGCTATCGTCACAGTCAAATTTTGATAACAGCACGTGCAAGATGTCGTAGAAATCAGGCTCGAGTATGTATTTTCTAGTTGATGAGCTCTTGCTCACATTCAATAACGTCGAACCTAAAAATAGGACAATACAATGGCAAAATTCAGTTGGCACCTTGTGGGTAAAAAAACCAGTTACTCGCTTTTTCTTCCAATAGTTATGTCAGCACAAGTACTCGCAATGGAAAATGCTTACCCACCCTCTCAATCATCACCGATTGATACTGCAAAAACGCCTATGTTCGTCTCACTAGGCTTTGATGATAATAACGACGTAGAAGGTCTTAAGTGGGTTCTCGATACCCTGGCCAGTCATAAAAATCCGAATGGCATGGACAAACATGCTAATCGCAATCTTACCGCATCATTCTTTATGCTTTGCGGCCAATCAAGGGAAAACGAAGACGTTTTGAACTTATGGCGACGCGCCCACCAAGCGGGCCATGACATTGGAAGCCACACCGAAACACACCCGGATGACAAGGTGAACTGGAATCCCTTAGACAATTGGATGACTCAAGAAGCTTGGCAGCAAGAAGTGACGCTCTGTAATCAGTTTCTCACCTCTGCTGTCGAAGAAGGCGGTATAGGTATTGAAAAAGCACATGGCTTCCGAGCGCCTTTTCTTACCTACAATGACAACACGCTAAAGGCAGTCATTCAAAACGGCGTAGCATACGACGTCAGTTTTCCTGCGGGCATAACACCCACTCATGACGGAACCAATAATTACTGGCCATACACTCTTGAGAACGGAAGCCCAGAACATGATCTTGCCGTTAATGGTGGTTGGAAACCGCAGATCGCCAACTATCCAGGTTTGTGGGAAGTTCCTGCACACACTCTGATCGTGCCACCCGATAACCTGACGTCGGAATATGGCATTGATTATTCCTTGAGGGACAAGATTGCCAAGCACGTGCCCTGGTTTGACCTTGAATCTGGCAAAGGTGACAACTTCGACTGGAACCTATACTCCGAGCCTGCCTGGGGTGCTGCAGGACTATCCGGAGACGAGGTATTTGCTATTTATGCCTATAACCTGGATTTACGTTTAAAAGGAAACAGAGCACCTTTGGTTTTGGGGTTACATTCCGGCTTCTATGGGCTGGTGAATGGACAAGAACAGTTTGGAATGCCGGGTTCAGACACCCAAAGCCGCCAAGCTGCCCTCTCCAAATTTATCGAGTACGCATTATCAAAATCTGAAGTACGTTTTGTCAGCCACATTGAAATCATTGATTGGATGAAAAATCCTGAGCCACTGACCTTTTGCCCCAAAGACGATTGGAATGTATATACAATATATGCCGAAGGCAGTGTTGTCGCGTATCGGGGAGATAACTACATCGCTAAATGGTGGACTACCCAGCAAATACCGGGGCTTTACGAAAACTCGCCTTGGGAGTTAATTCCATCTTGCACAGCGAATTAACTGTCGGGATTTAGAATAGAAAAAGGGGAGCCGAAGCTCCCCTTTCTCACAAAGTCTATTCTGTAATAAATTACAGAGCAGCTTTCGCTTTCTCTACCAGAACAGAGAATGCAGCTTTGTCGAATACAGCGATATCAGCCAGGATCTTACGATCGATTTCGATAGACGCTTTCTTCAGACCGTTGATGAAACGGCTGTAAGACATACCATTTTGACGAGCCGCAGCGTTGATACGTGCAATCCACAGTTGACGGAATTGACGTTTCTTCTGACGACGGTCACGGTAAGCGTATTGACCAGCTTTGGTTACTGCTTGGAAAGCTACGCGGTAAACACGTGAACGTGCACCGTAGTAACCTTTAGCTTGTTTCAGAACTTTCTTATGACGTGCACGAGCTTGTACACCACGTTTTACGCGAGGCATTATGTCTCTCCTAAACTAATTCGTTAAAAATACTAAGAAAATTATGCGTATGGAAGCATACGCGCAACTGCACCCATTTCGCACTTAGGCAGAATTGAGTTAGGACGCAGTTGACGTTTGTTCTTAGTAGTACGCTTAGTCAGGATGTGACGCTTAGTTGCGTGCTTGAACTTGAAACCGCCACCAGTTTTCTTGAAACGCTTAGCAGCGCCTTTGTTTGCTTTCATCTTAGGCATGATGAATAACTCCGCATTGTATGCAATTAATAACAGTGTAATTTGGCGAACAAAGAGGCTATGCCCGAAGGCATAGCCTCTCGTTACTTGTATGCCGAAATTACTTCTTCTTAGGGGCAAGAACCATGATCATTTGACGACCTTCAATTCTTGAAGGGAAACTTTCTACTGAAGCGATTTCAGCAGTGTCTTCCTTCAGTCGGTTCAGAACGTCAACACCGATATCCTGGTGCGCCATTTCGCGACCACGGAAACGGATTGTAACCTTGACCTTGTTACCCTCTTCAATAAAGCGAACCAGGTTGCGTAGTTTTACCTGATAGTCGCCAATATCGGTTCCAGGACGGAATTTAACTTCCTTGATCTGGACAATCTTTTGCTTTTTCTTCTGCTCTTTCGCAGCCTTACTCTTTTCGTAGATGAACTTACCATAGTCCATCACACGACATACTGGCGGCTCGGCATTAGGGCTAATTTCTACCAGATCAACACCAGCATCTTCTGCCGCTTTAATCGCTTCATCATATGAAACAATACCAAGCTGATCACCATCAATACCAGTCAGACGTACTTCACGCAGACCACGAAGTTCTTCGTTAAGACGGTGAGCATTTTGTTTAGCCGGGACTTTTCTTGCGCCTTTAATACCTTAATCCTCCAAAATATTAAGAGTTCGGGTGCGAACTTCGTTCTCGAGCAGAGAAACGAATTCGTCAATTTTATATTTACCCAAGTCTTTACCTTTGCGTGTACGTACCGCGATTTCGCCAGCTTCCATTTCCTGGTCGCCACAAACCAACATATAAGGTACGCGCTTCAAAGTGTGTTCGCGGATTTTAAAGCCAATCTTCTCGTTTCTCAAGTCCGCAGACGCTCTAAATCCTGCTTTTTGCAGTTTTTTCGCTACTTCCTGAACATATTCCGCTTGATTGTCGGTAATGTTCATCACTACAGCTTGTTGAGGAGCTAACCAGCTTGGGAAATGACCCGCGTATTCTTCAATCAGAATACCGATAAAACGTTCCAGTGAACCCAGAATCGCACGGTGAATCATTACTGGGGTGTGACGTTCGTTGTCTTCACCAACGTACGTTGCGCCCAAACGCTCAGGCAGAGCAAAATCGAGCTGCACAGTACCACACTGCCACGCACGATCCAAACAGTCATGCAAAGTAAATTCAATCTTAGGACCGTAGAACGCACCCTCGCCTTCCAGAATCTCGAACTTAATGTCCATAGATTCCAGTGCTTCAGCCAGTGCTTTCTCAGCGCGGTCCCACATTTCATCAGAACCTACACGCATTTCAGGACGGGTAGACAGCTTCACCACGATTTCGTCAAAGCCGAAAGTCTGGTAAGTGTCGTAAACCATCTTGATACAAGAAGTCACTTCTTGTTGAACTTGTTCTGGAGTACAGAAGATGTGTGCATCATCTTGGGTGAAGCCACGAACACGCATCAGCCCATGCAGAGCGCCTGATGGCTCGTTACGGTGACAGCTGCCAAACTCTGCCATACGCAGCGGCAAGTCACGGTAAGATTTCAGACCCTGATTAAAGATCTGCACGTGGCCAGGACAGTTCATCGGCTTCAGTGCGTAATCACGGCTCTCAGATTGTGTGGTGAACATGTACTCAGAGTACTTATCCCAGTGACCTGAACGTTCCCAAAGAACACGGTCCATGATCAATGGGCCTTTCACTTCCTGATAATCATATTCGTTCAGTTTTGCACGAACGAAGGTTTCCAACTCACGGAAGATAACCCAACCGTTGTGATGCCAGAACACCATACCCGGTGCTTCTTGTTGCATGTGGTAAAGGTCAAGTTGCTTACCTAGTTTACGGTGATCACGCTTCGCTGCTTCTTCCAAGCGCTGCAGGTGCGCTTTCAGCTCTTTCTTATCGTTGAAAGCCGTGCCGTAGATACGTTGCAGCATCTTGTTATCGCTGTTACCGCGCCAGTATGCACCAGCAACGTTCAGGATTTTAAAGTTTTGGCAGAAACCCATGTGCGGTACGTGCGGACCACGACACATGTCGATGTATTCTTCGTGATGGTAAAGACCTGGACGATCATCGCGAGATACGTTTTCATCCAGAATTTCCATCTTGTACGGTTCGCCACGTGATTCAAAAGCATCACGCGCTTCCTGCCAGCTCACGTTCTTCTTGATGACCTGGTATTTGGTTTTCGCCAAATCCTTCATGCGCTTTTCAATCGCATCCAGGTCTTCTTGAGTCAGAGAACGGTCAAGGTCAACGTCGTAATAGAAACCGCTGTCGATGGTTGGACCGATCGCCATTTTCACGTCAGGAAAAAGCTGCTTTATCGCATGACCCAGCAGGTGAGCACAAGAGTGGCGAATGATCTCAAGACCGTCTTCGTCTCTTGCAGTGATGATTTCCAGATTTGCGTCGTTTTCAATCAGGTCGCATGCGTCTACACGCTGACCATTAACACGACCCGCGATACAGGCTTTTGCAAGACCAGGACCGATGTCAGCTGCGACGTCGTAAGTGGAAACTGGGTTATCAAATGAACGTTGACTACCGTCAGGAAGAGTAATTACAGGCATTATATTGTCCTATTTACAGTGGTGTTACACACGAAGTAACACTTGTTTGGATTTTTTGCATTCAGCTGAGAGAGCGATAAATGCAAGAGAATGAATGATTTTTATGGGTCCAATTTTGTTACAAATCAAAATGTCTGAACCCGAATCGATAGAGGATTGTAACGATGTGGTGGAATAACGCAACCAATGAAGTGCCCTCCCACTGTCACTTTTTTTCCACTGTTTAAATCGTGACAGTGTCACAGTCAATCAAATGCACCGCGGGTCAAAGGGTGCTATTTACTATCGAATGAGACCGCAAGAGATGTTATGTTATAACATAACAAACGATAAACCTTTAGCATTGGTAATGAAACACTTTAAACTTATCGCCCTTCTCACAGCAGTTTTTGCCTTCACGCTTGCCTTTTTCATCCCAGACGCTGACGAAAAATCTATAGAGGCGACAGAACCAACACCAGATAAAAAAACTGAGCTACCACTAACCGTTCAAACAGACGCTGTCGAAAGTGAAACTGAGCCAGCTGAGACGCCTAAAGCACAAAAGATAGATTACGTCGTTAAAGTTGGCGATACACTCAGCGAGATATTCTCATCTCTGCAATTACCTTACAGCGCATTGCTGGAAATCCTGGCGGCGGATGAGCCACACCTTCAACTCGATACTATTAAACCGGGCGATCACCTAAGTTTCACCGTGTTAAGAGAAGCGATGACTCTCCAAAAACTGAGCTATCACATTAGCCTGGTAGAACAAGCCACCTATACCTTGGACGATGAAGGAGGGTTCATCTATAAATTTATCGAGATGCCAAGCGAGTGGAGAGAAGTTCTTTATTCAGGAACAGTAGACGGTAGTTTTTCTCTATCCGCACACAAAGTCGGCCTTAATCCAAACCAAATAGCAAACATCACAAATGTGTTGAAGGACAAACTGGATTTCACCCGCTCACTTCGTGCCGGAGACAGTTTCAATATCCTCGTCAACAAGCAGTTCCTTGGCGATCATCCAACGGGAAATAATCAAATCCAAGCCATTTCATTTAACCTCAGTAACCGAGAAATCGCAGCATTTCTTGCAGATGATGGTCGATTTTACGATAGAAATGGAAACAGCCTTGAACGTGCTTTCAATCGCTACCCTATCGATAAAAAGTATCGCCGGATTACCTCTGCCTTTAACCCGAAACGAAAGCACCCAGTTACCGGGCGGGTAACACCGCACAATGGTACTGACTTTGCTACACCGGTTGGTGCGCCTGTTTACTCAACAGGAGACGGCAAAGTAGTTAGCGTGCGTAATCACCCTTATGCCGGGAAGTATTTGGTTATTGAGCACAACAGCGTTTACAAAACTCGCTATCTACATTTGCATAAAATATTGGTGAAACGCGGACAACGTGTAGAACGCGGCCAGAAAATTGCGCTTTCTGGTGCTACGGGCCGATTGACGGGTCCTCATCTTCACTATGAAGTGCTGGTAAGAAACCGGGCTGTTGATCCTTTGAAGGCAAACCTTCCAATCGCAAGTTCAATCTCTCAAAAAAGTTTGGCTTCTTTCCAGGCAAGAATATCTAAGTTCGATTTAGCAACAGGACATGGGAACCTGAACTCCTAGGCTTTGCTGCTGGTGGTTTCCAAAGATGGCAGTATTCGATATTTTCCAGATAGAAAACGGCAAGATTATCGGGCAATGGGACAAGATGGAGCCTATTCCACTCAGAGTTGAATGGGTAAACACCGGTAAATTCTCGTTATTTCATTGCGGTGTACCCAAACAACCTGAAGATGCTCGCATTCAGAGGTCATCAATGCGTTCAATTCGAGGCAAACTCCGCGAGGAATAGTCATTCTATTTCCGTAAAATTTAACGAAGAAGTGGGCGCATTGAAGGCCTCCCTTCGGGCGAGTTGACTGACGCCGTGCTCTTTGTTGTTCCTTTTTGATGGAGATGACTACACCTGCAAAGGAACGCCTCGATCACAACGCCAGTCAATTTCGCTGAGTCATGCACCTTCAGGTTGTTTGGGTATATAATGCGACAGAATTCCCGTTGCACAGCAATGACTTTTCTACAGGGAAGAGATCTTCAGTCCAAAGTTCGTTCCTTCAAACAATTTGAAACTAAATTCCCTTCCAAAGAGATGGTCATTCGCTCTCAAAACAGGATGATGAACATACCAATGCAATCCAATAAAGAAAAAAGTCTCTTCGCATGCCAATTGTTGTATTTTTTGTTGCCTTCTCTGTCCTGTTGACCACACTAGCCGTTCACGCAGATATTCATGAGCAAGTGCCAGATCACCACAAACAATTCTATAGTCAGCTGCTCCAAGAGCATTGCAAGCCTACAGTCACAGACATAGAGAACCAGATCCTGGATAAAGTGGCAGCTGCTCTCAATCACGCAGAGCAAATGGACAAGACCATTGTTCTCGAGCCAGGCCTTTTAAGTCAGATGCAAAAGCTACTGCCAAGATACTTGGAATGCGACACAAATGTTCAAGATCCTTTGGAGCCCATTATTGACAGCTTCATTGCTTTTCTCGCTATCAACAGGCACCTCACTCAAGAAGAACGAAGGGCTTATGTACAATTCGCCATGAAGTTGGCAGAACTCTCAAGAGAAAATGAAGAGCTAGAAGTGAACTGAACAGAAAAACATCACGTAATGGGTTAGTGATGTTGCAATGCTGTAGCTTAGGCCTCAGAGACTCCCGTCTTTGAGGCCTCTTTTTATCATAAGCCCATGCAGTTTGCGTAGAAAGTCGTCGTAGCCGGCCAGTCAGAAAAGACGCCAACAACACCAACACCCTGAGCCAATACATCCAGTAAGTTGAATACATCACCGTCGTTGTCGATGGCTTCTTTCACAGACCGATAATACCACCCTCCACCATTACCAAGAGAACCAGAGCGTTCTAACGTCCAAGCGATCATGCCCAAATCAGCCTCTTTGGCCATTTTCGCATAGTCCGAAGGAACAATTTCACCTTCACTGCTCAACGTTACCAAGGCAAACAATGGTGGTGCGATAAACTCAACACCCGCGCTCTTCAGCGCTTTCATGTCTGCTAGAGTCGGCTCCCACAATTTGTTTTTATACATACGGGCGTCTAAGAAAACTGCTTGCTCACCGAACTTTGGCTCAGCGGAAATCCAGTACTTCACGTCATCAAGGTTGAAAGATTGGATAAAAACGTTTGAAGGTTTTACTCCCGCCTCTTTGTACTCTTCTATCATCTTTTGGGCATAGCCTTGCTGTGTTAATCCATCATATGGCATATCGACAGTCGCGCTTTTCAACTCAGGTGTCATTTTCACATCAAGTGCTTTAAACAGTTCAATACTTTCAGCGTGTGTCATCAATGTGCCGCGACTCGCGTAGAGATCGGTACGCCAACCTGGCGTACCAGCCATATACGCTTCCGGTGTTGTCGCCATCGGGTTTGCGCCATCCATTTTGCCTTTGAGGCGTTTAAATTCCGCGAGTGTGAAATCGGTGGTGCGACATTCAACCCTCGCTTTTTCGCCCTTTGCTGGATTTGCTGGTGTAAACGGCACGCTGCATTTCGCGGCGAGATCCGGATGCGCTAACACGTCAGTCGTGGTGTGCAGATCATTCTGGGAATGCCGACAAACTAGCTCTTTGTCCTTAGTGAAAGTTACATCGCATTCCAACACACCTGCGCCCATTTTGGCCGCAGCCATATAAGACTCTTTTGTGTGCTCCGGGAACATCAATGCTGCACCTCGGTGGCCAATTGAGAAGTCACTTTTCTTTGGCTTGTCATCCAGACATTTTTCTAGTTTTGATTTCAACTCACCTTCATCCATATCCGCAACGAGAAATAATGGACGTGGACCCAATGTATAGTCATTCGAAGCGACAGCGGAACCTGCTGCCAACACAGAAAAAACCAAACCCAACTTAACGATGTTCTTCATGTGCCACTTCCTTCAGGTTGTTTGGGTATAAAATTAGGGTTGTTCACCGTAGGGGCGAATTCTGAATTAACCAGATGAATGAATTGAGACAGAAATCTTACCGTTCAGTGTTAAATCAAAGCCATAACAAAAGATAAGACAAGTAGCCTGATTTATGCGCACCATCCGACTCCCAAACTACCATCCTTGATTTTCAGTCAGACTTCATCAATGATTAATTGTATATACCAATATAAATCAGAGTACCTATGCCGAAATCTCCCCGCTTCCAGCAGATTAAAGACTTCCTGATTGAGAAAATTGAATCACAGGAATGGCCAGTTGGCGCAAAAGTGCCAACAGAAGCAGAGCTTTGTGAGCAGTTTTCGGTCAGTAGAATGACGGTAAACAAAGCGGTAAGAGATTTAGTCAATGAGGGTTGGCTAGAACGAACCCCTCGTTTAGGCACGTTTGTATGCCAGCGCAAAGCGGAAAGTCCGCTGATGGATATCCGCAATATCGCAGAAGAAATATCAGGGCGCGGTCAAGCACATCACAGTGAAATCATATCCTTAAGAAAGATACGTGCTCCGGAAGATGTGGCAATGCGTCTCGGTATTATGCTAGGTAGCGATGTTTTCAAAAGCGAAATCGTACATTTTGCGGATGAAGTACCGATTCAAGTTGAATTGAGATGGGTAAATCCCGCATTTGCCCCTGACTATTTAAAACAAGACTTTTCGGCTATCACACCCAACCAATACCTCGTATCAAACTGCCCGTTGGGAACTATTGAACATACCGTAGAGGCCATTCTTCCTCCTGTACATATCGCAAAGCTTCTTCAAATAGAAACCACCCAGCCGTGCCTTTTACTTCATCGCCGCACCTGGAGCGAGAACCAATTGGTCAGTGCAGCCCTTCTCTACCACCCTGGTAACCGCTACAAACTCAGCGCTCGCGCAGAACTTTAACCGAAGTACACTTCCTTACTTTCAGCGGGCTTACACTAAGTTGGCCGCTGAGCTTTACACCCGCCATCACAATTTCATAACAACAGATCTTGTCATCGCCTTTTTAATTGTCTATACATTTATATATACAAATAAAGAGCACAGCAAAAATGAAGAAGATGTTCACGGATTGTCGTCTTGTTTCAATGGATACAGACGTCAGCCAAAGTGATGGGTACCAAGTACGCGATAACCAAATGATTGCGGTTGAAAATGGCCGCATCGTCGCTATTGGTGAAAACCTGTCAACAGATGGATATGACAAGGTTTCAGTTGAAAACCGTCTGGTTACGCCAGGTCTTATCGACGCGCATACCCACATCATTTTTGCCGGCGACCGCTCTGGTGAGTTTGAACAACGCTTGCAAGGTGTTCCCTACGAACAAATCGCTAAAAACGGTGGTGGCATTCTCTCTACTGTCAAAGCGACCCGCGAAGCTTCCATAGAAGAACTGGTATCTTTGGCGCTTCCACGTGCCAAGGCTTTGATGCGTGACGGCGTAACAACCATTGAAGTAAAAAGTGGATACGGTCTGACGGTCGAGCATGAACTCAAGATGCTAAAAGCGGCGAAAACCCTTGATCAAGAGATCGATGTGAACATCTCGACCACTCTACTTGGTGCTCACACTCTGCCGCCAGAGTTTAAAGACAACAGCGACGGTTATATCTCATTGGTGTGCAAGGAAATGATACCAGCAGCAGCAGAGTTAAAACTTGCTGATGCGGTTGATGTGTTCTGCGAAGGCATTGGCTTCTCCCCCGCGCAAATGGCAAAAGTCTTCGACGCCGCACGAGCTCATGGGCTGGAAGTTAAAGGCCATACCGAGCAGCTCTCTGATCTCGGGGGCAGTGCGCTAGCTGCCGAGATGGGTGCACTCTCTGTCGACCACATCGAGTACTTGAACGAAGAAGGGGTTAAAACTCTGGCGGAGAATGGCACCATCGCAACTCTCCTTCCTGGCGCTTTCTATTTTCTGCGTGAAACTCAGAAACCACCGATCGAGTGGCTTCGCCAGCACAAGGTTCCCATGGCAATTGCCACTGACTTCAACCCCGGCACATCACCGTTCGCCAGCCTAACACTTATGATGAACATGGCCTGTACCCTGTTTGGGCTGACACCGAAAGAAAATCTTTATGGTGTAACCCGTCATGCTGCACAAGCATTAGGACTGCGTGCAAAAGGTCAAATAGCCTCTGGGTTTGATGCTGACTTTGCAGTTTGGGATTTAACGTCTCCAGCACAGCTCAGTTACCAGATAGGTCTTTCGCCATTGCATGCACGTTACCTGAAAGGAGTCGAAGCCAATGACGATTGATATGAGCGTCTGGCATGGCCGGACAGACTCTGAAGACGGCGAGAGCGGATATCGCTTTCACCAAAAAGTACAAAGCGCTGATAAAGCAACAGAGCCCGGCTGCATGATAATAGGTTTTGCCAGCGATGAAGGTGTGTCCCGCAATAAAGGACGCGTTGGCGCGTACTCTGCGCCAACCGAAATTCGAAGGATGTTGGCTAACTTACCTTGGCACCATGAATCACTCTGTTTCTTCGATAATGGCGATGTGTGTTGCGATGACCACGACTTGTCCAAAGCGCAAAAACAACTGGCAGACAATATCAGTGAGGCCATGCGACAAAAACACTTCCCCTTTATTCTGGGTGGCGGACATGAAGTTGCTTGGGGCACGTTTCAGGGTTTAGCGAACCACTTCATACAGAAAAATCCTGCTGAGGCACCCAAGATCGGCATCATTAATTTTGATGCACATTTTGATCTCCGAACGCCTGTAGGTAATGCCCAGAACGGCAGTTCTGGCACCCCATTTTCACAAATCGCCGATTTCTGCCACAACCGCAATTGGCCTTTCCACTATGCCTGTCTTGGCGTAAGCCGTGCCAGTAACACTCAGGCATTGTTTAACAAGGCCCGCGAGCTCAACGTATTGGTGGTTGAAGATTCAGACTTTACCACATCCTCTTATGCATACATCGAAGACCAACTAAACACCTTTATCGCAGGAATGGATGCCATCTACCTGACTATCGACTTAGATGTTTTCCCAGCAGCGACAGCGCCGGGTGTTAGCGCACCTGCTGTGCATGGTGTTGAATATCTACTGGTGGAGCGTCTCATTAGAACCATTGCTGAAACAGTGAATAAAGATGGCCACCCCAAGCTCAAGATTGCTGATATCGCAGAGCTAAATCCGCGTTATGACATTGATAACCACACATCTCGACTTGCTGCCCGTCTGGTTTGGACGATTTCCCGCAGCCTTGCTAATACACAAGGAGTGAAACAATGAGCGACCCACGTCTCGATCTGTCGCGCACGATCAAAGCGCCGACAGGAACCAAACTAACTGCAAAATCTTGGCTGACTGAAGCGCCGCTTCGAATGCTGATGAACAACCTGCACCCTGACGTGGCCGAACACCCTCACGCCCTCGTGGTTTATGGCGGTATTGGGCGCGCAGCGAGAAACTGGCAGTGCTATGACAAAATCGTAGAGGTACTGAGCCGTCTGGAGGACGATCAAACTCTTCTGGTTCAATCCGGCAAACCTGTTGGTGTCTTCCCCACTCATAAAGATGCGCCACGGGTATTGATTGCCAACTCCAATCTGGTACCCCACTGGGCAAACTGGGAGCACTTCAACGAGCTCGATAAACAAGGTTTAGCCATGTACGGTCAAATGACGGCAGGAAGCTGGATCTACATTGGCTCACAAGGCATTGTTCAAGGTACCTATGAAACCTTTGTGGCTGTTGCCAAGAAACACTTTGGTGGTGAAGCGAAAGGTCGTTGGGTACTGACCGGTGGTCTTGGCGGCATGGGTGGTGCGCAGCCATTGGCAGCAACCATGGCAGGGTTCTCTATGATCGCCGTTGAATGTGATGAAAGCCGAATCGATTACCGCCTTCGAACCGGATACGTTGACAAAAAAGCCACAGATTTGGATGAAGCGCTTTCCATCCTTCAACAATCAATCGATGACAACAAGCCTCTCTCTATTGGTCTGCTTGGTAATGCAGCTGATATCTTCGCGCAGCTTGTTGAGCGTGGCATTACACCCGATGTAGTGACCGATCAAACGTCAGCGCACGATCCGCTAAATGGATACTTACCGCAAGGCTGGACCATGGAAGATGCGGCAGAAAAGCGCAAAGCCGACGAGGCTGCGGTGGTTGAAGCCGCCAAAGCGTCTATGGCAGAACAGGTCAAAGCCATGCTGACCCTGCAATCACGAGGTGCAGCGACGCTGGACTACGGCAACAACATCCGCCAAATGGCTCTCGAAAAAGGCGTCGAAAACGCATTCGATTTTCCGGGTTTTGTGCCGGCGTACATCCGTCCTCTTTTCTGTCAGGGCATCGGCCCCTTCCGCTGGGCTGCACTCTCTGGCGATCCGGAGGATATTTATAAAACCGACCAGAAAGTCAAAGAGCTGATTCCAGACAATCCACATCTTCATAACTGGCTAGATATGGCCCGCGAGCGCATTCAATTCCAGGGTTTACCCGCCCGTATTTGTTGGGTGGGACTGAAAGACCGCGCACGCCTTGGATTGGCCTTTAACGAAATGGTGAAAAATGGCGAACTGAAAGCACCGGTCGTCATCGGCAGAGACCACTTGGACTCAGGCTCAGTTGCAAGTCCAAATAGAGAAACTGAAGGTATGATGGACGGCTCTGATGCTGTATCAGATTGGCCCCTGCTCAATGCGCTGCTTAATACCGCTTCGGGAGCAACCTGGGTGTCACTGCACCATGGCGGCGGCGTAGGCATGGGCTTCTCGCAACACTCTGGTGTGGTGATCGTGTGTGACGGTACAGACGAGGCAGCGAAACGTGTTGGGCGCGTCTTGCACAACGATCCTGCCACCGGTGTTATGCGCCATGCAGATGCCGGATACGATATCGCGATAAACTGCGCGGAAGAACAACAACTTGACTTACCTTTGCTCGACATTCCAAACGTTCCAGTCAAGCAGTAAGGAGCTAATAACAATGAATACACTAACGCTCATTCCGGGTGCGCTAACACTCAGAGATCTTCGCCTTGTCAGCCGTGAGCCCACACAGGTTCAGTTTGCCAACGGCGTCGCCGAGACCATGCAGGAAAGTGTTGATACCGTTGCCAGTGTACTCGACGAAGGACGTGTGGTTTATGGCATCAATACGGGTTTTGGCTTACTCGCCAATACCCGTATCGAACTGGAAGATCTCGAAACTCTGCAACGTTCGATAGTGCTTTCTCATGCTGCTGGTATTGGCGATTTCATGAATGATGCTACTGTTCGCTTGATGATGGTTTTGAAAATCTCAAGTCTTGCCCGTGGTTATTCCGGTATCCGCTATTCGGTTGTGGAAGCCCTGGCAAAGCTCATTAATGCGGAAGTTTTCCCCTGCATTCCCAAGAAAGGCTCCGTAGGCGCATCGGGTGATTTGGCTCCCCTCGCCCACATGAGTACGGTTCTATTGGGCGAAGGCCAGGCAAGACACAAAGGAGAAGTCATCTCCGGAGCAATGGCACTGAAAATTGCCGGTTTGGACCCTATCACACTCGGCCCTAAAGAGGGTTTGGCACTGTTGAATGGCACACAAGCTTCAACCGCGTTTGCTTTGGAAGGGCTGTTTGCCGCAGAAGACCTTTTCGCATCAGCAACAGCTTGTGGTGCGCTTTCCGTTGAAGCAGCTTTAGGCAGTCGCCGTCCATTCGACCCACGTATTCACCGCGTTCGTGGGCATCGCGCACAAATGGATGCTGCAGAAGCATACCGACACCTCTTAGAACAGAACAGCGACATTGGCGACAGCCACCAAGTCTGCGAAAAAGTGCAGGACCCATATTCTCTGCGCTGCCAACCTCAGGTCATGGGCGCATGCCTTCAGCAAATCCGACACGCCGCAGATGTCCTCGAAATTGAAGCAAACTCAGTGTCAGACAACCCACTGGTGTTCTGCGATGATGGTGACATCATTTCAGGTGGTAATTTCCACGCCGAGCCCGTTGCCATGGCTGCCGATAACCTTGCATTAGCAATTGCTGAAATCGGCAGTTTGTCTGAAAGACGTATGGCACTGCTTATCGATAGCGGCTTGAGCAAGCTTCCTCCGTTTCTTGTCGACAATGGCGGTGTAAACAGCGGCTTTATGATCGCACAGGTAACCTCTGCGGCGTTGGCTAGTGAAAATAAAACGCTGGCACACCCCGCATCTGTAGATAGCCTTCCAACATCGGCCAATCAGGAAGACCACGTGTCGATGGCGACATTCGCAGGGCGTCGTCTTGCGGAGATGGCAGATAACACTCGCGGCATTCTCGCGGTAGAGTTGCTCGCCGCATGCCAGGGCTTGGATTTCCGAGCACCCCTGAAAACCTCTCAACGCCTGGAACAAATCAAGGCAGAACTAAGAAGTCATGTCACCTTCTATGACAAAGACAGATACTTCGCGCCAGATATAGAGAAAGCAAACGCCCATCTTCTGGAAGCCAATCACAACAAATACATGCCAAACAAGTTGTTGCCCAGCTTTTAAGGCCGTATTTCATTCTCTAACGCCCCGGTTTTACGGGGCCTTGTCTTATTTCCACCAAAATTTGAAAAACCGATACAAATTGTGGGATTAGACACATATCACTCTCTCTGAATTGCACTACTATTTTGTTATCACACCAATTTTCATCGTCATGAAGAGGTGCACTCATGTGGCATTCGCTCTCAGTTCAGCTTTCGCTCGCTCTGGGTCAGCAGTTTGAAGTCGAGGAAAAGACGCCAATAGATGGTGGTGACATCAACGAGTGTTACGCCATTGCAAGTGGAAATATGCGCTTCTTTGTGAAAGTGAATTCACGAGACAACTTGCCCGTTTTCGAAGCCGAAGCCGAGAGCCTTCGGCATTTGGCAAACAGCGGCGAAGTATCTATCCCGCAGGTGATATATCTTGGCATTATCAAAGAGAAATCAGTGTTGGTGCTTGATTATATTCCCATGAAGCAACTCGACACTGAAAATGCCTACCTTTTGGGTAAAGATCTCGCCAGTCTTCACAAATGGGGCGAGCAGTTGGAATATGGCTTCGATATAGATAACTTTATTGGTACTACAGAGCAACGAAATAGCTGGCACCGAAAATGGGCAAACTTTTTCGCTGATCACCGCATCGGCTTTCAACTTCAGTTAGCAGAAGAAAAAGGCATGTCATTTGGGGATGTGGAAAGTATTGTTGAAGCAGTGAAAGAACGACTCAATGGCCATCAGCCAAAGGCAAGCTTAGTGCATGGCGATTTATGGAAGGGCAATGCCTCATCAACCATGAATGGTCCGATAGTTTACGACCCTGCCTGTTATTGGGGAGATCGTGAAGTAGACATTGCGATGACCTATCTCTTTGGCGGATTCCCCGATGAGTTTTATGAAGGGTATGAAGAAGTGTGGCCTCTTGATGAGGGCTTTGAAGAACGTAAAGACATCTACAACCTTTACCACATGCTGAATCATTGCCTATTGTTCGGTGGTCCTTATTTGGCAGAAACCGAGGCACTGATCAACAAACTAGAGCTGAATTGATTTTCCTGTAACGAAATCATCAGTCAAAATAAGGCGCTTTGGCGCCTTTTTTCGTTTTAAGGAACCTTTATGATCCAAGCAGCTATTTTCGATATGGACGGCCTTTTGGTTGATTCAGAACCCTTTTGGCAAGATGCTGAACTTACAGTTTTTCAAAGTCTGGGGGTAAAAATCACCCGCCAGGACACCATTGATACCACGGGCATTCGCATAGATCAGATTGTTAAGCACTATTACAACACTCAAGGTTGGGAAGGCCCTTCTTGTGATGAAGTGTGCGATATGATCCTCGACAAAGTGATTGAGCTAGTTTCTATTCATAAACCCATGAAGCCAGGGGTGATGCACGCGCTAACACTCTGTAAAGAGGCGAATCTTCGTATTGCATTGGCATCTTCTTCTCCCATGAAGCTCATCAATGCTTCTTTAGAAGCGTTGGGTATCGCTTCGTGGTTTGAGCAGTGCCACTCTGCTGAACACCTTAAATATGGTAAGCCTCACCCAGAAGTATATTTAAATGCTGCGGAGAGCTTAAGGATTGCCCCTCAAAACTGTATTGCGTTAGAAGATTCTTTCACTGGCCTTTTGGCAGCAAAAGCGGCTCAGATGCGCGCAATTGTCGTGCCAGAACATAAGGTTGCGGCACAGGATCGTTGGGTGATCAGCGACGTGAAACTTAACTCGCTAGACGAATTAAGCCCGGAAATGCTGGGGGCTTAATCTCTAATATGAGGGCAAAGTGTCGAGTTTTGCCCTGTTGTTTCATTTCCTTCTTGAACGTCATTCACAGTTCGCAACCCTCATTCACACTCTGTAATAATTTCGCACGTATCCCAACCAGAGCACCGGATACATCTGTTACATACCATTTCTTAAGCTAATAATTCGAAGCGATTTTCGGTGTGCGGTCATACTTTTTTCTTATTTCACTGAGCAAACATTCTTAGGTTCTTAAAATGGGAACACATGGGCGATTCAAGAAACAGCTATCTTTGCATCGTCATGTAATAGGCTCGCAGTTCAGATAGGGAGTTGAACATGCAAAATTTTACTGAAAGAGGGATCGATTGTCCGCACTGTGGACATAGGATTCGCATTACTTTGGATACCAGCGGCGGTGATCAGGAATTTTATGACGATTGTCCGGCATGCTGTAACGCTATTCATTTGAATCTCATCATCGACTCTCAGCACAAAACCATCAACTTATTCGTAGATGCTGACGACGAGCAGATTTTCTAAAATTTTCAGGCAGTCGATATAAGAAAAGCCAGCTGTAGCTGGCTTTTTCATTTTTCAGCAATCACTGAACAAGACTTAAGCTTGTTTCGCAGCAAGTACCCTCTCAACGGTATCAACCACCGCCTGCGTTTGTGGGTCAACCTCAATGTTCACCATATCCCCTTTCGCTCGCCATCCCATATTGGTTCTCTGCAGTGTTTCAGGGATCAAGTTCACGCAGAAACGGTTATCTTCAACGGCACCGATGGTCAGACTGATACCATCAATGCCAATGTAGCCCTTGTCAAAAACATACTTGGAGATATTTGCCGGCACCTCAAACCACACCTGGCGATTGTTCTCTGACTCAATGACATCAACCACTTCGGCTGTACACATTATGTGGCCAGACATAGAGTGACCGCCAATTTCATCACCAAACTTAGCCGCACGCTCAAGGTTTACTCTATCGCCTTCCTGGATGCTACCAAGGTTAGTCAGCGCCAGTGTAGCCTGCATCAAATCGAACCAAACCACGTCGCTGTCGATTTTTGTCACGGTCAAACAGCAACCGTTGTGCGCAACTGAAGCGCCAATTTCCAATCCTTTGCGCATCACATCGTTCATATGAAGCGCATGGCTCTGAAAATCTCTCTTTTTTTCTATCTGAACGATTTCTGCGGTGGTTTGAACAATACCTGTAAACATAACTATTCCTGTTAACAGCATCTGGCTGTATTAACTGTGATGCAAACAAAACACTAAATTTTAGCGAATTCCCAAAAGTATCCATTGTCGCTTTACAATGCAAACGTATAATACAACTCCTTTTTCAGCCTCACTTTTCTTTCCGGAGTCATAGGTGCAAAACTATCGCCTGGAAGCCAAATCCATCATTAAATTGGGGATCCCTGTCTTCATTGCGCAGCTAGCGCAAACTTCAATGAGCTTTGTCGATACCGTGATGGCAGGCGGCGTCAGCGCAACTGATATGGCTGCAGTAGCTGTCGCTACCAGCATCTGGCTTCCTTCAATTCTTTTTGGCATTGGTATTTTGATAGCGATGGTACCCATCATCGCACAATTAAATGGCTCTGGTCGGCAAAACAAAATCCCATTTCAGGTTCAGCAAGGCATCTATCTGGCTATCTTACTATCGGTTCCTATTGGACTTTTGCTTTACAACGCCAGCCATATCATCAACTACATGAATGTTGAAGAAGCTTTGACTGAGAAAACCATCGGTTATCTCTATGCCGTTATCTTGGCCGTACCAGCATTCTTGCTCTTCCAAGTACTACGTAACTTAGCGGAAGGTATATCACTCACCGTTCCAGCAATGATCATTGGCTTTATTGGCCTTGCCGCCAATGTGCCGTTGAATTGGATTTTTGTTTACGGCAAATTTGGTGCTCCCGCGCTTGGTGCTGTCGGTTGTGGTGTGGCAACCACTATTGTCTATTGGCTGATGCTGATAGCCATGTTTGTTTATGTCTTGGTCAACAAACGACTGAAGGCTATCAATGCATTTACCAGCTTCACTGCTCCAGACATTTCTGCACTCAAACGTATCTTCAAGATGGGCTTACCCGTCGCAGCGTCGATATTCTTTGAAGTCACCATGTTCGCCGGTATTGCACTCCTGATTTCACCACTGGGCTCTATCATTGTCGCCGCACACCAAATTGCGATGAACTTTGCCTCTATGGTGTTCATGCTACCGATGAGTTTGGCGACAGCAGTCAGTATTCGCGTCAGTCACCAACTGGGTGAAAAATCGACAGAAGGCGCTGCAAGAGCAGCCAAGCTCGGCATATTGATTGGACTGACAACCGCCATGGTGACAGCCACACTGACCGTAATATTCCGCGAGCCGATAATTCTGCTTTACAACAGTAACCCTGAAGTTGTGCTTATGGCAGCTAACCTTATGCTACTCGCCGCGGTCTACCAGTGTATGGACGCTATCCAGGTCGTCGCTGCCGGTGCGCTTAGAGGATATAAAGACATGGGGGCTATCTTCATTCGTACCTTCATCGCTTACTGGATACTGGGCGTGCCGATTGGCTACATTCTCGGTATGACAGATTTGATCGTTGAACCAATGGGTGCTTACGGCTTCTGGGTAGGCATCATCATTGGCCTGACATCGGCAGCGATTATGCTCGGCATTCGCCTTCGTTGGATCCGCAAACAGTCGAACGAATTCCAATTGGCGATGGCAGAAAAATAAACCTTCACTGCCCTTCTTCAAAATCCCGGTTCTGATACCGGGATTTTCTTTTTGGATCCCGCTTCTTTTATACTTCGTACCATGACTATGATTTCTTGAAAATGCTAGAAAATGGTTAATCGAATTGCCGTCATCATTATTGCTCTGTTCCTGCTTTCAGGCTGTCTGGAACCAGACAAGGCACGTGCGCAATTTGAAAACTATCAAACCCGCCTCGCGAATGTCGTCAACACTGAACCTCTGCCATTAGAGGAAAGCGACTATATCGAACTTCCCAGGAAGCGGGACTTAAAGCTGCCCGTTGGTGACGTGCGTATGGGCTTACTTGATGCTTACGAACTAAGAGAATGCGGTCTGTTTCAGCTAATCGCTGACAGAAACTCCATTCTCGGCAAGGTTCAGGACGCCTTCAGGCAACTTAACTACGAAGTATCGCTATTAAACACACTTGAACTTTGTCTAGCAGACGTCGAAAGCGATGCCCTTCGCGAACAATTACTCAACGCACAGAAACAGAAGCAACAGCAACTCAGTACGGTGTACTGGAACACGCTGGTCAGCAGTGACGCGTGGCGTCAGCAACTCACACCTGCAAGTGTTAGCCTGATTGCGCCTGATAAACCCTTCCCTCATAGTGAAGCGCTTCTGGCCATCAACGCATACGCTAATCTTTACGAGAGGGGCACCGACATTGTTTCGTTACAGGAGCCTATTGAGAAGCAGCGTTATCTTGGCTCTGTTTTTCATTCCATGGATGAAAGCACCCGCTGGCTTAACACCATCACCAAACAGCTTTATCGCGATGACCTCTTGGTGATCTGCGGCGCAAACCGGGACCCAACCCGCCTCAACTACCTCAGAAACGTATTCGATAAGTTTTTCATCGGTGAAGTGCAACCATACCTATCGAAAATTAACGGGCTTTATCTTGATGCCCAGCCTGCGCTGGAAACCCTCCACAGGCAATTGCCAGAAAATGACGTTTTCTTGAGCTACAACGACGCCTATTTTGCCGGCAGCCACTATCAGAGTTTCCAAAAGGCAGTAAAAGATCATGTAGGATACTGGCAACAGCTATTTCAACGCTGCAATGTGCAGCTATAGTGCTGCCATATCAATGACTCTATCAGCACTTTGAATCGTCTCTGGACGGTGGGCAATCATGACTCTGGTGAGAGGCAATGAAGTAATATTCCGTGTTACGTTTCGCTCTCGCTCAACATCCAAACTACTGGTCGCCTCGTCGAGGTAAAGAATGGCGGGTTGTCTATACAAAGCCCGAGCCAACAAAAGGCGCTGCATCTGCCCACCAGAAAGGTTGGATCCCATGTCAGCAATTAAGCTTTGATAACCCATGGGTAGGCGGGTAATGTCCTGATGAATATCAGCAAAATAAGCGCACTGATAAATCAATTCTTGATTGGGTTCAGGTGAAAAGAAAGCAATATTATCTTCAACGCTTCCACTAAGGAGAACATCGTCCTGCATCACAGAAGCAATCAATTTCCGGTAGTTCACCAAACCAATGTCCCTGATATCCTCACCACCCACTCGTACCTGCCCGGATGTAGGCTGCAGCAGACCTAGCATGATTTTTATCAAGGTCGACTTACCGCAACCCGAAGGACCGACAATAGCCACACACTCGCCAGGTGCTATGCGTAGGTTAATATTTTTGAAGAGATAATCTGACTGTTCAGAATAGCGGAAGGAAACATTCACCAACTCAATTTCCCCGCCCAACCGTTCGATTTCCCGACCATTGTCTCTGTGCGCTTCCTGTTCGTGCATAGCGATATCAGCAATACGGTCAAGGTGTAAGCGCATCATCTTAAACAAAATCAATTGCTCGATTAAGGCCGTAAACCGGGTGGTTAACTGCGCTTTATATGCCAAAAACGCGAATACCATACCCACAGTCAGAGAACCGCTCATCACGCCCGTCGCCGCCAGATAGATCACGATGATATGTTCCAATCCGAAAAGGAACTGCCTCGCCGCCTCAAAACCAATATTCAGTCTACCAAGACGGATATCCGAATTGATCACTGACCCATACAGATTCTGCCAGTGACTCTGACGCGTGGATTCTGCGTTAAAAAGCCTAACAGTTTGCATTCCCCGAACGGTTTCAAGAAACTGACTTTGCTCTTTGGCTTTGGCTTCGATAGAGGCTTCAGTGACCTGTTTCAGCCTTCTGAACATCACCAAACGCAAAGCCAGATACAAGAGCACAACCGCCATGACAACCGCTGTCAATGTGGGGCTGTAAATCAGCATCACAATCAAAACCGTCGTCGACATCACGCCATCAACAACAGTTTCGACCAGCCCTGTCGTCATTCTCTCGCGAATATCAGCAAGAGAACCAAAGCGGGAAACGATATCACCCACATGGCGCGTTTCGAAAAAACTCATCGGTAAACGAAGTAAATGGCGAAGCAGATTCGCTCCCATCTGCAGGTTCAGTTGACTCGATAATCGCAAGATCAGCCAGCTCCGAATCGCGGTCGTGACTGTGCTGAACAGAAGCAACAAACTGAAACCCAAAGCGAGCACAATAAGCAAAACATCATCGTAGCGAACGATGACCTCATCGAGCACAAGCTGGATATAATAGGGATTCGCCAACACAAAGATTTGAAGCAGAATAGACAACACGATCAGGCTAGTTAGCGCACCGGTAAAGCCTGAAATCTTTGTCCACAGTTGCGTTAAAGACATCTTCTGCCGTTCATCGGCTTTCTTGAAGTCGGATGTCGGCATAAGCTCTACAGCAATACCTGTGTACTTCTCGCTAAATGACGAAACAGATAGCACCTTCGGCCCTGTTGCAGGATCATTGATG
Organism: Grimontia kaedaensis; assembly: GCF_023746615.1. Lineage (NCBI taxonomy): Bacteria > Pseudomonadati > Pseudomonadota > Gammaproteobacteria > Vibrionales > Vibrionaceae > Grimontia > Grimontia kaedaensis. The sequence goes on along the minus strand of NZ_CP082275.1, from coordinate 1,777,520 downwards.
AAGACTTGGTTTTTCTTCACTCCGGTTAACACCACAAAGTGGTTTAAATCCCAGTGAAGAATACAGGGCAAGCTCAGCTTTCCCACACTTTCAAGCGGACACTTGATGGCTCGGGCCACAAGACTCAGTTTGTCGGCAGCCTGAATAAGATGATGAACGGTCATCCCACTTAGGCCAGCAGAAAAACGTTTCCGCACTGAAGGCATATCCAGCTTGTGACCATGATAGCTTGAGACCATAGCAAGACAGGCAAGGCCGCACTCTGCTGCTTCAGTTTGCAAGATAGGCTTGACCGACTTCTTACCGGAGTACTCGATCAATGAAGTGATATGAGGATCCTGATCGACGACTTGCATACTAAATTTTCCCTAATAAGCCGTAGAGTGGCTCAAGAATCCAACCCAAAATACTGCGGCTTTCCAACACGATATCAGCTTCCAGCCTGAGGCCATTTTTTAGAGGGTATTCATGACCGCCCTGCTCTATCACAGCTTGTTTCAGGGTCACCCGAATCCGATAAGAAGGTTCCGAAATCGGAAAAACAGCATTCTCTTGTTGAATCAGTACGCTATCAATCAAAGACACTGTGCCTTCTACGTAACCAAAACGCTGATAAGGAAATGCATCGAGACGGATCTTTACCAAGTCTCCCGTTTGAACAAATCCCGCCGAACGCGTTGGTAGCATGAGTTCTGCCACCAAGGTCGCCTCTTCCGGGATGATGCTAATTAACCGATCTCCCTCCCTGACAGCTTCACCATTAGTGGCAAAAATGCCGGAGACATAACCATCCTGGTTCGCCGTCAGCACATGACGATGGTTAGCCAGCGCGATACTGTAGCGTTGCCTGAGTGAGGACTGCTCTTTCTGGCGCTCAAGCAAATTCAATTGATACTCTTCCGGCAACATTGCGAGATCTGAAATAGCAGTATTGCGGTTTTTCCTTAGGGCAAGTTCCTCAGCCAAAATCCGCTGCTGCTGAGTTTGAAGGTCAAGTAACTCGCTCAACTCAACTCGCATCGATTGTGCAGAGATATGGCCGTCATCGAACAGACGTTGGTGCAACGAATGTTCCTCTTTCGCCAATATCATCTTTCGCTCTATCAGATTTTTTCGCCCTTCGATAGCCGTAAGTTCTGCATTCAAATCTGAAAGCCACTGCCGTTGTTTATGCATGACTTTTTCATGAAGCGCCTGTTGGTGGGTTATTTCCTGAGAGATCGTAGCAATCTGGGTTTGAAGTTCTTCTAACGTGCTCGCGTTGACATCGACACCATTTTCAAGCTCGCTTTTCGAGCGAATGGTCACCAATGGCTCTCCATTTATTACCTGCTCGCCATCCGTCACATGGACACGCTCGATGATGCCTTCATTCAGGGAAACAGACTGGATAACACCTAGGTCAGGGACGAGATATCCCTGAACCGTCTCTTTACGGCTGTACTCAGCAAAAGCAAGAAAGAGTGCAATCAGGGTCGTGGCACCAACCAAGAGGAAAATAGTGAGGGTCAAAGGCATGGGTTGCAGCAGCAACACCTCACCCTGAAGGCGCTGCTTTCGGGCATTTAAGACGGCTTGGCGATATAACTGGCTCAAACAATCAGACCTTACTGCGACCGCCAGCAAGCAGGTTTTCGGCAATCGCTTCGCAGATACCCAGTTGCTGGAAAGCATCCATCCAATAAAATTCACCACAAGGGTTAATTTCCAGGAATTTGTACTCACCTTTTGGTGTCACAATGATGTCCGCCGCCCCGTAGTTAAGACCGAGAGCCACAGTTAATTGAACCAGCTTGTCACTGATCTCTTGCGGCAACTCATAAGGCATCCACTTATCCAGGGTATGCTGACCTCGTTTACGCCAATCCAACTCCATGCCTGAGACTTCATTGGGATTGATCGCCGCACAAAAGACCTTATTACCAACGACGGTGGCACGAAGTTCGACTTCTTTCTCAATGTGCGCCTGAAACACCATAGGGCAAAGATTGAGACTCTCTAACTGCTCCAGGTGTGGCTCTTCAACCTTGTTGGTAAACACCACTTGTTCTTGCCCGTCTTCCCAAACAGAAAAAGACGTCTGCATCTTGGTGATAATGTTCCCTTGGTTAGCGTGATAAAACTCGCGCACCGCTTTTGGGGAGTTGGTTGTCAGCGTGTTGGGAAGATCGAGACCGACTTTACGTGCCAACATCAACTGAAATTCTTTGTTTGAAGCGTGGCGAATAGACCAGTAGTCATCCAGCTTGAAACAATCAAGGCTGTCCATGTAGCCGAGCAAAGTCCGTTTACTCTCCTCAGCGGAAGGTCCTTTAAATGACGCTTCCATGTCCTTGGGTAATCCTTTGGCTGGCTGAAAACGGCGATACCACAGCGCGAGTACTTCGCCGCTTTCTACTGCAATACCCGCTTCGGTAATCAGACGATTATTGGAGCCTTCGTTGGTTTGGTGGTTTTCTATCGTTACCTGGGTCGGGAATAAGTCGGAATTAAGCCGAACGGCTTGTATACCCCTTTCTTTGAGGTATTCGGAGACAACATCAATAGATGGATTATCGTTTGAATGTGTAACGATAACGACTTTATTCTTTTTCACACTACTTCCTTAAACCTCAGTTCACGCACTATGTCTCAACAGGCACTTAGCAATACTTTCCGAAATCGGCATTCCTGTGTCTTTCTCCAACATTCCCCATTCTCCTGCCGGGTTGACTTCCAAAAACTGGTAGTTGCCTTCAGTGTCCAAAATGAAGTCAATCGCACCAAACTTCAGGTTCATGCTGCCCATAAAGCGGGAGATATTTTCTGTTACATCACAGGGCAAGCTGACTTCCTCCCACTGCCTTATCGGGTCAGCTTTTCTCCAATCCAATTGCGCTTTACTCTGTTCACTCACATCGATGCTGGCTGCAAAACAATCGCCATCTACATATGCCACCCGTATTTCTGTGTCTTTAACCACTTCAGCCTGAAAAATCATCGGTGAGTACTTCAGGCCATCGAGTTGGCTTAAATGCGCTTCAGTGATTTTGGATGTATAAACAAAGGCTTCAGGCCGTCCCATAGATACACTGAATGGTGTGTGCATCTTGGCGACCACCTGACGATTTTGGGCAAAATAGAATTGGGTCACCTTCTCAGGATCATTTGAAATCAGAGATGGAGGAACTGATAACCCCGCACGCTTTGCCGTCATCAATTGGCGCCATTTGTTTTCCGCACGGAATTGAATGTCAGGATGATCCAGCCAAAACGCATCGAGACTATGAAGCAGCCCCACCTTTATCGTTTCTGATTCGCGGATAGACTGTTCTAATAACGCTTCGTCAACATGGTCCTTCAAATCACAATGGCGGTTCTTCCGATGCCATATTGCTGACACACGGCTCGCTTCTATGTCTCCGATTGTGGTTTCGATATGTACTTCATTATTTCCTATATCAAGACATCCGCTCATTTTGAACCCGAGAGGATAAGCATCAGAATTAATCCTTAGACCAATCGCACCTTGACTATTTAAATGCTCAATTACCCAGTCAACAGGATAAGAATCATCAGAATGCGTGACACATAATACAATTTTATTTTTTTTCATTGTGCATCTCGCAAAACCGATATGATGTTCAAACAGAAAGTTTGTTCTTCGAAAGAAATAAACATTAGAGAAAATGAATGTAATTCATATAAAAATAGTGGCTCTTCCGAGCCACTATTTAATCGCTTTTAGCGCAGGAATACTGGCGCGTCGAAGCCTTCATCATCATCTGATGGGTGTTTCATTGTGACGTAAATTGGCTCTTTAGATGGGTCAAAATCACCTGGAAGATCACCTGGTTTAACAAAATCAAGACCGCCAGCCGCTTGCTTCGTCTCTTCTGTAGTCAGAGTTTGCGCTTCCATAAAGTTGCTGAAAAATGGTGTATTTTTGCTCATGGTAAGAGTCCTTTTACTTTTACAATCATTTGTATGAAAAACGGCCAATCAGGCCAGTCCACATTTCGTCGTTCTGTGTCAGCACATTGAATTGCCCCTATAAAACAAAAGGTAACGCCTCAGACGTGCCACATTAGACAATACAAACTTACAATATATGAATAATCATTCTGTAAATTATAAAGCCTGCTTTAGAACCAAACCCTATTTGCTATATAAAAACTAACCTGAATTTCATTTTTTTTGCGTAGCAATCAATAAGTTTCAACATGAATAACACATATGAATAAATATTAACCACACATCAATTGTCTAATATTTAATCAAATAAATTCAACTAACGTTAAAAGAAAAATATATCCTTACTTCTATTAATTGCTTTTAGCATGCTTGTTTATATTTTTATTATTTACCCCATAAAGACACAAGGAATGATTTAATTAAAGCAATTAGCAACATATTATTTTGCATTTTTCACACATTCACATCCTCTTACTATGCAAGTACCTACATAGATCGCGGCCCAGACCACACTCCTTTTGCCCCTTCTCGACCGCATGTAAACCAGCCAAGTTGTGCAGCAAACCACCAAACAGACGCCAAACCGAAAAAAAGTCAGGTTTTACGCTTGCGTGCAAAGTCCCTACTCGCTAATATTCATCCCGCTTTCAGGGAAAGCAGGCTGATTATCAGTAAGATATGCGTCTGTAGCTCAGTTGGTTAGAGTACTACCTTGACATGGTAGGGGTCGGCAGTTCGAGTCTGCCCAGACGCACCATGCTCTCTCTGGAAAGAAAACACTTTGCGTCCGTAGCTCAGTTGGTTAGAGTACCGCCTTGACATGGCGGGGGTCGGCAGTTCGAGTCTGCCCGGACGCACCAACTCCTTCCCTAACCAGGATGGAATCAGAATTTGGGTCTATAGCTCAGTTGGTTAGAGTACTACCTTGACATGGTAGGGGTCGGCAGTTCGAGTCTGCCTAGACCCACCAAATTCCAATAAACGCACTACCCTTTCGAGGGCATCCCAAGCGTTTATTCGGGCGATTAGCTCAGTTGGGAGAGCACCTCCCTTACAAGGAGGGGGTCACTGGTTCGAGCCCGGTATCGCCCACCACTTCAAAAAGCCTGCTTTCGAGCAGGCTTTTTTCGTTTTTATGTCTTCCGCTTTCAAGCGACTGTCTAAACATCTCTGCACACTGATACAAGCCCACTGAGTCACCATACTTGAATGTCTCCGAGTCACAGAGAATTGAATGCTCAGCGTAAATGCACAAATCGAATCTATCAGCCCGCTCCTGTCTAAATGCTTCTAAGAGCCCTTCCCCCATTTCCTGTGTTGAGAAAACGTTTCGTGAATGGGTTCTTTATCTTATCCTCCGGCCCAGCGCACGTTATCTTTTTTCCTCACTTTGCCCACGCTCTCCTGTCGCTTAAGCTATCTAGCCAGGCAGGTAAGGAAGTGCCTATTTTCACCATGTGGTCTAAAAGAGGATGTATGAAGCTAATTTTAAGCATTCTGGGAAAGTTGTGGGGCGCTGCAGTTTTCGCGTTTATTGCTCTGCAGTTCTATAAATCATCAGGCAATGAAATTCCTGATGTCTTTGGAGGTTACGTCGAATCCATCGAACAACTGTTATTTGCTTTCGTCAATTCAGAATGGTTCTTTGCTGTATTTGTCGTGGGTTGGTTCGTTGCCTGCTACTACCTTTCAAGAACAAGTGGCTGGAGTAAGCTTGCTGATAGCTATCACTTGGTTTCCAAATCAGAACCAGACTTGAGTTTTACGACCCATAGCGGCGTTATCGGCGGAATACGTCATAAGGGAACGTTGAGGATATCGACAAGCCCAAAAGGGTTATACGCAAAAATGTTACTCCCTTTTAAATTTGGCCATAAAAATTTATTTATACCTTGGTCTGACATCGAATCAGCTCACTTGGACCAAAAATCAAATCTGCTCAAGTTCAACTTCCGACACTTCAAAGACCTGAACTTTGAGCTACACAACTCGAACGGACTAAACGAGAAGTTACCCAACAGCTTGTTCAAAGGCATGTAATATATTTGGCTGCCCCTCGCAGCCAATCCCCTCTTCCCCACTTCCTTTCTTTGAACAAAACCTTCGCAGTTGACTCCATGCGATCGGGTTCAAGCGTCGATTTAAGCAATATATGTTAGATTCATCGGGTCACTGAGACATTAGTGACCATCGGCAGGGGCTGCTACTTAGCCACTTATCAAAGTTTTGTGAATACAAGCGATCAAAGCAGTTTTGGGCAGATTGATAAGCGCCCGTTATTCAAGCATTAGGAGTGTCATGAGTATTTCATCAGTACATGCAGCAGCTTTTTACCGTGAGGTTGCAGCCTCAGGTGTCGTTTGGAGTATAGAAGATACTGGTGGCTTTCCTGCTCCGCGAGGTAGTGGAGGCTCGCGAGCAATGCCGTTTTGGTCTTCTCAGTCTAGGGCGCTATCCATTGTAAATAATGTACCGGCATATTATGGCTTTGAACCTGTTGCAATCGAATGGGAGGTCTTCTGTGAAACGTGGATTCCTGGCCTATCTCGTGATGGTCTATTGGTCGGAGTGAATTGGTCTGGTAAGACTGCAAAAGGCTTTGACATTACCCCTGCTCAAGTGAAGCTTAATGTTGAGGCTTTGCACCGAACCTAAAATGAGACTGTGTCGTCTGTAATCTAGGTAAATCGTAAAAAGCATCACCCAGACTGAGAACTTAGGTAAGATTTCCGAACACTTGCGACTGAGTATCGTGTTCACCACGTTGATGGGACACGGGTCTTTGGTTGCTTAGAGTGTGTGTCCCTGTTAGTTCCTGCAGTAAGCATTTGACCTGTCCAGTCAACTAACTCATTTCTGACTGAAGGTATTGCTCAATTAGCACGATAAAAGTATTAATCTCTTTCTCATAGACTTCGAGATATTGGCCCCCCTTTCCATCATCAAAGAAAGCTTCTATCCTGCTAATCAGTGTAGGAATTGGCTTCAAGTTACTTGATAGGTAGCACCCAATTATATGATTCACATAACAAACTAGCTCATAGTGAGGACTATCCCTTCTATAAGCTCTAGAAGGGATAACTTCTTTGTTGTTCAGGTTTCTTATGGAGCTTTCTATTTCTATAACTAAATTCACGTTAACTTTTACCTTGGTGTTATGTCTTTTACTACTATCTCTGGATTTAAATTTTTCAAATCACTCATATACACATCATATGGAACTGGCTCTTCAGAAAACCTTGGGTCAATTATATTTATGCCATCAAAGTACACCCGATGATCAACAAAATCCTGCACTTCTCCAAACTCAGTGACTTGTATGTCCTTACCTGGGACAGTGAGGTCTAAAATTTTTCCCTGCTTCCCTCCAGCTTTATACAACTGTCGAGCAATGTCATCACAGTCGACACAATCAACATCTAGCAATTTGTCTTTAAACGCTGGATCTGAAAGAAGCTTTTTAACGTCAGTATTTAACGACGGAGACTCAGTTTTCTCCAGCAGCTGATCTTGTTGCCGTGCAACTAAAATAGCAGAATCACTATCAAGCTTAGACAAACCAATTTCAGCATCTACATAACCAAAATTATCAATTGGGTTATCATTCCTAAAAGTCGTTTGAGCTCTATCTCGATACCCCTCATACAAACTATCAACAACTTTCTTCGGTAGTGCCGCAATATCCGCGCCTGTCGCCTTTGCGAGAGCAATAAATTCTTCCGGATTTTTAACCGCATACCCGACACCGTGAAGGGCTTCAGCCAAACCTTGCCCTATCGCTTTTGCTTCAAGAGCGCCAACTCCCGCCCCGGCTATCGCAAACGCATTGTCCCATGTCTCTTTCAGGTGATTCACACGAGGGTCGTCAGAAGGATCTCTCACAAGGTCTATCAAGCCGACGGTCGTCAAGGTTGATACAGCTCGGTTAAGGGCTTCTCTCTGTCCTTCGTCTGGACCAACGACTAAATCACCCACTTTCGATTGATAATCTTTGAGTACCGAGATGGTAGATGGGTCAGCGCCATTTTGTTCCAGCTTCTCAATCACATAATCCATTTTCTCATGAGGTGCTGCTCCTGAGTTGGCTAAGGCTCCGTCTCCATACGTCATGATGTATGCGATGTCATCAGCCAACTGAGTGACTTCTTGAAACGTCGTGTCTTTACCTTTTGGATGGTTGGAGAACAATTGGGCTAAATTTTCGTAGCCACTTTCTCTTACCGTTTCAAAGTCGATTTGAGAAATGGGCGTATCTTTGATTGTGTCCCAGTTGGCCTTTATTTGAGTGGATGTTGCGTTCCCCAAATTCGCATTAACATTCCCTTCACGGATTTCACCCAGCCCACCATGCTCAAGCGCAAAGGCATAGTTATCAGCTACATATTCGCCAATGAGTGAGGCGTACTCTTCTTCTGCGGTATAGGAATCGCGGGGCTTAATAGCCCCTTGGTCAATTAAGGCATGGGTGACTTCATGGCCCAGCGTTTCCATGTAATCTCGGGCGTTGTTTAACGCTTCGTCGTTGAGAGCAATGGTTGCGCCTTCGCTTCCCGAAATGTGCACACCTTTCACAAACTTGCTGTAAGCAATGACGGTGGCAGATTCAATAGAGATGCCAAAGGTTTCGGCATACGCTGCGGCATAAGCACTGAGGGCAGACTGTTTATCAATCGCTTCTGCGGTATCAAGGTTGTTGAGTGTGACCAGTGCTTCCCCGCCATTGCTACCAGCAAGCAGCAGTTCTACATCCAGCTCCTTCTGGACAACGTCGATGTGCTCAAGCGTATTCTCAAGTTTTACCGAATCTTCTGAGATGACATCAGCCAACGTCTCTCCCAACAAAGACGTGCGCTTAAGATCAAGTAAAATCTGTTTCCGCCCCTTCTCCGTCAACAACCTATGGTCAACCGTGACATCCACATTCCCTTCATTGCGCTCGACGGAGAACAGGTCTTTCTTCGTGTTCTCCACATCGCGGTTCAGCGCCGTCAGGCTGTCACTGTTGCTGTCGCCGCCCACGCTGACATTCCCTTTACCCACTGTTGCAAGGGATTTGGTGACACTGTAATCACTGCTGTTTTGGTATTGCAGGGTGGAGCTGTTGTAGGTGGAATCCACCTCGGTGTTGTCGGTCTTTTTCCCGCCTACACCTGTTTCTTTACCTATCCCCACACCGGTGCTGATGCCCATGGCGCTGTTCTGTGCGTAGGTGGTGTTTTTCAGGTCACTGAAGCCCAGAGTCTCTGTTTCTAACGTCAGGTTTCCTGCGTCTTTGCCGTCTTCATCCACGGTCGCTATCAGCGCGCCATTGATTTGGGTGTGGCCATCAGCCTTGATGGTGGCGGTTTCGCCAGCGTTGAGGCTGGTAAGAACAGTGTCAGTCTGATAAGTGCGGCCGCTGCCAGCATTCAAGCCGCCATTGGCACCCGTGACGTTACCCTCACTGCCCGCGACATCGACGACGCCGTTGCTGTCTACTTTGCCGCCACCTAAGCTAATGCCCGCGCTGACGCCCCGCGATTTATTGTTGCTGCTGTGTCTGTCCTGCACTGATTCCACGGTGAGGTCGCCGCCCACATTCAGGGCAAGCTCGCTCTGTGCATCCACATTGGCACCACGTACGGTGGTATCACCGGTGGAGGTGATAGCAATATTGTCTGCCGTCAGGATGCTGTTAATGTGGGTGGTAGAGGACGACTGACTCTCGCTCTCACTGCCGTTAAGGCTGACGGATATACCGGATGTCGCACCATAGGCGGTGGCTTGAACGGAACCTGATACCGTTTTATTGTTGCTGCTTGACTGGCTGGTTTCCTGCGCAGCGAGCAGATTCACTTCGTTGGCAGCGATAGAGAGCGAGTCCGTCGCGGCGAGGTGGCTGCCTTTGATGATGGCTTCATTGCCTTTCTCGTTCCCAGCCTGAATAGTAATGTTGTTACCGGCCAACTGCGACGCCTGAGACGTGGTCTGGCGGGACTCGGTCTGGGTTTTACTGCCTTCGATATCTAACTGAATACCGGCATTGAAACCATAGGTCGCGGCTGATTGCCCCGCAGCTGCCGTTTGCTGATAAACAGCTAACCCTTTCGCAACTACGTCGGCAGTCGCAAGCGCAATGCCGCTGACATACCATTCCTCATCGCCTTTCACATCCGCAATCAGGCCTTTCAGTTCGATAATATCGGCCTGCGTGACGCCGGGCTGATTAGCCGCCAGCTCCTGCTCCAGTTTGGAAAGGGTCGTGTTTAGGGTATCCAGCTGTTTTTTGTACTGACGATAGTCATTTTTCGCCTGCTTCAAGGCTTTGGTGGATTCTTGCAATGCTTGAGCAGCTTTTGCCACTTCCACCGCCTGATGTTGCACCACCACGCTCACTTCAGCTTTGCCGTGGGTTTCTTCGGTTTGCGTTTGGCGGGAGTTGGTCACGTCGGTAATACGGACACTATCACCTGCTTTCAGCGTCAGGTCACCGTTCTGATTGGCATCTGCATCTGCGACTAGCGTTGAGCCTTCAATGTTGATATCAGAGGCTGCATCGATAGCCACGTCACTGTTCGCCACCAGACTTGAGCCCTGATGAGTGGTTTCGTCGGTACGGGTGTCTACTTTGTCGTAGGTCGCTTCAGCCAGCTTGAACTTGGCCTGCCCACTTTCCAGTGAATCGGTGTAGTTGCTGGTGTCCATGAGCTCTGTCAGCACATCACCGGCGCTGATAGAGATCTTCTCATGCTCTTCGTAAGTGGTATGGCTTTCTTTGGCCGCCAAAATGTCCACATTGCCGGTGTCTGCCGTCAGCGCAGCGTTTTCACCGGCACCCAGCTCTGAGCCCACGACTTTGATGCTACCCGCGTTGACCGTGAGGTTACCACCTGACTGCACCTGACTTTGTGCGGCCGTAGTGTGCTCCTCACCCTGAAGGTCGAAAGACTGGCTGTATAAATCACCGCCACTGAAGAAGCTGGACTCTTTGGTCCACTGCTCAGACTGGGTGACCATTTCACCTGCGGCAATCAGCACTTCGTCCAATGCTTGCAGATTGACGTCACCGTCTGCCACGATATCGCTAGCCAATACCTGCAAATCCTCGCCGGATTTCACGACGATGTTCTGGGCACTTAGCAGCTCTGATGCATCCAGCGCCTGTTTGGAAGTCGCATCGACCGATTGCTTTGAGGAAAGACCGCCAAAGCCTTTTTTGATGGTTTCGTGGCGGGAGAACTCACGGTATTCCTGCGCCTGAATGGTCACATCACCATCCGCCACCAAGGTCACGTCACCTTGCGCGTCCAGCGCCGAGCCCACCACAGATATCGCGCTTTCATCCAGACTCGTGGTTAAGCCATCTCCAGCCTGAATGGTGATGTTGTTTCCAGCACTGATGTCCGCACCGACCACGGTTTCTTTGAGGGATTCATTAGTCTCTACTTTCTTGCGGCCAAAAGACTTTTTGGTTTCCTCCCGAGAGTAACGGTATTGACTGTCATTGGCCGCAAGCAGGGCGATGTCGCCATCCGCTTTCAAAGCTGCATTGTTGTCTGCTGCGATAGTACTTGCTGTGGAGGTGATATTACCGCCGGCGTTTAAAGAGACATTGTTACCACTCAAGGCCGCGCCCTGATGGGTTAAGTCTTTCGCTATGTCTACCTTGCCATATCGGGACGATGAGGTTTCATCACGGTTTTGGGTCGCTGCAAGTGAAATGTCATCACCTGCGGCGAGTGCCAGTGTGTCGCCAGCAGCGAGGGTGGACGCCTGCACGTCAATGTCATTATTGGCATTTAGTGTCAGATCGCCGCCTGCTGATACATGGCTGGCAAGTGTTGAAGTCTCAAGGTCTGCGCTTTGTCTATAAGCGCCATCAAAGCTGTCATAAGTGCGCAGCTCTCGGGCTGCAATCACTATGTTTTCTCCGGCGTTCAAGCTGGCATTTTCGCCGGCTTTCAATTCAGCGGCGGTGTTATTAATGGACTTTCCTGCATTCAGGGTCAGGTTACCGCTCGCCTGAATGCTGGCCGTATCACCGACTTCCGTCTGGGTAGTGACAATGTCGCTGGCATGGGAATTTGTGGTCACTGTGCCGTCTTTCTGCACAGATTGCTGCTGCACAAAGGTCTGGTTAATGATATCGCCGCTTTCGCTGGTAAGGCTGACGTTATCACCGGCGATCGAGCCACTGATATTGCGGATATCGTTTTTCGCTATCAGCGTGGTATCACCACCCCCAACCATTTCTCCGGCAATATTGGCGATTTCGTTATGACTTACCAACGTCAGGTTAGACGCTGCATTGATGCTGCCGCTGTTGCTGATATCGCCCGCCTCAACGCGAACAGTAGCACCGGACACGGAAGCGATTTGTGCCAAACTGGATTCATTCACACTGGCGAGATACAGCTTGGGCGCCAGTACTTCCCGCCCGTTCACCACAACCGGCTCATACCACACCATGCTGTGGGTCAACTGGTTAATTTGATTGGCCGTCAGCGCAACACCTGGGGTTAAATTGTACGCGGCAGTTTGCATGGCTGCGCTGTCGAGCAGTTGTTTCATTTGCTCAAGGTTGCCGCCGACATCAGCGGTCAGGTATCGCTTGCCGGTTTGTTCGAAAATCGCCTGGGAGATAATACGGGTATCGTAATACGCATCACCCAGCACCTTGATGTCGGCGGATAGCGAGAAGCCCAGGTTATCAAAGAAGTAATCCGAGCCATAGAACTGGTCGAGGTTGGTCAGCGCGGGATTGGTCTCAATCAGGTATTGGCTATCAGGGCCATCACTGTAAAAGAACAACCCATTGGGATTAGACGGAAGTGTGAAAGCTGGGAATGCGACCGGGTTGCTGCTAACACTATCCATCTTGCCAGAAGGCAGATTGACGGAACCACCCGATGACGGGGTCACACCAAAGCCGCCGCCAAAGCGCTCACCTTCGGACTTATCAACGGCTGTATTCTTTCCGTTGTAGGCGTTGGCGTTACTTTTCTCTACGCTGTTGGTTAAGTTCTTGCTGCCTGAAATCGACAGGTTGCCACCTGCGCTGATGGTGGAGTATAAGGTTTGGGTGTTCGTGCGCTCCGTAGACTGAGCCGTCCTGTTGAAAGTAAAATAGCGGTAGAAATCAAAACGGCTGCTACTCGATTTTGTCGTAAATCCATCAAAATGATACTCAGATTCTTGTTTAAATCGACCTGTTTGATAACCAATGTTATCAACAACTTTAGCCGCTATAGACGCTCCCTTGTTGGAATGAATTAAACTCGCATCATTAATAACGTGATTAGCAAAAATCTGTAAATTCCCGTTTGCTAATAATTGTGAGGTCTCAGTGAGTGACTCAATCGTCACTGTTTGGTCTTCGGTAACAACATTGATTGTTTTGGGATGTGCTGTAACGTAATAAAAAGTATGGTTTTCAGAGCAGTAGCAATCTTCAGAAGAGATACGTGGCGCGTGTTCTGAATTCGAATCTGAGCGCAGTTCAAACGAATCAGCATTGTTATGTGGGCTCAGTGAAATTGGGGCGCTGGTTCGATTAATAACAAGCACTTTCCTTGCATTATTTATCGTCCCAGCAGCAATTGATAGGTCATTCCCTGCCTCCACATACCCCGACAGATTATCGAAGCGGTTGGCAAAGCTGGTATCGCCATTCAGGCCGGAAATCGTAATGTCACCATCCGCAATAATATCTGCTTCCGTATTCGAGACATTTCCACTGGCGTTGATATCGAGATCTTTTTTTGTGTAAATCAGTCCTGTATTGACGACGTTGCCATTGGCGGTAAGGGTGGCATCCCCGAGAGACACCAGTGCCCCGTTGTTACTCAAACTGTTCACATTGGCAGTCAGCGCGTAAGAGGCAAATATTCGCCCCTGATTGTTGAGCGTGCCGGAATTGATCGTTGTGCTATTTGCGCTAAGCACACCGTTTTGATTGACAGTCAACGTCTTACCATTGACGGTCGAGACCGTTAAATCTTCCGTGGCTGACAGGGTACCGTTCAAGGTAACCGTATCTGCGTTTAAACGGGCATCTCTGCCAGCACCCACCGCCCCATTCACGCTACTTGTGCCTGCCGAGAGAATAATGTCCTTATTGGCATTGAGCTTTCCGCCAAGGACCAAATCACCCGAAGCCGTGAGCTGTAAATCTTCTCCAGCTTTGACCTCTCCGTCGCTTGTCTGGGTATAGGTTTGCGTCGTTATGATGGCACTGTCGTTGGCATGAATGTTTGATTCGTTGGTCAAACTGTCTGCTGTGATAGCAAGACTTCCATCAGAGCGTAACTGACCAAGGTGATTGGCTGTCGTGGCGTTCACGGTGGTTTTCGATTGGCTGTGCCAGTTCGCGTTGTTTGAGAGCGTAAGTTCGCTGGCAGTTGCTGTTATATCACTGGCACTGACATGACCGTTTGCATTCAGCGTATCAGCTGTCAGCCCGACAGCTTGGGTCGCTTTTATCTCCCCGTTGTTAGTCAAAAATGTCGTCACGTTTAGTGTAACGTTTGTCTGGCTTTCTACCTTACCAGCATTGGTGAGTGTCTCGGTGGTGGTGAGGTTGACGTTTTTGCCACCGGCAATCTGCCCGTGATTGTCCAATGTGGTCGCGTTGACAGTGAGCTGTTCGCCCGCCAGCAATGTGCTCCCCGTCTCCAAAGAAACCTTTTCTGATGTAAGTGTGGTTTTATCGCCAGACTGGGTAAGTCCGGTAAGACTTGCCTGCTCAGCAGTCAAGGCTAACGCCCCTTGGCTAATAAGGTCGCCGTTCTGTGTCAGGACCGCTGTATCGACAGTGGATCCTGCACCGGACAGAATCCGGCCCTCATTGTTCAACGCCTGTGATGCAGAGACGGTTAAGTTATTACTGGCCGACAAGGTACCGCTGTCGCCAATATTTAGCTCTTTGCTGACAATATTCGCCTGATTGGCCTCAATTTCACCATCCACAGTCAGGGTATCTTGAATTTCGGTGGTGAGGGCATTGGCTTTGAGCGAGGCGGTAGCGGTGATCGTCACCTGATCTCCTTCAAGGATCAGGAAGTCTGTCGCAGTGATTTCGCCCTTCAGGGTTTGGGCCCCTCTTACAGCGACCTCCTTGGCGGCAAGGTCAGACTCCGAGTCGGTAGAGAGGACATCGGCGTCAATCGTGACCCTTTCGACAGCTTGTACAGTAGAGGAAGAAAGCTGCGAATTCCCCGCTTGAACCTTTATTGATCCGGCTGATGCTAAGGTGCCATCGCTTTGAATGCCTGCCAAAAATTGACTGCCCTGAGCTGAGACGCTGTCTGCGATGAGAGTGATGTCATTACCTGAGGAGACTGACGCTCCTGAGGTGGTCACCTTACCTCCCGTTGCAGTAAATGCGGTGTTGCCAGCGGCATGGTGCTGACCGGAAAGCATCACCTCATTCTGACTGGTAATTTGGGTATTGGCGGCACTACTGGTTCGGCTAAGAGATATCTTTCCATCAGCGCTGATAACTATGTCTCCGGCATTTGTTGCCACCTCCGCGAGGTTAACACCCACCCCTTTTTCTGTCGCCACCAGAGAGATGCGACCTGCATACATTCCCCCCAAGGCTGACGCATCAATCGCCAAAGCAGGTTTGTCATTGTCATCATCTGTGGTTTCAATCACGCGATTGGTGCCGTATTCGACCTTATTTTTACCGGTGACAATGGCAAGGTTTTTGGCGTTAACTTCACCCTGCAAGGTGGCAGTACGCGACAGAATAGAGAAGTAATCTTGATTGGTAGCATCCAATCCCTTGCCGATAATCGCGACATTCCCTTGTTCAATATTGAACCCAGTGAGGTCGCCCCCGGTGATGTTCGGTGTACCCGTTGATAGGGTGACGTTAGGGGTGTTGATAAATCCACAACCGTTACAGCTGATGCCGTAAGGATTCGCCACAATCACATCAGCAGACTGGCCAAAGACTTCCGTATAGCCATTGAGTTGGCTTGCGTTCGCGCCCACGACTTCGTTAAGGATTTTCTTTGCGGCCTCACCATCGAGGTTGGGGTTGTTTTGCAATAAACCGCCGAGCTGAGACTGGTCAATTTTCTTTGTTGAGTTGTTGAGGATGAGTCCCTTTTCCGTGACGTTGTAGTGCTGGAACTGATTATGTGACAGCCCGTTGTCAGAGGGTTTGGCGATGTTCACGACAGGGACACCGTTGCCCGCCTGAGTCACTTGTGTTTCAGCACTTGAGGAGACCACGTTTGCAAACACCGGTTGAACCGTAAGCGTGGCGCATAACGTGTAAGCCAACGCCGTTTGTGCCAGAGAAACAGGTTTGAAGATCACGTTCGTATGCTTTTTCATCCTTTAATGCTCCTCAGAAAACGACGTTGAAACGGTAGTAAAGGCTGTAGTGATCGACCGTCATCCAACTGGGGTGATCGAGCGGAAAACCGACACCGAATGAAGAATTTAAGTCGGTGTTTCGGGTAGAGAAGGCAACGCTGGTTCCCGTCAGGTGACCGCGCTCATTGGGATCAGATGCGTCGGGGTGAATCGCGCCGGTATCCAGCGCTATATCTGTGCTGATCCAGCCCCAGAAAGGCACTTCGGTCAGGCGGGCAGTCAAATCGTTCCGCCAGTAATAACCCGCATCACCGGACAGAGACTGCTCTTTAAAACCACGGACTGAATACAGTCCGCCAATAGACAGGCGCTGGGAGCCATAAAGCGTGTCGGTCGCCCACTGCCCAAAGCCTGTTGTAGAGAAGGTCAAACTATTTGTTAGGGGTAAGGTGTACTGAAGCGTGAGTTCCCCTTTGTTGAACTCTGCACTCGGTGAACCCGTAGCCTTACCTTCATCCGTTTCACTGTTAAACAGCTTTACGCCACGCACGTAACGGGGCGATACGGTGAAAAAGCCACTGCCAAGCCGGCTGGCATGAGAGAGTGCCAAGGAGGCATTGGCCAGGTTACGGCTCCCCAACACCAACTTAACATCATCAATAAAATTCTTTTCCCGTGTGTAGTTCAGAGCAAGATTCAATGATGATTTGCTGATATTGTTACGATGAAATAACCAGTTCACATCACTGGTGTAATTACTGGTATTCCCGGTCGAGATAAATGAAAAATTGTTGCTGTCGACAGTCGTTTTGTAGTCGCTATAGGTATAACTTTGCCCGAAAGTGAAATACCCATACGGTACAGACAAGGCGGCACGAAGGCTCTGTGAGTCAAAGCGGGATGAAAACTCGCTGCTCGTGCTGGCGGAAACTTGCCAAAGGCCTAACAGACCGAGAAGGTTTGAACCGGTCAGATTGAGTCTTAACTGGGAATCACCGGTGCTTTTTTGTCCGCCGTTGTCAAAGCTCAACCCAGCTTGGAGCCATCCCGCATCTTCTGTCGTAAACGCCACCACCGTCTCACCAAGGTTTTCCCCCGGCAACATCTCAATCTTGGCGTCATTACGTGGAAGCCGATTAATTTGATCGAGCGCTTGTTCAATATCACGAAGGTTGAGGATCTTCCCTTCATAGGAAGGCAGCGCCATGGCAAACGCATCAGAGTCTTCGCCATTGAGGGTCACACCGCCTAATTCGCCCTCAATCACACGGACAGTTAACGTACCAGAGCCCAAATCCTGTGGTTCCAACACAGCACGGGTGGTGACATACCCTTTCGACACATAGGCGTTTGTCAGTACTTTCAGGACTTGGTTAATGTTTTGCGCCCCCAGACACTGCCCCTCAAACGGCGAGACAAGTTGGGTGATTTCTGTTGTGGAGAGCACGCTGTTGCCAACCACGCGGATCTGAGATACCTCAAAGCAGTTAGCTTCATCTACAGGCGCGGAGGAGACTTCAGAAGGCAAAGGGACAAGTCTCTCCAGAGACTGGCGCGCGTCATCAAGCGCTTTAAGACGCGCTTCCTGCTGTTGATCAATTTCTGCCTGCGTCGATGGCGACACAGGCAAGTTCTCGGCAGACAGTGAAGGGGAAATGACCAACCCTAAAAAAAATGCGACGTTCCATTTCAAATCCAAACCTACCTCTTCCAAGCTCAAACTTTCTTCAGGATTGACCAAGATTTCGTCAGTTGGAATGGTAAATCAGAAAAATATTAGGCATTCGTATGCATTATGAGACAATAAGATTAAATAAATGAACACCGCATTAGTGATTAGTGCATGACTGTTTATGAGGACAAATGATGAGTTGGCTGGGCGAGGAAAAGGAGATGTCGTCTTTAGTGAAACGATTTGTTGTTTTCAAACATAGACTCACACCAAAGTCGAATAAGCTGAACGAATGCGGGTATCACCTCTGATCGTCGGGGATTTTCGAACCAATGGATTTCTCCGTCTTTGAGCGTTTTCACACGAACCACAGGCAGCGCAAAAATCCCCTTCCTACTGTCGCTAAGGTACCTACCCTCACTCGATACTCGGCCTTGATTAAGTATTTTGATGTCTTATTTTTGTTCTTCTAGAACACGGCCCTCAAAGTTATCCGGTTCAACATCACACAGCGTTTTATACACTTCATCACACATGCTAAAAGGTGTTTAGCTCTCTTCTGCCATTGTTCAGCTGTTTCCAAAATTAGCTGAGAAACATAGTTTCTTCTCTCGACAATCTCAATATGAGCACTTAAATGGTTACATAGCATCTACCTTCCCCAAATCGACCGATATCTACATCATGTTGACTGATATGTATCAATATCATTATGAATTTACAGCGAAAATAGCCACTCTTGAAAGATAAGAAAAACCAAGGATGGTTATGAAACCCTATAAGGATATCTTGTTCCTTGCCGTTCCCATTGCATTGCACAGTGTGTTGTTTGCAAGTCTCGGCTTTATCGACACCTTCATGCTCTCTGCATTGGGCGGTGATAACGTTGCGGCGGCTGGTATTGGCTCGCGGGTGCTGTGGTTTGTCTCTAACGTGATTGTCGGCATTGCTGGTGCCACTACTATTTTTTGTGCCCAGCATTGGGGAGCAAAAGATAACAAAAGTCTTAGTGTTACTGTTCATATCGGGATGATTCACGCGGTGATCGCTTCCATGCTGTTAGTCAGCGCTGCACTTGTTTTCAAAGATCAGATTGCCGGGTTGATGACAAATGATGGTGCGATTGCAGCGATGGCCAGCAGTTATATTGAAATCTCAATTCTCTGTGTTTTGGTCACGAGTTTCTCAGCGATTTGGGGAGCTGGCCTGAGAGCGATTCAAAAGCCAAAAGTGATTTTGTATCTTTTTGTCTTTGAGCTGGTCCTTAATGTTTCTCTCAACTACCTGCTGATTTTCGGTCACTTTGGTTTCCCGGCACTTGGTCTTGAAGGCGCAGCTTGGGGAACGTTAGTAGCCAGAACAGCTTCCACATTGATCCTGTTTTTCTATGTTCATGCCTTCGAGAGAATACTTAGCTTTACGGCATCTTCATTTGTTGCGGCGAGGGAGAAAACCAAGAATGTAGCCTTCGTAAACATTGCACTGCCGATTATTGGCGGTGAAATCATCTGGAGTGGCGGCATGACGGCCTATCACACCATTTACGGCAATATTGATGGCACCGCTCTGGCGGCTATGTCGATCCTCGCGCCTTTGGAAATACTACTGGGTTCGTTTAGCTGGGGTTGTGCTGCCGCTGTTGGTGTGTTGGTCGGTCAGAAGATTGGTTCCAATAATCATGAAGAGCTCAATGACTATGTTCGTGCGGGTTTGATTGCTTCTGTTGCGGTAGGAGGAACGATAGTTGCCCTACTTTGGATTGGGCGTGATTTGCTCATTGGGTTGTTCAATGGGATTGAGCCAGAAGTGCTGGATGCTGTGTATCTGCTCTTCCCTTTCATTCTGGCTTCTATATTCCTTCGCTCAGTGACCATGACGTCTATGTCGGGCATCCTGAAAAGCGGCGGCGACACCAAGTTCACCATGTATCTGGATATGGTGGCGCAATGGTTTGGAGCCATTCCTTTGATGCTGGTACTGACGTTTTGGTTTGAGCTGCCCGTGCAGTATGTTTATGCCGCAGTCTTGCTGGAGGAAACACTCAAGCTGATCCCTGTGATGCTAAGAATCAGAAATAGAAAGTGGATTAAAACACTTTCCCAGAATATTACTGCGGTGGAGCCAGCAACGAATTAATCGTCTGAAGGCAATAATGTCTGCCATCCAGTTAGCTTACTACCAGTTAAGTTACTGAGGGAGACGACTTTGGCGTTGTGGCGCTAACATCGTTTCTGAAAGACAGAAACCTCGACCTTTGATAAGTCGAGGTTTTGCTGCTGAGCCGCCTCTGTACCAAGCATCCTATTCCAAACGCTTCATCTACCAGTGATTGATTAGTCGCCCGCTTACTCAATCTCCGTCACGGTAGCGCTGCTCCACTTCATCTTGCGCCTCGAACTCTTGAAAAAAGACTTCTGTCACCTCATCACTGCTGAAACTCAAGGTCGTAGGTGTTGAATAGTTAGGCACGTCGTCATAGGAAAATACTGAGTAGTACTTGGCTTTGTTGCTGTTACCGAAGCGGTCATAGGTATAGTTATCCTTACCCGCATAGAGCTTTACGCCATCAAAAAAGTTTCTGGGTGGATGAAAACTGTTTCTTACCACATAACACCCTACCCAAGCAGGGTCGTTAGGGTTGGTCCATGACAGTTTGACCACACCATCTTCAACATGTGCAGTGAGATCAGTCGGCCCAGGCAGCGCGGTTTTTCTGCGTTCGACGTAAGTAAGCACGAGTTTTGGTGACATCGACTCACCAGAGAGCGCTGTTTTCCAAATCACGCGACTGTCTATCGGATTGGATTCTGAAGTGGGCATAATCACTAAGCGTATTTCGCGCTCGTCAAAATACATCTCTTCGAGTAGTTGCCTTGCTGAACTGTCAAACAGAAACGTCTGAGTATGATGACGTGCGAGATCCTGCGAACTCACTTCGTAACCCACATATTCCAACTCCTCTAACATTTCGGGTAATACGTCGTTATCGGGATTGGTATCTATGATGCCGACACAAAAGCGCATAGAGCTCTCGACAGATTGACTCGATTCAACCTCTAAAACGACAGAGGCCTCAGTGACCACAAATTCGTTTTCATCAACCATTTTCGGTAGTTTGAAGACCATCTGCCC
Organism: Grimontia kaedaensis; assembly: GCF_023746615.1. Lineage (NCBI taxonomy): Bacteria > Pseudomonadati > Pseudomonadota > Gammaproteobacteria > Vibrionales > Vibrionaceae > Grimontia > Grimontia kaedaensis. Next base: position 1,756,453 of record NZ_CP082275.1, on the reverse strand, counting down.
AATTTCTGGCTGACCCAGTGCATCATAACCAGTCGCTAAGCGTTGATGGTTGATGCCATCGCACTCAAATGTATGACAATGAGAAGCCGCTAATTGCAACGTTGACGGCTTTCTTTGATAGATCACATACAAACTGGGTCGATAGTGGATCCCGCCACCAAACCGGCCATATCCAATGTCAAACTGCATCATCTGTGAATCGTTACCAATGGGGAGTTGTGAGGGGCCTTGTATCCTCAACAACAATCGTCCTCGTGTCAGCAACTGCTCGAAAAGGCGCTTTTCAACACCACTAAAGCTCCAGCTATTCCAAATTCCCTGAGTCAGGCGGTCGGAGTCGATCGTATCGCCTAACGTCTGTATCACTGGTGCATGGTGGATTTGTTCAAAGCTGGTGATATCAGTTACAGCTTCCGGATCAAGAATAGAAACCGACCACTCGCCATAATTTTCAATTTTGGCTCCCACTCGGTTCATGGGATACAGGGAGAATTCAGCCGCCGCGATGTCTGCATCTTCTGGTAAACGGCTTAGATCGTAATCAATCACCCCATAACAGATGCCTTTGGTGCTATTGACTCCAACAAAAAGAGAATTGTTACCAAAGTGGTCTCTGTTATTTTTTGTTTGCTCACCGACGTAACCAACCTTATCTGGTGTAGGAAACAAGGTGAACGAGCAGTCCGCCTTATCTAGCGCGGTCTTGATCCTTAATTCAGGTGCAAAGGGAGATGAAATTTTATTTAATTTGTCGACCTTTCTTAGGTTGTAGTAATAGCTTTTACCGGGTTTAAGTTGTTTGTCAGTAAACTCTGTCTGTGACGTAATACCAATCAGGTTTTCATTTCCACAAGGCGCTTTCTGACTCTCACTACGAAAGATCTGGTAGTAACAGTTATGTTCGTTCTCAGTGCTCTGCCAAAGTAACTCCGCATACGAAGATCCTACACGTCTGACCGTGAATTGCTCAGGCCGGGAGGGTGCTAAGTGCGAATAGTTAATCGCATTTCGCCATGCGTAAAGCAGAGCTGGGATATTTTCATCAACGCTCTGCGTCATATTGATCAGGTAGTCCGGGATATTTCTGCTTCCAACTTCTACCACTGTCGCTAATATTCCTCGGCTGTAATACCACTCTCTACCACTTCCATGAATAAGGTTGGCAGGCGGCTTACCCCTGTGAATACCGTAGCGTCTTTTGGTTACTTTGAAAATTTCTTGTGCCATATTTGCACACAATATATTGAGGTCCGTACCCTCTATTTCAGCCTCGTGATTAAATTTGTGCGCGGGGAAAAAGACATTACCTTGAGAGTGGTAATCGAGCGCAATTCGGATATTGTTATGCGCCTCTACAAACCTTTTTATTGCTTGAGTTTCTGGCTCTGAAAACGCGTTAGGCCCACCATATACATTCGAATTGGTTTGCACTGATTGCCGAAAGTTCACGTCAAAGTTACGGTTTAAATCGACACCGAATGTACCATCTCCATTATCTCGACGGTTTTTGCGCCAAAATGAGAAATGATTGTGGGAGTACTCGAAACCGTCAGGGTTTAAGCATGGCACCATGTAGAGCGTATTGCGGCTCAACGCATCTATCACATCCGGATTGGTTTGATAGTTATCCAAAACATACTGGATAAACGCCACCGCAAGCTCGTTACCAATCCACTCTCTTGCGTGAACTGTCCCGGTGTAAAGCAGTGCAGGCTTCAGATGTGAAAAAGCCACATTCTGGGAGAGAGTGGCAAGCAATATAGGCCTGCCTTCGTGGGTTTCTCCAATACTCTGTAACTGGATTAATTCCGGGTGTGATGCCGCAGCTTGCTCCAAAAATTCCTGGGTCTGGCGATAGCAAAAGTATTGCTTTTTCATCACACGGCCTCGATGTCAGCAAGCTCTGCAATGCGTCTCGACTGCCACTGCAGGTATATCGCATCACATTTTTTCTGCTTTAACCCTGATACTTCGGTTAAGCGTTGAGGGGCATGGTTAAGCATAAAGATCGTTTCCTGAACCCCGAATTGCTCAATGATGGTGCTAGCCAATCTTTTACCAATGCCTTTGACACTCATGAGGAAAGCCAAGAGTTGCTCCTCTGATAATGATTCGTGGTTCGAATCCCTATTTGCTCCGTCATTGGGTTCAGCATCTACTGCAATATCAAACGTAACCAGACTCTCAATACCACTGTCCTGTTCACACAGTGGCTTGTGTGACTCAACAGAAAAAGATTGGTGAGGCAATAACCCCTGCTTATTCCAAATTTCACTCGGCCATTCTTCACCCAACATAGTATGAGTGCGAACCAATGGATAAAACTCGCTGTTCGGTGCCAGCTCACCCGTATCGGTAGATTCAGTTGCTTTTCCGAAACTAAGATGGCGCATCGTTCTCAGCAGTGATGGCGCAATTTTCCCCAGCTCTTCCCAGTTACGGTGCTCATAATGGGGCTTTCTAAAGGAGCCTGGCGCAAAAAGCCACATCAGATATTGCCCTATCCAATCACGTATATAAGGGAAAGCAGCAAAAGCGCTAGCACACTCAAGTATTGTGTACTGGTCGTCCATACTCACTGCTATATCACATGCCCAATACTCCGCATTGGCCGCTTTAGAGGCTTTCACTGCCACATCCAATACCTCTTGAGGAACGGCTTGATAGTCCATGCTGCCGCCTTGACTCGTATTGGTTAGCCATTCACCTTCTGGTGGACGACGCCAGAACGCGCAAACTGGCTGGTGACCAATAAGCATCACGCGAATATCCGCCTTCATTGGCACAAAGTCTTGGATATAGGCTGGGTAATAACGCTTGTCCGCAAAAAGTTGCAGCGCTTCCTTCTCTGAATCCACTTTGTGAACAAAGTAGCCGCCATAGTTCGACGGACCATAAGATCGCTTGACAATCTTGGGATAATCGGTCGCTTTTAGGTATTTGCGCGCCTGAGCAACGTCATAAAAAACCTCTGTGTTGGGTACGGGCAAATCGTGCTTACGACAAAAGTGAGTGACGTTCTCTTTGGATTTGTTACAAAACTGGCTATCGAGCGAAGGAACAAATTGTACGTCGGGCAGTTCTCGGCTGATTTCGCGGAAAGTCTCGTAGGCCGTTGCGGGAACATTACCAATCAATACTTGTATCTTTTTGCGTTTTACCTCATTGATAAAACGCTGCTTATCATTTCCCCAGTGGTAAACAACATGTTCGATTTTATCTGGCCACCCCTTAAAGTTCGAACGGTCAAAAAAGCGCAGTACGTAATCCAAATAAAGTAAGCCAATCTTAGGGCGTGATGTTGCTTTTGCGCTCATAGTGCGAATTCCTCGAAGCTATCGTTTGTTGGATGGTCAGCGTTTGTTGTTGAGTTATTGCTTTCTGCAGGATGAATAGAAACTTTATGAGTCAATGTAGCTTGCGCATCTTCTGGGGATGGTAAGTGAATCATTCCGCTGTTTAAGCTTGCGCTGGCTGACTGAGCGTTGGTCGTAACAGGCCTGATCGACGACTCAATCAGATCGGCAATATAGTTGATTTTTGTGTTATTAAATTTGAGGCCTAACGCCTCTTGCTCCGGCGTAGCGAAAGCAGGAATCCCATTCACCTCAATCACCACGTATTGCTGATATTCAATGTCGTAAATGATGTCGACACCGGCAATCTCTAAACCAGTGACAAAAGCAGCTCTTTGAGCCAGGTGAACGACTTCAGGAATAGGCTCTCTTAGGATGACTTTACCACCGCTAGAGATATTCGTTTTCCAGCTTCCTGGTGCAGCTTTTCTTCCATAACAAGCAACAAATTTACCATCGACAATATCCACTCGATAATCAGAAAAATCGTTTTCTATGATACGCTCAAGGTAAAATTGAATATTGGGCTGAGATTCAATGAAAGGCTTCAATAAACGTAAATCACGCTCATGCTCGATTTTAATGATCCCATTACCGCCCCAGCCATTAACTGGTTTACAGATCGCCCTACCATTCCATCGTTTTAATTGGTCGCTGATCTGGTCAATGTTGTCTCGATTACAAACGATATAATCAGTGGTAGGGATACCCGCAAGCTTAAGTTTATGGGCGGTTCTAAACTTATCTTCCGACAACGAAAATGCGGCGAAGTTATTAATCATCGGCATCATGCTATCGATTGTCTGATAGAGGTAAACTTGATAGGGCGTTTGCTGACCTGCGTTGTATGAAAAAAATAAATCCAAGTTAGCCAGATCATAGCCTTTACAGTAAACCGTTCCCTCTTTCGCAAATGCCATAGACAGATCAACACCTGTTATGCAGTCAATATCTTTATCATTCAGAGTTTTTATAAGTTTCTGCTGAATATCAGTACCACCACCATTTTCGTATATCCACAATCCAACTTTGTTACGCATCTTACCTAGCCTCTAAGTGTCAAATTTATTGATTTATCAATAAAACTTAAGTGGATTCTTTCAGCCTACAACTTAGATTTGCTGTCACTTTTAATACATACTCTTGCATCACTATATTAAAATCATATTGCATATTTGCTTGTGGTTAAAATGTTTTTATTCAGTAAGTTATGCGGTAAAAATCAGTGAGATAGGATTAGAAATGTTAAATTTTGATGATTTAAAGGCAATGGTAGAAATAAACTCTTGGACAAAGAACAAAGAGGGTGTAGACAAGCATGGTCGTTTAATACAATCTTTTATGACCTCATTGGGTTTTAAATCAGAAGTATATAAGCGTGAGAGTGTGGGGAATCACCTACTGTTTTTTACCCCCGTTAAATCTGACAAACCACGCCTTCTTCTTCTCGGCCACCTTGATACTGTTTTTCCACCCGGTACTTTTGAACTTTTTAGCCAAGATGAAGAATGGGTTTATGGTCCTGGCGTCTGTGATATGAAAGGAGGCAACTTTGTCGCTATCGAAGCCCTAAGAAGCCTGGTGAATGATGGTATTTCCATTACTAATATCGACTTTCTGCTCGTCAGTGATGAAGAAACCGGCAGTGATGACAGCCGGTACCTCACAAAATCCATCGCAAACAATTACGATGCATGCATCGATTTTGAGGCTGCCGGAGTCAATCATGAAGTGGTCATTGGAAGGAAAGGCGTGGCCACATATCAAGTCCAATTGACTGGCAAAGCAGCGCATGCAGGTAACCATTATACCTCAGGCGCAGATGCAAACCTTGCCGCTGCCCGAATGCTTATCGCTTTGAATTCCCTGACAGACCTTAATCAAGGAACGACGGTGAACGTGGGGAAAATGGAGGGGGGAATCGGTGCGAATACCATATCTCCGAACGCCAACCTACTCGTCGAGGCACGTTTTACCACTTCCCATGAACAAGAAAAGATTTTAAGGAGTATCGAAGAGATCGCGCTGAATCCAAAAGTAGAGGGGGTTGAAGCAACCCTGTCTGGTGGTCTTCAACGAGACGTGATGATTCCAAGTCCGGCGCAAAAAGCCTTGTTAAACGCATTTGAGCAAGCAATTGGCTACCCATTGGCAACCGAATCACGCGGCGGTGTCAGTGACGCTAATTTAGTATCAGGTGCAGGTGTCGCAACGCTTGACGGTTTTGGGCCCTTCGGAGATGGCGACCATACCGTCAAAGAACGCGCATCTATTGCAAGCTTCGAACGTAGAATTAATGAAGTAAGCAAGGTTCTTCGCCTTTACACATGCTAGCTAGCACTGCGTTCAAAAATCAGTTTTAGCACACTGACTAGTTAAATAAAAAAGCACCTCAATTCATGAGGTGCTTTTTTATTTAACTAGTCAGACTCTAACCCTTCTCGGAGGCAACATTAAAGGATGTCTTTAGGCACAATTCTTCGCAGTTTCACCTTTAACTGTTTTGAGGTAGACACGGTATCGTCTGGGTTGAAATCTTCAGTAATTCGCCATGCATTCTCAGGTTCTAACTCCACTTCCATTGCTCGGCGAACATCCTTGGTTATCGCCTCTGATCTTACGATGGTAATACTTTCGGTATTTAGGTTTGCACTTCTCGGATCGAGGTTGTAGGTACCAATCACCGTTGTATGGTCATCAATGGTCATGGTTTTTGCGTGAAGCCCAAAGACAGGCTGAGTAGGCAAACGCTTTACCATATGCTCTGTCATCACCCTCTGTCTTACCTTGGCATCAGGTTTAAATTCATATATCTCAACGCCGGTACCAAGCAGTGCTTTGCGATCTCTTTGATAACCACTGAACGCTTCAAGGTTGTCATTGGATGCAAGGCTATTGGTGAGGATTTTGATCGATATGCCACGATCAACAAGCTCTTTTAAAAATACCCTGTCGCGCGCTGTTGTCACCAGGTAAGGGGTTTGTATCAAGATGCTCTCTTTCGCACTGTCGGCAAGTTCAACCAGTTTATCTTGCGTGACACTGCCTCCACCCAAGAATTCACTCTTATCGTTTTTACCCGGCTTATCATAGATGTATTCAACATCTTCAATGAACCTGAACTTACCCAGCTCTTCCAGATAACGAAATGTCTCAGGTACTTTTTCGATTTCAGCGCGAATTTCTGGGTTAAAGTTTTCTGGATTACATGCATAAGCGTGCAAGCGAGAGAAGTCAGGATTTTTCGGGAAAGTATCCTCAGGGAAAAGCTTTTCAACGCTCACGCTTAAATCGTTATTCCAATACTCTTCAAAAGAGGTTGTCAGCGTTCTCACTTCTTTTCCTGCTAAGAACACATCTCTGTCTCTGAAGTTATAGGCATGGTCGAACCCAAAGTATTCGTCTGCGATATTGCGCCCGCCAGTAATGGCCACCTGATCATCAACCACAAATATTTTGTTGTGCATCCTTTGGTTCAAACCATGGAAATCAGTCAGCAGTACCTTCACTTTTTCAGCAAGATTCTTCCCGATATTCACGTTGGGGTTGTAGATTTTGATCTCGATATTTTCATGACCCGCCAACATCAACAGTTCATCGCCACGGGCTTCAATCATGATGTCATCAACGAGGACTCGGACTTTTACGCCCCGCTCAGCGGCCTTTACCAGCATGTCACTGGCTATCAACCCGATGTTGTCCACAGAGAAAATAAAGTATTGGATATCGATGGATTTCTCTGCGCTTTCAGTCAACCAAGCCCTAGACATCATGGCTTCCGCGCCCTGCTCTAACACATAAACGCCAGTTTTGTCGCTCAGTTGGTCTTTGTAAGGGGCTAAGTAGGATGAGAGAGATTGGCGCTCTATCGCGGATTTTCCCTCACAGTGATTTTGTTGAGAGATTGGTACGCTGTCTGGCGGGGAGTCACAGCCAACCAGTAGGAAAGATAACGAAAGCAAACTGATTTTAATCGAGGGAATAGCCAACTGATTCTATGTCCATATATTCTGATTCTTAACCAGTTGTTGAACATACACAAAGGGCCGGATGTTGTCACTTTTTGCTACGCCAATATCACGCTGGCCCTTAACCGCTTTTGCAACGCATTCCGGCGTTCGCTTTTTTGGATGCCAAGCCATGACTTCATTTATCGTTAACTAATTGAGTTTCCAGTTAGGTATGATCTCCTGCCCTGTCCTATGCTGATTGTTAAGCTTTATTAACACCAATCACAAAAAAGAGACAGCGCTATGCCACGTTCTATCAAGAGCAAGCTCTCCCTCGCGATTGCCTTCATCATCATCATTGTTGCAGCGGTGCAGTTTACACGCCAAGACCAACAGCTGATGAACTATACCCAGAACTCAGTCGCCCAATATATCGACTCTGTAAACATTGCCACTGCAAAAGGGATTCAAAATTGGATTCAACCGCGCATCGGCATCATCCAAAGCGCTCAGAGGAGCGACCTTAACGCTGGAAGCCAGCCCATCTACGCGTATTTGGACCAAGCCCGCGCATCCGGTAACTTTCAGTCTGTTTATGTGGGCACCGCAAGCGGAGAGATGATTCGTTATAACGCGAAGCCATCTAAAGCAGGATACGACCCAAGACAGCGCCCTTGGTATATTCAGGCATCGGGTACGGAAGGGCCTATCATCACCAAACCCTATAAAGACTCTTCAAGTGGCCAACCTGTTGTCACTATTGCTGAGAAATACACACGTGCTTCCGGTGAACAAGGCGTCGTTGCAGGTGATATCAACATTACCCAGCTTATTGAGTACATCAAAAGCATCAGTAGCGAGAGCACTCAGGCAATCTTGTTTGATAACAACGCCACTATTCTTGCCAGTGTGGATGACAGCATGACACTGCAACCAGCAAGTGAGCTTACAAAGCAGATAAGCGCTGAAACCTTACCAGCTATCGCTCAGTCTTTCGAAGTGAGCGAAATGTCCATCGGTACCACCCCTTACCTTTTCAACATTCAGGCGGTTGAAGGAACACCTTGGTACGTCGCTGTCGCCGTTGATAAAGCTTTCGCTTTTCAGACGGTGAACGCAGCAAGAACAGACTCACTTATCTTTGCAGCGGTTCAAGTACTGCTGGTTTCAGCTCTGGTGATGTTTTTGGTTAACAAGCTACTCAGACCACTGTCGCCAATCATGCGAGCCATGAAGAAGCTTGCGCAGGGGGATTTAACGGCCCAGGTTCCAGTCACCACCAGAGACGAAATTAGTGTGATTGCGCGCGGTATCAATGAGGTCTCCCAAAACCTTCGCGATATCGTTGGCGGTATCTCCCAGGCAACAACCAACATATCCAGTGAAGTCGATCAGGTGAAAGGCCAAACCGAGAGCAATCATCACACCCTCACCCATCACAGTGAAGTGACTGAGCAGGTTGTTGGCCGCATTGAAAACATGAATTCCACGGTGGATTCTGTGGCTGAAAGTGCGTCAGAAGCACTGGCCTGTACTCAACGTACCAATCAACAAACGTCCGATTCGAAGCATCAGGTTAAAGAGTCTGTAAACAGCGTAAATTCCCTTCTCCAGGAAATTTCAGATATGGAAGCGGATATTCAGGCCATGAGCGCCAACTCGGAGAAGATAGCATCGGTACTGGGGGTGATTGGTGATATTGCTGAACAAACCAATCTGCTTGCATTGAATGCAGCCATTGAGGCAGCACGCGCCGGTGAACAAGGACGAGGATTTGCAGTGGTTGCTGATGAAGTGCGTGCTCTGGCGAGCCGCACACAGGAAAGTACATCTGAAATTAATGATATGCTTTCTAAGCTCAATGAAGGCACGGAAAATGCGGTTCATGCAATAGAAAATACCAAGAAGAGCTGCATGCTCGCCGTTGAGAAAGCTGACGTTGTTGACACCAACCTCGATGTAATGGCGGCGTCAGTCAATGAAATCAATACGCTCAATAGCACCATCACTGATATCACCAAAGCTCAAAGCCAATCTTCGAACGAGATAAGCCAAAGTATTGCCAGCATCAGGGATATGGTGGAGAAACTTAATCAAAGCGGTGAAGCAACGCTGTCGAATGTTCAGCAACTGGCAGCTTCTAACCAACAGTTGTCGACTGCCATCGCCAAGTTCAATATTTAAACCATAAAATTGAAACTGGCTAGCTTAGTGTCACCGGAAGGCTGCGGAGAAATCTGCAGCCTTTCTCTTTCTCGACTGAACCAACCTCCACCTGTTTGTCCTTCTAAGTAGAGCTGTGTTGTCAGCAGTTCCTTGTTTCCATTCCAAAGTTTGACATGTATGTGTGGTGGCCTTCCCGTATAAGGCACAGGGTAAAGGGTTTGAAACTGGTAGTTTCCTTCCGCATCTGTGATTGCTGCACCAAAGCCGCCAAATGCGGGGTCAAATTTCTCAGTATCATTTTGACGAGGGTGATCATAGAGCCCCACACCATCACACTGCCAAATTTCGACTTTGATGCCCACAAGTGCATTGCCATTGGTATCGAACACTTTGCCTTCCAAATGCATTGATTCGCCCACTAACGAGTCTGCGTTCAGAATCAGCGACTCCCGCACTGGTATTTCTTTAACGGGGTAGAACGGCCCCTCTTGTTGGCTAGGTGTTTTTCTATCTTCGGCCCAGGCAGGAAAGGTGATGGCAGCAATTCCTATCCCTTGTATGAAAGTGCGTCTTTTCATTTATCTTCCCTTTTATTTTTTGGTCACTGCAAACTGTTATGACTACTAAATACGCAAAGAAAGTTCCCGAAAATTTTTGTTTTTTATTTGGAGGAAAAGCACTACTATGGCGGCGTTTTGGGGAGTAGTCACTTTGTCGCGCTGTCGTCATCCCGTAGCTTATCGCTTCCGGCACGCGAGAACATTCACACAGAGTGTTTTGACAAGACCAACGCACACACTTGCTTTAACTTTCGTTTTTAGCTGTGCGGTTGGTCAGGCGATCCCCCTCTCCTGCGACCTCCGCATGCTGGAGGTATCATGTTCCTAAGCGAACTTTTCTCAGGTTATGAAGGCCTGTTAGTTCTCACACTTCTGATGCTTGGCATCGACTTGTTGCTAACCCGCGGAAAAATCAGTTTCCGTAGTGCTGCTGTCTGGAGTGTTTTCTGGTTTGCGCTGGCATTTGCCTTTGCTGCCGCGATCTATTTCTTCTGGCCACACATGGCACCCAATAGCGGCTTAACCAATGGTGAAGCGGCAACGTCATTCGTTACCGGTTATCTGCTAGAAAAATCGCTCAGTGTCGACAACCTGTTCGTTTTCGCACTGATTTTTGCCCAATTCAAAGTGCCTGAAAGAAATGTTCCCCGCATTCTAATGCTGGGTATTGTGGGGGCGCTGATCCTTCGCGGAATTATGATTTCTCTTGGCGCACCGTTGATTGCCAAGTTCCATGTCATTCTGTATCTGTTCGGTTTCTTCCTGATTTGGACCGGCGTACAAATGTGGCGCCAACATGGCGAAGAAAAAGAGTCGTTCTCAGACAGCTTTGCTGTGCGTTTGGTAAAACGCTTCTTGCGTGTGAGCATGGATTACCACGGTAATAAGATGTTCATCCGCGATGCGGTAGGCATTCTTGCTACGCCAATGCTGGTGGTGGTGATGGTCATTGCCATGACCGACGTGATGTTCGCATTGGACTCAATCCCTGCGATTTTCGCCGTCACTCAAGAACCGTATCTGGTTCTGGCGGCTAACGTCTTCGCGATGCTTGGCCTCCGATCCCTGTATTTTGTGCTGGGCGGCATGTTGAACAAGTTCGCTTACCTACACCATACCCTGGCTTTCATGCTGTGCTTTATTGGTGTGAAAATGCTGCTTATCGACACACCATTTGCTATCGCGACGCCTGTGTCGCTGTGTGTCATCGTGAGTTCACTGGCGATAGGTATCGGCGCTTCCATTTGGAAACAACGTCAGGTAGAAAAACTGGCGCATTAATAGCGACAACTAAAACTGAAAAAGGCACCTACGCGGTGCCTTTATTTCATCAATATCGGATTATCACAGTTTTCCGAGATAATCACCCAGCAAACCACAGCCTATACCAAACATGGCGCTTGCAAAGGTTCCCAGCATCACATACTCGGTGAACATTCTGCTGCCGTGATCTTTAAGGTCCCCAAATCTGAAAACAGATTTAGCAGCCAAGACTAGAGCGACGCCAGGCAATTGACCCCAAAGAACAAAGGTCACAATCAGTGTGCGCTCAAAGTAGCCAATGAAGGTTCCAGCCTCTTTTAAGGGGCGATTGGTTGCGGCATCTTCAGTCGGAGTTAGTTCCAGCGTCCAATTCTGCAAAATCAGTGCAATTGCAGAAGAAGAGGGTTTGAGCGCAAGCAGATAAGCCAGCCCCCAACAAAGCAAGGTTTGCCATTTGGCGGATACAACCGCTTCCCATGCAGCATGGCGCTGATCAGTTGTCACTGTGAAAGCCGTAATAAGTGCGATCAGAGCAATGTGCAAAGTGAGCTTGAGCAGCATTCCGCGGAGCCGCTCGGGAGGCATGGTCATGCAGTGGCTTAAGACAGCATATTGTGCAGATAGTGCCAGTGTCGCGATAAAAGCAGCTAGCAGAGGCGTTCCCACAATGATGAAAGCGATAAGCGCTAAGCCTGCTTGCAAAGCCGCTACCAGAATCAATCCCTGCAGTTTACTGCCCAACACCGGGAACAGATAAAACTCAGAGAATATGTGGATGACCACCAACACCAGTAATAAGGTCAACAAAACACTCAATCCCTTTGATATCTAACTAACCTGCCAGCATACCATTTGAGCGTTTCTTCAATGCGTCCATAATTGGCACGGTTGATGATTCTTGTGAACGCGCTTCGACTTATCCCGAATTTCTCTGCTAATTCAGTATGCTGCCTTGATGGGTTATCAAGCCAAAGTAGCAAAGCCTGAGCCATCTTAGACGTCAATTGGCTTAAGTGATCATCGAGAAACGCGAGGACGATTTTCACATCACTACTGAAAGGTTCGCTGTTCGAAGAAAACGCTAATCTGGCACTTTTCATCGCATCTAAGTTTCTACCGGATAACGTAAAGGCTTCAGAGTTGTTCGCCATTCGCACTGGCAGTTCCCGCTCAGTCGCCTCTGCCACAGACAATGATAATCTGGCATCTTGTCCCAAGGCGATGAGAGAAAGTCTTAGCCTGATTGCTATCTCCACCAGCATAGCGGGTTCGACGGTATAGATTTGAAACGCATCGCCCCGATAGATTTCACCTTGAGCGGTTTCTCCAAAGAGGGAAAAGCACTGCTCTATCGCCTCAATACATTGGCGACGCAGTGCTTCTTCCATTTCTGTGGAACCAACCAAATCTCCGGTGATCACACCGGCCGTGCTGATGCTCATGCAACCCCCAAGTTACACATATAAGTAACATGATTAAATGTTACGCCTTTATGTAACTTTGTCAAAGGTTACGCTGTTTTGTCACGTACTGGTTCTTCAACTGGACTCTCGAGTTGTTCGTATAGTGCATGAAAACTCTCAGAGAGTTTGTGTTTTGGCGCAAAGTGAACAAGCGGCTTTTGGTGGTAATGCGACTCTTTCATTTTCACTGACTGCGGAATAAATGGCTCCAACAAAGGCAAACCCAACTCTCTCACATTCTCAATTATTTGCCCTGGGAACTTCGCCTGGGCGTTGAACATGTTGACCACTACCCCTTCCAGCATCAGTTTGCGGTTGTGATCATCACGAAGTTCAGCAAGGTTATCCATCAAGGTCAAAAGAGCTTGGTGAGAGAAGCTATCGCAATCAAATGGGATCAGCAGCTTGTGTGCCGCAATCAGTCCCGCTTTGCTGTAGAAGTTAAGATTAGGCGGCGTGTCGATGTAAATGCGCTCATATTCTTTTTCCAGCTCATCTAATGCATCACGTAGCTTGTATATCTTGTAGCGTCGCTCGAGCTCAGGCTCCAAGGTAGCAAGCCTCGGACTTGAAGGAATGATATCGAGGTTTTCGTAAGCCGTTGCTTGAGGGAAATTTTTGATGGGGGTCGAAACTGAAAACCAAGAAACGGTTTGATCGAGAAGATCAGCAATCGTTCTGTCGTTCTTAGCATTGATATCTACACCCAGATAATGGCTGCTGTTCCCTTGAATATCGAGGTCAATAAGCAGTGTTTTCTTGCCACTTGCCGCACTCAGCGCCGCAAGGTTAACCGTTATACTGGATTTACCTACACCACCCTTTTGGTTGAAGATGATTCTTCGCATCGTTTTCCCTTCCAATGTTTTGAAAAAGCACGACTACGAACTGTGCATACTCAATCAGTAGCTTACCAACACCAGAGAAAGAAAAAGTGAAGATGTGTCTCGATTATCAGTAGAAATACTCAGCGCCAGCCATACAAATGACTGGCGTGTAGAACAGTTAAGATTTACCCAGCATGCGCTTTAGGGTCTCATCCTTATCGATAATATGGTGTTTGAGCGCACCAGAGATATGCAGAACCAGCGTGGCAATCACAATGTTTGCCAATACACCATGGGTAACATGTCCCACTTGACCAAGCCATTCGATTTTGTCGCCTGTTGGAATCAGAGGCATACCAAATACAGACAAACCAAAGCCACCGCCGACTGACATAGCAATACCTGATATTGGCATCAATAGCGTTGCAAGTAACAAGGTATGATGAACCGCCTTGGCTGCTTTTTCTTGCCAACCTGGTGAGCCTGGGATGACTGGAATCGGGCCTTCTTTAAAGCGCCAGACAATACGTGCAGAAGCCAGCAATAAAACGAAAAAACCAAAAGATTTATGCAGGCCAATCATCTCACCCTTCTCTGGGCCTCTTGGTAAGTCTTCAACATACAAACCAAAAGCGAGAACCGCGATGAACAATATCGCAACACCCCAGTGAAACATTCTGGTCGGCTTAGACAAAGACGACGAACTCATTTTTCAACTCTCCATATCCTCATTGAATTGGGGTATATCTTGCGCTCAAGCTGAACACTACACAATCAGCCCAGTGTAAAGTTAGGTAAAATTAGTACTGTATATTCAACGTATTTCAGCTAAACCTGAGTCTGTAAATAAATGCTCGTTTTCATCTCATACCCAGCGACTCAAATGCCGGAGAGTCGAATAATTCGTCATTAGATTTTTCTGTATTCAGACAAAGCGATGACAGAGAAAATCTAGTTCTTTCATATAGTTTTGGGATATCTAGGAAAATCTTCAAATGTGAGATCGACATACAGTGCTTGCACGAATGCTAAGTGCCATACTACCTAATCAATATTTATTATGCTGGAGAGACGTTCATGATCCCCCGTTGGTGTGCCGGATTTACTCTGCCTTTTATACTCTTTCTTTCCTCCTTTTCCTTTGTCAGCTTTGCAAACGCCGAAACGGCGTCACCGCCAGCAGAAAGACCAAATGCTTCAAGCCAATGGCAAACCCAAGTCGGCAACCTACACAGAGAGCTTGGTGAGCTCGTCGCCCTTCAGAGCAAAGCCAGCGGTGAAGATAAACTGGCATTGCAACTACAAATGTTTCAGAAAAACGAAGAGTTGCGGGCATTGGTTGCCAGTGGTGTGAAAAACGACAGCTTCGATCGGGCATTTCTGATCAAGCAAATCAAACAGCAACAGAAATATGCAGACCAAGGCATTAAGTATCTGACTGAACGCTCTTCCACGCTTTCGGATCAGTTGAGCGAAGCAAAAAGTGAGGACAAATTCTCGGTACTTTCTGATTACGAAGAATCCCGCAAATACCTCGACAGCATGTATGAAGAGCAAGCTCAGAACATTGATTGGCTGAAAAAACTCAACGCTATTGACGAAAAAGCGGAAAAAGCATTCAAACTTGAAATCAATCGCCGGACAGAACAGGTTGCTGCCAATGTAGAGTACATACGCCAACAACTCAGTGCTGATGACGCACAACTGAAAGTTGCGCCGGAATCTGAAAAAGCGACCATTCAGCTGAGGCAGCTTATTACACAACGTCGCATGGCTATTACTACACGCAGTCTTTCTGTGATGATTGAGCTGTCTGATAAGGTTGGGATTGAAACGGCTGAATATAAGCGCCTTTACTTTGAAGCGACGGGGAGTGTGACGCAAGATTTGTTGAGTGGTGATGTCCTGCTTTCCATCATCAAAACCTGGTCGAGCAAGTTCTGGAACTGGTTCGTTGAAAACGCACCACAACATATCTTCCAGCTTATCGTCTTTTTGATCATCCTACTGATTGCCCGACAAATCGCTAACCTAACACGTAAGGTAGTGAAAAAAGCGGTGGCTGCGAAGAACCTGAAGTTCTCAGTGCTAATGCAGGACTTCTTTATTTCCATGTCCGGTAAAGCGGTTTGGTTTATCGGTATTCTGATTGCCCTTTCCCAGATTGGTCTGAACCTCACGCCTATTCTTACGGGTTTCGGTATTGCTGGTGTTATCGTCGGTTTCGCTCTGCAAGATACCCTTTCTAACTTCGCAGCAGGTATGATGCTCTTGATATATCGTCCATTTGATGTGGGAGATTTTGTTCAGGCAGGTGGCGTTGAAGGCAAGGTAAGCCATATGAGCTTGGTGAACACCACCATAAAAACCTTCGATAACCAAATCATCATCGTTCCGAACAGCAGGATCTGGGGCGATGTGATTAAGAATGTCACTCATGAGCGGGTTCGACGTGTCGATATGGTCTTTGGTGTCAGCTATAGCGACGATATTGAGTTTGTAGAAAAAGTACTGACTGACATTATCACCAGCCACCCTGCCGTATTGCGCGCGCCAGAACCCATGATCAAATTGCATGTGTTGAACAGCTCTTCGGTTGATTTCATTGTTCGCCCTTGGGTGAAAACCGATGACTATTGGGATGTTTACTGGGATGTGACAAGAGAAGTGAAAATCCGATTCGACAAAGAAGGCATTTCTATCCCGTTCCCACAACAAGATGTACACCTTCACATGGCGTCAGGGCAGCTTACTCCTTCATCTGACAAACCAGCCTGATCTAAGAATCTTAATGACATTCAGAGAGCCTCCATATTGGGGGCTTTCTTATTTTCTGAGAGCATCTCTCCCCTCCAAAGCATGACTCTTTTGGCAAGGCCACAAGTTGTTGACTAGGGTTATTTTGTCATATGCATGATTATTAATAGCTGAATAAAAAGCCGTATCGCATATGACTAGTTAACTGATCTTGCTGAAATTAAAAACGCTTAGTCCCGTTTTCGAGAAGAAAGTATTTCATTATTTTCGGTTAAGCTAATACACCTTGCTCTCATATATAAAAAAGGGATTTTTCAATGCTTCAGAATAAAATAAAAACCTTTGCGTTGATGGGAGGGATTGCACTTGCCCTTACTCAACCTGCACTGGCAAAAGATAAAGTCATGCAATCAGCGGGCGCATTGGCGTTCGACAGCAAAAATGTTCTTTTCGTTGGTGACAGTAAAGCGGGCGTTGTCCATGCCTTTGACCTGCCAGAAAAGTCTTTTGAAGACCATAGTGGCTACCAATGGGGTCGAGCTCAGAGCTTTGAAGGTAGAACTGTCGTCGAAAATATAGACCAGAAGATCGCAAAACTACTTGGCGCGTCACCTGAGGATATTTCTATTAACGACATGGTTGTGCACCAACCATCTGGTGAAATCTATCTTTCTGTCCACAAAGGACACGGTCCTAAACCAAAGCCTGTCATTCTGAAAGTAGATAACGGCAAGTTAGAGAAGGTGAACCTGAAATCAGCTAAGCACACTTCTATCAGTGTCGGTCCAGTGCCTACCAAGGAAACGCTGGAATTCGGTCAACCACTGAACTCACTGGCCATTACGGACATTGATTATTACAACGGTGAAATCTTCGTAGCTGGTGTTTCCAATGAAGTGTTTTCTTCGAAACTGCGTCGTATTCCTTTCCCATTCAAGGGTGAAGTCAACACGACTTCAATTGAAATCTGGCACGCTGTTCATGCTCAGTATGAGACCCGCGCACCGATTATCACGCAAACCATCCGTGAACTGGATGGCAAGCCAACGCTGATCGCTATTTACGCCTGTACGCCTATCGTTAGGATCCCTCTCGACGAGCTGAAAGATGGTGCGCAAGTGCGGGGAACCATGATTGGTGAGATGGGCTACGGTAACACCCCTATTGATATCGTATCTTTCACTAGTGGCATGGACAACAACGACTATGTGGTTGTGACGAACACAAACCGCAGTGCTGCGCAAATTCCGTTACAAGCGATTGCGACAGCGGAAGCGATGCCATCCGGAGAGGGCGTAAAACCTGTTTTCCAGGTTGCTGGTGTCTATCAGTTCCCACTGCCAATGAGTGGAACACTGCATCTTGATCTCATCAACGATCAGTGGGCAGCGACTATCCGTCGTAACCCTGAAGAAGTTGGCGGTATCGATTTGCACACCCTGCCATTACCGTTCTTTTTCGACCGCGCTGACCACGTTGTAGAAATGAACTGGGCTGACGGTCCGGATCCATTCGGCTATAAGTCATTGCCACCTGTTAAATACTAAGCATGACTTTCCTAAACGCAGCAGCACGACAAATATTTTTTGTCGTGCTCTTTTTCTCTTCGGCAGTAAGCACTGCTCAGGCAGCTTTGCTTAGCTACACCCCTTCTCAATCCGCTATTCCTGCCAACACCCTTCGTTTCTACCTTTATTTTTCGGAGCCAATGGCTCGAGGACAAGTCCAAAGTCATATTCGGCTTGAACGCGAAGACGGCAGCAAAGTGATCAACCCGTTTCTCAACCTCTACACCGAGCTTTGGGATAGCGAACAACGCAGGGTCACGCTTTTATTTGACCCAGGCCGGGTTAAACAGTCGGTAGGACCAAACGTACATGCTGGTGCTCCATTGGTAGAAGGTAACCAATATCGACTTGTTGTCTCTGGGTCTATGAAAAACGCGGTAGGAAAAGCAATCGGGGAAGACCAGATCATTGAGTTTGATGTGATGGCACCTGAGCGACACGCCATCGTACCCGCCGATTGGGAATTGAACACACCACCAGCAAACGGGTTGCAACCACTTGTGGTGACATTCGACAGAATCATCGACCGATACGCAGCTCAGCGACTCATTCGATTGAAAGGTCCTGATGGAGAAACCCTTAGAGGAAAGCTGGTCAGCGAAGATCGCACCTGGACACTGACCCCGGAAACGGCATGGCATAGTGGGCACTATAAACTTATCGTCAGTCCCGAATTGGAAGATATTTCCGGCAATACCATTCGCTCTCCGTTTGATGCCAAATCAGGGACAATGGGCGAAGCCACTAATATCATCGAGCGTGAATTCGTCATCGGTACGCCATGATCAGAAAAGGAGGCGAAACGCCTCCTTATGCTGCTTTACTTTCTTTCGTTCTTATTTAGCTCGTACAAACAAACCCTTAAGCCATTTGTATATAAGAATCAGGCTGTAGTACGGATTGGTTGAAGCGTTATATTCCTCAAGCGCATAGATGTAATTTGATTTGTACTTTTCTACCGCTTCCTGTGCTGAATCTGCATATATCGAGTCATCTTCTACTTCATAACCCTGTGCCAGCAGAGCATCCTTTTCTTTCAGAAAGGTGTTTGAAGCCATGTCCAAATAAGTAAATTTCTGTCTCTTCGAATTTGGAATGGTGAAGAACTGATATTTGTTAGCCATTAAGGTCCCCTAATTTGTTTAATAGGCGGCGAAATCGCGTTGCTCAGTTAACTGCACGTCCTGTGCTTAGGAACGAAACCCAGTCATCACGATTTCTGCTTTTTGCAGCTTCAACGGCTTTGCGAACATCGTAATCGATTCGCTTGTGGCTCACGCTCCAACTTTCACCCTCACCTTCTACAATTGCGTATGAAGCATGATGGCTAAAGCTTTCCATCGCATGAACCCAAGGCTCGTCATCCTTGTAGGCGGGAAGTCCCACACTGCCAGGGTTAACGATGAGTTGATTGCTGCGCGTCGAAACTGATCTTGCTAAATGGGTATGACCGCAACAAATTAGGTGGCTTGGGTTGCCCGCCAGCAACGTCATTATGTCGTCGTCACTTCTCAATACCGGGCTTCCGCTTGACGCATCTTCCAGCAGATACACCAAATCGTTATTCGGTGTACCGTGACAGAAAAATACATCCTCATTGAATTGCATGGTAGGTGGCATTGACTTCATCCAGTCGAGGGGCGGTGCGCCAAGATCATCCAGAATAAACTGCATCGTCGGGTTTGAAGCAATTTCCGCTTCTTGCGCCTCATAAATCTGCCTGTCTTGATTGCCACGAATAGTAACAATCTCATGCTGCATCAATAAATTAAACGTATCACGTGGAGCGATAGGTCCGTACAAAATATCGCCGAGATTAACGATAACATCGACATTTTCTCGACGAATGTCACTCAGCACTGCTTCCAATGCAAAAACGTTACTGTGAATGTCTGAAATCAGGGCTAAACGCATTGAAGCATCCTTGTATTTAGCGGTCAGCGGGATGGTTTACGCCGTCATTAGTGACAACGTCACCTAAATCAAAAGGATTAACATCTTCCAGGCAACCCACGTTGTAACCATATTCTGAAGGGTCTGAGCGACGCTGGTGGTGTGTGTAGATACCACACTCTGAACAAAAATAGTGTTTTGCAGTATGTGTGTTGAACGTATACAGCTTGAGGAGATCATGCCCTTTGACGATCTTGATGCCATCCAATTTAACAGAAGCCACCACGGCCCCTTTTCTGCGGCAAATTGAACAATCACAACGGCGAGGTTTATCAATACCATTCGGCAAAGAAAGCTCCAACTCCACACCACAACAGTGACAGGCAAACTTATGTTTCTCTTTTATTTCTGTAGGGCCAACTTGTTTAATCATGAAACGTATCCACTTCTTCGTTATGGGCACCATTTCATGGAAACAAAATATAAAGTTGGATACAAGATAATCACTCTAAGGCGGTGCGCCTAAAGTCTAAAAAGTTGGCTTTTAATTGATTTATTCCCGAAAAATGCGCGTTGGCTTTGAATATACTCCTTTCCTCGCTCAAGCTTTGCTAAAATGCTCTTATTATAAAACCAAAATATGAACGGAGTTTCATGTCTCAAGCCTCGCCTAAAAACCGTACCGAATGGCTGATTTTCTTTCGTCGTGCAAAATCTATCGACACGTTGGATTTAATGTTGGACGGTGCGTTAAAAAAACTAAAGACACCTGCAGAACAGGCTGATGCGATCCTTGGCCATGAGGCCAGACTGGATGAACTTGAAGGGGTTCGTAAGGCGATTTAAGAAAAAAGGCACAATGCTGTTCATTATGCCTTTTCGTGCATTCAGGCTGACTGGTTGAATTTCTCAGATTTTTCTGGTTTTAGAGGTTTAACTGGCGCAGGTTCAGTTTCTTCAGGCTCTAGCATTTCTTCAGCTTTCTTTTCTGCTTCTTCGACCAGTTCGCTGCCTTTCTCTTTGCCTTTATTCCAGAGCTCTGAGCTCTTCTCTTTGGCGCTGTCCCAAAGGTTACTTCCACCTTCCTCAGCGTTATCGAGCAGTTCCCCGCTCTTTTCTTTGGTCGCATCCCAAGCATTCTTACCGGCCTCTTTCGCAGAGCCCCAAGCTTCGCTTGCAGATTCTTTCGCTTTGTCCCAGCTACTTTCTTCCTCTGCCTGCGCCGCTAAAGGCAACACAAGCATTAATGACAGCACCAGTGCTTTCATTGGATTCATCATGCTCTCCCTATTTGATTGCTTGGCGTTTGGTTTGAATCTTATACCCAAACCTGCGGTATCGTCAGTCTATTAAAGACAACTTGAATCACATATCAAGTCACCCTATCAGAAATATAAAACAGTGTTCAATATTTTTATATAAAAGAGCCACCTTCATCGGTGGCCCTCAGATTTATTTCAGTCTATGTCCTTTTAACCATCACCTCGGTCAATTTGAACATTCGCCTGTTGACTCCTTTTCACACCAACGCCAAGCTTTTCCAAGCCTGCACGAATCAAAGGCAACAACAGAACAAAGACCGAAATGCACATAATGGTCAACGTCAGTGGCCTCTCCCAGAGGAAGCTCAAGCTACCATCAGAGATAATGAGCGACCGACTGAGGTTGTTTTCCATGATACCGCCCAATATAAAGCCCAGTAGCATTGGAGCCATTGGGAAGTCCAATAGTTTGAGCGATATTGCCACGACAGTGATCAGTACCATCATGTTGATATCAAAAGTATTGAAACTGACCAGGTACACCCCTGTGATGGAGAAGAACAGGATAAGTGGGATCAGAATCGGTCTTGGGATGACCAGCAGACGTGAGATATATGGGATCAGCGGCAAGTTCAGGATGAGCAGTACGATGTTGCCAAAGTACATCGAGATGATCACCGACCAGAACACATCCGGGTTATCAATAAATAAACGCGGCCCAGGCTGGATACCATAAGCAATCAAAGCGCCCAGCATGATCGCTGTTGTACCGGAGCCAGGAATACCCAAGGTTAGCAGTGGCACAAAAGAGCCTGTCGATGCTGCATTATTGGCTGATTCTGGCGCTGCGAGGCCTCGTAATGCACCTTTACCAAACTTCTCCTTCAGACGTTTTGGGGCAAGGTTTCGTTCCAAACCATAAGCAAGGAACGATGCAATCGTTGCACCTGCACCGGGAAGCACACCCACGATAAAGCCAAAGACTGAAGAACGAGCTACCGTTGGTGCAACTTCTTTCACTTCGTCTTTAGACAATTTCATGCTGCCAAGCGCCGCCATGTCCATATCTGGTTCTTCTTCTTTGTGCTGGCCTTTCAGTACAGTCATCACCACTTCTGCCAAAGCAAAAGTTGCCATTGCCAGCAACAGGAAGCTGATACCGTCAATCAGATCGATATTGTTGAACGTAAAACGCGGCGCACCGGTGATAACATCCGTACCCACGGTCGCAATCATCAGACCGAATACGGTCATTGCCATCGCTTTTAACACTTGACCTTTACCGGCAAATGCAGCAACTGCGGTCAAGCCAAGGATCATCAATGCAAAATAGTCGGCAGACTGGAAACTTAGCGAAACCTTTGCCAGCGCTGGCGCGGCAAACAACAGAATAATTGCGCCAATAGTACCGCCAGTGAAAGAAGAGTAAGCCGCCAACGCCAGTGCTTTGCCCGCCTGACGTTGTTGCGCCAGCGGATAACCGTCGAATGCAGTTACCACTGTACTCGCACAACCTGGGGCGTTAATCAAAATAGACGAGGTGGAGCCACCAAATACGGCACCATAATACACGCCAGCCATCAGGATGATGCCAGACGCAGGATCCAGACCATAAGTGATCGGGATCATGAGCGCTACCGCCGAGATTGGGCCTAGGCCCGGCAGCATACCGATGAAGGTACCGGCGAAACAGCCAACGACCACCATCATAATGTTAAAAGGCATAGTTGCGGTGCCTAAGCCCGTAGCAATTCCTTCCCACATAGCCTTAACCTCCGAACAACTGGGTAAACGCGCGCCCTGGAGCGAGATAGATATCTAATAGCTTTGCCAGCACAAACCAGATACCCACAGCAAACGGCACAGACGCAATGAACAATGTTTTTGGACGACGTTCACCAAGAATCCAGTAACCGACAACCAAAAAGAAAATAGTAGAAAGCAGGAAGCCGACCCACTCCAGTGCAAAAGCGAATGCAACAATCAGCATCAGCAGTTTCGCCACCAACACGAAATCCAGCCCAGTCAGGGACAACTTCGAGGCAGCATCTCTTCGCCCAGTAACCAGCATGAGCACGCCTAAAATACCGCCCAGATATGACAAGGCAATAGGCAAAGTCTGTGCGTGGAAAGGTTCGTATTCGTCACCGGGCAACATTGGGATTTGACGCGCGTAGTAGCCGTATGCCACTGAAAGAATGAGAAATATGAGACCACCGAGATGGTCTTTAGTGACAACCATGTGACACTCCTTGAACTGCAAATTAAGACGGCAATGTCCATCTTGAAAAGCGATAAGGCCTTATCCTTGGGCCTTAAATTGAATCAGGGCTCGGAGAACCGAGCCCTTTTTGTTGAGGCTTAGCGCAGGAAGCCAAGCTCTTTCATTAGTGAACCCACTTCTTGCTCCTGACCTTCAAGGAAAGTCACGAACTCAGCACGAGGTTTGAAGATTTCGATCCAACCATTACGGTCACGAACTTCCGCCCATTCATCGGTCGAATACATTTTCTCCAGTACTGCAGCGTATTCATCCGCTTGTGCATCAGACAAACCCGGTGCGGCAAAGAAACCACGCCAGTTAGTGAACTCTGCATCAACACCCAGCTCTTTCAGAGTAGGAACGTCCGCAGCTGCAGGAGAGCGCTCTGGACCTGTCATAGCCAGAATGCGAACTTCGCCTGCATCTTTGAGTGCCAGTGCTTCTGAGAAACCGGTAGACAGCAGTTGAGCTTCACCTGACAGAATGCCAGCCATTGCTTTACCACCTGCATCGTAAGCGACGTATTTCAGTTTCTTAGGATCACCGCCCGCTGCTTTGAATGCTTGAGCCGCAACCAAGTGGTCCATGCTGCCTCGCGCAGAACCACCTGCGATCGCAATAGAACGTGGGTTTTCTTTGTAGTCAGCCAAAACCTCAGCGAAAGTTTGGTATTTGGAGCTGCTTGGCACCACGAAAGCCGCATAGTCACCAATCGTCGCGGCGATTGGCGTCAGGTCGCGGAAAGACTGAGGGAAAACTTTGGAAAGTGAGCGAATAACAATCGGGGTTGAATTCACCATCAGCGTGTTGTCAGCTTGATCAGCTGTTTCGATCAGGTGCGCAATCGCCTTACCGCCGCCGCCACCAGACATATTTTCATAAGAAACAGTTTCAACAAGACCTGCTTTAGACAATGCCTCACCGGTACCGCGCGCAGTGCCATCCCAGCCACCACCTGCACCACCAGGGATTAGGAAATGAACTTCTTCAACAGCAGCATTAGCTATTCCCGCACTCAGTGCAGACGTGAGCGCCAATGCAGCAACGAATGAACGTTTTTTGGCGAACAGATTTGAAATCATAGGTTTTTCCTCGTGTCGTTCCGTCCTCTGGACGAGATAGATGTATGCCGAAACTCCGCTCAAGATGGCGTTTTAGCGCAATGCGCCGTTTCGGTATCTTTGCCCTACTCTTTCAAACTATTTGGTGACCTCAGATCTGAAAAGCTTGTGTATTTAATGTTTTTTTAAACCTTTAAAAACATTTTGTTCATATTGTTCACTTGCGTGATAAGGAACAAAGAATCATCATTTCAAGTAGATAGATAATAGCGAGTATGCTTAAACCACGAACTCGACCTCTTTCGTAAACAAAAGGTTTCACCTCTGGATGTTTTCACTTCGCGCGCTCAAGCTCAAAACCCGCATGATGCTGATCCTTGGCATGATGGCCTTGCTGCAAACTGGATTTATCGGTCTGTTTGCACTTTTCTATCTCTCTCATTCTCTCGACGAACAAATCAGCCAACGCGCTTTGAACGTGGCCAAAACCATTGCCGCCATGCCGGCCGTGGTTGAAGCCGCAGAACAAAGAGACAGTGAATACCTGCAACCGCTGGCGATTGATCTGGCAGAAGTGAATGACGCCCGGTTTGTCGTGATTGGAGACCGAAATGGCATACGACTCGCCCACCCATCTTGGGAGCGGGTGGGTAAACCCATGTATGACGATGACGGCGATTACAATGAGCCCGCCTTGCTTTACGGAAAACCCTATATTCAAAAAGCAACGGGTAGCCTTGGGGCGACAGTGAGAGGCAAAGCCCCAATATTTGATTCCAGTAGCGAAGAGGTCGCCGGTATTGTCTCGGTCGGTTTCTTGCTCAAATCCGTTGACGACATCATCAACCGCTATATCGCCACACTCTATATCGTTATCGCCATCAGCTTTTCGTTGAGTGTCTTGACGGGACTGTGGTTTGCTAACCACTTTAAAAAAGCGATTTTTGGCCTCGAACCTGAACAGATAGGTCGATTATTCCAAGAGAGAAACGCGACTCTTGAATCCGTCCGTGAAGGGATCATTGCCGTCAATAACAAAGGACGTATTACAACCTTCAACCGCGCTGCCGTTGAAACACTGGGATTAGATGCCAACACTAAGCTCACCGACCGCCCGATTGAAGAAGTGCTGCCAGACAGCCGTTTAATGGATGTGCTTAAATCCGGCAAACCGCATTTTGATAGAGAAATTTGGCTACAAGACAGAAACCTGATTGTGAACCGTCTCCCCCTGCTTCAGGACAACGAAATCACTGGTGTGGTATCGAGCTTTCGCCGTAAAGACGAGCTCGATGCCGTGAGTAAGCAGCTGACTCAAATCCAGCAATATGCGGATACGTTGCGCAGTCAGTCCCATGAGTATTCGAATAAACTCCATACCATTGCGGGTCTGATTCAGATTGGTGCTACTGAAGAAGCATTGGCACTCATTGGACAGGAAACCCAAAGCCATCAAGCACTGATTCATCTGATGGTTGAAGCCGTGCCGGATCCTATCCTCGCGGGCTGTTTGCTGGGGAAATACAACCGCGCCAAAGAACTGGGTTTACGCCTCGAAATCGACCCAGAAAGCTCAATGAAAGAGATTCCCGATCACATCCCTCGCGAAGAGTTAGTGAGTATCATCGGTAACTTGATCGACAATGCCCTTGAAGCCACGTTAAGCAACAAACGGTTGGAAGTCAGGCTATCCATGACCGATCTCGGCAATGACCTCATATTCGAGATAGAGGACGAAGGGCAAGGTATTCTCGAAGAGGACCATTCGCGCATCTTCCTTAAAGGTGTCACCAGCAAAAAAGGCGAAGGTCACGGCTATGGGCTTCATTTGGTACAAAAGCTTCTGCAAAAGCTCGGCGGTACCATTTTACTCGAGCCTGGCGATACCATGGGCAGCCGGTTTACCGTATATATCCCGAAATGCTCTGAAAGTCAGGGCTAAGATAAGAATAAGATACAAAACAAGGAGTCGTTAGTACCTATGACACAAAACATCCGCGTCGTTATCGCAGAAGATGACGTTCAAATCGCAGAGATTCAAAAACGCTTTCTTGAACGTATCGAGGGCGTCGAACTTGTCGGCATCGCGCATACGCTTGAAGATGCGGAAGATTTGGTGGATGTATTCAAACCCGAACTCTTGCTTCTCGATAACCACTTCCCTAATGGAACAGGCCTTGAGCTTCTCCGTAAATTACGCGCAAACAATAGCGAAACTGATGTCATTCTCATCACAGCGGCCAAAGAGGTCGATACCTTGCGTGAAGCGTTACGCAGCGGCGTATTCCACTACATCCTCAAACCTCTGGTGTTCGAACGCTTAAAAGAAGCCATTCATCAATACGCCGCGCATCTTGAAAAATTGCATGCAATGGATGATTTGGTTCAAACCGACGTCGATACCTTATTACCACAACGTGCGGTAAGTACGGGTACAGCGTCACAAGAAATCGCCAGTTCTATTCAACGGCTGCCAAAAGGGATTGATGGCATCACACTAGATAAAATCCGTACAGTGTTCTCTGATTCAGACGCCTCCCTCAACGCAGAAGAAGTTGGTGCTATGATCGGCGCGAGCCGCACCACGGCAAGACGCTACCTCGAATACATGGTCAGCACCCAGGAATTGGAAGCACAGGTTAATTACGGCAGCGTCGGTCGACCAGAACGCAGATACATCTCCGCATAATCCTTTGCAGACCGAGAAAATACTCGTGTGCCTGTGACCTCGGTTGAATAATTCAAATGAGTCATATTTAGTTATAGTGCTTTATACCCAAACGACCTGAAGATGCTCGCATTCAGAGGTCATCAATGCGTTCAATTCGAGGCAAATTTCACGAGGAATAGTCATTCTATTTCCGTGGAATTTAACAAAGAAGTGGGCGCATTGAGGGCCTCCCTTCGGGCGAGTTGACTGACGCCGTGCTCCTTGTTGTTCCTTTTTGATGGAGGTGACTACACCAACAAAGGAATGCCGCGATCACAACGCCAGTCAAGCTCGCTGAATACTGCATCTTCAGGTTGTTTGGGTATTAAGACTTATTTATCGCATTTCCATTCGCGGATTGCTTAGTCTTGTCATTCGCGCTTGGGCAATGAATATACCCAACACTTCTCAACGGAGTCAGAGACTATGAGCCATGCTCCCCTTTCAGTAACAACGCCACTACCTGAGAGCTTTCGACACCAAGATTTTCTGACTTTTCATCGAAGGGACAAAACCGAGCTTGCGGAAAAAGTTGACTGCAGTGAGGTTATTAAAGGGATCACTTTACAAGGTGTACCCACCTTGCTTCATCTAACCCTCTCTGACAAAACGGCTCGCTTGAGTATTCACTCAGACGCTGAAGAATGCCGAATGACGGAAGAGGAACTCCAGTATCTTCTGAAACACATGCTCGGACTGCGCCAAACCACCGATGAATTTGAATTTGAGTATCGCGCTCACCCAGAACTATCTCGCCTGTTAAACCATTCTGCAGGTCTCAGAATTCCACAAACTGTCACGCCTTTTGAAGCCATTACCTGGGCGATTACGGGGCAGCTTATCAGCGTAGAAGCTGCCGTTTCTATTCGACGCAGATTAATAGAAGCGACTGGCGTGCAGCATAGCAGTGGCATGTGGTGCTTGCCTGACGAAAAGATTCTGGCTAGAACGGAAATTGAAACATACCGAAGCTGCGGATACTCAAACAGTAAAGCCACAACCATTCAACGTATCGCTCAAGCCTTGGTAGACGGCAGCCTGTCTCTGTCGTTAGATGCAGACCCCAAAGAGATCGGAGAACAACTTCTTGCTATCAAAGGCGTGGGGCCTTGGACGGTCAGCTATACCCTCTTGCGTGGATTCGGCTGGTTGGATGGTTCACTTCATGGCGATGTCGCCGTCCGCAGAAGCCTTCAACAGTTGTTAGGGTTGGAAGAAAAGCCAACGGAGAAGGAAACCAAACAATGGCTTGCGTCTTTTTCTCCTTATCGGGCATTGGTCGCTGCACATTTATGGGCGATGGATTCGGACAAGAGCTACTAACCCGCTCACTTCTCTAGCAATTTGATGCATTAGCAGGCACTTGAACATCTTAACGTGCCACAGTTGCGGAACCCTCATGATCATTGCGGTATGCTCCACGCCCTCGTACCGTGATCAATGACACATTTATGCTTTACAAAAACATGTTGGGTTATCGTTACCCTAAAGGGCCGTTTGCCATGATCAGCGTGTACACCTTTACCGGTGCCGCTGTTGTTACCTCTACGGTCTTTTCGCTGCTGCTATTCCTTTCCATTGATGACAACACCATGATGAAAGTGTTGTTTGGTACTTTGGCGATCATTTTTGAAGCCGGTAAGTTCTATGCTTGGTATGAGTTTGGTGAACGCCGTGCACACAAAAACTACACAGGCGCAATGACAGCATTGGTCTTCTACTTGGTGCTGGCTGCCATTTCGATTGGTGGGAGTATTGGCGGTATCAACAGTGCCACCAATAAAGCACAGGGGGTTATCTCCATTCAGGAAGCTAAAGTTGCTGCTTATGACAGACAAATCGCCGCCATAGAAAAACAAATTGAGCTCAATAACCTCGCTGCAGAGAAGTACATCGAAATGGAACGCATCGCGACTGGTGTGACCCGTATTCAACAGCAAAATAACAAGCTTCGTGAAGAGCAAATCAAGTTGGCAACTGAACGCGACTCACTGCCCCCTGTCACGCAAGGTTCCGCCATTGGGTTAATTGATAGCCTGGAAGATGCATTTAGTGTTTCACAGCAGGCCGCACAATTTGGTCTCGTGGTCTTCCTTTCTATTCTGCTTGATCTGTTTGCCGCTTTCTTTGTTGGCGTGATTGGCGAAGAGCTGCGCTTCCGCCGCTTTTACCAGCATCACGCGGAAGTTGATATTACGCCGGACGAAGTCAGCAAGCCGATTGGCTATCTGGAGCATAAGCCGGACTTAGGTGAATCATTTACTTCAAATTCTGGATCAGTTGAAGACGAACTATCACTTGAAGAAAAAGTGAAAAAGGCAGTTCAAGACGGTGTGATAACTTGCTCTAAGAAGGCCGTTGGCAAACACTTCCTGCTATCAAATGATGATGTGGATTCTCTGTTTGAAGCAATGAT
Organism: Grimontia kaedaensis; assembly: GCF_023746615.1. Classification (NCBI taxonomy): domain Bacteria; kingdom Pseudomonadati; phylum Pseudomonadota; class Gammaproteobacteria; order Vibrionales; family Vibrionaceae; genus Grimontia; species Grimontia kaedaensis. The sequence continues at coordinate 1,726,938 of NZ_CP082275.1, read as the reverse complement.
GCAAGGTGGCCTCATTGACAAGAAAGCGAACAATCATTACTACTTGGTAGCATGAGCCAGTACAAAATGAAAAAGAGCGCGTTAAGCGCTCTTTTCTTTTGGACGATTGTTTAACGACTATAGTCCGCCAACGGATTCGGCACCGACTTCAGCCGCATTGTTATCTTCCTTTGGCTTGATGGTATCTATCACCATCTTGAGATCATCAATCAACCCTTCGTTCTTGCTGTTTTGCGCTTCCAATGTGGTGACCTGAGCGGTCAGTGATTCTTTCTCTTGTTGCGATACCGATAAATCCGATTGAACTTTGTCTAACTCACTCATTAACTTGGCAAACTGAGGATCTACATCCGGTTTCTCCGTTAACGCATTACTACGCATCTGTGCTTTTTCCTCCAGCACCAAGGCTTGTTGCTGCATATTTTGATTGCGAAGATCTAACCCTTCCATGGCTTGGGCTATGGCATGGAGGCGGTTTTCTAGTTCAAGAATTAGTGGTTCAAACTTCCCGTCATCAACATTTCGGAAGCGCTTTACCTCCTGACCAATATGTTTCACGTGGTCAATTTCGAACTGCACGGCAGCCACTGCGATATTTATTGATTCTATGTCCCGAGGGTTTACATTTACCGCCGCAACCGCTTGTTCGAGTGATGCTTCAGATTTAGTAAAGCTGATAGGTGCCACTGACTTGAATCCTTCCCTGCGAAGTAAAGTGATTTGATCTTTGAGTGGCGCAACATGGGTTTTCAACACCACTGCTATCTCAAGCTTTTTTGCATTCTCCAGAAATACAGCCTGTTTTACCTGAGCATCGTCGATATCGTTGTCTGCGACATAAGCAAACAGTTTTCTGTAATCAGAAGACAAGCGCTTATAACGGGAAGCGTACAGCTCATCGGCTCCGATTTCGTTGAGATAAGCCATTTCGACCATGGCCTCAGCCAATAAGGAATCTGCCGTTGCCTTAAGTGTTTGCAACTCATCATAGAGTTTAGCGACCTCAGTCAGGCGCTTATCAAACGTCTCGACGTATGTCCCATCAGAAAACATAGAGTAGTCTTTCGTCGCTTTTTCTGGGTTTGATGCAAAGTCTTCGTAGACATCGACAGCTTCATCCCATGCATCAAACAAATCATCGACCAGATCATCATCGTAAAGACGCAGCGATTTACTTTCATCCATCTTTGCCAACCAGTTTTCATAGTCAGCTCTGGATGCTTCGTAAATCTTCAGTGTATTCTGATTTTCCTGAGCTGGAAGATTGGTATCGGAGGCGACTTGTCGTGGTTCACTGGTTGATTGACAGGCGCTGAGCAAAGATGCAAAGGTGGCGGCATAAAAGACCGCATTAAGCTTGTTCATCGGCTAATCCCCTAGGTCACTGAATCCGATCTGACGAACATTCAGATCATCATTATTTTATTTTTCTGAAAGTTAGCTGCCACTTTTAGATTTGAGTGATCTCGGTCACTTCACCTTAAAGTTAGACTAGCGGTTGAGGTGAGGAGGCCTGATTTACGTGATCATGACCACGCTAAAATTTGTAAATTTTACACGACGATATCCCGTATTTAGGAGAAGATAATTTTGCTTTAAAAGAGGTAAATCCAGTTTTAGATTTAATTAAAAAACCCTAAATTAAAACCCTTAGTAAAATAATATTTAAGAGATAAATAATCGAATAAAATGTTATTCTTTAGTTAATTTAATTATCTCAAATATACATTTTATTGTGAGTTAAGATTCTTATTCATCCAATATTCGTCGAATTCATATCTTATAACGATTAGTAATATAGATCTCGTTTATATGCTTAAGCCTTTAGCTATATGATTCGCCGCAACCACGCTTGCTTACTGAAACCAGGTATTCTCGAGGACAATCTTCACGCCTGAATGATTCGAACCCACTGGTTAATAGTATTTATTTTTTATTTGTTTCAGTTTTTCACGCTAATTTTTCAAGGATTATTATAAAATGACAATGAGCGTTATATTTAATCTCGCGATATTCATCGCGCTTGTTTATTTCCTTTATCAACTCCAAGCCAAGTATGTTCCTTTTACTAAACGTGTTTTTGCTGGCTTGGGCTTAGGTGTTGTTTTTGGTGGATTGCTGCAACTGTTTTACGGTGCAGGATCAGACATCATTGCCACCAGCATCGACTACTTCGACATCGTCGGCAAAGGCTATGTAAAGTTGCTGCAGATGATCATCATCCCTCTGGTGATGGTGTCTATCATCTCAGCGATTCTTAAGCTGAACGGCGGCACCTCAGTGGGAAAAATCAGTGCGATGAGCATTGGCGTGTTGGTGATTACAACCATGATTGCAGCTCTAGTTGGTATTGCATGGTCGCTGCTGTTCGGTTTGAGTGCTGAAGGCCTGACAGCGGGTGCAGCTGAAGTAGCCCGTGGTCAGTCATTGGAAGCAAATCTGGGCCGTATCGAAAGCCTCTCTTTCGCCAACATGATTCTGGAGTTCATTCCTGCCAATCCATTCCAAGACATGACTGGCTCTCGCAAAACATCGACCATCGCTGTTGTTATCTTCTCAATTTTCATTGGCCTTGCCGCAACAGGCATTTCCGCCAAGAGGCCTGAAATTTACTCCTCATTCGAACACTTCATCAAAGTGGCACAAGCCATTGTGATGCGTATAGTGACTATGGTGCTGCGTCTCACGCCATACGGTGTTTTGGCGCTGATGACCAAAGTGATTTCAGGTTCAAACTACGCTGACATCATCAATCTCGCTAACTTCGTTTTTGCTTCTTATGGCGCGCTGATCACCATGTTCGTCATTCACCTGTTGATCATTTCGCTGGTTGGCCTTAACCCGATTCGCCATCTGAAGAAAATCATCCCGGTACTGACCTTTGCATTTACATCCCGTTCAAGCGCAGCAACCATTCCTTTGAATGTGCGTACACAGGAACAGGCGCTTGGCGTACCGAGTGGCATCGCCAACTTTGCAGCATCATTTGGTGCGACGATTGGCCAGAACGGCTGCGCAGGTATCTATCCTGCCATGCTGGCCGTAATGATTGCGCCGACACTGGGTATTAATCCACTGGATATTGGCTTCCTGGTTCCACTGATTGCCATCATTACTATCAGCTCCTTTGGCGTTGCAGGTATTGGTGGTGGCGCAACGTTCGCTGCCTTGATCGTACTGTCAGCAATGGATTTCCCGGTTGCGTTGGCTGGCCTTCTGATTTCGATTGAACCTCTGATCGACATGGGGCGTACCGCGCTGAATGTTTCAGGCTCAATCACAGCAGGTTCAGTCACCAGTAAGTTGATGGGTCAGACTAATATGACCGTTTTCAACGACGACAAATCGCTTAATCTTGATGGCGAAGACGCCACGGCATAAGCACTCATCTAATTGCAATCGGGGGCATCACGCCCCTTTTTCCTGTTCTACCTATAGGTTCAAACCATGAACTTCGTTATTATCGGCGGCGAAGCAGCAGGCATGAGTGCTGCGGCCAAAGCTCGTCGCGTTAATCCAAACGCTACCATCACAGTCTATGAAGCGTCAGAAATCATCTCATTCGGTGCATGCGGCCTTCCCTACTATGTCGCTGATGAGTTTCAGGATGCTGGCTATATGTCAGAGTTCACGCCCGCACAGTTTGCTGAACGCGGCATTACCGTGAAAACCGGCCATCGCATCACCAAGCTGGATGCTGAACGAAAGAAATTGGAGATCGTCCATCAGGGCGAAACGTTCATCGCAGAGTATGACCGTCTGATGATTGCCACAGGCGCGCGAGAGGTGTTGCCTCCGGTTTCTGGCCTCGACAAACAAGGCGTTCATACGCTTCGCGTCATGCAGGATGGTATTTCGCTAAAAGAAGCGATTCAGAACGAGTCGTGTCAGCATGTCACTGTGATTGGTTCTGGTTTTATTGGCCTTGAAGTCGCAGAAGCCATGATTCACCAAGGTAAAAAAGTTCGCCTGATTGAACGTGCTGAGCGCCTGATCCCAGATGCATTTGATGCGGAAATTAGCGTTCATTTTTCGTCTGAACTGGAAAAAGCGGGTGTTGAAATTCACACTGGCGAATCTCTGAAAAACGTTTTGGGCGAAGAGAAAGTTTCTGGTATTGAAACAGACAAGGGCCAATACGCAACAGATTTGGTCGTCGTGTGTACGGGCGTTAAACCAAACACCGAATTCCTGAAAGAGACTGGCATCAATACCTTAGATAACGGCGCTATTGTGGTAGATCGTCAAGGTAAAACGTCTCTGACCGATGTTTGGGCTGCTGGTGACTGCGCTACAATCTGGCATTCAGTATCCGGCGAGAATGTTTATATTCCGCTTGCTACTGGCGCTAATAAGCTCGGCCGAATGATTGGCGACAACATCGTACAAGTTGAGGGTGAACCATTGGAATTCCCGGGCTCTTTGGGTACCAGCTGTGTTCGCGTTCTGGGCTTGGAAGCAGGTCGCACTGGCCTATCTGAACAAGAAGCCCTTCGCGCTGGCTTTAAGGTGAAAACCGTCACAATCAAAGACAAATGCCACACCAACTACTGTGAAGGTCAGTCCGATATGCACATGAAGCTTGTGTATGAAGAGGGCTCAAAGCGTATTTTGGGTGCACAAATCATTGGCTATAAAGGTGCAGTTCACCGTATCGATGCCATGGCTATTGCAGTAAGCACAGGATTGAGCACGAGCCAATTGGGAATGATGGACTTTGCGTATGCCCCACCATTCGCACGTACGTGGGATATTATGAACGTGGCAGGAAATGTCGCGAAGTAATATTCGCGATGAGACTCCTATACCCAAATGACTTGTGAATCATGCATCTTCAGGTTGTTTGGGTGCATAATAGCCAGCACTCATGCTGGCTATTTAACACCCTTTCAAAAATCACCGTTCAATATATTTCACAAATCACAATCTTACTAACTTCCTACCTCGGTTTTACTGCATCCCCTGTGTATTCCTTGCACGCCCCTATTCCTAAAGTTAGGCTAGTGATAAATCACTCGGTTTACTGAATGGAAGCCATCATGGAACAGATTAAGAACCGCTCGCTACTCTCTGTTATGTGCGAAACCACGAACAGTGCTATCGCTGTCGATAACCCGGCCACCGGAGGCATACTGGGTTATGTCCCTAATCACAGTAAACAAGAAATAGAAAGTGCAGTCAGCAAAGCTGCTGAAGCGCAAAAGGTTTGGGCCAAGCAAACGGCGAAACAGCGAAGTGAGATTCTACTCCGATGGTTTAACCTTTTGATGGAAAATCAGGAGGATTTAGCCCGAATCATGACATTGGAACAAGGCAAACCACTTGCCGAATCACGCGGTGAAGTGGCCTATGGCGCTTCATTCATCCAATGGTTTGCAGAGGAAGGTAAACGTACTTACGGGGAGACAATTCCTACCCCAATGGCCGATCGCAGGATCATGACTATCCGCCAGCCTGTTGGTGTTGCAGCTGCTATCACCCCATGGAACTTCCCCATCGCGATGATCACCCGTAAAGCAGCGCCAGCTCTTGCGGCAGGATGCAGTTTTGTCGCTAAGCCCGCAGCGCAAACACCGTTGAGCGCTTACGCCGCCGCAGAGCTTGCCTATCAAGCAGGTTTACCCCGAGATTTGTTAGCGATTGTCACCACCACAGATGCAGTAATGGCGGGCGAACTCTTCTGCAGCAGTGAGCAAATTCAAAAGATCTCCTTTACCGGCTCCACCAATGTTGGCCGCATCCTGATGAAACAAAGCGCTGAAAGCGTGAAGCGAGTTTCTATGGAGCTTGGCGGCAATGCTCCGTTTATCGTGTTTGATGACGCGGACATCGATGCGGCAGTCAAAGGGGCAATTGCCTCAAAATTCCGCAATGCGGGCCAAACCTGTGTCTGTGCGAACCGTTTCTATGTGCAGGACTCTGTCTATGATGAATTTGTCAGTAAATTCTCTAAAGCCGTATCTGAGTTGAAAATCGGCCATGGCCTTGAAGAAGGCGTGTCGATAGGGCCTCTGATTGACGATAACGCCAAAAACAAAGTCCAGCGTCTGATTGCAGGTGCCACTGAACAGGGTGCGAAAGTGGCCGTCGGAGGAAAAGATCATGGTGGTCGATTCTTTGAGCCGACGGTTCTCACGGATGTCACTCACAACATGGCCATTGTGCAGGAAGAAATATTTGGCCCAATCGCACCCGTTATCCGATTCCATGACGATGAATCGCTGATTCAAATGGCTAACGACACCATCTATGGCCTCGCCAGCTACTTCTACAGCAAAGACATCAACCGTATTTTCGCCATTGCTGAAGCCCTGGATTACGGCATGGTCGGCGTCAATGAAGGTGTTATCTCTACTGAAGTGGCCCCATTTGGTGGCGTTAAACAGTCAGGTATTGGCCGGGAAGGCGCGAAACAAGGCATCGATGAATACCTGAATACCAAGTATATCTGCCTCGGCGGCATGTAACCTTTAATGATATCTTACAGAACAGAGAAAAAGCAGGAGCGAAACTTCTGCTTATTCTTTTGTTTAGATAGCACAAAACATATACAAAATTCGTTTAACGCCAAGAAATCCCTTTCATTCACTTTTGCGCTCATAACATTCACTAATCATTAACGAATTTCCTCTAAATAAGTAAGTGACTGTTGAAAATCCGCATAAAAATTCTGCAATCAAACTTCACAAAGGTGGGTCTTTTCCTTTAATGTGAAGCGCAACAGTGTTTTTTCGTGCCACAGTGCGAAACTACGCCCAACTCAAAAAGAACAAAGGTAAAAAGATGTCTGACGTACCTTCAGCTGTTGTAGAAGTCGCAGCTAATGCACAAACCGTTGCTGAATCTTCCGGTTCCGTATGGCCATACGTGGTTGGCGGTATCGCTCTTGTCGTCGCAGCGGGTTTTTGGGGTTACAAAATGGTAAGCCGCCCTACTTTCATCATTAAACAGATTCGTCGCCGCAATCTGAAAGCGATGAAGAAAGAAGGCATTGAGAGCTCAGAAGCAACCAGCGATTTAGATAGACTGCTGACAGCGATTGAAGAGCATGCGGTAGCGAATAAAATGTCGGGCGCTGACATGATTAAACTTTTAGCGCCTCTTAACGACCAGAACCGTATGAAATCAGCAAAAGACATGTACCTCACCATGCAGCACATTGCCCGTGAAGTGGGTAATACCAAACTGGCGGGTGAATTCAAAGGTAAATCTAGTGGCGTTAAATCTGGCTCCAAATTGATGGCAGGCCTGTTCAAGCGCGCAGGCATCTAAGCCTAGCTTCAACATCGCGAAAGGCACCTCAGGGTGCCTTTTTCATTTCTTCTTCTCATTTCATTGCCGCTTTACCACCAATAATTTTGTAGGCGGGCGTTCCCCTTACCAATGTCTCCCTCGCAAACACGTTGCCGCAAGAAGGACATTCACAGGGCGTTTCGGTGTAATCAATGACGATACGCTCTTTGAAACACTTCACCAAAGACCCTTTCCCGCCTTTCTTGTATTTGAACAACATCGCCTTGCATTTAGTGCAGATGATATCGACTGATCGCTCCGGCAATTTCTTGTTGGGTTTCGCCACGTTACCTCCAATGATCCTTTGGCGATTCTAACCTAAGACTAAAGTCTTAAACCAACAGAAAAACTGAGAGAAGGCTTATGTTTATCAGAGCCAATTAACATAATCTTTACAAGCTCAGCTATTCTTTGCGGGATATCTTCGGCATGAAAAGCACCGACTCTACGGATACCTCTAACATTGGAGTGTTGTATGAAAATCAAATCCTTAGTGAAGACCCTCTCACTGGCAACAGCGATTGTTACCGCTGGCATGGGCAGCGCAACTGCTCAAGACCGTGACTACATCCTCGCAACGGCATCGACTGGTGGTACCTATTATCCAGTTGGTGTGGCACTGGCAACATTGAGCAAAGTAAAACTGGAACCTAAGCATAAGTTTTCCCTTTCAGCGATCAGCTCTGCCGGCTCCGGTGAAAACGTAAAACTGCTGCGTGAAAACGAAGCTCAGTTCGCTATTTTGCAAGGTCTTTACGGCGCTTGGGCATGGAATGGTGAAGGCAAAGTGAAACAAGCGGGTCCTCAGAAAGAGCTGCGTTCTGTCTCCATGCTATGGCAAAACGTAGAGCACTTTATTGTAATGAGTGAGCTGGCAAAAACCGGCACCATGACAGACATGAACGCAATGGATGGCAAAAAGTTCTCCATTGGTAAAAAGAACTCTGGTACAGAAGGTTCTGGCCTACAAATTCTTTCTGGACTGAATGTTAACACCGACAAATTCAACATGGCCCACTTGGGTTACGGTGCCAGTGCAGACGCACTACAAAATGGCAACATTGAGGGCATGAACACGCCTGCTGGTGTCCCTGTCAGCGCAGTCACCCGTGCTTATGCGGCAATGGGCGATAAAATCAGAATCCTGAACTTCACTGACGAGCAAGTGAAAGAAGCAAACGGCAGCTACAACCTATGGACCCGATATGTGATTGAACCAAACACTTATCCTGGCCAGACTGAAGCTGTTGAAACTATCGCACAGCCAAACTTCCTTGCCGTGCGCAGCGACATCAGCGATGAAGATGTTTACCTGCTGACGAAGACTATCTATGAAAACCTCGCTTTCCTGAATGGCATACATAAAGCGACAAAGGCAATGTCTCTGCAAAAAGCAATCGATGGTTTGCCAGTACCCCTTCACCCTGGTGCGGCACGATTCTACAAAGAGCAAGGTCTGACGATTCCAGACCACCTTGTTAGTCAATAAATCTTAAGCAATAAGGCGCTGATAGTTTCAGCGCCTCTTCTTTGTTTCCAGCCCAACAGGACGTCGTGCCTTCTCTGCACGCTAGAGGGAATATGACCGATAAATCTTCCAGCGCTGATTCGCCTCAGGAACTCGAAACCGAACTCTCCCAGTTTGAACTCACTCAGCGGACCGACTTCCCGCTGATCACCCGCATTGTCACTGTGTTCGGAATTGCGCTTTCACTTGTTCACATTTGGTTTAACACATTCGCCACCCTACCCGAGCTCTGGGTCTCTGCTGCCCATTTCGCAGGCTTTTCGGTGATGTGTGCATTGACCTATCCCGCGGCGGCAAAATGGCGAAATAGCCGTTTTGCGCTGGCGATCGATATTGGTATTGCAGTCGCCGCGATTGCCTGTTTGGTTTACGTAATTTTTGCGGAAGACGCACTGTACGAACGAGGGGTCACCTTCGTGACCAGTGATTGGGTATTTTCCGTTATTGCCATATTGATTGCGCTAGAACTTATCCGACGCACCATGGGATGGTTTATCCCTTGCCTGATTATTGTCGCACTGACTTATGTGGTTTGGTGGGGAAGCTGGCTGGACGGCATTTTCGCTTTCCCGGGGCTTTCCGCAGAGACCATGCTGTATCGCGCCTTTTATAGTTCAGAAGGCATGTTTGGCCCGATTTCCCGCATTTCATGGAGCTATGTCTTCATGTTTATTTTGTTTGGGGCGTTTCTGGTCAAATCCGGTGCAGGTGATTACATCATCAATGTTTCCCGGGCTGCAGCAGGTAAAATCATCGGAGGCCCAGGTTTTGTTGCCGTATTGGGTTCTGGCTTAATGGGTTCGGTCTCCGGCTCCAGTGTCGCCAATACGGTATCTACTGGTGTCATTACCATTCCTTTAATGAAGAAAGCGGGCTTTCCACCAAAGTTTGCAGCAGGCGTGGAAGCCGCAGCATCGACAGGCGGACAGCTCATGCCACCTGTCATGGGGGCTGGCGCCTTTATCATGGCGTCATACACCCAGATTCCGTACGTCGAAATCATCGCGGTGTCATTCGCTCCTGCACTGATTTATTTCCTGTCAGTGGCGTTTTTCGTTCGCATTGAAGCAAAACGTTCCGGAGTTCATCAACTGGAAACCGACACGCCTTCGATGTTCTCGGTATTGGCGTCAGGCTGGCACTATCTTATCCCTCTCGCTGTGCTTGTTGCCCTGTTGGTGATGGACTTTACCCCAACGTATGCAGCCGGTATTTCGATTATTTCCGTGGTCGTCGCTTCTTGGTTATCTCCAAATCGAATGGGCGTGGCGGACATCTTCGATGCGCTAGCCCAAGGTGCTCGCAACATGGCGACCACCGCTGTGTTACTGACAGGAATTGGTCTGGTGGTGAACGTCATCAGTACGACTGGCATAGGTAATACCTTCTCTCTGATGATCAATGATTGGGCGGGTGGCAGCCTGTTTATCATGATTGTGTTGGTCGCACTCGCTTCTCTGATTTTGGGTATGGGTTTGCCAGTCACCGCTTCCTATATCGTTCTGGGTACCCTTTCGGCGCCCGCACTTTATGGCTTGATAGCTGAGCAACAGTTGCTGGAACTTCTTACGACAGGTCAGCTCCCAGAAGAGGCCAAAACGATATTTATGCTGATAGCACCGGAGCAACTTGCCGCTTTGGGCTCGCCAATGTCATTTGAAATGGCAGTCGATTTGGTGGGCAAGGTGCCAGACGACTTTAAAGCGACCTTACTTGAGCAATCTCTTGGGCCTGTCACTGTCGGCTTGGCACTGCTGGCCGCGCACCTCATCATATTCTGGCTATCGCAGGACAGTAATGTTACGCCTCCGGTGTGTTTAACTGCCTTTGCAGCAGCAACTATTGCGCGCACTCCTCCAATGGCTACAGGGTTTAAGGCATGGAAAATCGCAAAAGGACTTTATCTGGTGCCACTACTCATGGCGTATACACCATTAGTCGCGGGAGATTTTCAGCAGGTTGTCATTGTCACCCTATTTGCCATTCTGGGCACCTGGGCGCTGGTTGCGGGCCTTGAGGGATATCTTGAAGGGCCAATTAATCCGCTATTCCGGATAGCAACATTCGGTATGGCGGCCTTGATGATGTGGCCAGGATTAGATATTTGGCTTCGTTTACTGGGTGCGGGGCTCTTTATCGCGCTGGTTGTATATTCATATAAAAAAGCTCCACCGTTGGTGACTGCCTAAATTCATGTTTACATAAAACAAGAAAAGCGCCTTCGCAGCGCTTTTTTCTTTTGTCGGGAGGTTACTTACCCTCTTTCAACACCAAGCTATCCATTAAACCTACCATTCGGCCAATTTCCGGTTTGGTGATGGTGTCGTCAGCGCCAAGGTCCAACGCTTTACGGCGATTGTCTTCACTCATAAGAGAAGAGAACATGACAATCGGAATGTCTTTGTATTCACCGATATCACGCAGTCTTTTCACTAAATGCAAGCCGTCCATTTTCGGCATTTCTACGTCAGATACCACGCCATCAACAAATTCTGTGATTGGCTGTTGTTCTTCAGTACAAAGCCGGACAAACTCGATCATGTTGTCGAGGCCTTCCTGGCCATCTTTCGCCGTTATCACGTTGTAACCCGCCGATCGCAGAGTGTTCTCAATCAAACGCCTGATAAACGCAGAATCATCAACCACAAGAATGGTCTTCGCCTCACGCTTTGCCATCATGGCGTCGTCAATAACCACAGATTTATCTTTTGTGACGTCGTATTTTTCCATGCTGAGTTCTGGGTTGATATCAGCAATGATTTTCTCAAAGTCCAGGATCATGATGAGATTGGTTTCCTGACGGACAACTGCCACCACGCAGTCTTGATCTGACGCTTCGAGAAATTGACTGGGAGATTCTACCTCTTCCCAAGAAATACGGTGTATCCGACTGACGCTATCTACCAAGAAGCCATTCGCCATCTTGTTAAAATCCGTCACGATGACAACTTTTTCATCGACATTATTCGTTGTGGGCACCCCCAACCAACTGGCTAAATCCACCAAAGGAATGAGTTTGCCCCGGAGAGAGAATACCCCCAACACATTAGGTTGCGCATTCGGGTAGTCGGTGGTCTCCGGCACACGAATGACTTCACGCACTTTGGCGACGTTAATTCCGTAATAGCAAACTTTCTTGGACCCATCGGGTAATAACTTTTCTAATCGAAACTCTATAATCTCGAGCTCATTGGTACCACTTTCTGTCAAGATTGATGTTTTAAGTTCTGTGCTCATACCAAATCTCAATGCATGTCGGGGCAAAAAACAGTAATGTCCTCTAACAGCATAGTCTTAATCTATCGACAGACGACTCAATTAGCGAAATTAGTTACCTCCAATTCAACACCTTGGGTCAGAACACCACGTTTGTTTGGCACTGCTCAACGTTCAGTCCACCTTAATCGCTTGTTGCTCATAGAGCGCAGTAATAATGGCAGAAGTACTGGACCCCGCCGCCAAATCAAGCCCTGAACTGGATATATCCATGCTCTCCAACACAATGTTTTGAGTTTGACCATTGGATGACAACGTTAATGAAATAGTGCCATCACTTGTCACAGACGCGTCATCAAAAAACGGCAACAGGTCTGACGCTTCTGGGTTTGTGCCAATACCCGTCAGCAAATCGGAAATATCGAGCTTGTCCTGGCCCAGTGTAAGATCCGTTACTCTGTCTGTGTTTGCTGGAGTGCTAAGCGAAGACTCCAGCCATACAAAGAGATCGTCCCCTTCGCCGCCCGTGAGAATGTCATCGCCTTTGCCCGCTTGAAGCGTGTCGTTGCCATTCATACCAAATAAGCTTTCTCCTACATCATCAGCCACCAGCGTATTGGCAGATTCATTGCCGAAATTGGTACCGAGATAGAGCTGACCACTGTCGATGACGGATGTGAGAATTTCTTCTTGAGTCATTCCTGACGCCGTACCATTGACCATTTCATCAAGACTAACGCCATTGTAAGCAATCTCCTGAACCTTGTTTCCACCCACAGAAATACTCAGCGTTGTGCTACCGCTACTCTCCGTAAACTCGAGAATATCCGTCAAGGCAGCGAAGCTCGTAAGGTTCTTGAGAGCTAATGCGCTACTTAAGTCCACCACATCTGTCGCGGTATCGAAGTCTTCGATGGTATCCGCAGCAGGACTTTCCGATGAACCCAAATCAGATGCCTCCCAGACAAACCTGTCTACACTGCTGTCCGCTTCCCCTTCTTTACCTCCCCAGAGGCTGTCATCGCCAGCACCACCGCTAAGAATATCCGCGCCTAGCCCGCCTATAAGGGTGTCTTCACCAGCACCACCTTCGAGAGTTGCATCTTCTGTGCCCGATACCACTAGATTATCGACTGATGGATCGACGGCAGTAATCACACCGGCGCCCGCGTTAGAGACATTGATAGATAGCTCGATGGAGTCTGACTCTGCAGAATCACCGGCAGAGGTTGTTGAAATCGCGACCACTTCAACGGTGCTCGACAACACTGATGAGCCAGTGACATAGAGCTGGCCCAGCTCAGCTGGCGTCAGGGTTAACACGCCGCCACTAGGCCCTGTGCCCATCGCCACGCCGTCTGAATCTACAAACGTGAGTCCTGCAGGTACATCTCGGATTTCAATGGAAAGCGTTTCTGAAGGATCAGTAAGTGTGGCTGCCAATCCAAGCAAAGGAATCACGGATGACACACTACCTGCAACCGCCGCAGTTTGAGGCGTGTTCAAGGTTAAGGTCGGAATATCCGGTTTGGGCAGCACATTGATATTCACTGACTCAACATCAGTTTTCGCTCCTCCATCACCAGTATTTCCATTGTCATTCACCGTCACAGTCAGAGTATCTTCACCACTGAAGTTAGTATCTCCCAGGTAAGTCACACCGTTGGAGAGCGCCTCATTGATAGCATCCAGTGGCCCCTCAAGTGTCATGTTATTGGTACCCTGACCACTCACAGTCACACCCGAAGGCAATGGTGGTGAGTCAGGTAAGCCAATGACTCCATCAATAACACTCAAACGAATCGATATATTTCCACCCGCTGTTTCATTGGCATCGACATCTTTCACTTGGATAGATTCGATGAGCAGCGTGGTCTCTTCTTCGGCTTCAAGAGAAGTCGGTAATGTGAGCTCTGGTTCATCGTTCACGGGCGTGACGGTAACGTCAATAACCTGATTCACCCAGAGCGAGCTCTCTGCTTCTACGCCATTGTCGATGGCACGAATCGAGACTTCGAGCTGACCATTCCAGTTATTTTCATTGGCATCACCCGGCGTGAATATCAACGAAGACAGAGTGGTCTGGTTTGCGATCACAATCCAACTGCCGTCAGGTTGTTTTTCAGCACTGCTGCCACTCGCGACACCAGGCGGTAAACTGATGGTGGAGCTATCAGGCACATTGGTCAAAACAACTTTAACCACTTCTGGGCCATTTTCTGTTACCGACAAGCCTGTACCGTCATAAGAAGATTTGTTATCTAACACGGTGACATCGAGTGGCAACTCTATGTTTTCATCTTCTGTGCCGGATACCGACGTCGTAATTTCAGTATCAACACCATCACCTATCGGGTTCACCACCACATCGATCGTCGTGCTGTATTCCTTGGGTGTACTCAGGAGATTTTCTTTGGCATAAACCACCATCTCTACCGTCATCGAACCGCTGAAGTTCTGAGGCGGAACAAAGGCGATATCATCAAGCGTGAAACTTTGGCTATTCGCAGGAACACTGATCGTCCAGTTACCACCACCACTGTTCTGCACCAACTGGCTACCGTTAGAAACCAATTGGAAATCATCGGGAACGCCTGATAGTTTGACCGAGACAATTTTCTCAGATCCATCGGTGTCCTGCAGCGCAGCCGTTACCCCTGTTAGTGGGATTTGCTCGTCTTCGTTGCCCGTAACAGGTGAAGTGTTACCACTGAAAATAACAGGGTCATTCACCGGTAACACTTCGAAGGAAACATTGGTTGAGATAGTTTTTACAGTGACTGAGTCAGGCAAACCTGTCTGGTCATTCACCGCACGATCTTCAATTGTCGTATCGACTTTGATGCTGACATCACCACTGAAGTTCTCTACTGGCTTAAAGTAAATCTTCGAGAGATCTGCACTGGAGACTGTGATTGAACTTTGCGGATTCTCTCCCTTTTCATCGACAAAAAAGCCTACGGAGCTGTCGACGCTCAATACCGCCTGAGTGATCGTTTCTACACCAGATGTGGTTGACTTATCCGGGTCTACCAGCTCGGATGTAAAATCCAGCTCAATAATGCCATCTTCCAAGGCCTTATTGGCCACTGGCACCCATTCCGACTCGTCATCGACTGGCTGTTCTTCGCTGTTCAGTCCGTCGGTTTGAATGACTTTCACTTCGGTCGCAATGCCATCTACAACGGGAGTCACCACGAGAGCAATTGAGGTATCAAGTTCTTTGATGTTGCCGCTGAGTTGATCTGTATTAACCAGTTTTATTGGAAGGACCGCATCACCAGCAAAATGTTTAGGAAGCGACAAGAATATACCTGAAAGGTTGACCGCGCCATCTGCTCCCACCGGTACTTTGGCAACGTATTCGCTGGTTTCAAAATTGAATTCCATCCCTGAAACCGAAGCACCAATCGATGACAACGCCGGAGCATCAATAACTAATGTGAGCTCATCATTTGGTGCATCAGTAGCATTAATCTGGATATATCCATCTAGCTGCTCGCCAAGATCGATTGCTTTATCTTCTATGCCAGTCACATTCTGCAAGTTGACCGATATATCACCTGCCAACTCGGTCTGACCTGTCTCACCCTGAAAGTCCAGTGTCAGCACAATAGGCTTCTGTTCTACGGGAGTACTTATGTCTCCTTCAGTACCATCCCCCTGATCCTGAACCTGCGCAGTGATTTGCACATATACAGGCGCTGTTGTTTTAGCAGACGTCGTAATGGCCAATGTATCTAATGCATTCGCAGGAACAGTCCAACTGCCGTCACCATTATTGATCCCACCTGTCACGTAGAACTGGTCATAGAGTTCAAGCTGTTCTTCTGTCAGTGGTGTTCCACTGGCATCAGCGACAAAAGTGACCACGACCTGGGTAATAATTTCCTCGCTGCTTCCGTCGGTGTTTACGCCTTCAGGTGTTATATATGCCAAACGTCTATCAGGACTGGAAAGTGATATTGAGCCAGTACCCTCGCCGACAATGGTCGTCGAAAGAATATTATCGGAAGCATCAATTAGCTCGATGTCTCCAGTATTCTCTACGGTCGCGATGATAAGGACATTCAGATCACCAGTGATCTCTTTGGTATCAATAGCCGAAGAGTCGGTGTCTTTCTGTTCAACAGTTAGCTTCACGCTTAGATCAAGATCCCGGTCGAGGTCAGAGTTTACTGGGGCTCTAAGTAATAGATTACTGCCCGATAAGAGCTTGCTCACTTGATCAGCAGTGAGTACCGCTTCTCCTCCGGAGAAGGTAATAGGGGTTGATTCGCCTGCAATCGTCAGCGTATACCCATCGTCGATCGCTGCCTGAGCCATCGAAAAGGTAATGGCCGTAATAGATTCGTTGTTATCAGTAAATCCTTCATCCGTGTTTGGACGCCAATTAACGACCACATTCTGGTCTTCAAATCCACGGCTGTTGAGCGTGTAATCTTGCGCATCAATTTCCGGTTCAATATGGACAATAACATCTTTGTCGACGGTCAAAGAATCGCCATCATCTTCAGTGACGATAATGGTGACAGTCAGGGTAATATCATCTGTGCTACCGGGGGGAGGAACCAGTTTAACGTCTGAAAGCCCATCTACCTTGGCCTGATATTGGGGTTCACCATTAGCACCCAGGCCAGCATAAACTAGGTTGATTTCGTCATCGTCGGTATCTAATAAGGTCACGCCTTTGGGAATATTGGTGACCAGCGTAGACAGTGTTTCAGAGTCATCGCCAGGCAGAGAAGTCCCTTTCTCACCAGATTTGATAGTAAATGAGAGTGAAACTTCCCCATTTTCCGGAATGGTGGTTTCAATACCGGTTTCTACGCCATCTTCGATAACTGGCTGCCAAACATTGCCCAAATCTGCTTCAATATCTGGCACATCAGCCACACCTTTCAAAGCAACATTAAGGGTTTTCGCTCCGGTCTCGTAGATATCAGTGACGGTTTCGGCCACCCCGCTGGCGTTGGTGACGTTAACGGTATCTTTCACCACACCGCGCACATTGAGCGCGAAATCGACATTGCTCTCCGGCGGTGGCTGAAGTTTCAAACCACCAATATCTGTGTAGGCAATTTCATAGACGCCGCCGTTCTCAGGTACTTCCGTGCCATCACCCAGCAGAAGCTTTGCTCCCGTTGGCATGCCTGTAATCCAGACATAAAGCGCCTCTGAGCCGTCTGTATCAGCTGAGTCAGTCAGTGAGATGTGTGGCGCTAAGTCGATAAGCTCATCTTCCAAACCACTGACACGAGTCACTTTCAGCGTGGTGGTGTCTGCAATTGGATCGACTGCGATAGTAATGGTTTGTGCTTCCGAGTCAGCAGTCTGCTGACCTGAGGCAAAATTGGATTTCTCCTTACTCTGCGCGATGGCAGTCAGAGTAATGTCACCGGAAAAGTTTTCGTCGGGTTTTACCACTACATTGTTAATGTCCGCTGCGGCGACAGTGTATTTGCCATCGGTTGGCGTCAGCTCCGTACCATTGAGCAACAAGGTTGCGCTGCCGCTGTCGAGCGTAAGGATGTAGTTCAACTCTTCCGAATCATCCCTGTCTTCAAGCTCCGCGTTCAAATTAAGCGTTGCGCCTTCACTGTCTTCATCAATGCGATAATGCAGATCCGTTAAAGCTTCATCCCAGATAGGGACATCGGCTATGCCTTCGACAGTAATCGTGAAGGTTTGATTTTCTAACTGACGCTCGGAACCATCTGAATTCTTAACAAAGCCAGTTACAGTAAAGGTCGGCACTCCATTTGCCGCCGAATAATCCTGATCCGGAACAAAGGTCACACCCTGCAACGTCCAAAGTTCGTTCGCAGAATCGGGCGTAAACAAATTGCCAGGTAACTCAATTTGATTGCCACTGATCGCCAGCTCGGTGCCGTTTGCGTAAAACGTTCCGTGAGCGTTAGATGGCAACGTAATCAGAACGCGGTCAACCGTTTCACCTTGGTCATTGTCTCCAACATCGACAGTCATGTTGATGGCGATACCATCAGCTGGATTCGCAACCAAATCATCGTTAGGATCTGGCTCCCTGCCCTGATCTTCCACGCCAGATGCGTTTTGGACGACAAGTTGTGGCTGGTCATCGACAACCACAATTTCCGTGGTGCCGACAACGATGTCTCCATCGCCGTCGAGAATTTCATAGCTAAAAGATTCTGTGATGCGGTTGCTGGTTGAGCCCGTGTGTGTAATGTCATCGTTAGCAATGAATTCCACCGTACCTCGGCTATGAATCACCAAGGTGCCGAGTTCTTGCCCGCCACTCCCCTCAGTGACTGTGAAGCGGTTATTAATGCCCGGTGTCAGTTCATGCTGTTCGCCATTGATGGTGACTGATTTGATGGTTGCATCGTCCGCGCCACGATTGCGCGCAGGCAAAATGGTAATGCGTGAAGATGAATCCCCTTCTTCCGTCACCAAACTGCCACCGCCAGTTCCGACGCCGTCGGTCTCCAACGAAAAAGGCACATCATCAAGGACATTCACGACGATATTGGCTGTCGCTTTGTCGCCATCAGCATCTGTCACTTCGACAGGGAAGTTAATCGCGAGAGAGTTTTTCTCTTCACCTCTTGGATGGTCCAGTGCACCAAGCAGTGCAAAGGTATAAGTGCCATTCGGGAATACGGTTAGCGTAAAGACTTCTCTTGTACCTGCCATACCGGTGTAAACCTTATTGGCAGACGTATCACTGGAGAGCTCCAGCGTGACGGCGGTGCCTTTTGAACTCAGCGGAATGGCAGTACCAGCCGCATCTTCACTATTGTCGCTGTTTACCGAGGCAAAGCCGCTAACGTTTATCGCTACATCAGCGATTTCATCACTGCCACTGTTGATTTCCAGTTGCCCGGTCGCGGTATCTTGATCGGTGCCCACGCCGCCGGGAGTAGTACCAGGACGGTTTTGATTGGGGCTTGAGCCATTGGCGTTTATATCGCTTTCTTCGACATTCAACGAAGGCGCGTTGGTAATTGCTGGCGCTTCGCCATCCTGAATATTGACGTTTATCGCTGCGATACCACTGATCACATCACCATCTGAGTCTTTGGTATCCAATGAAATAGCAATGATTATCTTATCACCGTCAATCGTTACCTTTGTGTTTGATATCGCGTCTGCGTTATGGTCGATAGGCTTGTAGAGAGTGATAGAGGGCTCTATCACCAAGCCATACCCATCACTGCTTTGGGTTGCAGCAAAGCTCAGCGTTATGACCAACTCACCATCAACCCGCCCAGACAGGACACCCGTTGTCTGGTCATATTCGAAGTTGATGGACTCACCGTTACTGGTGAGTACCTCCTCCATGTCTTTAATCAGATCATCCAACTGAGTGCTACTGATTCTCACATCGTCCGGAATCAATCGGTCAGTTCTCGCATTGACCGTCAAACTCACGGTTGAGGTGTCGGGATAGCCAACTTGAGCGCCATCAGGGGTTAAATCTGGCTCAGTGATCGGCAAGGTTTTGTCTGTTGAAGGAATGATCGCCGAGTCATCATCCTCAATGGTGACGGTAAACTCGCCTGTCACTTCATCGCCATCAATATCCGTCACTTTTACGCCAATCGGCAGTTCAAGATCACTACCAGCTTGATCAACAGCCAAGTCCAAAACAACCGAGTATTCACCTGTTGGCTTACCCGAAGCGTCAGTATCAAGCTTAATGGTCAGCACCGTGTCACCATTCGCTGGTGAAGAAGACGCGGACAAGCTTGGATCATCAATAACGACGATGATTTCGTTAGTCAGCGAAGAAAATGGCTGTGGTTGAACACTGGTTTGGTAACCACTGCTGGTAATGGCATTAAGTGCTGCTTCCAATCCTGATGGTGCATAGAACTCGATGGACTGGATGGCATCTGTGCCTTGGGTAATGCCAAGGCTGATATTCTGTTGCGAGCGCGTGCTGCCAATAATGGGGTCAATGAGTGTTGAATCGACAGGATCGACACTCGGCGGCGCACCATCCTTTATGGTGAGCGTGAAATCAGATGTCGTTGTGTCACCGTCATCATCTGTGACTTTAAGTGAGAGCGGCAACTCTACCGACTCACTGTCAGGCTGTTCAATCGGACGGTTCACGGTTGCGGTGTATTGGTTGTTCGCTTGATCGATAGCTACCGTCAGCACAGTTATAGTGGCGCCAGACCCGTCGATATACCCCACTTCGATGGTTTTATTTGAGCCATTGAGTTCGTTCAATGGTTTTAGCAAAGTCAGCGCATTACCTTCGCTGGTTAGCCCTTCTATTTGGGTAGCCAAAGAAGCCTCTAAATCCCAGACCAGCGAGGTGATGTCATCACTTCCTACCTCCAGACCCAGAGATTCTGTTGTCGAAACTGGGGTGTCGCCATTGGCAGGTTCAGTGAGTTCCGCATTCACGACTTCCATAATCGCGTTAATGCCATCTTCCACTGAGTAAGTGACTTCTATAGGTGTATCAAGCAGGTCGTTATCCGTATCGCGTGCCTGAAATTGAACCTTTATATCGAAGATTTCGTCATCGCTACCAGAAGCCGGTTTAACCGTCACCCATTGATTGTCAGCAAACCTGCTTTCTTCGACGTGATCAAGTGGTTCGCTAAGTGTAAAGACTGATGCGATGGAAAGACCTTGCGCCCCCGTACCCGCCGATTGTGTCGTGGTCAACGTTAAGCTGATCACTTCGGTACCATCGCCCTTTTCACCCATCAGCGTGATGACGTTATCTGCGGTGCCCGCCTCAATTCGGAATGTCAGCGCATCTCCACCAGAGGTTAGTTCATTCAACTCGCCGATCAGCGGGGTCAGATTGGCGATAGAGATAGAATTGGGCAACAGCCTATCCGCAGCCGCATCTAATGTGATCGTGCCGTTGACGGTTTGAGCTGGCTCATTGAGCCTGTCTTCGGTGATTTCATACTCACCACTCACTGTCGCCGATTCACCCGACGCGTTACTGCCATCATTGACAGTGACGGTAAAGTCAGAGGAATCACTGTCACCATCGTGATCCGTGACTTTCACAGAAAGTGGCAGCTCAACCTTTTCATCTGATGGCTGGTCGATAGATTGTGACAGTGTCACTGTGTATTGATTACTATCTGCATCCAGCGCAATCGTCATCACGGTCACTGTTGCACCGGAACCATCGGTATAGCCAATCTCTATCGGATTATCAGAATCATTTAAATCGTTGATTGGACTTAGCAATGACAAGGTATTGCCATTGCTGGTTAGCCCTTCAACTGTGGTTTGGAATGCGTTATCAAGCTGCCAAACCAGTGATTCAATATCATCACTCCCGATATCCAATCCCAGCGAGCGAGTTTCTGTTGCCGTTGAACCTGAATTTGGGTCCGTCACACTGGCATCCTGGACAGCAATTTCTGGATGGATTCCATCTTCAACCGAATACGTCACTTCTATCGGCGCATCCAGCAAATCATCATCTGTATCTTTTGCTTGCAGTTGAAGCTTGATATCAAAAATCTCTTCACTGCTGCCTGATGCAGATTTGATGGTGACCCATTGATTGTCAGCAAACTTGTCTGGGTCAGCATGGTCGAGCGGGAGGTTGAGCGTGAAGACTGAATCAATCGTGATGCCTTGCGCACCGCTGCCCGAGATTTGTGTGGTAGTCAGTGTGAGGCTAACCACCTCGGTGCCATCTGCTTTTTTACCGACGAGTTCAATGACGTTATCAGCCGTACCTGGTTGAATGGTGAAAGTCAGCGCATCACCGCCGGAAGTCAGTTCGTTAAGTTCAGTTTGGAGCGCGGCAAGATTGGCGATGTTGACGGAATCCGGCTGCAATCTATCGGTTGTTGCATCTAATGTAATGGTGCCATTGGCGGTTTGAGCAGGTTCATTGAGCTGGTCTTCAGTTAAGTCGTAATTACCGGAGACACTGACATTGACGCCATTGGCGTTGTCATTGTCTCCAATGGTGATAGTGAAGTCAGTGTCGGCCGTGTCCCCATCCTTATCTGTGACTTTGACGGAAAGTGGAATCTCGATTTTGTCGTTAGCAGTGGTTTGATCTAAAGGCTGCAGCAATGCCACGTCGTAATCGTTGTTTGCCTGATCGAGCGTCACCGTCATAACCGTGATGGTCGCACCTGTTCCGTCGACATAACCAATGTTGATTGGGTTGTCGGAATCATTGAGATCACTGAGCGGCGTTAACAATGAAAGCGCGTTTCCGTTACTGGTGAATCCTTCAATAGTTGTCTCGAATGTGCTATCCAGCTGCCAAACCAGCGATTCAATATCATCACTGCCAATGTTAAGGCCAAGCGAACCCGACACCGTCGATGCGCTCCCCCCTTTTAGCGGGTCGACGAGCTCAACGTCAGCGGCATTAATCGCCGGATGAATGCCATCCTCAATCGAATACGTCACTTCAATGGGCGCATCTAACGCATCATTATCTGTATCAAGTACCTGAAGCTGCAGCTTGATGTCGAAGATTTCTTCGCTGCTACCGGATGCAGGATTGATTATGACCCATTGGTTGTCGGCAAATTTGCTGTCTTCAATGTGGTCTAGCGGTTCGTTGAGTGTAAAAGCAGAGGCAATCGAGATCCCCTGTGCGCCGGAACCCGGCTGTTGGGTCGTGGTCAACGTCAGACTGAACACTTCCGTGCCATCGGCTTTTTTACCCACTAATTCGATAACATTCGCGGCAGTGCCTGGCTCTATCGAGAAAGTCAGCGCATCGCCACCAGACGTCAGTTCATTGAGCTCGGCACGTAATTCCGACAGATTGGCAATAGAGACGGAATCGGGTTGAAGACGGTCAGTTTTCGCATCCAGCGTAATCGTGCCGTTGACGGTTTGAGCCGGTTCATTCAACCGATCTTCTGTGATTTCAAAGCCACCACTCTCCGTCGCGGACTCGCCAGATGCATTGCCAGCATCGTTAATCGTGAGAGTGAACTCAGAGGTTGTGCTGTCCCCATCATCGTCTGTCACTTTTACCGTTAATGGGAATTCAACCTTATCATCAGTTGGTTCATCAATTGGTTGCGCCAATGTGACCTTATATTCATTGCTGGCTTGATCGAGTTCGATTGTCAGCACGCTAATCGCAGTGCCAGACTCGGTATACCCGATCTGAATTGGTACGCCATCAACATTTAGTTTACTCAATGGAGTGAGTAGTGATAATGCGTTGCCGTTACTGGTTAGACTTTCAATGAAGGTCTCGAAAAAGCTATCGAGATCCCATGTAAGTGAAGCGATGTCATCACTGCCTACTTCCAAACCCAGCGATTCAGATGTAGTGGAAGCTGACGCACCAACCATTGGATCTGTGAGAGTTGAATCCGTTGCATCAATAAGCGGCTTAATCCCATCTTCTACCTGATATTTTACGCTGATAGGCGCATCGAGTGGGTCTCCGTCGGTATCTTGAACCTGAAGCTCAACGTTTATATCGAAGATTTCTTCATCGGAACCAGAGGCAGAGGAGATGGTCACCCACTGGTTGTCAGCAAACTGTCCCGGGTCTAAATGATCAAGCGGCCCATCCAAAGTAAATGCAGAAGCTATAGAAATGCCTTGAGCACCAGTGCCAGAGTTTTGGCTTGCCGTTAAAGTGATATTGACGATGTCGGCACCGTCGGGCTTTGTTCCCGTTATTTCAACAACATTGCCTGTTTTGCTGAAGGTAAAAGTGAGTGCATCACCGCCAGAAGTTAGTTCATTCAGTTCAGATTGAAGACCTGCCAAGTTTGATACCTCAATGGTATCCGGGACTAATCTGTCCGCCGCAGCATCCAGAGTAATGGTGCCATTTGCTACCAAGGCAGGCTCTTCGAGTTGGTCCTCTGTTAGATCGTATTGACCTTCAATGGTGGCATTCGCGCCAGAGGCATTGTCACCATCTTCAAAGGTGACACTAAAAGTTCCAGAACCGACATCGCCGTCGTCATCCTGCGCTTGAACCGTTACCGGGATAACAACATTGTTGCTGTCGCCTTGTTCATCAATACTCGCATTTTGAGTGACAACATAAGCGTATTCATTTGCTGCGTCAGAAACAGGCAAGAGCGCAATACTCATTACCACGACCGAAGGGTCACTCTCCAGACTGAGGCGGATTTCACTGTCCTCAACAACAAATGTCGTTGATTGCCCATTACTGGTAATGGCACTGAGCACATCAGTCAGGGCAGTGGTTGAGATGAATCCGATGCTTTCCAGCGCATCACTGTTTACATCAAGATTGATAGGGATCGGCTCAGAAACATACTCGACATTGTTTTCATTGACCGTCAGGCTATCAGGGCTGAGTGTCGGATCGGCGCCATCTAATACAGATACATTTGCTGTGATAGGCGTATCCAGATCGTTTCCGGCGATATCCTGGCCTTGGATATTCATATCTATATTGATGGCATCACCAGCGACAGATACCAATCCTGCGCCGTCACCATCTGCGTTGTGATCTAAAGGCGCATTCAGAGTAATAGAAACCGTCACTTCGACGTCCAGGCCAAGCTGTGAACCTGCAACAGAAATGGTGACAATGGTTTCACCGTTCAGGCTACCGGTAATGGTTTTGCCGTCGGCTGACAATATATAGGTCAGTGACTCACCACCACTTTGGGTATCAGCCGTGAGCTCAGCTATTAAAGCAACGGCTACGGTGGGCTCAATCGCAAAACTGTCTGCATCCAACGGTAAAGAGCTGGAAGCGACCAATACAGTAGAGCTGGTTGAAACCGGGTATTCGTCTGGCTGCAAATCAGTTTCGGTGATCAGGATTGCCAGAGACTCGCCGCCCAATGGCGGTAAAATCGGTAGGTCATCGTCGTCTGCAGGTGCTACTGAATTCGGAGAGAAAACAGTATCAAAACCTGCCTGAGCTAAAACACTCAAATTGTTATATTGGATAACCGCAAAATCACCGATGGAGGAGCTGGTTGCGCCACCTCCAGCCCCCGCTGCAGGTGCTTCAAAATCCAGCGTCGGGTCCACACCCGCGAGAATCGCTTCTTGTAATGCCGCGATGTCGCCATCCAGCAAAGCGATCGCCTCTTCACTCTCAGCAAGTGTGACGTCTTCGCCAAGGCCGATGATTTCGATATCCTCATCATTGATTTGGATACATGTGGCGCAAGGCTCCGAGACCAGCACCGGCACACCATCTTTTATAACTACATATCGGGCGTTTGGGGATGCAACGACAATATCGTCTATTTTTACTTCTGAACTATCGGTGATTGGATTAGCCGTGTGATTTTGAACGAGATATACCAATCCCTCTTCCACCGTAATTGAAGCTGACACGTTTTCCGTATTCACCGACGCCAGCGTGTCGGTTCCTGCTGCCTTCATCGCGTTACCTATTGCCTATACGAACCACTCAGCTGACGCAAACTGTCCAGTTTTACTAACAAAATTGCAGTGAGACGAGTTTTCGAATTGAAACCGCTCTTTGGAGCGTTTGAAAGTATTAAGCAATCAATTTGGTAAAAAATTAATGCCTCTCAGACAGTTTGGCTCTTAGGACTTTGTATTGACCTGTCTCATTTCCGATAGAAAAGCGATAAACCCTTATTTGGGGGGTCAAATCTTTTTAAACATGCCCTATTTTTTACGTTGATACGTCAAATATGTGATTTAACGCAATTTCCAGTGACACAACTGTCTATTTATCTGCGCATCCAAGCAGTTTTAGGAAAATAAAAACAGGTAAATCAGAGGGTGTCTTCCAGAGTTAATCACTGCATTTTGACGCTTTGACTTTTTATTTTTTACGCACGGTCTAATTTCGCTTTGAGGGAGCATTCATGAAGCAACGTAACACCCACTCTAGACGGCGGTTTTTGGTAAAGACACCGGAGGTTCCTGAGGCTTGGAAACCTGCGTTAAGTGTCATCGCGTTTGCATTCGCTTCAGCTGGCATTGCATCTGTTGCTCAGGCGCAGTCATTA
This sequence comes from Grimontia kaedaensis, assembly GCF_023746615.1. NCBI lineage: Bacteria > Pseudomonadati > Pseudomonadota > Gammaproteobacteria > Vibrionales > Vibrionaceae > Grimontia > Grimontia kaedaensis. The sequence goes on along the minus strand of NZ_CP082275.1, from coordinate 1,700,955 downwards.
GAACAAGCTGTAGCAACGACACTTTCACAAAACCCGACAATCAGAGAAGCCTATAACGAGTTCAAAAGTCGTGAAGCGGATATTGATGCGTCTCAGGGTGGCTACTTGCCTTCTGTAGACCTTGATGCAGGTGTAGGTTATTCCGAATATGACAGTGACAACAACGATGGCACTTACCACCCTAAAGATGTAAGGATCAGTCTTCGCCAGTTAATCTGGGATGGCTCAATCACCTACAACGATATCAAACGCACTAAAGCTGAAGCCGAAGCGCAACGCTTTCAGTTACTGGCCGATGCACAGGATAAAGCGCTTAGCGTCACTGAAGCCTATATAGAGGTTCTTCGTACTCAGGCTATCCAAGATCTTTCTCAGAAGAACCTCGAAACCCACGAACGCATTGTTGGAGACATCCAGCGACGTGCTGATTCGGGAATCAGCTCAACAGCTGATTTATCTCAGGCCGAAGGCCGTCTGGCTCAGGCGCAAACTAACCTCCTTTCTGCGATGAGTAATGTCGATGATGCTGTCATCGAGTTCGAGCGGATTGTTGGCGCTTCTCCGCTCGATTTGGTGATGCCGGAAGTCGATGCTTTGTTCGTGCCGCCAACACTTGTTGAAGCCCTTAGCACTGCAAAAGAAAACAACCCAGTGATCAAAGTGGCAACCAACGATGTGGAAGCCGCTCATCGTCAATATAAGCAAGCGAAAGGCGGCTTCTTGCCAACCTTTAGTATTGAAGCATCACAGGAATGGGGTGAAGAACTGGACGGCCAGCCGGGTGATACCGATGAGTTCCAGGCTATGCTGCGCATGCGCTACAACCTGTATAACGGCGGCATAGACAGTGCTGAGGCGCGCAGTGCCGCATATCAGGTTAATAAAGCGAAGAACATTCGCCACAACGCACATCGTCTGTTGGATGAAAGTACGCGTCTGGCGTGGACAGCGAAAGAGTTGGCAGAGAAACAAACCCAGTTCCTGCAACAACACGTTGACTCTGCCTCAAAGACACTTGAAGCATACGAGAAACAATACTTGATCGGCCGTCGTACCCTTCTCGATCTTCTCAATACAGAGAACGAGTTATTCGACGCGCGCCGCTCTTACATTGACTCTCACTACACGGGTATTTACTCAAAATACCGCGTGTTAAACGCCACTGGCCTGTTACTTGATGAACTGCGTGTCGATACGCCTGAAGAGTGGCAAACCTCGGTCTATGGCAGGAACAACGAAAATAAACAAGGAGATTCCGAATGATGAACGCTTTTCAGCGATACGCTGGCCTGTTTCGGCAAGCTCTCAGCAGTGTATTTCTGATCATCGCGGCTCTCGTGCTGGCAGGATGCTCTATCAGCGCACCTCAAGCCCCTGTTGCTAACCAACAAGCTGATTTACGGGATGATGACAGCGATGGAGTCATCAATGCCAGGGATGCCTGTGAAGGCACGCCGCTAGGCGCTGTTATTAATAATGATGGCTGCTCAGAGCAATTGGAAATCAGCGCCCGTGATGACCTGCATATTCTGTTTTCCAACGATTCTTCAGAGATCCCGGCAAGCTTTGTTGGTGAAGTGAAAGACCTCGCCCGCTTTATGAAAGCTTTCTCTTACATCGTTGTAGAGCTGAATGGTTATGCGAGCATTGTGGGCGACCAGAATTACAACCTAGCCTTATCAGAGCGTCGAGCCAAAGCGGTGAAAAGTGCGCTAATTCGACAAGGAATCACACCAGATCGCGTCCGTATTATTGGTTACGGTGAATCTGAACCGGTTGAAGCACAATCAAAGGAGCAATCAGATATCCTCAGTCGCCGTGTAACGGCAAGCGTGAAAGTATCTGAAACCGAGGTAGTTGAGAAATGGACTATCTACACTACCTCTCCTGAAGACAAGTAGTCGTTAGAAGAAAACAAAAATCCAGAAACACAAAAAGGGCCATATGAGGCCCTTTTGTTTTATCGTTGCTTTTCATTTTAAGGAGCAAAATCTCAATGGAGTATAATAGGGTCAACCGTTCCCTGATTGGTTGGCAAAGCTAATAACAGCCAGAAATCCAAATCGGTTTCTGTGCATTTGTCTGGCGTTACACGAATGACACCTTTACAACGCTTACCACTTGGCTGCTCCAGAAATGCTCCAGGGCGTCGCAATGCTTCTTTCATACATTCGTCGCCGACAACGAATTGCAAACCTTCGTCATCAACAATGCTGAACAAACGTCCGTGCTGATAGAAATAAACACGCTCGTTGTCGATCTCTTCACTAATCCCTGATACGCCTAGCAGCGCTTGGCGAACAAAACCTGATAGTTCTAGCCCAATCACACTCATTGTTCTTATCCGTATTAACTTCAACGATAATCATTCCAAATATAGTGATATCAACCGGTCTGTTAATCCCGGCATGACCACATTCGGACGAAAACCGTCAAAAAGTCTGACAGACTTATAATCACTTTCGTAAAACTCAACTCATTATTCTTAAGTGTTTCGGGAAAAAGTATCAATTTAGGGTACTAAACTCAGCTAAACCGTAAAAATTGCTGTCACTTGTCCAGCGGGGAAAAAACAGCCGTTTTGCATCAAGTTGATCTCGCACACATTTCATTCCCGCCACTTCTCGACTTTACTCATGCTGCGCTAAGCTTTAACAGTGAGACATGCATCTCATCCGTATAATCGTCTGCACTCCGTTGACGTTTTATTGCGTACTACATAGTGAGGAGGTGAAACCGCTAACAAGACAACCACCCTTCTATTCGCAATGTTCAATAATTAAGGAGAGACGGTATGAAAGGGCTTATTTGGTTTAGACACGACTTACGATTGGCAGACAATCCCGCACTCGTCGCCCTCTCCCGCCGCTGCAGCGAAGCCCTGATGGTTTACGTGATTGACCCGGAATGGTTTAGACCCGCACATTATCAGTCGCGCCACCTTGGGAGATTTAGGGAAGAGTTCCTTTACCAATCTCTGCGCGCACTTGAGCGCGAACTGAAAAAGCGCAAACAACGGCTGGTGGTGAAAGTCGGGAATCCTCTTCAAGTCATCCCCGAGCTTTGCAAGAAACACAGAATCGATTTAGTGGCTGTCACTGATCATCCCGGAGTTTATGAACGCCAACAGGTCGCTTACCTATCTCGCACGCTAAGTTGCGAAGTTAGCGTCAGTGAAAGCTTCTCACTCTTCCTCCGCAGCCAATTCATCTTTGACAAAACCTCTTACCCACAAACATTCAGCCAATTTAGGAAACATGTAGAAAAGCAAAACATCCTACCCTGTATTCCTATCAGCGCACCGGACTCACTGCCCAAGCATATTGACGAAAGACGCGATATCTGGGGTGGCCAAGAGTTTGTGTACGACTTAACGCCTTATCAGGGCGGTGAAGATGCAGGCATGGTACAACTCAATCAGTTTTTCTGGAAAACCCAAGGTCTGAAGAATTACAAAGAAACCCGTAATGGTCTGGATGGATGGCAATTTTCCTCCCGGTTATCCGCTTGGCTGGCAAACGGTTCCATTTCCCCCCGCATCGTCGCGGCAGAATTAGATAACTACGAATATCGACATGGACGCTCTGATTCGACGCAGTCGATGTATGCTGAGCTACTATGGCGTGAATACTTCCAGTGGATGATGCATTACCACGGAGCCAGCATGTTTGCGTTTGAAGGAATTAAGAACAAACGCCCGCTCACCACTTACTACTGCCAAAACTACAAAGCGTGGGAACAAGGTACCACCGAGTACCCAATCGTGAATGCCTGCATGCGCCAACTCAATCAAACCGGCTACATGTCCAACCGCGGTCGTCAGATTGTCGCTTCTTGTCTGGTTAATGAACTGGGGGTAGATTGGCGTTTTGGTGCTGCTTACTTCGAACAACAACTCATCGATTTTGATGTCGCCACCAACTATGGTAATTGGCAGTATCTGGCGGGTGTCGGCGCAGACCCTCGCGGTCAACGTCGATTCAATCTTGAAAAGCAAACCGAAGTCTACGATCCAGATGGCGAGTTCGTTGATAAATGGGCAAACGCTAAGTCTTCAGAAAGCTTGCTGAAATACTAAATTCTTATACGACCTAACAAGGCGACCTGATGTCGCCTTTTTCTTTGCCAACTGCAAGCAGAATCCTTTTGCCATTCCCTTGATTACAATGACACGATAGCAGCGCAGAAATTGAGAAACCGTTCCCTTATTGAATTTACCTTTTAGCTCTGACAAAAAGTGCTCTACGCCAAGATTTCAATGATTCTATCAGCCACTCTTTTCGCAAGAATTAACGCAGTGTGCGTTAACGGAAAAACTTCGTGGCTAGCCATGCCGTCAATCTTGGTCTCATCGACGAGCACGGTACCGTCCGATTCCTCACTTCTCACCAGCACTGTAGCCGGACCAATACGCATATCACCTGCAATGCTGTATAAGGTCGAACCTTCAGGCCATGTAGGTTCATGATCAGGCAGCAAGAATCGACTGGATTCCTGAAACATAAAATCGCTAATACCAATTTCCTTAAAAAATGCTGCAACTTTAGAGCCCTTGTGAGGCGTGCCCAGTGTAATCACGGTTTTCACGTACTTGGACATCTCGCTCTCATTCTCCAGATAAGCGCGGGTGATTACGCCTCCCATCGAGTGCCCCACAATGGCTGTCTCCACACCATCTATGAAAGTATCAATCTCACCAAACAAAGCATTGAGGTTTGGCATCACCGTATTGTAAGAGATATTCAGCACGGTGTGGCCCCCATCTGTTAAGCGCTTTTCCAGAGGGATCATCGCTATACCATGCATATACAATCCATGTAATAGAATGATTTTCATTATTTTTTCCATTCTCCTGAACGATACCTCGATTGCCCAAACAAACTGAAAGTGCTGGATTCAATGTGTTTGAGCCCTCGCGCTTGTCTTTGCCTGAACCATGAAGCAGTTGCGAATCAGAACAACCTTAAATTTAATATTAAAATTGAGACGCAGCGTACACTCTTCGAATAGGTATTTTATGTGTGGCTAATAAACCTTGTACTCAATTCGTCAACAGAAAGCCACAAGATGTTCCCAGGCAATGTTTAGCTGTCCGGGCTTAAAATATTTAGGAAAAATATGATGAACTTACGAAATCTTGTCCTTATATCATCACTTCTCGTTGTCTTCCCATATTCGGTCAATGCAAATGCCCCAGTGACACAAGCAGAGAAAGTTGAGAAGGAACGTGTACGCGAACTGAAAAAACTAGAACAAGAAGCAAAACGTGACATGGACAAAATGGAACACGAAGCTGCCAAAGAGGCGGCTGAAATGGAACGTCAGCAGATGAAGAAGAAAGCAGCCTGCTTGGGTAAAGACAAAACCTTCGAAGGTACTAGCTAAATCCCCTGAGTGTTTCATGGTAAGCGACCCAGTCTGTGGTCGCTTTTTTGCTTTTAAGCCATTGTTGAGCGCCGGGGAAAAATAAGACACCATCCGATAATATGAAGCAAGAGACGGCAGAAACCGTTAACAAACAGAAAATAGAATCCATCAAAAAAAAAAGGCGGCCACTTGAACCACCTTTTTCGTAATTTCACTTAGAAGATGATGTGGGCAATACCCGCGATCACTGGTAGAGTCACTAGGGTACGAAGAATGAAAATCATCACAAGTTCCCAAACTTTCACAGGGATCTTGCTGCCCAGCAGCAATGCTCCCACTTCAGACATGTAAATCAACTGGGTAACTGACAGCGTTGCCACAACGAAACGTGTCATTTCGTTATCAATATTCGCGGCAAGAACAGCCGGAATGAACATATCCGCAATACCAATCAGCATGGTTTCTGACGCTGCAACAGCTTCAGGGATCTGCAGCATTTCCAGCAGAGGAACAAAAGGCATACCCAGAATCGTAAATACTGGTGTGTATTCTGCGATGATCAGCGCAGACGTACCAATTGCCATTACCACTGGCAGTACGCCGAATACCATGTCTGCAGCGTTTTGGAAGCCTTCTTTCAAAACATTACCCAAAGAGCGGATGTGAGAAGCGCGGTTCACTGCACTTTTCACGCCGAAGGAGAACAGGTTTTCACCTTCTGGCAGAGTCTCATGCTCGAACGTTTTCTCTTCGCCGTTGACCAGGGTGTTCTTTTTCCAGCAAAGAGGAGGAAGACGAGGCACAACAATGGCTGCTACAAAACCCGCCAGACACACTGTGAGGTAGAAAGGTACAAACATATGCTCAAGACCAACCTGAGCAATGACTACCAAGCTGAAGCTGATAGAAACAACTGAGAACGTCGTACCAACAATTGCCGCTTCACGCTCGGTATAGTAGCCCTGCTCGTATTGCTTGCTCGACATCAGGATAGCTACGCTGCCGTCGCCTAACCATGAGCTTGCACAGTCAACGGCGGAACGACCTGGTAGTCCGAACAAAGGACGCATGATTTTAGTCATGAAGGTACCAATCAACTCCAACAGACCAAAATTCGTCAGCAACGGCAGGAAAAGGCCCGCGAAAACAAACACCGAAAGTAGTGTCGGCAGAAGATCTGCCAGCACAAAGCCGCCAGTTGCACCGCCAATTACATGCTCTGGACCGAAGCCGAAAAAGGCCATCAGCACAAACGCCGTCCCCAACAAACGCACTGTCAACCAAACTGGAGTCACTAAAAAGAGGCCTGACAGAAATTTTGATTCAGTAATAAAACGAGGCTTTGTTGCAAGCGCCAGAACCGAGCCAATGGCACTGACCAAAATAATGCTGGTGACAACGATAGTGGCACTTTGGCCTAGTAAACTAAGGAACGATTTGGCCAAAACAGCGATTGGAATAGTGAAACCGCCATCAATCATTATAGGTGTCATAAACAGCAAGACGCCCAGTAGAGATGGGATCAGGAACATTAACAGATTCCGTGTTGATGAAGACGACGTTTGTAGTTCTTCTGTTTTTTGCATGGCGAAACTTCCTGAGCAATGCGTTGATCGAAATAGATATTCACTAAAAGTGACTAATTGAGCGCAAGATTAATGCAACCTGTTTTGCATGTAAACAATAAATAGTCATTTATATTGAATAATTTAATTAAAAAGGTCTGATTGACCATTATAGAGTCTCTTATTGTATATATTTAACGCATTAATTGTTAATAGCCTGTAAAAAACACTAAGCTTAATAGTAAAAAACCGACCTTTTCAGGTCGGTTTTATTACCATTTAGAGCATTCAAATAAATGAATACTTACCCAATCTTGCGGTCAATCTTTGCATATTCCGATTCCACCCATGCACTAAAATCATCCATCAAAGCAACAACGGCACGTTTCTTCACAGGTTTACGCTCAATCAAATAGAAAAGGCGTTCTATTTCCAATAGCTTATCGGGGTAATGACTAAGAAACGCCTCTGATGCGGGTTTCAAGTCAAATTCCCATTTCCGCTCTTTATGTGCCACCAGCCCAAAGCTTGCCCTGATAAGTCGCTCTGCAGCTTCCTGTGCCGCATCCAGTTGCGGTCCCCATTTGGTTGCAATAGCTATCTTATGGCGCAAGTCCTTCAGTCTGACTGCTAAATCATCATTCATGGCCTTAGACACTTCCCAGCTTACTTCAAAGTGTCCGAAGCTCTTGCTAAGGTTATCTCCGGAAAGGCAAACAGCGCAGTGCTTAAGAAAAAAGCCCCAACGGAAAATATTCGCTAAATTGGTCACTTCTTTCAGTGGTACTGCATCAATAAGCACACGTTTTATGGCATCGCTGGATTGTTCAATGCGCCAGCGAACGGTGTTTAACGCCGTATGCTCCTGAACATTTAAAGTGCGTTTGCAGACAAACAGTAATGAGAGATCAGCGGTCTCTCCCGCCTCTCTCCTTGCAACATCGCCAGAAAGATAAAGGCTGTGAAAAAGTTCGTCACCCATCGCTGACTGAATCTGGCGGACAGAAGCCGCTATCGGTTCAACATAATCAGTTTGAAACGGTCTTTCATTATCTAACTCTGGTAACAGGCCACCACGCGGCTTGTTCTTGTACAAAGGCATGTCCTCGTTCAGGCAGCTTTAGTTTTCTATATTCTATACCCAAACGACCTGAAGATGCTCGCATTCAGAGGTCATCAATGCGTTCAATTCGAGGCAAATTTTACGAGGAATGGTGGTTCTATTGCCGTGGAATTTAACGAAGAAGTGGGCGCATTGAGGCCCTCCCTTTGGGCGATTTGACTGACGCCGTGCTCTTTGTTGTTCCTTTTTGATGGAGATGACTACACCTACAAAGGAACGCCGCGATCACAACGCCAGTCAAACTCGCTGAATCATGCATATTCAGGTTGTTTGGGTATATACCTAAAGAAACCCAAGATGCTGGTATCAATATGAAATCGAGTGACTTATCGCTGCCTTTATCGCCAACTGGTGTTTGTGGTGATTGGGAAATCTTCGACACCGTGGTGTAATGACACAAATTCAGAAATCCTGAGAGACCTCCATGGAAACGCCTTTACTGTCAATTGACGAAACACTCGACACTGCCTTTGAAATCTTCTACGAAATGGCAGAGGACAATCTCGAATACGATGACATGCTGGCTTATCAAGAACGCTTCGATGAAGAAGGCGCTGGTGTTGCCGTAGAAGCAGAAAGCGATTGGGAAGGCCACGTGGCGTTTGAGGTAGACCGCAAGGTGTTTGTTGAAATCCGCATTGGCTTGGCTTCCGGCGATACGCTGGACGATGTGTTGGTTCGTATGCTGATCAGCCGTGACCCAGAACAAAAATTCTGTCATATGCTTTGGAAGCGTGCAGCAGAATAACAAGGGGCTGTCGACCCTTGGTGATAATTTTTGCAGCAGTTTGTGGGGATTTTATGAAAGGCAGAGGCTTCGATGTTTAGCTAGCCTACATGAGAAGCTGATAACGCAGCAGGAATTTCCCACAAACGCTGCCCGAAGGGTTCGACTGCGCGTCCCGTACTCTAAGCGTTTTTTGCTTTGTTGAGGTGTATTTCCTTAGAATGACTAGGCGGCACACAACTCGCCGCGCCTAACACGCTTATAGCAAGAACAAAATTCAACCACCAAAGGTCAACAGCCCCTAGGAAAAAATGTGGGCCCGCAAAAACGTCCGCTGGCCCGTTGGCAAGTTAAAACTGAAACTCTCTAGACGCGTCATGGTTTCGTGGCAGTTTATGCGCAATATCTTTGTGACAGTCGATACAGGTTTGCCCCGCTTCTTCTGTTTTGTCATGCACGTTGGCTGCGACTGATTTCTGTGCACTGGAATCCAAAAATTCAAAGTTATAATAGTTCCTACATTCTTGAGAGTCGTTTGCCTTCATTCGGTTCCACTCTCGAGTTGCCATTTCTAGTCGGTGATCTTCAAATTTTGAGGTGTATCAACAATACCAAACGCTTTTGCATAGAGTTCCTTACTTGCCTGAATTTTATGTATAATTTTCAGACCCCACTCTTTTGGCACGTGGCACTCAGGATACGTTGCACTTACAACACTGCGATTGCTGTGATGAATGGTTCCTAAGTACTCCTGATAAACGTTATCTTGCATCTCGTGACAGCCGATACAAAGGGCGTTTAATTGAAGGCTTAACCAACAAGACTCAAAAACCAAGCTTAAAAAAGGGCGACCAAATGGTCGCCCTTTTTTTACTCACTTACACACAGACTTAGAACAGATCTTCACCGTTCAGCGTGACTGTCTCTGCATCAGTCCAAATTGTGATGGTGCGATCCAACGTTTCGTGCTCAAACACGTAAGCATTCAGTTCACCAACCTGAGTATTGTTCAGGCCCATCAGGCTGACCATTTCTGCTGAGATTGGTGCGTTAACAGTACCGCCGTCAACAAACTCCCAAGGCACGCCAGATACATCGAGAGCATCATCACCTTCACCCAGGTAAGCAACAAAGCCGTCCCAGTCGTCAGGTGTGCCCAGGTCTTCACCAGTAGGCACGTCTGACTGTGCTTCGATAGCATTCGGGTTGATAATAACCGTCTGGTCACCTTCATCACCGATCACTGCTTCGATTTGAGCCATAACATTGCCCGTTACGTTGGAGTCTGCCTGATAAGAAACGCCAGTGAAATCGACAATCGCATCGCCATCAACCAGCATTGTGTCAAAGCCAGTATCACCGTAGTACATGTGCTGATTAATCACTTCACCACTGTTGTTAGTTGTGGTGAGGCCAACAAAGTCATCCTGGTCAAAGATAAGCACATCGTCACCTCTACTACCACGGTAGCTGTCGACACCTTCACCACCGTCGATGGTCACATCATCGCCTGGCCCACCGTGCAGGAAGTCATCACCGGCACCACCCAGCAAGGTGTCTTTACCAGTGCCACCGAATAAGGTGTCGTTACCTTCACCACCTTCAATGATGTCGTCGCCTTCACCACCATAGATGGTGTCATCACCAACACCCCCCATAATGTGGTCAACATCGTCACCACCATAAATGGTGTCGTTACCTTCACCACCGTAGATAGTATCTGCGTCGCTCCCTTCCACAACCTGAGTCGCATTCACTTTCATCACAACGTCATTGAAGTCTTTGTCGCCCAGACACCATAGATCTTCCCAGCAAGAGTTCTCGCCAGTGTTGATTTCGTGATCCTGACGGTCACCGTTTTTACCTTGCTCAGACACATAGCCGCCAGCAGACAGAGTACCTTGACCAAATACTGGGCTACCGTTAGCAAAGCTCAGTATTACTTCACCTTCGTCAAAGCCTTTGGTATCGCCGTCTGGAATGATGAACAAGCCCAGGCGATCAGCACCTTCAACATCGATAATTGCTTGTGCTTCGTTATCCAGTTTCGCGTTGTCAGCCATGATCACGGCTTTCAGGACGTTACCATTCTCATCCAGTACGTAGTAACCCACACTGTTGCTGTAAGAAGCACTTGAGGTGATGTGTGAAAGATCCAACGTGACAGCGTCACCGTTACTGATATCCCAGTAACCATCGTGGCCACGGTCAAGCTCCAGTGTTTGATGACCATAGTTACCACCATAAATTACATCGTCGCCTTCGCCACCGTAAATCTCATCGTCGCCCCATTGACCGTAGATGGTGTCGTTACCTTTACCACCATCAATGTAGTCTTCATCGTTAGAAACTTCAGTTGGCTCTTCAGCAATTTGGTCGTACTCGATATAGCTGATGTTGCTATATGAATGTGGTACCAGTGACAGGTCAGTGGCGTCTGTGATTTCAGGGCCACTCAGTTGAAGAAGCAGGTTACCGTTTTCATTCAGGTTGTTGTAGTGGTGGCCATTACCATCCAGATCTACATCAATCACTGCGAATTGGTAGATGTTTCCATCTGAATCACAGTACTTCAGGGTGTAATCCAGATTCACAGAATAAGTGTTGCCATCAATGGTCACTGTCTGTGATTTGTCATCTGAATATTCGTTGCAGTAGTCGTCACCATTCAGCTTCCCATCGTCATCCTGGAACGTGACATTGGTAGAGCCACCATCGAAAGATAGTTTGCTCGGGAAGCAGAAAGTATGAAACTCACCGCCTGAAGGCATAGTGAAGTCGCTGCCCATTTGGAAAACATTTACGCTGGGTTCGTCGCTAAAGTTAGGAGACGCAGTGTTGCCGTAGATAGTGTCATCACCATCACCACCGAAAAGCTGGTCCTGACCGTTGTTGCCTTCAATGTAATCATCACCGCCCTGACCATACACAGTGTCGTCACCGTCGCCTGCGTAAATCTCGTCGTCACCACCAACACTTGGATCGACTTCTTCAGGAGAAGTGAAAGAAGAGTAGTCCAGGCTGCTGATGTTCGCGTAAGAGCCCTGAACGTATGACATGCTGGTTGAAGAGGTGATTTCTGGGCCATCCAGTTGGATCAGGATTTTGCCGTTCTCACCAACGTTATGGTAATGGCTGCCATTATTGTCAGCGTCGATGTCCACAACAGCAAACGTATAGATGTTGCCGTCTGAGTCGCAGTACTTCAGTTGGTAGTCAACGTTTACATCGTACTCGTTGCCATTCAGTTCAACTGTCTGCGTTTTATCATCTGAATACTCGTTACAACGATCATCGCCGTCGAGCTTAGCGTCGTCATCATTAAACGTTACATCGGTTGTAGAACCCGAGAAATTAAGTGTTGGTGGGAAATTGAAAGTGTGAAATTCGCCACTTGAAGCAGTGAAATCATCACCAAGTACAAAAACAGCGCCAGTGTTGCCATTGCCTGACGAGCTACCCACATCACCATAGATAGTATCGTCACCACCAAGACCCTCGATGTAGTCATCTCCCAAAGTCCCGTTAAGTGTCTCGCCGTTTGAAGTACCAATAATATTAGACATTTGTTGTCCCTCTTTTAGCTAACCAAAGCAAGAGGCAGTCCAGCCGTCTCAGTACCACCAACAACCCTGAGACCCGAAACTTTCCGTCCCTGTTTCACAACAGGTATGGCTTTAACTCCGAATAGTTGTCCTATTGATGAATCTCGAATAATGGGCACCTTTCGTTCGCAATGCACTAGTGCCACTGTATTAAAGCGATATCAGGTTGGCCGAATGAGAGCACCACAGCAAGCGTCCAAAGTGCAATTAATACTTAATATAAGGCTGAGGGTGGAAGTGGTCTTAGCCGACTTTTAGAAAATAACGAACAGGCATTAGAAAAGCACTACGTGAAAAGCCGTACTCTCGAGTGATTATGGTATTAAACCGTACGTCATATGTGACGTTTTCAAAGGGCTGTATGGCGATATCAACAGAAAAGCCATCAACCGATGGCTTTTCTAGACATGCTATTGGCTTAGTTAATATTAGGCAGCTACAGTAGGCTTTTCTGTCAGGCTTTCGTCAGAATCCTGTTTATTTCCTTCCGCACCATGCATCCAGTCTACCAACTTGCTTGAACACAGGATTAGAAGCAGGCCAGCAATCGCTGAAGTCACCGCAATGCCACCGAAGATGGCCAGTGGGCCAGCATCACCAACATGGCTGCCAATAAATCCTGCCACATAGTTTGCTACTGCGTTGGCACAGAACCAGGTGCCCATCATCACAGACATCAGACGAAGAGGTGCCAGCTTAGTAATAAGTGAAAGCCCGATAGGCGATAAACACAGCTCACCCAAGGTGTGGAAGAAATAGGCGCCAACCAACCACCACATAGAGGCTTTAACAGCCATATCCCCGCCCTGCTGCATTGCTGCACCTACCATGCAGACAAAACCCAGGGATAAAAAGCCCATTGCCATCGCAAACTTGATCGGAGAACTTGGCTCGTTCGCACCAAGGCGACGCCAGAACACTGCAAGTAATGGCGCAAGAATGATGATAAACATCGGATTGAGTGACTGGAACCAGGCCGCTGGCACCTCAAAGCTACCCAGCATACGGTTAGTGTATTCCTGCGAATAGATGTTCATCAGACCACCCGCTTGCTCAAAGCCCGCCCAGAAGATGATCACAAACAGGCTCATCACCACGATTACCTTCAAACGGTCGCGTTCCACCTTGGTCAGTGGTTGTTTCCCGTTAGTGCCGGTTTTGTTCATGTGCGCTTTTGCCGATGGCTCAATACCAATGCTGCCAAGAAGACAGTTCGCAAACAACAGCTGAATCACCAACGACATGAGCATACCGACACCCGCACACAGGAAGCCTGCTTTCCAGCCATAATGCATGGAAGCCGTACCGGCAATAATGCCTGCCAGCAATGAGCCCAGGTTGATACCCATATAGAAAATGGTAAAAGCACCATCACGGCGGTTATCGCCTTCGTTGTAAAGGTGTCCGACCATGGTGGAAATATTTGGCTTAAACAAACCGTTACCGATAATCAGAAATGCCAGACCGATATAAAATGCCTGTAGTTCAAACGGGTCGATAAAGCTGTTTGGTAATGCCAGTGTGAACTGACCAATTGCCATGAGCGCACCGCCCACGATGATTGAGCGTCGTTGGCCAAGGAAATTATCAGCAATCCAGCCGCCAAGAACAGGCGTGAGGTAAACAAGTCCGGTGTAAATACCATAGAGGTTCAGCGCGTCTTGTGTCGTCCATCCAAGACCGCCGTTAATCGTTTTATCTGTGAGGTAAAGCACCAGGATGGCGCGCATTGCGTAAAAGGAGAAGCGTTCCCATAACTCTGTGCCACAGAGGAGGAACAGACCGCGAGGATGACCCAGCCATTCGGACTGTCTGCTTGCATTCATTGTGTGTTTACCGCCTTTATGATTATTAAAGCGGGAGTTTCTAGGTCCTCCTTTTCCCTTCCAACTCCGCTACAGGCGGTACACATTGCATCAATTTGAATCATGTCGCAAATATAAAATGCACAAAATTTTTTATTTCAAATTTACTTTGATCTCCATCAGTCGCATCCAGAATAGAAAAAGGCAGGAGACCCTTTTGGATTTCCTGCCTTTATTTGGTGAATCGACTGTATTTTGAGATTTACAGTTAGGCTGCAACTGGCGCGTCCGGTGCCATTTTGTGGCGACGACACAGGAGCAGACCAAGGCCTGAAACCACAGCCATTGCCAATAAAATTGCACCGAGTGAGAACTGATCGTTCAAGTTCATTTGAGCAGCCAGCAAGGTAAATAGACCCGCTGCCATATTTTGAACGCCACCCATTACCGCACCAGCTGTCCCTGCATGACGAGGAAACGGAGAAATCGCACCGGTTGTCGCTGCTGGGAACAGAACACCGGCTCCCATAAAGTAAATGAATGCACCGCCAATCAGGGTTTCAATGGTCACAGTGGCAAAGTAGCCAGGAATCACAACGGTCAACGCACCAGCGAGAAGAATCACCGACCCAACAAAGAGCGATTTGCCTGAAGACAGACGTTGTTCAATCGCACTGGAGAGCCAAGACCCAACCATAAATCCTGGCAATGGAAGTACAAACAACAGGCTGACCATGGTTGCGCTCAGACCGAGTGTGCTTCCCAGCAAAACGCCAGCTGCTGCTTCAAACACTGAAATACCAGAGAATACGGCAATCAGGCAGATCAGATAGCCTTGAAACTGTCGGTTACTCATCACATGGTGATAACTTTTGATCACTGAGTCGTTACGACGTGATTCAGGCGGCAGTGTTTCCTGAAAGTACAACGACATGACTAAGCACACCACTGCTGCCAACACGAACAAAAATCCGTAACTTGCCTGCCAGCCAAAATAGGTGCTCAGCAAGCCACCAATTAAAGGTGCCATCAGCGGCGAGAAAATCAGACCAATGCTGACAAGACTGTTCGCTTTGTGAAGACGGCTACCATCAAAGCAGTCACGTGTCAGCGTGCGCGCCATTGCACCGCCACAGCCAATACCCGCCCCCTGAATCACACTACCTAGTAGAAAAACGCTAAAACTTGGTGCCATGAGTGTCACGATGGTACCAACAAGGTAAATCGCCAAACCGACAAGAATGATGGGTTTACGACCAAAGCGATCAGACAGTGGACCATAGATAAACTGGGAAAGACCGTATGGGATCAGGTAACACGCCATCACAGCTTGTAGCCAAGCTGGCGGTACAGCAAAGCTTTCAGCCATCATGGCCATTGAGGGCACATACATGGTCTGTGTCATCTGACCGACGGCAGCCAGAATGATAATCATGAGTAGAATTTTGGATAAAGGCGTTGCCGAAGACATCACCAGCACTCCCGGAAGCAAGTAATCACCAAGAATCTTTTATGCGAGGAAGTGGACGATAAAAGGGAAATTTAACGCTTTTGTTGAATAGTGCGCCACCAACTCTAATTTTTCGCAGAGTTTAGTGCCGTGAGGGGCTTCAAACAACTAATTAAACGTTATTCAAGCACGATAAGAAATCATATGAGGGATTAGTTAATCTAATGCTAACTTACAACCATTGATTTGCCTGATTATTCGCCAACTAAGAATAACCATGGATATTAACCCTAAAATCAAAAAAGCAGCGACAACGCGCTGCTTTTACACCCATCACCTTGCAGGAATTAATCAATGGTCAGCTTATGCTTGCCATGTGAAACTTTCGCTTTGAGGTACATTTCATTGCCATCTTT
This sequence comes from Grimontia kaedaensis, assembly GCF_023746615.1. NCBI lineage: Bacteria > Pseudomonadati > Pseudomonadota > Gammaproteobacteria > Vibrionales > Vibrionaceae > Grimontia > Grimontia kaedaensis. The sequence continues at coordinate 1,684,897 of NZ_CP082275.1, read as the reverse complement.
AATGTGGGCTTGTGTACCAACGACACCTTCTAATTCGATGCCTTGTTCCTGAATCTCACGAATTTTTTTCGGGTTGTTGGTGATGAGACGAATGGCATTCACTTCCAGTGCTTTAAGCATGTCAGCAGCGTCTTCAAAAGTTCGCAAATCATCCGGAAATCCGAGGTGATTATTCGCCTCGTAAGTGTTCATGCCTTCACTCTGGAGTTTGTACGCATCCAGCTTGTTGTAAAGACCAATACCACGGCCTTCCTGACGAAGATAGAGAATGATCCCGCCCTCTTCGCCCATTTTCTGGATGGTTTCTTCCAGCTGTTCGCCACAATCACAGCGAGAGGAGTGGAATACATCGCCTGTCAGGCATTCTGAATGCATTCGGACCAGTGGAGCTTCCAGCTGCTGGTCTGCACACTTGAAGATAATAGCGACGTGCTCTTTATCTGAGCCTAAACCTTCGAACGAAAGTATTTCTGCAGGAATCTTGCTACCTACACCCACGTTCAACGGGACTCTTGCTCTAATTTTTGCCATCGACTTAAATTCTCTTTGTCACTCGGCGATGCCGAATTGTAATGTCCTGTATACCCGGATTGAGCCGCTAAGTGTCTGAGCGCCGGATACATATCAACATCGTAGTAGTGAAATTGTTATAATATAACAATTCTAATCCTTTGGCGGGCAATCGTAACAGAACTCCGATTACACTGCCAACCCATCAACGGAGGCGTCGAACCACGACTGCTGGGTTTCCGGACACAACGGAGAAGGGTTCTATATCACCCTCTACCACGGACCCAGCTTCGATAACGACACCTGCACCTATCGATACACCCGCTTTGATGACACTGTTGCCACCAATGACGACGTTGTTGCCAATAATTATAGGCAAAGAAATTTCTAATTCGCCATCAAGTACTTCCAGCGGTAAAAGACTCTGGGTAATGGTGTAGATCCCTACCCCAGGTCCGATAAGCACATTATTCCCTATCTCTACGTGCCCACTGTCGATGATGGTGCAATTCGGACCAAACGCGACATTATTGCCCACATTGACGTTCATTCCGTATGAGCAGGTAAAAGGAGCTTCCACCACCACGCCCTTTCCGCGGATCGCAAAAAGCTTGGTAATGACCATTTCATGGGCGTCAACATCGGCAGGATCAATGCTATTAAATTGCTGGCACAGTCGTCGGGAAGCATAACGGAATTGGGTAAGCTCGGGATCAGCAGGACTATAGGGCATCCCCTGCTGCATTTTCTCGAATTCAGTCAATCTTTCTTCCTTGAAATCATTGTGATTTTTTAAAGTTAGCTCTTTACGGTCGATACGTCACTCAGCATTGTCGCATACTCATCAACGAAACGGCGTCCTGCCACAAGACCATCCTGATAATCATGCTCGAGCTGGAAAGGTTTGCTGAGTAAAGCGCTGCTTGATAATGGTTGGCGGGGCGCAAGTTGGATTAGCTCCGTTCTCACTGGCGGATGCGACATAAACTCTATAGCATCCTGATATGTTTGAAAATGTCGTGTAAGCATTTCCAACATATCTGCATTCAGTTTGTGCCCAGACAAGGCATGAAGACGGTAAATTGAATCGCCACCAAACAACCAGCGTCCTCCGTTCTGATTCTTCTGCTGCATCATTTCTCTGAGCTTATGCCAAAGCGGCTCAGGGGTTTTATCGCGGTAACGCTCCCTAATCTCTTCTAAACGATGGGAGAGCTGTTGATGAAACTCTGAGAGCCTCTCCATGCGGTCATCAATATTGAGTCTTGTCAGATAATCTGGGAGTCGCTTTTCCATGCGCCCACGAAAATTTTCCACCAAGGCCGAACTCATTGGCGCTTTGTCTTCGGCAACCGGTTCAGTGCGAATGACGACAATGATATCTGCCCCTCGATTAAAAGCTTCTCGGGCAGGAATCGCTCCTGTAACGCCGCCATCTACATAAAACTGCTCCCCAATGCCAATAGCAGAAGGATAAAGCATAGGGATGGCGCAAGTCGCTTTCATTACATTCAACCAATCATCTTCAAACATGCGAAAGAAGTGCGGCTCCAAGGTGTGGCTATTGGTCACGCAGGCGAAAGCAGCCCTATTGGTCAATGTCTCCCTTGCTTTCTCAACACGCAGCCCTTCTGGATGATCTGGCCCTGCCATATCAAGCGCCCAGTCCAAATCCATAAATTGCTGACGACGCACGTATCTCATTAAGTTAAAGAAACGATCGTGAGTGGTGTATTGAGTGATGAAATGATGCCCGAAGCCACGCTGACGGGTGATATAGGAAGCAAGGTTAAGCGCGCCGGCTGAAGTGCCAATGTAGAGTTCAAATGGATCGAATCCAGCGTCAAGGAAGCTATCGAGTACGCCAGATGTGAAAACACCGCGTTGCCCTCCACCTTGGGCAACGAGAGCGATGCGTTGTTTGCGTCCTTTAGCTCGGAAACGCGCAGAAACTGTTGAAACCCTTTCTGATGGGAAAAACGCTGTAGAGTCAGTGTCTTTTGGACTCTGCACAAGCACCTCTGGGTGTAATCAATGAAATGGCGTTAATTTACGCTTGCTCACTCACACAGAGCCAATGTTTTTATACAACTGAGTGCTATGAAAAAGCGATAGCTACAGTCGCGAAAGTAATGATGCCACTCAGTGCGCAGAATGCAGTGATTAAAGCGAATTTTAAGTTATTGTCCATTTACGGCTCCTTGCGATAACACTCACGTTACACATTCATAATGTAGAGAAGTTACCACCGCAAGCCTGAATATTCAGTTTCCAATCTAAGATCGTTTAGCTGACGATCCAAATGTTTCATTTTGTGACACAAAGCAAAGCCCCTACTCATAAGCAGCCAGCAGAATCTTATCCTGTCAAGAAAGCGTTTTCTCGAAAAGCTCTTTTTCAACTTCCACCCACAATAATTCATGAATAAAAATGCGATATTTTGATAGTATTCACCATATTTATGATTAGTTAATGAGCTTTAACCGGACTTATTCAGCTAACAATTCATTAACTACTATTTTCAATCAGGATATCGATTAACTTTATGTTTTTGAGCAATATTTAGGCTTCTTAAAATGACTAATAATCTGTATCTCCAAGCCTATCTAAAGCTAGATCATCAAAATCAGTGATATTAATAGATACTTTTTTCTCTATTTATCGTGCTTATTCGAACCTATACGCACTTTTGCTTATTTTTCACTCAAACGAACAAAAATAGCACTTCACAACTTTCTACTATCAGATCAAATATAGACAGACCAATGCACTGGTAATGGTTTATTTACAATTAGAAACATACTACTAACAGCAGTTAATCTGGGATTATCACAATAAATACAGCATAAACATAAGAGATTTGCGCTATTGATTTAGATATTACCAACGCTTAATCTGCCATTAACCTCACATGCAGAAGATTGTTTTGCTTCAGTGATGGTAAAAATTCCAAACACAACATGGTTGACTTAGCACCCGCAACCACGCGCTTCCAGAACAGTAATAAAAACTCTCAATTCTGTTCAGTTAGATAGCTGCTGATAACACAGTGCAGGCTACAAGCTATAGTCTGCTCAAAAAATGATGGGTGCTATCAACAACAAGGAGAAGTTATGACTAGAGAAGTCTGGGGCTCTCGCGCAGGATTTATTCTGGCGGCAGTGGGCTCCGCAATCGGCTTGGGGAACATCTGGCGTTTCCCATATATGGCTTACGAAAACGGCGGCGGCGCATTTTTTATTCCTTACCTCTTCGCCATGCTGACCGCGGGTATTCCATTTATGATCATGGAGTTTGGCCTTGGCCATAAACTTCGTGGTTCTGCACCGGTTGTCTTTTCAAAACTGAACACTAAGTTCGAATGGCTGGGCTGGTTCCAGGTTGGTATTGCTGCTGTTATCGCAGTTTACTACGTTGCCGTTATCGGCTGGGCAATGTCTTACGTTGGTTTTGCATTTGATCAAAGCTGGGGTACAGACACAAACGCATTCTTCTTCAGCGAATACCTGAAACTGGGTGAGAATTCACCAAGTAATCTGGGTAGTTGGCAGCTTCATATTGCGATCCCTATGACAATCGCATGGGCGATCACCTTTGCAGCCGTATTTACCGGTATCAAAGGAGGTATTGAGCGCGCAAACAAGATCTTGATGCCTATACTCTTCATCATGGTTTTGTTGTTGATTGCACGTGTTGCGTTCCTGCCAGGTGCTGTTGAAGGTCTGAACTACCTGTTCACCCCTGATTTCAGCAAACTGACTGACGCGAAAGTTTGGTCTGCGGCTTACGGCCAGATCTTCTTCACTTTGTCTGTTGGTTTCGCCATCATGCTGGCTTACTCGAGCTACTTGCCGAAGAAGTCTGACGTCACGAACAATGCATTCATGACTGTTCTGATCAACTGTGGTTTCTCGATTCTGGCTGGCGTGCTTATCTTCTCTATCTTGGGCTACATGGCACAAGAACAAGGTAAAGCAGTCACTGAAGTGGTTGGCGGTGGTGTTGGTCTGGCGTTTATCACCCTTCCTCAGGCCATCAACCTGCTGCCAGCACCATACATCATTGGTCCACTGTTGTTCCTAGCACTCGTTGTTGCGGGTTTGAGCTCACACATTTCTATCATTGAAGCGGTAACATCAGCCATCATTGACAAGCTGAAAATCAGCCGTAAAGTCGCCGCTTCTGTAGTTTGTGGTACTGGCTTCGCAGTTTCTATGGCGTTCGCAACTAACGGCGGTCTGTTGCTGCTGGATCTGGTTGACTACTTCATGAACAACGTGGCCCTGCTGGCGAGCTGTCTGATTGAGCTGGTTATCTTGGGCTGGTTGATCAAAGTATCTGATATCCGTGACCACGTGAACAAGGTCTCAGAGTTCTCAGTCGGTGCATGGCTGGAAGTGTGTGTACGTTTTGTGAGCCCACTGATGCTGGCTTGGATCGTAGGCACCAACCTTGTTAACACATTCAAAGAAGGTTACGGCGGTTACGAGCAAAGCGACCTACTCGTGTTGGGCTGGGGCCTGACAGCAGCGCTGGTTATAGTAGGTATTATCGTCAACATCGTATCTCGTCCTGCTAAGGATTCAGCAGAAGATGACTCACAGGAGGCAAACGCATGACAACAGGCGCAATCATAATGATGCTGATTGGTTTTGGCATCACGTGGGGCGGCGCAGCATACTGCATCAGCCGCGCGATGAATTCGGATAAGTAATCCGAGCCCAGAAAAATGAAGAGCCCCGGCCTATGCCGGGGTTCTTTTTTGTCCAAATCAACACTTTGTTTGATCCTATCCACTCAAATTGAGTGCCCCTCGCTAGAATCAGGACATTTTCTCTAAGATAATAACGTGATATTTGTCGAGAATAAGGGGAAGACCTTTCATGGTTAATCAGAAGCGGATCCTGGTGGTGGATGACGATTTAGAAATCCGCGAACTGCTTCAAGAATATCTGTCTAAAGCCGGATATGATGTGACGACCGCGCAAAACGGGCAGGAAATGAAGGCCAAGTTAGCTGTTCAATACCCCGACCTTATTCTTCTCGACGTTATGCTCCCCGGCGATGATGGCTTCACCTTATGTAAGTACGTTCGTCAGGACTCAAGCGTACCAATCATCATGCTGACAGCTGTCTCTGATGAAACAGACCAAATCATCGGGCTGGAACTTGGTGCAGACGACTACATTGCGAAGCCTTTCAGTCCTCGCCAATTGGTTGCCCGTATCCGTGCCCTGCTCCGCCGCACACAACAATTACAGGAAACCACCATGTCGAAACCGAAAGGTATTCGCTTTGCGCAGTGGCGTTTGGATCCTGTCACCCAACGGTTAAACCATCAGGTCACCGGTCAGGAAGTAGAAATGACTTCCGCTGACTTTGCCCTTTTAATGCTGTTTATTGAAAATCCAAATTCTCTGATGGACAGAAATGCGATTTCTAACGCGACCCGCGGCCGTGATGCACAACCTCAAGAACGTGGCATTGATGTTCAGGTCAGTCGCTTGCGCCAACGTTTGAAGGATAATGGCCGCCAGTCCACCATCATCAAAACCGTTCGTGGCAACGGCTATATGTTTGTCGCAGACATCACCTATGAGTCTTAATTTAAAATCCTATTTCTGGCCGCGTTCTCTGCTTTCGCGGACGCTGCTACTCACCGTTCTATCGGTAATCCTTGCACAAAGTGTTGCCAGTTTTTTCTGGTATACCCAGTCTAAAGAACGTGAAGTGGAAGGTTTGAAATCTGCATCAGAAAGCATGGCGCAGATGTTTGCCTCCACCACGACCTTTTTCCAGTCATTGCCACTTGAATATCGTCATATTGCCCTCGACCAACTTCGCAATATGGGTGGTGCGCGATTCTTCGTCTCATTCAACACCGAAGAAATACGGATTACGCCAATACCGGAAACCCGCTCGAAACTGGAAGCCATTAACACCATCGAAAGCGTACTCAAAAAAGAGCTACCTAACGTTGACCAAATCAAAGTGGACTTCTCGCGCCCTGAGACTTTACGAGTGTTGAACAACAGTTTGTTGCTGTCTGACCTTCCGAAGTCCTGGGCGCATCACACGCTGAGCTTGGAACCCCTAAATCCGCCGATTCTTGTTGTGCAAATAGAACTCACCGAAGGGCAATGGGTATACATCGCTGCTATTCTGCCTGCTCCTTATGTGACTTTGGAAAATGATCTGATTAACGCGGATCAAGTCGTCTTCCTGTTTGCGATTACCACACTGCTTCTGGTCTTTACCTTTACGCTGATCCGCAACCAAACCCGGCCATTAAAGCGACTGGCAAGGGCAGCTAACCGACTGAGCACCGATATCGAACAGCCAGAATTGGTAGAAGAAGGTGCCAGTGAAATTACAACAGTAACCCGTGCTTTTAACCTGATGCAGAAACGCCTTCAGCGTTACATGCATGACAGGGAAAAACTGTTTGGTTCTATCTCTCACGATTTGAAGACGCCAATCACCCGTTTACGTCTTCGTGCAGAGTTGATTGACGATGAAGTTCAAGCTAACAAGATCAACAAAGACCTTGATGAACTTGAGATCATGGTAAAAGGCGCTCTCCAGACGGTGAAAGACACTGACATTCATGAGAACGTAACGGCGCTTGATGTCGTGCAAATTCTGAACACTATCGCCGAGATACATAACCAGCAACGGTTGAGGGTAAACATTACCGGCGAACAGCTGCGTCCATTTTACTGTAAGCCTTTGGCGTTCAAGCGCTGCCTGACTAACCTCATCGATAACGGAGTGAAGTACGGCGATGCGGTTATGGTTTATGTTCATGATGGCGAGAAGTCTCTCGATATCACTTTGATGGACAATGGCCCGGGCGTTCCTGACGAATTCCTCAAAAAGGTTTTTGACCCTTATTTCCGTCTACATACAGATTTGCACGGAACTGGCCTCGGCTTAGGTATCGCAAAAAATATCATTCGTGCACATGGTGGTGAAATCATTCTTTCCAACCGCAAGGAAGGCGGTCTGCAAATCGACATCGCTTTCCCCAGGACCTGAATTATGAAGAAATTTCCCCCCCTATTGTTGGTATTCAGCCTCGCTTTTTCTGCACAGGCAAGTGACAGCAATGACGTAGAAGTTCTCCATTGGTGGACGAGTGGCGGCGAGGCGCGCTCCGTCGACACACTCAAAGATATGATGAAGCGCGAAGGTCATGTGTGGCGTGACTTTGCTGTCGCAGGCCGAGCAGGCGAAAGTGCAATCAATACTCTTCGCATTCGTGCCCTCTCAGGCAATCCACCCGATGCTGCGCAAATCAAGGGTCCTGAAATTCAGGAGTGGGGAAAGCTTGGCTTTCTTGCCAGCGTCGATGATGTCGCCAAGGAACAACGTTGGAACGAACTGGTTCCGCGCCGCGTCAGCGATTACCTGAAAGTAGACGGCCACTATGTAGCAGTGCCTTTTAACATTCACCGCGTCAACTGGTTGTGGGCCAATGCTGATGTTCTGAATAAAGTTGGAGTGCAGCCACCGCAAACACTCGATGAGTTCTTTTCTGTTGCCGAGAAAATTAAGGCAGCAGGCTATATCCCACTCGCACTCGGCAATGAACCCTGGCAGGAAACCACGCTTTTTGAGCTGATAGCACTCGCTGTGATGGGTACAGATGAATTCCACAAAGCCTTTATCGAACAGGACAGCGACGCGCTAACCAGTGACAAAATGCGCAAAACCCTTGAGGTTTTCCGACGGATGAAGCAATACACAGATATTAATTCGCCGGGGCGCAACTGGAGCGACACCACATCTTTAGTGATCGACGGTAGAGCGGCGATGCAAATGATGGGCGACTGGGCAAAGGGTGAATTTCTCGCCGCAGGAAAGCAGGCTGGTAAGGATTTCCTTTGTATTCCCGCTCCGGGCACTGCTAACCAATTTTCTTTCAACATCGACAGTTTCGTCTTCTTCAAAAATGGCGCAACGCAGACCACAGAATCCCAGAAGATGCTGGCAAAATTAATTCTCGACCCAGATTTCCAGCGAGAATTTAATCTCAGTAAGGGCTCCATCCCAGTGCGTGTCGATATCGATATGGAAGGTTTTGACGCCTGTGCGCAAGACTCCATGCAAGCATTTCTGCGCGCCGCAGCCACCGACAATCTGGTTGCCAGTCTGTCACATAACATGGCGATTGGCCGCGCATCCCAAATTGCGCTGTTTGATGTCATCAGCCGCTTCTTCAATGACGACAACGTCGATATTGATGAGACCATGCGGCACATTCGCGCAGCTGTTTTGGCTGACCGACTTTAATACTCGCTTGTCCTACCATCTACGTCCCCTTTATTGGGGACGAGATTCAAAACTGTTGATAAAACCGAACTACTCACATTATTCACTTTCGACATCGAAACTTAATATCTCTGTCAAATCAGATACCTACCCTTTGCGACGCGTTGTAAGTTGGCGGGAACTCACACATTTAATTTGCGAGTAAAGACACGCAAACTAGGCGGTGCTATAACAAAACCGTAACATAACGCTCATATGCTCTAACCTCCCGCTCGAACGAGCAAACACACTTTCGAAATGGAAAGCCGATACGGCAATAGAAGTTCGTCAGACAAGGAGTAAACCATGAAGCTAGGTCAATTAGCAGCACTAACCTCTGTATCACTGCTGCTGGCATCCCCATCTTATGCGGCAACAGAAATCGAGTGGTGGCACGCGATGGGTGGTAATCTCGGTGAGAAAGTGAACGAGATTGCAGATAAGTTTAATGCAAGCCAAAGCGATTACGTTGTTAAGCCTGTTTACAAAGGCAATTACACGGAAACAATGACAGGTGCTGTTGCTGCATTCCGCGCAAAGCAGCAACCGGAAATCGTGCAGGTTTTTGAAGTTGGTACTGCCACAATGATGGGCGCAAAAGGCGCTATCTATCCGGTTTACCAACTCATGGAAGACACCAAAACAGAATTCGACCCAGCGGCCTACCTGGCATCCGTTACCGGTTACTACACAGATAGTGACGGCAACATGCTGTCTATGCCATTTAACAGTTCCACTCCGGTGCTCTACTACAACAAAGACCTGTTTGCTAAAGCAGGTGTAGAGCCACCTAAAACGTGGGAAGAAATGGACGCCGTGGCGGACAAGCTTCTGGCTAACGGTGTAAAATGTGGTTTCACCACAGGCTGGCAGTCCTGGACACAAATCGAGAACTTCGGTGCGCGCCACAATGCACCTATCGCTACTGCTAATAATGGTTTCGACAGCACTGATGCCAAACTGCTGATCAACGATAAAATCTTCGTTGATCACATCGCTCAACTGGCAGAATGGCAAAAAGATGGCACCTTTAAATACGGCGGTCGCCGTTCAGACAGTGCGCCACTGTTCTATAGCGGTGAGTGTGCAATGTACATCAACTCTTCAGCGTCTTACGCGGGCATTAAAGGCAACGTGAAAGACTTTGAGTTTGGTGTGTCACCATTGCCTTACTACTCCTCGAAGATCAAAACACCACAGAACTCTATCATCGGCGGTGCAACCCTGTGGGTTCTACAAGGTCATGACAAGAAAGACTACGACGGTGTCGCTAAGTTCTTCAAATTCATGTCCAGCGCAGAAAACCAAGCTGACTGGCACCAGTTCACTGGATACCTGCCAATCACTCACGCAGCGTATGACCTGAGTAAAAAACAAGGTTTCTACAACGAAAACCCAGGGACTGACGTGGCGATTGTTCAGATGACTTCTGTTGAGCCAACGCCAGCTTCCAAAGGTATTCGTCTCGGTAACTTTGTGCAGATCCGTGATGTGATCAACGAAGAACTGGAAAATGTTTGGTCTGGCGAAGCCTCTGCACAAGATGCAATGGATAAAGCCGTTAAGCGCGGAAACGTACTGCTGGCAAAATTCGCGAAAGCGAACAAGTAATACGCTCACCGTAAAACCGGGGGGAAACATCCCCCCGCTGATCCACATAATTACAATAAGCAGGTTGTTATGGATAACAAACCCGTCTTTCATAACGTTTGGTTACCCGTCGCGCTGCTTGCCCCTCAATTGGTCATCACTTTTATCTTTTTCCTGTGGCCAGCGGGACAAGCAGTTTGGCAGTCAACGTTATTGGAAGATCCCTTCGGGTTAAGTACAGAATTCGTGGGCCTAGATAACTTCTTAGAGCTCCTTGAAGACAGTGCTTACTTCTCGTCATTTGGCACCACCCTATTCTTCAGCTTTGCCGTTGCAGCACTGGCGCTCGTCGTTTCCCTGCTGCTTGCGGTCATGGCCGACCACATCATTAAAGGCGCCACTGCCTATAAAACCTTGCTCATCTGGCCATATGCGGTTGCTCCCGCTGTTGCCGGTGTGCTTTGGTTGTTTATGTTTAACCCAACAGTGGGTGTATTGGCACACGCAATGGCTGCGGTTGGCATTGATTGGAACCCCTTTATCAACGGAGGGGATGGCATGTTTATGGTGATTGTTGCAGCAACTTGGAAGCAGATCAGTTACAACTTTCTGTTCTTCCTCGCTGGTCTTCAATCCATTCCACGTTCTTTGATTGAAGCGGCAGCCATTGATGGCGCAGGTCCGGCGAAGCGATTCTTTACCATTGTGTTCCCACTGCTTTCACCGACCTCATTCTTCCTTCTTGTTGTGAATCTGGTTTATGCCTTCTTTGACACCTTCGGCGTTATCCATGCGATGACACAGGGTGGCCCAGGCGACTCGACCACAACGTTGGTTTACAAGGTTTACGCCGATGGCTTTGTGGGGCTGAACTTAGGTTCATCTTCCGCGCAGTCTGTCCTGCTGATGATTCTGGTTGGTGTACTTACCGTCATTCAGTTCAAATATGTTGAGAAGAAGGTGGCTTACTGATGGTAGAAAGAAGACCGTTACTGACATTCTTCAGCCACTTCATTCTCATTCTGGGTGTGCTGGCCGTCGCCTTGCCTGTTTGGCTCGCATTGACGGCAGCAACACACGACAGTAAAGAGTTTGTGAGTGGCATGACACCACTTTGGTTCGGCGATCGTGGCTTTGAGGTTTTCCATGAAATACTCACAGAAGGTACCTCACGTGAGCTGAAAATCAGCGTGGCAGGTATGCTATGGAACTCCACTCTGATGGCGCTTGGTATTGCCTTCGGTAAGCTATCAATCTCCATTTTGTCTGCCTATGCCGTGGTGTATTTCCGTTTCCCAGGACGTATGTTGGCTTTCTGGGTGATTTTCATGACCCTGATGTTACCTGTAGAAGTTCGTATTATGCCGACTTTCCAGGTCATCGCGGATCTCAGCATGCTGAATACCATGTCAGGGCTGACGATTCCGTTGATTGCCAGTGCTACCGCCACCTTCCTGTTCCGTCAGTTCTTTATGACTGTACCGGGCGAGCTTTTAGAAGCGGCCCGAATCGATGGCGCAGGCCCGATCAAATTCTTCTTTGATATTCTCCTGCCGCTTTCGAGAACCAATATCGCAGCACTGTTTGTGATTACGTTCATCTATGGCTGGAACCAATATCTATGGCCTCTGCTGATCACCACCGAAGATAACTACTACACCATCGTGATGAGTATCCAACGCATGTTGGCAGTTGGTGATGGCGAAGTGGAATGGAACAAGGTGATGGCGACGACACTGCTTGCCATGATCCCACCTGTACTCGTGGTACTTGGCATGCAAAGGCTGTTCGTGAAAGGCCTGGTAGAAACTGAAAAATAATAAAGATTTAAGCTTCACACAGAGGATGCGTGAATGGCGACAATGACACTCGACCAAATTAAAAAAGTTTATCCCAACGGCTTCAAAGCAATTCACGGGGTAGATTTGAATATCGCTGATGGCGAAATGATAGTGCTGGTTGGCCCAAGTGGCTGCGGCAAGTCTACCCTGCTTCGCATGATTGCTGGGCTGGAAACGATATCAGATGGCACACTGTCTATCGGCGGTGATCGCGTAAACGAAAAAGAACCCGGCGAGCGCGACATCGCCATGGTGTTCCAGAACTACGCACTCTATCCGCACATGACAGTGTTTAATAACATGGCTTATGGCTTGAGAAACCGTGGCGTTCCAAAAGATCAGATAGAAACATCGGTCAACGAGGTGGCAAAGATGCTGGAGCTTGACCATCTGCTGACCCGAAGACCGTCTCAGCTTTCCGGTGGTCAGCGTCAACGTGTAGCGATGGGGCGTGCGATTGTGCGTCGTCCAAAAGCGTTTTTGTTTGATGAGCCACTTTCTAACCTCGACGCCAAACTTCGCGTTCAAATGCGTTTGGAAATCAAAAAGCTACAACGCTCACTGAATACGACTTCTATCTATGTGACTCACGATCAGGTCGAGGCGATGACGCTGGCAGATCGTTTGGTTGTGTTAAGTGCCGGAGATGTTGAGCAGGTGGGTACACCACTGGAAGTCTATGACACCCCTGCGTCATTGTTTGTAGCGACGTTTATCGGCAGCCCGTCTATGAATATTCTTGAAGGCTATACGAGTGGCGGAAAGTTAACCTTAGCCAATGGCGAATCGGTGTCGGATACCAATCTTGAAGACCGAGATTTATACATTGGCTTGCGACCAGAGCACCTGCAGATTACCGAGAACCCCGAGGAAAAACAGCTCACCATGAAGGTCACACTAACTGAATCGTTAGGCGCTGACCTGTTGGTTTACGGAACGCTTGCCGATTCCGACCAGCAAATGACGCTCCGTGTTGAGGGGCATGTCGTTGTTGAAGACGGTGCCTCATTGCCGCTCACTATCGATACTAAAAACATTCACCTATTCGATAGAGAAACTGAAAAACGTATCGAAAGCTAACCCACCTCTTTGTCACAATCTGGGCAATTGAGAAATCTCTCGCTTGGATTGTGACAATCCACTAATTCCAGAGAAAATTTTCGTTTTTATTCTTCGGTCGCTAACATTACCATTACACCTATAAAAACAATCCGACGTTGATATTGGGTCCAGAACCCAGTGACTCGGAAACAACCTTCGACCAAAAGGATTTAATAATGCGTCGTTCAGCCCTGATCCTCATCACCACCTTGGTGCCTGGCATTTCGTTTGCAAAAGACATCGAACAACTGGACAAGCTTTGCGTTAGTAAGAAATATCACAACTATGTTAATGCTTCGGTCACTTGGTATGAAAATCTGGTAGACCTCACCATCAAGAAAGATCCTGAGCTAGAAGGTGTTGCAGGTTGGTTTCTTGAAGGCCGCCGCAACCACTTCAAGTTGAATGAAGAAGCATTTGATTATTTTCTGGAAAATGACCCAGCCAAACTGAACTTCGACGCGCCTGTAGAGTCTTGGTTGAACCTTTCCCAAGAAGACGTGAAATCACTGAGCACTTCACAAGGCGAATTAGCGGATGCAGCGAAGAAAGTCTTCGAATTCCGTCAGGGTAAAGCCCACGAAGGTAACTACGATCTTCGCTCGGCTCTCGCATCCCTGCTCAGCCACCCTAAAGAAATCGATGTGCCTTTGACTCAGTACAACGATGCGATGATGAAGCTGGCTGAGACCAGTTGCGATAAGCAATAACAACCACGCGCCAAGCTTTACAAAGGTCACCTAAATGGTGGCCTTTACCTCAAATCCCAAGATTTCTACCCTTTGATATCGACCAAGCCCACGTCTTTCCTGTGTTGTAACTTCGGCGAACATCGTGTAGAAAAGCCCATTATTAGAAAATAAAGAACCTCGGATGGTTACAGAAACTAAGACGGCGGAAGCGTCCCTAGAAAGCCTCCACCGTATTTTTACCGTGCCCGAAGCGCCCGATTCCACTTTGGGCAAAATCGAGCAGGAAATTTCCCAAAACCTGAATTGCTTTTTGCAAAATCATATTGCTGCGACTGATTCATCTCTCACTGATATCGAAAAAGATTTCAGCAACCCGTTGATCCCTGAAAAACCAACCTTCGTTTCCGAACACACCGAGTTTTTGCTGGATAAACTGGTTGCCCAATCGGTTCATACCTCATCGCCACGTTTTATTGGCCACATGACCTCAGCGCTTCCCTATTTTCTGATGCCGCTGTCAAAAATCATGATTGGTTTGAACCAGAATACGGTCAAAATCGAGACGTCAAAGGCCTTCACGCCACTTGAGCGTCAGGTGTTGGGGATGCTCCACAACCTGATTTATGGCCGTGACGAGCGCTTTTATGAAAGCTGGATGCATAGCGCTGAACATTCCCTAGGGGCGTTTTGCTCCGGTGGTACCATTGCCAATATTACGGCCTTATGGGTCGCCCGCAATGCTGCATTAAGAGCGGATGGTAATTTCAAAGGCGTCGCTGAGGAAGGTCTGTTCCGTGCCATGCGTCATTATGGCTATGACGACTTAGCCATTCTCGTCTCAGATCGCGGCCATTACTCTCTTAAGAAATCCGCTGACGTCCTTGGTATTGGGCGACAGTCTTTGATTGCAATTCCGACAGACGAAAACAATCGAATCCGCATTGATAAGCTCGAACAGAAAGTTGCTGAGCTGAAAGCGAAAAACACCAAGGTATTTGCTCTGGTTGGCGTGGCCGGCACAACTGAAACTGGCAATATCGACCCGCTTGATGCCATGGCTGAGATTGCTGAACGTGAAAATATTCATTTCCATGTGGATGCAGCCTGGGGCGGTGCGAGTTTGATGTCGAACACCCAGCGTCAAAAACTCAAAGGCATTGAACGAGCAGACTCGGTGACAATTGATGCCCATAAGCAGCTATACGTGCCAATGGGTGCAGGTATGGTGATATTCAAAGACCCTTCCATGGTGTCTGCCATTGAGCATCACGCCAACTACATCCTGCGCAAAGGCTCTAAAGACCTCGGCAGCCACACCCTCGAAGGGTCTCGCAGTGGTATGGCTATGTTGCTTTACGCCAGCCTGAATATCATTGGACGCGAAGGCTATGAACTGCTGATAGATCAAAGCGTCGACAAGGCCGAATACTTCGCGTCACTAATTGCTGAGCAGCCAGACTTCGAAATCGTCAGCAAGCCAGAGCTATGCCTACTCACCTATCGCTTTGTGCCAGAATCGGTCAAGAAAGCATTCGAGACCGCCAATGACACACAACGCGAAGTGCTCCACCAGCACTTAAATAACCTGACTGTTTTCATTCAAAAGCACCAACGCGAAGCAGGGAACACCTTTGTCTCCCGGACCACGCTAACACCTGTCCACTTAGATAACCGCGCAACAATTGTGTTTCGTGTTGTTTTGGCAAACCCGCTCACCACTAAAAACATCCTACAAGAAGTGTTAGAAGAGCAGAGAGCACTGGCACTGCAAAGCTCCATCGCCTATCCGAAACTTCTCGAACTTGCCGAGCAAATCCTGAATTAATCTTCATGAGAAAAGGCCGCGAGAGCGGCTTTTTTGTTTCTCACTGCTTACGACTCATTGCTGCAACATGCTGATTTCAAATCGCTTGGCTAAGATGAACTTAGGATGTGAAAAGGATTTGCTGATGGGAACATTAGGATTTGAGCTGAAATCGCTGGAAGTGTTTGTGGCAACCGCCAAAACCGGCAACATGACCGCGGCCTCACAACATTTGGATATCTCTCAATCTTCGGTTTCACAAATCCTCGCCAATTTGGAAAGTAGCCTCGGCGTGAAGTTGCTTGATCGCAGTGTGCGCCCCGTAGAGCTAACTGTCGCCGGACGCTATTTCTACGACCAGTCCGTTCACCTGCTCGAACAGGCTTACAAAACTCAGCATGTCATCACTAAAGGGAGTTTCAATAGTTTGCACCTGGTGCGAATTGCCATGGTAGATTCGCTAGCCGCGACGGTCGGGCAGCCCCTGATTGAAGTCATTAAAGCGCACACGGAAAACTGGACCATGATGACGGGCTACTCCCACCTTCATCAGCAAGGCCTACTCAGTCGTAGCATTGATATTATTATTTCTGATGATGTCCTCGAAAGACAGGATGACCTTAGACGCCTTCAAATACTGAAAGAACCATTTGTCCTGGTTGTACCAAAACAGTTCCAACAAAAGTACCCCGACACCTGCCACTCGCTTGTCGCATTGAGTAAACATCTGGACATGATTCGCTACAGCGAACAAAGTCTTATCAGCCAATCCATCGAAACCTATCTGCATCATCAAGGTCTCGATGTGCCAGACCGTATGCAACTGGATAACACATTCGCAGTCCTTTCCGCGGTAGCTCAAGGACTTGGCTGGACGTTAACCACCCCATTATGCCTTCTTCAAGGGGAGGTTTTTCGCAATCAAACCAGTGTTATTCCATTACCAGAAAAGGATTCTTTTTTCAGATACTTAACTTTGATTGCTCGCCGCAATGAACTGGGTGATTTACCGGAAAAACTGGCCGAAGGTAGCTGTAAAATTCTGCGCCAACATTTCCTGGCAAAAATCCGCCAACATTACCCCTGGCTGGACGGAAAAATCCGCATTGGAAAGTACACCTGACAAGCCGTTCAAATTCACACTATTAAAATTCCTAATAGTGTTATCCCACCCTGTGTGATTGTGGTGGTCAAAATTTTTTGGCCACGCCTATTTTAAATTTACAGGCCGTTACCAACCGTAAGTGACTGATGAGTCACCTACTGCTTGCCCGTGCTTCAACTATCGTTGATAGAGGTTCATGGGTTTCTGAAGCATCAGAAGCACGTGGAGCATGCAGTTTTTTTTTCGGTCCGGTAACGAAAATAACAGGAGCGGGTATGGAAGCGCGTGAAGTAAAAACGGCGGCTGACGCCAAGAAGATTGTAGAAGAAAGGAAACTCTCCCACGTCAAAGTTGGCTTGTTTGATAACGATGGTGTGATGCGCGGAAAGTACATGTCGAAAGAGAAATTCTTCTCTTCATTAGACAATGGATTTGCCTTCTGCGACGTAGTCTTGGGCTGGGATGTCAAAGACCAACTCTATGATAACGCAAAGTACACTGGCTGGCACACCGGTTACCCTGATGCGCCAGTTCGTATTCTTCCAGACACTTGTCGCGACGTGCTCGATGAAGACGGCATGTTGCTTTTCATTGCGGAGTTTTCCGGTGACGCGGAAGCAGTTTGCCCACGGGCCACACTAAGGCGTGTATTGGAAAAGGCCGCGGACATGGGGTTTGACGCCTACGCCGCGCTTGAATACGAATTCTTCATTTTCGATGAAACTCCCCACTCTGCCCGTGAAAAAGGCTTCCGCAACCTGAAAACGATCACGCCTGATTGGTTCGGTTACTCGATGATTCGTAACTCTACTTACTCAGGCTTGTATAAAGCGATTCTCGCCATGGGTGAATCCATGGACTTCCCTATCGAAGGTATTCACTCCGAAACTGGCCCAGGAGTCATTGAGGCTGCGCTCACTGTCGACAACGCAAAAGACGCCGCAGACAAAGCAGCCCTCTTCAAAACCTACATGAAAGTGCTGGCACAAAAGAACGACATGATGGCAACTTTCATGGCCAAGTGGACCAATGATTACCCCGGCCAAAGCGGGCATATTCACATTTCGCTTCGTGATCGGGCGTCGGGGAAAAGTGCCTTTTATGCGCCCGATGCTGAGCTCAATATGAGTGACGTGCAGCGCCACTTCCTCGCAGGCCAACAGCTTTTGATGCCGCAATTCCTGTGCATGATTGCCCCAACCGTCAATAGCTACACCCGAATGATCCCAGGCTTTTGGGCTCCAACGGATGCGACTTGGGGCGTTGAGAACCGCACTACATCACTTCGTGTTATTCCGGGATCTGATAAATCGCAGCGCATTGAGTATCGTCTTGGCGCTGCAGATGCCAATCCTTATCTCGCCCTTGCTGCTGCGCTCGCGTCCGGTCTGTATGGCGTTGAGCACAAGATGGAACCAACGGACCGTATTGTCGGAAACGCATACGACATCGAACATCCAGAAGAGCTCCAACTCCCCCGGACACTCTGGGAGGCCGCACAATCGTTCAAGCACTCCGAAGCAGCCAAAGCCATGCTAGGTGAAGCCTTTGTTGAACACTTCGCAGCATCAAGAGAGTGGGAAGAAAGAGAGTTCCGCAAGCATGTGACCGATTGGGAACTCGACCGTTACTTTGAAATTATTTAGGTGAAGACATGGAACGTTTTCAGACAATTACACCCGTAGATGGCTCGGTTTATGTCGAGCGTCCTTTTGCTACCGCATCAGAAATTAACGCGGCTTTGGAAAGCGCAGTTAAAGCCTATCCATTTTGGAAAAACACCTCCCTCGAGGTGCGCCAAGCACTTTGCAGGAAAGCTGTTGAGTGTTTTGTTGCCAAAGCCGAAGACATTGCAGAAGAAATCTCTTGGATGATGGGTCGTCCCATCGTATACGCAAAAGGTGAAGTGGCAGGCTTCGAAGAGCGCGCGCTGCACATGATCGACATCGCTCCAGAAGCCCTTTCACCCATGCCTTTACCCGATAAAGCAGGGTTTCGTCGCTACATTAAGCGGGTTCCACTCGGTACGGTATTCGTGGTTGCGCCCTGGAACTACCCATACCTGACAGCCGTTAATGCGATTGTTCCTGCATTGTTGGCCGGTAACACAGTTCTGCTCAAGCACTCTGCGCAAACGCCTCTTTGCGCAGAAAGAATGGCGGAAGCGTTCGCAGAGGCCGGATTGCCCGAGGGCGTATTTCAATACCTTCATCTTTCCCATGCCGATACTGAGTCAGTGATGCAGCATGACACCATACGACATGTCGCATTCACGGGTTCAGTGCCTGGCGGCAGAGTCGTTGAAAAAGCCATTGCAGGGCGATTTATCAGCGCAGGGTTGGAGCTAGGCGGTAAAGATCCCGCCTATATTCGCCATGACGCCAATGTTCCCAATGCAGTAGACACCGTCATCGACGGCGCGTTTTTTAACTCTGGCCAGTCTTGTTGTGGCATGGAACGTCTTTATGTACATGAATCGGTTTTTGATGACGTTGTCGATGCAGCGGTAAAACTCGTGAACCAATACCAACTCGGTAGACCTGATGAAGCAAGCACAACACTTGGGCCTTTGGTGCGAACTGCTTCCGCTGATTTTGTAAGGGGGCAAACGGAAGAAGCGATACTTCAGGGCGCCAAACCCTTGATTGATGCCTCCAACTTCACTGCAAATCAGGTGAGTAGCCCATACCTTGCCCCCCAGCTTCTGGTGAACGTTGACCATAGTATGCGGGTGATGACGGAGGAAACATTCGGCCCCATTCTGGGTATTCAGGGTGTCAGCAGTGACGAAGAAGCAGTGCGCTTGATGAACGAGAGCGAGTTCGGACTGACTGCCGCCATCTTCACAGAAGATGAAGCGCGCGGTGAACAGTTAGCGGATAACGTCGAGTCCGGCACCGTATTCCTCAACCGCTGCGACTACCTGGACCCCGGCCTTGCCTGGGTGGGGGTTAAAAACAGTGGTCGTGGATGCACTCTTTCCAAGATTGGGTTCGAGCATTTGACGCGCCCTAAGTCTTATCACTTCAAACGCGTGTAGGAGCCGGAAATGTCATTTTCAAACTGGAATTATCCCACCGCAATGACTGCCGGGATCGGCGCGTTATCTGCATTGCCTGATGCTTGTAAAAGTCTGGGAATGGAGCGGCCATTATTAGTCACAGACCCCGGTATTGCAGAACTTTCCATGACACAAGAGGCAAGAGATCTTTGCGAACAGCAAGGGTTGTCTGTCGCGCTATTTTGCGATGTGCAAGGCAATCCAACAGGTCAGAATGTAGAAGCAGGTAACACTGCCTACAATGAGGGCCTTCACGATGGTGTGATTGCTCTGGGTGGTGGTTCTGCATTGGACTGTGCGAAAGCCATAGCCCTTTCTGCAGAACAATCACTGCCACTTTGGGCATTTGAAGATGTTGGCGACAACTGGACGCAAGCGGATTCAGACCTCATTGCGCCGATCGTCGCGATTCCCACAACAGCAGGCACAGGTTCAGAAGTCGGTCGCGCCTCTGTGATCACCAAAGAAGATGAGAAACGCAAGCTCATCATCTTCCACCCAAAAATGCTGCCCGAAAAAGTGATTCTCGACCCAGAGCTGACGGTCGGCCTTCCCGCACACATCACCGCAGCAACAGGTATGGATGCGCTTTCCCACTCGCTGGAAGCACTATGCGCGCCCGGCTACCACCCAATGGCGGAAGGTATCGCTATTGAAGGTATTCGTCTGGTGCAGCAGAACCTCCCGATCGTGTTTGAAAACGGTGCAGATAAACAAGCCAGAATGCAGATGTTGGTCGCTTCCAGTATGGGCGCAACGGCGTTCCAAAAAGGTTTAGGTGCCATGCACGCCATCGCCCACACACTAGGCGCACTGTACAACGCACACCATGGTCTACTGAATGCCATCCTGATGCCATATGTGCTTGAAGCCAACCGAAGTGAAATCGACGATAAAATGGATCGGCTTTCACGCTATCTGTCGTTAGAAGCTTCAGGCACTGATGCTGTGTTGAACTGGGTATTGGCGCTACGAAGGTCTCTGGGGATTCCACATACCCTCGGTGAAATTGGTATTAATGATGTGGAGGCCGAGAAGGTGGGCTTGATGTCGATTAATGACCCCTCTGCTGGCGGTAACCCAATCCCGTTCTCTGCGGATGAGTACAGCAAACTCTTCGTCAATGCTGTTCATGGAAAAGGACTCTGAGGGGCATTATGCGTATCGGCCTCTTACTCTGTGACGACGTGAAGCCTGATCTTCAAACCGCACACAGAAACTACCCTGATATGTTCGACACCACGCTGAGGAAAGTGGATCCTTCGCTGTCCCTTCGGTGCTACCGCGTTATGGATGGCGAATATCCAGAAGATATTGACGAATGTGATGGTTACGTTATCTCAGGTAGCCGATACAGCGTTTACGACGACCTCCCTTGGATTAAGCAGTTTGAAAGCTTTGTAAAAACGCTTTATGAAAAGGGAAAGCCTACCGTCGGCATCTGCTTTGGTCATCAGATGATGGCGCAAGCTTTAGGCGGCAAGGTTGAGCGCTCAGAAAAAGGCTGGGGAGTGGGTATTGCCACCAGTCACTTGTCGACCGAAGAAAAGGCCAAGCAGCCATGGCTTCAAAAACTTAAACCTGATTTTTCTCTCGTCGTTAGTCATCAGGACCAAGTGAGTCAGCTCCCTCCTGATAGCACCACGTTGGCCAGCAGTGATTTCTGCCCTGTCGGCATGTTTACGGTAGGCAATCACTTCCTTGCGATTCAAGGACATCCAGAGTTCAGTCGTGCCTACTCATTTGATTTGATGGAAGCAAGAAGGGATCGCATTCCAGAGGATGTGATATCCAAGGGACAGGCTTCTTTGCAACAAATGCCTGATGCTGAACTCGTCACCCGTTGGTTGCTCGCGTTCTTAAAGCAACCCTCTGCATCATCCCGAGCGCCTTCGTCGCCTTAATCGACCCCATTCAAAGGAAGGAAGTAGTTATGGAGTCATCACGTCTGCCCGAGGATAAAAACCTAGCCTATCTGCCCTCACCGTTCGCGGCTTATGTCAGGTTTGTCGAATCGGTCAATTTTTACATCGGCCGCTTCGCCATGTATCTGATTTTTCTGATGCTGGGCATTCTCGTTTATTCATCTATTACCAAAACCTTCTTTCTGCCTTCGCTTTGGACACTCGAAATGGCACAGTTTGCGATGGTGGCGTACTACATGCTCGGTGGCCCTTATTCAATGCAGCTTAACAGCCATGTACGCATGGACTTGGCCTATGGTAACTGGTCGCCAAGAACCAAGGCGATGGTCGATAGCTTTACCGTCGTTTTCCTAATTATCTATCTTGGTATTCTGCTGTACGGCGGCATTTCCAGTACCTCCTATGCGTTGGAGTATGGTGAGCGCAGCTATTCCGCTTGGCGGCCGTATATGGCACCAATCAAACTCATCATGTGTCTCAGTATTTTCCTGATGCTGCTTCAAGCCACGGCTGTCATGCTCAAAGACATTGCCACATTGCGTGCTCCAAAAGTCTCTGAGGAAAAATCAGAAGGAGGCGTGCAATGAGTTATGAACTGATCGCTCTCCTTATGTTTTCCTCCATGATGCTCATGCTTCTGACTGGGCAACGGGTATTCGCTGCCATTGGCTCTGTCGCTGTCATTGCTTCCCTTTTGCTATGGGGAGACGGTGGTTCAGAAATCGCCTTTGGCGCAGCCATGAAGTTGATGAAGTGGTATCCACTACTGACATTGCCGCTGTTTATCTACATGGGCTACATGCTGTCAGAGTCCGGTATCGCGGAAGATCTCTACAAAATGTTCCATGTCTGGATGGGTCCGATTCACGGCGGCTTGGCCATCGGCACAATTCTATTGATGGTCGCCATTTCTGCGATGAATGGCCTCAGCGTGGCAGGTATGGCCATCGGCGCAAGTATCGCTCTCCCCGAACTATTGCGGCGGGGGTATGACAAGATCATGGTCACCGGGGTGATACAGGCAGGCAGTTCGCTCGGGATATTGGTACCGCCAAGCGTGGTATTGGTTCTCTACGGGATGATTGCGCGCCAGCCTGTAGGACAACTTTGGCTTGCCGGCTTATTGCCTGGTCTGCTGATGGCGAGCATGTTCATTATCTATATCGTCGTTCGCTGCAAAATGCAGCCGCATTTGGGACCAGCGCTATCTGAAGAAGAGCGCAACGTACCCATGAGCGAAAAGCTCAAACTGCTTCGGGCGGGTATTCTTCCGCTCGCGATTTTCTTCTCGATGACGGGTTTGTTCCTGATGGGTGTCACCAGCTTGGTGGAAAGCTCTGCGGTCGGCGCGCTGGCAGCGACCATTGCAGCCATCGTCAAGCGTCGTATGACCAAAGAAGTCATGGAAAATACGCTGCGTAAAACCCTCGCCATCAGCTGCATGTTCATGTGGATCATTCTCGCCGCCCTTTGTTTCGGCGCGGTGTTCGACGGTTTGGGTGCCGTGAAAGCCATAGAAGCGCTGTTTATCGACAGGCTCGGCCTCACACCGTGGGAAGTGCTGATCCTGATGCAGTTGTCCTACCTCATCATGGGTACCTTCCTCGACGACACTGCCATGTTGGTTATCGTTGCCCCTCTCTATGTGCCATTGGTGAAATTACTCGGCTTCGACCTTATCTGGTATGGCGTGCTTTATACCATTACCTGTCAGATCGCCTACATGACGCCGCCATTTGGCTACAACCTATTCCTGATGCGTGCGATGGCACCGCCCGAGGTATCACTGACCGACATTTACCGCTCTATCGTGCCGTTTGTTCTCATCATGATCTGTGCGCTTGTCATTGTCATGGCATTCCCTCAGATCGCGCTCTGGCTGCCGGAATGGCACTACAGCCGATAGGAGGAAATGACGACAGATATCAACTTCATATATGCAACTACAATCAAAGCAATAGAAAAGTGTGTTTATCGAATTAATGACGTAATAAGGACACCACTATGAGTAACAACAGACGTGATTTTCTGAAAAAGGCAGGTATCGTCGGCGCTGCCAGTTCAACGGCGATTCTGGGTGCACCAGCTGTTGTATCCGCCAAGGAACCTATTCGCTGGAGACTACAGACCTATGCTGGCCCAGCGCTCGCTGAGCATGTTATCAAACCTGCTGTAGATGCGTTTAACGCTGCAGCCAATGGTGAAATGGTCATTGAGCTGTATTTCGCCGACCAGCTTGTTCCAACGGGCGAGTTGTTCCGCGCAATGCAAAAAGGCACGATTGATGCGGTGCAAAGTGATGACGACTCCATCGCTGCACCTGTCGATATCTCCGTGTTTGGCGGCTATTTCCCCTTCGCGACCCGCTATAGCCTTGATGTTCCAGTACTGTTTGAAGAATACGGCTTGAAAGAAATCTGGCAGGAAGCCTATGGCGAGGTCAAAGGTGTGACCTGGTTAAGTGCGGGTTCATGGGATCCTTGCCACTTCGCAACGGTAGACCCAATCCGCAGTCTGGCAGACTTGAAAGGGAAACGTATCTTTACCTTCCCAACTGCTGGCCGATTCCTTTCCCGTTTCGGTGTTATCCCCGTCACTCTGCCTTGGGAAGATGTGGAAGTGGCAGTTCAGACCGGCGAACTGGATGGCATTGCATGGTCTGGTATTACAGAAGACTACACCGTTGGCTGGGCAGATGTGACCAACTACTTCCTGACGAATAATATCTCCGGCGCCTGGTGTGGTTCTTTCTTTGCCAACACTGAGCGTTGGAATGCACTGCCAGAACACCTGAAAGTGCTCTTTAACCTCATGATGGACTCTTCACACTATTATCGTCAGCACTGGTATTGGGGCGGAGAAGCGAAACTCAGAACAAGTGGCACCAAGATGCAGCTGACCACAATTCCAGATGAAGAGTGGCGTCAGGTTGAGGTCGAGGCTTACAAATTCTGGGACGAAATCGCTGAAACCAGTCCACGAAATGCTCGGGTGATAGAAATATTTAAAGAATATGCAGGAGTGATGGAGAAAGCGGGTAAGCCATACCGATATTCATAATAAACACTCTTCACTTCAACAAGACTTAAAGCGGCATATTGCCGCTTTCTTTTTTCTTTTGTAGGCAATTGCTTGCAGCCAGTGAACAGCATTAGCAGGCCACAAAATTATGTTTAGATTTTGTTAAAATTGTATGTTTTTATAATACTATTGGCAAAGTTGTTCAGGAGCCAAACATGCCACACATACTACGTTTGTTCGTCCTTTTGTGGCTAGTCCCTGGGTTTGTTGTTGCAAAGCCTCAGGATACCATCGTGGTGCTGACCTCTTTTCCTGAGAGTTTTTATACACCTATTAAAACTGCCTTTGAAAAAGCGCACCCGTCACTTAACCTGCAAGTACTCAACAAAAAAACACCGGCGGTTATTCAGCATATTGCTAATGAACGGTCACCGAAGTCAGATTTAGTGTGGATGTCTTCTGCTGATGCTATGGCCACTCTACAAAGTAAATCTCTGATCGACGAACCAGTCACATTCGCTTGGTCTCAGTTTGTCTTTTTTTGGCATAACGACAAACTGTCCGAGTTAGGCATTTCCTCCCCTAAACGTTGGGAAGACTTGCTTAGTCCAAGCTTTCATCAGCAAATAGCTATCAGCGCGCCATCCCGTTCAGGAACCAATCACCTTCTTATAGAAATCATTCTCCAACAATATGGCTGGGAAGACGGATGGGCTTATTTAAGCCAATTGGGTGGAAATCTAGCCACAGTCACAGCGAGAAGCTTCGGTGTGCGGGAGGGTGTCATTAAACAAAGGTTTACGCTCGGTCCAGTGGTCGACTTCTTTTACAGAAGTGCGCTAGCAGAGGGCCACCCAGTCGGCTTTGAACCCGTGCCTAATACTCCTCTTATTGCTGCCAAAATTGCACATATCCGTAGCCAGTCAAAGAATACGTCGAGTGAAAAGTTCGTCAAATTTCTATTGTCAGATAGCGGACAAAACTTGCTGTCGTTACCCAATGTGAACCGAATATCGTTGCAACAAGGAGAGCGTATCACTGAGCAGAACCCTAGCCCAGTGTTTGACCCGTATCTGTCGGCCATGCGATATCACGCTGTGAATGCCCTTTTTGATCAGTTAATTACCAATCGACTGGCAGATCTTCAGACCTTCTGGCAGCAGTGGCACCAAATTCAAAGCGACAACATAGATATAGAAACACAGGACAAACTCAACGCAATATTTGAACAAGCAACGGCTGTCCCGATTTCTCACGAGGAAGCCGCAGACCAGCATTTAAATAACATGCTTAGCCCTGAGCGCCGTTATACCGACACATTCCAATCAGTGACAGGCGACTGGAGGAAGACGCTATCTCAAAATCTTGATGCGGCAACAGCGGCATTGGAAACCATCAAGCTGGAGCGTAACCAATGAAAAAACGTGACAGTATAGCGACACGTATTTTTGCGTTGTTTGTGTTACTTGGCTTGCTATCGGGCGCATTTTTACTCTCAAATTCTTTGTCTTTTCAGAATCTGGCTAACAGTTCGCGATCACTGGTTGATGAGCAACTTCCCATTCTTATATCCGCGGCAAAGGTTGCCCAAATAGGGGGAAGTATCACCACAGACGCAACAAATCTGGCCCTGGCCAATAATGAAAAAGCGCTGGATCGGGCTCAACAAAATCTGGCAAATGCCCTTCCTAAGCTCGCTGACATCACAAGCTCAAGTGCAGTAAAACAACGCAGTTATGAATTCAGTTTGCTTGTATCCCGTCTATCAGAAAATATCGAAAGTATATATCGCAATACTGAGCAAAAGTTACGGCTTCAAAACGAACAGCGACAGTTGAGACAGCAATTGCACTGGCTGCAAATAGACTTTGTTGAGGAAGTCACGCCACTGACCACTGACAGCCAGTACAACCTCAACCAGTTATCAGAAAAGTTAGCCCGTCAAAATGGCTTGTCTCCTGAAGAGTTTGCGAAAATGCGTTCAGAATCGGAGGTACAGGTTCAGCTACTGAAGCTAGAGGCTGATTTAAACTTGGTGCTCGACCTGCTTCAACGTACCTCCTTGTTCAACGACCGAAATGATGTCTTAGCAGCACAAAGCGTGATAGATGAAACCTTATTAACGATTAACAGGCAGGTTAACACTCTTACCCCTTACCCAAGTACTGTCACTGTGCGCCAAATGGCAGCACAGGTAGAAGCATTAACGCTGGGGCCCAAAAATTCGATTTCTCAGAGTCTGAAGGTACTCGAACTGGATCAAGAAAACCGAACCCTCTTACTCAAAAACCAAATCCTAATAGAAAATGTCCGACTCATCATCAATCAGGCTGTTTCTTTCGCTGAAGATCAGAACATAGAAACCTCAAAAACGCTCATTGAAGTCATCGACCAAAGTAGTGAGCAACTGAAATTCACCCTAATTGGTATTGCGTTTCTTACCCTATTTGTCGGCGCTTATCTTCGCAGTCAATTGCTTAATCGATTATCAAATGTGCTGCGCAGTATGCGTCATTTAGCAAAGGGAGAGCTTCAGCCACTCATTGATATCAGAGGTAAAGACGAAGTCAGTTCACTTGCCAAAGCCACCAATATTTTCAATGAGCAGGCCAGACAGGTAAAACAAAACACGGCAATGTTGGAAATGAAAAACAGGCAGCTTACTGAAGAGATTTACCAACGACAACTGACTGAACAGAACCTACAAGAAACACAAGAAGAACTTGTACAGGCCGCCAAGCTGGCGGTTTTAGGGCAATTGACATCAGGTATCGTACATGAGTTTAGCCAACCGCTGGCCGCCATTAGCTCAAATACCTATCTGGCGGAGCAATACATCAAACAGAAAAGATTGGACCAGGCTAAAGACAAACTGCACAAGATTGACCATATTACCGACCGCGCCGCCCGTTTATGTCAGCATTTAAAATCCTTTGCACGTAAAACCGATGACCTGACCCAGCCAACATCAGTCAAGCATGTTTTGAAAAATGCCATGGACCTCTTCACTGATAGCTTACCGGACACATGGGTGTCCGTAGATATCAGCGACAATTTGCACGTACAGGCAAATGACATCAGATTAGAACAGGTTTTCGTCAATTTACTCAGTAACAGCATCGACGCTATCACTCTCAAACAAGAAACTGGCAGCTTTACGCCACGTATTCATATTTTTGCCAACAAAGAGGCTCAGAACATCGCCATTCATATCGTCGATAATGGCTGTGGGATGGACGCAAATTCCCAAGCACAGATTTTTGAACCCTTCTTTACCACGAAAGAGGTCGGCAGCGGGCTGGGGCTTGGCATGTCAATCACACATAACATTATTCAGGACTTCGGCGGGAATATCGTCGTCAACTCAACACCGAACCAGGGAACGGAGATCATATTATGTCTAACGGCCGCATAGTGTTGGTAGAAGATGACAAGGAGCTAAGAGAGAGTCTTAAAGAAATTCTGGAATTACAAAACTTTACTGTGACTGGCTTCGCCGGGGCCGACATGGCACTGGCTAGTCTCCAATACAACAGTGACGCCATCGTGATTTCTGATATCCGTATGCCAACGATGGATGGGATTACTTTTCTCAAACATCTTCAAAAGCTTGACTCCACCTTGCCTGTTATCCTTATTTCAGGGCATGCAGACATAGAAACCGCTCTGGAATCCGTCAAGCTTGGTGCGTTTGATTTCGTTGAAAAGCCACTCCGCCCTGAGCGTCTTATTGGCCTGGCAGGCAAAGCAGCCCAGCATCGGGCCCTTACGCTTGAAAACAGGCGCTTAAAACAGAATAAGCAACGTGATATCACCGTTGACCAACTGCTTATCGGCCAATCAGATGTGATGCAAAAGCTAAAACAACGTCTTATCACACTGGCAAATGCCGACATCAATATCGTCATTAATGGTGAAACAGGTACGGGCAAAGAAAAGATAGCAAGAACTTTGCACAGCCAGTCCAGCCGGAAAAATCGTCCTTTTGTCGCGATTAACTGTGGTGCAATGCCTGAGAACCTCATCGAGTCTGAACTGTTTGGTCACGAAGCAGGCAGCTTTACAGGCGCAAACAAAAAGCGGATAGGAAAAATTGAGTACGCTTCAGGGGGAACACTATTCCTGGACGAAATCGAGAGTATGCCGCTAACTGCTCAAATACGTTTATTGCGGGTGATACAGGAAGGTGAACTTGAACGTGTAGGCAGTAATGAGACAGTAAAGGTTGATCTTAAAGTACTTTCAGCAGCAAAAGGAGATCTTCTTGCGCTCTCTCAGGAAGGTACATTCCGACAGGACCTTTACTACCGGCTTAACGTTGCATCACTCGATATTCCACCGTTACGGGAGCGTAAGTCTGATATTCCCCAACTGTTGGGCTACTTTCTCTATGAAGCTGAAAAGCGGTTGGGGGAAGTTGCACCAACGCTAACCTCTATCCATTTCCAACAACTCATGTCTCACGACTGGCCAGGTAATGTGAGGGAGTTGATGAACGAAGCAGATCGTATTGTCCTTGGCATCTCTGACCTGATTTTTACCAATGATGCTGACGCCTGCCATTCTCTCTCACATCAGTTGGCCCAGTACGAGTTTTCAGTGCTTCATCACACCTTGAAGATGTTTCATGGCCACATTGCCAATGCTGCAGAATATCTGGATATACCACGTAAGAACCTTTATCTGCGCATGAAGAAATATGGCTTAAATAAAGAGAGTTACCTCGTTGATAATCTTAAAGATGTTGAGTAGGTCAGTTTTGACCTACTCAAGACATGCCAAAGACCAAGAATGACACATCAACCCTCCATCGAAAAACAAAAATACACTTTAAAAGCATAAAGTTAGGAAGCTTTAATGTTTTGGCACAACACTTGAAATGCTAAACGGCTGATGAGTAGGAATTCCCCTACTTTATACCCAAATAACCTGAAGGTGCTTGCATTGAGAACCTTCCCTAGGGCGAGTTGAATCCTGTATCTCCAGTTTGCTTGGGTATATCAAATCAAGTGGAGTGTTTTATGACAGCAAGCAAACATCAAGGATTGACGGGTAAGTATGTAAAAGTCTCATTGGCTTCATCAATAATACTTGCGCTTAGCAGTACTTCATCACTGGCAATGTCTGATAAAGACCTCGTGATTGTCACTTCATTTCCCAATGACGTCACCGATGTCTACAAAAAGGCTTTCGAGAAAAAGTACCCCAACATTAACGTCGAAGTTCTTTCCAAGAAAACGACTGCGGGAATTAAGTACTTACAAGAGACATCGAGTAACAATAAATCTGACATTTTTTGGGCGTCTGCACCAGACGCTTTCGAGGTGCTAAAAGATAATAACCTCCTTGCCGCATACCAATCTTCCGTGAGCGGTATACCTGAAAAAGTCGGTACCTTCCCGATTAATGACCCTGACGGTTTCTATAAAGGCTTTGCGCTTTCTGGCTACGGCATGATGTGGAATGAGCGCTACATGAAAGCCAAAAAGCTGCCGACTCCGAAAGAATGGCATGATTTAGCAGATCCGGTTTATCACAAGCATGTTGGCATGTCGGCCCCATCACGATCTGGGACAACACACCTTACCGTTGAAGCCATTCTTCAAGGCGAGGGTTGGGAACAAGGATGGTCGACCCTTAAATCTATTTCAGGAAACTTCAAAACTGTTACTGAGCGCAGCTTCGGCGTACCTGATGGCGTCAATAGCGGTTCGTTTGGCGTGGGTATCGTGATTGATTTCTTTGGGTTATCTTCAAAAGCAACAGGGTTTCCCGTTGATTTTCACTACCCCACCGTGACAGCTCTCGTCCCTGCAAACGTAGGCATGGTCAGTAACGCGCCTAACAATGAGGCCGCTGCTGCCTTTATTGATTTCCTGTTATCGGAGGAAGGGCAAGCGCTGCTGCTTGATAAAAAGATCCAACGACTTCCAGTTAACCCTGCAGCCTATGCAAGTACCCCAGAAGGCTTCCCTAACCCATTTACAGGCGAGCAACTGGGCACCGTTGATTTTAACCTCGATGTTTCTAAGTCCCGCTATAACGTCGTCAACAGCCTTTTTGATGTCATGGTGACCTACAGACTGGATGAATTGCGCGAAGCAACAAAAGCCATTCAAGAGGCTGAAGCCAAAGCAAAAGCGGCCAAAAATTCCGAGGCAATGAATCTCGTCGCCGAAGCAAAACTTCTCGTATCCGCCGTCCCTATTACCGCTGAGCAAGCATCTGACCCTAAATTTGCAGGCATCTTTACAAAGAAACGTAAAAAAGCCTCTGACAAAGTCGAAGCACGTCAGGCAGAGATTGAGCAGGAGTGGGATAAAACAACGCTGGCTAACTATCAAAAAGCGACTGAGCTTGCAGAGCAAGCGATAGAACTTCTGTAGCCCATAACCCACGCCCCTTTCAGCGATACCCCAATTATTGCGGTTAGGGGCGTGAATATTCCATAGATAACGGAGTATCTAATGAGCAATGTCTCTATATCTCAGTCCGACAAACCAGTCAGTGCCAATTCAAAGGGGCTTTGGCGCAAGGTTCGTGAAGATTGGGCCTTATACCTAAGCGCCGCGCTCATCGCGCTATTTGTTGTAGTATTTTTGTTTGTGCCCGTCTTAAAAGTTATTTTTGTTGCCTTTCAAGACCCTGATGGCTCGCTGACTCTGGTGAACTTCAAAGACTTCTTTGGTTCAAGCTTGTTCAGAGAGTCGTTCTTTAACTCATTTTATGTGGCATTTATGTCGGTTATCGTGGCCTCAATCATTGCCATGCCACTTGCCTATTTCACCAGTCGATTTCAGTTTCGCGGAACCGTTCTGATCCAAACTCTGGGTATCGTGCCACTGATTATGCCTCCCTTCATCGGCGCAGTGGCGATGCAACTGCTTTTTGGTGAAAACGGCAGTGTGAACCTCCTGCTGGATGAATACTTCGGCTTCACCATTCCCATAATGGAAGGGCTAAATGGTGTCGTTTTCGTCCAGAGTGTTCATTATTTTCCATTTATTCTCATTAACTTGTCTGCAGCATTGCAGAACATTGACCGTTCAATGGAAGAGTCCGCACAATCACTTGGCTCATCAGGATTAAGACTATTCAGACGCATCGTATTCCCACTGGCGATGCCTGGATACGTCGCTGGTGCGTCCTTAGTGTTTGTGAAGGTTTTTGATGATCTGGGCACACCTCTCCTGTTAAACGTCAACAATATGCTCGCACCACAAGCCTACCTTCGTATTTCATCGGTCGGTATCACAGACCCAATGGGATATGTCATCTCGGTCATTCTGGTCGTATTTTCGGCGTTTGCACTGTGGATTTCCTTTCAGGCTCTGAAAGGAAAGGACTACTCAACCAATCAAAAAGGCGGAGGTGGCTTGTCAAAACGCGAGCTACGCCCATTAGAAATGATTGGTTGCTATGCTGTCATAGCCCTTATTCTTCTGCTGGTCCTGGCCCCACATTTTGCCCTACTGCTACTTTCCTTTGGCACTATCTGGAGCTTCAGCCCATTGCCTGATGGGTTTACCTTGGATCACTACGCAACGGCTATCACCCAAGCCTCAGAGTTCATTACCAACACGCTACTTTATGCAGGTTTAGCTGGGTTAATTGATGTCATTCTTGGTACCGCCATTGCCTATCTGGTTTGGCGCACGAAAATTAAGGGAAGAAAATGGCTCGACTTTGGTGCGATGGCAGCATTGGCAGTACCTGGTGTTGTACTCGGTATCGGCTACCTTCGCACCTTCTATGATGTAGAGTTGCCCATCATCGGAACCTCCATGGCAACATGGTGGGGCATTATCGTGATTGCACTTTCCGTTCGCCGGCTGCCCTACGCGTTGCGCTCATGTGTTGCAGCTCTCCAACAAGTCAGCCCTTCATTTGAAGAAGCATCTGAAAACCTGGGTGCAACGAGGGCAAAAACTATTCGTCGTATCGTCGTTCCTCTAATGGCTGCAGGTATTCTGGCTGGTTTCGTCACTGCATTTGCTACTGCGGCTGTCGAACTATCTGCCACCATCATGTTGGTCTCTCAAGAATCTGATGCGCCCCTTGCGTATGGTCTCTATCTCTTTATGCAAAGTGCTTCCGGTCGTGGTCCTGGTGCAGCTCTGGGTGTCATCGCTGTTGTGATTGTTGGCCTCGCAACCTATCTATCGCACACGATTGTGGAACGCACACGTCAGGCACACGGTGAAAAACAACATTAAGTTAAGGAATGACTATGCAACCGAACAACAAACAGCAAGTTGGAATAACCATTAAAGATCTCACCCTTGCATTCGGGGAGACAGAGGTTCTTAAAGGCGTAAATTTAGAGATTGAGCCCGGAGAGTTCTTTGCTTTCCTTGGTCCTTCTGGGTCAGGTAAGTCGACGTTACTACGCGCCATTGCAGGTTTTGGCCCCGAACCTCAAGGGCAAATATTACTGGGTGATGAAGACATCAAAGCGCTTCCACCGTGGAGAAGAAACGTTGGCATGGTCTTTCAAAGCTATGCATTGTGGCCGCATATGACAGTCAGACAGAACGTTGCTTATGGGCTTGAAGAGAGAAAAGTTCCCACATCGGAAATTAGGGAGCGCGTTGACAATGCTCTCAATCTCGTCGGTCTCTATCATTTGGCAGAACGACGACCATCCCAGCTTTCCGGTGGGCAGCAGCAGCGTGTTGCGATTGCCCGCACCGTTGTGGTTGAACCAAGGGTTTTGCTGCTTGATGAACCTCTATCTAATCTCGATGCGAACCTCAGAGAGCAAATGCGTAGAGATCTACTGGAACTTCAGCGTCAGCTTGGGCTAACCACGATTTTTGTTACCCACGACCAAGAAGAAGCGAACACCATTTCTGACCGTATCGCGGTTCTTGACCAAGGCGTTATTCAGCAAGTGGGCAAACCCATGGAACTCTACGACAACCCCTCCAACAAGTTTGTCGCCGATTTTCTGGGTACCGCTAATATGCTGAATGGCAGATTGCACGAAGGTCTTAACGGAAAAACCTTTATGACAGAGTTCGGGGTTAGCTTTCCCTTTGATCATCCCGATAACGGGGCAATGTCTCTCGTTTTCCGGCCCCAAAGTCTCGAAATTTGTGATGAAGACATGGTGCCCAACCGAATTGAACTGCAAGGTTCAGTGAAACACAAAGAGTTTCTCGGTCATTTAGTCCGATACAGTATTGATGTCGGAGGGCAAGTATTGATGGTCGACGATCCGCATCGCCGAGGGGCTGAACATATAGAGAACGGCTCTTCTATTCGATTGGCGTTAAAGCCCGAGGAAATAGTGGCATTGCGCTAAAGTTTCATTTTTTGCTAACGGAGAACCTAGCTTTTTGGGGTTCTCTTTTTTTATGTGGATAGAACTCTGAAATGAAAAAAACCAGCGTTGATAGGCCAATACCGACGCTGGTTTTCCTCGAGTTTTTACGTTGGCAGATTTAGAGTTCTGCCCTCTCATTAATTTCCTTCAGCTGATAGGACCAAATGAAAGAAATGAAAGTCTTTTGGTTCAGAATCAGTCTGTAAGTGGCGGCCTTGCATTACTGACTGATTTTGAACACAGAGGTAATTTAGTACCTGATGAATAAGAAAACTGTGAGGTCAATAAGAAAGTTTCCTTATGTTTTATTGAGATGCGGCAATTTTGCGAGCCAGATATTACTCTGGAAAGCGAGTCACATTTGCAATGAAACCACGTTTCACGATGTGGTTGTAAAGTCTGTAGAACATTCTGCTCGGCCCAATTCGTACAGGCGTTTTTCACGAATTTCGCGACGTGCTTCATTCCACTCCATGATTATTTGGGCACGGCCTTCTCCCCTGCCCATTTCACTGAACAGAAAACGGTCAACAGTGTGATTAAAGGCCTCTAAATCCATCTTTTCCTGATAGACCACACCCATATATTTGAAAGCCTGAGATTTCTCTTTGTTGCTGCCCACCACAGTAAACTGCTGCAAGGTGTCTAACGCCGCCTCGTATTCGCATTGCACTATCTGTTGTTCAGTTCCCAGCAATTTTCCGTGCACACCATAAGTGGACACATAACTGCATCCTGATACCAAACCCGCAGCCATCAAACCCAGCATTAACTTTTTCATGAAAAATCCTTTCCAATAGAAGCGGCAACATTTTGTCTTTGGTTAAAAAACCTGCAAAAATCAGGCCTATATCCTGGCAACCTAAGTCGTCCCTCTTCGGGTTGCCCAGGGGCTGTTGACCTTTGGTGGTTAAATTTTGTTCTTACTATAAGCGTTTTAGGCGCGGCAAGGTGTGTACCGCCTAGCCATTCTAAGCAAATACACCTCAACAAAGCATAAAACGCTTAGAGTACGGGACGTGCAGTCGAACCCTTCGGGCAGCGTTTGCGGGGAATTTCTGCTGCGTTATCAGCTTCTCATGTAGGCTAGCTACACATCGAAGCCTCTGCCTTGCATAAACCCCCTACAAAATGCTGCAAAAATCATCACCAAAGGTGAACAGCCCCTAGGTATAGAAACGAAAAAAGCCGGGATCCAATCCCGGCTTTCTAAATCACTGAAACAATGTCGTTTATCTAAGGACGCTTACCCAGCTTCACTGTGCCGTCTTGTTCGAACATCGCCACTTCTTTGCGTTTGCGGCCAATCAGTAGTGGCTTGTCATCGTAGAACAGGAAATTTTTCCAGTACTTCTTGAACATTCCCCAGCGGGTTTCCACGATATTGCCTTTGTCATAACAGAAATATACAACGGCGTTATCTTCCCATGGAAAATATGCCAATACGTCTTCTGGTAACTCACCTTCCTCTTCCCAAGGGTGCTGCCAATCTGATTCCTGCTGCCACACATCACGCATGATCGCCCAATCACCTTTACCAAAGTGATCCGGCGTTGGGCTTTGCTGACTGACAAAATCGCGCCATAACTGGCCACCGCGCTCTTCTGTCATCGGCTTAATGTACTCGAAATCTTCTTCAGCAACAGGCATAGACTGGTGCGTGAAAATCCACTTACGTTTGTATTCTTCAAAGGGAATGTAATTCATAGTTCTCTCAGAATTCGCAGACGTTATTTTCCCGCGAACATGTAACCTTCGCCATGAACAGTAATGAACATTTGCGGCTTTTTGGGTTCGACCTCGATTTTGTTGCGTAAACGTCGAACTAATACATCAATGGTTCTGTCGTTTGGCGCATCGACCCGATGGCTGATCAAGTTCAAAATCCGCTCCCGACTCAATACCCGGTTGCGGTTCGCTGTGAAAGCCACCAGCATTTCATATTCTGCTTTGGTGAGTTTCACTGCGTTGTCGCCTTTACTCAATGCGCGGCGTTCAATGTCGAATATCCAGCCATTGAATTTCACGATGTTATCACTTTCTTTTACTGATCTCTGCATTTCAGGCTGAGTATTCGCCTTGGTAATGCGCCAGAGCAAATTACGAACTCGAACAAGAAGTTCACGCAATTCAAGTGGTTTGGTGCAGTAGTCGTCTGCTCCCATCTCCAGGCCAACAATTCGGTCAATGCTGTCAGTTCGAGCGGTAATGAGAATAATACCCACATCGCATTTGCTGCGCAGTTGGCGCGTCAGCATCAACCCATCCTCACCCGGAAGGTTGATATCAAGCAGCACTAAATCAATGTGCTGCTCGTTCATAATCTGGTGCATTTCCTTGCCGTCAGCGGCCTGACTGACGTGATATCCCTGTTTTTCGAAGTATGCGCTCACCATGGTGCGAGTCACTGCTTCATCATCTACGACCAAGATGTGATGTGTCACATTTACCCTGTTCACATATCGTCATGAGGAGCCGCACTTTACCACCTAAATTGCTAACAAACTTGATTTATCTCATGGTTATTGCAGTTTTATGTGCGACAAATCAACCATGTTATTTAACAAACCCAGGGGTCATTTTGCGAGATAGGCGACAATTAAGTCATTTTTGGCACATTTAGAAGCACATAAAGCCCACATTTCACGTTAACAATCGACCCTGTTCATATCTGTTCATATTTGCCGCTTGCCTGTTCATTTTCTGGGTGAACCATATTCATATCCAATCGCTACTATGCCCGCAACAAAATAACGCATCAAAAACATGTAGCTATAGTGCGCTGGCTTGCTTCCAAACACGCTACCGGAAAGGGCCCAAACACTAACTACAAAAACTTTTATGGGTGTATCCACTTTTATGAAAAAGCTATTGCAGAAGCTGAACAAACCTAGCGCGAAGTACTCCATCCTTGCGCTGGTTCTGATCGGTGCTGTCATCACGGTTGCCGGCGTGGTCGTGATGAACAAGTCTCTCGACTACTTCTCTCAAACCGAGTTCTGTGTGTCGTGCCATACGATGCAGCAAAACTACGAGGAATATAAGCAGTCGATTCACTACAGCAACGCAAAAGGCATCCGTGCTGAATGTGTAGACTGTCACCAGCCTAAAGATTTCGTAGGCAAAATCTGGCGCAAAATGGGCGCTTATAAAGACGTTTACCACCACTTCGTGACGGGCAAGATTGATACCCCAGAAAAGTTTGAGGAGCACAGACTCGAACTCGCCCAGAAAGTCTGGGATCGCATGGCTGACGAGAACTACAAAACCTGTACAACCTGTCACTCGTACGAAGCGATGGATCACGACAAGCAGTCTGTTCAGGCGATGAAAGAAATGATCCCTGCAGCGAAAGAAAATATGGCGTGTATCGAATGTCACAAAGGTATCGCTCACGAATTGCCAAACATGGCAGGTGGCTTCCGTAAGACATTCGAAACCATGACAGCTTCTGCGATCGCGCCGGCTGGTTCGAAGAAACTGTTCTCTATCGAAGAGAAGAGCCTGTTCGCTACCGCTGATGCAAACGGCAAGGTTGAAGGCCAATTACTGCCAGCTTCTGAAGTAGAAGTCATTGGCGAAGAAGGCGACATGCTGAAAGTGCGTGTTCAAGGTTGGATCGAAACCAACGGTAAAGGCCGCGTGATGACCGAGTACATGGGTAAACGTGTATTCAAGGCAACCGTTCGTGGTGATGTGAAAGCGACTGAGACTGTGATTTCTGAAGAAGTGGATCCAGCAACCAACATCGCTTGGAAACAAGTGGCTGTGAATGCCTACATCACCAAGGATCACCTGGTTCAGAGCATTGATCCAGTCTGGGACTATGCATCAGAAATGTTCGCATCTACCTGTAACTCTTGTCACGCAGCACCGGCACCTGGCCACTTCACTGCAAATGGCTGGATTTCAAGCCTGAAAGCGATGAGTGCGTACTACCGTCTGAGCAAGACCGAAGAGCGCACACTGCTGAAATATCTGCAGAACCACGGTAGTGATACCGGCGGTGCAGGCGCCCACTAATCGGTAAAGAGAATACTAAGAGGCAGATGCGCCCCGTGCATCTGCCCTGATGAATTAAAAAATATAAGGACTTCTACATGGCGACTGAAAAACAACAAGGCATTTCCCGCCGTCGTTTTCTCTCTGGCATGTTAACCGCCAGTGCGGGAGTTGTGATTGGTTCCAGCCTTCTGGCACCGCGCAAAGCAATGGCCGCGACTGAAGCGAAAAACACTTTCTCTGGTGAAGTTATCCACGGCTCACACTGGGGTGCATTCCGCGCGAAAGTTGAAAACGGTATCTGGGTTGACACAGTAGCGTTTGAAAACGATCCACACCCAACCTCAATGCTGAACGGTGTGCGTGAAGTGGTTTACAACCCTTCTCGCGTTAAGTACCCAATGGTACGCATCGACTGGCTGAAGCACGGCTGGAAATCAGACACATCACAACGTGGTGACAACCGATTTGTGCGTGTGCCATGGTCACAGGCGCTGGACTTCTTCCACCACGAGCTGGAGCGTGTTCAAAACACCTATGGCCCAAGCGCACTGTACGCAGGTCACTCTGGCTGGCAGTCATGCGGTAAATTCAACACCGCTGGTACTATGATGCAGCGTGCTATCAGCCTGCACGGTACTTACCTGGCAAAAGTGGGCGACTACTCGACCGGTTCTGCGCAGGTTGTGCTGCCTTACGTTGCGGGTGCGATGGAAGTTTATGAGCAACAAACTTCTTGGCCGCTGGTTCTGGAAAACGCGAAAAACATCGTGATCTGGGGTTCTGACCCAATCAAGAACCTGCAAGTGGGCTGGCTGGTTCCGGACCACAGCGTTTACGGTTACTACCAGCAACTGGCTGAGAAAGTAAAAGCAGGCGAAATCAACGTGATTCACGTTGACCCGGTGAAGAACGAATCTTACAAATTCTTCGGCGGTTCTCAGGTTGCGGTTAACCCACAAACTGACGTGCCTCTGATGCTGGCAATCGCGCACACGCTATACACTGAGAAGCTCTACGACGAGCAGTTCCTTGCTGACTACACCACAGGTTTCGACAAGTTCGTTCCTTACCTGACCGGTGAGAAAGACGGCGTAGCGAAAACGCCTGAATGGGCCGCAGAAATCTGTGGCATCCCAGCTGATCAAATCCGCGAACTGGCGCGCACCATGGCAAATGGCCGCACCCAGATCATCGCGGGTTGGTGTCTGCAGCGCATGCAGCACGGCGAACAATACGCTTGGATGATCGTGGTTCTGGCTGCCATGCTGGGTCAAATCGGCTTGCCAGGCGGTGGTTTCGGCTTTGGTTGGCACTACAACGACGCAGGAACTATTACTTCTGCGGGTCCACTGATGTCTGGTTTCAGCTCAGTGACTGGCGTTGATCCAATCCACAGCGGCAGCTACAACGGGTACTCAAGCTACATTCCCGTTGCACGTTTCGTTGATTGTATCGAGAACCCGGGTACCACTATCCAGTTCAACGGCCACAGCGTGAAATTCCCACATATGAAGATGGCTATCTTCTGTGGTAACAACCCATTCCATCACCACCAGGATCGTAACCGCATGATCAAAGCGTGGCGTAACCTGGAAACGGTTGTCAGCGTTGAGCATCAGTGGACAGCGACTTGCCGCTTTGCAGACATCGTTCTGCCAGCGACCACCACTTACGAGCGTAACGACATCGAGCAGTTCGGTAACCACTCGAATAAAGGCATCATCGCGATGAAACAAATCGTCGAGCCAATGTTCGAAGCGAAAGACGATTTCGATATCTTCCGTGAGCTGTGTACCCGTTACGATCGTGAAGAAGCCTTCACCGGCGGCAAGACCAAGATGGAGTGGATTGAAGAAATCTACAACGGTGCCCGTCTGCAAGGTCGTGGTATCGGCGTTCGCATGCCTAACTTCGTTAAATTCTGGGAAGAAGAGCAATTCATCGCATTCCCAGAAGGTTCAGAGTGGGTTCGTCACGCAGCGTTCCGTAAAGAGCCGGATCTGGAGCCACTGGGCACCGCGTCTGGTCTGATCGAGATCTACTGTAAGACTATCGCTGACATGGGTTACGACGACTGTCAGGGTCACCCAATGTGGTTCGAAAAAGTAGAACGTAGCCACGGTGGTCCTAAGTCGAAGCAGTACCCTATCCACCTGCAAAGCTGTCACCCGAACCACCGTCTGCACTCGCAGCTGTGTTCGTCTGACGACCACCGCGGCACTTACGCGGTAGCAGGTCGCGAGCCTTGCTACATCAGCACTGCTGACGCGAAAGCACGTGATATTAAGTCTGGCGACATCGTGCGCGTGTTCAACGACCGTGGTCAGGTACTGGCTGGTGCAGTGGTAACAGACGATTACATGTCTGGCGTATGTCGTATCCACGAAGGTGCATGGTATGCGCCGCTGGAAGGTGGCAAACCAGGTACTTTGTGTACTTACGGCGATCCAAACGTGCTGACCGTTGATATCGGGACTTCTAAGCTGGCTCAGGCAACCTCAGCGCACACCGCACTGGTTGAAATTGAGAAATACACTGGCAAAGTACCAGCAGTGACCGGCTTCAGCGGCCCTATCGCCGTTGACGACGTTAACCCACTGTTCCCAGCGATGGATATCGCATAAGAGACAGTGTGAAGAAAAAGGGCAGCTTGGCTGCCCTTTTTTACTCTAAGCTGGTTAGAATTAACGAAAAACATCCCTCACTTACGGAATGACAATGCAAGAATTTATCGCCATCAACGAGCAACGCGCTGAATTTTACTGGTGGATGTCTTCACTCTTCGCGACCGAGTTGACCCAGCAAGATCTGGACAACTATCACGGCGGTGACATGGATAACTATTACTCCGTGTTGGCGATGACTGACGAATTGAAAGCCCCGATTTCCGAACTACGTGGCGCTTTGGCGAAACTGAAAGTCAGAGAAGATGCGCAGCTTGAATTGGCGGCAGATTTCTGTGGCTTATTCCTGAGCACACCCAAGTCAGGCGCCCTGCCTTATGCCTCCATGTACATTGGCGAAACCGGTTTGTTGAACGATAAGCCAGCGGTTGAAATGGGCCAGTGGATGGAAAAGTACGGTATTGCTCAACGTAAAGACTTTAACGAGCCGTTTGATCACTTGGCGGTAGAACTCGACTTTATGGGTAATCTGGCCATCCTCGCGAACAAAGAAACTGATGAGGAAAAGCAGGAAGCGATGATGCAAGAGCAGCAACGTTTTCTGGAAACCATGATGCTGCCTTGGATTGAGCAGTTCCAGCAAACCGTGCATCAGTTCGACAAGTTTGGTTTCTATAAAGCGGCAGCAAATCTGCTGGTGTCCTTTATCAAACTGGATAAAGCCTTCCTGAAAGGCGAATAATCGCAAGCACACTGTTATAACGCCGGGCTTGTTCCCGGCTTTTTTATTTCTAGCCGTTCAAAATCACCAAGCTGGCGCTCAGTTAGCTGAAACTGAAAGTACGCACTATGTGGTTAGCATGATGCGCATCAACCTTATGCACGTCTCTAAGACACAATAATTGCGGCGTAGGACCATTGACATTAAACTGTGAACGCAAGCGATTGGCATTGAGAATTTTCTGAAATTTTGCAACAAACTCATGTAAGTGCCTCGCGCGTTTCTTCTCCTCTGCGTCAATAACGCTCAGACTATTTGGGCATTGCGTCAGATTACGCGTCAGTAAGAGAAAGAAAGCACACATAATTTGAACGAACCTGATACGCCGCTTATACCGTCGGATTGAATCGAAAACATTCAGATCGGTTAAGCGGCGTAAACTTGTGCAGTCCGATATGACAGAGACTGCCAATGAAAACGATAAGAAGATTACCGAATGGCAACAATTAAAGACGTCGCTCGACTCGCTGGTGTCTCCACAACAACAGTTTCGCACGTGATCAATAAGACACGTTTTGTTGCAGAGAACACGACAAAGAAAGTATGGGCAGCAGTCGATGAACTGAATTACGCACCAAGCGCAGTGGCTCGGAGCTTGAAGTGCAACTCTACCCGCACTATTGGCATGCTGGTCACCAAATCAACCAACCCTTTCTTCGCGGAAGTAGTGCATGGTGTAGAAGAATACTGCTATAAAGAGGGCTACACGCTTATCCTGTGTAATACCGAAGGTAATCTCTCCAAGCAGCGTGATTACCTGCGCATGCTGGCCGAAAAGCGCGTGGACGGCCTGCTTGTAATGTGTTCTGACCTGAACGAAGAACTGCTCTCTTTGCTAGAGAAGAAGCAGGATATGCCAATGGTGGTGATGGACTGGGGTACACAGCACATTAACACTGACTGTATTCAAGACAATGCAGAACTTGGTGGTTACATTGCGACTAAACACTTCATTGAAAACGGTCACACCAAAATCGGTTGTATCTCAGGTCAGCTGGACAAATTGACCTGTAGAGAGCGTTTAGACGGTTTCCGCAAAGCGTTGGAAGAAGCAGGATTAACATACAAGCCTGATTGGATTGTCGAAGCGGATTTCGAATGTGACTCTGCGGTAGAAGCCGCTAACAAACTCGTTGTGCTTGAAGACCGCCCAACTGCTGTTTTCTGTTTTAACGACATTATGGCGCTGGCTGCGATCAGTACATTCCGTCAGGCTGGTTTGGATGTGCCGAATGACATTTCGATCATCGGTTACGACAACATCGATTTGGCAGGCTTTTTCTCACCGCCGTTAACCACGATTCACCAGCCTAAAAACCGTTTGGGTAAAACGGCCATCAAACTTTTAATGGAGCGTCTGGCGAACAAAGAAAATCAGCAACAGATTTTTGAAATGCAACCTGAGTTGATCGTGCGACGTTCTGTAAAGAATCTTAACGGTTAACACCTTAAAACAGTCTATATTCATACTAAAAGCCTGAGCATCGCGCTCAGGCTTTTTTATTACTGACAAGTTTAATAAATAAATTGATCTTATTGTTGCGACGAACCTCAAAATCAATAAAATGCCCAGATTTCTAGTGCTACCCTTATTTCATACTGTAAAAGGGGTGCGATGGTCGAAATTTCTTCAATAACAAAGGGAACGGAATAATTACAAAGGCATCAATAGAGCTCGTTCTGAACTAGGATCACACTTTGTTAGACTAGCAATAACGACAAAATGACGCGATTCGGTTAAGCTAAATCTCGTCAAGAAAAAGGCAAACCATGGCGAAAGCCTGGGACGCAAAGCTTCCGGCCTCACACCACCGAGAATTTCTCTGGTGTTGGTAGCGGAGCTACCGATGACGTTAGCATTTCACAATCCGGTTCGCCCGGTACGTTGACAATTCTCTGAATTAGCTTTGCTACGTTACTCCTTGACCATTCATCCAGGAACGTATTGATTGAGAATAAGTCACATGGATAAACCTACTCTAAAAAACACACTGAAGTTCTTCGAATGTCTGGGTAAAATAAAATCCCGCTCAATGTTTGGCGGTTTTGGTGTATTTTGCGATGAGACGATGTTTGCGCTCGTCGTCAATGACCAGCTTCATCTTCGCGCTGGCACAGCTAATGAATCTGAATTCAAAGCGCTTAGCATGGAACCTTACGTCTACAAAAAACGTGGATTCCCTGTTGTCACCAAATATTATGCAATACCTCAAGAATGGTGGGACCAATCAGACCTCCTGATGGACCATGCGGTTAAGGCATTAGACATTGCAAAGGAAGACCAGCAAGAAAAGAAGACTGCTGCGCCTTCACGTATCAAAGATCTTCCAAACCTTCGCCTTGCGACGGAACGCATGCTGAAAAAAGCCGGCATCGAATCCGTCGAGGAGTTACAGCGTGCTGGCGCGGTCGGTGCATACCAAGCATTGCAAAAATCACACAATGATGCCCTTAGCCTAGAACTACTATGGGCACTTGAGGGAGCCATTGAAGGCAAGCACTGGTCGGTGATTACACCGCAGCGAAGAAACGAGCTACTCGAAACCCTTCGCCAATAATCGCCAAATACCCCCCAACAGCCAATGAGCCTCTCTCCGCCATTGGCTGTTTGTTATTTAGCAATGTCTTGAAGATACTCCGTACCGTATAAAGCCTCTAAAATGCAATTAACTCTCTCTTTGACACACTTTCTTGTTAGAAATAATGGGAAGTAACATCACGAACCATTGCTTACAGCAGAAGGATTTGTCATAGAAAAGTTGTAAAAAAGCCAAG
Organism: Grimontia kaedaensis; assembly: GCF_023746615.1. Lineage (NCBI taxonomy): Bacteria > Pseudomonadati > Pseudomonadota > Gammaproteobacteria > Vibrionales > Vibrionaceae > Grimontia > Grimontia kaedaensis. Next base: position 1,640,421 of record NZ_CP082275.1, on the reverse strand, counting down.
ATTTTGTCGGTGAGGCGATCAACCTACCTAAAGACACTATAAAATCATATTTGTGACATATATCACACATACGAGACATATCGGCACCTGTCGCTTATCAGTGCATCCAAATCTGAACTATGCCAAAAGAGAAGATAGACAAATGGCAATAGAGAAATGCACTACACAAAGCCGTTTCCTGATCAGATTGATAAAATTTTCCGCGACCATTTTAGAAAGTGGCCGCGCAGATTCAAGTGGACGGTTTTTTTCTGTTTCTTCTTCCCTGCTTTTTCATACGCTGCCAACACACACAGCACAGTCGACCCTTCGTTCCTCACCATCATTGTTATCCTTTTCTGCGGCATCAATGCACTTGTAGTGATCTGGGGGCTGAAGCTAAACAGCTTTGCGCAACGTTGCTACTGGCACCGTAACTATCATATTGGTGGCGCAACAACGCTTGCACTCGTTCCACTTGGCATTCTGGTACTTCAATACACCAAATACTGCCTGTAAAGTTAAGCCTAACCACCCGACTGATACATCCAACATGGAGCCAGCCACGTACATTGTCATTTACACTCAATGACTTACTCTTGTGGTAACGGTTTTTACATACATGCCTAAACATATAACATCGAAAAATTTGAAGAACTTTGTAATTTTTCCCAAATCCCCTCGGTCATATCCAGCAAGCAAAATTAGGAAAAGCGCGCAACTCCACGTATTGCTTTCGTCAGACTGAGACGTAATGACTTCCTCGGTCACAGTTTTGACAATAAACCTGTTTAACTCTTTGGTAATGAAGTGTATTTCGCTCAGCCAAAAGGAAACTTTTGCCATAGTTAGTGTTGTGCAAAATCACTTGCAGTTATACCGTTTTCGAGTGAACAGACTCGTGGAACAACGTCATCAGAAAAGGATCAGAAATGAACACAAAGAAGTTAGCTGTTCTTGCTGTCATCGCAGCCATATTCATTGCGTGGTTCGCATTAGACTTAGGCGCACTGTTTACGCTTGAAAACGCCAAAGCACAGCACGAAGCGTTGAAAGGCACCATTGCGAGTAATTTTGTTACCGCAAGCATCATCTATTTTGTTGTCTATATCGCTATGACCGCGCTCTCGCTGCCCGGTGCTGCCATTGCTACCCTGCTTGGCGCAGCGCTATTTGGATTTTGGTGGGCATTGCTTCTGGTTTCATTTGCCAGCTCCATTGGCGCAACGCTTGCCTTTTTAGTCAGCCGCTTCCTGCTCAAAGATTCTGTGCAAAGCAAATTTGGTGATCGCCTTGCCACGATTAACCAAGGTGTAGAGAAAGATGGTCCGTTTTACCTTCTGACACTGCGTCTAATCCCTGTATTTCCGTTCTTCCTGATTAACCTGCTGATGGGCCTAACGCCAATCCGCACCGCGACTTTCTACATTGTTAGCCAAATCGGCATGCTGCCGGGCACTGCGGTATACATCAATGCTGGTACCCAGTTAGCACAAATCGATTCGCTGCGCGGCATCGTTTCTCCAGGTGTATTGTTGTCACTGGTTCTGTTGGGTGTGTTCCCAATCATCGCCAAGATGATCATGAACGTGATTCAAAAGCGCCGTGTGTACGCCAAATGGCAAAAGCCAACCACGTTTGACCGTAACCTGATTGCGATTGGTGCGGGTGCCGGTGGTTTGGTGACTACCTACATTGGTGCAGCGGTAAAAGCCAAAGTCACCCTGATTGAAAAACACAAAATGGGTGGCGACTGTCTGAATACTGGCTGTGTGCCATCAAAAGCCTTGATTCGTGCAGGTCATGCCGTGCATGAAATCAAACGCTCGCAAGAGTTTGGTGTGAACGTTGGCGAACCTACCGTGGATTTCCAACAGGTAATGGGCCGCGTACACAAAGTCATTGCAGACATTGAGCCGCACGATTCTGTCGAGCGTTACACCAAGCTTGGCGTGGAATGTATCGAAGGCGAAGCGAAAATCCTCTCTCCTTGGGAAGTAGAAGTGAATGGTCAACGCCTGACTACTCGCAACATTGTTATCGCAACCGGTGCGCGTCCTTTAGTTCCTGGTATTCCAGGTCTACAGGAAGTCAGTTACCTGACCTCAGACAACGTATGGGAGCTTCAGGAGCAGCCTAAGAAGCTCTTGGTACTGGGTGGTGGTCCTATCGGTAGCGAATTGGCACAAAGCTTCTCTCGTCTCGGCACAGACGTGACCTTGGTGGAGATGGCAGACCAACTGCTTATCCGTGAAGATGCCGACGCTGCCGAACTGGTCGTAAAAGGCCTGAAAGAAGATGGCGTGAACATTCTGCTTGGTCACAAAGCCACACGCTTTGAGAAAGATGGCGACGTTCAACGTGCTTACCTTGAGCACAATGGCGAAGAAGTTGTCATCGAGTTTGATTATGTGATGCTGGCGCTTGGTCGTGTCGCAAACACTAAAGGCTTTGGCCTTGAAGACATCGGCGTTGAGCTCACTGAGCGCGGCACTGTCAAAGTGAATGAATATCTGCAATCCAACTACCCAAATATCTTCGCAGTTGGTGACGTAGCGGGGCCATTCCAATTAACCCATGCAGCAGGCCATCAGGCTTGGTATGCCGCAGTGAATGCTCTGTTTGGTGACTTTAAAAAATTCAAAGCAGATTACTCTGTGATGCCCGCAGCGACTTATACGGCGCCGGAAGTTGCCCGTGTCGGGATCAACGAGAAAGAAGCGATTGCACAAGGTATCGAGTATGAAGTGGCTCACTACGGTATCGACGATTTAGACCGCGCAATTGCAGACGGTGAAGACCATGGCTTTATCAAAGTCATCACTCCGAAAGGCAAAGACAAAATTCTGGGTGCGACTATTGTGGGTTCACATGCTGGAGACCTGCTCGCAGAATTTACCCTAGCGATGCGTTACGGCCTTGGATTAAACAAGATCCTCGGTACAGTGCATCCTTACCCAACCATGAGTGAAGCCACCAAATACACTGCCGGTGTTTGGAAGCAGAACAATGCTCCTCAAGGATTGTTGGCTTGGGTAGAGAAGTTCCACACCTGGATGCGTAACGAATCCAGTGCAAACAAATCTCAAACCATGATTAAGGAAGATTGATCACCATGAATTTGAAATCCATCGTCGCAGCTTGCGCCCTCGCCTTCACTTCAGCCGTGTCAGCGGCTGACCTCTCCAACTGGGAGAAAATTGAAGAAGGTGCTCAAGGCCAAACGGTTTACTTCAACGCCTGGGGCGGAAGTCAGGAAATCAATGCCTACCTACGTTGGGCTGGCGATGAACTAAAAAAACGTTACGGCGTCACGCTTCAACACGTTAAAGTGTCTGACATTGCAGAGACCGTCAACCGTCTGGTTGCTGAAAAAGCCGCAGGTAAGAACAAAGGCGGCAGTGTAGACATGGTTTGGATTAATGGTGAAAATTTCAAATCAATGAAATCAAACGACCTTTTGTTTGGACCGTTTGTTGAAAGCCTGCCTAGCTGGTCGATTGTTGATAAATCCTTGCCAGTCAAAGAGGACTTTACCGAGCCAACAAATGGTTTGGAAGCACCTTGGGGTGTAGGCCAGTTAGTTTTCATTCACGACGAAAAGACACTGGCAAACCCACCAGCCTCTTTCAACGAGATGCTGAGTCTGGCCAAAGCGTTTCCGGGAAAAATCACCTACCCGAAACCACCGGCTTTCCACGGTACCAGCTTCCTGAAAGCCGCATTGTTGGAACTGAGCATGGATACTGCCCCGCTCTACAAACCTGCAGATCAAGCTGATTTTAATGAAGTGACAGCGCCGCTTTGGAAGTATCTGGATGAATTACACGCCGTAGCTTGGCGTAAGGGGAAACAATTCCCGGCAGCCAGCGCGGAAACCATGCAGTTGTTGGATGATGGAGAGTTGCTGCTCGCCATCACATTTAACCCTAATGCCGCTGAAACGGCAGTGAAAAACGGTACACTTGCGCCTTCCGCTAAAGCCTTTGCTTTTGACAAGGGTGCGCTGTCCAACATTCACTTTATGGGTATCCCTTGGAACGCCAATGCGAAAGAAGGCGCTCTCGTCGCGGTCAACTTCCTGATGAGCGAAGAAGCGCAGGCTCGTAAAGCAAACAGTGATTACTGGGGTGACCCAGCGGTCGTGAAATTGTCTGACAGCAAGCCTCTTTTCAAGTCACAGCCTGAGCCACATCCAAGCTGGCAAGGTGCGCTCGAGCAAGAATGGCTTAAGCGCTACGGTCAATAATTAGAGTAAATATTGAAGCGACAACAACCGCTTCAAGTGAAATGAGGTAAACATGTTACGCCTGTTGTATTTAATGACATTAGTCGTGTGCTGTTTACCTCTCCTTCCCGGACTTGGCGGCGTGTTACTCTCTGCCGTCAGCTATCTTCCCGTTCTTGGACTAAGCGAACCCAGCCTTGATGGTTGGCGCGCGATGCAAGAATGGCCCGGCACTCACAAAGCCATTCAGCTCACCCTGTTTACCGGTGTTGCCGCCTCTTTCTTTGCCGTATTGTTTACGTTTCTTATCCTTCAATCCTGTTGGGGAACCCGTTTCTGGAAGCGCATCGAACAGTGGCTTTCACCTTTGCTGGCCATGCCCCACGTCGCCTTTGCGATTGGCTTTGCCCTTACCTTTGCCCCATCAGGCTGGTTATTCCGTTTTATCTCGCTGTTTACCGGACAAGAACAGCCCTACCACTGGTCGCTGGTTCAGGACAGTAGCGGTATTGGATTAATTCTGGCACTGGCTGTGAAGGAAACCCCTTTCCTTCTGCTGATGAGCCTTTCTGTACTTAAGCAAATGCAAGTAGACCGTTTGCTCACGGCCTCACAAAGCCTCGGCTACAACCGCACAGCAGCATGGTTGAAAGTGGTTTTCCCACAGTGGCTGCCGAAAATGCGCTTCCCGATTTATGCGGTGTTGGCTTACGGGTTATCCGTCGTTGATGTAGCGATGATTCTGGGCCCAACTTCGCCGACCACCTTTGCTGTATTGGTGTGGCAATGGTTTAACGACCCTGACCTATCCATGCTGCCACGTGCAGCAGCGGGGGCGATTTCGTTATTCGTCCTCTGTTTCGGCACACTGCTTTTATATCGCCTGTTGGAATATGTACTGATTAACGTTTGGCAGAACTGGCAGTTCAGCGGCAGCAAAACCTATTCACTGCCGGGGCGACATCTATTTAAGTTCATCGCTCTTTTACCTTTTATGATGATTCCCCTGTTGCTGGTTTGGTCATTCGCCCTTCGCTGGCGCTTTCCAGATATCTGGCCGACACGTACGAGCACTCGATTTTGGGAACAGGAATCCAGTCATCTGATTGAACTGGCGACCAACAGCCTGATTCTTGGCCTGATATCCGCGACTGTTGCGTTGATATTTGCCGTCGGGTGTTTGGAGTATCGCGATAAATACCACAAATCACTGCCGCAATTGGTCATTGCAGTGCCAATGCTGATCCCACAGTTATCGATTCTGTTCGGTATTCAGGTCGCCATATACATGTTACCGGGGCAATGGCACGTCCCTGCTACCATCTGGGCGCATATCCTGTTTGCCTTCCCTTATGTTTATCTCGCGTTGGATGGGCCTTGGAAATCGTTCGATAAGCGCCTAACACAAACCGCACGGAGCTTGGGACACAGTCCGTTTAAAGCCTGGTGGCAGGTGAAACTGCCTATTATCATTCCTGCGATTTTACTGGCTTGGGCTGTTGGTCTGAGTGTCAGTTTCGCTCAGTATCTGCCCACCCAGCTTTTAGGAGCAGGACGTATCACCACATTAACCACCGAAGCGGTCAGTCTTGCCAGCGGTCAGGATAGACGTATCAGCGCCGTGTATGGTTTGATTCAAGCCTTTCTGCCGCTTGTTTTCTTTGCCCTTGCATTGGCTGCCAGCCGATTAGCTGACCCACGCCGCCGTCTGGCCCGACATGATGAATCCAGAGAGTCTGTGAATGAGTTTGTCCGTACAAAACCTGACTATAAAATCTAATCAAGCCACTTTGGTCACTGGCATGTCATTCCTCGTCGAAAATGGGGATGTACTATCTATCATGGGACCCAGTGGCTGTGGTAAATCCACCCTACTCAGCGCAGTTGCCGGACACCTTTCACCAGAGTTTGATTGCGAAGGCGATATTCTGGTCAATGGCCAAAACATCCAATTACTCCCTGCTGAAAAGCGGGCGGTAGGGATTCTGTTTCAAGATGACCTACTTTTCCCGCATCTCAATGTGTGGCAGAACCTTGCGTTTGGCTTGCCTGACACCATGAGCGCTGCCGAAAAAAAAGAACGTGCGCTGGCAACGTTACAAGAAATAGAACTCGCAGATATCGCTTTTAAAGCGCCAGACCAAATCTCCGGCGGTCAGCGTGCCCGCATCAGTTTGATGAGAACACTGCTCTCCCACCCGAAAGTCATCTTGCTGGATGAGCCTTTCAGCAAGCTGGATAAGCCACTTCGAAAATCCTTCCGAGCCTTTGTGTTCAAGCAAATCAAAAACCGCAACATCGCGGCTGTGATGGTGACGCATGATGAGGATGACGTGCCTGTGGAGAGTACCTTGCTGCATTGGCCAAATAAAGAAAGGGAAACGACCTCGAAAGTGGGTTTTATGAATACGGAGCAGAACAATGCTTGATCGCTACTCCATCGCCCTTATCCGTTGGCCCTTAAAACAAGCGGCCAAGATCCCTGACAAAATCGGCCTCACAGCCAACCAAGTCACGGTGAGTGGCTTTCTGATTGGCTTGCTAGCGCTGCCCGCGATTGCTTACGAGCATTATTGGGCGGGTTTACTGTTTATCGCCTTGAACCGCATTTTTGATGGGTTAGATGGCGCATTAGCGCGCCGGCAAGGCATTACCGATGCCGGTGGATTTCTGGATATCACGTTGGATTTCCTTTTCTATGCGATGATTCCGTTTGCCTTTGCGCTGGCAAATCCCGACCAAAACGCAGTTGCTGCGACGTTCCTTGTTTTTTCCTTTATGGGAACAGGATCAAGCTTCCTCGCATTTGCGATCATGGCGAGTAAACGAAATATCGAAAACCCCGTCTATCAAAGCAAATCGCTTTACTACATTGGCGGTTTAACCGAAGGAACGGAAACCATCGCCTGTTTTGTCCTGTTCTGTTTGTTCCCGGCTTACTTTGCAGAAATCGCCTGGACGTTTGGTGCACTTTGCTGGATTACCACAGCAACGCGTATTTGGGCGGGCTATCAAACACTGAAAGATAATCCACCTCAGGATAAAGCGGGATGATCAATCCCGCGCCAGATTATTAATGGCAAATGCAAGTACATCGATATCAACTTGACCAAAGAATCGATAACGACCGGAGTCAAAAACCCACGCAGGGCTTCCCGGGATTTTTTCTTCCTCAGCATGCTTGATATCACCGTAGACATCTGCCAGGGCTTTCCCCGTCAAAAAGTGCTCCATGATGTCTGGCGTCGCCAGGTGACACTCCTCAAGCACATCTTTTAACACGCCATAGTGGCTGACATCCCTTGCATCGCGAAAAAACGCCTCACGGAGTGCATGTTCGAGATCAACCGCAACCTCATTACCGGCAACAAACTGCACCGCTTTCAACGCTTGATGCGGCATCAGTGAACTTGATGGTCTGACTTTACGCCACAAATCCGGATGAACATCCAAACCGTCAAATTTCGCCATTAACCTTTCGGTAATTTCGGCATATTTCATGTACCCGCGTTCACCGGCACCAATGGTGCTCATCCTCTCTGGAACGTTGGCATACAACCCCAGGTAATGATGTTGCCATTGAACATGGGAGTTATCCCATAGATGGGTAATTTTGTCGTTATAGTGCTGGCCAACCCAGCCCCAGAAGCAAAGTAAATCGCTGTAGAAGTTAATCTGTACCGTCATGGCAGACTATTCCTTGTCGCTGATAAGATTTATAAAACTCGTCTGAGTAGCTGGTTTAACGCTTGGTTTTCGTCACCCAATGCCAAACTTTCAATTTCAGCATGTTTTCTCAAGTAAACCTCGGCCGCAGAGTCCCACTGGGTTCTTCTAGACACCCTTTCTTTGAGGAAGCCTTTTGTTGTTTCCAAATGGCCTTGCTCAACTTCAGCGTTGATCAGGTATTGATGCAGAATATCTTGTTGGGCATGGCTTCCACCCAGCTTCGCCATGTCATATCGAATTGGCGTGATCAAATTTGCAGCTTGGGCAAAATTGCCATTTTCAAAGGCTTCAATACCCGTAATCAGCTTTTGGGAAAGCTCATTTTCAATGGGGTAACGCAGAACATTTGGGTTACCTAGCTTTCCCTTCAATGAAGAGATTGCCTCTTTTTCACCCGCACGATGGAGCACCATGGCGGAGTGAAGTTCAGTAAACAGGTAGATATAGTCTCCATAAGCATCCCGCACACCTTCATAGAGCCGCTGCCAACGTTCACCAACCTCAATACCCAAAAACTCCAAACGCTTCAGTAGCGATGCGCCGTTTTGCACACTCAAGTAGAAATTGGAAGGTTCAGGGTAAATATGGTGGTCAAGAAGGGAGAACACTTCGTCAATGTTGCCCTGCTCAAGGTGGAACAGCGCAAGGTGCCACCAGAGATGGCCGACAAACGCGTTATGGGTAGGTAACTGTTCTCTGCGTGACTCTATCCAGTCTATGCCCTCATCAGTGCGTGCATTCATTTCCAGCACATGAGCGAGAGAGTGGACGGCCCATACATCCGCAGGGTTTAGCTCAACCGCTCTACGGGCATAATCTTCAGCCAGTTGGTACTCCCCAACCTCTTCAAGCGCAAAACTGAAAGCACCGATAAAATAACCGTAGCCTGAAATATCTTCTCCCCAGTGAGGAGCGATCTTCGCCGCGGTATCCACAAGACGCTGCCTTTCTCCAAACCAGAAAAGGTTGCCAGTAGACTGACGAAATGCGAGCAAGTCCAGCGGCCATTGGTTCAATATACCAGCCCAAATATCGAGTGCCGTTTTGATATCTCCCCGCTGATAAGCTTCTAATGCAGTGATATGTTGTTGCTCTCGGCTATTGGTTTGTTTGGCGAGAGAACGAATGGAATTCAACACATAAGAAATGCCAGCCAATGATGAATAGCGTCCTTCACTCGCAATGCTGTAACCCTTCAAGACATGGGCCATCACAAACTCTGGGTTTGCTTCCAGGATGGAATCTATTTTTTCCATGGCATTTGGGCGATAGTCGAAAATCCATTCCAATGCAGCTTCAAACATTTTAACGCCAGCGTCATCTGTGCCTGTGTATATCAACCCTCTGCTGTCAGTGCCCATCGTTTTGTTCTCCCTAGTCAACAGTTAACTGAGACTAGCGAGCCCAAACAAGGGGGACAAACTAGGATAAATTGCCTGCAGGGAAACGATTTGTTTGTGTCACTAAGCCCGGATGACAAACAAAAACGCCCGGGATTTCTCCCAGGCGTTTGATTTCAGATATTGGTTTAGAACGACTGTGTAATTAGCTTGCTCTCTTCGATCATGGAGTTGATGACATCCTGACCGGAAGCATCACTATCCAATCCGAAGGCGTTAACCATGTCCTCAATCGAGGTTGATGCAAACACTACTTGCTGGTCAACTGCGTCGCCTTCTGTGGCAATTGAAAGTACCGCTTCGCCTTCGTCGTTCTCTTCCAGCGCAACGAGATAACTGCCAAGGTCGTCATCGCTAACCTCACCCAGTACGTCTGCAAAATCCAGCACGTCCAGTTCAGGCTCATAGTCATGGATTGTATCTACTGTTCCGACAGCCGCATCACCTTGCAGGAAGATGAAGGTGTCTGAGCCTTCACCGCCGTACATGTCATCCGAGCCTGCTCCCCCTGCGATCAGATCGTTGCCTAAGCCACCATCAATGATATCGTTGCCGGCATATCCGTAGATGTCGTTGTTTACATCACCACCGTTAAGGTTGTCGTCCAATTCTGAGCCTTCAATAACTTCCATCAGGTTTCCGAGCGGGATATCAACATCTTCACCTGCATTGATATCCAAGGACATGTCTGCTGTATCGCCGAAGTCATTTTCCAACTTCAGTTCAAAGTGTTCAATCTCTTCGCCCAATGAAGCATCAGACGACAGTTGGTAAACGTATTCACCCTCAGCGTGACGATCATCGTCTGAACCGTAAATGGTGAGTTCGCCGCGTTCAGTCTGAACAACCAAGGTACCTTCGGGAACTTCATAGACTGCGCCATCAACCTCGACAGTCTTCATGTTCCAATTACCGGAAGTATCCGCTTCGGCAAGCAGATTTCCAGCCACCAAGAAGTTACCCGCTGATTGCTCAACAATGCCTTCCTGGCTGAAAGTCGGCGCGCCGTCATTATTAAGTAGTGCTGAGAAATCCTCTTCACTGACAAACTCAAAGTTATCTTCCGAAAGGTTTTGCAGCAGTGTGTCTTCCAGCGTCAGGGTTTTGCTGCCCATAGTGATAACTACATCTACACCGACTTGCGCCATCGCAAGTGCACCGAATGACAGCACATTCGTAGAGCGCGAAATCACGACTTTGTCATCACGGGTGCTGAAGTCTATAACAGCATCATTACCTTTGCCGTCGTAAGCGACGGTATTGTTGCCGCTTCCAAGCTCCAGACTATTATCACCGCCGCCGCCGTATACGATATCGCTGCCGCTGCTACCAGACAGGGTGTCGTTACCCCAACCGCCGAGCATGATATCGTCATCACCGCCACCGTTCAGGGTATCATCACCGCTGCCACCAACCAGCACATCGGCACCTGAGCCGCCGTAGAGGGTGTCATTGCCATTATCACCCCAGACAATGTCGTCACCGTTACTGCCATATAGAGTGTCATTACCTAAGCCACCTTTGACGAAGTCATTACCTTCACCGCCGTATGCCAGGTCATCACCATCTCCACCTTGGATGTTGTCGTTGCCATCATCACCCCAGATGGAGTCATTGCCATCACCACCTGAAAGAGAGTCGTTACCGATACCACTTTTCAGGATGTCATTGCCGTCACCGCCGTTGAGGACGTCATTGCCCTCAGCGCCATAAAGCTCGTCATTACCATCACCGCCGTTGAGGACGTCGTCACCAGTACCCGCTTGCAGGATGTCTGAGCCCTCGCCACCGTTTAGGTTGTCATCGCCTGCATCGCCATACATGAGATCATCGCCAATACCGCCGTTCAGAACATCGTCGCCGATGCCAGCAATGAGTTCATCGTTACCGTCGCCACCGTTGAGCGTATCGTTACCGTCCTCTCCCCTCAGAGTGTCAGCGCCGAGACCGCCATTCAAGACATCATTACCAATACCGCCTAGGAGGGTATCGTCACCTTCACCGCCATTGAGCACATCATCGCCGTCGTCGCCTTTGACATAGTCGTTGCCATCACCACCGTTGACGATATCGTTGCCGTCGCCCCCATATAGTTTGTCAGCACCCACATCACCATTCAGTATGTCAGCACCGGTGCCGCCGTAGAGGCTATCATCACCTGCTCCGCCGTTGGCCACATCATCGCCCGATCCGCCGTAGACAAGGTCGTTTCCGTTCCCTGCGTGCAGAGTATCGTTACCACTGTCACCACGGAGCGTATCATCGCCTAATCCGCCATAGAGCATGTCGTTGTCAGAACCGCCATAGAGCGTATCTGCGCCCCTGCCACCGTATAAGGTATCTTCACCAGAGTCGCCTTTCAGGACATCACTTCCTCTGCCGCCTTTAAGTGTATCGTCGTCCTTGCCGCCGTTGAGCTCGTCATCACCTCTGCCGCCGCGAAGGGAATCAACGCCATCACCGCCATTTAAAATGTCACTCCCGCGGCCGCCAAAGAGTGTATCGTCACCGAGGCCGCCGTTAAGTTCATCGGCCCCTCTTCCGCCTTTGAGCGTGTCTTCTCCTTCACCACCATTGAGAGTGTCAGCACCTCTACCGCCATGGAGAGCATCATTTCCGTCACCACCGTTGAGAGTGTCCTGTCCTCTACCACCGAACAGTGAATCGTCACCATCACCGCCGTCTAAAACGTCAGCACCTCTGCCACCTTTCAGGACGTCGTTTCCGTCTCCACCGTCAAGCGTGTCTTGTCCTCGGCCGCCGAACAAGGTGTCTTCCCCAACGCCCCCTTCAAGGACGTCAGCGCCTCTGCCGCCTTTGAGCACATCATCTCCGGTGCCACCATCCAAAAGATCAGCACCTTTACCGCCGTGGAGCGTGTCATCTCCAGACTCGCCATAGAGTTCGTCTTTTCCGTTACCGCCATAGAGAGTGTCGGCATTGCCTGTAAAGGTGACGGTCTCTCCGTCAATCTCTACAGTTTCATAGACTTGAGCCAGAGAAATATTGTCGATCAGTGCGCCATAGCTATCAGATTGCCCTTCACCGGAAAAAGCAACCTTGATGCTTTCTGTCCCCTCAGGCAGTAGCAGTAGACTGCTGAAAGATTCGTAGGCTTGATTTGATTGGTCGTTATCGAAATATTGGTAATACAGCACATCACCATCTTGGTCCGTCACACTGACCGAAAAAGCACTGGTTGTGGTGTTACTACCACGATATCGGTTGGCATGGTCGAAACTGATTTCCATCGCCGCATCTTGTTGCGCAGAAATAGATGAAACATCGAATTGTTGGAAAACAGTCGCGTTTGCGGTGGAATCAAGTTCCATCACAGTGTTTGTTACATCATTGGCAGGACCGCCGCCAAAGCCACCCTGCTGGAATTCCATCTTAATATTGCCTTCACTTTCCCAGCCAGGTACGTCTTCATCGTTGACTAGGCTCCACATTCTCCTATCGTCGTCACCGTAAGATTCGAACCCGCCGTTGAGCACAAGGTTTGGCCCGCGTGTTGCTCCATCACCGTCATCGCCATAGAGCACATCAGCGCCTTGATTACCGCGCAGCACATCGTTGCCCATGCCGCCTTTTAATTCATCACTGCCTCTGCCACCAGAGAGCGTATCGTCCCCGGCGTCGCCTTTCACATAGTCATTACCACGACCGCCATTAACGATGTCGTCACCATCGCCACCGAACAGACGGTCAGCGCCGCGGTTTCCGTTTAGTACATCATCTCCACTGGCACCATAAAGCTCATCTGCGCCTTTGCCGCCAAAGAGTTGATCGTCGCCCTCGCCACCTTGCAGCAAGTCTGCGCCTTTGTTTCCTTTCAGGACATCATCGCCGTCGCCACCCCAAATTGAATCGTTACCACGACCCCCAGAGAGCTCGTCGTTTCCCGTTCCGCCCTGAATTTCATCTGCACCGCGACCACCGTTTATAACATCGTTACCACTACCGCCGCTTAAGAAGTCCTCACCTTTGCCACCGTATATGGTGTCGTCACCTCCATTACCGTAGACCTCATCATCACCCTTTCCGGCGCGAATGGTGTCGTTGTCGGTTGTCTCAATGACTTGTATTTGGGTAACTTCAATTTTAAACGTGACATCGTCGTAATCTCTGTCACCTAAGTTCCAGAGGTCTTCCCAACCAGAGGTTTCGCCATCAAAGTGTTCATGGTCTTGGTCGTTGTTATTAAGAGGAGCTTCTGTGAGATACACGCCAACAGTGACATTGTCTTGTGTCACTGTCGGACTGTCATTTGATAAGTCGAGTGTTACGTCACCGATGTCAAAGCCACGGCTATCGCCGTTCGGGATGAGAAACATACCGAGTTTGGCCGCATTCTCCGGCGCGGTTATCTCGAGAGCAGCTGAGTTAGCCTCTTTAGCGTTATCGATTAAAACGGAGGACTGAATGACCATTCCATTGTCGTCGACAATATAGTAGCCGATGCTGTTTTTGAAACCCGCACCAGAAACGATATCAGACAGCGTTACCTTCAGTGCCGTCTCTGCTTGAATGTTGTAGATCGTGCTATCTACCCCACCTTCTATCGTGGAGGTCTGCGTCGATGAGCCTGTCGTTCGGTCCGTGCCGTTGCCATAGATAACATCGTTGCCTTGGCCGCCATTAATAGAATCATCACCTAGAGCACCATTTATCGTGTCCCCAGAGCCTGTTCCTATTATTACGTCATTTCCATCTGTTTCATTGAAGCTAGAATCGGACATATTCACCCCTTGTGAAAAGCGACCACCGCCTGAGTGAAACATTAGGAATAAAAACAGGGTGACTCAAATGAGAAATAGATGTCTTAGTTATGAGACATCTATTGTGAGAAGAGAATGATTGGAGGTCTTAATATATCAAACTGGTTTTATAGGACTTTTCTCTTATTACTAGAATTTAAACAATATATACAGTACGTTATGCTCTTTATATTTTTTATTCCCACATTTTTTGATGCGCTTTTTTTCTATACAAATATTGAAAATCACTATACATAATTCAATGGGAAATATAATGAAAGATTAATGCCTCATACTAGGTTAACCCGACTAAGCACATCGGAAACCCCAGTATCAACTTCACCGCTGTTAAAGAGAACAAATAACCTACTCCAAGCGGCAAAATAAGCAATACATTCAATAACTTAAAGGCATTCAAATACTTGCGAACATACATCCTCAAACCTTAGCGATTTTGTCATTATATGGAAATAATGAAACAGAGAAGGATAACCGATAGCACTAGCCAGAGATTCTGCCTTTAAATCTGTCGAAATAGCAACATCGCTTCCAATTATTCCTTTCACCATAAGAAGCAAACCGACTGAGCGTTGTGCGCTTTTACGTTGGCAATCAAGGTAAAGTTGTAGTGACGGAAGAAGGGTAAAATTTTAGTCATATTGATTAGAAAGCATACCGCTTTTAATGACCACACAATCGTATTGATATTACCTTTCCAGCGCGGTAGTTACTTTAATTCATAAGTCATTCATTAGCATCCGAATACGTTAGAACAATCGCTGGTTTCAAACCATGGTTCTCCAGTCGATTAAGCCTCCTGCAAACCATCATAGAGTCCAGTTAGTTAGAACCTTCACAAGTAAAAACGGTGTAGCCAACAAACCTCCAGTTTCAGGTAATGGTTTGGACTCGGATAAAAAAAGGCCGCTGTTCAAAGCGGCCTTTTTCGAATTCGATGTGGGTTATTTACCCATTTTTGACTGAACGTAGTTCTGCATACCAATCATATTGATCAAGCGAAGTTGCTTCTCCAGCCAGTACATATGGTCTGACTCGGTATCATCAAGAAGCTTCAACAGGATTTCGCGGGTCTGATAGTCCTGCTTTTCTTCACAAAGCGCAATTACGGTGCGCAGTTCTGCAGCCACCATGTACTCGTATTTCAGATCGTTCTGCATCATCTCTTCAACGTCAGCACCGATCAGCAACTTTTCACGAGTCTGAACATCTGGCGTGCCTTCCAGGAAAAGAATGCGGTTGATCAGAATAGAAGCATGCTCACGCTCGTCTTCAGACTCGTGATTGATACGCTCATACAGCTCATCCATTCCCCAATCTTCGTACATGCGCGCGTGGACGAAATATTGATCCATCGCAGACAGTTCGTTTGTCAGCAAGCGGTTTAGACCATCAATGACTTCTTGATTACCTTTCATGATTATTTCTCCATTTTCGCTTGCAGATAATTTTGCAGACCTGTCAGGCCAATCAGTTCTAGTTGAGACTCGATCCAGTCCAGATGCTCTTCTTCATCTTCAAGGATCTCATTTAACAACTCACGCGTTACATAGTCTTGCTTCTCTTCACAGATGGCGATCGCTTCTTTCAGTTGCACCAACTGTTCTTCGAGCATCACTTTGTCGCATTCGATCATTTCCTGAACTTCCTCGCCAATACGGAGGCGCTCAAGATGTTGCAGGTTAGGCAAACCTTCCAGAAACAAGATGCGTTCAATCAACTTATCAGCGTGCTTCATGTCTTGAATAGACTTCTTATATTCGGCTTTATTGAGCGCTTCAACGCCCCAATTGCCCAACATTCTTGCATGCAGGAAGTACTGATTAATTGCGGTAAGCTCGGAGGTGAGAATCTTATTCAGCTCAACGACAATGTCTTGATGACCTTTCATTGTGATGGTCCTTTCATAACGCTGGTAATCCCAAAATATGTGCCACATCCTAAGTGAAATTAAGGCGAACAACAACCAGAAAAAGTCTTAATTTTCAGAACATTAGTCAATGATAACCATTCCCATTTTTATTTACTTTTAGGTTACCGATTCGTAATAATCCTCATACATTCAATGGATTTACCGGCAAGTGTATGGAAAGACTGACCTTATTGGGATTTTCCCTTTTAAGAAGATTTGTATTTCAGTTTACTCACACGCAAAATGCCGTGGTTTTCCGTCACCAATGAGCCCAAAGAAAAATCATGAAATCCGACATGTATTCCAAATTTGCCCAGCAATATGACGAAGTAATTCAAGGCAATATCTACAATGCGTTGTTTGAACGGCCTAACCTTCAAGCCATGCTTGGCGACATCAAAGAAAAGAATATCTTGGATCTAGGCTGTGGGTCCGGTGTGTATGCAGGATACTTCTTGAGTGAAGGTGCTGCGTCAGTCACCTGCCTCGATTTCTCTGCTGAGATGGTCAACATAGTGAAGAACAAGTTTAATAAGCGTGTTTCGGCGTATGCTCAGGACCTATCAGAAGGCTTACCCAAAGAAGCTGATGGGCAATACGATGTCATTGTTTGTCCGTTGGTCATTCATTATCTGAAAGACCTCACCGCCCTTTTTAGCGATGTCTATCGCGTGCTAAAACCTGGCGGATACATGGCGTTTTCCACCCACCACCCGTTTGCAGACTTTGAGTGTTCCACATCGGGTAACTACTTCGATACCGAGTTGGTGCAAGAGGAGTGGAATACTGTCGGCACCCCGGTTCAAGTGAACTTCTACCGTCGACCACTGGTTGAAATCACGAATGCAGTCACCAATGCCGGGCTGTCTATCACTCAGATTTCAGAAGGACAGGTTTCGGAAACTATTAAACAAACCTGCCAGCAAACCTACGAGCGCTTAAGAAAGCACCCTAATTTCATCTTTATCAAGTGTCAGAAGTAGAAAGTACAACGTGGAGTGTTAGGCTGCACAACACCCCATCACTACGCTCACCATATGCTCAACCTTCTCATCCAGATCTTTCCCTTCCGGAATTGGCTGCATGTCGAATACCTGTGGCCATACGAACATGCCGTTAAACAGGCTTGAGTATGTCTGAGTCAGCAGCTCCAATTTGATGGCTTTGATTTTCCCCGCCTTCTGCGCTTCATCAAACCAATGGTTCAGCGATTTATTGGTGTAGATTTTTGAAATGATCTGTCTTGCCATATCTGGCTGACGCAAGAACTCCATCAAGATGGTTCGGGTGAAAGGAATCCCATACGTACCATATAGGTTTTCAACCTCATTTCGCGTAATTGTAGTGAGCTGCTCACTCAGGCTTTTGTCTGCTTCGAATTCGTATCTTAAGCTTTCATCAATCGAAGACTGAATGATGGTCAGCACAGATTCAAACAGCACTTCCTTGCTTTCAAAATGACGGTAAAGCGTGCGCTTTGATACTTCTGCTGTTGTGCAGACGCGGTCCATATTCGCAGCCGCGAATCCATGCTGGATAAACTCTTCTTTGGCTGCAGTGATGATCGCCAGGCGCTTCTGCTCTGAGCGTGTCATGGGCTCTCTCCTTTTCTCAACGCGACAAATCTACCAAGTTGGAATCAAAAAGTACACTTTTGAGTTTACCTTAATGCATAACACGCTTAAGATAAACTCCAGAGTTTACTTTTGGTTTTAACACAAACCCCAAATTGTCTGATCAGACCGGCTTTGCAGGCCGGTCTCTTTGTGGAGTGGAACTACATGGTCATCAACACTTTCGGCAAACCGTCATTCAAGCGCGGCGCGATTGCTACTTTGATCATCTCTTCTTTTCTTCTGGCAGGATGTGGCGAGATAGCGGTTGAACAAGTCGCCGCGCCTGTCATCCAGCCTGCCTTAACTGAAATCGTCAATACACAACAAGCCGCTGATCTCAGCTTTAACGGTGTGGTGCGCGCGGCTGAGCGCGCAGACATGGCCTTCCGCATGGGTGGCCGGCTGACCAACATCTTCGTCAATGAAGGTGATGAAGTAAAAAAAGGCCAATTACTGGCAACGCTGGATTCTCGCGATGCCAAAACAGCCTTGGAGTCGGCAGAACTTGAACTGAGAAACACCACGCTGGAATACGAGCGTGCACAGGCTATTTATAAGAAAAGCCAGGCGATATCAAAAGCCGATTTAGATGCGATCACCACACGCTTTGATCTGGCAAAAAACCGTGTTGCTGAAGCAAAGCGCCAGCTTGAATACACCGAACTTCACGCACCGTTTGATGGCATTGTTGGCCGTAAAATGGTGGATAACCACATTCAGGTGCAAGCCAATGAACCTGTGCTAACCGTGCATGACCTCAACGACTTGGAAGTGGTGATTAACATTCCTCATCAAGTCATGTTGTCTGGTGGTAACCGCACTAAAGCCATCGCAGAGATTTCTTCGATTCCAGGGCAAGCGTTCCCGCTGACACTGCGCACTTTTGCTACACAGGCAGATTCAGTCTCCCAGACCTATGCCGTCGTACTCGGGCTTGAGCAGGTGAATGGCTTCCGCGTTTTGCCGGGCATGGCCGTGAAAGTCATACCATACACAAATGCTATTACTGACGAAAACACCCTTATCACCCTGCCGCTGACCGCTGTGGTTCCTGATAACCAAGGCAAGCAGTTCGTCTGGGTAGTCGGTGACGAAAACAAAGCTGAAAAACGCTATGTGGACGTGGGCGCGCTGGTCAAAGACCGCATTGTCGTGAAACAGAACTTGGCCCTTGGCGAACGTGTCATCATCGCAGGAGTTTCCAGCGTGAGAGAAGGCATGGAAGTGCGCCCTTACACAGACGAACGTACTGGAGCATAACAATGGATATCGCACGTTATACCATTGCCAAACGTACCAGTGTTTGGGTGCTAATTGCCCTCACCCTGATTGGCGGCTACATCAGCTACCTCAAACTCGGTCGTTTTGAAGATCCGGAGTTTGTAATCCGTCAGGCGGTCATCGTCACCCCATATTCCGGTGCAACAGCACAGGAAGTCTCTGACGAAGTGACCGATGTTATCGAAGGCGCGGTGCAATCGCTTCAGGAACTCAAAGAGGTGAAATCCGTCTCCATGCAAGGCATGTCTGAGGTGACGGTTGAAATCAAACTTGAGTTCGCCAATAGCAGCGCTGACCTCCAACAGGTATGGGACAAACTTCGCCGTAAGGTTTCAGACGCCCAAAGGCAGCTGCCTCCAGGCGCTGGCCCATCAATTGTTAACGACGATTTTGCGGATGTGTACGCCCTGTTTTTTGCCGTGACCGGAGAAGGATTTAGCGATAAGCAGCTGCAGGATTATATCGATACCCTTCGCCGTGAAATCGTGTTGGTACCGGGCGTAGCAAAAACCGCAACCTTGGCGGAGCAACAGGAAACCATCTTCGTCGAGATCTCCAGCGAACGTCTGGCGGAATTTGGTGTGTCCGCAGAAAAAGTCTTCCAGGTGCTGCAAAAGCAAAATCTGGTGACAGTTGCGGGCAGCATTGAAACCCAAGCCATGCGTATTCCGGTGATCCCAAGTTCCAGCATTGATTCCGTTGCCGACCTGAAAAACCTGCAGGTCGCAGTCGGTGATAACAACACCGTGCTGCGTCTGGGTGATATCGCCAACATCGTGCGAGGTTACAAAGAGCCTTCCACCATGCTGATGCGATACAACGGCGAGCGTGCGATCGGCTTTGGTATCTCGAATGTCACCGGCGGTAACGTCGTGGATATGGGTGACGCAGTAAAAGCGCGTCTAGCAGAACTGGAAAGCCAGCGTCCGCTCGGCATGGAACTGAATGTTATCTCCATGCAGTCCGATTCGGTGCGTGATTCCGTCGCTAACTTTATCGACAACCTGATTGCTGCGGTTGCCATCGTATTTGTTGTACTGCTGCTGTTTATGGGCGTCCGCTCTGGTGTGATTATCGGCTTTGTCCTGCTGCTGACTGTCGCAGGCACGCTCTGCATCATGCTGATTGAAGATATCGCCATGCAACGTATTTCGCTGGGTGCGCTGATCATCGCGCTTGGCATGTTGGTGGATAACGCCATCGTAGTAACCGACGGTATTCTGGTGCGATTGCAGCAAGAACCCGATGCAGACCGAACGGTTGTGGTTTCAGACGTGGTGAACGCCACCATATGGCCTCTGCTTGGCGGCACAGTCGTCGGTATCTGTGCATTCAGTGCGATAGGTTTGTCGCCATCAGACATGGGCGAATACGCGGGCTCCCTGTTCTGGGTGATCCTGTATTCCATGTTCCTGAGCTGGGTGTTTGCCGTTACCGTCACGCCAATGCTGTGCCATGACTTCCTCAAAGTGAAGCCGGTAAAAGCCGATAAGAAACCGGGTCGTATGGTGACAGGTTACAAAGCTTTGCTGGCCTGGGTGTTGAAACGCCGCATCATCAGTTGTGCCCTGCTGTTCGGTACAATGGCCGCCGCGATTTGGGGTGTTCAGTTCGTTCCTCCGGGCTTTATGCCGGAATCTCAACGCCCTCAGTTCGTGGTTGATGTGTACTTACCGCAAGGCTCAGACATCAAGCGCACTAAAGCCGTTGTCGCAGACATCGAGAAAGACGTGAAAGCAAAAGAAGGCATCACCAATATCACCAGCTTTATTGGCGGTGGTGGCCTCCGCTTTATGCTGACCTACGCACCGGAAGCCCGTAACCCAAGCTATGGCCAATTGCTGATTGATATCGACGACTACACCAAAATCGCCCCGCTTCTTGGTGAACTGCAAAGCGAACTGGATGCGAAATACCCAGACGCTTCTATCAAGGTGTGGAAGTTCATGCTTGGCCGTGGTGGCGGTAAGAAAATCGAAGCTGGCTTTAAAGGCCCTGACAGTGCTGTGTTGCGGCAGTTGGCAGAACAAGCAAAAGCCATCATGTTGGCCGACGATAACCTGATTGCGGTGCAAGACGATTGGCGTCAGCAAGTGCCAGTGCTTCGTCCTGTTTATTCTTCCGAAGAAGCGCAGCGTTTCAGCCTGACTACGCAGGAAATTAACCAGGCGATTGCACAAACCCTGACGGGACGTAACGTGGGAGTTTACCGAGAAGGCGATGATTTGATCCCGATTGTGGTGCGCGCTCCTGAAAGCGAACGCAACCACCAGCGTGCAATAGAGAACACCGAGGTATTCAGCCCAGCAGCAGGCTCCTTTATTCCGGTAAGCCAGTTAGTCGATTCAGTCGACGTGGTGTATCAAGATGCAATTCTTCGCCGAATCGACCGCGTGCCAACTATTCTGGTTCAGGCTGACCCTGCACCAGGTGTGTTGACAGCGGATGCGTTCAACGATGTCCGCAACAAGATTGAAGCCATTGACCTGCCAGCGGGCTACGAGCTCAAGTGGTACGGAGAATACAAAGCCTCCAAAGATGCTAACGAAGGTCTAGTGATTTCTGCGCCTTATGGATTTTCAGCCATGATTCTGGCCGTTGTCTTTATGTTCAACGCCCTGCGCCAACCCTTGGTGATTTGGCTGACTGCCCCACTGGCGGTTGTGGGAGTGACTGTCGGTTTGATAGTGTTCCAGACACCGTTTGAGTTTATGGCGATCCTCGGCTTCCTGAGCTTGATTGGTATGATGGTGAAAAACGCGATTGTACTAGTTGATCAGGCAGACGCAGAAACCCGCGATGGTAAAGCGGCCTACTTTGCGATTATCGACGCCGCTCTCAGCCGCGCCCGTCCGGTATTGCTTGGCGCATTCACCACCATTCTGGGTGTCGCCCCGCTCTTGATTGACCCTTTCTTCAAGAGCATGGCGGTGACCATTATGTTTGGTCTGCTGTTCGCAACCATACTGACCTTGGTGGTGATACCGTTGTTCTATGCGATTTTCTTTAGGGTGAAGGTGGAGGCAGCTTAAAGCAGGCTGAAAGGAAATGCGAAGGGAGCCGGGTGGCTCCCTTTGGCTTAGAACACACCCAAACAGGCTACGCCATGAAAGCCAGAAGACTCATATATTTCCCATAGACTTTAGCTGGCCATAGTCGAAGAAAATACCAGATTTTTACGGATAGCTGATGCAGCCATCTTACAAACAGCGGCAACGGACACTGATTACAGTATCCTTTATGCCACTATCAGTCTTCAGCCGAAATTAAAGCTTAAGGAACAGAAGTCCGTCTAAAAATAGGATCTCGGTGTTAGCCTTCTTTTGGCTGTCACAAATATACTGCCCTTCAAATTTACATAGGAGCAGAACATTGGGACAAAGACGGATATTAATCGCTGCGACAATCGTTTTATCAGGATGCGCTAACCAGACCAATCCGCCAGAAGACAAAGCGAGAGTTAGATATGTGGCAACATCAGACCTCTATTCGCACGTGTATTCTTTCGACAAAGACGGCTGCGAAGGTGAACAACACTTTATAACAACAATACAGAAAGGTGGCGTGGACGAACAAGGTGATATCAATAACGAACTCCTTGGTATGCCTTCACTCGAACACGACTCAAAATCAGTCAAAGAGTATGAATTGCCCGCTTTGGTTCAGCATTTTGGTGCGATATCTACAGACGGTTACACAATCAAGTTCGGAGACTCAACAGCAATTAGCGTGGGATTACGGTGTGCTACAACGTTTTCTTTTACTCCCCAACCTGGTTGGGACTACGAAATCGTGCACTCCGTAAGGCTCAAGGAAGACGACAGTGATTGCGGAGTCCGAATCTATGCTTTGGTTGAAAATGAAGACGGATCATTTTATCGATGGCCACTACGCTCTCTTCAAGTAGCAAGCGGAATTTGCGCAAAGGTCTTTGACTAACACGTGTTACATTTAAGCGAATCCTTGCCAAACTGTGTGTTTATATTCATCTGGAGGTGCAACATCGACGAGAAAAAAGGTGACAGGCACTTTAGAAAATCATAAAACAGTCAGTTTCATCGTCTTATCTTTGCGCTCTCATACTGCTTGATTGAATGTGAAATGATGCTCTGGTCTCGGTATGTTGAATCGCATTGATAGCCAAAAAGAATACGATGCCTGTGACTAAATCCCGTTCTTCTCTCATCAGTGTTGATGCCACGCCTTACTACCATTGCGTTTCACGGTGCGTTCGTCGCTCGTTTCTCTGTGGTGTTGATGAAACGGATGGAAAAAGCTATGAACACCGAAGAGGGTGGATAGAGAAGCGATTACTAGTGCTAGCGCAGTCATTCTGTATAGATGTTTGTGCCTACGCCATCATGAGCAACCACTATCATGTTGTACTTCATATCAACACAGAGCAGGTAAAATCATTATCTCCATTCGATATTGCAGAGCGCTGGCTGGTGTTTCATCAAGGCCCCTTGTTAGTTCAGCGGTGGCTGCGGGGTGACAAGCTCTCAGCATCAGAAACATAACGTAGTTTGGAAATCGTTGAAAGTTGGCGAGAGCGTTTAACGTCGATCAGTTGGTTTATGCGCTTACTTAATCAGCACATTGCCACCGAGGCAAACCGAGAAGACAAATGTACTGGGCACTTTTGGGAAGGACGTTTCAAGAGCCAGGCACTACTGGATGAAAAAGCGTTAGCGGCTGCGATGGCCTATGTGGATTTAAACCCTGTTCGTGCTGCGTTAGCACCTACACCTGAGCAGTCTGCACATACCGCGGTAAAAGCCCGTTTGGATTCCCTGTTAAGAGATGAAACCACAGCACCCTACTTGTTTCCATTTTCCGGTAATCCAAGAGAGAACATGCCTGACGGTATACCTTTTCGGTTGATGGATTATTTGGAGCTGGTTGAGTGGACAGGGCGACAAATACGGGACGACAAACGTGGTTATGTTGAAAATTCCTTTCCACCTTTGCTTGAGCGGCTTGGATTAGAGCCTGATTGTTGGTTAAACACTTGTACGCGCATAGAGCGCGGCTCCATTGTAGGCTCAGAATCGGCTGTTAAAGCTGCATTGCCTCACCTTAATCGCCAAAGGATGTCTGGGCTCCGACTGCCTGACTACTAATTTCCACTTTTACTCGTTGTTTCAAACTTATCAGATACTCATCTGAGTTTTCGGCTTTTTGAAAAAGACTTAAAGGATAGAAAAAGTTCGTCGATTCGACACATATGGCAGGCATATCTAACTGAATGCCGCCAATGTTGGGGGATGCACTAAGTCGGAGAGGGTGAAGGGCTATAGATTTTATTAGAATGCCTGTCCCCATTTTTTTACGATAGCTTTTCTAAACAAAGGCTCATGTTCAACATTTATATCAACTAAAGCATTATCAATCTGATTTAAATCGGAAAGTTTTGCGAGTAACTTTTCTCTATGTGATTTACGCTTAGCTGGTATTAAAAGTATCTTGGATTTCATTTTAATGAAGCCATCTGACTTTCCCATCATTTCGATGATAAATGCTTGAGACTTTGTATAATCCGCATCGGTATAGATAACTTGAAAACAGTCTCGGATAACTTTGTAGTATTCGTGCTGTTCAGCCGGGCATGGAAAGCAACTCGGTTTGTTTACGAGATCACCATCGGCAGCCTTAATAAGAGAACCTATCAATTTCAGAAGCTGTGCTTTCCTCATTTCCTGCATATTCTCGCTTGACACACAACGTCGGCTTAAGGGGCTAAAAACACACGATTCACGCAAAAAACCACCTTAACCACTAAAATTTGAAAAGACTAAAAATGATCCAGTGTTTTTAGTCCCCTTTAAACCTTTGTTATGCAGTTGGTTCTACGAAAGTACGAAAGCAAAAACGCTATCTGCTGCCCAAACCCAGTCATCACTAGCACGATAACCTCTAAGCCATAGTTCTTCGTCATTAGCTCTCAGATAAAAACCGTTTGGATAGACTTTGTCATCAAAAATTTCACGCGAAGCCACTGTGATTTGGCTGCTATTTGTTTGTTCTATATATTGTAATCGAAAATTCGCCGCTAACTCCAAGGAGCAAAGTTCTAAGCCTCTAGAGGTTGCCGCACCAACAATATCCGAATAAATAGCTCCCGCTTTAAACCCAAGTTCTTCAGCACTTAACGCGACTACTGTTACATTTTTTGTTTTTTGATGAGTCAGGAACTTTTCTGACATAAACAGAAGTACTGCATAAGCATTAAAGCTAGTTTTGCTCTCCGATAGCAGCAACAGCAGTTCATCTTTTGTTTTACCGCCAACTTCAATGTCCCATTTTCTACCAACCAAAGCTTTCCCTTTCTTTAAATGCATAACGTCAGCATAACGGGCGTTTACTAGCCCAAACGTATCGGAATACCTAAATCACGGTGTTTCTATAAAAAAGCGCCACGAGTAAACGTCCCTCGTTCATGCCCTTGTTATGTTTACCACTCTCCGCCCGCGGGTGGTGAAAGTTTAGACGTAAGAAAGTCGAAATACTTAGGATCATCAGACTCAAAAATTTCTTTCCCAGCCCCCATGTACGCCCGTGCTAATTCATCAATTGCTTTGTTTGTATTGCCCAACTCAAACTGAGATTGACCTAATCGAAGGTGAAGATACGGATTGCCTATTGCGCCAACACAGTACATAGAGGCAGAAAAGGTCTCTTTAGCTTGCTCAAAACTACCTGATTTAAAATAGACATCTCCAAGTCCAGCCATGACACCCGCAGTGACAGAGTATGATTCTTTTGGAGTGGGGATAAGGTCAAGAGCTTCTTCGAAGTTATCAAAAGCACTGCGATACTCTCCCAACTCGATGAAGACATCCCCCTCATCGCATATTTCTTTAATCTTAAGAGATAGTTCTTCATTTATTTCCATATGGTTTCCTTACCAGCGCTATTGAAGTAAACATAACGCCCGCCATAAACGGCGAGCGCGTTTTGCGAGTCCAGCCCCCGTAGGGGGTGATGTTCCCCCGATTAAGCGGACACCTAATTACCTAAATCTGTTGTTTCTCAAACGCTATTGGAGATACATAACCGATACTCCCATGGAGTCGTGTTCGGTTGTAAAAGTAATCAATGTATCGCCGGAGTTTCTCTTCAAGCTGCACCAAACTTCCAATAAACGCATCCTTAATTAATTCGCCTTTCAGCGTTTTGAAGAAGGACTCCACTTCCGCGTTATCTGTGCAATGACCAGGACGATTCATACTTTGCATTGCACCGATACTGCTCAGGTAATGACGTACTCGATCCGCGCAATATTCACGACCTCTATCTGTATGGAATAATAACCCTTGCTTAGGCTTCCTAGCTCTCACCGCCTTCGTGATTGCGAGCATGGTCAAGTCCGTGTCTAGTCGATGACTTAAAGACCAACCCACAATTTTCCGCGAACATAAATCGATGACAACGGCTAAGTATCCCCACTTGTTGCCGACTCGAATGTAGGTCACGTCCGACGACCATTGCTGGTTAATTTTTAAGGGCTTAGACAACTCTCTACGACGATTTTTGAGCCCTTTGAAGAACGCTCTACTTTTGTTTCGACGGCGATAGACTCTGTCAACGCGTGCCTTTAATCCGGCCTCTTTCATCAGGCGAGCTACGCGTTTCTTACCCACTCTGACGCCTTCCTGCTTCAACGCTTCGTGTATTTTCGGGCTACCATATCTGCCTTCACTACGTTTGTGCAAAAGCGCTATTCTTTCGCCCAGCACCTTGTCTATCTGTGCATGCTTAGATACACCACGTTGCAACCACGCGTAGTAGCCACTACGTGACACCCTAAGGTGCAGGCACATTAACTTCACAGAATACACACCAGTGAACGCTTTTATGAATCGGAAGGCTTGCGCCTTTGTTCTGCTTGAAATCGTTGCCACTCCTTTAGGATGTCATTTTCCTCTTCAAGCTCTGCAATACGCTGTTTTAATGCAGATATTTCGTCTTGTGATTTTGGCTTATTCTGCGATTTTGGAGGGACTTTAGGCATACCAAACACTCCATCTAGGTAAGCCCGTCGCCACTTCGAAAGCATAAACGGATGGATATCTAATGCTTCTGCAACTGACTTGACTGTGCGGTGACTTTGAAAGCTCCACTCCACCGCTTTACGTTTAAAGTTTAGTGAATATTCCGCTGTCTTTTTTCCTGATTTGTAGGCTGGCATAAGGCCCCCTCTATGGACTGAAATGTGTGTCCACTAAATCGGGGGAGGTCCAGGGCGATGTTTGATGGCCTTGTTATGTGCGAGTTAATCGATTAAAAAACCGACTTCTTTTATCTCTTGGTCTATTTCTTGGACGAAATAGCGAGCTAGATACTCACCCGCTACTTTTGTGCTGGTTTGCTTCCAGATTATTTGTGCAACTTGATCATTACGCAGTACGCCCAAGACCTCCCTATCGAGGCTTAAAGATGTAAACAGTACTTGTTCTCTCCATGCTTTCAGAACAGCGGCTTTATTATCTGGGTCAAGAGCCTCCTGTTGTGTTTGATAGGCACAAAAGGAAGTCCAATCTTGTTGATTTGAAGCATTAATAACAGCATCAATCATAGGTAAAGCAATTGCTAGAATCTCTGCGTCTGATTTGTTTGTAATAGACATAAGATAAGCCTCGTTTGTTGATGATTGCTAAACTAAGCGGCGCGCGTCCTTGCTTGAGCGCCTTGTTATGCGTGTATGGCACGAAGCTCATTTACCACGCCTTTATATTCTTTGCCCACCAAGCCAAGGTTTTGATGAAAACGACAACCTGACTTTTTAATTTGAGCAGCATCAAATACCTGGCTGGCATGATTGGCTGCCTGATCGTTGTTACCGCTTCCGGAGGAAATGATTGCCTTTGCAGCATGCCACCGAAAATGATCGACTGGAAACATTAACCGCTTCTGGTGTTCCTCTAGGACTTCGTTGGCAGACTGATACAATTTAGTAAGCTTATTCTCTGCGATAAGCAGTGGATAGAGAATATATGCATCGGTTTTTAGATTTGGAAATGCCGACTCTCGCTCTAAGGCCTTACTGTAAGAATTGATTGCATTTTCCATTTCACCTTTAGCGATATATGCAGTCGCCATATCACAGTAAGCCTGAGCATGATCAAAGTCATCGTTTAGCTCGAAGTATTGCTCTAGTAGTGAAAGTGCAACATCAGGTTCTGTACTGGCAATTGTACAAGCCTGAATTCGCAAATACTTTTCTTTTCGGCGAGCACGCTTAAAGTTCTCGAAGAAGTTGATTTCAATTTCTTCGCACCACTCCTCGTTTCTATACCAATCTTCGCTACTCAATCGGTGCTTCCTTTGGGCATAAAGCTGCCATAAACGGCGAGCACTTTTTTGCGAGTCCAGCGCCCGAAGGGCGCGATGTTTCATGGCCTTGTTATGTAAAAACTAATCGAAGCTAAGATGGCTATCTTTTTTTTCTTTTTGAGCCGTACTTCTTCTGGAAGTCCTTTTCCTCTTTATCTGTACGATATCTGGCGTACCAGCCTATCAATAGTACAAAAGGTATAACTGACAAAAGAACCAACACACCAGAAGGTGTCAATCTATGACCTACACCCGATATATAATATTCATGGCCTCTACCGGATATTACTTCATACACGGTATCGAGAAGGAAGCCTGTAAACCCAATTACAATTAAAGGAAAGGCTATTCGGAAAAACTTTTTAGGGTTTAACTTCATTAAGCATTTCAACTCCGTTTTACATAACAGTGTATTCAACACCAAAATGGGGCTATTAAACACACCATTGTGTCCAACAATAACAAGCCACTGTATTTTTAAAGTGGCTTTTTCTATGTTTTAAAAGCCCTTTCTCGCAGTGCTAAAAATGGCCTTGTGAAAACGCCCCAAAACGGCGTACTTCGGTATTATGCGACACCTTTGCATTTACTGTGTGTATCAACAGTGGAAAAGCACGTTTCGGATTATAAAAAGTAGGGTGAATAGGAGACTTTTAAACACCTCATCAAAAATGATGCTGGCTCACTTTGGGGCAAAAATGTGCTAGTGGATATCAGCCTAGTACGAGTAGGGACAAGCGGCTTAGGCTTAGAACTCTAAGCAGTGCAGTTCGGATAAACTGGGTTTGGGCATACTCTTGCTCACGAACGTCTATAAAGTCAGTGACAATTGGGTATTCGATAGAAAGCCACCGACACAACAAAATGAGCGGTGGCTACACGGCATTATTAGGCAATCAGGAACTTATATCCAAGCGAGAACATCAAAAGGCTGAGCGAGACAGAAATGGTTCTACGTATCAGTTTTGGCCCGTACTTCATCGCCGACGAACTACCAACGTGATTGCCCAGCAGGTTCATTACTACCAAAGGCAATGCCAGAAGATAAAGCACATGACCTGCAATCATAAAAGCGATCAGCGCGCCAATATTGGATGCAAAATTAAATAGCTTGGACGTTGCAGACGCAGCCACCAGTTCAAATCTGAGTAAATAATGCAGCGCCAATATCAAGAAACTGCCTGTACCTGGACCAAAAAAACCATCATAAAATCCAATCACAAACACCGCTGCAGGCACACCAAACAAGAGCACGCCTTTGCTCACAGGCTTTTCCGTTTCGTCACTTACTTTTCCTTTAGGAAGAAAGGAAAAGATGATCCCTATCGGTAGCATCGCCAGGATGATCTTACCAATCGTCTCTGGGTCAAAATAGAGAATGGCCTCTGCCCCGGCATAGGCGCCAATCAAACCAGCGGGTATCCCTGTTGCAACCGCTGTCCAAACGACTTTTTTATTCTTAATAAAGTTTCTGATTGCAGCGATTGTACCTAGTGTGCTCACGATTTTTTCTTGGCCCAGCGCTACCTGTGGTGGCAATCCGGCAAGAATAAAAGATGGCACAAGTATTAGCCCGCCTCCGCCTGCTACCGAATCGATAAACCCGGCAGCAAATGCCGACAGCATTAAGGCAATAAGCACCCAAAACGTAATATCATTCCCTAACCATTCCATGATTCATTCCTTTGAATTTGTTATTCATATGCTTTGATGAGCACGGAGGTGTCCGAGCGGCCGTGACCCTGTGCTTGGAGTTGTGAATATTCTCGATCGACGGTTTCTATCAAGGGCAACTGAAGGCCATATTTCTTTGCTTCGTCCTTGCAAATACCCAGATCTTTTCGCATCCAGTCTATGGCAAAACCGAAATCGAATTTCTGCTGAGACATGGTGACGGCTCGATTTTCCATTTGCCAAGACCCTGCTGCCCCATGTTTTAAAACATCAACGACCTGAGCAGTATCCAACCCCGCTTTTTGCGCCAGTAAGAGTGCTTCACTCAATCCTTTCAACACGCCAGCGATACAGATTTGGTTCACCATTTTGCAGCGTTGTCCTTGACCATGATCCCCCATTAGAGTGAACTGACGGCCGTATGCATTGAGTACGGGTGAGACGCCATCGAAAATGTCTGGTTCACCACCACACATGATGGTTAACAATCCATTTTCCGCACCCGCTTGCCCCCCAGAGACTGGTGCATCGATGAAGTGAACGCCTTTGTTTGCACACGCATTCGCAAGTTCTTCAGCTAACTCGGCGGACGTGGTGGTGTGATCGATAAGTACTGAATTGCGTTTCATTGAAGCGAGAACACCCTCCTCGCCATAAACAACAGCTCTCACGTCGTCATCATTTCCAACACAAATAGCAACAACATCTGCTGACGTCGCAGCTTGTGCCGGTGTCGAACGATACTGCCCCTTAAAGGTATCCGCCCAAGCTTTGGCTTTCTCTATTGTTCGGTTATAAACCGTCGTATCAAAGCCTGCTTTTGATAGATGCCCGGCCATTGGGTATCCCATCACACCCAAACCGATAAACGTGACTTTCATTGCTTCCATACTCATTTTTAGTCTTTTCCTATATATTTTCTGTCGTCATACACTGTCACAATCCGATCCAGTGAACTCATACCAAAAAGGCGAATTAGCCAACGATCTGCACCATCATCCCGAGGTTGAAATCCTTCACGGCTGTGCAATATGCGTTGGTTTTTAATAAGAAGTAGATCACCAGGTTGGTAAACCAAATAGTGTTTCAATGATTCGTCATTCAACCTTGCTTCAAACATAAGCAATGCTGCAGCGGCACTCTCTGTTAGGGGCGTAACATTTTCTTTGTCAAAGCGACAGTAAGCCGTTCCATAATCATCCATGACCAATATTGGCAGAACTGTTGAAATTGCCTGTCCGAAAGAATCAGGCCTGCTTATCTTAAAGTTTGGCTTTAACAATTCGTCAATAACGCCAGCGCTTAGCCCCGTTAAAAGGTCGTCTACTAGAACAAAGTTAGAGCGAACGCTTAGGTCAGAACGCATGGCCATCAAAGAAAGGAATTCTGGACACCCACTCTTATCTGTTAGGCGCTCACATGCCAAAGGAAGGTCTGGGTTATCTACATGATGGCCAAAGGTGTGAGTAGAACCATGAGATGATTTCTCTGTACGGGCTTTTGGGTTTGGTACTACGTGTCTAAATAATAAACCCTGATTTTCAGTTTGAAACGAAATAGGTTCAATACCAGCCAATTGATATATCCCAATATGACATCCACTTGCGAGTGGAGTCTTCGAGGGAGCGATATAGCCATTATAAGGAGTTGCACCTAGATCAGAGTCTATCGGCAGACCTCGAATAATAAGTGCACAACTTTCGTCTGATTCTTTGAAGTCTTGAATGATGTTTATCTGATGTTCTGGAAGGCAATACCTAACCGTACTTCCAAACCAAGTTTTTGTTTTTATGAATGATTTATCATCATCCAACCTCAGGCTGGCAAAAGCATTCCTCAGCTTCGTTGCTGCTTCGTACGGTATGTGGATTTCACGTATACGCGGGTCTTTAACTATTTCCATTTTTTGTTGCAACATTTCCCTATGCCTATTCTGATGTTGTAGTGAACTTGGCTAGTTTAATTCCACGCATTAACATATGTCAATATGAAAAAGATAAAAGATATGTGAAGTTTAGGAAGGAAATAACATATGTAATGAGCTATTATTTTGCTGATTCAAGTAGGAGAAACAATGTGAGCAACAGTAAATTCAGAGATATAGCGGACGTAATCGAAAAAAGAATTGTTAATGGCGACTATCCGCCAAACACGAAACTTCCAACCCACCGCATACTGGCTGATGAGCTGAGCACGACGCCCGTGACCGTTGCGAAGGCCTACAAACTGCTTGCTGACAAAGGGCAATTAGAATCATTTGTCGGGCGTGGCACTTTTGTTTGTGGGCATTCTGAGTTGAACCAAGCAATTCAGGCCCCAAAGGATGAAGAAAACACTTACAACTTTTCTCTCTTACAGCCATGTCTTTACAAAAATGTTCCATCCCTCCAACAGGCCTATCGTCAGACGGCCGAGCAGCTTACACCTGCGTTGATCGGCTATGTAGAAGACAGTGGTCACGAATCTCATCGTCTTTCAGGCGTAGCTTGGGCAAAAAAATATGGGCTGAAAGGCGGGCACAGTGGGAATACTTTACTGACAAATGGCGCACAACATGCTTTGTCACTGCTGATTGAAACGCTCTCTAAACCTGGCGATACCATTGCTGTTGAATCGTTGACTTATCCTGGCATTCTCGCCATAGCAAGCCTGTCAGGTAGAAGTGTTGTCGGCATAGAGATGGACCATCATGGCGCTTGTCCAAACGCACTCGAAAATGTTATCAAATCGCACAAGCCAACACTGGTCGTATTAGTCCCCTCCCACCAAAACCCCACAGGCATAAGCATGCCTGAATCACGAAAACGCGCTATCGCCGATGTTATCAACCGACACAAAACGTGGTTGGTAGAAGATGACATCTACTGTTTTCTCGACGAGCAACCGATTGAGCCAATTGCCAATTTCGCTCCCGATTTTACATTTCATATATCAGCACTTTCAAAAGCACTCAGCCCGGCAATGCGATGTGGATACATTAAAGTACCGGATAACAAGGTAGACCTGCTAAACGCCCACATTCGCGCCAATATCTGGCTATCGTCACCGATGAACTACGCAGTGGCCACCGTCCTTATCGAATCAGGTGAAGCCTTTCGAATAGCAGAAGCTCAAAGGGTGACAGCCGCGGAACGCCAGATATTGGCACGAAACACTCTGGCTTCCCTGAACGGATCTGTTTCTTCTGGTTACCACATTTGGCTACCACTCCCTCAGCAATGGCAACCTGAACGCTTTGCAATGGAAGCGAAAAACCGAGGAATAATCGTTACGAGTGGAAGTTACTTTGTCACCAACGGGGGGACAAGCAACCATGTGAGGCTCTCTCTGATGGCGATTAGCTCTGAAAAGCGGCTGGAATCAGGCTTACAAGCACTGAACGAATTGATGAGTCTAGATGTAAAGGCACTTTTCCCGTATTGAGTAAGGCAATCGCCATCACAACATTCAAAACAACTTATGTCATTAAACATAAGGAAAATGGGTGTTTTTATAATCTCGTACACCTTATCTGGACTTGCTCGATCCAGAGTGATTTAGTGCGGAGAAATGAGTCAAAAGTGGTTATCTGTACAACACTAGTTTGTCATTCAAAAGTCTGATGCAAATACTCAGGGATAGATCGTTGAGGTTTGCTATCTCAAAGTCACTTTGGGTCAGTAATGACCCAGTCCTAACACAAAGGGAGTCAGTTGACTCCCTTCGGTGTCAAAACCCACCTCCCCTATATCTGGAGTCTTAAAATCGCAGGCCAGTCTCATAAATCAAGCCTCAGATTTGAGTGGTGAGCCAAATAACTTCGGTTTAACTAGTGACGGTAAGTGGAGGCTCCGGCACCTCCAAGAAACAAGCAATCACTCGATAAAGTTCACCTTCTGCCACTGTGATTTTACCGTCAGACTCGATGGCTAACCGGCAAGCTTTTACAAACTTACTTCTATGTGGCGCTTTAAGTTGAAGCAACGTCTCTAGCATCGCTCGACTCAATCGCCAGTTATTATTAGCATCTTGGAGTGTGGTTTCAGCGAAACCCAAAGACGTAAGCGCTGTATTGAAAGCGCGCTCTGCGCCATCTTGCTCTGAATGAGTCACCCATGCTAACTCCCGCAATAACCAATGCACGCTGTCCTCTAGTTGTTTCAGGCTTTTATTCTGACGAGTTGTGCCAAAAGGACCAATGAGATGCTTTTCCACTAAGTTAATGACACACCACTCCGACAAGGAGTAATGACCATCCGTTTTGGATAGCTCTCGAAGCACTTCGCAGAGCCTGTTTTTTTGCCCTTCACTCAAGGCTTTCAGCGCAGGAATCGCTAACTCTAAAAGAGGAAGCCTCAAATGAAGTGGCAGATGGTAGTCCAACCAAGGTAGCAGTGCGGCTTGAGAGACCATTGGGACATGACCTTTGATCATCCTGCGCTGTATGTCACTACCATCAAATATCAGCATCAAAGCAATAAAGCGCGAACTGTATGGCTCACGAGCTATATCAACCAGCTCTTCAGGTAGTTGGCTAATGAGCTGTTTACCGATTTCGCTCATCTCAGTTGAAGTTGCAACATTCTCTTGTAGAGTAGAGTCGCTATTTGAAGCGAACCCACTGACTTGTTCACTCCCAAACTCAGACGCTTTTTGCTGGCTTTTGTGAGCAAAACTTCCGTCCCAGTTTGGTTCGATACGACGAATACGCTCTTCAAGTGGGGGGTGCGTGGCAAAGAATCCGGTGAAACCGGTCAGTTGACTCTGCCCAAACATCATATGACTCATTTGCTTACTTGCTTTGGCATCCAAACCAGATCCCGACGAGTGCCCGCCTATCTTCTTAAGCGCACCCGCGATTCCGTGGTCATTGCGGGTAAACTGAACAGCGCTGGCATCTGCTAAGAATTCACGTTGACGTGAAATTGCGGCTTTGATCATGGACCCAAACAAGGTGCCAACCCAACCTAGTATCAAGCAAACAATCGCAATTAGCATGATCACTGCAAAGGCCTTACCCGAATCTGAAGAGCTTCTCGATGAGGATCTTGCATGGTGCGTATTGTCTAAAACCAAGTGACCCAGATGCGCAATACATGTGATACCAAACAATACACCAATCAAGCGTGTATTTAAGCGCATATCTCCATTCAAAACGTGGCTAAACTCATGCGCGATAACACCTTGCAATTCATCACGGGTGAAGTTGTCTAGCGCGCCTTGTGTTACCCCAATAACCGCATCATCAATACTCATACCAGCGGCAAAGGCATTAATACCGCGCTCTTCCGCTAAAAGATAAACAGGAGGAACAGGAATACCCGAAGCGATTGCCATCTCTTCGACAACATTCAACAGCTGCCTATGCTTGGTATTTGTCGTATTAGAAGAAATAAGCTTCCCACCAATACTCTCTGCGACACCATGCCCCCCATGTGAAGACAGCTCATAAAGCCGAATCATGGAGCTGACTGCTACGACCAATATGACGCCTGCAAAGCAGAATAAGGCATAGATAATCGCGGTTCGTTCGTCAAAGGGCTCCCCAGTCACTGAATAATAGATGCCAATGGATAGCACGCTGACTAGACCAGTAATGATTAATACTGCTAAGGAAAACAGAAACACCAAAAGCCCGGTGCGTCGCCGCGCGGTATCTTGATGGTCATAGAAATTCATTAGAACTCAACCTTTGGCGCTTCTTGGATTGCTTCACTGTCCGCAAATTCCAGTAGTTTGCCATCCTGGAAACCAAACATATTCGCAAACAACACTGGAGGGAAAGTTTGCTTGTAAGTGTTGTAAGTGGTGACAGCGTCGTTAAATGCTTGGCGAGCAAAGGCGACCTTGTTTTCCGTGCTGGTAAGTTCTTCTTGCAGTTGACTCATGGTTTCGTTGGCTTTTAGCTCTGGGTAAGCCTCTACAACCACATTCAACTTACCTAGCGCGTTTTGTAGCATGCCCTCGGCTTGAGCCAGTTGGCTAATTGCAGCATCACTGTCTGGCGCATCACTTGCCGCTTTCAAGCCAGAGATTGCTTGATTACGCGCCTGAATCACACGTTCGAAGGTCTCTTTTTCATGTTCCATGTAGCCTTTCGCCGTGCTCACAAGATTCGGAATAAGGTCATAACGACGTTTTAGCTGAACCTCAATTTGAGCAAAACTGTTTTTAAAACGATTACGCAGCGTCACGAGCTTGTTGTAAATGCTGACTATGAGCACCGCGATAGCCAAAATAATAACGATAGAAACAATAAGTGAAGTCATAACAAGTTCCATTTTGTTAATGTGTAGAGAATTTATCTATATATCTGAGGCAGATAAAAAATACTGTTCGGTCTGGATATTTAGCTATCTTTTTCTGTAAAAAAACCAACCAGACTGCCCGCAAATTCAGCACAGTAAAAAATGGTAAGCCAATTGATGCCTCTATGGTAATTCATGAATCACATTTGCGGTCGAGTACTGTTCCAAAACAGCTCAAACATAAACAAAACCAATCGGTATTTGTCGAAAGCGAATCTCTCAAGCTATCAATTCAACCCAAAATGCCTGCATCTGGGGATTTCATCGCACAGTAAAAAATCACATTGCCAGTGAAAGTAACGCGAGGGGAATGACGATCACAGAGAAGTGCAAAATGTTGAACCACTTATCACGGTTCTGAACGCGCTTGAAACCAACTACCGCCAGTAATGCATCTACCACAGGCATTTTGTATCGCGTGATTAATAAAACAATCTGCAACACAATGCCTGAGATAAAGATATATTTCGCTGCCACACCATAAGGCGTCGCCCACATCGCATTCAGGCTTTCAACTACACCCTGCTCTACCGCCATATCACTTTTCCCTGTTTGTTTGGCTGATTATCTATTGGGCATCCTACCCTGCTGCGCCACGCACAGCTCACTTTTTATTGTCAAAAAAAGACTCATCAGACTATAGCGTGGATGTAAAGCGGGATGCGTGTCAGTTTTGTGGAAAAAGCAAAGATAGATAGAAGGTTAAAGCGCTCTGCGCTCGAAGTCATCATGACTTTAGGTAGTCGGTTTCTTCTCACTTTTGTCGATAACTTCGTCTCTTCTGAAAGGTCATTAAACAAGTTAGAAAGAAAACCATCTCTGTCACCATTCCCGATAAAAGTAGACTTATCAGCCTGAACACGTATGATCTCGGGTAATGTCAAACAGAAGCAAACTAAATATTTGTTTATAAACAAGTTTAATTATGATCAGAGAAGCAACACTTACTCCATACAGTAGATGGACCAAGCCTTTGGTGTCAGAAGTGGCCGAAGTGATCAACCTATTAAAAGATAACGGCTACGATTCGAATCAATTGGTTAGCGTAACAGGCATCCAGCAAAAGAATATCAATGCGTGGACGGCGCGTTATAAAAACGAACCTGACAACGTTTCAACCATCCCTTACCCATGCTGGTGCTTCTTGTGCGCGCTCGCTGGCAAGCCGAATATCCAAAGCAGTGGTGAAGTGATTGAAGTTATCGTAAGAAGAGTGCTTTCTTATTTTAAACCGACGGCTTTCAGGCCTAATGACAAGTTTGTGTGTCCCACCAGTGAGCAGTTCAGCAATCTGATAGATAACGATAATTACGAAGCGCTGACCACCGAAAAGCTGTCAGAGGTATTTAATTGGAATGCCAATAACTTTGCACGCGGCATTGCAAACGGTTCATTGCCATTCCTTAACTGGAGCCTGATCGTGATGAGCTTGGGCATCGATATTCAAAAGATGATCCTGAAAGAGCTGCAAGGTCCAGTATCACTGGACGAATGTGATTGAACCTCGGCGAACGATTCAATCACCGCAAAAACAAAAAGGCGCTATCAAACCCTTGTTTGATAGCGCCTTTTTCTTCAGAACATCATAAGCCCCGCAGTCACACTTGGCTTAACGCGAGATTTCGCGATTAGTCAATGTCGCAGTCAGTGCAGCTTTGCAGCGCGACTTCATGCTCGAAAACAGCTTTATCACTTCCGTCAGCAAGAAGCTCTGCGATTTCATCCTGAACTTCTTGCTCATCTTCCGCTTTAACTTGATTCGCGAGTTCTTCTTCTGAATAGCCGAAGAAGTTCAACAGCAAGTAATCGCGCGCTTCCTGTTTCGAGCATGTCACGTTCACTGAAAGATCCGGTTCAACCTTGCCTTGCGCAATAATCGCTGCGATTTGGGCAACAACATCGTCTTTCATCGCTGGGGTTAACCAACCAAGATCAGTACTTACTGTGGTGTTTTTGCAGTTAAAACAAGGCAGTTGGTGAAAGTAATATTGAAAATCAGTCATGGTCATTTTTCTTCCCGTGTTTTGTCGCGAGATTATGATCATTTTCTGGCAAAATACTAGCTGTATATACCCAAACGACCTGAAGATGCTCATATTCAGGTTGTTTGGGTACAACTCAATTAATAAGGCCAAACCCAATGTCTAATGTCGTTCAGTTTCCCCAGTTCGGTGGTAATAAGAAGGCTAAAAATTCCCAATCAGCCAATTCACCAAGTCCGAAGGAATTAAGGGAACAGGCGGCATTGAAACAAGAGAATCAATGCTACTTCTGCGGTACACGTAAAGAACCCAAAGACTTGCACTGGCTTAATCAGGTTGGCTTTAAGCCGAAGACCCATGTTGTCTGCGGTACATGCAGCTCTGAAGCAAAATCACATTCAATGGATGAACTGCGGATCATCCTTGCGCTGAAAGCCATGGACTTCAGAACTATTAAAATGAAGCAGTACCTTGAGTTAAGGGAAAAAGGCGTACGTATAGACGGTGTCAGTGAATACAAGTTCCACTTTGAAACACTTGAGCGATGATGACCATGAGCAAAAGGGAGCCAACTGGCTCCCTTCCTATTCCAAATGACCAACCGTTCCTACCGCTGCAATACCCTTTCAATTTCATTCGGGCTCGACGGTTCATCAATCGTTGAAGGCACCGCATATTGTTCGCCATCGGCAATTTGGCGCATGGTTCTGCGTATGATTTTGCCAACGCTGATTTAATGCCAAATCAGCCTCGCTGTGTTAAGTGCCCCTAAAAATAAGAGCCAAAACCGAGCCCAGATAACCTCAGCAAGACAATATGCGCTAATTTTAGGATCTCCCCATAAAACCAGTCACGACCGATAAGAAGTGGCTTCAGTTGATGGCCCTATTGTCCTCAACTCAGAGGAATCACATGAGACTAAAACAGATAGAAACACTGGCGGTTAACATGGCATATGGCGATTATGCTGAGTTAAACACCGCACAATGGCCAGAATTCGAAAGTGATTACATTAGTTGTGCGAATTACAATGCATTGACATCTTGGTATGTGTTTGGCGATATCACAGGCTTCAGGGCATGGACTGCGGTGGAAGCCTATCTTAAGTATTGTGATCTTAAGGACATTGTATCGGATTCGATGATAGAGGTGCTCGTGCTTGCACTGCTCGGAGAATGCCATGCGTTGGTTGATGAAATCACCAGTCAGGAACTGTCTTTGTTGGATGAGTCATATCTTGTGCTGGAATATGACAAAGGTGAAAGTCTGCATCTCCACCGTTTGGCGCTCTTGGGCCAATTTGAGGAGCTGGATCATTTTGTTAAGGAGCTAACAGAGAGCTATAACGCGGGGAGATATGGAAGGGTGATGACTGGTCAAGTACTCGCTATCCCCGCTGCCATCAATGCCGAACTAACCTTTTATCGCGGCCTTTTGGATGGTAACACAGCGTTAATGCAAACCACGTTGGACAAATTATCTAAGGATTTCTTGCAAGCCCAGCAAGAAAAGGATGAGTTCTACAGGTCTGATTATTTATTCTCGCCGACAGCGTTTTTGTTGTTAACCGTTGCAAAACAACATGGTATTTCACTGCACCATTCAGAACTTGTTGTGCCTGCTGCATGGCTTAAACGCTCTGGCAAAAACCGATCTTATCATCCAACATGTTGGCCGATGATGCTGCAGCTACCATTGCCGAAACAAGCCTTTCAGTTTAGTTCCGACGTCAAGGACTATTACACTGGAGACAGCGCCATTCCGAAAGATAAAGCCAAAATCTTATGTGGCTTGCTTGAAATCCTGCATTTTGAAGATGAACCCTCGAACTTTTGCTTTGCAAAAGCCGTTAAGGCCTGTGCAGTAAACCCGACGAAAACCAGCATGATAGCCGCGGCATTGTATGCCATCTATCCACGTGCTGACGTGGTGCAAAGTGTTTCTCAAGCATCAATGAATCATTGGAACAAAGAGGAGCCTCAGCTCGTTGTCTTAGGCAACCTTAAATATTACGGCATAGGAGATGTGTTAGCGCTAGCAGTACTGAATGGTAAGAAACAGGTGTTGCAATCACTGCGCGATTTTCCAAGCCTCGACCCTAAATCTTTCCGCTGGTCCAATGATGCCGATGACTACAACACATTCATCAAAAATAGGGCGATCCCTGGCACCAATGAACACCGTTTCTGGCTCTTTCAACTGGCGCTTCGTGGCGATATGTCCACCCTTGGTCAAGAAACTGAGAGTGTTTTGAAACGTGACGTATCAGATCATGCAAAGAGCGAGGCACTCTTTTTTGTCGGCTTACTCAATCGTGATATCAATGAAATGGCTAGCGCAGTGCATAAAATAGCTTGCGAACAGCAAGGCCGAAAATCAGGTTATTTCCAGTTATCGGACATTTTGGCCATTGATGCACTTATTTGTGTTCTCATTGCACGACACCATGGACTAAACATTGATGTAGACACACCATTGTTACCTAGGGACTTTTTTACCCTTCCTGCGAAATCGGATGTAAGTGAGCTTGTTACCTATCAATCGCTCAAAAACGCGGCGGAAGTCATGATTAGTAGTTTTAGTTCCAGAGACCATAATTGACTCTGATCGGGGGTATGAGACTCAAATAGAAAAGTAACATTGATGTGCACTGTCACCCTCGAAATCGCCATAAATAGTTCAACATGCTGAATTTGAGTTCAGTTGTCTGGGACGGGCTATTCATAGCAAAAGGGAGCCAATCTGCTCCCTTCCTATTCCAAATAACCAACCGCTCCTACCGCTCTAACACCCTTTCAATCTCATTCAGGCTGGATGGGTCATCAATCGTTGAAGGCACCACATACTGTTCGCCATCGGCTATTTGACGCATGGTTCTGCGTAGGATTTTACCGGAACGTGTTTTCGGCAATCTGTCGACAACCAAGGCCAGCTTGAAACAAGCCACTGCGCCGATTTCTTCCCGTACTTTGGCGACAAGCTCTCCAGCCAGTTGGTCTGAAGCTATGTCGACACCATCTTTCAGCACCACAAAGCCGACGGGAAGCTGCCCTTTCAGCTCGTCATGAATACCTATAACCGCGCATTCAGCCACAGCAGGATGTGCGCCGACAATTTCTTCCATTTCACCGGTTGAGAGGCGATGCCCGGCGACGTTTATCACATCATCGATGCGGCCCATGATAAAGAGATAACCTTCTTCATCCAAGTAACCGCCGTCACCAGACACATAGTAGCCGGGGAATTGGCTGAGGTAGCCCGTCTCGAAACGATCATGGTTGCGCCATACCGTCGGCAAACAGCTCGGTGGCAACGGCCGTTTTAGTGCCACATAACCTTGCTGGTTGGCTTTGAGGCTATTACCAAGTGCATCGAGTATTTCGACTTGATAGCCCGGTGTTGGCTTTGTCGATGAGCCTGCTTTTACTGGCATTACCTCAATACCCATTGGGTCACAAGCAATCGCCCAGCCTGTCTCGGTTTGCCACCAATGGTCAATTACCGGTTTTCCGGTTTTTTCGACGACCCAATCGTAGGTCGGTGGGTCGAGACGCTCACCTGCCATAAAGATGGATTTCAGCGAGCTTAAATCGTACTCATTGACGTAGTTTCCATCTGGATCTTCTTTCTTGATGGCACGGAAAGCCGTCGGTGCAGAGAAAAGCACATTTACTGCATAGTCTTGGCATACCCGCCAAAAGGCACCTGGGTCCGGTGTTCGAACCGGCTTACCCTCGAACAAGATTGTGGTACACCCGTGGATCAGTGGCGCATAGACAATGTAGGAATGGCCCACTACCCAGCCGACATCAGACGCTGCCCAGAACACACCATCTTGCGGCATGTCGTACACGGCATTCATCGAGTATTTCATCGCGACAGCATGCCCGCCGTTATCGCGCACTACCCCTTTGGGCTTGCCTGTGGTGCCAGAGGTATAAAGGATATAAAGCGGATCGGTGGCGAGCACAGGAACACAGTCATGAGGCTGAGCCGCTTCATAGGCGGTTCGCCAATCTACATCGCGTTCTTGGTCTAACGTTGCAGCACTCTCTGGACGTTGCAGCACCACCACTTTTTCAGGCTTCCAACGACTGTCCATTATGGCTTTGTCGACCAGCGGTTTATACGGAATCACTTTGCTGACTTCGATGCCGCAAGAAGCCGTAATCAGCACTTTTGGCTCTGCATCTTCAATGCGAACCGCCAGTTCGTTAGGAGCAAAACCACCAAAGACCACGGAATGAATCGCGCCCAATCTGGCACAGGCAAGCATTGCCATGGCGGCTTCCGCCACCATGGGCATGTAAATCACCACGCGATCGCCTCGCCCAACGCCCATTCCAGCCAGCATACCCGCGATTTTTGCCACTTGGTCGCGCAGTTCAAAGTAGCTGTAAGCTTGTCTTTTCGCTGTGACTGGGGAGTCGTGGATCAGCGCGGTTTTGTCGCCGCGCCCGTTTTCGCAATGGTAATCCAATGCCAGCCAGGCGGTGTTCATCACGCCATCTGGAAACCAACGCTCAATGCCATTTTCGTCGTTGGCCAGAATGGTTTTCGGCTTCTCAAACCAATCAAGTTGTTCTGATTGCTCACGCCAGAAGGCTTCTGGCTCGGTTTGCGCTTTCAAGTATTCCTGTTGATAGCCAGACATATTGATTCCTCCAAAATGTCTTTCTGAGCACGTTAGCTTTCGCCGCGCTCGTTCGCTTCTAGAACGCTGGAAGGCACATGAATACGTCCCTCCATCAAAATGCGGGCACTGCGGCTCATGATTGCCTTTTCAACCCACCAGCCTTCGGGCTTGAGATGTGCCTTCGCGCCGACTTTTAAAGTGCCGGAAGGATGACCAAACACCACGTTTTCCCTTTCTCCACCACCAGCCGCCAAGTTGACGATAGTGCCCGGTACACAGGCTGCTGCGGCAATAGCCACGGCTGCTGTTCCCATCATGGCGTGGTGCAATTTGCCCATCGACAAGGCTCGGACGAGTACATCGATTTCGGCCTCTTCCACCTTTTTCCCGCTAGAGCTCAGGTAGCTTTTAGGCGGGGAAACGAACGCAATCTTCGGTGTGTGCTGGCGGGTTTGGGCATCTTCCACGGTTTGGTTTAAACCCATTTGGATAGCGCCATAAGCGCGGATTTTTTCAAACCGTTCCAGTGCTTCCTCATCATTATTGATGTCGTCTTGCAGCTCTGTGCCTTCATAGCCAAGCTCTGACGCATCAAGGAAGATGGTCGGGATGCCTGCATTGATAAATGAAGCGCGGAAAGCGCCAACTTCCGGCACTTCCAACGTGTCGATAAGGTTGCCCGTCGGGAGCAGAGAACCCGGCGCACCCGCAGGGTGAAGAAACTCCACTGGTACTTCGGCGGCGGGAAAGGTCACGCCATCGAGTTCGAAATCGCCAGACTCTTCTACTTCCCCGTCACGCATTGGCACGTCAACCACCAAGGTTTTACCGATATTGGCTTGCCAGATACGCACAGAGATAACGCCGTTGTCGACCATGCGCTCTTTGGCAATCAAACCTGCATGTACCGCGAATGGCCCGACCGCTGCTGAAAGGTTGCCGCAGTTGCCGCTCCAATCAACGAAGGGTTTATCAATCGCGACCTGACCAAATAGGTAATCAACATCGTGGTCATCGCGGGTACTTTTAGACACAATCACTGTTTTGCTGGTGCTGGACGTAGCGCCGCCCATGCCATCAATCTGTTTGCTGTAAGGGTCTGGGCTGCCAATGACCCGCATCAAAATGGCATCGCGCACCGCACCTGGCGATTGCGCTTCAACAGGCAAATCTGTCAGCCTGAAGAAAACGCCTTTGCTGGTGCCACCTCGCATGTAGGTGGCAGGAATTTTTAAATTCTTACTCATGCTCACCACCTACTGCGCTAGGAAATCTTGCGCGAAGCGTTGAAGCACTCCACCTGCTTGATAGACCTTCACTTCATCTTCAGTATCAAGACGACAGGTCACGGCGACATCAAGCTTTTCACCGTTGGATCGGGTGATGACCAAAGCCAAATCTGCGCCGGGTTTTATCTCGCCCACCACGTCATATAGCTCGGTACCATCAATCCCCAAGGTGTTACGATTAACGCCTGCCTTGAACTGCAAAGGCAAAACGCCCATGCCGACCAAATTGGTGCGGTGAATGCGCTCGAAGCCTTCTGCTGCGATGGCTTCAACACCCGCCAAACGAACGCCTTTCGCCGCCCAGTCACGTGAAGAGCCCTGTCCGTAATCTGCGCCAGCGATGATGATGAGAGGTTGTTTACGCTCCATGTAGGTTTCAATCGCTTCCCACATGCGGGTGACGTTGCCTTCGGGCTCAACGCGCGCTAATGAACCCTGCATCACTTCGCCGTTTTCCTTCGCCATTTCATTGAGCAACTTTGGGTTAGCAAAGGTGGCGCGCTGAGCAGTCAGGTGATCGCCTCGGTGCGTCGCATAAGAGTTGAAGTCGACGGGTTCCAAACCCATTTTTGCCAGATATTCGCCCGCTGCGCTCGATGGCAAAATGGCATTGGAAGGCGATAAATGGTCTGTCGTGATGTTGTCACCCAGCACCGCCAGCGGACGCATACTTTTCAGCGTACGCTCTCCT
Source organism: Grimontia kaedaensis (assembly GCF_023746615.1). NCBI lineage: Bacteria > Pseudomonadati > Pseudomonadota > Gammaproteobacteria > Vibrionales > Vibrionaceae > Grimontia > Grimontia kaedaensis. The sequence continues at coordinate 1,595,603 of NZ_CP082275.1, read as the reverse complement.
GCCAAGGCGCCTTCCCAGTAAGGCGGTCTGCGAATGTAGGTACTCATTGGACGCCAGTCGTAAAGCGGCTCGCTCAGGCTTGAACTCTCTTCTTGCTCGAACATTTCGACGTAAATACGTTGGAATTGTTCTGGCTTGACGGACTTGCCCACTACCTCGTCAATTTCTGCATCGGTCGGCCACAAATCGTTAAGGTAAATCGGCTTGCCGTTGGCATCAGTGCCTAACGCATCGCGTTCGATATCAAAGCGCATGGTGCCTGCAATGGCGTAAGCGACCACAAGCGGAGGTGACGCCAAAAACGCTTGTTTGGCGTGCGGATGGATTCGGCCATCAAAGTTGCGGTTACCGGAAAGCACCGCTGTCGCGTACAAGTCGCGCTCGATAATTTCCTGTTCGATAACCGGATCCAAGGCACCGCTCATGCCATTACAGGTGGTACAGGCATACGCCACAATGCCAAAGCCCAGCTGTTCCAGTTCAGACAACAGCCCTGCTTCTTCCAGATATAGCTTCGCGACTTTGGAACCTGGCGCGAACGAGGTTTTCACCCAAGGCTTACGCACCAAGCCAAGCTCATTCGCTTTTTTCGCGACCAGACCAGCGGCAACCACGTTGCGCGGGTTACTGGTGTTGGTGCAGGAAGTAATAGCAGCAATAATGACTGCGCCATCCGGCATGCTGCCTTCTGAATCTACTGGTGCCTGTGCTAACGCAATACAGCGTTCCGTAAGCTCGCTGGTTGGCAAACGGCGATGCGGGTTTGAAGGGCCTGCCATGTTACGTGTCACACTGGAAAGATCGAACTCCAGCACACGCTCATATTGGGCGTTTTCTAAGTCATCTGCCCATAAGCCAACGGTTTTGGCATAGGTTTCTACCAGCGCCACTTGCTCAGGCTCGCGCCCTGTCAGTTTGAGGTAATTGATGGTCTGTTCATCGATATAGAACATAGCAGCGGTCGCACCATATTCCGGCGTCATGTTGGAGATAGTCGCCCTGTCCCCAATGGTCAGTGCTCGTGCACCTTCGCCATAGAATTCCAGATAGCTCGACACCACGCGCTCGTTGCGCAGAAACTCAGTGAGTGCCAAGACGATGTCAGTGGCAGTAATGCCTTCCTGACGTTGGCCCACCAATTTCACACCGACGATGTCCGGCAGTCGCATCATGGAAGGTCGACCAAGCATCACGGTTTCGGCTTCAAGGCCACCAACACCAATCGCTATCACGCCCAATGCATCAACATGCGGAGTGTGGCTGTCAGTGCCGACACAGGTATCGGGGAAGGCGATGCCCTGTTGGCTTTGGATAACCGGCGACATCTTTTCCAAGTTTATTTGGTGCATGATGCCGTTGCCCGCCGGGATCACGCTGACGTTTTTAAAGGCGGTTTTACACCACTCAATAAAATGGAAGCGATCTTCATTGCGACGCTCTTCGATGGCGCGGTTCTTTTCAAACGCATCAGGTTCAAAACCCGCATGTTCGACGGCCAGTGAATGGTCAACAATCAGTTGGGTTTCCACCACGGGATTAACCTGTGAAGGGTCGCCACCTTGGTCTGCTATGGCATCGCGCAGGCCTGCCAAATCCACCAGCGCGGTTTGCCCCAGAATGTCGTGGCACACCACGCGCGCGGGATACCAAGGGAAATCAAGTTCCTTTTTGCCTTCAACAATCTGGGTCAGGCAGGCTCTTAAATCCGCCGGATTGCTGCGACGCACCAGTTGTTCAGCCAATACACGGGATGTGTAAGGCAAGGTGTCGTAAGCGTCCGGTTTAATGTCATTAACGGCTGCACGAACATCGAAATAGTCGAGTCCGGTTTGCGCGAGCGGCCTTCGGTATTGGGTATTGTTTTGCGTCATCATCTGTTTCCTATTTCCGCCCATTAACGCTGCTCAATCGGCAACCAATCGCGGGATTCTGGCCCGGTGTAATCGGCGCTCGGACGAATGATGCGGTTGTTTTCACGTTGCTCAAATACGTGTGCCGCCCAGCCTGTCAAACGGCTCATCACAAAAATCGGTGTGAACAATTTGGTGGGAATATCCATAAAGTGATAGGCAGAAGCGTGGAAGAAATCCGCATTACAGAACAAGCCTTTCTCGCGCTTCATGACGGCTTCAACACGTTCTGATACTGCATATAGGTGGGTATCGCCGACCGCTTCAGAAAGTTCTTCTGACCAGCGTTTGATGAGCGCATTACGCGGGTCACTTTCACGGTAAATCGCATGACCGAAGCCCATGATTTTGTCTTTGTTTTCCAGCATGCGCAGAATATTCTGCTCAGCTTCATCGGGCGTTTGCCAGTTTTCAATCATCTCCATAGCCGCCTCGTTTGCCCCGCCATGCAGAGGACCACGCAAGGTGCCGATGGCCGCCGTAATACAGGAGTGCAGGTCGGACAGCGTTGACGCACACACACGCGCCGCAAAGGTGGAGGCATTGAACTCGTGCTCTGCGTAGAGGATCAACGAACAATGCATCACTTGCTTGTGCAGGTTGCTCGGCGCTTTGTCCGTCAGCATTTTCAGGAAATAACCGCCGGTGCAATCTTCGCTCGTGTCTTCCGTATCAATACGCACACCGTCGTGGCTGAAGCGATACCAGTAACAGATGATGGCTGGGAACAACGCAAGCATGCGCTCGGTGGCGTTCAACTGTTCAGAGAAATCCTTCTCTTGCTCTAGATTCCCCAGAACCGAACAGCCAGTGCGCATCACATCCATTGGGTGCGCTGAAGCGGGAATGAGTTCCAAAGCCTGTCTCAGCTCTGTCGGCAGACCGCGCAGACTCACCAGACGCGTTTTGTAATCGTCGAGTTCTTTTTGATTGGGCAGATGACCACGCAATAACAGGTGCGCGACTTCTTCAAACTGCGCGTTGTTCGCCAGATCGGTAATGTCGTAGCCACGGTAAGTCAGCCCTGTGCCAGATTTTCCAACAGTACACAGCGCTGTTGACCCTGCACTTTGACCACGTAGCCCTGCTCCACTTAGCTCTTTATTTGGCATGTTGAACTCCTTTTCTGTTCGCGGTTGCCCTCTATCGGGGCGTTATTGACGAACGGTTTCACGTATTGGATTTAGTTTTTGTATTCAAGCGTTAGTCTCAGCAAGCGCTTGTTAACGGGTGTTCTTTTCAATCATCACGATTTGTCTTGTGCGAACAGATCGTCCAGTTTGTTTTCGTAGTCGTGATAGTTGAGGTAGTCGTAGAGCTCGGCACGGGTTTGCATTGAATCGACCAATGCCTCTTGGTTGCCCTCTTCGAGAAGGTGGCGATAGACGTTTTCCGCCGCTTTGTTCATTGCCCTGAACGCACTCAGCGGGTAAAGCACCATGTCGACGTCCACTGCGGCCAATTCTTCACAGGTATAAAGCGGGGTTTGTCCGAACTCAGTGATGTTGGCGAGAATAGGCACAGGTTTGCCAATCGCACTGCGAAGCGCGCTTGAGAATTGCTGGTATTGTTCCAGCTTGTTCATCGCTTCCGGGAAGATCATGTCAGCACCCGCTTCGATACAAGCAATCGCGCGTTCGATGGCGCTGTCCATGCCTTCCACGGCCAACGCATCGGTGCGTGCCATGATCACGAACTGCTCATCAGTACGGGCATCGACGGCCGCTTTTACGCGATCGACCATTTCCTGCTGGCTAACAATCGCCTTGTTTGGGCGATGACCACAGCGTTTTTGCGCGACCTGATCTTCCATATGCACTGCTGCGGTGCCTGCTTTCTCCATCGCTTTGATGGTGCGGGCGATATTGAATGCGCCGCCGAATCCGGTATCGATATCCACCAGCAGCGGTAAATCACAGGCGTTAGTGATGCGTTCGACATCAACCATCACATCATTCAGCGTGGTAATGCCAAGATCAGGCAGACCGTAACTCGCGTTGGCGATACCACCACCAGAGAGGTAAATGGCTTGATGGCCGAGGCGTTGTGCCATCATGGCGCAGTAAGGATTGATGGTGCCGACAATTTGCAGTGGGTTGTTCTGCTCAACGGCTTGTCGGAATTTGGCTCCAGGGGAGAGTGTCATAGTCAGGTCCTTCTAATCTTTTAAGATTTGTTGTTCGATTGCCTTTCGGCTGCCCGCGATATGGCGACGCATTGCCAGCTCTGCCAGCTCTTCGTCACGGTTACGGATCGCGTGCAAAATAAACTTGTGCTCTTCTAACGCATGGTTGGGTCGGGATTGAGTCTTGGGTGATTGGTAGCGATACATGCGAAGCAAGTGATACAGCTCACCACACAGCAAATTGATCAGCTTTTGATTGCGGCTCGCCATGATTACCCGGTAGTGAAAATCAAAGTCGCCGTATTGATGGAAGTAAGATGCGCCCTCGACTTCGTCGATATGTCTGGAGTGCTTGGTGAGCAAATCTTCAATACCTTGAAGCTCATCCTGCTTGATATTTCTGGCTGCCAGTCGCGCCGCCATGCCTTCCAACGCTTCGCGCACAGCATACAATTCGACGAGTTTTTCTGGCGTTAAGGTAATGACACGTGCCCCAACATGAGGAATACGCTCAATCAGCCCCAGCCCTTCCAGGCGCATTATGGCTTCGCGCAGCGGCCCACGGCTGCATTCATAGCGGCGGGCGAGCTCTGGTTCAGAGATTTTACTGCCTGATGCGATTTCGCCGGAGACGATAGCCTCAACCAGCAAGGCTGTCAGGTTTTCCGACTTGGTGTTTTCTTTCGATGTGGGACTCACGCTTTCCAGCGTCGCGCTTAATGCGTTGTTTTCGCTCATTGTGTTCCTTGTCCAAAGGCTGTGTTGACGGTGTTTGTCGTGGTTTCCTCCAACGCTTTCATGAGCATTTGTGGAGGAAATTGAGATATCGATACAACCTCAACATTGTCTACAATTTAATCTCATGGACATACTTTAGACACTGAAAAGGGGTTAGATCAAGAGGATTGTCGACAATTAAGACCAAGGTATAAGGTCATCAATAAGGAAGTTAAAGAAGCGTTAAGAAGTGAAAGATTTGTGGGACAGGCAAATGAGAGACACAGTCTTGATAGCATGGCTATTGAGTATTCACGCATAAATAGCGTAGATTTTAAGTAACCCCTTCGCAGTCGAGATGAAGAAGAAAAATGGCTAACATCATGGAGCAATTAGCGTTTTCCCTTTCTCTCGTCGCGCCGATCTTTTTCATTATTTCACTTGGCTATATCTTCAAAAGACTAAAGTGGACCAACGCCAACTTTAACGATGTTGCTTCACGGCTGGTGTTCAATGTCGCCCTGCCCGCAATGCTGTTTTTAAGCATTGCCACGGCTGACCATAACTTCTCGCAAGCCACAGAATTTCTGGCTTTTTCCGTTGTCATGACGGTGATTTTTTTCGTGTTTTGTATCGCGTCCACCAAACTGGCTTTCAAGGGAAATCCAGATCACGGCGTGCTGATTCAAGGGAGCTTTCGTGCCAACACAGCCATCATAGGCATCGCTTACGTTGAAAATGCCTATGGCAGTCAAGGGCTGGCACTCGCGGCAATTTATGTGGCGGTGATTACCGTCGTATATAACATTCAAGCGGTGATCTGCTTGTCGCCGCGCTCGGCGGGTTCCAAACTGCAGTCCACAAAAACCATATTTATCAATCTGGGCAAGAATCCGCTGATCATCGCGATTGCACTTGGCGTTGTTGTTTCACTTCTGAATATCACTCTTCCAACCGTGATTGTCGACACGGGCAACTACCTTTCCCGAATCGCACTTCCACTCGCGCTCTTGTGTACGGGCGGCAGTTTGGATTTCCGGATGATGAGAGACGAGAAAAAGCCAACCTGGTTTGCAACTTCTAACAAGCTTATGGTTGCGCCTTTCGCCTTTACCTTGATTGGTTACCTGTATGGATTTAGAGGACTGGAACTGGGGATTCTGTTCTTTATGAACGCCGCACCTGTGGCTGCTGCAAGCTATGCAATGACAAGAGCTGCAGGGGGTAATACCACGTTAAGCGCCAATATTATCGGGCTCACTACCCTGTTTTCCAGCGTGACGGTTTGTGTGGGGTCATTGGTTTTGAAGGTGTTGGGCTTGATCTAAAAGCAGACTTCTAAACAACTAAGGGAGCTAACTCGCTCCCTAGAAATTGCTATATCAAATACAGATATTCAGCAGACCACTTTATGCCGACAAGTCTTGCTTAGCTTCTTTGGGGTCTGGTGTTCGAGGTCGAATGAACAGAAATTCGTTACCAACAAACTCATGCACAGTGTAAAGATAAAAGTTCTTACGAGGTTTCGTTATTTTCAGCCAAACCAGCCCTTCCTTTTTTACCTTGATGTCGAACTCTGATGTATCCCCATTTTCGGTTTTGACCGCCTTAATCTCAGCGGGTCGATCAAAGTATGTAAGTACTAGACCATATATCTCAGGGTCGGCACTACCAAAGCCTGTCCCGCCCAAAGAGTCCTGAGTTTCCAAGTCATACGTAAATGTGCCAAATCTCGCTAACTTTGTTTCTTTTGGCGTAATGACTAAACCTTCGTTTGCTTCTGTGTCGAGCAACGGAGTTGCAAAAGGCTCAATTTTCGCGAGTAAATCAGAAAAGTCAGCATTCAAAACGCTGCCGATGTCGGTGACATCTAAGTACTGGCTATCAGTTAACGGGCGGCCCCATATTGCGCCGGGGATAACAGTAAACTGGACAATAACTCGCTGAGGTAGATCGGGCCTTGAAATGACCTCATTGTCATCATTTACATATTCTACATTCATGGCGAATCTAGAATTACCCGACTGGTTCATTGATGAACACCCTACGCTCAAAATACAGATAACAGCAGCCAATACTGCATTGCGCATGTTTTGTTTGTGCATAGGCTCCTCCCGTGAAACTTAGCATTGTGACTTTTGGTTAGTTGGATGCACAGAAACCGACGTTTGAAAAAGCTCGTGCTTACAAAGCACCCCGAAAATCAAACAACTCATAATGGGTGTTGTTCTTCGGCATGCCGAGTTGTTCTAGCCCTTCCTGCATTGTCTTTCTGACTTCAGGGTTACCGCAGAAGTAGAGCGAAACATCACCGATATCACCATTAATATCTTCGGAAATTTTTTCTGGCGTTAGACGCCCTTGCTCTGAATAGACAATGTTTAGGTTTACCGTTGGCAAGCCTTCGACTAATTCACCAAGCTCTTTTGCAAATATGGCAGCTTCTTCGTTTTTAACCAGATAATAGAGCGTGACTGAAGGGTGCTGTTTGCTTTGGCTGTTGAGCGATTGTAACCAGGCAATAAACGGGGTGATACCGATTCCAGAACCAATCCAGATTTGCTCTTTCGCTTTCATATCCAAGTGGAAGCGCCCGTATGGCATATCCAGTCGAATCATCTGGCCGTTTTCCAAGTGCTCATAAAGCGTTTTGGTGTAATCACCCAATGCTGCAATCGAGAAACTTGGCTTACCGCCGTGATAGCTGCTTGCGATAGTGTAAGGGTGCGGTTCGCTTTTGATGTTATCGTTATGAAGGACTGAGACAAAAGCGAATTGCCCAGCTTCCCACTTCGGCTTGCCCTGCAAAGGCTTGGTATCAAAACTGACGATACCATTTTGCTTTTTCACGTTTTCAACTTTGGCGATGTAGTGCTTACTGGTGTCCTTTCCAAAGGCATAGTAGTACCAAGCCCAAACACCAATAACTGCCGTCAGGTTCATCGCGATTCCCGCTGGCGAGAACAACTGGAAAGGCCTGACGGCAAAAAGATAGTGGAAGACGGAGATGAAGAAAACCAACCCCATCAAGCGATGGCTCCACTTCCATAAGTGGTAAGGCAGCATGCGCATAAAGCTGATCACTACCAAGACCAGCAGCAGCCAAGTTGCCCATTCTCCGGTGTCGGAGCCAATCTCAATCAGACTGGTTTCTTCACGAGCGACTTCAGATTGTGGCACTAACCACCAATGCATGAAGATAGAAAAAACCGACCAAATACCCGCCCATCGGTGCGCTTTGTAAACCCTGTCCAAACCACCAAAGATAGATTCCAGAATTTCCATGCGCGTCGAAAGCAGAAAAGCCAATGCCATTCCCACCAAGGCATTGGCAGCAAAAAAGGCTGCAATCCAACGTTGAAGCGTTAATTCTTCCGGCAGCAAACTGCCTATGCCGATAAAGCTAAGTAATACTGCTCCGGCAACTAAGATGTTTTTCCGGTTATCCAGTGCGAATTTCAATTTCAAAAGACTTGCCTGTCGTGTGTATAAAATTGGTTTGAATTAGAAAGGCTTCCTCTAGTGAAATATAGTGCTTCGAATGTCGAATTGTTGTGAAATCTAACTATCGAAACACTGTTTTTAATCCTCTATCTCAACTAGTCCGCGCGAACAGGTCGTTTCAACGAAAAGCGTCTTAGTAGTCCCCATCCAATCCAAAAGAAGACTGAGAGTGCAATCGCGGTGAGAATCGCTGGTTTTGGGTTTTCCAAACTGCTGATGGACCCTGCATAAGCAGCAATAAAGGTATACGGCAGGTTAACTGTGCACCATGCCAGTAGGAAAGTTGTGAATTTCATGCGGCTGATACCTGACATACATGCTGTGACTTCAGGCAGAATCGGCATGGCGCGGGAAAGCAAAATCATTAACACACCATACTGACGGAAGTGACCACGTAACTCAGCGCGCTGTTTCTCATCTTTCACGACGACATTGACCAGCCTATCGCCAAACTTCGCACTCAAGACATATCCGGCAACTCCCGCCAGCAAAGTACCTGTGAAAGCTGCCAAAGCGCCAACATATGCTCCTGCAAAATAGCCACCGAGAATCATGATGGAAAGCGTGGGTACCGCGATGAACAAATCCAAAAACAGCAATGAAACGACAATAATGGCAACAGTCAGTGCACTCAGTGACTGTGCTTGCTCGAACCACAACTGAATCTGGTCTACCGTTAGCCAGCCCATCGCATTCACCGCAATAAAGGTCGAAGCAAAAAATAGGGCCATGATGACCATGAGTTTAAAAAGTGATGACATAAATCCTCCTTACGGATAGCGAATAGTAATTTCGTGGGGAGAGGTGATGCTTGAAGCTTCAAGCTGCGCGCTCGAAAAACTTGGCGCTTTGAACGTGATTCTCGCACCGTTGGAGAAACCCAACCCCTCTTGGGGCCAGACACCTGTCCAGTTCTTGGTAACTTTCCCGTCCTCGTCTTCGTCATGTAGAACCTTGATAGCAAACTGCGTTGGCACATTTTCGAAGGTGACGTTCCGCTCAGCTTTGTCAGCGGTGTAACTCACGATCCTTAGCGCTTTGTCGTGCTTCTTTGGAAAACCGTCTTCAGCAAATAACATCACCAACACATTTCCTGGCCTTGTTGTATCTATCCCCTTCACAACGATGTCTACGCTGTTTTCTGTCGCCGTTGCAGTCATTGAAATCACTCCCCAAATAAATCCCAGCCAACTATGTTTTGTGACCATTTATGACGCCTTCAGTAGTTTGCGTGCGGCAAAAGGTGCCAAGGCATTTAGCACTCGTAAAAATCGGGTCGCACCGATGTCGAAGTCGTCCTCGCCTTTTTCGATACCAGCGATAATTTCAGCAGCTGCCACATCCGATGAGATTTTGTTCTTGCCCCTGCCTTTAGTCATTGCGGTATCTACCAGAGGCAAAAAAGCCTGTTGTACGCCAACAACAGAGCCTTCCAGTTGATAGCGCAGACTCTGGGAGAAGATGTTGAGTGCGCCTTTCGTGGCGCAATAGACCGCAGAAGATGCCTTTGGCACTAATCCAAGGGCAGAATTAATGTTGATGACGCGAGACGACTCCGATGCAAGAAGCGCAGGCAATAAGCCATGAATTAGCGCGCAAACAGAGGTGAAGTTGGTATCGACTTCCGTTTTCACCGTGTCGAATGTGAACGCCTCATCAGTGAATTTCGGCATAAACTGGGTCGCAGCATTATTGATGAGCAAATCTATTTCGGGTTTCGCGGAGGCAATAGATTGGGCGATGAGATGAACCTGATTCACGTCAGCCAAATCAACCTGAAAAGTGATGATGGATGGCCATTTTTTCTTCAATGTGCTGAGTTTCTGTGCATCCCGCCCAAGCACTATCAGTTGGTTATCGCCGACGAGTTGTTCAACTAACTGTCGACCAATGCCTGACGTCCCACCAGTCAGCACAATGGTTTTATTAAGTAGTTTCATCCTGACTCCCTTTTTGGATAGTTCGGGAGTCAGCTTATTGGGAAGAGACGGCTAACACTTTAACAAGAGTTAAAACCACCAAATTTCTTCTTTGTTACTGGCGCTGATAGGCGTTTTGGACGCCGAGTTTAGCGCGGATGCGGGAGAGTGAGACTTCAGTGATACCAAGGTAGGACGCGATATGATAATTGGGCAAGGATTGCGATAATTCAGGGCAGGATTCGACGAACTGAATATAGAGCTCGGTCGGCGACAGCATCAGTAAATCAGCTTCCCTCGCCTCTTTTTTTAAGGCCAATGCGGTCACCATCTGTAGGAAGGCATCTTTCCATCCCGGTGTTGACTCGCTTAGACTTCTTAACGCCTTCGCAGGCAGTTCGAAACACACTGAATCGGTTAATACTTCACAGCCAAAGCGCGCAGGCAGCCCTCTTGCGAAAGAGGATAAACAAGCAGACACCTCGCCCTGTTGGAGAAAAGACTTGTTGCGTCGGTTGCCGTCTGGCGTGAGATAGAAATTGCACAAGGTACCCGCACAAACAAACCCTACTTTGTCGACAACATCTCCGGCGCTGAACAGGACATCACCCTTGCTGTAAAGCTTGAGTTTTCCCTGATCGATAAAAGGCTGCCATTCGTCATCGCTCAGAGCAAAATGCTGTCTGAAACCCGCTTCAAACTGTGCCAGTATCTGCTTTTCTTCCATCCACCTTTCCGTTATTCATCGGTTTACTATCAGCTAATTCATTACGCATTACAGCGAGTTGCAGATCTTACTTATCCCAATATGGCGTGCCTTCAAATCGGGCAACAAGAAAATCAATCAAGGTTCTGACTCGGCGTGATAAATGCCGTGTTTGCGGGTAAATCGCATAGGCGTTGAGCTCACCAAAAGCATAGCCGGGCAGCACCACTTCTAGACGCCCTTCCCTGATGGCTTGATGGACAACAAATGTTGGCAAGTGGGCTATGCCCATCCCTTTTTCTGCCGCGGAATGCAGAAATTCCCCGCTGCTCCCCTTCAATGCGGGCTTAATCTTCACTTTTTGCAGCTTACCTTCCGGAGTGTTTAGCCGCCAATGACTGACATCTTTGCTCAGGCTGTATACAAGCGCTTTGTGGTGACTAAGATCGGAAAGGGATTCAGGAGAGCCGTGTGTTTGCAGGTATTCTGGGCTGGCACAAAGCACATGTCGAACTGTAGCAATTTTCCTGGCGAGCAACGTCGAGTCTGGTAAATCGGCAATACGAATAGCGAGATCGTAGCCTTCCTGAATCAAATCAACCTGTCGGTCGTTAAAGTCGAGTTCAAACTCAATTTGTGGGTGTTCTTGAAGAAAGTCGTTAATGGCCGGGCCGATATGTAGCACCCCGAATGTTGAGGGAACAGCAACCTTTAACGGTCCTTTCAGCACGCAATGTGCCTGAGAAGTCATTTCCTCTGCTTCACGCAAGTCTTCGAGAATACGCAGGCAATGCTTGTAATATTCCGTGCCTGTTTCAGTGGCATGCATGGTGCGTGTTGTGCGGTGGAACAGTTGAACATTCAGGTGTTCTTCCAATTCTTTTAAACGTCGGCTGACTGCAGATTTGGCAATGTTCATGCGGTCTGCTGCACCGCTGATACTGCCAATCTCAACCACCCTCACAAAGGTCTCCATATTGGTGAACTTGTCCATCGCCTCTCCAATTGTTCTCTTAGGGAGAACACTGAGTTACTTCAATTGCTGTTTTTTCTTTATCCAAGAATTTCTAGAGTGAACACAAATGGACGACAAGTAAAGGAAAGCAAGATGAAAATAACCAAAACAACAGTAGCAGTACTTGCTGCGACTTCACTCTTGAGTCTCTCAACGCAAGCTAATGAGCCAGTATGGGATGCCAACAAGGTTCAGCTCGTCGCTGAAAAACTCGATGATGGGGTTTACGCCTACTACCCAACCGATGCCAAAAAGCTGGAAAAGAAAGGCCTACCTGTTGCCACCAGCGGCGGTTTTATTGTGGGTGATGAAGGTGTGCTTGTGATTGACACTACTCTCAACGAACGTCTGAATAAACAGCTTCAGGGAATGATTGCCGTTGAGACAAAGAAGCCCATCATTTACGCGGTTAACACCAGTTTCCATGGGGATCACTCTTACGGAAACATGTACCTACCGGAAGAAACAAAAATCATCCAACATGAAGTGACTCAAAACTATATCGACAATCATTTTGAGGCAGATATACAGTGGATGATGCAAAGCTTCGGTAAAGGACGCGGCATCGAGGAAATCAAACCAACTGACGCCGACATTCTTGTCGGGAAAGATGGGAAAATCACCATCGATCTCGGTGGCAAAAATGTCGAGATCATGGATTTCGGATTCGCACAGACTGGTGGTGATTTGTTCGTGTGGGAACCTGAATCAAAAACCATGTACACGGGTAACCCAATCGTCACGGTGAAACCTTCACTGCCTTGGCTCTTGGATGGTCACCTGCTGGAAACCCTGAGTTCACTTCAGAAAGTGAAAGACTTTCTCCCAGATGGCGCAACGGTAGTGCCAGGCCATGGTACGCCGATGACACCTGAAGATATTCAGTGGCACATTGATTATCTGGAAGCGATTAAAACCCAAGTACAGCAGGCGATTGATGATGGCTTGTCTCTTGGCGAGACGGTGAAGAAAGTGCAGTTGCCAGAGTTCACCGGTTACGCCCTTCGTGATTGGGTTCACCCAGGTCTGAACGTACCTGCCGCTTACCGCGATTTGTCTAAGCAGCAATAACTTCCAGCGCCTGCTCTAACGACAAACAGCCACCTTTCGAGTGGCTGTTTTGTTAGGTCTTTCCTAAACCATTTCGGCGCAACTCGAAGAATGGGCGCCAGTCTGCCTTGTCTGAATCATCAAGGGGTATCCTTTCGCCAAACGGTATATGGAGAAAGGAAAGGATAATGAGGGGAAAACTCATAGCGATGGTATTGGGCACCTTGGTAGCCACTGGTTGCGTCAATAGAGATGAAATCTATGCCAACCCACCTCAGGAGTTGATTGACGGTGTCGAGCAACTGATGCCTGCAGCAGCCAAATTCACCCACGAAGCCGAGGCAGAAGCACTGGAGAAAGGGATTCCATTAACACCGCAACAGGTGCTCATCGCGGAAAAAATGGGTGTAAAACATCCCGAAAAGGTTCGGGTTTATTATGTAGATAAACTGCCTGCACCAACCGACCCGGAGTTATTAGAAATCGCCAAACGCGTGGGTTACACCAATCCTAATATGGCAGGTTACACCTTTGGCTACGGCATTTGGATTCAAAACCGCTACAAATCCCAACGCGATCTACTCCCTCACGAATTAGTGCATGTGATGCAATCAGAGAGAGCAGGACTCACCGCCCAAACCCGCGAGTATCTGATGCAGATGTTTGTTTATGGCTACTACAACGCGCCGATGGAAGTCGAAGCGCGAAAACTCACCTCTCACTATAACTAATCACAACAAAGGGCGCCGTTAAGCGCCCTTTCTGGATATACCCAAACAACCCAAAGTCAGCTTCGATTCATCATCAGCAAGTTGCCGCCTGACACACCGAGTACAACAGCACATCCGCGGTTAAACCACCCCGCCATTTTGGGTTTACTAAACCACTGGCGAAGATAAATGCCGAAGAGCGCATACATAGAAATCGCGACCACTTCCAGCACCAGGAATGTCAAACCCAGAATAAAGAACTGCTGATTGATGGGTGCGGACGGGTCAACAAACTGTGGCAGAAACGCAGTAAAAATAAGGATGGCCTTTGGGTTACCCGCGGCGAGCGCGAACTCTTGTTTAAGTAATGCTTTGACCTTTCTATCTGCTTCTATATCGTTTACCGGGCTAGACGTTGACCGCCAAAGCTGGAAAGCAATCCAGAATAGATACATAGCGCCAACTAGCTTTATCGCCAGAAAGACCTTTTCTGATGCATAGAGGATCACCGCCAATCCAGAGGCAGTTAGTGCAATCATTACCGCAAAGGCGGCGATTCGGCCAAAGCTGGCAACCAGCGCAGGTTGAAAGCCATAACAACGGGCATTATTCATCGCGAGCAGATTGTTTGGCCCCGGCGTCATGTTTAAGGCAAAACAGGCAGGGATAAATAACAGAAAGGTGATCAGTTCCATGGGGCGTACCTTCAAATCCTTTTTGGTGACACTTCACCCTATCTAGAAGCGCACTGCGCCGTCAACCAATCATAGAAATGATTGGCCACAGGGTGATCATCACACGCGGCGCTTCGATAGAGGTAGTATCCGCCACTTTCCACCTGATTCACTGAATCGTCAGGCCAAGGCACCAACTCACCACGCTCCAAGTAATCCTGCAGCAGGGAAACCCGCCCAACCATCGCTCCTTGCCCGTCCAAGACTGATTGCAACAACAAAGCATACAAACTGGAGCGACGCGTTCGCGCTTGTCTGCCACTGAACTTATCTTGCCAAAACCGCCAATCATCATGCCAATGCATGTCTTGGTAAAAGACGGGATCATCCTTCCCTACATAATTAGGCGCACTGACTGGCAACAGTCTCTCGCTCCACAGTTTTTGCCAGCGACGGCCAGGATCATGAAAGAAATAACCCAGCGCAAGATCGGTTTCTTCCGGCTGACCGGAAACGGTCGAGACAGCGGTGATTTCCAATTCATGTTCAGGGAAATCATGCTGATAATTTCCCAAACGCTTTTGCAACCAGAACTGAGCAATAGCGTGCTGTGTCGCCAAGCGAACTGGCCTTAGCTTTCCATGCCGAATCCGTTCAACATTTTCCTCGAAACCTTTGAGCGCTTGCTTAACAAGCACTAAAAATTCTTTGCCTTTTGGGGTAAGTGAAACACCTTTACCATGCCTTGCGAACAAAGAAACGGCCAAATGGCTTTCGAGCTTTTTGACCTGATACGCCACTGCAGATGCAGTAAGAAAAAGCTCTTCGCCCGCTCTGGCAAAACTTTCATGTTCAGCCGCAGCTTCAAAAGCCACCAGCGCATCTAAAGGGGGAAGTTGAGGAAAGCGAACAGAACGCATGAGTTAAGCCCAAAATTATTTTTGCCTTATACAAAAAATAATCCATTTGAGCGAAATGGTCTTCCGCGTTGATATAGATACATCACGAAACAGAGAAAGGACGCCAAAAATGACATTTCATAAGAAGCCTTGGGTAGCAGAAAGCATCAATGATTACGCACAAGACACCGTAGCCAATATCAGCACCTTGAACGAATCAGGGGTCATTGCAGCGATTTATGCGCTTTCCGATGAGAACCGGATCATCCACGAAAGAGAGTGCATCAACCTCAACCCGGCGACAAATATCATGAACCCAAAAGCAGAAGCGCTGTTGGCAACAGGTATTGGTACGCGCCCTTCTCTCGGCTATCCCGGCGACAAGTATGAAATGGGACTGGAGGCCATAGAGAAAATCGAGATCATTACTGCGCAGCTGGCGTGTGATGTTTTCGATGCTAAATACGCTGAAATCCGCGTCGCCTCTGGCGCAATGGCAAACCTTTACGCCTTTATGGCGACCGCACAACCGGGCGACACCATTCTCGTTCCACCGGCTTCTATCGGTGGTCATGTCACTCACCACCATGCAGGTGCAGCGGGATTATATGGGCTCAATATTGTCGAAATGAAAGCCGATGCCGAGCACTACACCGTCGACTTAGATGTACTGAGAGAACAAGCACACGCCCTCAAACCCAAATTGATCACCATTGGCGGAAGCCTGAACCTATTGCCCCACCCTGTTTCAGACATACGAGCCGTTGCCGATGAAGTGGGTGCCAAAGTGCTGTTCGATGCCGCACACCAATGCGGAATCATTGCTGGTAAAAGCTGGCCAAACCCTCTGAATCAAGGCGCTCACTTGATGACCATGAGCACTTACAAAAGTTTGGGTGGGCCTCCAGGTGGACTGATTGTATCGAACGATGCCGAGCTGATGGAGCGCATTGATAGCATCGCCTTCCCGGGTTTAACCGCTAATTTTGATGCAGCTAAATCTGCCGCACTCGCGGTGTCGCTGTTGGACTGGAAGACGTTCGGCGCGGATTATTCCAATGCCATGATTGAAGCTAATCAAGCGCTGGCTCGTGCATGTCAGACTGAAGGACTGCCAGTTTTTCAAGTAACTGGCCCGAATGGTCAAACTCCCTCTGAATCTCACCAGTTCGCGATTCAGGCAGTACCTTTCGGTGGCGGGCAAACCATGGCGAAGAAGCTGCGTAAAGCAAATATCCTCACTTGTGGTATTGGCCTTCCAATTGCAGACATGGCGCGAGACATGAACGGCCTTCGTTTTGGTACACCAGAGATTGTCAGAGCTGGCTTCACCGTGGAGCACATGCCTGAAGTCGCCAAGTATATTGCTGATTCATTGTTGGGTAGAAGACCTGATGAGGAAATTGCTAAAGTGGTCTCCGCACTTCGCCGGCAGTTCACAACCATGCACTACGTCCACAGTAAGTAGTGCTAAAAAGCCGTAGCTTTTAAAAGAATTTCTCAATTTTTAATGAGAATGAAAACTAACAGGCCTCTTAAAGAGGCCTGTTTGTCATCAAGTTACAGCTAGGAGAGTAAACTGTAGACCTTAGAAATCACCATCTTTGATGTAAGGGTGTGTCCAAAGAATCACAGACAGAATGACTGCTTTTCTCCACGCCTCATACATAGCATCAACCTCTTTTTGCGATGCATTGCCGTTTTGCAAAAACGGTTTGATGGTTGTTGTAATCGGGTAAATGAACGCCACCATGTATTTGTAATCAATGTGATCAACCGAATTCACGTTATCAGTGCGGTTTTTGCCCACGCTGTGGTGACGTTTGGCAATTTCATGCTGATAATTCAACCACTGCTGATCATAATTTGCATCAGTCAAATCCAAAATCCACTGCTCAAAGCGGTCCCTGACTCTTGAAAGATATTCACCATTGGCTTCGCCCGATTCCTTGTTTGAAAAATAGTAAAGCAGATGGGGATTTGCACCTACATAACCATACCAAGTATCGAGAATCTCAGTAATTTGGGGTTTAAGGATTTTTTGGGCCTGACGAAGCGCCTTCACATCCTCAGGACCAAAGAAAATGGTTTTTTGTAACAGTGCAAATTCCTCTGGCGTGACAGGGGAGGTTTCCAAAGATTTTGAGTAAGCATCATAACCAGGGATATTGCTTCCAGAATTATTTCCAGCACTCACTGCTGTTCCGGTGCACCCCAAAAGTACCGATGCACTAAAAAGTGCATATACAAGCTTTTTCATATCTACCTCTCATTGCTTCAAATTTAGTGGTTATTTTCCATACGCCTCGGCACCATTCCTGTTGCGCCAATAATGGGTATCGAATCGAAACTTTTAACGTTTCGTGTCGATACTATGTACCAAGTTAATTGCAAACGTCAATAGCACTAAAGAAATCATTTAGAGGTAATACAAAGGGTGGGCACTATAAAATAACTCGAGAGTGACACACTGATAAGTTGATTATCATTGTCCAAGTAGGCGCTGGAAGGTTATTGGTTATAAGCAGATGGGTCTGGAAAAGCTTCGTTCGTAACTAATAATGCAAGCTGTCTCTTCAGCAAATTTAAATGGCTAACTCGAATGCCGCCGTCAAGGAGAGATCTTTGGCGGCGGTTATTTATATTGAGAGGCGTATTGGCAGTTAGCTCAATGATTCAAGACGGAAGTTCGATGCCAAAGGAGTAGCCTATCAATGTGAAATCCGTCTTATTCGGGGAGCTTCTCATCGATTACTCGATGACACTTGTTCTTGTCAAAATGCCGAGCAGGTACCATACCTGCATCAAAACAGCTGACAGTAAACCTGACAAAGTGAGCTTCCCAAGCACTTAGTCAACGTCTAGCGACAAACAATCCCTTTCCAAGCGAGCAAAGTTTCATAAGTTGTTGAGCTCTAGACCCATCAATTAGTGTTTTGCTCATACGTTTACTAGGTAATGAGCAAAGGAATGGGTTTACTCGGAGCACTTTTTATTGGTTTTTCACTAGCAATTTTAGGCTCAGGAGGCGCCATTATTACTATACCTGTGCTGGTGTATAGCGTGGAGATGTCAGAAAAAGAAGCAATAATGTCGTCCCTGATTATTGTTGGTATTCTCAGCCTCTTATCCTCTTTTAAAAACCCCCTCACCAAAAATATCAATATTCACCTCCTATTGGCTTTCGGTATACCCAGTGTTCTAGGCGCTTTTTTGGGCGCAAATACAGCTGCTATTGCACCTGTTACAGCGCAACTGATTGTTCTGTCTTTTTCCATGTATATCGCAGGGGCGAAATTACTTTTTTTCACCCAAACACCAAAGACACGGGAAACGTCAAATTTCATCTCTCCTCTCATAGTCGCTGGGAGTTTCGTCGGATTTCTAACAGGTTTCGTCGGGGTTGGTGGCGGATTCCTCATTGTTCCGGCACTGATATTAGCGGCAGGTCTGAGATTCGATGAGGCACTATCAACAAGCTTAATACTCATCACTCTCAATGCCATTTTTGGCCTGACTGGTTACGTGACGTCCTCCCCAGAGCAATTTGTCGCACTTCGTTGGGCGGATATCACTCAAGTCACTCTTCTAGGCGCTATCGGCGTGTTGTTCGGAGATAAGCTTCGCACTCACTTCCCCCAAGCTTACATGTCACGCATGTTCGGAGCGCTATTAATCATCATTTCTACCGTTTTTGTATTCAATCAAATATTGTGAAAGGAAGAACATATGCTCTTGACCAGTCAGCAATTCGTCGATGTCGTTAAAAACAAAATCACAGAAATATCACCAAAGCAGCTCAGCGAAAATATTGATGACATTATCCTCATTGATGTGAGAGAGCCCAATGAGGTAGAGGGTGGCGTTATCAAAAACGCTCATCCTATTCCTAGAGGAATACTGGAAATGAATATCATTGCGTACCTCGTTGATTCATTGAAAGTTGAAGATGTTTCTAATGCCACTATTGCTCTCTATTGTCGTTCGGGTTCACGCTCAGCTTTAGCAACAGAGTCTTTACGGAGGATGGGGTTTAATAATGTGTGTTCGCTTAAGGGTGGGATTATCCATTGGTCTTCTGCAGGGTATCCGTTGGTGAAACATAGCTGACGGACTTATTCCAACCATTCTTTGCGCGCTTTCTCTGCATCACCCAGGTAATCCAAAACGCTGGGTTTCCTTTGTCTGAGCGCTACGCGATGCAACAGGGACTTTTGGTTGGGGACTCCACAGCGTTTTTTCTACTAATTCAACATCTTCAAGGCACGGATCAGCCATGTGTGAAGCCATGCCTCAGACCCCTAATCCTGAACAAAAACAATGAAGGCACAATGCCAGTTGGGTTCAGTGAGGCGGCGCTGGTTGTCGAGCAGCCATGTGGCGCGTTTGGGACAGGTTTGAGGCCTATTCAAAAACTGGGCGGAAAAAACGACGTTCGTAACTCACGATACAGGCTGTCTCTTCTGCGAACTTGAAAGCCGCCTTACAGGCTTCATCATCAAACGATTTATTTCGATACGCTTCGTATTCCGCCAGACTCGGAAACGTGAACAACGCCAGCGCGATATTATTCGCCCCCTCAGAAGGCATAAAATATCCGTTGTGCTGACCGCCAAACTTGTTCACCAAAGGAATCCACATCTTGGCATATTGCTCGAACTCTGCGGTTTTCGTCGGGTCGATGACATACCTCGGATAACACGCAACCATCTCAGTTCTCTGTTTATCAAGTTGGCTTGTTGCTGGCATTAGCGGTCTTCAGGCGCAATATGTTTAAACTGCTCGCCAAATACTTTGAGTTCTTCAATGGTGTAAGGCGTATGTACTCGTTTAGTTGAAGGCAGTTGGTGCTGAACGCTTACCCCTTCACGCCGCGCTGTTTTTGGGCGAATAGGCCTAGGCATAAATCCGCCTCCGCAATTCGGACAAACGTTGGAAAGGATGTCTTCAACACAGGCTGTACAGAAAGTGCATTCGTAGGTGCAAATCATCGCCTCGGTTGAATTAGGCGGCAGATCTTTATCGCAGCATTCGCAGTTGGGTCTGATTTCCAGCATAGGCAAATTCCTTTTTTAAAAGTGGTCACATCAATGCAATCACTTACCCAGATACTACCTACTGGGGCCTCATAATCCACGGAAAGAAACATCACTTTTTCTGCAGGGTATTGATAAGAAAAATAAAAACTGCAACCCATGACATTCAGCTGATGAATTATAGATCCGGGTATCATTCCTCCAGTTAAATTGCTTACCGTATCCGCAAAAACACCTCTATCTCATTGAAACAACTTAACGAGTTACATATAGATGTCACAGAACAGTTTTTAATCATTTGAATGAGAGAAGTGAAATGACAACTGCACCGCCCAACCCAGCCGAACGGATACTCAGTCTGGATGTCATCCGCGGCATCGCGATTCTTGGCATTTTGTTTATGAATATTTTTGCCCATCAAGCTTTGCCGGCTCTAGCGTTACACGCACCAGACTGGCAAGGAACGGCGACTGATATGGATATGGCGGTCTATACCTTCCAAGCCATATTCCTTGATGGACGCTTTATGAGCCTGTTCAGTCTGCTATTTGGGGTTGGCTTGGTCATTCAAACGGAGAGTTGGCAGCGCAAAAAGCAATCTGCGGGCAAGTGGATTTCAAGGCGACTGTTTTGGCTTGCTGTGATTGGTTTACTTCATGCAGCTTTAATTTGGCCGGGTGATGTCCTGTTTGTTTATGCCGTCACAGGTCTTGTTCTCTTCCGCGCTGCTAATTGGCGAGCCCGCACCCAGCTGATTTTGGGGGTTTTCTTCGTTTCATTAGCCGCATTGCTCTTTCTCGCGCTTTCTGCTGCTATTGCATTTGCGCCGCCGGAAGAAATCCCGCCTCCCATTATGGGCACCTACCTTCCCGTTTCTCCAAGCAAAGCTGCCGAACTCATTCAAGCTACCACTGGCAATTACTTTTTCGAACAGATCCCTTTGCGTTTAGAAATGTATTACCGCGTTTATATATCTGGCTTACCCG
Organism: Grimontia kaedaensis; assembly: GCF_023746615.1. Classification (NCBI taxonomy): domain Bacteria; kingdom Pseudomonadati; phylum Pseudomonadota; class Gammaproteobacteria; order Vibrionales; family Vibrionaceae; genus Grimontia; species Grimontia kaedaensis. The sequence continues at coordinate 1,574,352 of NZ_CP082275.1, read as the reverse complement.
TGCTGATGTTCCATGTCGGCGGTCTGATGCTGATTGGTATGGGGCTGTATAAAACAGGTTTCTTCAATTCATCAAAACGTTTAATTATCTGGTGTGTAATCGGCGCTTTAACCGCTTTTGCATCAGCATTTTTAGTGAACGTCAGAAGCGAAATTGGCTTCAACGAAGAGCTAAGCCTGGTGTTGCAGTTGCTCAATATGTCCCTGTCTCCGCTCCTCTCATTGTGCTATGCCAAGCTGCTGATTTGGCTAGTGGAAAAAAGGTCGGCCGTTGTGCAGCCTTTCGCTGCCTGTGGGCGAATGGCATTTACGCTATATCTTTCGCAATCATTTGTTGCCGTGGCGGTTTTCCAGTGGATACTTCCGGATCTTTACGGGTCGCTAAACCGCGCACCACTGATTGGCATCGTTGTGATAATGGGTGTGATTCAAGTGCTGTTTGCCAACTACTGGCTGAAACATCACCGAATGGGGCCACTTGAGAAGATTTGGAGAAGGTTGGCGCTGGGTAAGAAAATGACCCGTCAGTTGAAACAAGCCAAGGTGTAATTTAAACGGCTAATTCGGATACCGCCGTCAAAGAGAGAGCTTTGGCGGCGGTTGTTTCTATCTAACTTACTCCAACCATTCACGATGCGCTTTCTCCGCATCGCCCAGGTAATCCAAAATCCAATTCACCGCCGGGTTTTCTTTGTCTGATCGCCACGCAATACAACAGGGACTTTTGGCTGGGGGTTCCACCAGCATTTTCTCTACCAGCTCCCCACTTTCTAGATAAGGCTGAGCCATATGCGAAGGCATGGCTCCGATCCCTAACCCTGAACGAAAACACTGTATGGCGCTATGCCAGTTCGGCACAGTGAGGCGACGCTGGTTGTCGAGCAGCCAGGTGGCACGTTTGGGAAGAATGCGGGAGGTGTCTTCAAGGCAAATTGCAGGGTAAGCCAACAGTTGTTCATGTCTCAGAGGCTCAGGCTCTGCCGCCAGAGGATGGTCTTTCGAAACCACAAATCGCCAAGTGAGAATACCCATATCGCGATAACTTAGGTTTCCGCTGACTGGCACCGCCGCTGTCGCACCTATGGCAATATCTGCCCTGTCGTACGCCAGTGCATCCCACACGCCATTGAACACTTCCATGGTCAGCAGCAGTTCTACGTCAGGGAAAGCGTCGTAGAAGTCCCGCACCAATGAATCGACACGATCTTCACGCACCACGTTATCCAGAGCCAGCGAGACACTTCGCGTCCAACCGTTGGCAACACGCTGGGTTTGATCGCGTATCTCATCCATCCGCTTCATCAAGTCTCTTGCCTGTTGCACGAAGAACTCGCCAGCAGGCGTGAGTTTGACTGAGCGGTGCAATCTCTCAAATAAATTCACAGCAAGCTTCTCTTCCATCTGCCTGACGGTATAGCTCACCGCACTAGGAACTTTGTGCAATTCTTCGGCTGCAGCGGAAAAGCTACCACGACGGGCAACGGCATCGATAACTTGCAGATCTTGATAGGAAAACATACGAATCAAATTTTTTGAAAGCAATGTGGAAATTTTAGCGTTTCACAGCGCTTTTCGCTAGCAGTAGACTGCGCGCATATTGCAACAACGGATAAGTAAAATGAAAAATACTGTTCCTATGACAACAATGATTTGGTTTGCCGGCCTGAGCATGCTCGGTTTTCTGGCGACTGATATGTACCTGCCCGCTTTTGAAAATATCCGCCTTGAGATGGGTACAACTCAATCCATGATTGGCTTGTCGCTGACCGTGTTCCTGTTGGGCATGGCTCTGGGCCAAATCGTTTATGGACCACTGTCTGATCGCATCGGCCGCATTAAAGTGCTGGTAGGCGGTATGGCACTGTTCAGTGCTGCTACCGCAGCCTGTTTTATGGCTGACAGCATTGAAGTGTTCCTGGCTGCACGTTTTGTACAGGCTCTGGGTGCGTGTTCTGCTTCTGTGATTTGGCAAGCGGTAGTTATCGATCGTTATGACAGCAAAACGTCTCAACGCGTGTTCGCTACCATCATGCCGTTGGTAGCTCTGTCTCCTGCCCTTGCGCCACTGGCGGGTGCGGCACTTGAATCTCAGTTTGGCTGGCGCAGCATTTTCATCGCACTGGTTGCCTTGGGCGCGGTGTTGGTGATCACGACTCTGCGTCAGAAAGAAAGTGCGCCGGCAGTCAACAGCAATGAGAAGCTGGGTGCGAAACTGGTTAGCGATTACAAGAACATCATCAGCTCGCGCAAGTTTGTTGGCAACATGCTGGTATTTGCAGGCTGTTCTGCAGCGTTCTTTGCTTGGCTGACTGGTTCTCCGTTCGTGATGACAGAAATGGGTTACAGCGGCGCTGACATCGGTATGAGCTATGTACCACAAACTATCGCATTCATTGTCGGTGGTTACAGCTGTCGTGCACTTTTAAACAAGTTTGATGGTTCTGTACTGCTGCCGTGGTTCGTGGGCCTGTTCATCGCGAGTGTTTCAATCATTTTCGTGGTGTCTTGGCAGACTGATGTGACCAACATCTGGCCGGTACTGATCCCATTCTGCTTCCTGGCAGCAGCTAACGGGGCAATTTACCCAATCGTAGTAAACAAAGCGCTGGAAGAATTCAAAACCTGCAGCGCAACGGCAGCGGGTCTGCTGAACTTCCTGCAGACGATGATCTGTTTCGTGGCAAGTGGCGTGGTATCTGCATTGGCAATCCAGGGTCTGTTGACAGTGTCAGCGGTAATGATGGGTGCTGGCGCAAGTGTGGCGCTGGGTCTGATGCTGAGCTGGAACGCTAACCGCGTAGCGATTGAAGACGCGCCTCAAGCGGCTTAAGAAGCTATCCAATTTAAAACACCGCCTGCGGTTTCGTAGGCGGTGTTTTTTTATTTCTATTTAGACGTCCAGACAACGTAAAGATGCGCGATTCAGGGTATTTAACTGGCGCTATGAAAACGGTACCAGTCAACCCCCCCGAAGAAAGACACTCCATGTATCCACTTCCTGATTAAATTCTGCGAACGTCCATTATTCCCCGAGAAGTTTACTCCATATTCAAAGCGCTGATCACCTCCGAAGGTGGACGTCTTCAGGTCAGTCATCATAGATACCCACATTCCACCAAACAAAATCTATTTGGCAAAAATAATAATAAATACCGAGCGTAATCATAAAGTTACATAATTTTGCAACTTTTTCCATACTTTATACCGTTACTGTAAAGAACTATTCCTAGAAAGCTAAACGTTTACAAGTAAACGCTTTCAAATAGATTTTTGATGTAACTCAAGGATGTATCGATGTATCAGAAAAAAATTAGATCACGGAAATTGGCTCTTTTTATTAGCACTTTACTTGCCGTGCCTCTGCCAAGCTACGCAGTCAGCATTTCGCCTCTTTTTGATTGGCTGCTGAACCTCAGTAATCCAAACCAAGATGATACCAACCCTGAATACCTCAACGGATGCTCTAACACGTCCTGTGCGAGTTCTCCTTCCACAACAGGAAAGTGGGGAGATGTATTTTCTATCCCAATCATACCTATTCACATGTCTCTGGCTCCTGATGGCAGAGTATTAATGTACGGTTCAGGAAAAGACGGCAGCCAGGGGACAATGGAATATGTGGTGTGGAATCGCCAGTTTGGTAATCATTTCACTACACTGCCAAATGTGATGCCAACAGATACATTTTGTGCTGGTCAATCGAGACTTGCTAGCTCTGGTGATCTCATCATGATGGGAGGTGACAATGGTACGGGTGAGAATTTCGGTAACGCAAATACGACGTTATTTACTGCCAGTGGTGAGCTAAAAAATATCTCCTACTCTATGAATTATCCAAGATGGTACCCCACAGTAACGACCCTTCCCGGCGATGAATATCTGGTACAGGGCGGGAGTACGAACGGCGTTCTCGGTACAGGCGTAACTGTGCCAGAGCTATACAATCCAAGAAAGGGCTATCGCACATTGATTAACGCCAGAAGCGAGTTTGCTTATGGCGATGATTTTTTCCGCTGGTGGTATCCGAGAACTTGGGTCCTGCCGAACCGAAAGATATTCACTATTTCAGGGCCTGCGATGTACTACACAGACGTACAGAACTTTGGCCAAACGATACCTGCTGGTGAGTTAAGTACGGGGAACATAGGAGCCACCTCAACAGCGGTGATGTACCGCCCCGGAAAAATCCTTCAGGTTGGTGGAGGGGATAAAGCCAATCATGTAGGCGACTCTGTCATTGCATCAAATGTAGCAAGTGTCATTGATGTCAAAGGGAATTGGCCTTCAGTAAGACAAATTTCTCCAATGAAAAACCGTCGCCACTGGGCTAACTCCACGCTACTACCAGATGGAAATGTGTTGGTCACGGGCGGCTCAGAAGCAAATGGAGCCGTTGGTGAGGTGCTTAGTCATCCGGTCGGCTACGAAGCGGAGCTATGGGACGCAAGAACTGAACAATGGACGACCATGACCTCTGAAAAACATCTCCGTCACTACCATTCCTCAGCGCTACTGCTCCCCGATGGCACAGTTCTTTCAGCTGGAACAGGTGCGCCCGGCCCCAAGAACAACTTGAACGGTCAGATCTTTTATCCGCCTTACTTGTTTGATGGTAATAACTGGGCGAAACGCCCAACCATTAATATATCCAATAAAACGGTCACTTATGGACAAGAGCTTACGATCAATGTTGATGACAGTAATACGATAAAGTCCATAACCATGGTGAAAAATGGTGTAGTCACACACTCGTTCAACAACGAACAGCGTTTTCGCCATATCCCAGTTATTCAGAAAACCGCTAAATCAGTGACGGTAAAAATTCCATCATCCCCATACCAGTTAACTCCGGGCCATTACATGGTCTTCGCCATCAATGATAAAGGAACACCTTCAATAGGGACAATTGTTCACCTCCCCCCGAGATCAAAGAATCCGGGCTGGACAGAGCAAAAGCCACTGGTGAGAAATGGGAACTTTGAGAATGCTGGCATTATAGACGTTACTGATGTGACCCCTGCCATTCAGGCGCTGGGTGGCGTTATTGGCGAAAATGCCGCACGGGGAGTTATTCAAACGCAAGCTAACTTAGTCGGGCTTTCTCTCAACACAAAAGACCAGATCGATGTAGGCTTTGGCGAATATATGCCTGGAAGACGTTTGGGAGATTGGTACGTTCAAAACAACGGTATTGAAGTTCAAGCCTCCTCACATCAGCAAATGGGCCAGGCACTTAATGGAAAGCAATTTCTCGACTTAAACGCCAATGGACAAATCTGGCAAGACATTAAAGGCCTTAGCGTCGGCCAGAGATACAAAGTCACCTTTGACTATGCCGTGCATGAAGCCTCTAAAGCGTGTCACCCATGGCTTTGGTTCTGGTGTTGGAATCAAGCTTCAGCGAAAGTGGAAATTGGTTCTTTGATACACTCTTGGCATGCAAACAATAGGGGCAAAGAGAGCTGGAAGAGCAACTCACAAGAGTTCGTCGCATCAAATCACACTGAGCGACTGTCAATAACTGGAACCCAAGGGTCGCCGACTGGTGGTATGTTAGTTGATAACCTTGTTATCACACCTATTTACTGACGTCAGATTCTTAGACTGGCTAAAGTCGCAGTTTTTTAGCGACTTTAGCCATCAATTCGTGCCCAACCGCCATCATCAATCCAATGTCTCCCATGCTAAATGGGTTCGAGAAATATAACCGCTTCATTGCACTCTCTCCGTTACTCCTGCCATCCTTTGAAATGGTCGAGCAGGTGCTCGATAGCAAGACGGGCCTTGAGGGGCAAGAATCGGCGGTTTTGATACACCACCCACGAGGTAATGTTCTTCGTCCAGTAAGGCTCGAGAACAGGCACCAAGCTCCCTTCTTCAACCGCCTTTTGAAAGCTGCTTTTCGGCATATAGCCAATACCTAGCCCCGCTTTACAAGCTTCAACCATAGCGTTCGCATTGTTGCACCGGAAACGGCCAGACACCTTTATCGGCATCTCTTTACCATTTCTTTCGAACAGCCAAGTGTCGTTATTGGTAATAAGGCATGAATGCTTTGCCAATGCTTGAGGACTCTGTGGTTCTCCCTTCGCTAAAAGGTATTCTGGCGAAGCAACCGCCATCAAGTTTCTGTTCGCCAGCTTTCGTGCCACCAGCCCGGAATCCTGCAAACGCCCGTAGCGGATAGCAAAATCAAAACCATCTTCAACAAAATTCACGTGACGGCTACTGAAATCCAATTCGACGGTAAGATCGGGATGAAGTTTGGCAAATTCTACCAGTACAGGCGCGACAAATTGCTCAGCAAAAGAACCTGCCATACTGATCCGCAACGTTCCCTGTAAATCAAACTGTGCCCCTGTCACCATTTCATTGGCTTGAGAAAGACCACTTACCAACTCTTGGCATTGAAGATAATACTGCTGCCCACTTTCCGTCAGTTTTACGGACCTTGTTGAGCGGGCAAATAACGCCGTTCCCAATCGCTCTTCCAAACGGGAAACCTGCCTTGACACATGGCTTACAGAGCAGTTCAGCCGCCGTGCAGCCTCACTGAATCCCTTTGCGTCAGCCACGGAGACGAACTCAACAATACCTTCAAAACTGAGTGAGCGTTTCTTCATTGATTATTGCCATATAGCAAAGCCGGTTTTCCATATTAGTGGATTATCACCTATATAGCGAAAGTATAGAGTATATCCATCGAGCGAACTGAACCCCGCTCACCGATAAAAAAGGATTACAACATGAATAAGATTCTGATCATTGTTACGAATCACGCCACACTTGGAACCACAGACCAGGCAAACGGCACATACGCACCAGAGTTGACTCACGCACTGGACGTATTTCTAAAAGCTGGCTTTGCCTATGACGTTGCTTCTATCAATGGTGGCGAAGTGCCTTTCTATGGCGAAGATATGGAAGGTGACGACGTTAACAGCCGTGTTTTCAACAACGACGAATTCCAGTCTCGTGTAAAGAACACTATTCCGGTGAGCCAGTTGAATGCCGACGACTACGACGCGATTTTCTACCCAGGTGGTTTTGGTCTGCTTTCTGACCTTGCACAACATGCTCCAACGGCAAGCCTAGCAGCCAAACTTTATGAAAATGGTGGTGTTATTGGTGCAGTTTGTCACGGCCCTGCGGCTTTGTTGCCAATCACGTTGAGTAATGGTCAGCCGTTGATTGCAGACCAAACTGTGACCGCTTTTACCCGTGAAGAAGAAGTAGATTTCGGCACCATCAATGATATTCCGTTTTTGCTAGAAGAGTCTTTGACGCGAAAGGCCGCAAAATACAGCAAAATCCAACCTTGGGGCGTTCACGTGATTACTGACGGCAAGTTGGTGACAGGCCAAAACCCTGCAAGTGCGCATGGTGTAGGTGAAGCAATGGTTGAGCTTCTGAAGTAATCTCTCCTCGAAAAAAATTTAAACGTCAGTGAAGAGCAAAACTACTGCCTGCTCGACACTGGCGTTTCCTTTTTGTATACGCTTCGGAAAATGTGTTTAAGCTTCTCGCTGTCCTACTGCCATGATGACCCTCATATCACCCATACTAAATGGGTTCGACATAGACACCATTTTGAGGCCCGCGTTTTCGTAAGCGTCTTCAATTTCTATGGCAGAAAAACCAACACTAGAGTCACTGCTTTTTTCCCAATCCCATTGTACGAGAACCCCATTGTCGGCAAGCAACATAGTCAACAAGGCGATGGTTTCTGGGTAGTCTGGAACAAACGCCAACGCGGATGAAGCAACAATCACGTCGAAACGCTGTTTGGCCTGTCGACACTCTCGCACGAAGGCTTCATCAACAACGCCTGCAATCGGAATAACGTTAGAAAGCGCTTTCCCTTCCAATACATCAATCATCTTTGAAGCAGGATCTATTGCTGTTATGGATGCAACTGCTGGAGAGAGCTTTTCAGTAAGAAGGCCTGTGCCGCAGCCAAAATCCAAAACGACCGCGTCCTCAATATTGATAAGTTCGCCGAGGGAGCTGAAAGCTTTCTCTGAATACACCATGACCGCTTCGTTTTCGTCCCACCCTGCGGCCAAATCATCCCAGCTTTCGCTCATTTTTGTTTCCTTGCTTGTTTATGGTTGAATATAAATGGTATGGCATTTTGTTTATTGAATCTATCAAGGTGAGTCAGAAAGCCCTGAAATCGTAAGAATTAGAAAAAACCAGAATTGCAGAAGAAAACAAAAAGCCCGCTTTTGCGGGCTTGAATACATAGGGGGTCTGAATGTGCTTTTTGCGTGCTGATTTACGCTGCCGCAGTTTGGGCCATTGGCCCACCAAACTTATACAGGTTAGGAAATACTGTGTTCAATGCACCGTTATTGAGCCCCAGCCACTGAACCACATGCGCTGCATATTGTTCATGGGAGATTTTAGGGATCAAGCGTCCTTCACCGTTGTCATCCTGGCCACCGCGCGTGAAGTCTGGGTATGTACCGAAACAAGTGCTTGCATGCGCGCCACCACCAAAAAGGAAGTGTCCGCCACCCCAGCCGTGGTCTGTACCGTTACGCGAGTTGTCATGCATCGTGCGGCCAAACTCTGACAAAGTACAAGTCAGTACATTATCTTCCAACCCTTCCTCTTCAAGAGAGGCGTAGAACGAAGCAATACCCTCCGAAAACTCTTTCATCAGCTCATCCTGACGACGAACCTGATTGTCATGAGTATCAAAACCACCGAGTGATACATAGAACACCTGACGGTTATGGCCCAGTAATTGCGCACCCTCAATCATTTGCTTAACCGCACGTAGCTGCATACCAAGACTAGAGTCAGGGATACGCTTATCCATTGGGATAGACTCAACGATTGGGCTCATCTGGTCCTGCGCGTACATGGCTTGTTTCACTACATCCGCGTAACCTGCAGTCAGTGGCGAATCATAGTATTCGTTTGCGTTGCTTTCATAGCTCGAGCGCATTGCGGCGTTCTGAAGCATGTTAAACGACTCAAAACCATTTCTGTTCACGAAGATTTTTTCGGTACCGTAAGCATCCAGCAGTGTATTCGGGCCGGTGTGGAAAGCATTTGGCATGCCACCATAGCTTCGAGAGAGGACATCCATAGACATCCCCAACCAACCATTTTCGCTGTAATCCTGCCCCATCCAGCTATGCTGCCATACTTCCTGCTGCTTATTGTGCGCAAACAGAAATGGGGGAAGATCGGCACGGCCAGAAGCGATATCACTTTGAGTGACAGGTGCCAGCAACGGGCCGACATTTAGTGCAAAATTTGCTTTACCCTTTTCGAACAAAGGCATAAGCGGTGTCATGCCTTTATGCAGACCAAAACGCACACCATTCGCATCATGGATATTCAGAGGGTGCACTTGGCTGTGTGAAACCACTGTCGAATTCCGTGAAGAGGCATATTTGCCGTAGTTAGTGCTGTCTAAAGGTAACACTTGATGGAAAAAGTCATTACCACCAGCCAGGAATACACAAACAAGGGCTTTATAATCTTCCGCACCGCTCGCCTGAACGCTTAAGCTCATTGGCGCGGCTACCGTTGCACCCGCAGCCCCCAAAGATTTGATGAAATTTCTTCTTGTCAGTTTCATGCGCGGTTCTCCTGAACGTGGAAATATGGTGATGCCAGAGCAACAAACAATAAACGCTGCACCCATTTACCTGGGTTCAAGTTCATTCCGTTATATTGTTTATACATTGACTCTTTCAGTGAATTTGGCATCGTACCATTGAAAAAGCGTTCTGATGTTTCCTGAACAAAACCATCAATATCTTTTTTAGCAATCAACGCTTTAAAATCTTCCACATTGATATAGAGCTCTTTTCTTAATGGAGCACTTGTTTTCTGAAGATTCAGGCGAAGAAGACCGTAAATAAAGTTGTGGACATAAATAATATGCGACCAATCAATAATTTGTAATTCTGGCGCAACGAGATTATTTTCTTTCACAACACCTTTTGGCGCATAATCCGGCAGGTAGAAATTAAATACAGAAGGTGAACCCAGCGGATATTGGTTACAGGTTTTCAGATAAACCAAATCTGTTTCTACAACTTCACTCCCTGCTCCCGGTTTTACGTCAAGAGCACGGTAGATAGCGACCAAAGACAACCAAGGCTCGCGCACTTTACTCATTGTCATTGGTGTTGCTGTGTAAACTTCAGGGTCAGTCAGGATTGCCCAAACCACTGCTTTCAAGTCACCCGTTATGCCCATGCCATTATCCAGGAACACTTCCGCTACGCGGCGCACGTAATCAGGCGATGGGTTGGAACTGGTCAGGCGCTGAATAAGGCCATGTGATATGTGCGGTGCGGTCGATGGATGGTGCAGAAGCATATCCATAACCTGATCCATCTCCTGCTCTGCAGGCATGTTTTTCGGGAAACGGTGGCCCATTACCCATTTTTCACCACGGTCATGATCAACGGCGTTGTTCACCATTGGCTGAATCAGTGAATCATCGCTGTGATTCCAACCGGTAAAGATTCGCGCCAGTTCCTGGATGTCTCTTTCTGTGTAACAAGGGATTGGCTTGCCATTACCATCCAGGTAATAAGTCCCGTCAATGTCACGCTCATACAGACCGATAGAAAAGAGCTGCATGATTTCGCGAGCATAGTTTTCATCTGGTCGACGTCCACTTGCTGGGTCACCTTTCATATTGCCAACCATAGATAGGTATTGGCCCATCACCGGAGATACAGACACATCTTTCAGCAAGTCACGGAAGTTTCCGAATGCATGCTGACACAGCAGATCGTTGTAGTTCGCGATAGCTGGAGCGTGGTTGGCAAGGTTGGAATCTTGGTCTGAAGCGACAAAGATTTGGGATAGTGCATATGCGACACGCTGTCGCAATTGATCTTTTGAGTTGAATGCGACATCAAGCCAGGCTCTTACACGGGTTGCCTTAGAAGGTCTTTTACCGTAGCCCTGCGCCTCAAATTGCTTATGGCATTGCTCTAAATGAGATGTCGCTGGCAGTGAAGTTTGCTCGTCAAACCAAACTTTTGCGCGTTTATTTACCAGATTGTTTGCTTCGCCTTTTTTTGGACCAAAAGTCGCTAGGTCCAGCCAGCGCGATGCATGAGAAAAAGAATCAAATTGCATATCAAATACCCTCAAATTGTCCGAGCAATCTAGAGCGTCATTTATAATGCGACGTTTCTCTTTCGAATCACTCGGTACACAAATGAGAATATTCATACTTTTCCGATCAAAAAATGTTGTTGGCACAAATATAGATCACTACTCCAATATTTAATTATATTATCAATATTGAAACACCTATTTGCTTGCTATTTTACACACTAATGAGATATGCGAGTAAATATCCTGATGGAGAGAATACTACCTACGCGCTGATAAATTATCGCTAAATATCAATTATTTTCGTCAAAAAATAAGCTGTAAAAATAACCTACAGTCTTACTAATCTCTCCATTATTCATTCAGTTAGCCGGGACATTATTATTAATTTGTAATGATAATTTAAAGTCTTGACCTGTTTAATTCGGCTCAAATGAAATTTGTTGTACCGGAGGGCCGGGAAGCAAAGGCGTAAAAGCATTATTGCTATAAGATTCAAAGCCTTTTCGATAGAAAGGCGATAGAGGGTGCCCACTCTGCCCACCAGGAAGCGTTAAAACGCCATTTATTTCATCACCGGGCTGAACAATCAGACGCTGAGAAGCACCAAAAGTTCGCCCTTGAACTGCTGGCATAAAGCGATCTCCAAAGCCAGCTACCGGCGGCATATCCAGAATGCTGCCAAGAATAGGGATCTGACGGCTGAATGGATGCTGAACTTCAAGTTGATTTACCGCCCCCCACTTGAGCGCCTGCAAAGACCCATTCGCGTGACCTGTCATTTCAATCATCAGGTTGTCACGCATCTCAAGGTATGCCATAACAAGAAACTGATTCCAATCGGCCGTATTCTTTGGCAGCCAAGATTCAGGCTGCTCTTTAACCAACTGCCAAAGTGCGGGTTCAATTTGTCGTTCAATCAGAGAGAGTGAGAGTTGTTGCTCTTCTAGATGGGTTTCCAACGGCGCAAACAATCTGTCTATCAGTTCATCGCGGTATTTGCGAACCAATGTATATCCAACAGAATCCTCGCATGCACAATTGTTCCAGCTGCTGAGTGCTTTTATGTCTTCCTGAAATAGTGTGTCATCCCGCGTCAGTAGTTCCAGTAACAGTTCATACCACCGTTGAAGAAATACCGCTTCGTTGTCTAACTGAATCGCGTAGAAGTCTTCAATATCGAAGATGTCTTTTTCCATCAGCCGGCGCTTAATCTGTGCACTTCTTGCACCAAGCGCGTAACCACCGTTTCCATAGCGCTGATCTTCTTTGGCGCTCACTACCCTGCTGTTACCCGTCCAGATTCTTTCTGATTTAGGGTTTACGATAAAAGGAACATCTTTTGCGCTTTGTTGCCAGCGCTTGTCATATGCACTTGAAGGTACTGGTCTGGCGAGCGGTTGTTTTCTGTCAGGGATAGCCCCGGTTGCTTGCCAGGCAATATTTCCCTTTGAATCTGCCAGCACCATGTTTTGCACTGGAATGCCTGTTGCTTTACTAACATCCAGTGCCTGTTTAACCGTTTCCGCTTGCTCAAGCTTCATTAAGTTGAGGTTCACAGCGTAGTCACGATGCGCGACCCAACTCAGCGCATATTTTTCTCCATCGATGACGCGGACTGGACCAAACTCACTCTGTTCCAGCAGGTACTTATGCTCTCCCTCTTTGAGAGGAATCGTTTCAGTTTCCAGTCTGGTTTTGTCTTTCGGGCTTAAGCGATACCAATCTGCTGTATCCATGTAGCCATTGGTGAACCCCCAAGCGACATGACCATTGGAGCCCACCACAATCGCTGGTGCCCCGGGTAAACTGACACCCGTTATCTGCAACAGATCATCACCGGATTGGATATTTAACTGAGTGCGATACCAGATAACAGGAACGGCGAGGCCAAGGTGCATGTCATCTGACAGCATGGCTTTACCGTTTCGCGTTAACGAACCTTCTACTGCCCAGTTATTGCTTCCTACCGCAATAGTTTTTTCTATCTCTACGCGCTGAGCTGTTTCCAACAAAGAAGAAGGTAGTTCAGGTGCAGGTTCTGGCTTTGTCTTGATTTTTGAGCCATCCAGAGCTGCTTGAAATGGCGAAGGCTGCAGCAGGAAAGACGCTATATCGTCCCCAAATTGTTGGTACAGTGCATCCGTCAGCAAATCCCTTTCAAGGTTCCTCCCTTGCAAGTCCAGATACATGCTGAATATTGCCAGCAATGAATCTTCCGGTTTCCAAGGTTGGGGTTGAGTCTGCGTCACCAAGTATTCAAAAGAAGGTACTGAGAATTGTGCCAGAGCATCATTGACGCCATTGGTATAGGTCTCGAGCTCTCGCTGATCAGCTTTTGGCAATCGCTTGAATGCCTCTTCGCTCCTTTTGCGGAACTGGTGAAAACGACGGTTCTCATCAATCGGGAGCGCTGCTTCTCCAAACAACGCCGACAGTTCACCAGCTGCATTTCTGCGTAATAAATCCATCTGGAAGAACCTGTCCTGCCCATGAGCAAACCCCAACGCGTAAGAGGCATCGGACCGATTCTGGGCGATGATGATTGACGTACCCAAATCATCACGCTGAAGATAAGTGGTGTCTTTAATGCTGCGGGTAGAAGTACTGCCAGATAAGGTTGGAAGGCTGAGCGTAAGCGCGCCGTAAAATACAGCGGTGGCGAGTAGCGCCAGAACGATAGCACTATAGGTGACAAATTTAATTGCCTTGAGCATCAGTCTTACATGGCCCCTTAATTGTATAATAAACGATCAGCACTGACTGATTTATTAGACTTTATTAACAGTGCCTGCATGCATTGACTGTCATTTCAACACATTGAGAGCGATGAAAAAACAACCACTCAAGCAAAAGCGGCCACAAACGTGACCGCAACGTCGGATTTTTTACAACTTGTCGCTTAAGTGTGACTATGTATACCTATGAAGTTCCCCTCACTGTCACGAAGCTGTGCGAAAAAGCCAAAGTTTTCACCAATTGCTGTTTGCAGCATAACAACAGCTCCTTCCGATATGCGGCTTAATACATCTTCAATGCTTTCTACCCCAAAGTAGACAGTGGTTGCCGAAGCGCCAAGCTCTCCTGGAACCAATGCACCCCTTGCGCCATAGGCTGTTTCTTTTTCTACCGGGAACCATGCCATTTACTGTCCGCCCACTTCTTGCTCGCTTAGCGTCATACCTAGAGCGACTTCGTAAAATGCCATTGCTCTGTCCATATATTCCCAAACAATCAACTGGATTCATCTTCCTTTCCCCTCCTACGTTTTCTTGAAATTCAGCTGATGATTGTCTTTTCGGTGGAAGAAGAGGGGGATAAAAAAACGCCCCCTTGAATAAGGAGGCGTTTTTATCAAAGTCAGGACGATTTCCTGTTACAGGTGCTCACCTGCGCGCAGTGATGCAATGCGCTTATCCAATGGAGGGTGAGTCATGAACAGTTCGCTCAGCGATTTCTTGCCATTGATGCCGAAAGCCGTCATAGAACCTTCAAGGCGGCTTTCGTGGCTCACTTTCAGGCGCTCAAGAGCAGCAATCATTTTCTCTTTACCTACCAGTTTGGCAGAGCCCGCATCCGCTTTGAACTCGCGATGACGGCTGAACCACATGGTCAGAATGCTTGCCAGCAGTCCAAACACGATTTCCAGAACTGAGGAAACGACAAAGTACGTAATGAAGCTGCCGCCACCTTCACCTTCTTCGTCACTACTGTTAACGCCACTAATGGCACCAGCAATAAGACGGGAGATGAAGATAACGAAGGTATTTACGACACCTTGCATCAGCGCCATGGTCACCATGTCACCGTTAGCAATGTGGCTCACTTCGTGCGCCAATACAGCTTCTGCTTCGTCGCGGGTCATGTTTTCAAGCAGACCACTGGAAACTGCGACCAGTGAATCATCCCGCTTCGCGCCTGTCGCGAAAGCATTGATGTCGTCTGAGTAGTAAACAGCGACGGTTGGCATTCCAATACCCGCTTGTTGAGCCTGACGGCTCACTGTGCTCATCAGCCAGTGCTCAGTTTCGTTACGTGGGTGTTCGATAACCTGGCCGCGCACTGAACGCAGTGCCATAGATTTCGACATCATCAGCGAAATCAGTGAGCCACCAAAACCGAACAATGCCGCCATAACCAACAGTCCAGATAAGCTGCCTGGTTGCAGGCCAGTGACGGCATATACGATGTTTAATACGATGCTGAAGACAAACAGTACAGCCAAGTTTGTCAGCAGAAATAATGCGATGCGTTTCATTGCGTCAATATTCTCCGAATCATGAAAGCGTATTACTCAAGCTACCTCAAGTCGCTGGTTCCAGTGACCTCAGCTAGCTTGGGTATACTTCTCGAATAGTAGGGTCGAAATGTGGAAAAACAAGCCTGTGTAACAATTTAAAACACAAATCACGAACATTTGGTGTTTTTGTTATCTTGGCTGGGGAGCCAAAAGAAAAACCATTCACTCGCACACCATCAGGAAGCCAAGTTATTCATCTACATCATGTGCTTTGAAGCAGTTATGATTTCTTTATCGTATCAGAGAGATGATTTCATTTTTCCGACTAGCACAAAACACGCTTTCACAAGCAAGTTTTCTATATCCTTGTTGTTGTACAGGGGCTTATACCTCAGCAGCAGGCCATTAATGGTTAGTGTCCGTCGAGTAAAATCAGACCAGGAATACCTTTCCACTGCTTTGAAGGTTTTAAAGGTTTTGTCGTCTTTCAGAAAATACAGCCTAGAGTGAACCTCGATTTTAGGTCTCCAGAAAATGGGAACGTGAGCGGGAGGCATAGTAAAGTCTAAAAACTCACCACCTCGATAGCTTACGACGGCGACCTGCAAGCCAAGGTCGTTACCACTCTCATTCTCGGCTGACGACACATGAGGTAAATTGAAAATCTCTTCCAGCTCTTTACGAATGGAGCTTTCAAAATTTTCTGTTTTCAAAAACATCCCCCACTCATCTATCGATGTGAGGCTTTCACTAGGTACGACAAAAATCGAGTCAAGATACACCCTTGGTTTTTCTTTGCTGGATATATCTCCCGAAAACAATAACATGCCCTCACCACTCCTCGTCCTTGCCTTTACCAGCTTACCTTCGAAATACACATTGGCAATAATGCAACAGTAAACAACCCATCAGCCTGAATGAACTAACCAAGTACTCAGTTAACATCTCCATCATTCGTTATTTGCGAAGGAGCACAGTTTAAAACGCAAGTCCTTGCAAACATGCGCCACATACTATTTTTTAGTCGTGCGTAAAACAGGTAACAAATCGAGAGTGTTCGACTAGGGTATTAGACTTTTGTCGAGTTGTATTTGTCGCCATAGAGGAATAACTTACGCATGAGGACGAAATGCTTAAAGGCATACTATTGTGGCCCAGCAGGGACGCGATTCTAAGGAGAGAAAATCATGGCTGACAAAGAAAATTATCGTATGGCGATCGATATCCTTTGCTGTCACTTGGGAATGAGCTTCGACGAAGCTTGTGCCGAGTTAGGGCTTGCCGACGACGAAAATCAAAAGCTCAAAGAAGTGTCCGATGTTCAGCAATCGCTGATGGGCTTGCTGCCTGAAGACAGCAAATAAGCACCAAAACAAGTTCCAAAAGAGCCAGCTATCAAGCTGGCTTTTCTTTTTCTGCAAGGTCTTACAAGCCCAGTGGCGAGATGTCGATATACCCACTCAGATCACGTGATTTGATGGAAGGCATGTAAGGGATTTCACCCAGCTTAGGCACCTTCAAATGATGTTCTAACGTTTTCACGATATCGCAGTAGTGCTCTGTACCTGGATTCACGCGGTTCGCGACCCATCCCACGATTTCCATGCCGTCTCTGCGAATCGCTTCAGCGGTCAGATAAGCGTGATTCAAACAGCCAAGCTTGATTCCAACCACTAAAATCACGGGCAGTTTCTCACCCACAACCCAGTCTGCCAGCGTAGTGTCATAAGTGACAGGCACTCGCCAACCACCAGCACCTTCTACCAATGTGAATTCCGATCGCGCCTGCAGATTCTTCAATCCATCCGTTAGTAGACTAAAGTCGACCGTTTCATTTTCCAATTCAGCAGCAATGTGCGGTGAACAAGCCGCATGCAAAAGACACGGATTCACATCCGCGTAACTCACTTCTACTGTTGTGCATTCGCGCAGACGAATCGCGTCTGAGTTCATTGGGCCTTGTTCTGTTTCCTTACTGCCTGCGGCGACTGGTTTGTATCCAGCCACGCTGTAACCAGCCTTGGAGACGGCCTGCATCACCGCCATTGAAGCGACGGTTTTTCCTACTTCAGTATCCGTACCTGTGACGAAAAAGCTTTTATTCATTTGTTATAGCTCCAAAGCAAACCTGATACGTAGCGGGTACTGTGCCATCTTCGTTCCGGTAAACGTCATATGCGCTTTCCAATTCAATAAAGGCACGTTTGCCAACTAGTCCCGCACTTCTTCCCTCTTGAAGATGCGTTGCACCGATCCCTTTTAGGTCTCTCATTAGCGCTAACGCTGAGGGGTAATACTCCGTAATCGGCTTACATTCTATGTGGTAGTGGTTACAGTGAGCTTGAGCGAGCGCAATGTTTACCTGCTTGTGTGATAAAAAGGTATTAACGTGAGACTGCCCGTTCACTTGACGCCATGATTGCTTCAGCTCTTCCAGCGAACCTTCTAGCAAGGTCGTAAATAGGATTTTTCCCCCAGGCTTCAAGACTCTTTTCAACTCATTCAAAGGGACAGAAAGGTCATGACACCATTGCAATGCCAATGAACTGAAAGCGATATCAACACTGTTATCTGCCAATGGCAGCGCTTCGGCATCGGCGGAGACATAGTCCACGCTGTCTCCGCAACGTGACCTCGCCTGCTCAAGCATCTTGTCGGAAAGATCGAGCGCAATCATGTTTGTGCCAAGCTCCAGTATTTGTTTGGTGAAATAGCCAGTGCCGCAGCCCAAATCAAGGACAGTCTTACCTTCCCAATCCGTGTTCATTTCCATCAACAGATGTCCAACACGTCGCTGAAATGAAGCGCTATTGTCATACGTTTTTGCCGCACGACCGAAGGCGTCCTTGATGGCTTTCTTTTCGTCATTCAGCATAGTGAATGCACCTTGCTGAAAATCGATAGCCTGACTCATGACACCTCCCGCAAAATCTGGCTCAGTGTCGCTGCTAACTCTTTCACCTGTGATTCGCTCTGGTTGACTGACAACGTGATTCGAAGGCGAGAGGAATTTGCTGGCACTGTCGGTGGACGAATCGCTCCCGTCCAAAAACCCGAAGCTTTAAGCGATGTTGCGGCAATTTGCATCCGTTCTACATCGCCCAATACAACGGGTTTGATTGGCGTTACCGTAGGAATGACTTCTGAGGCGTCAGCTAACGAAGAATGAAAAAGCTCAGAGAGCGATGCGAGTTTTTCACGACGCCATGATTGTGTGCTGATGACCTCCACCGCTTGTGTTAAAGCATGTGCCTGAGCAGGAGGCATCGCAGTTGAATACACGTAGTGACGGGCAAACTGCGTCAAATAATCGTGGACACTCTCACTGCAAAGTACAGCCGCGCCCATCATTCCGAAGGCTTTACCAAAGGTCACGATCAGTATGTCAGGTTTAATACCTGCATGATTACTACTACCTCGACCATCTTCGCCTAGAATCCCACAGCCATGCGCATCGTCCACCATCAGCCATGACCCGTGAGCTTCACATTGTGCTTTCACATCAGCCAGTGGTGACAAATCACCATCCATACTGAAAACGCCTTCTGTGACCGTCAGCGTTGGGCTGTCTGCTTTCTGTAAAAGCGCGCCAAGTTTAGTCACATCGTTATGGGGGAAGCGTTTCATAGTGGCTTCAGACAGCATGCCCGCTTCCATTAAAGAGGCATGATTAAGCTTGTCTTGAAGCAGCAAATCCCCCTTTTCCAGTAAAGAGAAAATCACCGCCTGATTGGCAGAGAAACCACTGTTAAACAATATTGCTCGATCAAAGCCAAGCCAATTGCAAAGCTTGTCTTCCAAGGACTGGTGAGCTTTAGAGAAGCCAGTTACCAATGGCGAAGCTGTGCTTCCTGCGCCATAAAGGGAAAGCCCTTCTTGCCAGGCTTTAGTGAGAGATGCGTCCTGGGCGAGGCCAAGGTAATCGTTGCCCGAGAAGTTCGCGAACTGACGATTATCGCGGTCCGTTATCAGTCCGTCTTGGTGGCTGAATGCAGCCACCTGACGGTGAAGGCGTTGTTGCCGCCGCGCTTCGAGCCTCTGCTCGATACGGCTTTGCAGCTGGCATTGTTCACGCATTGTCGAAGCGTGCTCCTAAACGTTCGCTTCGTAGAAGAGGTCGTCTTTACCCGGACGTGAAGCTACACGCTCTGCCACTTGAGTCAGCAGCGTTTCTTCCTGAACCTGATCCGGTTTTTGGACAGCCTGCTCGCTGTTAATGCCCAGCTTCTTAAAGAGCATCATATCTGAGTCTTCATCTGGGTTTGGCGTGGTCAATAGCTTACATCCGTAGAAAATCGAGTTAGCGCCCGCCATAAAACACATTGCCTGCATCTGCTCGTTCATGTTTTCACGGCCTGCAGAGAGACGAACGGCAGACTTTGGCATCATGATACGCGCCACGGCAATAATACGAACGAAGTCAAAAGGCTCAACGTCATCGACACTTTCCATCGGCGTACCTTTGACCTTAACAAGCATGTTAATTGGCACACTTTCAGGGTGATGTGGAAGGTTCGCCAGCTCGACAAGCAGACCAGCGCGGTCTTGTTTGCTCTCGCCAAGGCCGATGATTCCGCCGGAACATACTTTCATGCCCGCTCCGCGAACGTGAGATAGCGTGTCCAGACGGTCCTGGAATGTACGGGTAGTAATGATGTTGCCGTAGTGCTCGCGCGAAGTGTCCAGGTTGTGGTTGTAGTAATCCAAACCTGCACCTGCTAGCTCATTCGCTTGATCCGAACTCAACATGCCAAGTGTCATACAGGTTTCAAGACCCATTCCCTTCACACCTTTAATCATGTCTTTCAGATAAGGCATGTCACGCTCTTTCGGGTTTTTCCACGCTGCTCCCATGCAGAAACGTGTCGCACCTGAATTTTTCGCTTTTTGCGCTGCATCCAGAACACGCTCTACCTCCAACAAACGCTCTTTCTCAACGTCTGTGCGGTAATGTGCGCTCTGGGGGCAGTACTTGCAGTCTTCAGGGCACGCACCAGTCTTAATGGAAAGCAGTGTGCTGACTTGCACGTGGTTAGCGGGTTGATACTGTCGGTGAATCTGCTGTGCTTCAAACATCAGATCCATAAAAGGTTTTTCAAAAAGGGCCTGCACTTCCTCGACAGTCCAGTTATGGCGAACGTCCACCTGTCTTTCCTCAAATTGATTACAACGATAACTTGTCCAGTCTAAGGTCGCCCTTTACAATGTCAACAGCAAACACTTTCTATGGTTTACATCTGAGTATTTTTTAAGCATGGATATCGCATTCGACCGCAATCACATTTGGCACCCTTATACATCCACCATCAACCCACTGACTTGTTATCCCGTTAGCCGGGCGGAAGGCGTTCACATTTATCTGGAAGATGGTACCGAGCTTATTGACGGCATGTCTTCTTGGTGGGCGGCGATTCATGGTTACAATCATCCTGTATTGAATGAAGCTGTTACTTCTCAGCTTGCCAACATGTCTCACGTGATGTTTGGAGGCATCACCCACGAGCCAGCGATCGAGTTGTGTAAGAAGCTGATAGCGATGACACCGCCTTCGCTTGAGAAAGTATTCCTTTGTGATTCAGGCTCTATTTCTGTAGAAGTCGCACTTAAAATGGCGCTGCAGTACTGGCATTCAAAAGGAGAAAGCCGGGCGAAGTTCTTGACACTTCGCCACGGCTATCACGGCGACAGTTTTGCAGCGATGTCGGTGACCGATCCAGATAACTCAATGCACAAGCTGTATAAAGGCTTCTTGCCGGAACACATCTTCGCGGACTCCCCGCAATGCGGTTTCCACGATGAGTGGGACGAAAATGACATTGCCGATTTCAAAGACAAACTAGAAAGCAATGCAAAGCAAATAGCAGCTGTGATCCTGGAACCTATCGTTCAAGGAGCAGGTGGGATGCGGATTTATCACCCAACCTTCCTCAGACGCGTCAGGGAGCTATGCGACGAGTTCGGCATTCTTCTAATCTGCGATGAAATCGCGACAGGTTTTGGCCGCACAGGCAAGCTTTTCGCCTGTGAACACGCCAGTATCGAGCCCGACATTCTCTGCCTAGGCAAAGCCTTAACAGGAGGCTATATGACCATGGCGGCAACTATCACTTCCAAGCAAGTTGCAGACACAGTGTGTGGCGGCGAAGCAGGTTGCTTTATGCATGGCCCAACCTTTATGGGAAACCCTCTCGCTAGTGCTGTGGCCAACGCCAGCCTTCAATTACTCCAAGACACTCCTTGGCAGGAAAAAGTACTTGCTATCGAAGCAAAGTTAGCTGAATTACTTCCAACATTACTGGAAACGCCACACGTAAAAGATGTACGTTGGCTTGGTGCTATTGGTGTGGTGGAAACGCACTCACCCGTCGATGTTGACACCATACAAAAACACTTCATTAACAAAGGAGTATGGATCCGTCCATTTGGTCGACTGGTTTACATCATGCCGCCATACGACATGAACAGTGTGCAATTACAGCAACTGGTTGAGGCTATTCGTTCTGGCTTGAATGACTATTTTGATTACAAAGGTTAAAAAACGGTGATCGCACACATTGTTCCCTCCGTAAATTTCTACGTAATTTTATGGAGGTTTCAATGCACTTAGGTCTTTTCCCATTACCATTGTTTTTATTGCCTGGCGGTTTGACCAAGCTGAGGATTTTTGAGCCGCGCTATGTGCGTCTGGTGAAAGAATCAATGGCTAGCGACAGCGGCTTCGTTCTGGCAATGAAAGACGGTGATGCAATATGCCGCTTTGGCACGCATGTAAAGATCGTCGACTTTGAAACCCTGCCAGACGGTCTTCTTGGTATAACCATACGAGGTCTATCCCGTGTCAAACTCGACAACATAGGACAGGAAGAAGACGGGTTATGGATTGGCGATGCTGAGGCATTACCTGACTGGAATGAAGTCGAAGTTGCCGGAGTGTTGGGCGAAGCGCTAGAAAACCTGTTTGATGCGCACCCCGAACATGCCTCCCAATATCATAGCGAAAAGCAATTTGACGATATGTTGTGGGTTTGTCAACGCTGGTTGGAAATTCTTCCGCTCGCAAATAACCAACGCCAATGGTTTTTGGCACAGCAGGACCTACAAGAAGCAAAACAATTCATTTCATTGCTCCTCACAGAAGAAAAAACTTGATGTATTAGTGATCCAAAATTGAATTTAATTCGTTTCGACTGATAAGACATTTAAAGGACACAAACATCATGGAACTGGTCGAAAGCACATATAATTCAAGCAACCAGAAACGATCAAACAGTCGGTCATCTATGTCTACACCTACTCCCGAACATTTGGCGGAGTTACTTACACTCGTTGCGAATAAAAGGGACGACAAGGCTTTTTCAAGCCTTTTCAGCCACTTCGCACCTAAAATCCGAGCTTACGGCCTCCGCCACCTCAGAGCGGACGGGCAAGCAATGGAGCTAGTGCAAGAAACCATGATTTTGGTTTGGCGCAAAGCTCACTTATACGACGGTTCCAAAGGTGGGGCTTCTACTTGGGTCTTCACAATCATGCGCAACGTGAGTTTTGACATGCTCAGAAAAGTGAAGAGTAACCGGGAAGACTGTTTGAGTGGCGATATTTGGCCGCTAATTGATGGAGAAGTCGGCGATCAAGAAGACGAAGCGTTGCAAGAGCAGATTCAGACTCAGCTTCTCTCTTACATTGATTTGCTTCCTGATCTCCAACAGCAGGTTGTGAGAGGTGTTTATTTGAAACAACTTACGCATCAAGAACTTGCAGACCAGCTCAACGTGCCCCTAGGCACCATAAAATCGCGTTTAAGATTGGGGTTACAAAAACTGCGTAGTCATTTGGAGGTAAACAATGATTAAGTACCATCCGTCTGAAGCATTACTAGAGTCACACGCGGCGGGTGAGTTACCGGCGTCAATGTCTATCGCCGTAGCAGCTCACTGCGAGCTTTGCTCTTGCTGTGCAGAAAAGCTCGCACACTATGAAGCAAAAGCGGCCGATTCTGCATTTAATGACGACAATGCCATCGACCAGGAAAGCGCTCAAGAAGACATTTTTGCCGACATGATGGCTTCCATTATCAACGGAGAAAGTTCGCCGCTGACCAAGGTCTCTGCATCACCCAGTTCGGAGATTGAAGTAGCTGGTGATCGTTATAATTTGCCAACTGCTCTTCGCCGCTACCACCATCTGGGATGGAGTTCAATTGGATCCATCAGCCGCGCTAGGCTTCCGTTGAACGAAGGCGACACACGAGCCAGCCTTCTTCACATTGGCATGAATGGCAGTGTCCCAAGCCACACACACAAAGGCATGGAAGTAACGCTTCTGTTGAGTGGTCACTTCGAAGACGAGCACGACCAATATGTTCCGGGCGATTTCATTGTTCTCGATAGCTCGAATCATCATACGCCACAAACACATGATGGTTGTCTGTGTTACACAGTTGCCGATGCGCCCCTCCACTTTACTAAAGGGGTAAGCCAGCTACTTAACACAGTTGGTCGAGTTATTTATTAAAGTTATTATTTCAGACTCTCGCATTCACAATTCATCTAAAGCGCCCTGCAGGGCGCTTTTTTATTGACCCCATTAACAACTAATAAACAGTATTTTATCCAACACATTACATTACTCATTACACATATATCGTTATAAAATCATGCACGTGCGATCAGATTGTGTATTTTATATCACTTTCCGCTTTACAGAGCGGCAGCCCTCCTGATTTAATCCAACCGCTAACCTCGTGTTAACAGTTTGACCTCAAGCGTGATGACGTTTGAGGTTTTCTAGGTTAAAGGGCCCCAAGACCCTTACACAGTGAAGTGAGAATATAATGAAGCAAACACAATCTCCTCTCGCTCGCATTGCCAATGCCAGTCTGGTTATCCAGATTCTGGTAGGTATTATTGCGGGTGTCGCGTTGGCGAGTTTTTCGCCAGAAAGCGCCAAAGCCGTTGGATTCCTGGGCGGACTTTTTGTCAATGCATTGAAAGCTGTCGCGCCAATTCTGGTATTCATTCTGGTTGCCGCATCCATTGCTAATCAACGCAAAGGCCAACATACACACCTTCGTCCAATTGTTATCCTTTACCTTGTTGGTACCTTCGCAGCTGCACTGACAGCAGTAACCATGAGTTTTCTGTTCCCAACAGAACTGACGCTAACAACCTCTGACGCTCCAATCGCACCACCTGAGGGTATTGCTCAGGTCATCACTACCCTACTGTTCAGCATTGTTGACAACCCAATAAATGCCCTGATGAATGGCAACTTCATCGGTATCCTTGCATGGGCAATTGGTTTAGGGATTGCCCTTCATCACGCGAATGACACTACAAAAACCGTGTTCAGTGATGTTGCAGAGAGCGTGTCTTTTATCGTTCGTAACATCATCAAACTAGCACCACTGGGTATCTTTGGTCTGGTGGCGAAAACCTTTGCGGAAACTGGTTTTGAAGCACTAATGGGCTATGCTCACCTGTTGGCTGTTTTACTTGGAAGCATGGCGATCATCGCACTGGTCGTTAACCCAATTATTGTTTACTTCAAAACACGCTCTAACCCATACCCATTGGTGCTCCAATGCCTACGTGAAAGTGGCATGACTGCCTTCTTTACGCGAAGTTCCGCTGCCAACATCCCTGTGAACATGCAGCTTTGTAACCGTTTGAAGTTGGATAAAGACACTTACTCCGTTTCAATCCCTCTGGGTGCGACCATCAACATGGGCGGTGCGGCGATTACCATTACAGTGCTGACGCTGGCGGCAGTTAACACTCTGGGCATTCAGGTAGATCTGGCAACTGCACTTCTGCTAAGCATCGTTGCGGCAGTTTCAGCATGTGGTGCGTCTGGTGTGGCTGGCGGTTCTCTGCTGCTGATCCCTCTGGCGTGTAATCTGTTTGGCATTCCTAATGATGTGGCGATGCAAGTTGTCGCGGTAGGCTTCATTATCGGCGTGGTTCAGGATTCAGCTGAAACCGCACTGAACAGCTCAACAGACGTAGTATTTACTGCGGCGGCTTGTCGTGAAGTAGAGCGAAAAGCGGTACTGGAAAAGCTGGCGAAATAGCAACCTATTCCCATCTTTTGAGAAAGGCGCTTAGGCGCCTTTTTTATTGGTTCTCAATTTCGCTCCGTTCTAAGCTTCATCAAACGTCTATCTTGGTTTACAGAAAGGTTTAGACGTCTAGATAGATAGCTTTCCTTTCTCCAAATTGATCCTATATAATCCCGCCTCATTTTTTGCGAGCCACTTAAAATAATTTGCATTACGAAGCGCCCAGGCTCGCCTTCGATAAGCCGGGCGCGAAAGGTTATCTATGAATTTCTCTGCAAAAACAGTCGTTATCATTGCCATTGGAGCCGCGCTCTACGGCATCGGTGGTTTACCCATGTTTGGTATCCCCGTTTTTGCCAACACCACACTGAAACCTGCTATGGCGATTCTGGCGCTGTTCAGCGTACTCTTTGGCCCAGGTGTCGGTTTTTTTGTTGGCTTCATTGGCCACTGGGTGACAGACCTTTTCGCAGGATGGGGCGTATGGCTGACCTGGGTATTAGGCTCAGGCATTGTCGGTATGATCATCGGGCTATTCCCACTGTTAACCAAAAAACGCCTCAAATACGGCCAATTCAAGCTGCCTGATGTGTTCTTGTTTTCGCTGTTAGCATTGCTCGGCAATGTGCTCGGTTACGGCTGCTCAGCTTTTCTTGACACTATTTTGTACGCAGAACCTTTCACCAAAGTGTTTATCCAGCTTTGTATCATTGCCGCTGGTAATGCTTTGCTCGTGTCAGTCGTCGGCTACTTCATCCTGCAATCTGTCGCCAAGCGCAATAGCCTGTGCCGTAACCTGACTGAGGCCTGACCATTTCCATGACCATCGAATTTAAAAACTTCAGCTTCCGTTACGATGCGCTGGTAAACCCGACGCTTAAAAATATCAATCTGCGTATTGAGAAAGGTGAAAAAGTCCTGATTATCGGCCCAAGCGGCAGTGGTAAATCCACCTTGGGTCAGTGTATCAACGGTTTGATCCCTCATTCCGTAGAAGGCGACGTTTCGGGCGAATTATTTATTGACGGCAAGAGTGCTAGCTCGATGTCACTCGTTCAATACACCGAGCAAGTGGGAACCGTTTTGCAGGATACCGACAGCCAGTTTGTTGGCCTAACCGTGGGTGAAGACATCGCTTTCGCTCTGGAAAACCAACAGGTGTCAATTGCTGATATGTACCCTGTGGTGAAAGCCACTGCCAAGATGGTTGAGCTGGAAACTCTGCTCAACCATGCGCCTCATGATCTATCCGGTGGCCAGAAACAACGCGTATCTCTTGCTGGCGTATTGGTCGACGATGTCGATGTGCTGCTGTTCGATGAACCGCTAGCCGCTCTTGATCCAAAAACAGGCAAGCGCACCATTGAAATTGTCGACCAACTTCACCGTGATACCGGTAAAACTATCATCATCATTGAGCACCGTTTGGAAGATGTGCTGACCCAACATGTTGACCGCGTGATACTGATGGACAACGGCACCATAGTGGCTGACACCACACCGAATGCGCTGATCATGTCTGGTTTGCTTGAAACTCATGGTATCCGCCAACCGCTCTACTTTTCTGCTCTCAAACATGCAGGTTGTCAACTGGCTGAATCCGATTCTCCAGCCTATTTGGATGCAGTGCCTGTAGATAGGTTCAAAACACAACTGCAACGTTGGGCAAAGTGCTCTGCACTCGCAGTCAGCACAGAAACACGAGAGCCGTTACTGAGCGTGAATAACCTCACCTACTCCTATGACGGTGAGAAAAATGCGCTTGAAGACGTTTCCTTCACTGTTCACCCCGGCGAATTGGTATCCATTCTCGGTAAAAACGGTTCAGGTAAGTCCACCATCACCAAGTTGGTGATGGGTGTTTTAGAGCCGGACTCAGGAAGCATCACTTTCGAGGGTCAGGATTTCAATCAACTGTCGATCTTTGAGCGAAGCAAGAAAGTCGGCGTCGTAATGCAAAACCCTAATCATATGATCTCCCACCATATGATCATGGATGAAGTGGCATTCGGCCTGAAAAACCAAGGTTTGTATGACAAAGAGATCGAACAACGCTGCCTTGAAGTACTTGAATTTTGCGGTCTGAGCAAATACCGACACTGGCCGGTTGATGCACTCAGCTATGGCCAGAAGAAACGTGTCACTATCGCTTCTATTCTGGTGATGGAGCCTGAACTGCTAATTCTGGACGAGCCGACTGCGGGTCAGGATTACCGCAACTACACCGCGATGCTGTCCTTCATCAAACGACTAAACGAAGAACGCGGAGTGACAGTGATCATCATTTCCCATGACCTGCACCTAGTGCTTGAAAACACCACCCGTTCGATCGTAATTGCAGACAGTAAGTTGATTGCTGATGCACCAATGACTGACGTCTTCAGCCAGCCAGCTTTATTAGAGAGTGCCAACTTAACCACCACCAGCCTTTATGAGCTGGCAGAGCGGGCTGATATCAGCGATATCAATGGATTCATGCAGCAGTTTATTGAGACAGAGAGCAACGCCAAATGAAAGCATCCAAAATGAAGTTTGGTATCAACTACATTGATACTCAATCGCCACTTCATGCGCTGAACGGCATCACCAAATTTGCCCTCTTCATGGCTTGGGTGACCATCGTATTAACAACGTTCGACTTGCGCATTATCGTAGTAATGGTACTGCTTGGTCTGGCTTTGTTGAAAATGACAGGCGTGGCTTTTCAGGTTTACAAACCGCTTTTGATTGGTACCTTGAGTGTGCTGAGCATGAATGCGGTGTTCATGTTTCTGGTTGCGCCACAGCAAGGCTCTGAATGGGCAAATACTACCACCGAGATCGTTGCGTTACCGGGTAACTATTCGCTGACTCAAGAAACCCTGTTTTACCTGCTTACGGTCACGTTGAAATACTTCAGCATGTTCCCTATCGCTCTGGTATTTGTGTTTACCACTCACCCAACGGAATTTGCATCTAGCCTAAACCGCATTGGTGTTCCTTACAAAATTGCCTATGCCGTCAGTCTGACACTTCGCTATTTACCGGAAGTGAAGAACGATTTCGTCAATATCATGCATGCACAGCAAGCACGCGGCGTAGATTTCTCAAAGAACGCTCCTCTGATGACACGTTTTCGCGGAGTGGCAAAAATCCTCATCCCATTGATTTTCTCCAGCCTGGATCGCGCCGACGAGATCTCTAATGCTATGACGCTTCGCGGGTTTGGGCGCAATAAGTCGCGCACATGGTATAACGAACGTCCACTTGTGGCGAAAGACTGGAGCATGTTGGCACTGATTGCCATCTGTGTTGCGCTCGCACTAACTAAACGTTCACTCGACAACGGTGTTGTCTGGTATCCGCTGTAAACGAAAAAAGGAGCCGCTGGCTCCTTTTTCAATCTGCACAATATAACTCAGCCTTCCAGCACCTTCATCAGCAGATAGCCGTCGTACATAGCGCGCTTAACCAGTGCAGCACCCGGCATGGTTGCCTGTGTGTAGAAGTGGCTTTCTTCAAGCGCCAGGTTCTCAAAATAATGCGGAAGCGTTTGGTTCTGAATACGTTCCATAATGGCTGGATACAACACAGATTTCGCCTGGTTAAATTCACCGCCAATCAAGATCCGCTCTGGGTTAAACAGGTTCACCACGATAGCAATTGCCTGGCCCAGGTTGTGCCCCAGCTCAGTGATCACTTTTACGGCAACGCCATCACCCTCCAATGCCGCTGCACACAGAGAATCAATCGTCAGCGGTTTATCTTGCAATATGCTTTCATGGCCTTGGTTCAGCAGTACCTGTGCATCTTCTAACACGGCTTGCAAGCTCGCCACCGTTTCCAAACAACCGCTATTACCGCAATAGCAACGCTTGCCGAAAGGTTTAATCTGGATATGGCCTAATTCGCCAATGTTACCCACCTGGCCTTCAAGCACTTTACCGTCAATCATGATGCCAGCACCAACACCATGATGAATGGAAATCAGCACCGAGTTCTCAACATCACGTGCGTTGCCAAATAGCTTTTCAGCCAGAGCCCAAGAACGGGTGTCATTACCGATAAAGACTGGCAAACCTGTTGCACGATGAATCGCAGGCCCTAAAGGCATGTTGTGAACATCATAATGTGGCATTTGAATCACAATGCCCTGAGCACTGTTGACTAAACCAGGAAGTGAGACAGCGATGGCAGTAACACGGTCAACGACATTGGAATGTGTTGAGAAGAACTGATTGATATGCTGCTGAATCAATTCAAGCAGTATGTCCTGCTCGAGAACCAGAATATCGTGACGTTCCTCCACCAGAATGTTGCCACCCAATTCATGTAACGCCAGCGTCAGATACCCTCGCCCTAAGCGAATGGAGAGGAATTGCCAGCCATCATTATTCAGCACCAAACCAATCGCAGGACGCCCACGGCTGACAGGTTCACCGTATTCGGTCTCCTTGACCAAATGCGCTTCAATCAATTCTCGGGTAATTTTGGTAATACTGGCAGGCGCTAACTGGCTGCGCTTAGAGAGTTCAATTCGGGAGATTGGCCCTAGCTGATCGATCAACTTATATACTGCTCCAGCGTTGTTACGCTTGATGTGATCTATATGTCCTGGCTGGGCGAGGATCATCCCATGCTCCCTGTGAAATTCTTTAATATTGAATTTTTTTACTTTGCGAAGTAATTGTGAAGCGTCATGAGATAATGTCGTGAACCACGTCACGAGCTAATTGATTTACCGCATAGACAAATTGTTCAGTTTCCTAAAATCAACAAGTTAGCGACATTTCAATCTGTAACAGATGTTTCTGTTCATTTCGGGTCAAGACAGCCACGACTGAAACT
This sequence comes from Grimontia kaedaensis, assembly GCF_023746615.1. Lineage (NCBI taxonomy): Bacteria > Pseudomonadati > Pseudomonadota > Gammaproteobacteria > Vibrionales > Vibrionaceae > Grimontia > Grimontia kaedaensis. The sequence goes on along the minus strand of NZ_CP082275.1, from coordinate 1,544,129 downwards.
GACATAATCTGCCCCCTCTTTAGAATCAGTGACTGTTATAGCGGTATGTACAACGTCAACGAAATTTTCGAAACCATTCAGGGCGAAGGTACCTTCACCGGCGTGCCTTCTGTCTTTGTTCGCCTCCAAGGTTGCCCTGTGGGCTGTCCTTGGTGCGATACGCGTCAGACGTGGGATACCCTGCCAGCAGACGAACGGGACTTTGGTACCATCATCACCAAAAACGGCGACAGCCCGCTGTGGACCCAAGTAACTGCTGAAGAGGTCCTCACACATTTGCAGGCCAGCTACAGCGCAAAACATGTAGTGATTACCGGTGGTGAACCTTGCATGTTTGACCTACTTCCGCTGACTTCACTCTTAGAATCAGAAGGTTATCGTTGTCAAATCGAAACCAGTGGCACATACGCTGTGAAGGCTACACCAAACACTTGGGTGACGGTTTCTCCTAAAATCAACATGCGTGGAAAACTGCCTGTGCTGGCAGAAGCACTTCAACGTGCGAATGAAATTAAGCACCCTGTTGGCACGGAAACAGATATTGAGAAACTTGACGATCTACTGAAAGATACTGATTTAACTGGAAAAGAAGTTGCTCTGCAGCCTATCAGCCAAAAAGCACGTGCGACAAACCTGTGTATTGAAGTCTGCATAAAAAGAAACTGGCGTTTATCAATACAGACGCATAAGTATCTAGAGATTGCCTGAATTAAGCGTATAGACTGCTTATTTTTCAAGGCATAAAAAAAGGGCCAATTTGGCCCTTTCTTATTCAACGATTAATATCGAACCGCTCACTCGCCCGTGTAAATACAGCCCGCAGTACAGGTTTCTTTAATCATCACTTTGCTCAAGATTGGAAGTTCAGGCTTGAGCTGATCCCAAATCCACTTTGCCAACACTTCACTGGTTGGGTTTTCCAGACCTTCAATATCATTCAGATAGTAGTGGTCAAGACGATCATAAATCGGTTTGAATGCTTGTTTAATCTCGGAGAAATCAATCACCCAGCCAGTATGTGGGTCTACTTCGCCTGCTACATAGATACGAACCAAAAAAGAGTGGCCATGTAGGCGCCCACACTTATGCCCCTCTGGAACATTCGGCAGTCGGTGTGCCGCTTCAAACATGAATTCTTTAAACAGTTCGGTATGCATTTTTAGCGTTCCTGTGATCGAGAGTTTTTACATTGCGCGGCGATGCTACTCAATTATTACGTTGAGCTCAAACTGAATCAGTTCTGAATTTTTCCTGTCTATGGGGGACAGCTCTAATGAAGTTAAAGCAAACCTCAAGGTGAAAAGGAAAAAACAAATACTGCTTTAACTCTCCACCTTCCGAATTTAGCTGGTTTTTTCTTCGATCTCATCGCACCATCAATCCTTACGACACCTGCATCTTGAGGTAGCTCAGGTATGCGGGTAAACTTGCCAGTCCTAGTGCGAATTATCCTAATCCGATGACTCTGAATCGTCGGATATTCTTCAACGGAGTTAGATGCAAATTATGAACTATGTGCCTGTAGCAGACGTCCTGCACGGCAAAGCGGCAGTAGACACAGAAGTCACTGTTCGCGGTTGGATCCGCACACGTCGTGATTCAAAAGCCGGTATTTCTTTCCTTGCCATTTATGACGGCTCTTGTTTTGACCCTATTCAGGCGGTTGTTCCTAATGAGCTGAATAATTACCAGGAAGAAGTATTGCGTCTTACCACAGGCTGCTCTGTAGAAGTTACCGGTAAAGTGGTAGAAAGCCCGGGACAAGGTCAGGCATACGAGCTGCAAGCAACTAACGTGAAAGTGGTTGGTTGGGTTGAAGATGCAGACACGTACCCAATGGCGAAAACCCGTCACTCGATTGAGTACCTGCGTGAAGTGGCTCACCTGCGCCCGCGCACCAACGTCATTGGTGCAGTAGCACGTGTACGTAACTGTCTGGCACAAGCGATTCACCGCTTCTACCACGAGCAAGGTTACTTCTGGGTATCTGCTCCACTAATCACAGCATCTGACGCTGAAGGTGCTGGTGAGATGTTCCGTGTTTCTACGCTGGATATGGAAAACCTGCCACGTGACGATAAAGGCGCGGTAGATTACAACGAAGATTTCTTCGGCAAAGAGACCTTTCTGACAGTATCTGGTCAGTTGAACGCTGAAGCATACGCGTGTGCGATCAGTAAGGTTTATACCTTCGGTCCTACTTTCCGTGCTGAAAACTCAAACACCAGCCGCCACCTTGCGGAGTTTTGGATGGTTGAGCCAGAAGTCGCGTTTGCAGAGCTTGACGATGTAGCAAAGCTGGCCGAAGACATGCTGAAGTTTGTGTTTAAGGCCGTGCTTGAAGAGCGCCGTGACGACTTGGAATTCTTTGCTCAGCGTATCGATAAAGAGGCCATCAGCCGTCTTGAGAAGTTTGTTGACTCTGATTTCGCTCAGGTAGACTACACCGATGCTATCGACATCCTTATCAAATCTGGCAAGAAGTTCGAATTTCCTGTTGAGTGGGGTATCGATCTAGCTTCTGAGCACGAGCGCTTCCTGGCTGAAGAACACTTCAACGCCCCTGTTATCGTTAAAAACTACCCGAAAGACATCAAAGCTTTCTACATGCGTTTGAACGACGACGGTAAGACTGTTGCTGCCATGGACGTTCTGGCACCAGGCATCGGTGAAATCATCGGTGGTGCACAGCGTGAAGAACGTCTGGATGTACTAGACGAGCGTATGCGTGCGATGAATATCGACCCAGAACACATGAACTGGTATCGCGACCTGCGCCGTTACGGCACCGTACCACATGCGGGTTTCGGTCTAGGCTTCGAGCGTCTGGTTTCTTACGTGACAGGTATGGGCAACGTTCGTGACGTTATCCCATTCCCACGTACACCACGTAGCGCAAACTTCTAATCCATTTTGGATGTTTAAAAAGGTCGCGAAAGCGGCCTTTTTTGTCTGTAATTTTTCTTCATCTGGTGGGCGAGGTTTTCGTCTTCTCTGGCACGTCCCACTCCCCTTCTCATGCATGTTTCAGGATTTTGTGTCACTCCTCCAAAACTTGGCTGTTCTGAATCACGCCAATGAGAAAAGATAGAGAAATAGAGGCTTTATTGTCATCCGGTAGCCAAGTGATAGCTAATCGTAAAAAATCCTTAAATTTCCGTTTTATTACGATCAGCCAAATGTTATAAAAAAAGAAAGTTACTAACGCCATGGATGAACGAAGATGTTTGAAAAAATTGCTGCGGCTCCGGCCGACCCTATTCTAGGCCTAACCGAAGAATTCAAAGCCGATGCCCGCGCTGAGAAAATCAATTTGGGTGTAGGTATTTACAAGGATGAATCCGGAAACACCCCTGTTCTGGCTACAGTTAAAAAAGCAGAAGCTGTTCTGCTGGAAAACGAAACCACTAAATCTTATCTGGCGATTCCAGGTACCCCTGAATACGGTCTGGCAGTGCAAAAACTGCTGTTCGGCGCTGACGCTCCAGTAATTGCAGACAAACGTGCACAAACTGCACAAGCTCCGGGCGGTACCGGTGCTCTTCGTCTGGCGGCGGAATTCATTAAACGCCAACTTGGCGACGTGAAAGTTTGGGTCAGCAACCCAACTTGGGCAAACCACAATGGCGTATTCGCAGCGGCAGGTCTGGAAGTAGCACAGTACAGCTACTACAACGCAGAAACCAAAGACATGGATTTCGATGCCATGCTGGCTGACCTACAAACCGCAAACGCTGGTGATGTTGTGCTTCTGCACGGCTGCTGCCATAACCCAACCGGTATCGACCCAGATGCTGGCCAATGGCAACAACTGGCAGCACTGGTGAAAGAAAAAGGTCTTCTGCCTCTGTTTGACTTCGCATACCAAGGTTTTGCGAAAGGCGTTGAAGAAGATGCTGCGGGTCTGCGTATTTTCACTGAAAGCTGTTCAGAGCTTCTGGTCGCAAGTTCATTCTCGAAAAACTTCGGTCTGTACAATGAGCGTGTTGGTGCATTCACACTGGTCGGTCACTCTGCCGAGCAAGCAGCAACTGCATTTAGCCAAGTAAAGAGCATTGCGCGCGTTATCTACTCTAACCCACCAGCACACGGCGCTGCGGTTGTGACTGTTATCCTGAACGATGAGGCACTGCGCGCAGAGTGGGAGCAGGAAGTGGCAGACATGCGTGTTCGTATTCAAGCAATGCGCGAACTGTTTGTAGCGACCTTGAAAGAAGAAGGTGTAGACCGCGACTTCAGCTTCATCGAACGTCAAAACGGCATGTTCTCTTTCTCTGGCCTGACCAAAGAACAAGTGAACCAACTGAAAGAAGAGTTCGGTGTTTACATTGTAGGCTCTGGACGCATTAGCGTTGCTGGTATGACCCGCTCAAACATGGGCCCACTATGTAAAGGTATTGCTGCTGTTCTGAAATAATCCGAAACGGTAGAGACAGAAAAAGCGCCAATCGGCGCTTTTTCTTTTTAAGCTGTTTTATACCAGCCTGATTTGTACCAATCACAGCAGGTAGGTGATCAGAAACTTACTACGATTGGTATTGTTAGCCGATGCCGTGAAGAAACTCAGCACGGGTTGAAGCATTCGATTTAAATATGCCACCCAAAGCCGTTGTCGTCGTCGCACTGGTAGCATCCATAACACCACGCGCTTTCACACAGTAGTGAGTCGCATTCATATGGACTGCTACGTTGTCGGTTTCTAACAATGTTTGCAGAGCTACCAAGATTTGACGCGTCAACCGCTCCTGAACTTGTGGGCGCTGGGAAAAGAAACGCACAATGCGGTTAATCTTCGAAAGTCCAATAATCTTGTTCTTTGGCAGATAGGCCACAGTACATTTTCCGTCAATCGTTACTAAATGGTGCTCACAGGTACTGGTCAACGTAATATCTTTTACCCGCACCATTTCGTCACAGCCCATTTTGTTGTCGATAACTGTAATTTTTGGGAAGTTGGTGTAGTCAAGGCCAGAAAAGACCTCATCCACATACATTTTTGCTATGCGGATCGGTGTTTCGGTCAAGCTGTCATCTTCCAAGTCGAGATCCATTGCAGTCAGAATCTCGCGCATGTGGTATTCGATTTTCTCTTTCTTCTCTTGGGCGGTCATCGACGAACCGGCCTGCATCGGAGTCTCAATGCCACGTGCTATCAGCGCCTCACGGACTCGTTTTGCAGAATCGCTCAATGCTGTCATAGTCATTCCTCGGATCGTTCCAATGTTATAGTTTTATTTATTACTCGCCTTTTGAGGACAAGGATCAATGTGCTGTCAGAATTTTGAAGCATAACGTTAATACTAGGAAAATTACACCTCGAATTGCGTGTGGGCATTAGTTTCCGCCCACAAAGTTTGCGATAATACCGCCTTTCTTCTACGAGCTGGGCGGAATACGCTCTGACATAAATCTCGTTGCCCCGATGGCGAGAGCCATATGTACATCTCTACATAGAGATCATAGGCTAAGCATCAAAGTCACGTCATATGACCTGACGTTCGCAATCGGCTACAGTATTCAAAAACCGAATGAGAGTATTTACATGGGTTGCTGCGACACGCCGGGATTGATGCCCGTTTCTGAGGCTATTTCTACCCTTCTTGAGAACACAACGCCACTCACCGAAACAGAAGTGGCCTCTCTTGTTAATGCGCAAAACCGCATTACCGCGGAAGACATCCGCTCACCGCTAAACGTGCCGCCTTTCGCTAACTCTGCCATGGATGGATACGCACTTCGTACCAGCGATTTGGGAGAATCCAGCACCTTGACGTTAGCAGGCAAATCATTTGCCGGTGTTCCTTTTGAAGGCGAATGGCCGAAAGGCAGTTGTATTCGCATCATGACTGGTGCAGAAGTACCGGAAGGTGCAGACGCCGTTATCATGCAAGAACAAACGATAGTTGAAGGCGACCAGATCACTTTCACCACATCTGCCCAGCCACAGCAAAACATCCGCCCGATTGGCGATGACGTTAAAGCAGGTGACGTTGTTATTCCAAAAGGCACACTACTGACACCACGCGAAGTGCCAATGCTCGCAACACTGGGCATTGCTGACGTTACCGTTATACGCCGTCCTAAAGTCGCCTTTTTCTCGACAGGTGATGAATTACGACAGGTGGGTGAAACACTGGGCAAAGGTGAAATCTACGACAGCAACCGCTACACCATTCGTGCCATGCTTGAGAAGATGCATTGCGAAGCCATTGACCTCGGCGTGATTCCTGATTGTCCTGACCAACTTCGTGAGGCCTTCCTCAAAGCGGCAGCTGAAGCCGATGTGATTGTGACTTCCGGTGGCGTCAGCGTGGGTGAAGCCGATTACACCAAAGACATTTTGGATCAGGAAGGCGAAGTCGGATTCTGGAAAATCGCCATAAAGCCGGGCAAGCCTTTTGCCTTCGGCAAAGTGAAAGACGCCCTCTTCTGCGGTCTACCAGGCAACCCAGTTTCAGTGCTTGTCACGCTGCACGTTTTGGTTCAGCCGCTTTTGGCCAAATTGGCAGGCCATACGCAGTGGCAACCTTCAATAGCGCTGAAAGCCAAAGCCGCAACCCGCTTCAAGAAAGCACCAGGCCGTGCAGATTATCAACGTGCAATTTATCGCACGGATGAAAATGGCGATTTGTTGGTTTCAACAACGGGCAACCAAGGTTCAGGTGCATTCAGTTCTCTGTCACTGGCGAACTGTTTCGCGGTGCTTGAGCAAAACCGTGGTCATGTCGAAGTGGGCGAAACTGTCACCATTGAACCTTTTGATGCTGTGTTGAACTGAGGAAAGCGTGGATATTCTCTCTCCTGAAGAAGAACTCAGATATAACCGTCAGATCATTCTACGTCAGTTTGATTTTGATGGTCAGGAAGCGCTTAAGAAAGGCAGTATTCTGGTATTGGGTGCAGGCGGTCTTGGCTGTGCTGCCACCCAATACCTTGCCGCCGCCGGAGTCGGGAAACTGAGCCTTGTTGATGACGACAAGGTTGAGCTCTCAAACTTACAGCGCCAAGTGCTGCACAGTGACGACACGATTGGTGAACTAAAAGTCGAATCAGCAGCTGCGAGCCTCCGTAAAATCAACCCTCACATTGTTGTAGATACTATTCCAAAGCGATTGGACGACGAAACCTTACGTCAGCTAATTCATTCGCACGACTTAGTGATGGATTGCTCAGATAATGTAGAAACCCGCAACCAGTTAAACCGTCTGTGCTTTGAGGCGAAAAAGCCATTGGTGAGTGGCGCTGCTATTCGCCTAGAAGGACATATAGCGATTTTCACCTACAGAGAGAGCGAGCCATGCTACCAATGCCTCAGCGCACTTTTTGGTGATCAGGCGCTGAGCTGTGTTGAGGCCGGAATTCTCAGTCCTGTCGTAGGTATCATTGGTGCTTGTCAGGCTCTAGAGGCTATTAAACTATTGTCAGGTTTTGCACCTGCGCCAACAGGTAAGGTCATGTTCTACGATGCGATGACCAGCGAATGGCGCAACTTCAATCTGCCTAAATACCCAACCTGCCCTGTCTGCATTACCTAACACAATCTCATTGATTTGCTGATAGTTTTCTCACTATTGAAAAATCTCTACTACATTTATAACAGCTTATGCTGTCTTGGCATATCAAGGCAGCGTTAATCCCTTTCAAGGTTTGTTGACCTTAATATTTCAACGCAGGCGAAGTGATAGGACGATGATAAAAACCGTCTCGATAGTGCTTGTCATACTCGGAATGCTCGCCCTAATTTCGGCGCTGAAATCATCGATCGCTCTATATCGTCGCGACCGCCGTCCATCTACTTTCAGTTTCATTCCAGTAATGCTTGGTTTCGTGCTGGGTTACGTCATTTTCGCAGCCTTCCTGTCTCGTCAACCTGAAGCCACCATGATCGAATTCATTGTTGCCGCGGTCTTTTTCGGCGGGGGCATTTTCTGCGTCATGATTTTTGGTGTTGTCTCACAAAGCATGGAGCGCATCGCGTTCGCAGAGTTTCAACAACGTCACAACGCGTCTCATGACCCACTGACCGGATTGCCGAACCGTCGTTTTTTGTTGAACACTATTGGCCAACAAGTCATTAATTATAACACTTCTCAACAGCACTTTGCCTTAATCATCATTGATATCAATAACTTCAATAACATCAATGAAGTCTTCAGCCATCAGAAAGGCGATGTGTTACTTGCACAGTTCTCTACCCGGCTTAAAGAGTTTGTCGAAGATGAAATCTTCCTCGCCCGGTCCAGCGGGAACCGCTTCACCATGATCCTTAGCGACCCAGAAAATATCAATATCGCCCAATACATCGAAAGTATTCAGAGCTATTTAGACCACCCGCTGACTATCAATGATCACGATGTGAATCTCACCAACACCGTGGGTGTTGCGCTTTTTCCGGAGCACGGCAGCAACGCCGAAGAGGTCCTTAAGCGCGCTGAAGTCGCCATGTACAACGCTAAACGCATTCAGGCGCCCTACGCCATCTATGAACCTGCCGCGTCGAGCCACTTCTACGACAAAACAGAACTTGCTGCCATGCTTCACAATGCAGTGGAAACCATGGACTTCGAGTTAAATTTTCAGCCAGTCATGAATGTGCATAGTCCACATAACACAACATTCGAAGCCTTAATTCGCTGGCCTCTTAGCGACGGTTACAGTGTGAGCCCGGACGATTTCATCCCTCTTGCTGAGCAGACCAATGCGATCAAAAAAATCACCCATTGGGTACTGGAAACCACAGTTGCCCAACTGGCCGTTTGGCGGAATCTTTCCATTACTCCTCAAGTTCAGGTCAATCTGTCGGCCAGAGACATTGAAGATGATTCATTGGAGCCGTATTTATCGAAGCTCTTTAGTCGCTATGCGATCGATCCCGGCCAGCTAACGCTGGAAATCACTGAAACCAGTATGATGCAGAACCCCGCCAAAGCCCGATCGGTGTTAGAGAAGATCAAAAAGCTCGGCGTGTCGTTGAGTATTGACGACTTCGGTACTGGTTTCTCGTCACTGTCGATTTTGAGTAACATGCCTATAGACGAGATTAAGATTGACCGTAGTTTTGTAACAGACCTTCTCTACAGCAGTAACCACGAAGCAATCGTCAGATCAACGATTTACCTCGCACATAGCCTGGATTGCAGGGTAGTCGCAGAAGGGGTAGAAACCGAAGCCTTGGGGCAGTATCTAGTCTCCATAGGATGTGACAAAATCCAGGGCTACTGGTACGGACGCCCAATGAACCTCGCCCAAACAGACGCTTGGCTGAACGAAACGCTATTGGTCAATTCACGCGTTGCCAGTCAAAACTAAGGTACGTTTCGGCCTATCCCTCCTCTTTCATTGACATAAACAATGTCTTTCGAGCAAACCATTCGACTCATATCTAACTCAGTTCGTCGTCATTAATGCTTAATTTTGTTGAAACATGAGTGTCATAAAAGAGACCTAAAGTTGCAATCGTTGACTCATATACGACCTTTGAGAAAGGCAACGATTAAGGAAATCTATAATGAAATCAAAAGCATTCACCGCACTTTGTATGGCCGGCGCGCTCGTTGCTCACACTGCAACTGCTCAAGAAACAATCACAGTTTCTGGCTCAACGTCTGTAACAGAAGTTATGGAAGTTCTGGCTGAAACTTACCAGTCGCAGAACGACAAAACCTTTATCGAAGTACAAGGCACAGGTTCGTCAGCTGGCGTAAAAGCGGCGAAAAATGGTACCTCAATGTTCGGCATGGCATCCCGTGAGCTGAAAGATTCAGAAAAAGAACCTGCGCTAAAAGAAACCGTTATTGCTCGCGACGGTATCGCCGTTGTCGTTAACAACGCGAACACATTGGATGACCTCACTATCGAAGACATCGCAAAAATCTACCGTGGTGAAGTGCAGAACTGGTCTCAGGTTGGTGGCGAAAACAAGCCAATCGTTGTGGTTACCCGTGATACAGCATCGGGCACCCGTGGCGCATTCGAAGACATCATGGGTCTGAAGCGTAAAGTTAACGGTATGAAGGTGTCTGCTATCTCCCAGCGAGCTCAAGTAGGTAATGGTAATGGCGTGATCAAAACTATCGTCGCCAACAATCCATTCGCGATTGGCTATATCTCTCTAGGTTCAATTGATGAGTCACTGAAAGCCGTGAAAGTAAACGGCGTTAAGCCAACATCTGAAGCTGTCGCTGCAGGCGATTACAAAGTCGCACGTCCTTTCCTGGTTCTGAGCAAAGATGGCAAACCTTCACCAGCAGCAGATGAATTCCTGAAGTGGGTCGTTTCTTCTGAAGGTCAGAAAATCGTTTCAAACCAAGGCTACGTGCCAGTTAAGTAATCCCCCTTGGCCTGCCAAGTTTTGGTGGGCCACCTTTATTGAGTTTTTAAGCATTTCCCTACTGTCATCTTATGACACAAAGGACAGCAACTATGACCATCGCAACCGAACAATCCATCCAAATCCCGGCAGGCAAGCTGGGGAATGGTAAGCGCCGAGATTGGCGCGAAGACATCTTCCGCACGTTATTCCTGACAGCCGCTGCGCTGGGCGTGTTGTCTCTAGCGACTATCGGCTTCTTTATTTTCCGTGAAGGCCTCCCTGCTATTCAGGAAGCCGGTGTTACCGGTATCGTCACCGGCTCAGAATGGCTGCCACCAGCCCTTTACGGCATCGCGCCAATGATTGTGGCGTCGCTGGCATCAACCGCAGGCGCTGTCGCGCTGGGCGTGCCAGTCGCGGTTTTAACCGCCGTTTTTATCGCTGAAGTTGCCCCAAAATGGCTGGCAAACATCATCCGTCCAGCCGTTGAACTCTTGGCAGGTATCCCATCTGTGGTATACGGCTTCTTCGGTCTGGTGATTATCGTGCCAATGATTCAGGACATCTTCAACGTTCCAGCGGGTAACACACTACTGGCGGGTATCATCGTTCTTGCTGTCATGATTCTGCCAACGGTTATCGCTGTCTCTGAAACGTCGCTGCGCGCAGTACCAAAGGCCTATAAAGAAGGCTCTCTGGCGCTTGGTGCATCGCCGATGTTCACCACCTTCAAGTTGCTGGTTCCTGCAGCGCGCTCAGGCATCATGACGGGCGTCATCCTTGGCGTCGCCCGCGCATTGGGAGAGACCATGGCCATTATCATGGTGATGGGTAATGCACCTGCTATGCCCAACGGTTTACTCGAATCAGCGCGCACGCTGACCGCCAACATCGCGCTGGAAATGTCATACGCATCAGGTGTCCACGCCAGTGCTCTCTACGCAACAGGTATCGTCCTTCTGGTCTTTATCATGATCCTGAACGCATCACTGCTTTACCTTAACCGCGAAAAAGCGAGGTAATGACCATGTTGAACCGTCAAATGAAAGACAAAATTTCACTGGTTACCGTTTGGGCTGCAGCAGCAATGACCGTCGGTTTCCTTTTCTGGATTATCTGGTACATCCTGAGTAATGGCCTGCAATACGTCGATTGGTCATTCATTACCAGTGATTACACCCGTATTGGTGAGCAATCCGGTATCTGGCCGATGATTGTTTCAACCATCTATATGGTTATCGCCTCTATTTCTATCGCAGCGCCTATCGGCATCATGACGGCAATCTACCTGACCGAATACGCAAAAGTAGGAAGCCGTCTGGTGAAAGTGATTCGATTTTGTACTGAATCACTGGCGGGTATCCCGTCTATCATCTTCGGTCTGTTCGGTATGACATTCTTTGTTGCCGTGCTAGGGCTTGGTTTCTCTATCCTCTCTGGTGCACTGACGCTGAGCATTCTCATCCTGCCAGTGATTATCCGTACCACCGAGGAAGCGCTGATGGCGGTGCCTCAAACCTATCGAGAAGGTTCGTATGGTCTGGGTGCATCTAAAATCTACACCATCTGGAAACTGATTCTGCCTAGTGCCATGCCAGGCATCGTGACTTCCATCATTTTGAGTGTTGGTCGCGTCATTGGTGAATCTGCACCGGTATTTCTGACAGCAGGTATGGTCGCACGTATCCCAGAAAGCGTGCTGGATTCAGGCCGCACACTGACCGTACACCTCTACAAATTAACCCAGGAGCTCTACACCATTCACGAATGGAACCAGGCGTATGCCACCGCGACAGTGCTGATTGTTGTCGTGCTGTTTATCAACATGCTGACCAAGCTTATCGCCAGCAAATTTAGCAAAGCCACTTACTGAGCCCGGGAGAGAACACAATGATGACTGCAACTGCAATGAACACAGCAAACAAATTCGATATCGAAAACCTGAACCTGTTTTATAACAACGGCGCTAACCACGCACTAAAAGACATCACGCTGCCGATCCCAAGTAAGAAAGTGACGGCACTGATTGGCCCTTCAGGCTGCGGTAAATCTACCCTACTGCGTTGCCTGAACCGCATGAATGACCTGATTGAAGGTGTGAAAATTAACGGTCGCTTAGACATGGATAGCGAGAACGTTTACGGCAATATCGACATCGCCAGCCTTCGCATTAAGGTCGGCATGGTATTCCAAAAGCCAAACCCATTCCCGATGAGCATCTACGACAACGTGGCTTATGGCCTCCGTGCACAAGGCGTGACTGACAAGAAAAAGCTGGATGAAGTGGTAGAAAAAAGTCTTCGCGGTGCAGCGCTTTGGGATGAAGTAAAAGATCGCCTGAAATCTCACGCTTTTGGTCTGTCTGGCGGCCAGCAGCAACGCTTATGTATCGCCCGTACCATTGCCATGGAACCAGAAGTGATTCTAATGGACGAACCTACTTCTGCACTTGACCCGATTGCGACTAAGAAAATCGAAGATTTGATGGAAGAGCTTAAGAAGAACTACACCATCGTTATCGTGACACACTCCATGCAACAAGCGCGTCGTATCTCTGACCGCACTGCCTTCTTCCTGATGGGTGAACTGGTTGAACATGACGAAACAACTAACCTGTTCGCCAATCCGCGTGACGACCGTACACGTGGGTATGTGAACGGCGACTTTGGCTAAAAAGCTAACCGTTGAGCACAAGAGCTTCTCATTACTACTATAACAATCGCGATGGATTATTTTGCCCCCGTCTCCCGGGGGCTTTTTTCATACTGCCCTAAAAAACACTCCAATATAAATCACTGATATTTATAAAATATCGTCATTTCGGTTAATATACCCAAACAACCTGAAGATGCATGATTCAGCGAGATTGACTGGCGTTGTGATCGCGGCGTTCCTTTGCAGGTGTAGCCACCTCCATCAAAAAGGAACAACAAAGAGCACGGCGTCAGTCAACTCGCCCGAAGGGAGGACCTCAATGCGCCCACTTCTTCGTTAAATTCCACGGAAATAGAATGACTATTCCTCACGAAATTTGCCTCGAATTGAACGCATTGATGACCTCTGAATACGAGCATCTTCAGGTCGTTTGGGTATGGGTCGTTGAGACAATTCTTAAAACGAACAAACCCTGTCCAAGTTCCGCAATTTAATACCAATTTGACAGATTTCTGACTTGCTAAGCGATTAAGATTCATAATAATCATGGGGTCAAAATATTGAACCAAGCCAATCAGGCGCTGTCTCTACGTGACGAAATGTAGAAACACTCAGAGATTAATCTGGAGTTAATAATGAAAAAGATGGCAATCGCAATGCTGGTCGCTCCTGCAATTCTGGCAGGCTGTGCAACCAGCACTTCAGGCAAAGGTGACGCAATGGAAGTGTCTAAAGCTAACATGCAACACCACAACTGGGTTTTGGAAAGCGTTGATGGTCAACCACTGAATCTGCCAGAAGGTTTTGCAGCACCGAGTCTTGAAATTGGTGAGTCATTCACAGCAAACGGCCACGGTGGTTGTAACCGCTACTTTGGTCAAGGCGAGCTGAAAGGTGATAAGTTCCGCATCGATAAGATGGCTAGCACCATGATGGCGTGTCCCGAGCCTGCGATGAAGCTGGAAGGTGTTATGACTAAAGTGTTGGGTGATTGGAGTGACGTGACCCTGACTAAGCAAACTCTGGTTCTGGAAAACAGCGATCACGTACTGACGTTCCAACTTCGTGACTGGGTAAACTAATTCCAAACACGAAGTGATTCGAACACCTGATCTAAATCCAGATGTTTCTAACAGCCTCCTCCGGGAGGCTGTATGATTTCAGGCATATAGACCCAACTGAAGGTTCCTCTTCCTTCTGCCACAGCCTTGCCAAGCGCAACCTCACCGTAAGCCAACACCTTAGAAGCTTCCAGTGATTTTGCCTCATGTACAGTCACACCACCAATCGAGATAGAAATAATCTCTGATCCCACTTCTTTGTCGAATGGCAGTCTTAACAATTTCACTGCTTCTATGCACGCTTCAGCCATGGGCGCACCGTCTTTGGTGTTTGGCAGCAGCACCGCGAAAGTTTCCCCACTGTAACGCGCCAGCAAGTCACCAGGACGCTTCATGGTATCTGCAATAGCAGAACCTATAAGGCGAATCGCTTTGTCCCCGGCCACACGACCATGTTTGACGTTGTACGTCGACATATTGTCGATTTCGATGATCATCAGGCTGATGTAGAGGCTGTCGCGCTGTGTACGACGCACTTCCGCTTGGACACTCTGCTCAAAGTACTCGCGGTTGTAGTAACCCGTCAGTCCATCACTCTTAGAGAGCTTTTCCAGTTTCTTGTTGGCCTCGCGAAGCTCCCGGGTTTTCTCATCCACACGCTTTTGAATCGTCAGTGCGCGGTGCTGAAGCATATAAAGTAGATAGGCAAGTAATGAGAAGATCAGTACGCCGATAAAGAATATCAGGTGCGGGAAAATGCTCATTCTGGAATGGACATAAGCAGCCGATGGCGTGCCACGTAGCAGCCATTCACGACCTGCAAAGAAAATCGGCTCAGATCCGTAAGTGAGTGTTTCTACAGGCGGCTGGCCCAAGTCCACGACATTGGAGTAAATGATATCGCTTTGTTCCGAGAGCCCTTTATCCACCAATTCAAGATTGATCGACTCTTTCACGGTATTGTTGATAGCAAGGTCAAAAATATCGGAAACATCAAACAATGCCACCAAGAAGCCGCGAAGTGCATCCTCCCTGTCCGCATCCGTTTCCGGATCGCCGAAAAAAACCGGTAGTAGCATCAAGAATCCACTGTGATCCTCGAATTCACGCTTTAGACGGATGGCTGGAGTCGCTATCGGTACCCCTCGATACCAACTCATTTCAAGCGCGTCTTTCATCGAAGGACGGGAAGCAAGATCAAAGCCCAAGACATTTTGATTTTGCTCATACGGATGGATATATCGAACAGGAAAATAGCGATTACGGGAAGCGGCAGAAACAAGGTTCCCTTCCTCATTCACCTCGACGATTTCAAACAGCGCGAACTCCAGTGCCGCTTCAGCTTCGTATAATTCACGATCGATTTCACTGACCACTTCCGCCCACTCCATCGCATGGATGTTGGGGTGTCTGTCCATCACAGCTTGGGAGAGCTCGACAAAGGACTCTTCGTTAATGCCTTCATCCATCACAAGTTGATTTCTGAGGGCATACATAAGCTCGATACCGATGTTCAGCTCGCGCCCAAGAGATAGCGCGGCATTCTCTACGTCCTTCTGGATTTCATGTTCAATCGACTGCTGTTCAGACTGATAAAGTGACATAGCGGCAAGGAACGAAAAAAACAGCCCCACAAAGACTGTAAGTATCGTTGAATATAAAACCCGCTTCGCCATCCCTTCATCGTCCTTTTCAAGATGTTAACTAATTGTTGAACATAATCTTAGATCCCGCCAGCATTGGGCAATCAATACAGAATAACCACACGTTGAAATACAATAATGCCCAGACCTTTAAAAAGACCCGAGCATTTTGTTAACGTTCCGTAAACTTTTCTACTGTGTAGCAGAGCGCAATGTTTTCGCCGCTTCCACCAAGTTAGCCAGTGCTGATTCCACTTCAGTCCAGTTACGGGTTTTCAGGCCACAATCTGGATTCACCCACAAACGCTGGTCAGGAATTGTTTTACGTGCCTTTTCCAGCAGTCCAACAATACTTTCTACCGACGGAATGTTTGGTGAGTGGATATCATAGACACCCGGGCCAATTTCATTCGGGTACGAAAACTCTTCAAAAGCTTGCAACAGCTCCATGTCAGAACGCGAGGTTTCGATGGTAATGACATCGGCATCCAGTGCTGCAACCGAATCGATAATGTCATTAAACTCGCTGTAACACATGTGGGTATGGATTTGAGTGTCAGCCACTGCACTTGCCGCTGAGATCTTAAAGGCATTTACCGCCCATTCCAGATAAGCTTTCCAATCGCTCGCTTTCAGCGGCATGCCCTCTCGAATAGCAGGTTCGTCAATCTGGATGATCTTGATGCCCGCATCCTGAAGGTCTGCGACTTCATCACGCAACGCCAGCGCGATTTGCTCAGCGATTTGTTGGCGCGAAAGGTCTTCACGAGGGAAAGTCCAACCCAAAATTGTCACCGGCCCCGTCAGCATACCTTTGACTGGCTTTTCTGACAGCGACTGCGCATAAGTCGCCCACTCAACAGTAATGGGTGATTCGCGGGAAATATCCCCAACAATCAATGCAGGTTTCACGCAACGCGACCCATAACTTTGTACCCACCCAAATCGGGTTACTGCAAAACCATCCAGATTCTCGGCAAAGTATTCCACCATGTCATTTCGTTCCGGCTCGCCGTGAACCAGTACATCGAGCCCCAGCTTCTCTTGACGTTTGATGGCATCTTTTATGTGTCCTTGCATTGCTGACTTGTAACCTGCATCGGTAAGATTTCCAGCCTTGTGAGCACGGCGCTGCTGGCGGATTTCTCCAGTCTGCGGGAAGGAGCCAATAGTTGTCGTTGGGAATAATGGTAGTTTCAGCGTCGCTCTCTGCGCTTCTGCACGCTGGCCGTAGTCCACATCGCGCTTCGCCAAAGCGTCTGTAATCGCATTCACTCTCGACTGAACTTCTGGCTTGTTCACTCGGGTACTGGTCGCACGGGCTTCAATCGTAGCGCTGTATTCAGCACATTTCGTGATAGCCGTTTCGTTACCGCTCAGCGCTTCCGCAAGTAACACGACTTCGCCAGTTTTCTGTTTGGCAAAGGCGAGCCAGGATTCAACTTCTGGCTCCAGGTCGGTTTCCTGCTCCAAATCCACAGGTGTATGCAGCAACGAACAACTGGTTGAAAGCCAAGCACGGTCCCCCAATTTTTCGATTGCCGGAGTCAGTGTTTTAATCCAGGTGTTCAGGTTGGCTCTCCAAACATTACGGCCGTTGATGGCGCCTAAGGAAACAATCCAATTCCGGGGAACAGAGTTGAGCACAGCATCAAGCTGTTGTGGAGCCACGCTCAAGTCGATGTGCAAGCCGTTCACTTGCAATTGAGAAATGATGTCGAGTTGTTGCTCCACTGATTCAAAGTAGGTTGTCAGCAGCAGTTTCACATCGCCTGCAATCACTTGATAAGCGAGCTTGTAAGCTTTTCGCCAAGCTTCTGGTAATTCAAGCGCCAGAATAGGTTCATCAATCTGCACCCACTCCACACCTTGTGCTTTGAATTTGGCAAAGATTTGCTGATACACAGACAATAATCGAGGTAGCAGATCCAAGCGGTTGAACCCCTCTTCTTTCTCTTTACCCAAATACAAATAAGAGAGCGGGCCAAGAATCACGGGTTTAACACTGTGACCCGACTTCTGTGCTTCGTTGACTTCATCGAAGATTTGATTCCAGCTCAGGTTGAATTGATCCTCTTTGGTGAATTCAGGAACAATGTAGTGGTAATTGGTGTTGAACCATTTCGTCATATCTGACGCGGCACAACTGCAACCGGTTGGCGCTTTGCCCCTGGCAATGCGGAACAAGGTATCTAAATCAGGGTGGCCGTTGCGGTGGCGATTAGGAATGTGTCCCAACGTCAAACTGGTTTGAAGAACCTGATCGTACCAAGCGAAATCACCGACAGTGACAAACGACAGCCCTGCGTCTTTTTGTACCTGCCAATTGTGATGACGAATTGTCGCACCCACATCAAGCAATCCTTGTTGAGAGATCTCACCTTGCCAGTATTGTTCGAGTGCAAATTTCAGTTCGCGTTTGTTACCGATGCGAGGGTAACCAAGAATATGCGTTGTGGTCATGACTCTTTCCTCATTTTTAGCCGTCCAGATGTTTACATGTCCACATTGATTCATTAGAGTGCATAAAACAAACTCAAATGACTCAAACGGATATTGAGAAAAATTCATGCTAGAAGTGAAACACTTACGTACGCTGGCTGTACTGAGAGATACAGGTTCTCTGACCTCAACCGCCACGCAATTGTGTCTGACTCAATCCGCATTGAGTCATCAGCTCAAAGACTTAGAGCAGCGTATCGGCGCGCCTCTGTTTCTGCGTAAAACCCGCCCTGTGCGCTTTACCGCAGAAGGCCAGGTACTGCTGAAACTGGCAGATGATGTTCTGCCGAGACTCGCTCAGGCAGAAACTGAGTTGGCCGCTTTGAAGGAAGATGCGCAAGGACGCCTGCACATGGCCATTGAGTGTCACTCTTGTTTCCAATGGCTGATGCCCGCGCTTAAGGAATACAAAATCAGCTGGCCTCTGGTGACGCTCGATTTCTCATCAGGATTCGGCTTTGAGCCTTTGCCAGCACTTGCTGGCGGAGAACTAGATTTGGTGATCACGTCAGACATTGCGCCGCGCAGTGAAATTCACTACGAAGCCCTCTTTGATTTCGAGATGCGGCTTGTGCTGGCAGACACTCACCCGCTTGCAAAGAAAAAGCGCATTGAACCAGAAGATTTGGCCAATGAAACCTTGCTTACCTATCCCGTTCAGCGCCAAAGAATGGATGTAATTAGGCACTTCCTGCAGCCAGCGGGGATAGAACCTGCCAACTTCAAATCGGCGGACAATACGCTGATGCTGATTCAAATGGTCACGGCAGGGCTTGGTGTGGCCGCACTCCCCAACTGGGCGATCAGTGAATTCTCGCGACAAGGTTTGGTAGTAGACAGACCATTAGGTAAAGGGTTATGGAGACGTTTGTTTGCCGCCGTTAGAAACCAAGAAGCGCAACGTCCTTACCTTAAGGCATTCTTTTCAACAGCTCGGAACCAATGCCATACGCACTTGGAAGGGATCAAGCGCGTATAGTTTTAGGGCTAGAACAAAATTTAACCACCAAAGATCAGCAGACCCTATGGACTATTTCTGGCGAAGTTGATTCACCAGAGGATCGTAATAGCAACCCATGGCATCAATTTTCGCTTGGAATTCTTGTAAATCGAGGTCGAACTGAGACGCTAAGTCATCCAGTGAAGAGCACTCAAGGCGCAGCTTTTCATTGACGATGCCATACATAATGGCGCTATCGAGATGATCAAGGTTGTGTATTTCCATGACGGCAATCCTACACGTGGGGACATGAGTAAAGCATAGTTCGATTGCTACATTGCCAGTACGAATCAGGCAACAAAAAAGGCACTTCACGTGCCTTTTTATTGTTGCTGAGACAGCTTACAGCCGGTTAGATCATTGTTGACAATGCCACACCAGAAGCGCAACCAATCACTATCAAAGACACGCAAAGCTGCGCAATATGGGGCGCTGTCTGACGAAGCAAGTGGGAGGCCCAGACCACCACACCCGCCAAAGCCAAACCAAGACTCATCAGCACTGAATTCACCAACGCATTTGCCGCATCTGGTTCTAGCATCATACTGCCTACAGCCAATGTTACCGCTGTCAGCATCGCTGCAACAACGCCAATCACTGGCAGAATACGGTGAAACGCCTGAAGGCGAGAGCGTGCTCTAACCAGAAGGCAATGTGCGGTGATTGCACCTACCAACAGAACTTGCGAGAGCATCAGTAAGGTTGGCAACAAACCTTGCCC
Source organism: Grimontia kaedaensis (assembly GCF_023746615.1). NCBI lineage: Bacteria > Pseudomonadati > Pseudomonadota > Gammaproteobacteria > Vibrionales > Vibrionaceae > Grimontia > Grimontia kaedaensis. The sequence goes on along the minus strand of NZ_CP082275.1, from coordinate 1,524,235 downwards.
AACACCGGACATCAGCAACGCCAAAACGCCAAATCCATTCGATAAATGTAACAGCGGAACCGGGCCCGATTGACGGGTTTTGCCTGACTTGGAGCGCAGAGAAAAAATGCCGAGAGTAATAAAAGGCAGCGCTGAAAATGGCGAGAAAGGAATTGTCACCGCCCAGCCAGCGACCAAAAACCAGAAAGCTTTGTGCAAACGTCCGCGCTGCCCAGGACAAATATCCCCTTTCAGCAGAACCAAGGCCAGAACTGCTTGCGCTCCTAAAACACCGGTAAGTATTACGGCGCTAAAAATTTCGTACATCTTTTATCACCCAAATCAAATGAACGCAGATTATATACCTTTAGGTCGATTTATACCCAAACGTTATGAGTCAAGAGTTTTCAGATTGTTTCGGTATAAAACCACATCTTTTGTGTGTAACAACATTGAGACGATCACAGAACGTAATGATTATTTTGCATTCAGTCGCAACTATATGTAACTGTTTTTATAACATAGTTACAATTGTGAACACGGTTCAAAATATTACCTTTTGACCGCCTAAAAAACAGGCGAAACGACAACTTTATCAGACAGGATGATACGTGCGGGATATGGAACTGTCCTTATCACAGTACAAAACCCAGCTCGGCGAGTTGCTTACAGCTCGCTCGCATGCTGCTGCATTCAATACTACTCGTGCAACCTATTTACGCACGCGCATTGTAGCGCTTTGCTACATTTGGGCAGCGTTGTGTGCACTGTGGATCCCTGTTGATGCACTGCTTCTTGATGAGTCAGTTACCACGCTCGCGATACTCCGCCTGAAACTTTGTGCTGTCCTGCTATTTGTTGGCTGGACAACAAGTCAACGCAGCACGCTCAATGCATGCAGGAACGCTATGTTCGCGCTGGTCGTTAGTCTCAACATGTTCTACATGTTGAGCAATCACCAGCTTGGCTACCCACATAATATTGATGCGTTCAGCTACTGCTACAACCTGCTTCCCTTCGTATATGTGGTTATCTTGACCATTCTGCCACTTACAGTGAAAGAATCCGTCTGTGTCATGCTAATCATCGCCGCGTCCCAAATTTATGTCGACACTCAAAGTGGCGCGCTGTTGTCTTTCGACACTATTGCACTTTACTGGCTACAAACCGTCGTTGGCTTCCTCGTGATTTGGGCACAAACATCCAAGCTACACATGATGCTGCGACTCTACCGCCACGCCACGTTAGACCCACTCACTGGGGTTTATAACCGCCGAATGCTACTGACACTTGCCAAGCGAGATTTCGAGAACACCCGAACCAAATCCCGCCCTTATTCCGTCTTATTGATGGATCTCGATAGATTCAAGCGAGTAAACGACAGGTACGGTCATCATGCCGGGGATATCGTGCTTCAGGCTTTTACTCAAGCCGTGCAGGAAACACAGCGTAAGAGTGATATTTTTGGCCGATTTGGCGGTGAGGAGTTTATTCTGTTTTTACCGCGATGCAGCGCCAACAACGCGCAACTGGTGGCTGACCGCATCATGACCCGTGTTCGTGATATGGGCATAGAGGTAGAAGGAGTGTCAGAGCCACTTAAAGTGACCACCTCTATTGGCATCAGCACCAGTCTTTGTAAGAGCGATGATCTTTCGCTGATACTTGAACAAGCTGACCAAGCCCTGTTTAAGGCGAAAAATGGGGGCCGCGACCAGAGCAGCACTTATGATCAGGAAGAAGATCTGGTTGAAGATGGTCAGAAGCGCCCTTGGCTGGAGCTAGTCAATTAACTCAAAAATACTGTGACGCATTAACAAGGTTCCTCAACAGGAACCTTTTTGTTTTTAGCACCCAATAATTGAATCAACACAATGTTCGCGGCAGCTAAAGACATAGCACCCAAGGTGACGGCATGCCAACCGCCCATTTCCCAACATCCAATCAGATAAAAACCGCCTAAACTGCCGCCGACATAGTAATGAACCAAATACAGAGCCGTAGCTGTCGCTTTTCCTTGGGTAGCCCGACGGCTCACCCAGCCGTAAGCCAGGGAATGAGTGAAGAAAGCACCACCACTTACGATGAGGAGACCAATAATGACGGTTGCGGGGTGCTCAATGCTGGCAATCATCACCCCCATCAAAGTCACCAATGTGCCGAACGTCATTCCTGATATTGGCGAGTAACGGTTGGCCCAACGACCACTAAATCGAGACGTTAAGGTACCGGCCAGATAGCAGATAAAAATGGCTGAAGCCACACCGACCGGCAAACTGAATGGCGCTTCAAGCAGACGAAATGTTGTCACAGAGTAGATGTTGACGAATAGCGCAAAGTTAATTCCCCCAACGACCATTGCCATCCAGAGAATTGGATTTTTGATGTGGCGACCAACAACACGAAACTGCTTGAAGAAAGAATCTTGCGAAGCCACAAACTGACGTTGATGTGGCAGCAGGTAATACACCATTACCATACCCAAAGCAGTGAATATTGCCATGGAAGCAACTGCCCCTTCCCAGCCAAAAAAGTCTGCCATCATACCGCCGGAAAGCCTACCAAAAATGCCTCCCAACGAGTTTGCGCTAATGTAACCCCCAACAGCGACAACCAATGCCGTTGGGCTAAACTCATCAGCCATATAGGCCACAGCAACCGCCGCATAGCCTGCTAGCGTGATTCCCATTAAACCCCGAATAGCAACCAAGCCCCAGAAAGAATCAATCAATAGAGACGCCACACCAACAAGCGGCATGAGTACTAGGCTGAATAGCATCACTGGCCTTCTTCCAATCTTCTCTGAAATCACCGCCCAAGGGATTAAGCTGACAGATAGCCCTAACGTTGAGGATGCTAGTAACCAGTTCGCTTTAGTCGCTGTAACCTCAAACGCACCTGAAAAAACAGGTAGCAATGGTTGGAAGAGGTAAAGATTACAGAACACAAGAAAAGACCCAAATGACAATGCAAAAGCGGCTTTTCTATAGGCGGGTGTCTGTAATTCAATCATGATGTTATTCACTGTTTTTCTCTCGATATACAGTGAATTTAGCAACGCCCTCTTAATAAAAGAAGTATATTAAATATATAGGAGTAAGATCTTTTATTAATACCTAGATGTGATGATGGGGAAAGGGATTTGAAATGGATATTCGCCAATTACGTTACTTCGTCTGTGTTGCGGAGCATAAGAACTTTACCCGTGCTGCGCGACAACTAAACATTGCGCAACCTGCGTTGAGTATCGCCATTAAAAAGCTGGAACATAGCATTGCGCTCCCGCTATTTGATCGCAATGAGCGGCAGGTTCACCTGACACATGAAGGTGAAATTCTACTGCCACATGCACAACGTGTACTTCAACAGGTAGAAGATGCCAACACCGCTATGGCTGAACTTAGGGGACTGCAAAAAGGTGAAGTCCGCGTCGGCGTGCCAGGTATGCTGGGATCTTACTTTTTCCCATCAATTCTGATGGGCTTCAAAAGTCGTTACCCTGACCTCAAACTCAGTGTGGTTGAAGCTGGCACTCAGTCCATTCGCCAAATGCTGCTAGATGGAGAACTGGACATTGGTGTCATCCACAACCAGGACGTACCCTCCACACTCGAAACCACACACCTTATTTCCTCGCAAATGGTCGCGGTAACATCTACCGATCACCCTTTAGCAGAGAGGCGCTCGATCAGTTTCCAGGAATTTTTCAATGAGGAACTGGTGATGTTCAAAAAAGGATATTTCCACCGAGAGTTTGTCGACCGGATTTGCGCCACCCATAAAATCTCACCACAGCTATCATTCGAAACCAACCTATTAGCGATGATCCTCAATATCGTCAGGCACGGTTTTGCTATTACCACGCTGCTGGAAATGGTGACTGAACACGAACATGGGCTTATTCCTATTCCTTTTGAAGAGCCCGTGACGCTGGACATCGCGATGGCCTGGCGTAAACATGGCTATCTCTCTTTGGCCGACCGCGCCTTTATCGATTTTGTTCAAAACAATAAATAGGAAAGAAATGTGAACCACTATGCCTTCGGTCATCCTCAAGCTCGTATCAATGTCTATATAGAAAAAGCGCCGCCATCTGAAACACTATGGGGAGAATCCCCCTCAGAGGGGAGCTTCAAAGCACTGATTGATGGTGACATCAAATCGCTTGGAGAGTTAGGAGGAAATGGATGGCGGAAGGTTTTCAATGTTTACGCCAAACTGTTGTTCGCTTTTCCACACCAGTCAATTTTTAGGCCTAATAACGCTTTAAACTGGCAAAACTATAGGGATCAATGTCTGTTGCAAGACCAAAGTGATACTGCACTTTGCTTTGGTATGTGGGATGTGGAACAAAGAGGAAAAGGGGGTGGCATACATATTATTGCGGGTCGCACGCATGCTCTCAATCTAGGCCTGTCCGAGAAGTCCGTCTGGCTAAACAATGAATTCGCCAAGCATCCTTCTCTCCCTATTTTTATCTGCCCATACTTCGATTATCGACAGCTTTCAAATGCGAAAATTGATGTTCTGGTGAATCTTATCAACGGCTCAGATACCGCCGAATGATCTCTGCAATACGTCAAGCCGTAATAAATCTGGTCTAAAATATACCGCATCCCGAACGCTAACAGCGCCTCTACGAAGGTGACGATAAGTTAAAGAGTTTTAGGTGTTTTTTGTATCAAGCACTCTGTTAACATATGCATCAGAACACATTCTTTCAGGGACAAAATACTAAATGAAAATAACAAGCCCCCTTTTAACAACCATTGCACTTCTCCCGCTCGCTGCTAACGCCGGACTTGCAGACCAAAAGGGCATCAGCGGTGAAATCTCGGTTATCGCCGGTATGACTTCAACGGATTCCAACCTCTCAACTAACGGTAATGCGACAAAAAACGCGCCATTGAATTCAACAGGCGAGCAAGAAGTCAGCTCTATTGCCGGCGCACTTGGTAGCTTGTCATTTACGTTTGGCCAAGAGCTGGATAAGCAAATATTCCTTGGTACCTCTCGCGAAGATATCGCTGTCGGCACCATCGCCTTGGAATTGGGGTACCGCCAGCAACTCGACTCTGGCACCAAAGTGTCGTTGTCTTATCTTCCTACCGTGCTAGCGGAAGACGTTTGGAAAGACCCATTCACTGTCGGTTCTGCAAGAGCTGAAACGGAAAAGACTGGCGATGCTTACCGACTGCAACTCGATCGTATTGGCGGCTCCATGTTTTCGCTGGACCTCGCTTATGCTCAGACCGATATTAAAGAAGAGCTGAGCGGAAGCACGCAAGCTCTAACGACGGCAGAACAACAAAGCCTGAACCGCAGCGGTGATACTTTCTACTCCAAATTCAGTTATCGACAATTCCTGGGCAAAGGTCTGGGTGTGACACCCGCGTTTGTGTATATGAAAAATGAATCAGACGGCGATGCAATGTCTCATCAAACCTTTGGTGGCGAGTTGAGTTACTTCAGTTTCGCTGGTCGCAATAAAATCGTATTAACGGGTAAATACTATTACCGCGATTACGATGCGTCTCATCCAATATTTGGTGAAGTCCGTAATGACAGCGAGTTCAGCGCGTTCCTTGCTTATGAATACGCACATTTCTTCGAAGTGCATCCGCTCTCTTTCGTTACTCTGGCTGGTTACAACAATACTGATTCCAACATCGACTTCTATAACGCAAGCGAGTTCTTTGGCTCTGTCGGTGTCACCTACCGATTCTGATAAAAAGCAACGTTCTACTCAACGCCGTTTTGCCATAAAGCAAGACGGCGTTTTTCATTCATGTCAGAAAATTCAAGCATTGCTATAACTTCGGCAAATATCTGAATTTCATGAAATTCACCACACATATGGTCCTATTTTGCAATTGCATTCTGAAAATCATTTTGCAACGAGACGGTAAACTTAGGCACCCCGAAAGTATGTTAACAGATGAATATTAACCTATTGATATCTTAATCATTTAGAGTCCTCTTATAAAAGTTGGCCTATACGTTGCAAAGGGAATAACAGTACGTCGTAGAGTAACAAGAGGTACAAAACAAGAACGAATGGATACTGGTAGCGTGCAGAAAAATAGTCTAGAAAAGTGTGTTGAGGAGCTTTGTATGATTTGCATGAACAAACACGGTGAACTGATACAACTGCAGTACCACAAAAAATGCCCCGTAAAAGGGTCAGTTTACGTTAAGTATTTGGACGGATTAAAAAAAGGTAATTTCTATATTGAGTTAGAACCAGATTCACTTATTAAAGTAACGGTTCACTGAGGCATTACGCTACTTTCACAATCGCCGTTGTATCGCGATGAACTCAAAAACTGACGGGGCCTTCCAAATCCTTCTCTTCTCACTTTGAAGGCCCTGACAAAATTTTGCCACTTGCTCTTCTATCTTATCCCTGGCCTTGATTTTTCTAACCATTCCCTATCGTCAACGTTCTGCCTGACTTTCCAAATATCATCAAAAAATATGTGTAAATATCACATACATAAGTGACTCATTTTTAATTCAATGGCGTTAAATATTCCGATATTTACTTCAATAATGACACATCACAATCAAAGCTAAGTCTATCGCTAGCCAGCTAACTGGTCGTTATTTCGTCCAGAACAAAAAAATCATTGGCTAAATTGATTGGGGAAAGTGGCGTGGACAACATCAAAAGGTTGAGAAGAGACGTATTTTTCATGGCGATTAAAGAATCGTTCATCAGCACAGTTCCTTACTTGGTTTTATCTTCCATTATTGTGCTTATCAACCAACTCCTGATTTTAACGGATTTCAGCTCCCCCTATCTTAACAGTATTTTACTGACCAAAATCATTGGTTACATGAGCGACTTTTTCCCTGTCATACTGATGACTTCAATCGCTTTCCATTTCTCAAAACGCAATAATATCAATAATATATTTATCATCACTTTATCATTCTCGATTTTCATTACCATTGAGTCCATGATAAATGGCCACAAGTCGCAATGGTTACTTCATGATGCTGGCGTCTCATTCTTTGTCCTTATCATCCCCATCGTTTCCGTTGCGTTATTCAACATCATTCCTCGCTTTGAAAAAGACCTAAAGCTATCAAACGGTCAACTTAGCCACGTTTTCTTCCACCTCAAATCATTTATCCTTATCTATTTTGTTTCAATTCTGGCCTATTTACTGATGGTTAAAGGACTGGAAGCCATTGCCAGCAGTATCAGTTTTGGCTTTCTGGATTTAGACCTTTTTTCCATTATGACGCTCAGAACACTCGCGTCACAGTTCCTTTGGTTCTTGGGAGTGCATGGGCCTAACACCCTCTCGATTATTGCGCCCAGTGAAAGCCACTTTTCCCCCATCATTAACGATATTTCCTATAAAGCCTTTTATGATGTGTTTGTTATATATGGCGGTTCAGGCTCAGGCTTATCGTTAATTTTTGCCGCACTTATTTATTCAAAGAGCAAGCACATTAATAAGGTCTCCAAAATCTCCCTTCCTTTCGCTATCTTTAACGTCAACGAAACGCTGATCTATGGCCTGCCCATTGTCCTAAACAAATATCTTCTGGCTCCGTTTGTTCTTATTCCTATGTTCAATATTGTGGTCGCTTACTTTTACGTCGACTTCTTTGATATTTCCTTCGTCAACAATCAGATTTCCTGGATAACACCTGTATTTATCAACGCCTTCATCGCGACTGACGGGAATGGTGGAGCACTATTGCTGCAACTCCTTCTCGTGGTTGTTGGTACTCTCATTTACGCACCATTTATCAAACGGTACTCACTGGCACAATCTTCTTCTAATCATTTAGAAAACCTTAAAAACAACCTAGAGATGATTGAGTTAATGGAGTCAAACGAAGGCATCAAGTCCAATGCCGCAGAATCGAAAATCATTAAATCCAATCAAGAAGTCGACAAAATCATCAAATTCATCAGCTCAAATAAGCTCGAAGTTCACTATCAGCCGAAAGTAGACATTATTGAAGAGCGCTGCAGTGCCTACGAAGCCCTACTCAGGATCAGGAAGGACGACGGTACTATCTCGGGTCCATTCTTCCTTGAATCTCTAGAACTTGCAGGTTTGGCAAGTGTCATTGATCTGTGGGTATGCAAAGAAGTAAGAAAACATTTCCAGATTTGGCGTCTCGGAGGATTCAACCCCAAAGTTGCTGTCAACATACATCCTGACACCCTTACCGATAACAAAACCATCGAGTTAATTATCAGAGAATTAAAAGGGCTGAATGTCGAGTTTGAAATTATTGAGCGTGATTCTGTCAAGAGCCCCAGCTCTATCGCCAATATCATGCGACTCCACGACAACGGATTTGGTATTTCTCTTGACGACTTTGGCGTTGGCTACAGCTCATTTGAAACGCTTACCTTCCTGCCGATGAATACGGTAAAGGTTGATAAGTCTCTGATTGACAATATTGAATCAGAAAAGGGTTATCATATTTGTAAGAACATTTTCACCATGTGTAACGACCTCGGCCTCCACTGCGTGGCTGAAGGGGTTGAGAAAGACATCCAGTACTTAAAGTTGAAAACAATGGGAGTGAGGTACATCCAAGGTTTTTACTTTGAGAGAGCGATTCCTTTTGACCAAATTGATAGATTTAAACCTAGCTTCAAAGATCACGAGTCTTATCAGAAAGTTGCGACATAAGCCTTCAGCAGCCTTTAAGAATTCTATTTAGGGGATTTGTGTAAGCAAACCCTTAAAACTTAAGGATTTATTCGATCTAGCTCTCACCTGCGCAAGCCGCTATAATTCACGCCTGCGCCTCCGCAATACTCTTTAGTCCGTCCACCAACTCCGGTTAGTATGCCTTTTACACGCATTCCCTTTGCACCCTGCCTGCCAAACGTCACTAACTGGTGGAAAATAACCAAATAAAAGTCATCGGACAGCGTAAAGGTGGTGTAGGGCCAGAACTTAACGACATGGTTGATACAAGTAGGAAGGTGTATAGAAAATATCTCATTGCCATCATCCTTGTGACTTGAACATGCTTTAAATATTTAAACACACAGGAAGTGACAGATTCGTTTTTTAACCGTTAGTGAGCTCAAGAACACTGCTTTGTTGAGAACTTGAATCCCACAATATAGAAGAATGTTAACTATGGCTCCCCATTTATTAGGAAGAGCGCAAGAGATGCAGAGAAGCACACCCCTAATGCAACCAATTAAATAGACACACCTCGAAAATAAAATCCTCATCAAACCCTCAGGCACCCTTTTGCACGAAAATCACACCAAATAGTGATGAATCATATAGTTACTAGAATTACCTCAATAGATAAAATGCAGATATGACAAACCGTGTAGTATAGATTGTTAGGCATACCTAATGCGTAGGCTGCCAAATCCGGTATTAAAGAATAGGTTTCAGAGCTTTACGTTGCTTCTGGGTAGTGGTTCAGACTAACTCGATATCAATCATGCAAAGGTTACAGAGGAAAGCTAATGGGCGTTTTACAAATTGTTCTATTAAATAATGAACAGTGGGTGATACAAATTGCAAATACTGATGTCCTCTATGGGTTTGTTGGGACAACGCTGGAAGAGCAGGCGCTCAATGTTCAGCAACTAAGTACAGCAATGGAGCAAGGCGTTGAATTTCTTGGGCAAAGCATAGATGCAATTCTCGAATTACCAGATTTAGCAGTGCCTGCCGATGTGGTACAGCAACTGTTCGCAACAACTGACGAACTTTACTACTTAGCTCAGTTCGTACAGGGCGCGATAGATGGTCAAACCTTGATCGACATTCTTGACATCGTCGGCAGCGCGCTTGCCGAAATCCTTGCTGCATAACAATCTAAAGGAAAAGAAATGAGCTTCGAAGTCACTTATGTAAATTATTCAAGCCACGAATGGGACCGTTGGGACTACAAAACTTTAGGGTCTTTGAATTCAGGTGGGAACATGGAAGACACACCAGCTGAAACTCTGAATGCAAATTCAGGCATGCAGAAAGCCGCAGCATCAGATGGGTTTTTAAGTGAGCTTGGCCATGGTTACTTTGGTATTCAGCTTGGATATAAAGACAAAGATAACGACGAGATCAAGGTACTAGTAAAACTTGAGAAACACACTCAGGCTTTCGGCATAGGTGAAGGATGTACTTGGAAGTATTACAAAGGAGGAGAATGGGTTGACGCTAAGCATGATACGACACCTATCACATGGACATTTGATGGCATAAAAGCTGTTGCTACTCCAACTTTAAGTCATACTGATGGCTCAATATCCATCACTATCTCCCCTATCGATTAGTAGCCTCAAACGGGTATAAAGAAGTATAAACAAGCTGACAATTACATTGGTCAGCTTGTTTGTTATTGATGCTAAAGGATAACTTGAATAACTAGTACCTTCGACCATCTCCAACAAAATCAACAATTGCAGTGCTGATTGAAGTACATCGACAAACTCTTCGCTGACACTTAAATCCTTTAAAGACTTTCTCTACCCTTCTCTAACGCTCATCATCAGGAACCATCATGAAGCGTTATCGAAGTCTCACCCTCATCGAGATGATTGTCACCATTTCCGTGATGGCTTTACTCACCGCTGTCGCTGTTCCAGTCTACGTCTCAAGTGTCCAAACTCAGAAAGCTGAGAGCCCTTCACACATTCCTTTGTTAGAGATGTTTAGTGAATGGGCTCTCAACCTACCTACCCGGCCCCTCAAGCTCATCCAACCTCGCCTCATGGCCAAGAATTGCATCAGCCTGCTCTGACGGTGTTTTCAATTTCTTCAATGCTCCATCTAGCATCAAATCCAATGTATCTACGTTCTTTGCACGGCGGAAAAAAATGAGCCAGTCGGTGCGGCTCTTAGGTGTCGTGGTTGTCATGGCTGTCTCTTAAAAGGAAAGTGCGTGCAGTCTACCCAAAATGATATTGAAAGTTTGCGCTGTTAAATCTAATCGCTGAACATATTAACTCTCAGACAAACTCGACAATACAATCGTGAGCGTAGTAACCGGGCCTTTCAGTTTTGGACTAAACGGGCTTTACCCCCACTAGTACGTTGTTGTCTTCCATGTCGCTGACTAAATATCAGAGAAGGATTCATGAGAGAACTTAAATTCGATGAACTTTACATGGTTGCTATTGATGACTCTGGTAAATATAACTTAAAACTCTACGTTTCTAGCGGGCATATGGATTACGCCGCTACAGTAGAATTGGAGAAACGCGATTTTGAAGTGCTCACAAAAGATAGTGAGAGGGCAGCATTTCTGCTTCTAATAACGAAGAGTCAGGAGTTGGCTTTTGGTGCGGTGGTAATACGTGGCTGTGTCGGGAGTGCTATGAGAAATTCATATCACCTTAAGTACCAATCAGTTTTTGAACCTAAGCTGATATAACACATATGAGTCCTTCTCCGGTCGAGAACCCATAGCATCCACAGGATGCGCCGAGAAGGCTTTTAGGTAATGAGCGTCCAGATATGTCCCGCTAATTATTCCACTAAATTTTCACGTACTTTGAACCATCCCATTCAAACTCTACCGGTGAGTTTTCCAACAAATACTCTTCTATCTCAGGATGAATCTCGACCAATTTTGATGCTTTATAAAGCATGAAATTGTCGGCATTATCAGCATACTCTTGAGTTTCTGTGCCAGTGAAAAAGCGCCAGCCGCTATCCTTGTCGTTGTCTGGGGTTTCTCTATAAAAATATCCTACCTTTTCTTTGTTTCTGACTATGCGTTTGTTAACAATTACATGACCAATAGGAACGCAGAGCCTTACTTCTTTATCAGCTACCATTTTTTCTCCATTGTCGTCTTTTGGTGTCCCGCTAACTTTACTCGCCCAAAGCAGAAAGACGCCTCCCAAAAGCGTCAGACATACTTACTCCAATATCCATTCATAGGCAAGATACAAGCTATCCCCCAAATGCTTTGTCAGCTTCGCCACAACCACGCCGCCTGAATTGCACCAGCCCCTTTGGTAGCAACCTTCCCCTTCCTCAGACATAACCCCAACAGACACCTACAATTCAAACCATTCACCACAAAAATACTTTAATTATCATATGATTAATCAATAGTCATTCAGTTCCTCATGCGATCGAAATCAAATCTGGGTTTATGTACTTTGTGGTACATTCCCATCAAAAGTTTTAGACAGTGATGGCGTGTTGCGAGAAGTAAAGTGCGGTAGCGTTATAAATTTTTATCACATATACGGTTCAGTTGACGAAATATGCCCCAGGAAAATTCGGTTATTTTAAATGAAAACATATTTTATTCGACATAGCTCTGCGTTAGATCTTGATGACGCCACAATAAAGTTATTACGAACGGGAAATTACATCGCGATTCATTATCCCACGGACAAAAATGGCAACTTTGAAGACGGTGACTCTACTAGTCTTGACCCAAATGATTATGATGGGCGAGGTAAATCTAGCTTGAAAAAGTTGCATGAGATTGCTTCAAATGGCGGCTATGTATTTTCTGTATATCGTGGATTTGAAGGGGCTAAACTTGGGTTTGTTAAGCCTGGTTCTAAAGTTAAGATACTCAAAGGACTATGGGGGAGAAAGGGAGCTTATTCTGGGCGAGAAGCAGTCATTAAGGTTATCCAGTTGGACAGAAGCAAAGAACTGTCAGCTGCAGAAAGTATCTCATTTAAGTCAGTTCAACCTCGGCAGGGAACGATCTGTCATTGGCGTAAAGTCGGCTCAAGAGTTCGTTCAAAACTTGAAGGTTATGTAGAGAAAACTGTAGGGAGTTTAACTCCAGATCTACAGGAAGTAATGTGTATGGAGTTTCTTCGGTCTGGAGCCGCAGAAAAATACAACTTACCTAAGCTAATACATACATTAGCGCCAGTTGGTAGAACTCTAAAAGATATAGATATATTGGGAGTTTCTGAAAATAACAGAATAATATCAGCTCAGGTAACTTACCATGACTTATCTCATTCAGCTTGGAAGTTATCAAAGTTAGATGCATATAATGGACAAGGCAACTACACGATGTATTTTTGTAAATGTGATAAGCCAAATATGGTTAATGGACACATTATTTTTCCGATTGATCTCGTTTTCAAAGAGTTCTGCGAAAATGATAAGAATGGCACTCTTTGGTTTAATCAGGTGATGGGTGAATAATAAATAGGAATAAGTATCGCGTAGCTAATATTTTATTTGGGTGTTGGACAAGTCTATCGACCTCAATCGTCGTGTCAGGCCAATCTATTCTGACACGTTTATGCCCCAAAGTGAGTTAGCGCTTCGACCATCCGACTGCTCAAATCATCCCACAAGGTTTAATTTTTTCTCATGCATTTCATCTGTATAAATACACAGTGAGATGGATATAGTAAAAATGAGCTGGTTTTTAGTACGGGACGCCCGTTTTCTCCCATTCAAGTTGCAACCATAAAACTCAACTCACTAATTTTACGCGGCTATATGGTAAGCTGGCACAAGTGTAAGCGGACTAATCGGGCGTCCCGGGTTTGTACTAAACGGGCAAGTTGCCCGCTAATAAGCTGTTATGCTGCAATCAAAAGTTTCGGATAAAGGTTAAATGTTAAGATTAGTAAATATAGCCCTACAAATAGTAGGAATACGGACGGCAAAGCAGAAAGAAAAAACTCAACGAGTTGTTGACTATATCGATACCTGCCTAGAGCATATGGAAAATATCATGGGCTATAAGAAAGATATTAATGAAGCTAGTGTTGAACAGTCCAGAAAATTTCTTCAGCAAGCCTACCGAGAGCTACCATTACAACTTGATGGTGTTGCATCTACAGTGGAGTGTGATGTCATCAAAAACTCGATTGCAAGTGCTCGAATTTATTATCATGCCGTGAAAGAAGGTAAAGTCTTAGATAGTAGCCTGGAGAATGATTATGAATCACGATTTCAGCTTTATGTAAATAATGTTTATGACCAACAGTTGTATCGACAAAACTCATATGAAACTTTTTTACGCCAGCTAGTTAAAGATAAGCGAGAAATAGACAAAGCCTACGTTAGTATGGAGCTACAACATATTAAAGAAGTGTGTCAGGAAGACGTTGCTAGAATCATGTCTCTGAGAGAAAAGTTAAAAACTCGGAAAGCAGCATAACAAAGCGTTTAAGACAGATTCCCAACGCATGGCATTTTTCATTCCATCATTGGGTTTTGTGTTTACGGTGGCACGGTTAGGCTTCATGGTTGCGTTGCTCACTACTTAACGCGGCTACATGGATTCCCCCGTTCGTCAAACATCCGCTAGACTTTTGAAGATGGGTTTTGGACTGCCGCTCTACATTCGGCCTTTCACTGACTCACGTCATGGCCCTGATGACATTACGCGGTTGCAGTGCCTAATTCGTTAGAAGGCATCAACGTGCCCGCCGCATTAACAGGCTCTCTGCAAATGGTCTTAACCTATCCTCATCAGCTGCGTCTGCAATGACCCGGTTGGTGTGTTTCCCAGCGCCGCCTCATACTCAGGCGGCGTAGTTTTGATATTCGGTTTGGTTGTGTAACAACGCCCAGATAATGCGGGCGTTCTTAGCTGCCAGTGCGACAATGGCTCGGTTCATCCCTCGTCGTTCGAGGACGTTTCTCCCCCAGACACTGAGCCTGTCCTGTTTTTCCCCGAGGTTGGTTATGACGGCTCTCGCGCCGTGAACTAACAAGGTTCGTAGATACTTGTCGCCCCGTTTACTGATGCGCCCAAGGCGAGGTTTACCGCCGGTTGAATACTGTTTCGGGACTAGTCCTAGCCAGGCGGCGAAGTCTCTGCCGGAGTCGAACTGCTCACCGTTACCGATGGCAGCAATAATGGCTGTGGCGGTTTGAGGTCCGACGCCTCGGACGTTGAGCATACGCTGCGCAGTAGGGCTGGCTTTGGCTACCATCTCAAAGCACTGGTCGGTGTCTTCGACACGTTGATTCAGTGTCTGTAAGTGCTCGAAGCAATCTGCCAGGACAGCACGGGCGATATCAGGTAAGCCGTTTTCAGCGGCTTCGAGAATAAGAGGAACCTCGCGATGGACAGCGGCACGTCCGGTTGGAACGACGATGCCAAATTCGGCGAGCAAAGCACGGATACGATTAATGAGGGCAGTCCGCTCCTGCACCCAATGCTCACGCATTCGGTGAATAGCAAGAATGGCTTGGCGCTCAGGTGATTTAACAGGAACAAAGCGCGTATTGGGTCGTTGAACAGCTTCACAGATAGCAATGGCATCATTAAGGTCGTTCTTGCCTTTTGTGCGGTAGGGGCTGACATACTTAGCCGCCATGATGCGGGTATCATGGCCTAATTGGGTGAACGCTCTGGCCCAATAATGCGCACCACTACACGCTTCAATGCCTATACGCATAGCTGGCATATTTGCTAATGTAGTCAGTAATTTAGCGCGTGACACGGATTTATGAAGGATGACCTTTCCCCGGTCATCAACTGCGTGCAATGAGAAGTGGTGTTTGGCGAGGTCAACGCCACAAAAGAATAGAGAAGACATGGTTACCTCCGGTATTTAACGCGACACCTAAGTGTGGCAAATCCTCATGAGGGGGAATCCATGTCATTCGTTAGGCACTATGTAGTAAATCGGAGAAACAATGAACAAAATAATAGTATCAGCTTTAGTGGTTATGCTAGCTGGTTGCCAGTCACTTAAACATGCTTACTATGATCGTATAGATGTATCGAATACACCTGAAAGTGTCGAAGCTGTCAATGTTACCTACGATTTCGATCAGTTTGAGAAAGAGGGCTGGTTAACTTCGGATTACTATATGAGTTGGTTTGAAAGTGGTACTAACGGCATAGCGTATAAATATCGTGCATTTTACAAGTCCGAAAATGCCAATTCACCGCAATTTATTCAGTTGTACTTCGTGTTGAAATCACCGGATTGGTATTTTGTTGACTCTGTTTACAATGAAAAGGGGGTCAAGTACCCAGTAACGCTCATTGATAGAGATACAGCTAATGCGGGAAATATATATGAATATTTCGCTATCAAACTGACAGCCGAAAAATTGCAAGAATTAACTGAGTCTGACTTACGCCTCAAAATTGTTGGTAAGAAAGGTGAGGAAATCTTCCCTGTATCAGCACTCGTTGCGAAGTCATTTCAGGATAGCTTGAAGCAAAAGGTGGTCGTTAAATAAATAGCGGCTTCGTTCAACAAGGCGTTTAAGGCGGACTCACAACGCTTTGCGCTCTTTATTTAAGTTGAATTTAGTGTTTAAGGTACAGTGGTTTAGGCTTGGTGGTTGGCGTTGTTCACCACTTAACGCGGCTAAATTTCAAAGGTAGTCATGGAACAGAATCAAGTTGATTTCATTAATTCAGCTTCTAGGTTGGGTGCGATTTCCGGAGTTGAAACAGACTCGCAAGGTGCTTTAGCTATTTCTCTGCTCGATTTAGCAAATGATCATGCTAGGTCTATTGCACATTTAATTAACCTAAAACTATATGCTTCTGCTTTAGCTTTAGTGCGCCCTTGTATTGAATCTGTGATCAGAGGTTTGTGGGTTTTTCATTGTGTAGAAACGCTAGAGTCAGCTGAGCGACATGCAGTAAAAGACGGTTCATGGCCAAGCTTAGAGTCAATGGTAAAAAGTCTAGATAACACGCTCGAAAACGACTCATTTTTTGGGAAAAGGTACTTGGGTAAAAACTATGGAGTTTTGAGTAGTTTCACGCATGGGCTAAGTTACCAAACTGCCAATAGGTTTGATGGGAAGGTCATGACAATGAAGCTGTCATCATCAGATACAACTGCAATTATGTCTGAAGTTTGCTATTTGTCTTACCTGTCTAATTTAACTATTGCGTATATCGCTGACGAGCAGGGTGTTGTAGAGAATCTAAAGCAGCTTTGGTCGAAATCTGAAATTTAACAAATAAGAATAAGTGTCGCGTAGCCGACACTTTATTTGGGTGTTGAACAAGCCCATCTTCTCGATACGACATGATCACTTGACCAAAATGAAGTTATCCGAAGTGTATCCCTGTGAGTAAAGTAGCCAACTCACTTCTGTCCACTTTTGAGTTGGCCATGATGGCTAACTCAAAAATGCCCCATTCTGCGTTGGGAAAAAGCCAACCCACTCATTCCCACATCGAGAGTTTTCCATAGATTTTATAATCCATTCGTGAGGTGTGGAGAAAATACCCCACTTTGTAGTATTTTCTAGTTCATGATTTCGTGGCATATGATGATACTCTATTCAAAAAATGCGTTTATGCTAAGTCCAAGTGTGCGGCGGATGCACAAAAAAATCCCAAAGAGGGGGTGTTTAATTACCCCTCTTTGGAGCCTAAAAAATTGTTATGAGTTAATGGTAACTATGAACATTTCTGAAGAAAACACTCTATCTTTATTTGGGCTTTTGGGTATATCGTTAAGCAAGATACCAGAGTCACCAGAACCACACTGTAAAACACCTGACTTTGAGGCTACGCTGACTGGGAATCGAATCCTAGTCGAAGTGAAGGAGATACGTGAGAATCCGGACGAGAAAGAAGTATTAAATCGCTTTAACGAGAGTAACTTAGTATCAATGTCGATTAACCTAGATGGAAAGAGATTTCAAAAAGCTCTTTCTGAAGCAAATCATCAATTAAAAGGCTATTCGAATGCAAAAGATCTTTGCGTTGTAGCGATCGAAGACGTTCGAGAATTTGCTGTGCGCTCTGAGTCACCAGTATTTGAACTTCACCAAGCTATGTATGGAGAATATATTTCATGGTTAGGTATTGATGATCGAACAATCTGTATTGATAGTCATGGTAAATCACGTGCCTTAAGTTTTCAGAAAAATACTAGTATTTCGTGTGCTGTCTTAATACTCGGTAGCAAATATCATACTCAAGTTTCTGCGGTCTGCATTCACAACAAGTTTGCAAAAAATCCATTTCCTGAAGGCGTATTTGCTAAAGCTGGTTACCAAGAATATAAGTCAGAGCTCATCGGGAAAAGAGAAAAATTGGTGGAAATTAACTCATAACAAACAAGAATAAGTGTCGCGCAGTCGACGCTTTATTTGGGTATTGAACACGCCGTTTCTGAAACGTTTATGCCCCAAAGTGAGTTAGCATTTCGAACAATCCAGCACTTGAATCGACGTACAATGGCCAAATTTGTCTAATGCACTCCCTATGTATAAAAATACAGGGATATGTATATAGTAAAAATGTGAACGCTTTAAATTCGGGACGCCAGATTTCTCATTTTTGGACCACAAGCCAATAAATTAATCCACTGATTCTACTAAGCTATATGGTAAAGTGACTTAAGTGTACGCGGACTAAACGGGCTTTATGCCTGCTAATAAGTTGTTATGCGCTAAAACGAAGAAGATGTTGTGAGTTTAGCAACAGTTTTTATGCCATCTAGATATATTGGTGTTTGTTATTACTATGTTTGGTTTACATACAGCATGAGCGTAACAAATACATCAAACATCGCGCCGTTAGATCAAAGCTTGCATAAACGCACGCCGCTTATGCAAAAGTTAGAATCCAGGGAATAACCATGAAGAAGTTTCTACTACTGATTGTTGCTCTAAATACAGATCTAGCGTATGCAAACACTGAAGTGTTTTCTTATATGCGGCAGTCTTTATCAAGCAATGAAATTAGGCTTCAAGAAGTTACCGATATACTTTTTCAGTACAAGCCTGAATCTCTCAAAGCAATATACTGCAAAGACATAGCGAACAAAATGACTGACAATGATTTGGACATTATTTTTAAACACGTTCCTAGAGAAGATTTCGAGGATTTTACTCGCCTAGAGACTGAGAGGAAGCAATACATATACGAAGAGCATGAAGGAAAAGATGTTGGGATCCTTTTCTATCGAATTCGGTTGTATGATCAAGCAGGATCCTTTAAACAAGGATTAATCCAGTTCAGGGATAATCCAGTTTGTTTATACACAATCGCGTTTCTGCCGAAAACTATAACTCGAGAGTTTAAGTTTAACTTAGAAAAGTAAACCCACATCTCAATCGGTAATTTGCTTTGTTAACACCGAGCGAGGTTGGTTGTTTTCTCCGCTGTGGGCATTGTTTTGAGCAAGGTCTTCTGTTGGCGTAAGCGCGTTAGGTTGTTGAATTAAAGATAGATTGTTTGTTCGGGGCGCTGCATAACACATATGAGCGCTTCTCAGGTCAATTAGCAATAGTCTTCTTTTGGCTGCGTTAAGCAGCCAATGCTCTCGAACAACAAAGCCGTCTACTTCGATTTTCCCTACCTGAAGTTATCCGAATCAGACGCTTTCGAGCGCTAACTCTAACGAACTTTTGTCCAAAATCGAGTTTAAGCCGCCTCTACCCAGAGGCGCTCCTTCAATTTCCTCAGTACTTCATCATGTTCGCCAAAAACACTAGCTAATACCCCTTCAAACCATTGAATGGGTTCCGCCCCACATGCCTCGTCCGACACATCAACCCCTACCCTCTTTAGGTGCTCACTAACTCCATCAGCCTTTAAACCAACACTCCCTCTCCCCTCACACCCCGAGCACGTCTCAACCACCTTCGTCACGCCCGTTCCCCCGCACTTTGGGCACTGACAGCTCTTTTGGGCCTGCTTTCGAGCAAACACCTCTAAGCGCTCCTCCTCCTCCACCATCAACGTTTTGCGCTTCTCTATCTCTGCCAATAGCTGCTTGGTTTTGAACTCAGACTGACCGCCCAACTGCTTTTCGTAGAAATTGATTTGCACCCTCCAGGTTCGAATTCGCCGCTTACTTCGACGCGCCTGTTCGCTGTGGTTTTTCCAAAGTTTGGTGAGCTGCTCTTGTTGTGGCAAAAGCGGCTTATCCGCGAACACCATGAGCTCGAGCGTGATGATGTGCTGATACACATCCTTTCTTTTTACATCCGGCGGTATCTGCGCTTCCAATCGCTTTTGCAGCCGCTCAAAGGCCGGGATATCGTTTAGCCACTTCCACATGATGGCATCGCTCCCCATTGGATAGTCGTGCTGCAATTTTCCTAGCACGCCCAAGATGACATCCGCCGTGAGTGATGACCTTCCACGCTGCATGGAAGGCGTCTTCTCGCAGTGCATGCGGATAAAAAGCTCCAATCCCCGACTCATACTTGCTGCCCCTTTATCTCGATAAGCCCGGCTCTCACTCTCCTTGCGAGCGTGGCATGTACGGCTCTTAACATGTATTCCTCTCGCTCTCCCGGCTCAAAGTCGTCGCTCACCCGTCCATCCATGACGTCATGACAGTTCATGCAGGCATCGGCACCCCAAAAGTCGTCAGACTTATAGGGCGTGCAACAGCCATACCTCGTGAGACTTTATGGACAGCCGCCATCTCAGAGAGTTTTTTGGGATAAGATTGGACGGGATTGAAAAGCGCTTAGCTACAGAGATGTTCTAAGAGAAGTTCAGTAACTCTTCTATCAGTAACCTGCCAGGCTACGGCACAATGACATGGTATGTGTGTCGACTTGCTCACTACTAACCCCCTTAGTTACTAGGGTTTATTCGATCTGGCTCTCACCTGCGCAAGCCGCTATAATTCACGCCTCGCGAGAAAGAGGTTAAAAAATGCGCAATTCTGTAACTCCGATTTTCGATTATCCAAAATACTGGGCTGAATGCGGTCGAGAGTGCAGATAAACCCATGAAAACACCAAAAAACTCATTTATCCCTCTGAATTAGATGGATAAAAGCTGATAGTGTTTAGCAGTTATTGTCAGCAGATTTTGTCCCCTTTTTGCCCCCAAAATTTGCTTTATCTGACGGTTTTGCCCCTTTTTTGCCCCCGTTTTGTCCCAGGTTGTACAAGTACAAAACGATGTCTAGCATCAAAAAAAAGGCACCTCTGTCAGAAGTGCTTTTGATTGTTATTCATGTCGTACATCTAATGCGTTGACTAGTCGGATTAGGGTTCGCCGAATCCAAACCTTTGTCCCATCGGAAAGCTCTCCATCGACGAGCATCAAGTCCATGAGCGCATCAATTTCATCACATAGTTCCTCCAGGTCGACCTCCGTCTCAGCATCTTTGTTATCACCAACTGACTTTTTCATTATTTAATAACCCTTAATTTACTACTTAAGGTACTGCTTATATTTATCAGTCAATTACAATGATGCAAGTATTTAAAAACATAAAATCCTGCATAATCTTTATGATTTATCCATTGCTTCAAATGTATTAAGCATTAACCATACAGTTCAAACATGTAACCCGTCATCCATTTAGTATGGCTATCCAGTCAAATATGCATCCTAAGTGTAAGTTAGCTGAGTTTTAATGTGATATTTCATCCACATACTTAGACATATTCTTCAGAACGTAAGCCTTAGTGTATTACCGTAGGAAAGGACGTCACCAGACTGTTTTGGCTTTATGGTTGTACTTCGCTGTTGACTCTACCTTACGCCAACGGAAAAGCACTAGCCCAGAAGATCCACCAACCTATAACCACATCAAGGCAACAAGAACAATACACATTCATTACGACAATCTCTCATCGCCCAATGAATGTCTTTTTTTAACGGGTCAGTCACACTTCATGCCTAGACTTCTGAGCTGACAAATCAAAATTAGTTATATTCCCACAGTAAAGTTACTTGGGCATTAATGAGTGATTCAAACTCATACCAACACTCTTTGTTTTCATTTCAAAGAGGTTAGTAATGAAAAAAATAGCATAAGAAATATAGAGATAGCGTTGTATTTTCATACAAATCGCGAGTAATAAGCGCCTAGAAAAATACAAATCTTAAGCGACAAACAAATAGCATGCAATTTATTGTTTTTTAAAACAAATATATTAAAGTCATTCTTGGGACACGGATTACATGATGTCAAAAATATTGGCTAGATCTCTGAAAGATGGAGTTTTGAAGCTCTCATTAGCAATAGCGATATCCACGACAAGCAGTACAGCTTTTTCTGCAGTAAATGGTATTGCATCGGATAGTGAACTACCTACAGGTGCTTCCGTAGTCGAAAATGCCAGTAGTTACCTTATAAAAATTGCGCGTCCCAATGAACATGGCATCTCTTTTAACCGACTTTCCGAATTGAAAGCCAACGGTAAAGATATCGTTCTTGTTAACTCCCTCTGGGGCAACACAAAGCTTAGGGACCAGCCCGCACAAAAAATCATTTTGTCAGTCGAAAGCACAAGTGCTGCCTCGTTCAAAAAACTCAAAATAGATGGACGGGCAGGTGATGTCATATTGTTATCGCCAAATGGTATCGACTGTAATGGCTGCAAGGTTGAAAATACCGAGCGTGTAACGTTGGCGACCGGCACGACAAGTTTAGATAACGGCCAACTCAAAACTATCAAGACGCTAGAAAGCGGAAAAATCAGAATTACCGGCGACGGTTTCGAGGCCAAGCAAAGTGCTATCGTTGATTTCGTCGCAGGCAACGCAGAAATAGATGGTCCCTTGGTGACAAACCTCAAAGGAAGGATCACTAAAGTTGGAGGTCAAGAAAGCAAACAAATCGATCCATCTGGCCCCTTAGATGTTGCAAATGGTGATGTTCAAGTCATTGTCGGCAAACTCAACTTTCGCTATGCAGACCGTCAATCTGATGCAGAATTCAGCACACTTTCTGGTAACGCACTGACTCTAACCAACAACGCTGATGTAAAAGTGGGTAATCTACACCTAGAGTCTACACACGAGAATGGCAACATATTCCTAGACGGTTTAGTTCAAGCCAAAGGCGTTTGGAATTACATAGGCAGATACAAAAATCAATCTGTAATCCCTTTGGAGTCCGTCTTTGTTAAGTCAAACGGCGACATTACCGTAGTAGACAAGATACTCGCCACTAACAAAGTGACGATTGATTCCACGAACAATGTCTTCGTGACGCCTCCTGGAGGTGTGGTGGAGTATCAAACCGAGAATATTTGGGGTGCTGAGGTAGAGTTGGTTGCTCTCCAAAAGATTGAGGTAACCGGAGCAGTTTCAGCTGAAAATGCGCACTTAAAAGCAGGCAGCGTGATCAACGAGGGAGATATAGAAACTTCAAAAGAGCTCTTAATTGACGGCTCTGCATTTATAAAAAATCAGTTTGGTGGTGTATTGGTCGGTGAATTTATTCATTTGAAGTCCGATAACGTTATCACGAATGGCTCTCTCTACCCTTATCGCCTGACACCAAAAACCACTAACCATATCGCTGCTCGTTCATCATATATAAATACGATAAAAGATGGTGCAAAACTAGCTGTACCTCCTGCACCATCTAATATGAACAAAGTTCCAGTATCTACACTCTCAGCCTATATTCTAGGCCAGAACGTCAAGGTTGAAGCTAGGGATTTTGTTAACGTAAATCCCTATGAAGTTATTGGCAGCCCTATATGTACTGCCAGTATTCCGCCTAAATGTTCTGCAAGACTAAGACTAGATACGTACGAGAGTACACAGGTGATAACCTCGGCTGAGTTGATTCTCGACATTCGACTCAAGCATCATTTCTGGAATATTTCTTCCATAGCCGAGTCTTGGACGGGAAATACCATTATTCAGGCGCCTTTAATCACCAACGAAAGGTACTCAATTTGGGCCGATACGATAAAGGTCAATCATACGACTCAGAGTGGCAACCAAACCACATCGAACGATATATACGTTCAGTACATAAAGGCACTATCCCCTGCATCGAAGATTCTTATTGGTGATAAGGCTCTTTTAAAAAGCCAGGACTTCCATAACAACCATAGTGCGGTAGAAATAAAAACTGATTTGATAAGTGATATAAAAAATGTTTATCAGCGTGGTCTTAACTTGAGAACAGTTTGGGAATCAACAACCAGAACCGAGCATTCTCGTAGATATTGTACTCGAAAAATATTCGGTAAGTGTATAAAGAAATCCACTCATTGGTGGACCACCACCTCGATCCCTGAGCTTACCCAGGACGAATCAACAGCCAAATATCCATTTGTCTTTCTCGTGGAAGGCCATGCGCACTCAGGTTTTGGTTCCAACGTAAATGATTATGACGAAATTACTTTCGGTCCAGGAGGAACGTATACGCCCCCTGCGCCTCCAAAACCGACAAAGCCAAGCAGGTTTATCCCAATCATTAATAGCGGTATCACATTCTTTGTTCCTAACCCGAACTATGCAGCTCAACTACAAGCTTACTTAGGTGCTAAATAATGAATAGAACGAAAATTAAAGCCCCTCTATGGCAAAAAGTCACGTCGTCTATCGTTACTGGCGTTTTACTGTCTCAAATCTCCTTGCCTGTGTTTGCTGCTGTTAAGTTCTCCATCGCAATGGAAGAGTTGAATGATGCGATCCAAAACTCGGGCAGGTACTACGAACTTACACACGGAAGTCATAACTATTTGTATGCGGGTAGATTGGAAAGCGAAGAGCTTGGGATCCTTGATGGTTTTCAGCATTTTTTCCATCAACTCAAAGAACAAAGACCGGACCTGATTCCAGGATACAACCCGAGCTCTAAGACAGCTCCCACTATTGACGAAATGAAACCCCGTTTCGGGTCGCCCTATGTCGAGCGAGGGATTATTCGGGATCAAATCACTCAGATAATCAACAAGTCTTGGATAAGCCGAGATGGTTATTCCAGTGAGAACGACCAAAACAAAGCACTCTATGAGAATGCTGTGTCAGTTGCTAAGCAGTATGGATTTAAGCTCGGGCAACCTCTGAGCGAAACGCAAATTGCAGCCATCAATGTCGATATTATCTGGCCGGAGCTGAGAACCATAAATGACATTCAATATCTTGTTCCATTTGTGTACCTTGCTCAAAGCACCGTAAATGAGCAAAGAATCACCGATTCCTCATTTATTGCTGGGTCGGCGGAGATTAATACCAATACATTTTCAATTAATGGCGCTAACGTCATCTTTAAGCACAAATCCCTTTTGGATGTCGAGAATGACTTTATCAACACTCAGGGTTATCTGGAAGGTAAAGAGATAACCATTCGAGTTGGAAGAGAGCTACAGAATTTATCAGGAACAATAACGGGCGATGATGTCACCCTTATCGCAAAACACCTTGAAAATAGCACACTTGTCACTCGGACAGACTATGCCCATGGATATGCTGAAGCCTTCCAGCAAATCGGCACTATCTCTTCGCTTGGCGACCTCAATATATTTACATCAGGCGATGTTACCAGCCATGGCGGTAACTTCTCTGCTCAGGGTGATTTAAAAATTAATGCAGGCGGAAACATAATCCTCGTTCCGCAAACTGCCAAAAATGAGCGCGCTGAATCTGGTGATATGTGGTCGGACAGCGAATCTTCGCTCGTTAACCTTCAAACCAACCTTTCTGCTGTAGACACGCTATCTCTGATTGCTGGCGGTGCCGTTCATATTGAAGGTGCGATCCTAGAAAGTCAGGGACTTCTTGAAATCTTATCGGGCTACGGCATCACCCTAAAAAGTGCGGCGGATTTAAAATCGTTTGAGAAGAAATTCGAAGCCAGCAGCGGTGGTGTTTTCGGTACAACCGAAACTTACGAAGAGAGTAAGACCGAGGCAGAGATAGTCAGGACTCTGCTCAAAGCCGGCCAAAGCATGGTATTGAAAACCACGCAAGGCAATATCTTACTAGAAGCTGTCACAGTCGATAATAAAGGCCTGTCTAACCTCATTGCAGAAAATGGCTCAATTGACTTCACCCTAGCAACACTCATTGAACAATATAGCTATAAACACTCTTCTGAGGGTGCTTTGGCCTTCAGACACCAGGGCCACGGATACAATCGTGAAATTGCATACTACACAGAGTTTATTCAAAACGGCGGTCTAATGCTTGATGCCACCAATGGTATCAATATCCAATACGCCGGAGAGAAAGGTGAAACGCTAAACCAAACCATTGATCGGCTATCTGCTATGCCAGAGCTAGCATGGATGGGCGATATAAGAAATAACCCGGCGGTTCAGGCTCAATGGGAAGAGCTCCAGCTCATCCATGAAACGTGGGACTATGACCAAAGCGGCCTTACTGGCCCGGCCATGGCAGTGATAATGGTTGCGATGGCAATGATGACTGGTGGTACATCTTTAGCGGCACTTGGGCCAATGAAGGCAGCAATGGCCGCTGGTTTGAATGCAATACAAACCCAACTTGTTGTCGGACTTCTTGCGAATGGTGGAGATTTAGGAAAAACACTTAAGGATGTAACCAGTTCCGATTCGCTTAGAAGCATTGCAACATCAATGGTGACAGCAGGGGTGATGAGCCATATCAATGCTGAATTCTTCGCCGCATCGACAGATGCAGCCGGAAATGCCATACCTAGCAAACTGGAACAGCTGTACGGCTTTGCTCCCAAAAGTCTTGAATTCCAAGTAATTCAGCGACTCACTCAAGCAACAGCAACAACAAGCCTCAATTCAATCGCAAATGGACATAGTTTTGATGAATTTGGTGACGCCCTTGTACAGAGCGTTGCGACCTCTGCCGTTTACATGCTTGGAGAAAAACTCGCCAATGAAATTGGTGAAGCATCTCGTCCCGGCAAAGATAATAACGGACAGATCACTGAGCCTGATATTGGGTTAGTGACAAAATATATCGCCCATGCAGGCTTAGGATGTGGCATGGGAGCAGCTCTCGCCTCACTTGAAGGCAACTCTGATTCGGTCAAAGACGGCTGTTACTCAGGTGCAGGCGGCGGTGTTATTGGTGAGTATGTCGCTGAGACTTACAAGGAAAAAATGGGGCTCATTGAAAGAGAGTCTGAAGAGTTCGCAGAAGGTGTTATCAATGATCTAAAAGATAAGAACCCGACACTCTCTAAAAACGAACTCTTCGAGCGCTATCAGCTAGAGATGCTCGAACTTCGAAGACAAGGCGTCAACATATCTAAGTTGGTAGCGGGTCTTAGTGTTTATGCTTTGGGTGGCGATATCAACACCGCAATCACTACAGGTGGTAATGCAGCTCAACACAACGCATGGTTCATACTCCCAATCTTGTGGGCTGCTGCGAAAGCCGTAATGACCGCGATGGCTGTCAATGAAGCCATTAAAACAGTAAAAGAAATCAATGACTTCCTGAACAACCCAAATGGTCTGACTGAGGCGCAGATAAACGAGAAGATCAAGGCAGCAATTGTTGCCCTTGCTGTTGAACTGGGAATTGGACGTGTCACCAAAGCAATTCCAGCAGATAAATTGATTGAGCTTGTTGAAGAAATAAAAATCAAGCTTGCCCAAATTGATTTACCTGGCAGCAAATATGTACTCGCAGAATTAAACCATCTCAGCATTTCCGCACAGCCTGATGGTACTGGCAGTAGCAAGCTCTCAATTGGAAGCTCTTCTTCTAGCGCTTTCCACCCTAAACCGAGTGGAATGAGTGAAGCTGACTATGGTGAGTATTTAAAACACCTTGATGTGGCACCTTCAGCCAAAATCACTCCAGAGAGCTTCTTAGAGAGAAGCAAAACCCAGTACTATGACCCTGACCGTGGCTGGATAAACAAAGATTTCGACGTCACGATCAACCGCGCTAGTCCAACAATTGTAGAAAAAACAGATGCATTGAAACCTACTGATCGCATCAAGATTAAAGGGATACGCGGCGGAGAAGATAGCACCATCAGTGTTGCTGAAGCTGAAAAAGCGAGATATGAACTCATTAAGCGCCGTGATGCTGGTGAAACACACTTGAATAAAGACATCAATAATTACTCGGAGGCACTTGGCGAGCTTCGCTCACGTAAATATGCTCAAGAAGCCAACCTCGGTACTGAGCTTGCAAACAAACCGGCCAATAGCAACCAAAGCAATTTCGTTTTCGATCAGGTCTATGTGGATGGCAACGGAAAAGTGACAATCTTGGAAGCGAAAGGCAGTGTCAGTTCAAGCCCATCGCTAAGCGGTCACAGGATAGGTAATGACAAGCATTTGCAGGGCACGCAGAAGTATTTTGATAGTATGATGGCAAATATGAAGGAGGTTGTGGGTAAACTATCGCCCGATGACCCTTATAGAGATACCTACAAAGCAATCATGAGAGCAAAAGATTCAGGAAATATTAGCTATAAGATGGTTGTGCAGACAATATCGCCAAACAACGGTGCCCTTGGAGAAGCGGTAATAAAAACGTATGACATTAAGTAAAACCCCAAAATACGACTTCAGTGTCCACTATTTCCCTGAAAAGTTGAAAGCAAACGGGGCGTATGAGTCACGCCCCGCTCTGTTAATTGAGGATCTTCTGGAAGCCATAGAATGGTTTGACTGTATTCAGAGCCATCGTTATTGCCATATTTTAAAACAAAAGGCAGAAGATATGGTCGGTCTGGCTGCTCAATACAATGTTTTCAATGCGCCGCCGTCACATATTAAGTGGCTGTTGCAACAGGCCGTTAACGCCTATCGTGCTCATTTCTTGATGCAGCAAAAACCCGGGGAAGAAATCGCTTTTGAGTTGTACGGCAAATACTATGCGGGCGTAGGCGAAAAGACAGAAAAATACTCAAATGAAGAGACATGGTTGAACGCATTGAGTCTTGCTATTCTGACGGGCGACAAGCAGGCATGCCAAGATTTACTAAAGGTACCCACTGAAAGCTTTGAGAAAACCGGGGCAATTAATTCGACCAAGACATCATTAGTGTTTGCTGACCTTTTCAAGGCATTTTTGGGAGATGAGCCCGATATCGATGTGAGAACAGACGCGTTTCACCGCTGCCGTGCCCTAGCCAAACCGGGAGCCATCGAGGCGGTAGATTCTCTTTTTGTTGAGACCTATGCGTGGTTTAGAACTATCCCTCTTTTTCAGATAGTGGCGTACGGTTGGGGGGCAGCAAATGACGACTTAGACACCGTTGTTAAAGCTGCTATGCAAGCAAACTACGAATATTTCAGCGAAATTGTTCCAAGAGACCGAGCTAAAATTACGGGTGGGCAGCCCGATATAGGCCCTAACTCTGACTGCTTAAATAATGACTACGCCATGATGCACATAAACATTTTGGCGTTCATGCGTGTCATCTACCAAACACTCGGTGAAACCGTTAGCTTTGACTCACCCTTTCTTCCGCAGTGGCTTATCAAAGGAGAAGGGCCAAGCCTGGAGGAACTCAAAGCTTCGCCGCCTGAGTTTGATGTAAGTATTTTTCCACCTTTGAGCTAATTACCAAGCCATCAGCTTTCAGGCTGATGGCTCTAATTATCAATTATTATTTGTCAACCGACAGCTGAAGTTGTGCTGGCGGTTTTTATCTCGAAGAATTCATTATGAAACGGATATTTATTTTTCTAATTCTTAGTTTGTTCTGCACCAGTGTTTTTGCAAACAACACATATTATCGAAACCGAACCATTACTGGAGCTGGCATATACTTCAGTGGCGATCGAAGTATATTAATGATAAATTTCAGTGGTTCTAAGGCTGGCTTGCCTGGTTGTGCCATCACTGGAAGATTAGCAATTAGTAGTTCGGTTCCCCATTACAAAGAAATAGTTTCTCTCGTTATGACAGCATATACGTCCCAACAAAATAATGTGGACATTTTTGTCACTAACACCTGTAACCATTGGGGTAACGCTCAGGATATTTTAGGTATTAAAATGGGCTCTATGCCTTGGTAAGACACATAGGGACTCTAGCAATGATAAAAGCAGCAGCATTTTTTATTCTTGCAGTCTTTTTTTCGAGTAGTGCGTACTCATGGACTCACCATCCAAATACAAGAATAAAGGTAATCACAATATGGGAAGGTTCTGGTTCTAATCCTTTATATTTCCAGAGGGAGGATAATGTTTGGTGTTATGTCCCAGCTGAAGAGATAATGATTCATTCTTTGATCCTCACATTGTACTCCTCAGGAAAAAGAGCTGATATTCACTGCTATGACCGCGCTGAGACAAAAATGGGTGGCATTTCCGCAGCACACAAAATTCATAGGATCATTGCCAAGTAACATTGGCTACGAAATATTTAGATTAATGAGTATCTACACATGAAAAAAGTCATTATCACAACACTACTTTCGCTGAGTGCATGTTTCCCGAGTTTTGCAAGTACTCAAACAGGCAAAGTGACTGATATCCTTGTTCGCTCTGACGGCTTACACTGGTTTCATATATCAGGAAACAGAAGCCAGAAACCCCATTGTGCGAGAAATCATAGTTATTGGATGATTCGTGATGAAAAGTCTGTATACGGTCAGTCTCAATTTTCGATGCTCCTCTCAGCCTAAATGTCAGACAAAGAAGTAATAATTCATGGTTCAGGAAAGTGCTCAAGATGGGGCGACGGTGAAGATATCAAAACGCTTCAGCTAAAGCGATAACCAAATAAACAAGTCTCAAATCAGGAATTACAATGATTAGAAGTTTTTTGATTATATTTTTACTGTTACACAGTACATTGTCTTATGCGAAAGCAGTCTCACCGAAAAGTCAAATTGACCGGCTCATCACCTATTCGAAGTTTGGCAAAGGAGATACATATGTATCGCTTCGACAGAACGACACAGTTTGTGTCCATGGATACTTCATTAATAAGGAAAGCGAAGGTTATCAAACAATAGTATCTACTTTACTTTCTGCGTACCATGCTGCAACACCTGTACGAATCTATGCTTATGATAATAATCGCTGGAAAGGCTCAAAAAATGTAGTTTGTGAAATGTATTCTGTGGAGTTAAGAAGATAGCTCAGAATGTAAGTAACCACGAGATTACCGACCCTAAACTCATCTTCAAGTTTTCCCACTCTAAACCAATTAAGATTCTCTCAGAAACTCTAGGAGCACTGTTATGTTAAAACGAATTTTTATTACGTTTATGTTTGCTATCATCTCACCTCCGCTTTTCGCTTGGGATGCCGTCAAGAGTGGGAAAATTCTTGACATGCACGTAACGGGAGGCGGCAACTATGACCTCAGAGTGGTTTTGCAGGGCCGGCCAAAGTTATGTGGAAATAATAATGACTGGGCATACATTAACGAAAGTGACGCTAATTATCAGTCTTACTTAAGTGTATTACTAAGTGCTAAAGTGGCAGACAGAACCGTCGAGCTTTATGCAACAAGAGAATCAAGTTCGGGTAAAGGTTATTGTAAAATAGGATATATGATATTGAAGTAAGCTCTCATTAATCCTTTCGAAGGTTTAAAACTAATTACCTACTATCTTTATTTTTATACTTTGGCGTCTATTTAATCGATTGAATCTGGACATTTTCATCCTGATAGTCGCCAACAGTACATGGTCCCTTTGTCTAACTGCCACCCAATATGCGGTTATCAATTCGCGACGGCGTTTCAAGATAGTTTGTCTTTGGTTTTCTGCTGCGCTTCTACTTTCGTAAAGTTTCATCAATTCATGGTCTGAAAAGCCCATGCTTTGCGCCAACAGTTGATGCACCGAAAAGTCATCTGCTTCT
This sequence comes from Grimontia kaedaensis, assembly GCF_023746615.1. Lineage (NCBI taxonomy): Bacteria > Pseudomonadati > Pseudomonadota > Gammaproteobacteria > Vibrionales > Vibrionaceae > Grimontia > Grimontia kaedaensis. Next base: position 1,492,859 of record NZ_CP082275.1, on the reverse strand, counting down.
TTATATGTTTTACCCTTGTTACTCAGCGCGCCTTCTTCAGAATAGCGATAGGCTTTCAAAGGGTCTCTGACAAATTTAGGTACCATTCTTTCGATACCCCGCCAGTACTGTCCCTTAGCAATGTCCTCCGAACCTCGAATACCACCCAAAATAACGCCACCCAACACGGGTCCGGCGACCTGCTGCGCATAGTGGCTCCATAAGTCTTGCCCCTGTAAATCTCGATAGGGGTCACGAATCCAAAGACCATCCAAAGAGATTCGTGGCGACACACCTGCCCCGCCTGCGCCATATATCACGAGATCAGCAAACTCCTCACCCACCGCATCAGCTAAATATGCCTTGAGCTCAATTTCTGCGTCCCAAGGTTCGTCCTCATCACCAAAAACCGCATTCAGCGCATTGGCCATTGTGTAAACCAACCCAAGGGGAAGTGCGCTGACACCGCCCAGCATGGCAGTGGTACCTAACGTCCCTATGAGTTGCTTTCTGGCGACTTGCTTCTCTTCTGCGGTAACGCCTTTGAAGCCCAAGTAAAAATTCCGCAGCAAGTAGTACGTCATGTTCTGGCTGTACTGCTTGAACTGCGTAATGACTTTCATTGTCGGAGACTGCATGTAGCGGGCTCGATTAGCGTTGGTGTAATCAAAATGCGCGTCCCAGGTCGTATCTGCAGCGAGCTTAACCGCTCGTGTATGATTCGTGCCTTTTTCTCTCGCAAGCCTATATGTAGCCATTGCGGTCGTTTCACGGTTGAACACTTCCGCCTTATGGAACAACGCACTGACCATCCCCATCGCTTTGTCGTATTTCTCGTTATATTGCCAATTCTCTGCTTCTGCCATCCCCGCCAAATCATGCGCATTGGTGGCATCTAAAAGACCCATGTCATGCCATTGCTGATAGGCGTCTTTCTCTTCGTAATTGCGAAGTTTTGCCTTGATGCTTCCCTTGGCTGCAATGAACTCTTTCGTCGTGTTTGCCAGGGCTGAAGCCGCCTTCCCTGCCCCATATCGGCTCGCTAGTATGGGGAGTGCAACAACAAAGTTTTGGGTGGTATTGATGAGCGCCGCTGCCGGAGACACACCGAGCATCCAAACAAACCCCACAGAGGTTATTGTCTGCGCAGCTTTTGAGTGTGTTGGGTTCATCACCCATTCATGCCGTTTGAGGAGCTCCTCTGCATAGCGGCCAGCTTGGTTGCTATTGTTCTTCTGGGAGGTCTCTGATGCTTCTTTAGCAAGATTTGTTAGTTCGTCGGAAAACTCCATCCGCGCGAGTTGATAGGCACCTTTCATCATGTTCGATGCCAATGAGCGCAACGCATCATTGCTCCACCCCTTCACCTTCTTGCGGTGCATGAATTGTTTGCGCATGGAGCGAGAAGGCAAAGCTTGAAGATACAATTGGTAAATCGTGTCTTTGATTTCATCTTTTTTACTGTCGTTGAGTGAGGTGTCTTCGACTTTCTTGATGAGCTCTGTGACATACGAAAGGCTCGCGCCATTCATGGCATTGACGTTATCCATCTTATACCCCGTGTTCACGCCATAACCCTTATCTCGCAATCCTTTAGCCGTAGCCTGTTGCTCTCCTTCCGTGTCGAACATCATGTAGCGCTTCTCGCCATGTTGGTCGACTGACGCCAGCCAATAATCACCAAATCGTGTCAGTGGGAAATAAGGAGCGTTCACTTCCTGCAGGTCGAAGACAGTCCGAAGTTCTGCGATTTGCTTCTTCTTGATATGGCCATCAATCTCAGCATTCAGGATTTGTTGTTCAAGCAATCGCCGGTAGTCCTGGTGACGCGCCGCATAGTTGTCTCGCATTGACCGGTAGTGTGCTTTGGCTTCTTCTGGTAGTCGTTCGAACTGAAGCTGCAGTTGGGCGTGTCTACGCTGCCGTCTCGGTTCGTCTTTCAGGTCGTTTCGTAGCTGGCGTATCTCATCGGTTTGCGCTTTTGACTTCCCGCTGCCTTTGTTGACGTTTTCGAGGTATTCAATGCGACGTTTGATAGCGGCCTCTGCGGGTACAAACGCTACGTCAGGGTCAACGCCCGCTACTGTGGCATCGTGCGCGATAGAGAACATTTGATCAGCAACCGCACTGTTTTTAGCTGACCATTTTCGGATGTCCTGAGCGATTTCCGCTGCCTCAAAGGCCATCTGATTGCGACGTGTCAGCATGCGATGGACCGTATCTACATAGGTTTTGACCATCGGCAATGTCTCTTTGGACAAATCGGCCAATTGGCGCAACGTGACTGCACCCAGGCCCACTTTGCCGCCAGCAAGACCCTTAGCTGCGGAGCCCATCGCTTTGAACAGTGATGAGAACCGTTCAGCCGGTGTCTTTTGGCTCGCTATGCGGCTAATGATGTCATCAAAGTCTTCTTTTGAAGCTTTGCTAAACCTCAAATCCACTTCGCGATGTTGCTCTTTGGAGAACCGCGCTTTTGACAATTGAGACTTGGATAGTTTGGTTGTCCCTCCGCTTTCGCCCTCATTCGGGTGCCAGTGATTGACCGACTTCACTCGGTCAATCAACGTTTGAACAATGTTGTTCATTTCGGCTTTTGTCATGTCCCCAGGCCGCATCAGTCCGACGCGGCGTAGTGCATGAGCGATAGCCTCAATGACCCGGTCCCACCATTGCTGAAAGGTAGAGCGCTCCAACTCTGCTGCATGGGCTAACACTTCTTCCACCTGTGAGAGCGGATCAAGACTGCCATAGTTCTTCTTTACGGTGTCCCAGAGCGGTTTCAAGTGTTTGGAGTTTCTGCCGGTAAAGACACGCTCTGCGATTTTTTGGTATTCACTATCGCCAACGACGGCTTTCAAGCCATGATGAATGAGAACTTCATGGCGAAGCTTCTGGCGAAGCATTGTCATGCTCGCAATATTGTCCGATACCACCATCACCTGGGCGGACTTATCGTGATAGAACGCATGAACAGTTTCGTCGGGAAAGGACTGGCCGAGCAGTGTTTCGGCCTCTTTTTGTGTTTGGATAACACGGATGTTTACCCCCGCCCCCCCTTTATAATCTCTAAGCCATTGCTTCACTCCTAGCTCTACGTTTCTTTTGGGTAGACCTTTGACTTGTCGATACCCTGGCGTGATAGATTCACGTGAGTACAGCATGACACGTCCATCACCGGTGTCCTTTGATTCCATGCTGTTAAATAGACGGTCAAAAGCCCGACGGATTGCCATACCCTCTTGTTCTGTTGGATAGGGATACGCAGCAGCGGTTTGCGCATCCGTGGCATGGCGAGCCCAGCCTTCTTCCGTGACAATATTCGCCAGAAAATCATTCTTCGCATTCTGGTCAGCAAGCTTAGCAATCAGGTATGACTCAAAGCTCCGAGCACTCATTTCGATGTTCGTCGACCAGTAGTCGTTGGCCTTTTTTCTATCCAAATGAAGGGAGCGTTGACGAAGTTCCGTTTGATCAATCGTTTTCATGAGGCCCACGAAGGCCTCTCTCATTTCCGCTCGCACTTCACGCCCTGCATTAGGGTGACTGGCATCTTTTGTCAGGTAGATGGCAGCATTGGTGCCACGGTTAAGACCTAAATCCAATTTGCCGAAGTAGTTATCGAGTGCATGCCACCACTCATGCCCCAACGAGCCAGCGCCGCTTTTCTTCGTCAGATTAATGACCACACGACCTGGTTCATAGTGCGCGACAGCTGGGTCACGGCCTCCCTGACCTCGAGCGCCAAAAGCTAGCCCTAGCTCGCCATTCAGCGAAATCGCTTTGGGAGGGATACCTAGCACGGCAGCGAGATCCATCAGTCCATCAAACGCATCATTGACCATACGCTGACGCTTGGATTGCTCTACCCAATTGCCAAACTCTACGCCACGAAATCCGAATGTATTCGCAAAGTCTTCAGGGGTGACATCTCCCCCCTGGCGAATGTCTTCACCCAATCGAGGCTGATTGGTATCTCTGCGTAGCGGCGGAATCACTTTTGCCTTTTCTAACTTCTCGGCAAGTGCATCATGGTCCTCTGTCAGCCGCTTTCTTGCCTCAGCCAACTTATCTATCGGCCCAGCCAAGTCCACATAGGTTCTTCCAACCTTTTTGCCAATGAAAAAGCCGCTGTTCCCCGCCTTCGTGTAGATATCAAATGACGTGCTCTTTTTTGGGCTTGGCGCCTTTCGAAGTTCGGCAAAGCGGCCTTTAAAACGTTCGATGGCTTCGGCCTGAGTGTCACCACTGGCAAGGGTCCGTGGCCAATGCCCATAGATGCCGCCTTTGGCTTTGCGTGCGACGGTCCAAATGGTTTTAGCGGGACTATAATGTTTCCCTTCAAACAGAGAGTAATCCCCTGACGAAACCTCAAAATCTGACAAACTGTGCTCATGCCCTATCGCATCATAGAGGGCCGCTTTGCCGGCAATCCCCAACGCGTCACGATTCGGACTCGCTTTTAGTTCAGCGACAGCCTCTTGTGTGGGCAATGTACCGTCTATGACGGCTAAGGCGATCTCACGCAGTATGCTGATATTTGTGGCCCACCGGGTGACTTTATAGCTGGTACGGGGTTTCGCTGGTACCATCTCGCGGATCGCTCGAAACAAGCTCAACGCCTCGAGCGACACACCTGCTTTGACCATATTCTGGTAGTTCGGTTGGGGCCAAACCTTTGACATAGGAAGGGACTTGATCTCATCGTTATCTTTGCCTTGCATGCTGCTCGAATAAGCTTGCCAGACATCCTTTCTGGCGCCGCCGATCTTCTCGCCGACATCCTCCAGCCTTGAATTCGTCTCGGTTGATGAATTCGAGGCAGTGTTTACGTTGTCTCTTTGGGTAAGACTTGGCGTGAAGTCCTTGAAGCGTTTCGTTCTCTGGGTTTTCGCCTCTGCCATCATCTTGCGAAACTCTGATTGCACTTCTTTCGATACCTCATCAAGGGTATCACTCGCCGAGGCGTGTTCATTGACAGGTAAGGTTTGAATGATGGCTTTCCCACGCGCTCTTAGCTCATCAATTACCTGCATCATGGCGTTGCGCTGAAACTCTGGCGCATCAGCCGCCTCAGTATCTTCAAATAAGGCTTCAGCCTGCGCACGTCGCGCTTGGTTTTCCGGCAACCCATCTTCATAGGCCTTCCGCTTATGTGCTTCTATCTCAAATGCCATAAGACGTTTTGGCGCCTCTCGCAGCGTCGCAAGCAACGCTTCTGCCAATTGTGGATTAGCGGTAGCCAGATTGTGTTTTAAGCGTTTGCGTGCTGATTTGATGCGTTTAGCAATATCTCTTAGAGGCGTTTTGCCCTCTTCTCTCAATTTCATCGAATATGGACGAGAAGAAAACTCACCTCGAGATTGGCGACTAGCCTCAACGTTTTCTCTCACACGTTTCTTTTGCTGCTCTGCTTTTGCGCGCTGATAGGTTTTCGTTTCCGTAGTTGGCTGCAAAGTTTGGTCATTAGAGTTCACTGCTCGCTCTGCTTGTGATTCTCGCTTGAGCAACTCTGCACGTGCCAAAGCTGGGTCAAATTGGCGCGTTGATTTCATCGCCTCTTCTTCAGCCCATTGTTGGAGCCTGGGGTCTTCTGGTGGGTGATACGGTTTGTAAGTCGGCGGTGAATGCTGTGTTTGCATGACACGCTCTCGCCCCTGCTCTAGTGCGTGGATATAGCGTTCCGCTTTGGATTGGGCCTTGTCTTTTACCGCTCGACGCTTGGCAACCGCCTCATCAAAGCGCTGCTGTACACCCGTCTCATCAATACCTGCACTGCTGGCCTCTTCAGCCAAGGTGTAAATACCCATTTCGGCTTGCTCATCGCCCTGTTCGATGCGATCCAATAATGCATCTGTTTTGTCAGGGTCCAGTGCATAGGCGAGTTTAAGTGTTCTCAAGTGGTGGTCGTGAGGATCGCTCAAGACGTGTTTTTCACGCAGAGATTGGCGGGAGTTTTGGAGTCTTGATTGAAGGGAGGGTTCTTGAGGTGTCGGTGGCGGTGTTTCTGGGCTGGAAGTCGGCGCTTCAAGTGGAGATTCCGTAACCTCAGGGACGTCAGGTTCCGCACCTCGGCCCATGCTTACAGCGCCCATCATGCCACCGGTGGCACCACCCAACATCCCTTCGTTAACCGCAGACAATGCCACGCCCTCCATCGGATCGCGTTCTGTCCCACCATATTCATTAGATACTGTATTCGCCACATACTGCTCAGCGGCCCCTTGTAGCGCTTCTGTTGGCCCTTCCCTAGCGACGCCAGCAGCTGTGCTTTTTACGAATCCTTTGCCCGTGCCTGAGACCAAAGTATTTGCGAGCGGCACGTCGCCCACTAATGTCGCAGCGACACTGGCACCTAACGTTATAGGGTCCGTCATGGTCGCTCTGGACGCTGTATCAGCAATGCGTTCTCTGGCCAGTTCAAGCTTTTCTTCATCTGACAGATGCAGGAATGCCGGATCATCATCAATCGAAAGGAAGGCTGTGCGAAACGCATCACTGTTTGCCAGCTGTTCGAAGTTGGTATTGAGAATACCCTCTTTGGCTTGGAGGCCTTGCGCACCCACATCCGTCCCAACAGCAACTGCCGTGGTGGGTAATTTCTTCAACATGCCCAGTGTCATCTGGGCAATCTTAGGGGCCAACGAAGGTTTAGCACCACTGCGCACGGCAAGACTGGTCAGAGACGACAGGGCATTCGCTGATGACATCCCACCGGTCGAAATCGCCGATGCCACAGTCGGCGCCATGTAACCAATGCCTCTGGCCAGTTGCATGCTCCACACAGCGGGATCCGTCGACCATTTCCAGTCTCCCTCAGGGGTCTCTGTCACCGGCATGGTGGACAACGCCTTTTTGCCATCATCCGACAACGACTCTGTCACCCAGTCTTTGGCGCCTTTGTACGCATCACCGAGAAACGAAATGTAATTGGCGGCTAAGCCTTGTGGCGTGTAGTTGGCCGCCTCTACCACTGACTCTGGCACGCCCAACTCTCGCGCTGTCTCACCCAGAAAGCCTTGCGTTTGTTCGATGGTTTCTGTGCCGCCTTCCAGCGCCCCCAAGGTGCCTGCCGCGACTGCCTTGCCAAGGTCACTGGCGCCCACTTCCACGTTTTCTTCTTCCCTATATCGGCTTAGATCAAAATCGTCGGAGAGGGTGAAGTGCGCATCATCGTCTTGCATGGTCACTCCTTATCGATGAGGGATTAGCGACTGGTGTAACGCTTGGCGTTTTCTGTGCGGATTTGGCCGGCAAGCTGCTCTGCCTTGTCCGATTTTTGTTTATTGATTTGGTCTTGATAAGCGCGTTCTAAGACGGCGACATCCACCTCTGACAGGTCTTCACCTTTGGCTTTCAATGCTTTCAGAAAACCCTGTTTGTTGCGGTCGTCTCCTGCCCACTCGATAGCCGGCTCAGGTACTGTTGATGTCGCCATGTCCTGGCCAGAAAAGAGCGCCTGAACTTTCTTAAGTTGACCGTCAAAATGCTGATTCACGGCTGCCACTTGCTCTTCGGTGCCAAGCACACTCAGCTCTTTCAAGGCTTCGCTTCGTTGCTTCTCGATGTCCATCACCGCGCGTCGATAGTCTTTCTTGTCATCTTTAGAGGCGCTGCGGAACATCGACTGATAGGCGGGTGACAGCTGAGCCTGACGACGCAGTTTCAGTTGACCGGTGATGTCTTGGAGAGCATGTTCTAAAGGAACAACTTTCACGTTGTCATTGCTGGACGTTGAGCGACCTTTAGTGATCGGACGGGTAACCCACTCACTCTCACCCTCATACTGAACCTCGGCGTTAATGACCAATCCCGGCTGTGCTCCCGCTTGGGAAGGGTCAATGTCCTTGGCAAAAGTCAGGCTTCCCCATCTCACGTCCTGAATAGTTTTCCCTGAAGAAGCGTCTATCTGCCCAACCGAAGCCTTAAGGTTGTTTTTATAAAACGCAGAGAATGCACCTTTCAAATCAGCGTCGTTGAAGTCGAGCTGTCCCTTTAGAACATCCGGTATTTTCTGCTCAAGGGTATCTGCAGCTTGATTTAATGCAGGGTCAAGGTAGCGACGAGGATCAAGTGCCGTTCCCTTAACATACTCGCTATCAAAAACGTCATCTGCCTCACCCGTTTCAATGAATCGCTTCCATCCAGTGTCCAGCAATATCGCATTCTCATCGACAAACGCTGATCGTTGTTCTTGTTGGTGGTTGTAATCATTGCGACGTTGACTCGATTGAGCTAATCCGATTTGTGCCTCTCGTAAGGTTAAGTTCTTTTCGTGCAACTCCCCCTCACGCCGGCGCTGCTCAGCAAGCCAGCCGCCCTCACCATCCACACCATATTTGTCTTCGTGAGCTTGTCGAGCACGCTGTTCTTGTGCATGTCTGAGGGCCATTTGCTGGTCAAAACGCTCATCGTATTTCGCATCCCGCAACCGTTGATATTCCCTGTCTTCCTGACGGGCGAAATAACGGTCGGCCACATCAAAAGAGCGCAGCGCCGTATCCATGAATCCGCGGGTATCTAACTTTCCCATGACCACCTCTTAAAACAGCTCGCCAAGCACAAACCCACCAACAGCACCAATCCCCGCTCCAATGGGCCCGCCAATCATAAACCCCAGAGACGCGCCGCTGACTGTACTGTTCATTGTCTGCTGTTTTTCAGCCTGTTCGATGCTTTCGTTGGCCGCTTCTCTGTCTTTCTCCATCATGGCCGCGTCTCGAAGGCCATTGAGTGCCATGCCTTTAGTTTTGCTGGCGACACTTCTCAGGCTATACCCCATACTGCCTCCTTCTATTCCACTGACGCATTCTGTTTGACGGCATACCCAGCGCCTGCCAACGTTTGCATGGAGCGGTCACGTTCATGATCTCTGAGTCCGTTTTTCGCCGCGACCTTTGCCAATGAGAGCTTGGCGTTCCGGTGAACATCACCTTCAGGGGTTAAACCATATCTGGCCATCTTGTTCGCTTCAGAAAGCTTGGCGGACGCGCCGGCATCGTTGGCATTGCTGTCTACCCGTGCCAGCTGCTCGTTCAGCAGTTGACCGCTTTGGGATTTCTGAAGCAATTCGACCTGTTTGGGGTAAAACCGGTTGAGCCAGTCGTCGTACATGTTGCGGGTAATTTCCGCGTAGGTATCAGATGCTATACCCATCATCACTCTCCTTACGCATTCATCGCCCCTTGAGGGTTGAAGTTCGGATCATAGTGGCCCTTCAGCGAGGTACTTGACCCATCAATCAGGTTGGACGTTCCTGTACCGCGACCAGAAAACTGCTGGGCGCTTCTCAGACCAATCCCCGCGACAGCACCTGCTGTTTGTAAGTTAGCGGATCGGCGATTAAAGTCCGCCTGCGCATCCTGTTTGGCTTCCCTAAGACTCATGTGGGCCACGTCAGTCGAACGCTGCAATGCTTCTGCCTGCTCGCCCAAGCCCATCGCTACCACATCGGACAACCCGGCAATATGAGCATCCTGCTCTGAGGCTTGCGCCCTGTTGACCGTGTCAGCCTGATGCGTTGCCTGAGCGGTGGAAAGGTCTGCCATGGCGCTGCCAAATTTCTTGCTTGAAGGATTGATACCGGATGCGGTGAGATGTTTTGCCGTGGCATCCCGGTTCTCGCTAAACGCGCTGTTGTAAGCCAAATCAGTATCAGCTTTCACATTCGCCATGTTCGAATCGCTATTTAAATTATCGACACGTTGAATAAACACATCTTCATATTGTTTGAGGTCTTTTTGGTAGATATCCCAATACTTGTTGGCAATGTCTGCCGATGCCTTTTCGTATTCGGTTTCCTCAACCTTGTTGTCATCTCCACCACCCATTTCTACCTCACAGTGTTTTTGTCCAATGGCCCACGTGCCCATTCGTTTGGGAACGGATATAACCTTGCTTCTCCAGTAAAGGAGACAAGCCCAACACGGCGGTGTACAGCTCCACTTTCTGGGCCTTTGCCCGCCTCGCCATATCATCGATTTGTGGTTGGTAACGCGCGATTAAATGCTCTCCCCATCCAAAGGCAAACAGGACGAGCAACCGTCGCTTCTCCTGCTTCCCCCGCAGACTTAGCACCACAAAACCATCCGGGCATAGAAACAAAAATGCCCTCTTGTTTGAGAGGGCATCATCAATACGCTGTGTGTGATCGTGGCCGTTTCGTTTGGCTGTTTGGCTGATGATGGGTAGCAACCGCTCACGATACGATTCCCAATCTGCTTGGCTAAAGCGGTTCTTCATCGTCGCGCCTAAGATTTAAACGACATAAACAGTAAGCTTTGAGCAGGAAATGAAAGATAGGCAGAACCTGAAAAGTTGATGAAATAGCCATCCATACGGAACGTTACCGTGGTGTTCAGAGGCAGGCTGTAGGCCTTTATCGGAATAGAGGCCGTACTCGAACCGAGAATCCTGCTCATCTCATTCAACACCAATCCGTTGTTGATGTAATACCTGACATAGGGCTGACCATAGCCCCCGGAGTCAAAACGAATCTCGGGCACTATTAGCAAACGGGGAAAGGGCGCTGCCGGGATGGTGATGCTGAAGATGTTACTCCACACTGAGCCCGCTGAGCGCTGGCTTTGCCTTCTGGAGCCATTGGTATAAACGTGCGGTTTCACCACGTCGCCAATAATTTGATTGGCATAGATAGTGCCTTTGACCGTGCAGTCTTCCTCGATGATAACGTTATTGAACCGTCCCCCCGATGCCACCAGGTAATCGGTATAGATGACGCCATTATCCGTGATACGCGTGTGGTACCCATTGTAGGGACCACCGCTCCCAACATTGATTTCAGCACCATTGATGACGGCAGAGGTGAGGGTTGGAGAAGTAATCGAGATGCTCGCTCTGACCTCATCGGCAACAATGTGTTGTGCATTGAGGATTTGGATAGTTGCGGTTTCGACAAGCGCTTTGGGAATAATGACGTTGCCTTGGTCGATTGCCAGCAATGGCGCCAACCCTTGGTTTGCATCATTGGGGTCAAAGACGAAAACCTGGCTCGCAGCAATGGCGACCTGGCTGACACCGTCAGCGTTCGCCAAAATGCCTATCCCAGCTTGAATATCATCGGCTTGCGCCTTGACCGCCCACATGTCGTCAAACTTCTCATGCGCACCATCAACATCTTCTTGTAGCGCCTGAATGAGCTGTGAGTTCTCCATCTGCTCGCCTATCTCATCGATAATTTCGCTGATGTCCTGACTGGTGGAAACCTCTATCCCATTGGTTCCGTTATAAGGACCCGCAATGTCATTCACATTCACATGGCGGATCCAATAGAAATACGTCGAACCTGGCGACACGATATCGCTAAATACAGTCGCTGGCGTCGTGGCTATCTTTGTGGCTTCCGATAACGTGTCCTCATCATGTCGCCATATTTCTGTATGTGCGTGACCGATGTAGCCCGGATTCTTCCATTCCAACAGTATCGCGCCAAAGCCGCCGACCGCCTTGAAATCTTGTGGCAGTGAAGGGCGCTCTACGTTGTCATCTCCTGAGCCCACCGGCGGGATAGGCTTGGGTACCACCTTGCCATCATGGGTTCGGAACACCGTCGCAAGGCCCAGTGCCTGCAGTTCACGGACGGTGACCGCTCTATCCAGACCATTGCCCCTTTGCCCTGTCAGCTTCTCGACATTCTCCCGTATCGCCTCCTGACGGCGCCCGCCCCGCACCCCGTTCAAGCAAGCTCCTCCATGGAGCTTGCCATCATGATGCGTTCGACTTCTGCGCTACCCGTTATTTCAATTTGCCAGCGGTTGGCACGTACTGCAGGTAAGCGAAACGCTTCGCCGGTTAACGCGCCCTTTTCCACGACATGCACCGTAACGCCATTGGCAATCACCCGGACCGATAAATGTTCGGGGTCATGGGACTGAATTCGCGCGCAATTGAGCATCGCCTGCATCGGCGTCCAAAACTCTTTTGAGCGCCAAACAAAGGAACGGACACCGTCTGCACTTTTCCACTCTGAAAGTTGGCGGCCTTTTGCAATCACCATCACATCTCGTTCAAGGCTGACATAGGCAGCTTCCCAGGTTTCCGTTACCCGGGTTAACGACTCAGACACCGGGTCATAGATGAAGCCTCCTGCACTGCCTTGCGCGATGTACTCACCCTCGACGGCGACAGCACACAGCGAATCGGGTGCCATCGTTTGCCAGCTGTTTCTGTCTATGATGTTTTCTGTCAGCAGATTAGCGCCTTCTGAACTCACCACAACAAGCCCATCCGGGGACGCGTAAACCGCCGTTCCCTTCAGGACAACCAAAGATTCGGCGCTCACACATGATTGTTCTACATTGAGCTTATGGCCCGCTATCGCGTCGGGTGTTATCCCTTCAAATAGATAGGGATAGCCCTTAGTAACAACTACCAGTGAAGTTCCGATGGCAGCAATTCCAACGATTTCATGCTCTGTCGTGCTGCGATATGACGATGGCCAGGCATAAGGCAAGTAAGCTTCTGAGAACATGACTTCATTGCCCGCAAATCCCGCACATATCCCGTTCGCCATCTGACACAACCCCTGCATGTTGGCAGGCGGCGGCTCATAGCCCCAGGTCTCCATCACCGGGCCATTCACATTTCTGGCACTGTCAGCAAAATGGGGGTGGGAAATTGGCACTTCGGCAACCAGCACATAATCACTGCTTTCAGTAGACGTGGCTGAGCGATACAGACGGGTATGCGTGATGTTATTTCGGTTTGTCAGCGGGCGGGTAAGCTTCACGGTCACCGTGGAGCCAGGGCGTTCAACAAGCACAGACAAAGACGGCTCGCCTGGTGCGCTCTCTTCGCCAAATCTTGTCACGTACGTTTGGATGTAAACCCGGTCTTCATCGTCATAAGATGGCGACTCCCCCTCTGGCGGTTCTTCGCCGGTACTGCCATCAACACTTGTCACGACAGGCGGTGAATCCGGCCTCGGCACCCCAAGCTCATAAGAAGCTGATGGCCCGACTCCCTCACCATTGAGAGCAATATCCTGTGCCGTGACCTTTGGGCTGCCATCCCCTGTGTAGTACACCCGTTGAAAGGGGTCTTGCGCCACTGGGCTTTCGATAACACTGATGGCACGACTATCCCACGCCAGCCACCCATCACTGTATCGGTGAAAGCTCCCTGCCGACATAGGCAAGGTGGCTAGCGATTGACTCGCTGCTAAAGGTGCCAGCACCCCATTTTCAAAGTGGGTATCAGTAGCAAATGATGCTGCCTCATTGGGCAATAAGTGGTCTTTGAGGCGGGGGATTTCCCCCCGCATCATGGTAATGTCAATGAGCATGATGAGTTACATAAAGCGGGGAAAAGGAGGCCAAACTGGTTCACGAAGTTCTGCCCTAGCTAGCTTCCCTTCAGCAATGACGTTCTCCGCCCATTCAGTTTTGACAGCGATCATAATGAGTTTTTCGAGCATGTAGTGAAGATAGTCGGGTTCATTGCTTTGAACTTCGGTCGGTAACGCAGCAAACACAGCACTCACCTCTTCATCAAACAACGGCAATGAAGCGTAAACTCTACTACCTGTGTCTACGATGGTGGTATCAATATCCGTAACACCCATCGCCCGAATTTTTGCGGAAAAACGACTGTTCCATTTCTCATCCTGGGACTGCTGTTTCTGGCTGTAATGAAAGTAGACTTGCTCTTCTATCATTTGCGTCATTGCCAGAAAGCTGCGCTCTTCCAAGTACTGTGACTCAAGTTCTGCAGCTTTTGCCAAGATAGTTTCTTCTGTTGCTGCATCATCCAGCAACTCGATAGCTTTGCTTTCAAAATCAAGATTGCCGTCTGGTAGTTTTGTTAGAATTTCTCCACTTGATAACTCAATCATGCCAGGCCTCCCAAATACAACAAATGCACTCGTGTATGTCGGCCATGTGAATGGGCTCTATATAGGTTTGAGCCAAATACTTGCACTTGAATCTTAACAACGTCGCCTTCGGAAAACTTATGTAACACAGAAGGATAACCTGTACTCCAGCCACCAAACGAACCAGAGTGAGTGAACTGGTAAACTTCACCATTAATGAGAACCACTAGATAGCGTTGACCGCCCCCTGAATGTTGCAAGACAAAGCCATGCAGCATATACAATCCTGCTTTGTTAATGGTAATTTCTGCGCCTGTAACCGTAGCATACACAGAGTTGGCTTCGAGATGCGTGCTGCTCAAGTCCATGTCAACAAGCCCTTCCCCAAGCGAGTGTCCGTTAGGTCCCCCTGCCCAAACCAATCTGGCTCCTAATGCAGCGATAGATGCATCCAGTTCCTGTTTTTTTGCATCGAGCTGATTGTTAATGTCGTCAATTTTTCCGTGGTACGCAGCAGCGGCTTCTTGCAAAGCGCTGATGGCATCTTCTGCAACACTCATAATGCCTCCAAAGTATTTAGCCTTTCATTGAATCGAAGCTGTCGAACCGCCTGATCGGCCGTTGTATGAATGAGTGACCACAGCGCGTTCTCATAAGTCGCCAAAACTTGGATCTCACTGCGCGCCTGAAGCGCCTCATCCCTCAATCCTTTCGTCTCATTTTTCAGGTTCTCTGTGGAGTGCTCGGCCTGTGCCGCTCCTACAGCCGAATTGCTTGCAGAGCTTGCAAAGGTTGCACTCTTTACAGCCCAGTGTTTCGAGGAAAACGCGTCAGGAGCAACCTCGCTATCGACGTCTTTTTCAGCCCAGTTTCTGGCAATGTCAGCTTTACTTGAAGCTGTTGAAGCGCTGTTTTGCGCATGCTCTTTTAGTGACTCAACCTCTGAATGCAGTTGAGTGACAGTTTGGGTGTTTCCGGAAACCTGATTGGCCTTCTCGGTGACGTCACTATGGTGAGTTGAGACCTGCTGTGCCTTTTGGTTCACTACCGTATGGTGTTCAACTACTTGCTGCGCGAGTAAGCCAGTATCTTCAAATGCTTGTTCAACCGCTTCGCGGTGCTCAGCCACCTTTTGTAGGTCAAGGCCCGTTTGTTCCCTGTCTGATGCCGTCTGCGTAGCATCCTCATTAACGGCTTGGGCTTTCTCATTGACCGTGGTATGCCATCCCGAGACATCGTTATGCTTCTCTCGGACCTCATCGCGCAATACGATACTTTGCTGCACCGTCTCAGGAAGAACTGGCTCAGAGAATCGAAGCAGAGACTCAATATCATGTTCTCCCTCCATCTCCGGCAACACCGTACATGGCCCCAGTGGCTCAACATCACTGCGCTTATTGACCTGGGCATAAACCAGGTATTCGCCTGCCTTTAGAGTAAATTCATAGTTGCCATTTTCATCCGTAATTTCATAAGCACCGGCATATGCGAAAACCTCTCCGACTGAACGCTGGGCAACGAACTCGATCATCGCTTTACCCAACACGACTTCACCCGTCGCATCAGTCAAGCATCCTTTAACGGTAATCATCGCTTGTTCTCTCTCTGCTCTCGCTCAAGCTTGTGCCTGTGCTTAACATTCACCTCTCGGCCAATAGCAGCATTGAAAATTTGATAATGGTTTATCGACTTGTTTTGCTCGCTGGCATTCTGGCCGTCTTTCCCATAAGCACGGTACATGGCGTAATCCACAACCGCTGACAGATAAACGGAGTGAATGGGCAACGCATCGTCTTCTTGAAGTGGCGTAAAAGCGGAGTATGCGTGAGTAACACTCATCATGGCGGTTGGCCGCGGATAGAGTGAGTAAGACCGCTGTTCATCCTCTTCTTGCGTCCAGGAAGAGGGCTGCCCTACGCGTCCCCGCCAAGCGGCATCGAGCTGGTTGAGCTTTGTCATCTCGACATAGTTGACCGGTCTCCCTTCGACGTGCTGGACAGACAACACCTTAATGCCTTCGGGGGGAAGCGTGATTTCACCGGTATCGGTTTGAACGGTGGCCACGACACGAAACTGTGAAGGCAAATTGAGAGCCATTTCTGACAAGCCATCATTGATATAAGCAAGGAGCTCTTCACGCGACCAGTGAACATAGTCCTTATCCACGAGATCACTACCAAGCCGGTCAACTACATCTGAGATTTTCATCAGACGAAACTCCGTTTTCGCGATAGCGGATTCTCTGGTGTCACGTCGGGGCTCACCTCGAGACGCCAACGTCGGGCTTTGCGAATGGCCTCGACAAACTCCCTCTCGTAATACCCGGCAAGGGCAACGTCCGACCAATCTTTGTCGGGTTGCAACAACAGTCTTTTCGCAGCGCCAGCGCAAATGCCGTCTTCCCAGTCATTGAACAGTGACGCCGGCAAATGCGAAGATCCTACCCTCGGCTCGACGGCACACGTCACGGTGACATCATCAAACGCATCTAGGAAATGCACGTCGTCGAGTGAGACTGCGTTATAGTCTCTTCCAACCACCAAACGCTCACCTTTTGACGTTACCGATATAATTTCTGCTGATTTGAGCGCCCCCAACGTGCGGTGATTTAACGAGGACTGTTCAATCGTACTGATGGTCTGATGCTTGAAGACTTGATGAAAAGTACGAGCGCGCCAAATCGCAAGACTGCGGCGACAAAACGCCTGAGCGGCCCAAACGACCGCTTCCTCCATGAGGGGCTCTAAAGGGACGTTTACTAATGTTCGAAGCCTTGGCAAGTACGCAGAGACCGGGACTTCACGCATCACACGTCATCCAAAGCACGCACGGCATCACGCACGCGTTTACGGTAATCCGGCATCGGCTCTTGTGGCCCTTTCGCTTCAACGTCCAGCCCCTCCACACTCTCCACCCATGTCGCTAGTTTGGGCCCTGCCATCTTGGACAAATCTACGACATCGCCATCAATGGTCACGGTCATATCCAAGGCTTCTTGACGTAATTTGGCCTCGGCGTCTGCCATTGCTTTGGCTTCTTCCAGCGCTTTCTCATTGGCTTTTTCCGCCTCCAAAAACGCTTTCAGTGCTGCCTGGGGCAAGAACACCTGCTCAAAGCGCAGCAACATGGCAGCCTGCTCAGCGCTGACTTCAATCGGCTTGAGCCGCGGGAAAACGAGCCTTGACCCCGTGACGGTGTCACGCTTAACGTCCTTTGGCCCCACATAAACGATGCTTTCCATCCTCACTCTCCTCCAAAAGAAAAGGCGCCGAAGCGCCTTAGTACCCTTTCACCACGTATTCAGGGTTGACCTCCAGACGGCCAGTTGCAGATGCGCCCTTAACGGTGGCCGTGAGCACGTCCTTGCCCATGGTGTACACCGTATCGATAAAGAGCGCCTGCGAGCCCGCCTGGCTGACATCGATGTCGGCCGCCAGTAAGGTATCACCCAGCTTGATATCAACGGCCACCCCACTGCCCAATCCATCCGTGTTCACACGAAGGCCAATCAGGCTGATGCCAATTTCAACCTGGATCATTTCGACCAAGGTATCGATAGCAGCCGCATTCAATGCCACGCCCGTAAAAGCCTGTGAGACATTGCCGTGGGCGCCCACATACATACGGTCATGCATGGATGGGGCTTTGATAACGTTTGGCATAATCTTTCTCCCAATCA
Source organism: Grimontia kaedaensis (assembly GCF_023746615.1). NCBI lineage: Bacteria > Pseudomonadati > Pseudomonadota > Gammaproteobacteria > Vibrionales > Vibrionaceae > Grimontia > Grimontia kaedaensis. The sequence continues at coordinate 1,475,370 of NZ_CP082275.1, read as the reverse complement.
GAGGCCGGGATTGACCCAGCCTTCATTCAGCCCATCGAAATGGCGGTATCCACGGCAACCACACCGTGGTCGTTCATGCGGCCATGTTTGTCTTTAAAGCGGATTTTCTTAAGGCCATTCATCCATGCAATCGTCACCTCGTCCCGGTTACCGGAGTCGGTTTTCTCCGTGTGGACACTGAACTGACTGCCTTTGGATGTTGAACCCCATGCATCCGCTAACCCCTGCGCACCGATGAGCATGGCGCGATCAACGGTGGTACCCGAAGTCACCTGAGTAACGGTGGCATCGTTGTCGTTGGCGGAGATATCGACGGTGGAACCCGGATTGAAGCGGATAGGCATGCCAAGGTATTTGCGGACCAGGATGTTTTCATGCATCACGCAATCCCCACGAAACACCTGATGACTGAAGTCACTCTTGCGCTTCATCGCGGTAGCCGTGAGTTGTTGCCAATCTTTGTAGGACGAGGTTTGCTTGAAGTCATGCCACTGGCGCGGCGTGATGTTCAGGATGAAAAACGGTTCATCGCCAGCCAGCTTGTCGTCATTAAAACGAATGGGCTGAAGAGGATGGGCCATCTCATCAAGAAACAGTGACAAGTCGTCCACCACACTCATGCTGAACACATCCGCCTGATCGAGGGTTTCAAACGTGGTGGCATCGCCCCCGAAAAAATGGCGGTCATACGTGGGTGGCAACACGTCATTTACCAGCATGCCAGCGTATTCCTCGTGCGCAGACAATGGCACGATGGTGTCATCTGCCAGAAAGTCTCCACGGGCACCAGCAAAGTGAATGGTGGCGAGTTGGTCTTTCAAATCGTTGTAGTAAGTGCCGAGCAAGGTGCGCGCCGTGCCCATCAAATTATGGGTAGTGCGCTGCTTGCTCATCTTACCGCCAGCATCCACTTGGTGACGGCCTTGGTCGATGGAAAGTTCAAACTCCGTGAAGTCGAGCGATTCGCCGCGACCCGCGATGCGTTGATCACCCATGGTTGGGCGTTTGGTGAGTTTGTGGACGATCTGCATGTCCACGGTATCACCCTTGGTTTTTTTGAGGTCTGTGACCTGCACAATAGGCGCGCCAGGTGACGATTGCTTGTTGCCCTTTTTGTCGCCCATGGCGGCTTTCGGGGCCTGCTCGGTCAGCATATTCGTCATCGAGCGGTTTCGGTTGGCGGCAGTAAACAGTGCCGCTTCCTGCAAGCGCCTGGCTTGCTCACGCGTAATGGTTGTCATGCTCGGTATCCTTCACACAAAAAAAACCGCCACGCGGGCGGTTTCCGATGCCGTCTACACGGCAGTGCTAATCACTGAACTGAGCAAGGAGGGTGTCTATCTCTTCCATCGACATGTCTGCCATCAGGCTTTGCATCTCTGACGCATCTGCATTCAAGAGTTGGTCAGCTTTGGTGGGGGTGTGTTGAGTGGATGAGCCCATCTCGCTCGGTGAACTGGGCAAGACGTCTTCTTGAATTTTCTGCTCGGCTTCCTTCGCTTTCTCTTTCACCTGTTGGTCAAAGTGCGCTTTTGTCAGGCGAGTCACTTCCTGAAAACGTGCCTCTAGGGGCCTGTCAGCCCATTCGGGATCCGCGCGCAATTGGTCATCGATATCCATGGCTTTGTTCCATTGCTCTCCCCCGCTTTCGTGCCACGCTTTGAGCGCTTCATTAGCATGAATAGCCGCTAACACTGGGTGAGTGTCCGTGTCGGATTCGGTTGAGGGCCTTGGAGGGTCTGCCTCGTGGTCCTGCGGTTGTTCCAGACGGGCGACTTTGGCGACCAGCCCCCGGATGGCAAAACCAATCTCGGGATAGTCATCCGCTAACGCGTCAAGTTGCTCGTCCGTCAGCTGCAGGTTTTCAGGTAAATCTTCAGGGTCCACACCTAACCGCTTGAGCTGTCGGTCTCTCACGGCAAGCAGCCGTTCTGAGCTCTCCAATTGCTCTTTGATTTGGGCTTTCTCTTTGCGCTCACGCTCGAGTACGTCATAAGGAATAACATGCTCGCCGTCTTTGGCTTCGATGCCCGTCGGTGTTGGCTCCTCTTCCTCGATTGGCTCCTCATCCGCGGGTGCCGGGTCCGCGTCAGTGTCGGCTTCAGATGGGGTGTCAGTCTCCGGTTGCTCTTCAGGCTGTTCGTCGTCTGCAGGCAGTTCGTCAACTACCTCCGCATCGGCATACTTTTCCGTCAATGCTTCCAGTTCCTCGAGGGTTTCATTACCTGTAATGTCGATGTCCACGCTTGCTTCTCCTATGTAGACGTGTCGCTGTCTGTGCGGTTAAAGGCTCTCGAAAGAACCCTTAGCGGCAGAGACAAAAAAACCGCCCGAAGGCGGCTCAGTAAAAAAGATTATTCAGGGGGATATTCGCATCCCTCCGAGGTAAGCGAAGGTACTGTCTGGCCCCGGTTTCAAGCTCACGCTAGCCTCGCCATTACCATTGGCAGTGACCGTTAACGTGGCCTCTTCCGCCTGAAGGTCTGACGTATTCCATTGAGCAGCATTGGCAGGATTCAGCACATCCTCAACGATGGAGATGTTTTCACTGGATGCACTTCGATATCCCATAAACCCCAGGTTGACGGACGCATTGGCGGCTAATCCTTGGATGATGAGGGTCATCGTGACGCCCCGGCGGACGAAAAGTGTTTCTTTGTAAAAGGGATCGCAGCCCAGGCTGTAATCAAAGTCGCGGTCAACGATGACGTTCGTAAAATACATGTTCAGTTCGTTTGTCGCACTCACACTGTGCTCAAACGTTAACGACAATACAGGTGCAGTTTTATTGTTCGGGATAAGAGGGATAACCGCTTTGTCGATAATCTGCTGGCGAGTCACACCCTGCCCATTTCCCTTTCCTGTCCCATTGATGGCGGAGACCCCGAAGTTCACCAGACAAGCGTTTGGGTTTGCAATACTCGCCAGCGATGGTTCGTGAGAATATGGCGGTGGCATGCCCTCTCCTGTAAACAGGTAGGCGAGGCGCTGCGCGGTTTTCTTTTGCTTTAGGCGATTACCTTCAGCGGTGTAATGGATCCCATCAGGATGCATCAATGGTTGAAGCTCCATCGTCATGCCATACCAATCAAGGACGGGGTATCCATCACTGTTTTTAAACTTATCGTTTTGGATAGGCAGCATGAGTGCCGTGTTGTAAGCCAAAGTGCCCAGTGAGGCATCGTCTTTCACCTCTCCCACACCATCCCCATTGGTGTCAAAATCAGCAAACGGAATGCTGTTGATAATGCAATCACCCATCCGGTCACCAATCACAGTGACCATGGCGGCATAGTCGGCCGCTATCCGGTCTTTTTGTTCTTGGGTCGCTGACGCATACGGCTTGGTGGTATTCACGTCATTCATGCCAAGAGTGACCACAAACAGGGTATTTGTGTCGGGGCCAAACGCGTTGAGGGCTTCAGCCAATTTCAGCGTACCATTTTTAATGTGATACCCCGACCATCCCCAGCCATACACCGTGACATCCATGCCTTCAGCCTGAAAGATAGCCGTGGCTTTCTCACTGGGCGTCGTCAGACTCTGACCTATGTCCCGGGTCAGCGAATCACCCACGAAGACAATGTTCTTGTATTGTGCGCCAGGTTCCTCTCCACGCGGTGGCTCAAACCCTTCTTCCAGACGATTAAGCTTGAGCTCGCCGGGTTTGGCCCGCCACACTTCCTGCTCACCGAAAGAAAGCACAAGGTACTCACCTTCCACATGGTACCCAAACCCTGCGGGTAGCCCAGAAAACGTCTCCGCCTTATCACGCATCTCACCACCTCTCGATGATCACTTGTACCGCATCAATGCCGGCAAGGGGAGCCTCTATGTCCACCTGCACCTTGTCGGCAAGTCCTGACCACGATGGCTTTTCATAATTGGCTGGTGTGGTAGTGGCAAGGTCAACAACACCGTTGGGGATGTCTTCCTTTACACCGGCCAACAGCACCGAGAAACGCAATCGGCCTGACGACGCATCAGCAATAGCCCCGCCCAACATCGGTACTAAAAAAATACGCCCATTCCCGCCATGTGCACACGCGATTTGTTGGGCACTTTCCAGATCGCCCAGTGTCAACGTGACGCGATATTCATGTCGTCCAACACCATGGAATTTCATGCTTTACCTCTATAACTGCAACGCATCTATTTGCTGGGAGAGAAACGCATCGTACTGCCCACGAAGCTGCTTCATTTCTTCCGTGAGCTTTTGCATTTCAGCGAGTGTTTTACCGGTCTCGGCCTGCTTCTTGGCATTGTCATATTGGGAAGAAGCGGTCTCGGATTTCAGTTTCTCGACCTTGGCTTCCAGCTCACCCACTTTCGCGGCCATTTCACGCATGACCAGCGCTTCTTGCTCAGCGGCTTTTTGCTGCTCAGCTTCAAACGCTTCCTGCTCTTGTGGAGTCATGTCTTCGGGATCTTTCTGAACGTTTAAGGCCCCGCGTATCCGCTCAATGAACTCTTGCTTGTTGGGGATATCGGAGAGCTCGCACACCAGATCAAATACCGCCATCTGCGCTTCAGGCGGCAAGTTGGATGTCAGCATCATCATGCGGTCGGCAAGCTGGGCCTTATACGCGGTGGTTTGCTGAATCGGTGCTAGCGAGATATGCGCGCGTAGCCTCGAGACCTCATTGTTTAGCCCGTCTCCGGTGTCTTCGTTCAGAATGACAGTTTTGCGCTTGAGCTTGTTGTCGCGATTGATCACGACGGGCTTGTTCGTCTGGCTGCTTAAGTCCTCGATGATGTAACCAAGGATGAGTTCACCCAACATTTGGCTGGATAAGCGGTAGTTGTCGTTAAGCTCTGCCAGTGTCGTCGAGCCTTGCTCAACCAGATTAGCAATGGCGACGCCTGAATCTGCCGCTCCTTCCTGTCCGAGAAACGCAGAGTAAATCCCCATGGTGTCCTGAATGAGCTTCATCGAGTCCTGCATGACCTCGAACTGCTGCGCTGCGACACTGAAGTCCTGTTGTACCTGCAGCGCTTCAGCGAGGCTTTTCTTGTTCTTGCGCTGTGGGTTCAGTTCGATGTAGCCATCGGGTCGCTCGACCTCCTCCAATAACCGGTCGCGGCTCATGTTGGTGGCATCCTCGTCCGCAATCACCCGTTTGGCCTGCAAGAGCCAAGTCAGTTTGATACGGCGGAAGTTGACCTCGTCTTGTGCAGGAATCGCACGGGCAATGAGACCGTAGGGCTCGCCGCTCTTGTCTTTGCGGTACCCATAGAACGGGACGATGGGAAACATGCCGTTGGGTGCCTGACAGGGTCGTGACCCCAACTTATGGGGACCGGCAAACCAGGTCTCTACAATGCGGCTCACCTGCCCCACATCCAGTGTCGCTTTCCCCATGGCCACAGCAGTCGCATGCATCAAATTATCCGGCTGGTACTCAATCACCCTGCCGTCACTCAAGCGGATCACTGTTTTGCGCTCTATGTGCCGGCGATACACGATTTGGATTCGGATACGCTTTCGGTTGGTGCTGAGGTACTCAGAGTGTGAACGGCTCCAACCTTGATACTCTTCCCAGGCACTCACCAAGTTGGCGTCTATCCCTTCAATCAACGCGACATCCGCAAAGCCTTCCCACTCCTTGACCGCGTATTCGAAGATCTTGGCTTTGTCCGGCATACGGGCTTTGAGAGTATCTATCTCTTCCCACCGCTGGCGCATCACCCAATTACAATCCGACCAATCCGGTTCAATGGAGAACCAGTCCCAGAAAACCTCATCTCGGGGAACATGCCTGATTTTGTACTTGGGCCCAAAGGGATCAGGGTTTCGATAGGCTTCGACAAAGCCGATGCCACACTTAGTCTGACCGGCATAGGCTTCTGAGCGGGCCCTATCCAAACGGCCCAGTCTGGCAGCATCGGAAAACTCTGCATTGATGGCTTCGGCAATGGCTTCCATCTCCTCATCTGGATCGTCAGCCACCACCATCAAATCGGTGCGGGTTTTGGCTTCCATCCCGAGCACACCGTCAATGGCCGGTGCCACGAGGTTATGCATGGTTTCAGGCTGGCCCCGCTCTCGCAGTACCTCAATCAGCTGGGGTGAAAGCTGGTCGCCGTCATAGTAAGCACAAGCCCGATTCGCGTTGCTTCGCCACTGGGGCTGCGCATCGATGTCCGACATGATGGCGGTCAGCTGCTCGGTCTCCATGCCTTTGTCTGTCAATGCTGCGGTCATTTACCTCGCCATCCAGTGTTTCACTCTTGGGTGTTGCGCTTCTTTGTCCTTCACCACGCGGGCTGGCATCCTTGCCCGCATCTCCTGTGCTATCAGATAACTCATGACCTGGTCGTCAAAGCACCCTTCCTGTGCTCCCATTGCGCCTTTCTTGTCATACACGAAGGTATGCAGCTCTGACACGGTACCTATCCAGTTGATGCCGGACTGACCATGACGCAGTAGTGTTTTCATGCCTTCAGTGAGAATGGGCTTGGAATGCTTAGTGGTGAGCCAACCAAGTTTGACCGTTTCGTCTTCGTCATCGCGGTCAATGTATTGCTCGCAGTAAATGCGCTGCGTTGGGTAAAGCTCTTTGAAGGCCAGAATGAAAGCGTGCCCGTGATTGTTTCGCTCCGGTCCGGCATAAGCTTTGTTGTACCACTTGCCTAAATGGGCCACGAGATGCGCCAAGAGCTCAACATCAAGGAGCCCATACCAATGCGCCACCTGTTCGCCATCGCTACGCTTAACGATATCAAGGCTCGCTCTATCTCCATGCTCAAGCCCTTCTGCGATATCGACACCCAAGGCATATTCCTCATCGGGGTCTGGCAGCTCCCAGACCAACAGCATGTTCATCAAGCTACGCTGGCCTTGCTCATCCAGCCTTTCAGGTTTTGGCGCTTTGGTGCGCTTGCCTGTGACGGGCTCAACGTCATACACAATGAGTGGTTTGCTGCATTGGCCTTCCGCGGTCATCACATGGTTGGCATCAAAGACGCGGCGCCCTGATGTGAGGAACGCTTCGATAGGCGTCGAGGGAAACTCCTGTTTCATCTCTTCGCCCTGCTCTGCTTCTTTCAGCAGGTACCACTGTCTTTGCTCGTCATCGATGCTGCAGTCCATGGCTTCTTCCACTGCAGCAAAGTACTCACGATGGGTTTTGCTCATCACCAGACCATGCTTTGGTACCGGTGCCCGATACTTCGGGTCATGCCACCACGCGAAGAAGTGGAACTTCCAATCGAGTTGGGTTAGCTCGGCGTCAACTCTCGCATGCTCCATCGACTTCATGGACATCGCATGAAAATCGCCGCCAACTCCTTCGGCGGTCGATTCGATGAACGCCACACAACCCGGATGAATCGCATTGAGCGTCCCGGTTCTGACTTCCTTGGCTTTCTGAGGGTATTGCGCGCAAATCTTGCCGTGTTCTGAAACGTGCAAGCGATGCACGGTGCCTGAACGGAATGAAGTGGCGACCTGAATGCTCGATCCATGCTCAAACAGGATACTGCCGCCCGTCTTCCCTGAGGTCCGCGATTTGATTTTGAAGCGGGCCTTCAACCACTCCGGCAAGTTGTCGAACGGGATTTCTATCTTGGTCCGGAATATCTCACCCGAGGCATTTTGGTCCTGGGCAATGATGCCGCACTTCAGGTTGTTGTTGAAAAGGGCTTCATCCAACAGGTAAATGTCTATCGCGGTGGAGAAGCCAATCTGTCTGGCCTTCAGGATGATGTTGAGCCAGTGCATCAGCTCAAACAGCAGCCTTTGCGCTGGCCTCAAACGAAAGGTGACTAACTCGCCCTGTTCGTTTTCGATTTTGTAGAGGTTGTTAAGGCGCCACCACTTGTCACCAAGGTTGCGTCTGATTTCCTCCGCTTGCTCGTGCTCTGTCATTCATCAACATCGCCTCACGAGTTCATCAATCCGCCAGAGCCCATTCTTCTCAGCTCATCGAGCATGCGGCCAAGTGGCGTCTCATCACCTTTACCCTCTTTCGAAAGGTTATCCGCTTCCAGAGCCAGTTTGCGTGAGGCGTTCCTTATACGCTGTGTATCAGCGACAATCTTCTCGTGGCTCACTTCATCGATGCCCAATGAGCTCATGGTTCGCGTCAGTGATTCAATGCGTGCCGTTAAGGTATCGAGCTGGCCATTCAGGCGGGTGAAAGACTCATAGAGCGCGACTCGTTGCTCGAGGTCTTCTGCCTTGGTGATGTCCTCATGGATTTTGCCGAGATACTCAATGCTGTTTTGAAGTCTTGCCCGTGTCAGTGCCAGTTCATCATCTAACGTGGCGGTAAACGCCGCATCAAACATCACCTGCTTTTCAGTAGGAAAGTAGCGCGCGTAAATGCCGCCTTTTCTCAGTGGCTCTCCTTTGACGTCTTCACCACGTTCAGCTTTCTCGCGTTGACTCTCATCGATGATGATGACCTGGGTCTTCTGGAGTTTCTCTTGTGCCGCCCGTCTCTGCGCATTTCGTTTCTGCGCACTTTTCTTTTGCGCACTGTCGATTGGCGGGGTGCTGCGCACTTTGATGTATCGACGCGCACTCTGATAATTGAGCCCTTTTGCCTCGCACCATTCACGCGCACCGGTACCGTATTTCTCATGGTCATGCTGAAACTGTGCTTGTAGCTTCTTCCAATCCTTAGCCATAACTAACTAACCTGCTCGCAGCTCAATTCCCCTTCCACAACCCAATCACCAACACGGGGACGATAGCTCGCCTTGGTGGTGACTCGAGAGCCATCTTTGAGTCTCACGCGCGCACTGACACCGTTCCAACGGATAACGCTGGCGATGCGGCCGGATTTGTAGGTCATGGAAGTATTGGCAAGCTAGTCTTGCTTGCTCTGGTCCTGAAGGATTTTGGTTTGCACGTGTTTGTACCACCAGTTAACGGCAAAGGTGGCGACACCAATCAGAAAGCCGCCCAGGGCAACCCACTCATTGATGGTGAGTCCTGCCATGGTCGTAACAGCAGAAGCACTATAGGAAATGGCCGAAGCGGAATCATTCATATTCAATCCTTCCTCATCACCTCAGTGATCTTCGGGACAATCTTCTCAGCGCTTCTGCCAACCACATAACCGCCCAAACCAATTTGTAGTAAGGTCCATGCCTCAGCGGCTAAACGAAATTCAGTTAACCCAAACGTGTCCGCAACAACGAGCACGAGGAATGTAAGCATGGTGATAGGACGCCAGTTACGTTGTAACCAACTCGCGCCTTGTGCTTCTGCAGTAATGACCTTGGTTTTGGCTTCAATCAGACGCGCTTCATAATCCATCACCTTGGCTGCCATCGCGCTTTGCATGGCAAATAGCTTGGCTTTGACCTCAAGCCGCTCTTCTTCACTGGTATGCAGGTCATCTATCAGGTCGGTTACAGGCTCAACGAGGCCCGTGATAAAGTTCCAAACACTCATCAGGCAGCCTCCTGCTCTAACGGATAGTCTGACCAGGGAAGCTGGAAATGCGGTCCGTCTTTGAACGTTTTCCAGTCGCCGCCCCACTCGATGGGGATATCCAACTCTGCTGCCGCTTGTTTTACCGCCTCGGCTATCTTGTGGTACAGCGGCCAACTCCAGTCAACACGACCATCCACATAAGCACCAAGGTCAACCGCATGGCCAGTGAGGTGTCGGCTGCGCATCGTCGTTGACGCCCCTTTCGCCAATAGCGTTTTCTGGCGCTCAATCGTTCTTCGCCCTTCCAGCACCGTAAAATCAACCGCTGTTATCTCAATGGCGCGTTTCATGACCTTGATAAGGTCGGGATGAAGCGGTGAAAGACGTTTGAGTGATCGCTTTCCAAACTGATAAGCCATATCGCCTCCAGATCCCATGTACGAAAAAACCCGCACTTGGCGGGTTCAAACAGGCACAAAAAAACCTCGGCCCGGTGAAGGGTCGAGGTTTTGCATGATGGGTATAAATTACATCACTTTTCGGCAAGCTTCAATAATATGCAAAGCCTAATTACTGATTTTAAGTTCAATAATTCGACATAGCCTTATCACATGAGTTTACTTAAAAAGTTCCAAAGATGTATTGCCTGTTCCTGTACAGTTAGAATCAGAACAGTTTAAATAGTCAATACGAACTGTCTTACCAGATACAACACCCGCCATACACAACGAAACATACCTATCCATAACATCTTTACTAAAGGTGCTATTCTGCAGAGATATAGTTTTTGTTATACCATTTGAGTTGCCGATCACGCGAAGATCTCCGTTAGGAATAACTCGACATTTATCAACGGTCAAATTAATATGTTCTACGCCCCAAGCATTTGCCGATAACAACATAGAAGTCAAGATAATTACATTCTTCATTTTTTAATCTCCGTATTAGTGGTTGTAATCACAACGCCAGAAACCACTTTAAATTTCTGAATTAATGACACTTTGACAATTTATCGTATTGACAAATGCGTCCCGTCCATTGCCTTTTATGTTCTTAATTAAGAACAGATATTGCAATACCTCTATGCTGAGCCCCAATACATCCAGAGACTCTTACTTGAACCTGCTTACCCGCGTAAAAAGCCGATAGTGCAATGGATAATATGTCGTCTTTCAATGGATGATCACGTTCAATACGAACTCTAGAGTCAGCGCAACCTTCTACCTTGATATCTTCAGAAAAAGAAAGGAAGATACCTTCTTTATCCCAACCTGTCGCAATTTTGGTTATTGTTTGGGGGGGCAGGTTAGTGTCTGCATAGACACTTCCACTTATCAGAAAAATAATCAGAAACATCGTTTTTTTCATTAAAATTCTCCTAACTATAATCCACATAAAACTACTTTATTTCTTTGTATGACTACCATAATGAAATGCTACAGTAGTATCAATTTAAAATATTATGGAACATTATCGATGTAAGACTTTATTGAAGATCATATACAGTTTCATCTTTTACAGCTATTTCTGCGTAAAATGTCGTATATTGAAGCATGGCTAACTTATAAATCGTCATCAATATCCCCTTCATCCCCACCCACCAAGCTGAGCGAGAAAATCTTTATGGACGATACCTAAAAGATTCCCAACAATTGCTAAAAATAGAATATCAGTATATAAAGCTCCGATTCTTGTCCAGAATCCACAAATCCATGTTTCTTGTGCTTTTCCCAAAATAATTCCCTTAGTACGACATTAGAGTGACCTTGGTCTACTAGAAACCGAAGTGGTGTATTTACACACTCCAAATCGACGCAATCCAGTAGTATGGCATACCCTTCTTAATCGTGGTGTATTAACAAAGGTCCTCTTAGCGCCTTTGAGCAAAGAGCTGCTTTTGACATGCAGGCTTCCTGAGGCCCTCTAAACCAGTGAAATCTACCTTGGTGATTTGAATGGCGCGCTCGATGACGCGTTGAATGTCTGTGTGAAGAGGTAAGAGTATTGTTTGGGAACGTTTACCCAATTTAAAGGCCATCGTCTTCCCTCCTGAAATTCAGGTATAAAAAAACCTCGGCCCTTTGAAAGGTCGAGGTTATACATTATTGGGAATAAAATAACGCGGTTTTTGGTGGGCCTCAAGCGGTTTAACTCAAAACAGCCTTATTGACAATGCTTTCAATAGTGAGTGCTAAGACTCATTTCTTTGTAAATCGTATCGACCAAATTTGACACCGTGTTAAGGTTTGTAGTCAGGCAAGAGATATTCCGAATTTAGTACCCAAAGGGCATCGAACTTAAATATGAAACTCAACTTAGTTAAGCCAATATTTCTATCGGCACTCGTTTGTCTAATGACCAGCACCTCAAGCTGGGCTTGGTCTCAGGAAGATAAGATCGCTGAAATAAAAGTGGCGCATGGTAACCAAACTTTGATTAGATTCAAAAACATCACGTGGCATGGCTGTGGTGGACACTCTCAGAGCAATCCAAACCCATGGTTTTTGATAAGCGAGGGCGAGAACGTTTCAGACCAACGTGCGCAGATGTTATCGATAGCTCTGTCTGCACTAATGGCCGACAAAAAGATATGGGTTGTGACTGGAGGCTCCAATGGAGACACTCCATCTTGCTCACAAAGCGGCCTTGAATGGGTATATCAAATTTCAATATATCCATAAGTTTGATAACAATATCAGCGCCTTGATTACTGGACCTCCCCCGATTTAATAGATAGGCATTTAAGTCCACAAACGAGGCGTTATTCCAGCCTACAAATCAGGAAAAAAGACAGCCGAATATCCGCTTTCGAATTAAATTCTCGTCACAGTCTCAGCAAAGAAACCAAGAAAGCGCAGTGATAATTCTGCTATTTTTGACACGTAGATTTCCAACATCACATTTGTTGGGCAAAAAAAACAAAAAAATAAATTAAATCATGGAATTAGCTAAATCACTTTCAATACGGTTGGGTAGATAGAGAATGAAAACGCTATTACTACTTTTTACATTGCTTATTCCCGGGATTGCAGTCGCCAACAGCGGTACAAAATGCTCAGGGAAGGTCATTCGGGTAATGGACCATTCCCAGCAATGCAACGGGCAAACTGCATTCATGCTGGAAAATGCTAATGGAAAATGGTTTTGTACACCAACAGACAACGGAGGGGCAATTGTTCTTGCGGCGATGATGTCTGACAAAGTCGTTAGTACTCATTTTGCACCCAGTGTAAGTAGTGAAGCCTGCAGTACCTTAACTAAACACTATATTGCCCCCGTATATCTACTTGTTATTAAGTAATAAAGCTTCTTCTTAAGCTTTAGCAGATGATTTCAAAAAATAGCATCGGGGCAATAACTCAAGGTTCGCTGTGACATTTAGGCTATAAAATCACACTCATAATCAAAAGCAGAATAAATCAATAGGTTAGGTGTCAGTATGTTTAAAAATGCAATCAAATTTCTATTACTTCTATCGTTCTTCTCTGTTAGTTCGGTACATTCAGCTGATTTTGATAACTGTAAGGTCACAGAGATAATTTCTGCAGGTTCCAAAAATGGTCATGTCGCGTTGACCTGCATGGTTCAACCCAGACCAGCCTGCGCATCCGCTGGCAACTTTATTGGATTTGATAAATCTTCAGAAGAAGGGAAACAATACATGGCTATGTTGTTAGCCGCGTTTGCCAGTGATTTTACCGTGACAGGTTATGTAGATGACTTTCAGTGTTCGCCTCATCAGGGCAATGTAGCACTATTGACACACATTAGATTAAGAAAGTAATTGGAAAAACAACCAACTGAAAGGGTTTAGATATGAAGATGGCAAGTGCCGCAATTTTTTTAACATGTCTATCTCAACTTTCCTTTGCTGCCCCTATCTTTACGAGCGCTAAAGTTGACTATGTTTTTGCAGGATATCCTGACGGTTCTATCGCTTTTATCCCGCTTGGGACAGAGCGAGTTAATCCTGCCAATTGTTCACACACCCAAGCATACGTTATGAAACACTCACTAGGCACTGATGGAGCTTTGAGCGTAATGTTGGCTGCCAAAATGGGCGATAAGACGGTCGCTTTCTCCGTTCTAGACAACGAATGTCATGCTCTACCTCAAACAGATAATCCGGGTACTTTTCCTGTATTGCAAAGAATATCCGTCAGATAACCAACATTCGAATTTGGGAGTGATAGTTAGATTGGTCTTATCAGTTGATAAATTGATGAAGGCGTTGTATGTCAAAACAAGGAATCTAAACGCTAGTTCGTTAAAAACCTATGTCTATGAAGCGCCCGTTATTGCGACGTTATATTTCAATTATTGGAGATTTTTTATGAAGAAAATAATATGTACATTCTTACTTTTTTGTGTTGTACACCCCGCGTTTGCGATAGGTACGGTTCATGGAAAAGTAGTTGCCGTTCGCGTTGATGGTACAGGCCAAGGTATGGTGGAGTTTGATAAGCCAATTGCGGGGACTCCACCTAGCTGTGTACATCATGCGTTCAAAAATAAGCTGGCCTTTGATGCGAATACCGCAGGCGGTCAAGCCGTACTTAGCCTTGCTTTATCAGCAAAAGCAATGGGTGTGGAGGTTGAAGCATATGGCTTAGGAAAGTGTGGAGTTTATGGAGGAACATACGTTGAAACATGGAACTATGGGGTAATGCGATAATTTTATTAATAGCAAACATGAACGGGATGTTTACTCGTGGCTCATTTTTTCGTAGAAACGCTGTGATTTAGGAGCTTCAATCCTATTTAATTATGGATTGAAGCTCAAACCCTCACCACCTTTCCCCTTTCAAGCACCAGGTAGTAAGTCTTCTCCCTGAACACACCGAGCAAAGCGATGCCATGAGGAAAGTGTTTCCATGGCCCGCTGCCATCATCCGCTTCTGAATATCCATCAATAGATAACAGCTTCACGAACTGGGCGTCCTTGTTGAGCTTTTCCCTTTCTACAAAGCCGCCAAAGGGAAAATAGAGCATGCCGCCGCTTTTCACCTTCGCAGGCAGGTGCTCTTGATGGGAGACGCACTGAAGAAACGCTTTAGGTGCGGTAATGACCACAGTGACGGCATTGTGTTGGATGCGGATAGCAGGCATAAAATTAACTGTACATAAACACAGTATTAAGTGTAACGAAACCATGATGAGCATAGCAACTGTAGAGAGGATCAAAATTCAATGCTTGTATATGTTTTTGCACTAAATTATTGGTTTAACTCGCGAGTTTAACTCGATACTGTGCATGCATACATGTAAATATAGAGGGTTACAAGGTTATGTACAGGCTGATTTTTTTCGGAATCATTGCGTTCATTTTGTTAATCGCAGCAGTTTTCAAAACGTTCACAGCATCTGTATTCACAGGCGGTAGTTTGTTTTTGACCGCAATATTGGTTATTTCTTGGGGATGCAGTGATTTTGTTTCAATGAAAGAGAATGTAAGTTCTAGTTTGATTTTCGGTGCGATAGGGTTGTTAGGTTTAAAGGCCGCGCTCGATTCCAGCAACCTCACCAAAGACGGCTATCTCGAGAAAAATTATGACATCGTGTACGACGCTAGGTTTATCAGGAACTGTACCGAGCAGCAGCAGCCAGATGATAGTTTGCGAGCACAGTTCAATAGAGAAAAAGACAATCTACTTTGGAGGTGTGCGACTCAAGATCTCAGAGACCTAAACGCTCTGCATTTTGAATTCATGAAAACACGCATGTTGGATCCGTTCACAGGGGCAGTGGATGCTATGACTGGTGTATTTGTTATTGATGAAAAAATGAGCTGTCAGGAGTTTGCCCGCGCACTAAAGACAATGTGCCCCGGATCTTTTGATTACTAAGGCGTACTTCTGTTAAAGGCTCTCACGCCTCCACCTCTAGAAAATCAGATGACGTTGGCAAAAGAAGGGTTGTAATCAACCCTTTGTAGTTAGGTTATGTATCTGTTGACGCACTGCTTCGAGAGTAAGTTGATTGGAGGCGATAAGAGCGGCTAAACCTTTCTTTTCATTTTCTAATTCATAGTAAGTCATGCAGTCTCGGTCACTTACAGAGAATCTATTCTCCTTTGATTTAAACTGCTCACAATTGACCTTTGATTCGCCGAGTTTCGCAGAAAGACTATTTGACTCTAATTGGCTGTTGTTAATTTCACGTTCTATTTGCGACTCTTTTGACCGAAGTTCATTCAGTGATACGAAGAGTTGTTCTCTATTGGCTAATTTTTCTTTAAGAGAATTATTGTCCTTTCGCAACGTATCGTTTTCCTGTTTAAACGCTGCATAGCCTTGCTCTACGCTGGATAATCGGGCTTTTAATGCATCGGCTTCTTCACTCGCGTCTTGTTTCACAACGCTGAGTTTCTCTGTATAGCTGGCTTGAAGTTCCTTTATCGTTTTGTCGTGTGTATCCTTGGTGTTCGCTAAAGCTTCTTTAACTTTATCCCTCTGACTTTCAGCCTCAACGACACGTGCCTTAAACTCACCGACCTTAGCTTCAACCAGAAGCTCTACTACATAGTACTTGCCAACAGCACCTGCCGAGATTATCCCCAGTACAAACCCGTATATGAGTGGATATTTTTTCAAATGCGGTTTTATTTCGTCAAAGATAGCCATTCTTGATTTGTCCAACTGATCAGTATGTTGCGTAATTTACTCACCAAGATTTGACGATGTCCAATGTAATGGTCGAACTGCTTAAAGGAACAGCTGAATCCAACGTGCATAACAAGCTTTAATGACAACAAATTCGCTTTGATTACTTCATTGCGTGATTACTGGCACATCAATCCGATGTTTGGCTGACATCTTTCCTTTGTAGTGTGAAAGTAACGGGTATCCAAACTGGACAGGGATGCTCAAATGAAATCCGCCACCAAGCTCGCTGCGCTACTTCTGTTTTCCACCTCCGTTTCCTCCGCTGACATCTACTCCCCGTTTTGCCCGTTGGGCTGCCCGGAAGTAAAGGAGGGTAACAACCTCGTTTTTACCCACATATATGCACTGTCAAACAATCCGGATACCAAGTTCGCGGACTGGACGGCGTATGAGGTGAACGTGTTGAACTTTGGACCTGGTCCGGGTAGGGACTGGATGGAAAACAACCTCATCCCAGATGAAGACAAGCTCGAGGAGCGCGACTACGACGGTGCCTATGGGGCGCTTGGTATGGAGCGTGGCCACATGACACCACTGGCCGCCTTTGCAGGGAACGAATATTGGTGGGAGACCAACTACATCAGCAATATCGTGCCACAGCATAAGCACCTAAATGGTCGCGCTTGGGAAGATCTGGAAGAAGCAGTGCGTCATTCCGTTGAGTATAAAGAGCCGGTGTATGTGGTGACAGGCACGCTCTATGAAAAGATGATGAAGGACATGCCTAACGCCAATGAAGAACACCAGGTTCCTTCAGGCTTCTACAAGCTGGTGTATGACATCAAAGGGAATGGGGTGGCCTTTGTCATGGACCAGGATATCGAGAAAGGGGTGAAGTACTGCGATACCCAGATTAAAGTCAGCGACCTAGAAAACCGTCTGGATTACCAGTTGCCGGCCGTGACGGAGAGTGCGGAGATGAAAGGTCGAGTGGGGTGTTAGTTCTCCCCCAAACTTACCGCATAACAAAGCGCTCAATTACATCGGGTACCCGCATCACACGTAAAGCGGGCACCTGGGTTGGCCTTCACCGGCCAAATCCGCTCTAATCATCAATGAGAGCCCTTCACGCCTTTCTTCCTGCCAACGCTCTGGTGTTTGGGCTCTCGAACCTATCTACCTGGACCTTCCAGCTCATCCAACCTCGCCTCATGACCAAGTATCGCATCAGCCTGCTCTGATGGTGTTTTCAACTTCTTCAATGCTCCATCTAGCATCAAATCCAATGTATCTACGTTCTTTGCACGGCGGAAGAAGATGAGCCAGTCGGTGCGGCTCTTAGGGGTGGAGGTTGTCATGGCTGTCTCTAAAAAGGAAGGTGCATGCATTCTACCAAAAATGGTATTGAAAGTTTGCGCTGTAAAATTTACAAAATATCCTTGGGATATCAGCCTTCTATTCGCCCGCAATCATTGGCGGGTGAATTTCGGTACCAATTATCTCAACGTTAAGTATGACCAAATCAAAAGAAAGTTAGGATGTGTTATGAAAAAAATAATGTTTATTTTGTCTTTAGCCGTGCTTTCCTTCCCTGCGTTTTCTGGGAGTAGTGCTGGTAAGGTTGGTGATATGTTAATTACAAGCGATGGAATATTGCTTTTCACCGCTGGTACTCATCAAAATCCCGGTTGCCCTACACCCGCTTGGGGAGTCGAAACCAAAACGGCCGAAGGTAAATCAGTGATGTCAGTGATTTTGATGGCAGCAGCGTCTGATAGGACGATTGAAGTATACGGACAGGGTGTCGGAGAGTGTATTAGAGACCGCGAGAAAGTGGATCTGATAATAGTTAAACAATAGTTGTGTACACTAGTCCTTCTAGAGGTCATCTATGGGGCGGCTTGGCAAAAGACAAACCACAAAAAATCGCTCTCCGTTTTTGAAGGCGTTATTCGAGGAAAAACAATGATCAAATATTTATCACCACTTTTAGTATTGATACCTATGTCTGGCAAATGCTGGTTGGATAGCTGAGCAAGCTAAGGTTGTGGCCGTAGAAAGTACATCCGGAAACAATGATACGTTTACAGCTATAGTTCGTGGAGGTTCGGGCCCCTGCGTATCAGATTCTTCAGATAAACTCATTTTCTTTCCCCGTTCTGAAGCATCAACATCTGAGATACACAACCGTACTTATTCTATGATGCTGACCGCTTTAGCTTGCGGTGCCAAAGTCTCGATTTACAATTATGCTGACGATTCCTTTGATAAAAATGTTGGCGTAAGGGCAGTCAGCAATTGATACAACAATGACATCGTCACTTCGAGCGATTTTTCAAAGTTTTGAGATTACATTGGATTAAAGCGATGTTGGGCAGTTTGATTGGCGCTCGTCATTGCAACGTTATAAACCAAAGGAATGGAGTTATTATGAAATACAATTTTTTATTTGCATTATGCATTCTCTTTTCGTCACAAGCTTTTGCAAGTGAATGGAGTAGTAGTACAAAAGTTAAGGAAGTTATAGCGGGATATAAAGAAGGGATAATATTGTTCTCTACTAAATCTCCCCATCACAACCCAAAAAACTGTCCTAATGCATCATACTATTCAGTCAGCCAATCAGAAGCGGATTTAGAAATGGTGCTTTCAATCTTGCTAGCTGCTCAGCGCAGTGATTCTGAGATTCAAGTTGGGGTCGATGCCACAAAATGTGGAACCATTTCCCATGCGGAAGGAAGAATGACAGTAACAAGAATTAAAAGTCTTTAAAGGTTTAAAGCAAAGAAACCTAGCGCCTTGTCAATGCGGAAGCTTTTCAAAGTGTTGTGAATACAAAGGATTAAAGCTGTTTTGGGCGGATTGGTAAGCGCCCGTTATTGCGACGTTATGTGTAGTAGCTTTGTGAGTTCTTTACAGGCAGCAAGTAACTGGTTAATTATTTGGTTATCCAGTTGTAATTATTAGAATACATTGCGAGGTAGTTTTGAAATCTATACCGTTTCTATTCGTTTTTATGATTAGTTTTAATGCCATGGCTGGGTGGACCCCATTTTCTAAGGTTCTTGCGATTAGGGCGTATCCATCCTCAACTGTCCACCATATAAAACTGTCTACTTCTAGCGTTCACGCTGGCTGTAAAACTTCAGATGAGAATGGGATATATAAGCTCGTGGATGAGAAAGGGCGGATTGTCTCTATGCTGTTAGCAGCACAAGCGGCCGATAGGAAAGTTAGTGTTGCAATAACTTGTGAACCAGGTTCAAGCACCGCTAAGATAACTGAGTTGCAGATTGGTGAAGTGAACTTTTCTAGTGTAATCCACTAATTTTTTTGCTTAGGGTTGAGTAAAAACAAGCTGTGTAGAAGACACCAGCACATAACAAACGGCTCCAAGCGACAGCCAACCGTCGCGCCTGAGCCGGGCGTTAGGATACAAACCGTATAGTAGGTAGTTGTTTTTATTAGGATTATTATGAAAAAATCAATCATACGCTGGCTTGCTACCAGTGTAATCTTACCTAGCTCATTAGCGTACTCAGCCGGAGCAGCTGATTATAACGTAGTTGCTGTGGGTTGCTTTCCTCAAGGGACCTGCTACGTGCAAATAGAACAAGAGGCGAAGAATACTTCCTGCCCTCTCAAAAACCAAATTAGATTCAATATCAGCCTTCCTGGCTCCCAAGCTCAATACTCTGCAGCGTTGTCTGCGCTTTTGGCAGGAAAGACGATCAACGTCTATCTAACAGATAGTTGCATTGATGACTTCCCAATTCCTGACTGGCTTCAAGTCAATAAGTAATACCCCCTTCAAGTTCAGCTGGCCCTAACACATATGAGCCCTTCTCCGTCCAATAGACACTAGCATCCCGGCTGCCCCGCGCAGCCACCCCACCCTCACAGATAACCCCAAACCATCATTTAAGTCCAACCCATTCACCCCATAAATACCTTTAATTATCAAATGATTAATCAATAGTCATTCAGTTCCTCATGCGATCGAAATCAAATCTGCTTTTATGCACTTTATGGTACATTTCCGCCAAAAGTTTTAGACAGTGATGGCGTGTTGCGTGCCGATAAGCGAATGGCGGTAGCGTTAGTAAATCAAGTAATGCAGTTATGCTGAGCCCAAGTGTCCGGCGAAAGCACAAAACAACCAAAATGGGGTGTTTAAACATCCCACTTTGGGATCTAATAAATTTTTATGCAATTTTTTGCAGCGGTGAGCGAGGTTGTAATGCTTAGTGAGAAATTGTTTCTTCCATTCTTAGCTACGTTAGGTGCATCTTTGACGGTGTTGTTTATCCAGTTCAACACTCACAGAGTGCGAGAAAGTAAGCAAAAAGTATATGCGACTTCATATGTGTTTCATCAGTGTCACAACATTATGCTCTCTGAATTAAGCATAATGAAGGCAACAGTAATTCCACATATCAAGGCTATTGAGAGAATTTTGGAAGGAGACAATGAACTACTCACTAAAATGTTCTTAGCTGACGAGTTTGATATATTAAAAGCACCTTCCCCAGAAGCTAACCATTTACCTAAAGACTACATGTTATTGCTAGGCTATGACGATATCAACTTATCAAGTAGTTATGAAACACTTCTGTATCTCGAATCTAGCGATTTGGAACGACAAGAGCTTAATGAATTTGTTAAAAACAAACTCAAGAATATGCATGCGTTTTTTAAACTAAGTGAAGATGAAAAGGTGGATATCCTTCATGAGTACTATGATCGACTCACTTCTATAGAGCATGCAAGTAAGCGAAAGGTATTTTTCATCGTCTATTGCTTATTGCCTCGATTCTCTGCTTATGCAAAGTCATATCAGTTTTGGTTGTATTCCAAGAAAAATACAAATCATGAAAAGTCCAGAATTAAGAAGGTGTTGAGGAACTACAAAGAGTTAGTTCCAAGCGCTGATTTTGGCTCAAAAACGATGAGTGGTGGTATACAAAATGAAATCACATAACAAACAAGAATAAGTATCGCGCAACCGACACTTTATTTGGTTGTTGAACAAGCCCATTAATGGCCTTCTCGTGTCAATCCGCTCTGCTCTGGCACGTTTATGCCCCATTGTGAGCCAACATCATTTTTGATGAGGTATTTAAAAGTCTCCTATCTACCCTACTTTTTATAATCCGAAAAATGCTTTTCCACGGTTAATAGATACAGTAAATATAAAGATGTTGTATAGTACCGATATGATCGCATTTTGGAGTCTGATAGGTGTGATAAAGAACCATATTTATCGTTAACAGGAAGTAAAATGTTCAAGAAAATTATTGCAGTAGCGATGATGTCCGTCGCTTTCTCCCCGGTCTACGCAGATTCTTTCTGTAAAGGAAAAATTGAAACACTAGCGGTAGGTAGGGGAAGTGTACTTTTGATTAGTGGTCCTGGTGGTCTTCCATCTACTTATCTCTGTGATTTATCTGAGAAACAAAATAATGTAGATCCAGAGGCTTGCCGCGCTATATATAGTTTGCTGCTAGCAGCAAAAGCACAGGATAAAAGCGTTAATATTACGTTCAATCCAAATATTAAAAGTTGTTCAGGTGTGGCCAGTTGGAACTGGGCTCGGGATTTTAATTGGGCAATTGTACCGTAATTACATTTCTAAATAGATAATTATCTCAATACGATTTTTGCGTAAAAAAGAAAAGATTAGCGCAGCCGACACTTTATTTGGGTGTTGAACAAGCCCGTTTTCGAGACATGCTCACTCACCTAAATTGAAGTTATCCGAAGCGAGCGGATTAGACCTCTGACCCTAACTGAATCCTGTCCATACTCGTGCTAGTCCGATCTACTCTAGCACGTTTTTGCCCCAAAGTGAGCCAGCATCATTTTTGATGAGGTGTTTAAAAGTCTCCTATTCACCCTACTTTTTGTAATCCGAAACGTGCTTTTCCACTGTTGATACACACAGTAAACGCAAAGGTGTCGCATAATACCTACGTAGCCCCATTTTGGGGCGTTTTCACAAGGCCATTTTTAGTACCGCGAGAAAGGGCTTTTAAAACATAGGGAAAGCTACTTTAAAAATACAGTGGCTTGTTATTGTTGGACACAATGGGGTGTTTAAGTACACCACTTTGGTGTCCAATACACTGTTATGCATACCTAAGAAATGAGAGTTGAATGAATCTTTTTAGCAATTATAAAGATATCCGAAAAAAAATATCAAAAGATGAGTATGAAGAACTAGTTAGAGTTCAAAAAACCAAAACGAGAATTGGATTTTGTCTTCTTGGTTGGTCTGTAGATGATCGAATTGAAGAATTGGAAGCGTTGGAAGAAAATTACGGGTTTGTATTTTTGGCTGAGAAGGAGTGGTTACTAGATTACAGGGATCATGGGAAGCAACCAGTATATTCCCTCTGGCTAAAGGATAAGATGTGGGACATTTTAGCCGGTTGCATTAATGTTGTTGAATATGGTGAAGATCCAAGATGGTGGCCAGAGAAAGTCGTTCAGTTCTCAATCAATACTGAGGAATTATTCTTTGAGTTTAGCGAGAGCATAGCAAGCGACTATATTTTGCCAAAAATTTTGGTGGTTAACGTACCATATTTAAATGGATCTGTGAGCTTGCCACATTTAGTTGTTGCTTACGAACTGATTCATGACTTTGAATATATTCTACAGTCTATTAGTAAATATAATAATGCAGAGATGCAGGTAGAGAGTATCGATATACTCTCAATGGATGATCCGAGTGCTTGGCTAATTAATCAAGACGGCGATGGCTGCTTATGGGATATGCCTGTTCGCGGCCGGAAATAATGCATAACAAGTTTGTCAACAGGACACTTTTTGCTACGCTCCGTTTTGCGGTGGCCACGCCACTATACCGCAAAACTCCACTATACAAAAAATGCCTGTTACAAAGGCGTTATGTGCAATCATGAAATCGAACGAATACTATCTCGCTGAGAAATATGGGCTTTCCTATCCGAAGGAATACGAGCGCTATGTATGCTCGCACGATGGAGAATTCGGTGAGCTTCGATGGTGGTTTATTGGGTCTTCGCAGGGGCTATTCGACGTAGCGTACAGTTTGGTAAACGAAGATCTCTCCTCTAGAATCCAGCTATTCCCATTCGCTAAAAGTAGCGTGACAAATACACTAGCTTGCCTAGATAAAAACGGTACAGTCTACTTCATTATTGGCACCTCGACACTTAAGGATGCTGACTGGTCAAAAAGGCTCACAACACCTAACATGGCAGCATGGTATCAAGGTGTTATTAATGGTGAATTCTAGCCACGCACATAACAAAGCAATAAACGTGGACGCTTTGTCACTGTGGCAGCTTTTCAAAGTGTTGTGAGTACAAAGGATTGAAGCAGTTTGGGTAGTTCGATAGGCGCCCGTTATTGCAACGTTATGTGCTAGAAGGATATTTATGCAAATAGAATCGGCTGACTCAGCTTCATGGAACATAGCTGAGGGGCAACGAAATGATCAACCCATTCTAATTCGCTATAGGCCGGATCTGGATTACTTATTCTATAACGAGAAATATTCCCAAAGATTGACCATTTTCTGGGATTACACCCAAGAAGACTCAAGCGGGCTTCCAAGTTCGAGCCAAATGGATAGTATGCGTGATTTCGAAGATACTGTTGTGAATGCTCTCGATTGTGATCGTTTAGCCATTTTCGTTTTCAGTTATACACACTCTGGTACGCGTGAATGGCATTTCTATGTTTCTGACATCGAAAAGGTTGGCTCAAAAATAAATGAGGCGCTATCTTCATTTTCTAAGCTGCCCATTGAGTTGCAAGTTGTTGACGAACCTTCATGGGAAAAGTTAAACGAAGTATATGCGCATTGTATGCAAGAGCGCACATAGCAAGCCGCTGTAGTCGGTCGCAAGCTTCATGGGACAATAACACGTGGTCTCAGTCGCTTCGCTCCAAATTTTAGCCCACGTGTTATTGCCCCTAGGCGGGGTGTTAGGTGGCAATGATGGTCCGAGAGGAAATTGTAATAGAGGTAGAGGCCCTAATGGAGGGTAAAGACAATTTACCTAAACATGCTAGGCAATCCTATACCGCCTTTCTTCAAGTCATAAATGGGTTAGATATCGATCAACACTGCCCATACTGTGACGAACTATTAGAAACGGAAATTATTGAAACTGCTGCAATTGTGAAGTGTAAATGTGGTAGGTCGAATTGCTCTTTTCGGGGTCTATAAACGCGCACCTAACAAGGTCATTAACAGGGCACCTTACCAACCTCAAAGCGCTAAAAAGTGGTGTGAATACATAGGTTTGGTCGGGTCAAGTGCGGGCAAGTGCCCGTTATTCGAACGTTTAAATGTCTATGAGCATTCACGAAAGTACATATTATCGAAGGCAGCATGTCACAGGTACTGGGTGTGTCCTTGTCTCAATAAAGTTCGGTAAAACACCAGAAGATGGGTTGTTAGTAGTAAGGCGTCTTACCCTCAAGCAAGAAGGCTCTGAAGTACAGTTTGATCTCAACAGACATATCGAAGAAATATTGGAAGGTGTACGAAGTGCTAATCAAAAGCACAATGGCTGTCTGGAGGTCCAAGAAATTGAGGTGGTCCCAAATGACTATCCTCAACGTGGTCAAGCCTTGGCTGCTGCATTTGAAATTGCAGAGTATGTACTTACAAAAAACATTTAGCACATATGAGCCCTTCCCCGGCCAATAACTCACAGCCTCCCGGCTGCCCCGCGCAGCCACCCCACCCTCACAGATAACCCCAAACCATCATTTAAGTCTAACCCATTCACCCCATAAATACTTTTAATTATCAGATGATTAATCAATAGTCATTCAGTTCCTCATGCGATCGAAATCAAATCTGCTTTTATGCACTTTGTGGTACATTTCCGCCAAAAGTTTTAGACAGTGATGGCGTGTTGCGTGCCGATAAGCGAAGGGCGGTAGCTATTGTAAATACTCGCTAGGGGATGGCTATCCTATTCATTAAGGCTACAAAAATAAAATGGTACAAAAATGAGCAGTAATAAAAAGTCCACAAGCAATTTACATTCAGTTGAAGCTGAAAAAAAACTTGAGGAACCTATAAAAAATGACACTCAAGATCGCAGCGATCAATATAGAAACATAAATCAATCAGAAAGTGGATCTAATGAGAATCATAAAATAATAAGGCTCTATATGCTATTCTTTATACTGATTTTCATACTCACAATAGTCTCGATATTAAATCAAGGTCTTTATAGAATAAATGAAGAAACTCTTCTAGTTATTAATCAGGCGTTTAATGCTTTGGTTATTCTACTGATCCCCTTTATTCTTGGGGCTATTGGTGGAATCTCACGTATTATCATGTCAGGTCTTAGAGTAGCAGATGAGGTTTCATTAATTATTTCGTCTGGTTTGATGGCTGCGTTTTCATGGATTGGAATCAAAAGTGGTGTTTTACTTGCTATTGTAGCCCCCCATATGGAGCTGAAGGGCTTTGAAACATATAGTGTTGTTCAGAACCCTGAAAATTTTTACACAATGGCATTAGTTGCGATTTTCGTAGGTATGTTTTCCACCAACTTATATCTATTCATAAATCAACGAGTAGAGTCGTTAACAAATCAAACAAAACATGATGTTGCGGATAGTAGCTCTAAAAAATGAGAGTCGGTGACACTCACCCATTACTATATTTGACTCTGGAATAAGCCCGCTTATATACATTCTCGTGTTAGGCCGATTTGTTTGCATACATTTCTTCTAAATGACACCTTATTTCTATAACATATCGAATAAGCCCCTCATGATTTCAATCTTTCTAATACATCTTATATGCAACTAAGAGAAACACTCTAATGACAATCAAAAAAGGAGCTATAGTGGGAACTGGAGAGCGTATTGCAGAAGTACATGATTTTCTGAGAGAAAGGCTAAACAATATACATGATATTCAGGCACATTCTGATAACCTAACGATAATGCGGGCAATATTATACACTTCCTTTATTGATGCATTGGGCGCTACGCGATATGGGAAAGAAGTCAATACTCGAGAGCGTTTTACTCGTGTAATTATCGAGCACGGTAATTGGCCCGAAGCAGAAAAAATATGCCCAATGCATCTCCATCGTTTTTTAGAAGTATCACCCGGCTTACCAGAAGTATTACAAAAATTGAATGGTTTGCTAAACGATTGGCAACTCCAACCAGATGGAATCATATATCTTGATTCAGCACCACACAAAGATGAAATAGCTGAGCTATGGCCCGACCAAGGAAAAAGAAAGCACCATAAGAAAAAACTAGAGCATTTCACTCACGTCAATTTGCTATATGGTATGAGAAATGGGTTGCTACACCAACAATACTCCGCAAATGGCTTCCCTCTTTTTCCGAAAGAACACAAGAATGTCCACTATGTGTATTGGAATAAGGGTGAGAAAAATGCTCACCTTGAACTTATTCATCCGTCTGAATTCTTGGGTAACCTTTGCGATACCCTACTAGAGAATGTAATGAATGACTTCGAAACAAAGAAGGAAAAGCCATGGGAGACCGGCCATTTTCCGAGTTACCTAATTGATGGGTTGTACTAGAAAGCAGTTCCTAGGAGCTTTCTTTCTACAATGCTCTCCCACGGCCAACAACCCACAGCATCCCGGCTGCCCCGCGCAGCCACCCCACCCTCATAGATAACCCCAAACCATCATTTAAGTCTAACCCATTCACCCCATAAATACTTTTAATTATCAGATGATTAATCAATAGTCATTCAGTTCCTCATGCGATCGAAATCAAATCTGCTTTTATGCACTTTGTGGTACATTTCCGCCAAAAGTTTTAGACAGTGATGGCGTGTTGCGTGCCGATAAGCGAAGGGCGGTAGCGTGAGTAAGATGTTTAAAAAATCGCAAGGTGGGGTGTTTAATTAAACCCACTTTGTGTACTAATAAATTGTTAGCTGAATAATTTAGGTCATGGAGATAGAGTTGTATAAAGACTACCTTGAATACTTAAATCAGGATAAACCTGATGCTCTCTGGCATTACACATCATTTGATGCAATCAATAACATTGTTAAAGGAAGTGGAAAACTATCATTTTGGGTTAGTGAAATAAATTTTCTGAATGATCATCAGGAGTATTTTCATGGGTTTAAAATACTCAAAGATGTTTTCACTCGATTTAAATATGAAAATAAAGGAGATTCTCTAATCCTACAAAGTTTAAGTAGTTTAGAGCCTTTTTTTCGATTCACTGAAGCAATTGGAACAAATTTATCCTTTGCACAGGACGCTGGAGTTTTTGTTCTTTCATTGACAAGTCAGAAAGATCTGTTGAGTCAGTGGAGGGCTTATACCCCGAATGGGCATGGCGTTTCTATAGGTATTTCTCCAAACTTTGAATCAGAGCTTAACAATAAGGGCCTTTTTTACCCAGTTATATATGATGATAAATCTAAATATGAATATGCTGAAGATTTATTGAAAAGATATATTAGTGAACCTATACCACCGAATGGTGATGATCAGTCTGCAACCTTAGACTTTATCTCGAAAGCTAAGGTTGCATGTACACTAATGAAAGACGTTGGGTTTAGGGAAGAGTGTGAGTGGCGATACGTAGTCTATGGGCAAAAACATGGAAAAATCCAATTACGTAGCTCTGACTATTTCTTAATTCCATATGTTGAGCTAAATGTTAATAGCAGTTGTGTTAAAGAACTGATCGTTGGTCCGAACCCTCATTCGGATCTCGCTCAAAAATCGCTGGAGTTGCTGCTTGCTAAATCCAATCTATCGGCAGTGCAGGTAACGAAAACACCAATACCTTATCGTGGTAATTAAGGTAACAAATATGAATAATTGCCGCGTAGACGACACTTTATTTGGGTGTTGAACAAGCCCGTCGGTGCTTTGTTAAGTGAACTTCTCGGACGAGCGGAGGAAGAATGACCTCTCCTTGGTCTTGAACAGCTTGTAGCGGAAAGTAATATTTACGAGTTCAACGCCGAAAAAGAATTGAGAAGACATGGTTACCTCCGGTATTTAACGCGACACCTAAGTGTGGCAAATCCTCGTGAGGGGGAATCCATGTCATTCGTTATGCATTTATGAGGTTACATGAACGATATAATAATTGCGGCTATACCTATAGTCGGTGTTTTAATTGCGTTCGTACTTGGTGAAAGAAAATCAGGCAGAGAACAAAAAAAGTACAAAGAAAGTCTATGGTTAGAGCTGGAAGATATCAGGGAAAGCCTCGAATCTATACTTGATAGTTTGCTCGATGAGTTTAGGCATCCTGTTCGTAACAGCCGAGTAAAGCCATTAGGAATAGATTGGGGCTATTTAAACGATCTGCAGAAAGGGCTTGGTGCAGATATTCCTTTTCCTATTAGAAAAGCTCTAAAAGAAATTAAGTTACACGATAAAGTCGTGAAAAGTGTAATAAATAAGAAGAACGACAACGCTAAACAACTAGAAAATGGCAAAGTACTAGTCAATTCTCAACTATCAGCTAGAGCCATACTAGAAACGAGCAAGTTTCTATATGTCATTTTAAAATTATTGGAAGTAAGGGATAATTATAAGCTTGGTACCGGTCTTGATGTTCAAGACGTCATGCGTTCTTTGTTCAATACAATAGATCAACATCGTGAAATATCGGATGCGGAAATTGAACGTATTTATAACAGTGCACCACGATAGAAAATGTATAACACATATAAGCCCTTCTCCGGTCAATAGCTAATAGCACTTTGTTTACCGAGCTAGGATTCAAGACTGTATAACTATTTTTTAAAAAGGTTACTTTATGTCAATCGCATATTATCTGTTGGTTACACTGTATCGATGGGATTACAAATGGATTTCTAAGATATCCTCCATGTGGGGTATAACTCGTTTAAGTTTAATTTCCTTATTTGGGCTTACTCTATTCTTAGACGGTTATGCCATATATGGTAAAGTAGAACACATAAAATTGATTAACGCGCAACTTAAGCGTCTGGAACCTTGTCTTCAAATAGCAGATGACCAGCCAAATAAAGAGCTAGATTGGAGTATAATGCGTAAGCTTGATCAATCTGTATGGGAGCTTCGCCATGATACTGATAGGATTTGTGAGGTTGCTTCCAAGAAAATGGAAAGGAAACCGTGGGAGCACTATTCTAAATAGGTGAGGCTATTAGTTTAAATCCAATCAGAGCATGTATATGCCTTTAAGTAAGGTAAATGTTTACTCAAAACATTTACAAACTCTCCTTGTCCGAAGGAAACAGCTTAGAGCACCAACCCTAAGCCGTTTCTGTCCAAAATCGAGTTTAAGCCGCCTCTAAATAGAGGCGCTCCTTTAATTTCCTCAGTACTTCATCATGTTCGCCAAAAACACTAGCTAATACCCCTTCAAACCATTGAATGGGTTCCGCCCCACATGCCTCGTCCGACACATCAACCCCTACCCTCTTTAGGTGCTCACTAACTCCATCAGCCTTTAAACCAACACTCCCTCTCCCCTCACACCCCGAGCACGCCTCAACCACCTTCGCCACCCCCGTTCCCCCGCACCTCGGGCACTGACAGCTCTTTTCTGCCTGCTTTCGAGCAA
This sequence comes from Grimontia kaedaensis, assembly GCF_023746615.1. NCBI lineage: Bacteria > Pseudomonadati > Pseudomonadota > Gammaproteobacteria > Vibrionales > Vibrionaceae > Grimontia > Grimontia kaedaensis. The sequence continues at coordinate 1,445,778 of NZ_CP082275.1, read as the reverse complement.
ACACCTCTAAGCGCTTTTCCTCCTCCACCATCCACGTTTGACGCTTCTCTATCTCTGCCAATAGCTGCTTGGTTTTGAACTCAGATTGTCCGCCTAGCTGCTTCTCGTAGAAATTGATTTGCACCCTCCAGGTTCGAATTCGCCGTTTACTCCGACGCGCCTGTTCACTGTGGTTTTTCCATAGCTTGGTGAGCTGCTCTTGTTGCGGAAAAAGCGGCTTGTCCGCGAACACCATGAGCGCGAGCGTGATGATGTGCCGATACACATCCTTTCGCTTTGCATCTGGTGGTATCTGCGCTTCTAATCGCTTTTGCAGCCGCTCAAAGGCCGGGATATCGTTTAGCCACTTCCACATGATCGCATCGCTCCCCATTGGATAGTCGTGCTGCAATTTTCCTAGTACGCCTAGAATGACGTCTGCTGTCAGTGATGACCTTCCGCGCTGCATGGAAGGCGTCTTCTCGCAGTGCATGCGGATAAAAAGCTCCAATCCCCGACTCATACGCGTTGCCCCTTTATCTCAATAAGCCCGGCTCTCACTCTCCTTGCGAGCGTGGCGTGCACGGCTCTTAACATGTATTCCTCTCGCTCTCCCGGTTCAAAGTCGTAGCTCACCCTTCCATCCATGACGTCGTGACAGTTCATGCAGGCATCGGCACCCCAAAAGTCGTCAGACTTATAAGCCATGCCATGTGTCGCACTCGGAAAATGCGCAAACACCACAGTTTCAGGGTTAAAACAGCACACCCCGGAAATCTGCAATGTGCATTCCTGTCCTCTTGCCGCCTCCGTGAGAGCCTTACTTCTGATAGCTGGTTTTTTCATGGTCATGATGCAAATCCCAGTAGGTTATTCACCGCCCTCTCTGCATCCGCTTCGCTCTCGAAGTACTTATGCAGAATGTGATTCCAAATCACGTTGAAGGAGGCGCGGTAGAGTTCAGAGAATTCGTTGTCGTCCATCTTGGCGAACGAGATAGATTTGGCTTCTTTTTTCACCGCACCATTGGGGAAGACGACGATACGAAAGAAACCCGCCTCCATCGCCACCCACTTGCGGTAAGCCTCAAAGCTCTTTTCGACCGTCAGTGAGGCGCGTTTTCTTGCAACCGCATCAAGGAAGGACTCTGCCAAATCCGTGAGTGTCTGCTGCTCGCCGCCCCATTTAGATAGCTCTTCGGCAAAACGATTGAGAAGGTTTCTCTCTTGGGGAGAAACCGCCCCGCCTTTTGGGTTCCAGTAATCAAAGCCAAGGTTTAACAGGGCAAAATACTTGCGGTGAAACTTGGGGTTTCGCGTCACCTTGAAATGGGCTTCGAGTACCGTCCCGATGCGTTTTTTGTCCAGCAGTTCTTTGTCTGCGTCAGTCAGTGGGGCCAGCGCCCCACCCTGTCTTTTGATTAAGGCCAATTGCATAGCTAATCGTCCCAATGATCGCGGTCATCGTCTTTTCGAAGGTCTGAGCCAAGCCACAGCAGATAAATCGCTACGACTATAACTACCCAAACAACGATGCCTGTTGCCTCGCCACTCATGACTATTTGCCGGAGAAGTTATGACGCTCGTGTTCTAGCCATTGCTCACAAACCGCTTTCGTAGGGACAAGCATGTGTTTACCAAAATAGAACCCCGACTCTTCGGCCAAACCGCAAAGCACGTTAGCGCATGCCCCGTTACAAACGCCCTGATGCTTCCAACTGCGGATATCATCGCGCTTCACCCCTGTTTCGGCAGAGATGACCTTGATGATGTCGATGGTGGGTTTGTTGGTACATTCCTTCATCTTGCGCATGAAGCTGGTAAACCCATTAGCCGCCAGCTCTTGGCGCATCGCGTTGATTTCAAGTTGTGAGGGTGTGTAGTTACGCATGGTCATTACCTCTCATTGGTTCGCCGACAGCAGTCGAGTGTCATTGGCCTCATCAAGCGTCATCATTCCAATTTGGACATGGGATGAGCCGCCCTTGTAGACACGGCGACACTGCTCGACACAGCCGATAGTCATGGGTGGCGACACGTCCATACCTCGCGATGCGTTATGAACACTTGCCATCCCAGAGAGCTTTTTGGGATAGGATTGGGCAGGATTGAAGAGCACAGTTTGGTATTTGCTTTCAAACTCTTTCGCCCGATAGGAAAGGTCTTTGGATTTGGTTTCGCACAGCTTTGCCCAACCGCCCATCTGGTCAATCACCATGTGAATCAGTGCGTCATCGAAAACGACGTCATTCCACACTCCTACACTGGTGATGGCCTTCTCGACTTTCGCCCAAGCAATGTTTACCCGGTCTTTCGATGTACCACCAAGAAGGCGAATCACATGAGCAGGTTTAGGCGGGTATTGCCCGGCATCAGGGTTTTGGGTGTGAAGTTCTAGCGCTTTGATCACAGCAGGAAGCGCCATGTGTTTTAGCGCTTTCCACCAAGCCTCAAGCACCGTGGGCGTTAAGGTTTTGCCGTAGAGCCCCATGACGGCTTCAAGGTCATTGGCAAAGGCTTTGAGATCTCTTGCTTCCATCAGAATCACCCCACATGTTCGTAAACATTCTCTTCGTGACTTTCCAGCCATTGAGCAACTGCTGAGGCGTTATGGGCTTCTACCTGCGCTTGCTGGCTCAGACCTGACGAGCGGTATCGCCTCTCGCCTGCTCTGGAAAGCCACCCAGATAGAAATCGTTTGATGCCTCTGGGCGTCTTGCGCTTGGTGGGGTTTGAGATAAGCCAATCTGAGGCTTTGGCAATCTCCGAGGGAACGTTGATGGTGGGATAGGTTTCACTTAGATGAGTGATGTCAGATTGTGTTACGGGATGTTTGCCTCCCCCCTTCAAAAGCAGTTCAAACACCGGCGGTTCGGTTTCAGCGTCCAACGGCGTTTCGACGTTGTGCGCATGATCTATCGGATCTGTTGTTTGTATATGGTTCGGATCTGTTATGGATTGGGCGCTTTCGCCCATTCCATGGTTTGGGCGGTCTCGCCCATTCGATTGTGCGGAATCGCCCAAACCATTTGGCGATTTCGCACAATCGTTAGAGAGCAACTCAATCAAGGTGGGTAAATCAATTTTAAAGTGTGTCGTCGGCGCGCCATCTGCTTTAGTCACTTTGGTCGTGACGACGCCTGCAAGCTGCTTTTTAATCTTCCCTATTTCGCGCTTAACTTGATCGCGTGATAGATAAAGCTCGTCAGCTAACTCTGATTGGGATTTATAAAACCAACCATCTTTGCGCGAGGATTTACCTGACCAAAATATCAACTGGCTCATAACTGCTGCCGTGTTGTACTGGCCTTGGAAAAATCGAATGAGTAATCGGGGAACGGACAGGTTTGCCCCCTGCCCCATAAGTTCTGCGAGAACGCGATAGTTAGTATCCATTAGTGCAGTCCGTGATGTTCTGGTCTGTATGTATCCACAGGCCCCAAAATTTCAGGGTCTCCCATTGCTTCAAGCTTTAGCGAGCACCTCACTTGGTCAGGACGAAGCCCTCTCCGTTCAGCAATTTTTTGAATCACTAACTCACAGAAATCGCTACTTGCTTGAAGTTCTTCTGCGGAGCATTCACCCCGCAGTAACTTGGCCCAAAGAGGATTCACTTGCTTGCCCCCTATTTGTGCTCCAGTGCTTGCGAAACCGAGGACGAAACCTCGCTGAACTCGGCTTCGATTGGATCTTCGAGTCGACGAGCGCGTATTCGGATTTCTGAGAAAAAATCGAGGCTAGGTTTTGATTGGGCGTACCATTCAGCCATTACCTGTTCACACAGGTCCTTGTCAGTGGCGACCAGTTCGATGATTGCTTCAATCAGTAAAACGTTGGAAATAAGAGCCTTGGGGTGATCAAGTTGCTTGGAAACGAGCTCGATAAATTGAGATTCATACTTGTTAAAGCGAAGCTTCATTTGAGTATCTCTCACTTGGTCTATCGACAGTCCTGGCTTTCCTGCTAATCGGTTTTCTTTGAGGCGTTCAAGCCGCTTCTGAATGAACATGTTGGTCATTAGTAGTTACCTCAGAATCCTGCGGTAAGGCCGTGGGTTTCACGCAGTTCAATTTCAGGGCCTTCTTATCCCGCTGAAAGTGGCTAGGGTCATAGGTGTAGGAGATGTTTTGGGAAAGGTGACAGAGAAGAGCGACGCGCTCCGGAACATGATATTTCCACCCAGCAACAGCGGGACGAGAAACACCGAAAGTGTTCGCGATACTTTGTTGCGTGCCAAAGTGAGCGAGCAGTAAATCGTATAGTTCATCGTTCATGGGCACCTCCAGCGAAAATACTAGGAAGCAAATATCATGAATGCAAGTTTTATTGCGCAATAAATATATTATTTACTCATGCCATGATAGGTAAGAAAAGTTTCACTGAAGAAGAAATCATGACTCTCGGCGATCGAATTAAAGAAAGAAGAAACCAGCTAGGCCTTACTCAAGAAGAACTTGCGTCTATGGTATCTAAGCGAGTGCCTAGCATGAAGTTCAGTCGTGTATCGTTGTCCAACGTAGAATTGGGAATTCAAAATAGTGTTAAAGACGTCGTCCTATTAGCACTTGTAGATTTTCTAAAGTGCAATGCGAATTGGTTGGTTTTAGGAAAAGGCCCCATTGAATTTGTTGCAGGCGATGGATTTACAAACAGCCAAGAGACCGACGGTATAACAGTTTGCCCTCTTCTAACATGGGAGCAAGCCAATAATTTCGCTGATACTGGCCGCGTATCTTCAGATGATTTTGAATATATCGCGTGTCCTTCTGTATGTGGAAAAAGCACTTTTGTGACTAAAGTAAGGGGGGATTCCATGACACCCCGATTTGAAGAAGGTGATCTGATTTTTGTGGATCCCGATTCACTTGAACCTCTTCATGGAAAACTCGTAGTCGCAAAATTTGACAGTGCTAGTGATATCACTTTCAAGCAAGTTCAGAGCATCGACGGAAGCCTATTTCTAACAGCTCTCAACCCTAGCTACCCTCCTGAACTAAAGTACGTCAATGCATCCCAACACTGTAAAATCATCGGCTCGGTTGTAGCTCATGTAAAACCGCTTTGAGTAGAATCCCGACCTAACAGCCCGTATCAACGGGCTTTTTTTGTCTCCTCGCTAGAAACTATCAACTCACCCTCATCAATATTGTAATTTTTATTGCGTAATTTATTTGACAACAAAAAGAAACAAAACCTACACTGACTATCGTCCATTGCGGAATGGAGCGTCTAGAACGCTTACCTAAACAAGGAGATTGTCATGAACACCCACTCTGATAGCTACTTGAACAATGCGATAGCACGAGAATCAAACCGCATCGATGAGGCAAACGCACGAGACGAAGCGCTTAACGCCTACATCGAAGAAGGCAAACAAGCCCTCTTAGCACATGATAAGTTTGCAGGACTCACCATCAGCCAATTTACGACGTATTACTTTGCTGATTTCATGGAAGGACGCTGTGCAGACCACCTTGTCTCACTGGCTGGTTCTCTAAAATCTAACTCCCGTACTCACACCTTCCTCAATCTCGAAACACACCTTGCCTTTATCGACAAAGCCTTTGAAGGGTTCTTTGTCCAGAACATGTCGACCATTACTGCAGCCTTCGATGCTGAGCTAAAAGCGGCCTAATCCCATGTTTGCCTCAAAAGACCACACTCCGTCCGAGCTTCGTGAAAAGCTCCAAGCTATGTTTTCGCCTGACGATATCGAGTGGCGTATTCAACGCGCTGGATTTGCAGGCGATAAACCTTGGGCGATGGTGGTGCCTTACATCACGGCAAGGGCGGTTCAAGAAAGGTTTGATGAAGTCTTCGGGTTGTTTGGTTGGGAAGTCGAGTTCAAAGACATTGTGTCAGGCAATCAAATCACTGGGTGTGAATGCGCGATTTCGGTCTGGTTCGGTGATAAGAAAGTCACCAAGTGGGACGCGAGCGAGAACACTCACATTGAAGCGATTAAAGGTGGCCGTTCCTCTGCCATGAAGCGTTGCGCCGTCCAATGGGGTGTGGGTCGTTATTTGTATCAGATGGACACCGTATTTGCAGAGTGTCGTCAGTGTATCGGCATGCGCGACAAGCATTACGGCAATGTCCATGTCGTCAAAACCAGAGGCGGCCCTGACAAATACATCGATTGGGCGTTTCCGCCCCTCCCCGCTTGGGCGCTCCCCCAAATCGACTTCACCGAATACTTTGAAGCAGTAAAAGCAGCAGAAACCAAAGAAGCCCTCTCCTCCGCACTCGGTCAGGCGATTAAAGCCATCAAATCTGCCCAAGACACCGAGGCGCGGGAAACGCTTCAACAACTGCGCCAATTAAAGATGAAAGAGCTGGATGCCAAGAGCGACCAGTTCAAACAGCAACACCTCGGCGAGCTGGAGCAACAAGCCCAAGAATACGCTCGCATCATTCACGGCATGCCAAGCATGACCACGCTGGACAACGCCTATAAAAAGCACTGCGGCATTCTGGCGAATTCAGCGGACAAGTTGGGCGTGTCACCTGCGTCCTCAATCGAGTACCTCAAGTCTGAGTACACCAAAAGACGTGACGTACTGACCAGCAAAGAAGGATAGAGACCATGGAAAACTCCCTCACCTCTCTCGACCAAGTGCTCGCCCTTTCCCCTGAAAATGCCTTTGAAGCCTTTCAAAGCAAACACAGTGTGGAAAAGGTCATCGAAGCGGTACGCAATGAAGCGTTAAGTGAAGTCCCGGATGTGGAAACCCGCAAAGGCCGTGAGCGCATTGGTTCGTTGGCTCGCAAAGTCAGTGAAAGTAAAACCGCCGTGGTGAAGGTCATTGATAACGCCTTGGTGGATGCGGAATCGCAGGTCAAAGCGGTGAAGGCCACCAAAAAGCATGTGGAAGAGCAGTTTTCAGGAATTCGAAGTGCTGTCCTCAAACCCCGCGATGAATGGCAGGCTATACAAAACGAGCGGGAAGAAGCACGCCAGAGCGAAATCCTTTCCCGCATTGAGAACATCAAACGTCTAGGCGAAACACAGGGGCATGAGTCGCTTACCGAGCTCAATGACATGGCAGAAGCCTTGGACATGATGACCATCAGTCAGGATGACTTCGCGGAGTTCACCGGTGATGCCCTCACCGCCAAAGAACATGCCGTCAAAAATATCAATGACGCCATCGTCAAATGCGTGGAAGCCGAAACCCAGAGGCAAGCGCTTCATGAGCAAGCCGTGACAAACAGCATTAATGAAATTCGCCTGACAGCCATGCATGCGCTGGAAGAAAACGTCCAAGCAGTGCGCGCACGTCGGGAAACCCTTGTTCAACTCGAACTCGATGAGGTGTTTTATGGCGAGCGTTTTAAAGAAGCGGTATCAGCGAAATCGGATGCGATTAGGCAACTGGATCTTCTGGCAGAGCAAAAAGAAGCGCTCGCAGGCAGTGCCCCTCAAGAAGACATCATAGAAGCGCCGCTAGAAATGGTGGAGATTCCTCTTAAAGAATACGAACACCTATTAGCACGTGATGCGCTGCTTTCAGCCTTGGAAGCGGCGGGTGTTGATAGTTGGGATGGTTACGACTGCGCCTCAAAGATAGCCGCGTAATTGAGCCCCTTCTAAAGCGCGTACCGGAGCGCTACTTTCTATCAAGGAGGTAGCTGCCCATGCAATGTACTCAATGTGGAAAGCACGACATGGTGGTTCAAATAAACACTCACGCGTATTGCGAAGCCTGTGCGATTGATGAGGCGATGCGCCTTCTCAATGCCTGCCGCTTATCGGGCAATGCCGTCAGCACATTAGTGAGAACACTCTGTAACGTGCCGACGACCGACAAGCATTACACCGCCACAGAGATAGCTAAGGTGCTAGGTGTGTCTGCACAAAAGGTCGGAAGAACCGCCAACCTGCATGGACTCAAATCATCTCGGTACGGAGAGTGGCGCTTAGACCAAGCGTCCCACTCACATAAGCAAGTCGAAACGTTTCACTACAACCTTCAAGGCAAACAACGCCTCGAAGCGCTGATCAGAGGTAATCACACATGACTGCACTCCTCCAAACCCGAGACGAACCCCGCTCAGAGATTGTCATTGCCCTTCCTAAAACACGATGGGTCGGTGAAGACATCATCTGTGCAACCTACTCGCTCACGAACACTGCCTTGGAAAGCTATCGCAGAAAGGTCTGGCTCCAGGGGATACACTATCGCAAGGTGTCTACGACCGGACAGGTCTCCGCAACCAAAGCCAAAGTGGTCTACAACCTTGCGGAGATTGAAAAATGGATTGAGAGCCATCCGCAGTAAGAGGGAAACGTGAAAAAGCCTTATCCCACTGGCGTAGAAGTCCACAGCGGCAAGGTTCGTATCTGGTTTATGTACCGGGGCGAACGTTGCCGCGAATCGTTGGGCTGCCCCGATACGCCCAAGAACATAAAGCTAGCTGGTGAAAAGCGAGCGGCGATTTGTCACGCTATTCGCAATGGTACCTTTAACTACGCCGAGCAGTTTCCCGCTTCCAAACGTGCGATCCTCGATACCACCACCAAGACCCTCACCGTCCGGCAACTCTTCCAACAATGGTTAGAGCTCAAAAGTGCTGACACGACCCCGGCTACCCTAAAAAACTACATCAGTCGCCTCAGTGCCGCGCTCGTCATACTCGGAGAAGATAACCGGGTGAGTGAGCTCAGACAGAAAGATCTCCTTACACTTCGAAAGTATTGGATGGAGACACGCAAGCCTCGCACCGTGAATACGTACATGAACACGATAAAATCAGTATTTGGTTACGCGATTTTGAATGAATTTTGTGATCAACGTGTACTTCGTGGCATCAAGGAACTAAAATCGCCCCGCACGATACCGAACCCGTTGTCGCAAGATGAGTTCACCAGATTGATCGATGCCTGCAAAAACCAACAGGATAACAACCTGTTTACCTTTGCGGTCTACTCTGGCATTCGCCACGGTGAACTCATGGCCCTGTCTTGGGACGATGTTGATTTGACGATGGGAACGGTGAAGATATGTCGCAATATCACTTTGGAAGGCGAATTTAAGGTTCCGAAAACCGCATCCGGTGAACGGATCATCAATCTGCTCCAGCCTGCGCTCGATGCGCTGATCCGTCAGCGAGAGCTCACGTGCATGTTCAGGCCGTTGAAGATACGGGTTCGCCAAAGAGACACCTTCACGTTTGAAAACCAAACGATAAGACCGGTGTTTTCTCCCAAGGTTAATGCAACTCGACCCGATGTTGGAGACTATTATTTCAACACGGCCATTCATGATAAATGGCGCGGGATCGTTCGACGGGCTGGCATCCTATATCGCCGTCCTTATCAAACGCGACATACCTACGCATGTTGGATGTTAAGCGCCGGTGCAAACCCGACGTTTATTGCTAAGCAAATGGGGCATTCATCAGCGAAAGAAATTTATCAAACGTATGGTGATTGGGTGGAAGAACACACCGCTGAACAGCTCGAAAAGCTCAACCATAGATTCAGCAAAAGTGTCCCCTACATGCCCCGAAAAAAGGCAAAATAGAATTAAAATGAGAACTTTCAAAGATATACGAGACTACCCAAAATACTGGGCTGAGTGTTTTGGTCCTGCTCCTTTTCTGCCGACCAGCAGACAAGAAATGGACATGCTCGGCTGGGATAGCTGTGACATCATCATTGTCACTGGCGATGCTTATGTCGATCACCCTAGCTTTGGTATGGCGGTTATCGGTCGTACACTTGAAGCGCAAGGCTTCCGTGTAGGCATTATCTCGCAGCCAGAATGGCAGGATAAAAAAGCCTTTATGGCACTTGGCCAGCCTAACCTCTTCTTCGGTATAACAGCCGGCAACATGGATTCCATGATTAATCGCTACACTGCTGACCGTAAACCTCGTCATGACGATGCTTACACGGCAGGTAACGCGGGCGGTAAGCGTCCAGATCGTGCCGTGCTCGTTTACTCGCAACGCTGTAAAGAAGCGTACAAAGAGACTCCTATTGTATTGGGCGGTATCGAAGCCAGTCTTCGTCGTCTTGCGCATTACGATTACTGGTCAGATAAAGTTCGTCGTTCAGTACTGTGCGACGCCAAAGCTGACATTTTATTGTTCGGTAACGCCGAGCGTGCGCTGGTTGACGTGGCGCACCGCCTTTCTCGTGGCGAAAATATCGCAGATATGACCCGTATTCCTGGCACCGCAGTGATGCTGAAAAAAGTGCCGGAAGACATGAAGGAAATCGACAGTTCACGCATCGACAAGCCAGGCAAAGCCATGGTGATGCCAAACCCGTATGTAACGGAAACGGCCTGCGCGACTGACAAGGGCGACGTAAAAGAAGAAGCGCCTAAGCCTGTGATGGTTCGTCCTTCCCGCCATGATGCGGAAAATAGCTTCGTTCGTCTGCCTTCATACGAAAAACTCCTAAACGACCGTATTCTGTATGCGCATGCAAGCCGCGTGATGCATTTGGAAACCAACCCTTATTCCGCACGTGCGCTGGTGCAAAAGCACGGTGAGCGTGAACTTTGGGTCAACACGCCACCCATTCCTCTGACAACAGAAGAAATGGACTATGTATTCGGCCTGCCGTTTGCGCGTGTTCCTCACCCTAGCTATGGCGATGCGAAAATCCCCGCGTATGAGATGATCAAAACCTCAGTCAACATCATGCGTGGTTGTTTTGGTGGTTGTTCTTTCTGTTCGATTACCGAACACGAAGGCCGCATCATCCAGAACCGTTCAAAGGATTCCATCCTCAACGAAATTAAAGAAATTAAAGAAAAAGTGCCGGGCTTTACTGGTGTGATTTCTGACTTGGGTGGCCCAACCGCAAACATGTACCGCTTGGGCTGTTCAGACCCACGCGCAGAGAAAAACTGTCGTCGTCCTTCCTGTGTGTTCCCGAAAATCTGTGAAAAGCTGGACACTGACCACAAACACACGATCGACCTCTACCGCGAAGCGCGTGAGCTTGAAGGCGTGAAGAAAGTGGTTATCGCATCCGGTGTTCGTTATGACCTGGCGATTGAATCACCAGAGTATGTGAAAGAGTTGGTGACACACCACGTGGGTGGATACCTGAAAATCGCACCTGAGCACACAGAGAAAGGCACACTGGATCTGATGATGAAGCCAGGCATGGGTGCCTACGACCGCTTTAAAGAACTGTTCGAGAAATACTCGAAAGAAGCGGGTAAGAAGCAGTATCTCATCCCTTACTTCATCGCGGCTCACCCAGGTTGTACTGACGAAGACATGATGAATCTGGCACTGTGGCTCAAAGAAAATGATTTCCGTTGTGATCAGGTACAGAACTTCTACCCATCACCTATGTGTAATGCGACAGCGATGTACCATTCGGAAGCCAACCCGCTGAAACGCGTGAAGTATAAGAAGCGTGACGATTTGTTCGTAGCGAAAGGAGAGCGTCAGCGCCGTCTGCACAAAGCTTTCCTGCGTTACCACGATCCAGCGAACTGGCCTCTGCTGCGTGAAGCGTTGATCAGCATGGGTAAACGTCACCTGATTGGCGACCGTCCGGGTTGTTTGGTCCCTCGTGAAGGCACAGAAGCGGAAATGACACCCGCACAACGCCGTGGTTCAAGCCGTCATGGCGCTAAACGCTTTGCAACTAAACACCCGAACCAGCCAGATATTCGTAAACCTAACCAGCGTAGCGGCAAACCAGCAGGCAAAAAACCAACCAATGGCAAAGCAACGCCACAAGGTGGTAAGCCAAAAGCACATTCAAATGCTGGCGGTAAACCAGCACAAGGTGGAAAGAAACGCCCTGCCGGCAACAGAAGCCGTCAGGCGGTGAGATAATCTTCTAACAAAAAAAGCGAACCATCAGGTTCGCTTTTTTTATTCGGTTTAACGTTTAACGCGTTAATTCTGAAAGCACCAACAACACCACAGCCAATGCGACTGTAGAAACAGCGCCAATCAAAAACTTCTTCTGGGACTTTTCATCGAGGAACTTGGCAACCAAAACGCCAATAATGATCAGGCCAACAATAAATCCAATTTTAATCATTCTGATACCTCTTAATGAGATAGTTCAGATCGTCTCTTACAACCATCCATTTGATTTTTAAAGCTAACACATATCAGTTCCCAGCGTAACAACTACCCAATTGTAAATGAGGCCACGCTTGAAGCCGCTGAATTGTGACACTCGAACCAGCATACAGGTCATAGGTACGTTTGATGGCACGTTGGGGTATCAAATTATGAATAACACTCTAAATAAAGCATAGAGTGCTACTTTTAAGCGTTTACCCAGATCTAAATAGCTCAGATGGCAAGATAGTCATGAGTCTGGTTTTCTCACGTGCCGTCCTAAATACAACTAGGGAGATCGTGAAATGTTGAAGAAATTGACAGCAGAATTTATTGGCACCTTTTGGTTGGTGCTTGGGGGTTGCGGTAGTGCTGTATTCGCAGCCGCTTTTCCGGAACTTGGTATCGGCTTCTTAGGCGTCGCCCTCGCCTTCGGTTTGACCGTTGTGACCATGGCCTATGCCATTGGCCATATTTCCGGTTGTCACCTCAACCCAGCGGTTTCATTTGGCCTATGGGCAGGTGGACGCTTTCCTACCGCAGAACTGATTCCTTACATGTTAGTTCAGGTCGCAGGCGGTATTGTGGGCGCGTATGTTGTTTATATTATTGCCAGCGGCGCACCTGGTTTTGACTTAGCGGGGGGCTTGGCATCGAATGGATATGGTGATCACTCACCTGGCGGTTACGACATGCTTTCCGGCTTTGTCACTGAAGTGCTGATGACCTTTATGTTCCTGATTGTCATCATGGGCGCTACCCACAAGCTTGCCAACCCGGGGATGGCTGGATTGGCGATTGGTCTGGCACTGACTCTTATCCACCTTATCAGTATTCCAATCACCAATACTTCAGTGAACCCTGCACGAAGCACGGGGCCTGCACTGCTTGTTGGTGACTGGGCAATGGCACAACTCTGGATGTTCTGGGTTGCCCCATTGATTGGTGCCTTTATCGCCGGTGTGGTTTATCGCTGGCTGAGCCCAAATGAAGACTAATTAACAAATACGAATGATAATAAAGCCCCGACAATTCGGGGCTTTGTTCTATACGTGTTCTGTGGGACAACTCAGCATCCATCGGATACCATACTTATCTGTCACCATCCCAAACCGCACTTTCCAAAAGGTGTAGTCCAGTGGCATCACAATCTGCCCCATTTCAGAAAGCGCCATAAAGACTTCATTCTGCCTTTTTTCATCCTCAAAACTGACATGAAAAGCGACATCTCCCGACCCTTGAGCCAAAGAATCGTCTAGCCCATCAGAAGCAAAAAAGCATACCTCTGGTGAAGCAAACTCCGCATGCATCACCCGGGACAACAGATGATTCGGAAACTCCACCGGAGAGTCATTGAATGTTGAGAGTGTTTTGATTTCTCCATTGAGCGCATGACTATAAAAGCCCAGCGCATCTCTACAAACACCATGGAACGTCACATGTGGCTGAAGTGTGCTCATGCCTGACTCCTTTCCATTTGTATGGAATGTCTATCAATCAGACTATCAGCTACCCATATGCACCTCGCCTAATAATTAAGACGTTTGAGGATTTAACGCTTATTCAAAAAGACAAGGGAGCCATTATGGCTCCCTTGTTGTTCACGCTTAATTTGGATTAAACCAGATTCACCAACACCTGAACCGGGTGCTGTAGCTTCTTGCTCTCGAAGCGTTTCACCTGGCTACGGCATGAATAACCTGTCGCCATACAGCGCGAAGGTGGCAAAGATTCAAGGCGTGGTTTCCAGCTCAAACCGAAAATGCCTTTCGAATTTTCCAGCTTGTCCGATTCATGGCCGTAAGTACCTGCCATACCACAACAACCCACAGCTACAGCCTCAAGCTTACCGCCAAAGTGATGGAAGATTTTGCCCCACTCTGCTTCCGCATTCGGCATCTTGGTTTTTTCGGTACAATGCGCAAAGAGATACCAAGCATCTTTGTCTGGGCTCTCTTTTTCTGGAACTTCAGCAATCACATTCAGCAGCCACTCATGCGCCGTCTGCACCTGAAAGTCACCACGGCTATCGCCAAGAATCTCGTTGTATTCATCGCGGTAGCAAAGTACCAGCGCTGGATCGACACCCACCATTGGCACATCCAAGGCTGCCAATTGGTTCAAGAAATCAGCAGTGTTACGGGCCGTCTTAGCGAACTTCTTAAGGAAGCCTTTGATATGTTGCGCTTTGCCGTTTGGTTTAAACGGTACCAGCATTGGCTTCTTACCCAGCTTCTCAACCAGCGTCACCAGATCCTTCACCACATCCGCTTCATAGAAGCTGGTAAACGGGTCCTGAACAATCAGAACATAGCGGGAGCGCTCTTCCTCGCTCAGAGCCTTTAGCCAATCCAAGTCAAACTTGGTGGCATGGTGACCGTCCAGTGATTCCAACAAGGTAGGTACGGACAACGCAGGCGTATCCACATACCCAATGGCTTTCTCAGTGACAGACTGCGCCCATTTAGGTTGAGTGAAGGCATTGACAATCACAGGCGCTTTCGCCATCCAAGGCAGCATGCCTTCGATATTTGCCACCAGATAGTCCTTCGCAGGACGCTGATAGCGGCTGTAGTAGAGATTGATAAAGCGCGAACGGAAACTCGGCACATCAACCTTGATAGGACACTGAGTCGCACAGGCTTTACATGCCAAACAACCATTCATCGCTTCCATCACTTCGTGAGAGAAATCGTAGTCATCTTTGTTTGAAAGCCAGGTGTTCTTGAATCGCGCGAAGATTTGGCGAACTGACGGCGTTTTCTCCATCAGTTCTTTTTCCATGGTGATTGGGTCAACACCCTGCTCTGCGAGCAGACGCAGCCACTCACGCACGATGCCCGCACGCCCTTTTGGCGAATGACGACGGTCATAGCTGATCTTCATCGACGGACACATTGGCGAGCTGGTGTCGTAGTTGAAACACAAGCCGTTACCGTTACATTCCATCGCCTGCTTAAAGCTGTCACGCACGGTAATTGGGATTTGGCGGTCTAAGGTTCCGCGCTTTTCATCATCCACTTTTACCAGCGAATCGCTGCTGTCGATTGGCGTACAAATCTTCCCTGGGTTCATGCGGTTGTGAGGGTCAAACGCCGCTTTGACTTTACGCAGCTCGTTGAAAAGCTCCTCACCAAAAAACTCTGGACCGTATTCAGAGCGGAAACCTTTACCGTGCTCACCCCACATCAGGCCGCCGTATTTCGCCACCAGCGCCACAACCTGATCGGAAATCGTCTTCATCAGACGCTCTTGCTCAGGGTCACACAAATCAAGCGCAGGACGAACGTGCAATACACCTGCATCAACATGACCGAACATGCCGTAGTTGAGGTTATGGCTATCCAATAAGGTTCGGAATTCGACAATAAAGTCCGCGAGGTTTTCAGGCGGCACACAAGTGTCTTCCGTAAAGGCAACTGGCTTCGCAGCACCTTTGGCAGCTCCGAGCAGGCCAACGGCCTTCTTGCGCATATTGTAGATTTTGTTGATAGAGGCCAGGTCGTTACAGACTTGATAGCCAATCACGCCTTTATCACCGGCTTCGACCAACACATCCAAACGCTCACACAGTGAGGCGATTTGTGCGTCGATTTCCTCTACATCATTACCAGCAAACTCGACGATATTGATGCCCTGCATATCCTTGCCAGGAACGTCCGTCAGCAGGTCTTTCACCGTGTTCCACACGATATCTTCACGTGCCAAATTCAATACGCGAGAATCCACCGTTTCAACGGACAAGGCATTCGCTTCAACCATCACAGGCGCACTGCGAAGTGCTGAGTCGAAGCTATCGTACTTCACGTTAACCAAAGTACGGGCTTTAGGGATTGGCGTGATATTAAGTTTGGCTTCGGTGATAAATGCCAGAGAACCTTCCGCACCACAAAGCACACGTGCCATGTCGAAAGTTTCAGTCTCAGGCTGGTACGCATTTTTCAGATCGTAGCCTGTCAGGAATCGGTTCAGTGGCGGGAATTTTGCGTCGATTTCCGCACGTTTGCTTTGGCAGATTTCCGCCACGCGGCGCAGTGCTTCCCCTGCGTAATCATCACGGGTGTTACCCGTCACATCTGCCATAGACTGGGGTTCGGTATCCAATACTGAACCATCTGCCAGCACCGCTTTCAGTGCCAGAACGTGGTCTGAGGTTTTACCGTAGCGCAATGAACCCTGACCTGATGCATCTGTGTTGACCATGCCACCCACTGTGGCGCGGTTACTGGTCGAAAGATCAGGCGAGAAGAAAAAGCCGTGCGGACGAAGCGCATCGTTCAGAGCATCTTTGACAACACCGGCCTGCACGCGCACCCAACCCTCATCAGGGTTAATTTCAAGGATTTTACGCATATGACGCGACATATCGACAACGATATGTTGAGTTAGTGACTGCCCATTGGTGCCTGTACCGCCGCCACGAGCAGAGAATTTAATCTCAGCGAAGTCGGCATCTTTGCAGACCTCGCCTAACAGCGTTAAGTCTTGCGTTGAAGTGGGAAAAACCACCGCCTGAGGAAGAAGCTGGTAGACCGAGTTATCGGTTGCGACTGCAAGGCGGCTGGCATAAAAGGTCTCCGTCTCACCCTGGAAACCTTTCTCTTTTAAAGCATCAAGAAAACGCCCGACGATGGGATCGAGCGTATGCTGGTGTGTAAGTGCTGGTAACATCTTGCTCCCTGAAGCCATTTGTACGATCTATTTCCATACGATCGTTGGCAATCTTATAAACTAACGACTGCCATAACTTTACCTCAGGTGTGACCTGCTTCAAAGAGTTAATCCTAAGAGAAATCCCTTTAAAAACACGCTGCGCAATCGTTTACGTGTCACCGAACAAATTGATGAAAAATACGTGGCGTCACCACAAGTAACCAAACGGATATACCCCATGCAGCCGCACAATTCACAGCCACAATGATGGTATTCACCGCATAACGCGAGGAAATAGCGTTCTCCGCCAAGATAATTGCCAACACCCCCGCAAGAGAGATCATGAAAAATGTCAGCTTTGACGGGCGTCGAACTGCCGAAACATACAACGGAAAAGCCTTGAGCCACAAAATCGAACAGTAAGTTCCAAGGCAGAATGCTGAGAGATAAACAATATGTGGTTTGTGAATCGCAATCCCTATGGTCGCGACAGCCACAAAACTTATCAGCCAGAAACGAGCAGATATCAACGCACGCTTTCTATTAGCAAAACGCCAATCTTTGAGCCGCCTAAATCCGACCGCGAAACCAAAACCAATCAGCAACCCCATGACCATGTCTGACGGATAATGCTCTCCTTGAAACAATACCTTGCCACTAATGAAAGCGACAAAAAACATGCCCAACAGAGAGAAACGCTTCCTCCCTTGCGGATACACTTCTTTGTCCCAGTTAAGTAGCAGCCAGCAGAAAAAGAACGTTGTCAGAGAGACCATGGTACTTGGCAACGTATAACCAAGCGTGTCCTGTTCACCAAACACAGGGTCGATAAAGTAAGGCCTTGGCAATTCCACCACAGTGGTCAAAATCAACACAAAGATAGAAACGGCCAGCAACCCAGCCCCATATATTAAGGCAGCACGATGCCCATGGTAGGCTCGAATGTAGATCAACGTTGCGAGAAACAGGAACGGGGTGAACAAACTCCCCAACGCAATGGTAGTGGTCACGAAAGCCTCAACTCCCGAACTCTTGGCTTTCCATTCATGCAAAGTTTGCAACCAAATGAGTTGCGCCCTGTAGAACGGCGTCAGCACTGAGCGCTCGCCAGCAGACAATACAAACTCACTCGGCTGTACTTCCGGTATCCAACCTTTGAACATCCACTTATGTTCAGGGAAACGATAGTTGTCTCGCACCGCCTTGTTGTTGGGCATCATGAGCACACGCGTGACTTCTTTACCGAAATGCGGTGCCGACCAGGCCATCAGCACCTTGCGTCCTTGTGAGTCGATAAAGTACGGCGACGGTGAAACCAGCTTGCAGGCGAAAATAACAGAGTTATAAGTCTGGGCGATTTGCTTGCCAACATTCACATGTAAGCCTGTTTCTTCATAAGCTTCGCGCTTTGCGGCTTGTTCCGCCGTTTCTTCACCGATAATTGAGCCACCAGGTATCGAGTATCGCCCGCTTATCGCTTCATCAATCATCAGAATGTTCTTGTCGCTATCGACGATTAAGCAATCTGCAGCTTTGATCGGCAACGTACTGTTAATCGCGTGTTCTTTGCTGGTTGTCTTTCCAGGAAATACTAGGAGAAGTATGGAGAGAAAAAGCATCCCTGAAATGAGTCGTGTTATGCTCACTAACTGTTTGTCCCTATAAAATCATTTTCGTTTCAAACCGACAAGGAAGCCATGAGCCAGCCAACTAACCCGCCTGTTCTGCCGCCGCACTACTATCTGGATAATTTCTTATCCATCGTCGAATTAGTATCGAAAAGATATAACGATTTGCTGACAGAGTCAGAGGCGAACTGGTTGCGTTCATTTTCAACTTTGCCGAAAAATGCTCAGTTACTGCTGGTTCGAATGCTTACGAGAAAAGGGAATTGGTTTCGCAGCGACAAGCTTCATTACCCAGAGATTCCGGATATTGAAAGCGCTATCACTACGTTATCTGAAGAAGAGTTTCTCACTGATACGGCCAACCCGCCGATTGACGTTGTGACGAACCTGATGACGAAAGGAGAACTGCTTGCCCTTTACGCACACCTGCCTTTAAAAGCTTCCCTAAAGAAGCCGGAAATTGTCGCCGCAATCATCGAAAACAGTGAGGATGCAATCCTACCTTTGCCAACCCGATTTCTATGTCTCCAGCACGATGTATTGCCGCTATTTTTACTGCTTTACTTTGGCAATTCACGTCAGGATATCAGCCAGTTTGTTCTCAACGATTTAGGTATTTACCGCTTTGAAAAAGTCCAGCTTCGTTTAGAAGACAGGCTCTTTACGTCGCGTGAACAAATCGTTGACTGGCTTTTCTTGTCATCACTTGCTGATTTGTACTGGGAGTATACAGAAGCAAAACAACTCACTTCTGCATTAAAAGTGAGTCAAAGACTGCCAAAGAAACCAGATTGGCCACCACTCACCCGAAAGTGGGAGCGATTAGCTAACAAACTGGCAAGGGATTTTGAGAGACAGAAAGATGAAACCGCCGCTGAAACGCTTTTTTTACAGTGCTCACTTCCACCAGCTAGAGAGCGGCTGGCACGCATCGCCATAAAGCAGGAACGGTTTGAGGAAGCCTCGACCATAGTGAAGGCCATGTTGGCTTCTCCCATCAATGAAGACGAAGCAGATGTCGCCGCGCGTATAGCAAGGCAACTTGCTAAGAAAACCGCCTGCCCTTCACCCGAAAGAATTGGAGAATCATTCGACTCTGAACACATCGCCATCGCACTTAATGAGCGTGTAGAGCTGGAATCAGCGCGTTATTACGCCCAGCAAGGCTGGCAAGTATGGTATTGCGAGAACAGCTTGCTGAATGCCCTTTTCGGCTTGCTCCTTTGGGACATCATATTCGCTCCCATTCCCGGCGCTTTCCTTAACCCATTCCAACGCTCGCCACGCGATATGTACACCTCAGATTTCACCGAAGCTCGGAGAGAAATGATTGATCAGCGTTTCGAGGCCTTTGAACGAGGAGAGTACGATCTCTTAGCGGTTTACGATGCCAAATTTGGTATCAGCAATGATTGGGTAAACTGGGGATGGGCAGAGCGTGACATGATAGAGGCCGCGTTATCATCAATAACACCATTGCAGGTTATCGCTTGTATCAAGCGAATCCTGTTCGACACTAAATCCAACCGCGCTGGACACCCCGATTTGTTTATGGTGAAAGACGGCAACTGCCGATTTGTTGAAGTAAAAGGTCCGGGCGACAAACTTCAGCATCATCAGGTGCGCTGGCTGAACTTTCTCAGCGCGCAGGGCCTTTCCAGCCTTACGCTTTACGTCTCTACAGAAAACTGAATTCTCATTTTTAAGGCAAAAATCTTAAGTTAATACATACTTATAGAAAACAAACCTCATCGATGGAGATAGGAGTTCGAGATGAGCGATAACTTACAGCAAATTGTTTACATCAGCAGCGCCGAACACCCTTTTACTGATGAAGAATTCGCTGAAATGCTTGGAGCCATTCGGAAAAATAACGAAAAGCTCGGCGTGACCGGGATGTTGCTGTACAAAGACGGGGATTTTATTCAGGTGATCGAAGGGGAAGAAAGTGTTCTTGCGCCGCTGTTCACCAAAATCTGCAAGGATCATCGCCACTATTCCATCGTCGAGATGATGCGAAAGCCTATCGTCGAGCGCCAGTTCAAAGAATGGAGCATGGGGTTTCACCACATCAACAATGATGATCCGCGACTGGAAGGATTTAACCGTTTCTTTGATGACGATGCTGGCCACGAAATCGACCCTGGTGAAGCACTCAATCTCCTTTTAGTATTCAGCGAGTAGCTAATCAGTTTGATAGACATTAAAAAAGGGTGCCGAGGCACCCCTTTTGCTATTTATCTCCGACAGGTACTATTTGACAGCTACGCCCACATCCAGACGCTCAAACCAATCCAGAAACTTACCGACGTTATCACCAGTGAAAACCCGACCATGTTGTGGGCACATCATGTCTATTTCCAATTCCCTCACGCGGCGAATCCAATCATTTTTTGCTGCATTAGATGGCATCCAGCGCTGGTGAAAGCCTTTCATTTTGGGAATGTGCTCTTCAAAATCTTCCACTTCCATCGGCGCGTCGTCCGCTTCGAGCGCGGCACCCACGTCACCACTCATCAGAATTTTCGCAACAGGATCATAAACATGGAAATTGCCTGAAGAATGCAGGTAATGCGCTGGAACAAAACGTATCTCCACACCATTCAATACCAAGCGGCCACCTTCATCGACAATCGGCGCATATTCGATATGCTCCATGCCAAAATGCCGGACAAAGCCTTCCCAAAGCCAAGGGGCATGGAGTTTAGCTCCAGACAACGCAGAATCCCAAAGTCCGAGCGAAGAGATAATGTCCGGGTCTTGGTGAGATGCAAAGATATGCCCAATCTCATTAATGGGCACCTGCTTCACCACAGACGCCAGCATGGCCGAAAAAATCTCAATGCCGCCGGGGTCCATTAGAAGCGCGTTACTTTGCGTTCGGAGCATGTACTGGTTGGTATCAATGATTTTGTCTGGTTTCGAAGGGTCGCGGCCAAACATAAACCATTGGTGGGTATCCCCAGAATAGATTTCCTTGGTGATCATTCGATCTGTCTCCGAAGCGTTAAACGCCTTAAATTAGTATTCTTCTGCCAGTTCACGACACAACGACTGAGACAGCATGACGTGTGTCTGGATTCGCTCTGCAGCATTAGAAACGTTGTCAGCGACAACGTTGAGTCCCTCTTCAAACTTCCTTCCGGATTGTGATGCTTCCACGCGTGACATAGCAGACAGTACAGATGCCGTTTTGATTTCACGAGCCAGATTTTCCAGCAACTCCGACAGCGACGACACTTCTCGATAAAATTGGCGATTCAGTTGCGCATGCTCAGTTTTCATCTTTTCAAGCGGTGCCTGAATGCTGTCAACATAAGCAGAGTCTTTGCTGATTGTCGCCGCTTTGCTGAAGCTAACGATCGTCCGTTCATGGCGCACGGATATGGTCGCTAGCCGGCTGATAGTAACGGCTTTAAGGTTGATGGTGTCTGAGGTTCTTACTGTGGTTTCCGCCAACTGATCGATAAAATCAGTAATGGCTCTGAAGCCAGCGGCACCCTGACCAGCACGCAATGCCAGCGCTCTAGCGTTGCTCGCCGTTAAAGAAATATCGTTGGCGATTTCCCGTGCTTTATACAACTCTGCCGCGACCACCGCTGCTGTCACAAAGTGACTGTCTGCGTTTATGTCTATCATGGAGATATCTGATTTAAAGGAATCTTTTGTCAGTTTAGACAACTATTTATGTCTATTCATAAGTGAGACATATTTTCTGCAGCTTTCGATAGGTTTCACCGGGTTCAGCCATAAAAAAACACCGCCTCAGCGATGTTTTTCTTATTACGTACCGGTAATTAGTCTCTTCTATCACTCTTGAATACGTACTTAGTACCGTCGTAAATCAGGTTCGACAGCAATCGGCGACAGTTCGCCTTTCCGGGTTCATCAAAGACCATACCGTAGTTCTGTTTACCCCGCTTTTTACGGCAGTTCTTCACGGCTCCACTCAGAGCATAAGTATCACCACTGGTGCTGTTAACCACCTCTAAAACGATTTTGGTGTCCACATCGAACTCAGGAGAAATCGCATCAAAGCTGAAACCACAACCCGCTGACGACACGTCAGTCAGGATCACCCGTAGCTTGCGGTTAGACATCTGAATATCACCGGGCAGTCTCAGTTCGTAGCGGACTTCGTTACGCAATAGAACCAGTTTTGCCTGCTGCGGTACAGGAAACACCAGAAGTTGAATTGGGCGAAAAACCACATGCTCTATTCGGGTTCTAAAACGAACCAATGCCCCTTCACCCTGTTCAGAAATACCTTCGATATCGACGTTGAAACCTTGCATGAAAAACTCTTCATAATCATTTTTCGAAAGACGAGGCATAGTGAAGAAAATATGTTGCTGATCATCAAAGCCAATAAAGTTAGCTTTGAAGTTAAGACGTAGCCCTAGAGGCGTCACAATTTCTAAAGAAGCTTCTGTGCCATGCTGGATAAAATCCATGGCTTGAAGCCCCATAATTATTCTTTCTTTTGGTTTGGCCGGCGGCTTTTTTGCTTGAGCCGAATTTGTATTCATTTAACATCCTCGCCGGAAATGCTGCTCTGATTAGATACCAAATACACTGAAAACAGGATGGCTGTTAACCCGCGAATACTGCTTGAACAGAAAGAGCCCCATTACACCTTGTTGGAGGAACTTTCAGTTGCTCTGGGTATCACTCGCTTGCCTTGCTATCGACCTAGCAGATAAAAACTGTTGGACATTTTTACAACAGTGCCGCAACAAACACTGCCTGAACGGCGTATTGCATTATTAACATATAGGCAAAAGACCGCATTATTTCAAAGTGATAGTTGCATATTTCCTCATTGATATTTCTATCAATTCACCTTGTTTATTCAAGGGTTTTTCCTACTACTCAATCAAAAGAAGCCACTTCATAAGTGCGACTTTTAATTCTCTTTTGTGACAACATCATCAATTAATTTCTAAAGGTTTTTATCTCCCCGCCGTTGTTGGCATTAAGGGGCGCTGTGCCTGATTGCATAAATTAATCGACCAAATCAGGCATAAGCTTTGTGAAAATAAGCGACGGTTCAGAGGTTGTTTATGGCTAATCGCTTGTCTACAACAATGTGTTTTATCGTGACTTTATTTCTGGGGCCAGTGGCGCTCGCAAACACACCAAGTGGTGAAAGTCAGCCATTCCCAGACTCAGAACAAATGAAAAGTTCACTTTCAGCGATGGGGTTTAATGAACCTTGGAGCACGACAGAAGGTGGCGAGAAGCAGCCGCTGAAAAACGGCGAGCTGTGGATCCGGGAAGGTAACTATTTTGCCGTCATGTCAGTGCGGGATGACAACGAAAAAACGATGCAGCTATCGCTCATTAATAATCTTTCAGTCTGTGCTCAACTCGGTATTGCTGCCACGGGTCAATCTTCCAAATCTGTATTCAGTGCATTCAGTCATCTCACTGGAAAAGCCCTCACTCAACCCGAAACCACTGCCTTCAATATACAAAGCCCTTTTCATTATCATGTGCTGATCACCGAGATGATTGCCGAGCGCACCTTGATGCAATGTGGCGTTAAAAATCAGTGAAATAAGTTCACCGCCTTACAGGTCTCATTATTAAGACTAGAATTTTAGAGATACCTAGGGTCTGTTGACCTTTGGTGATGATTTTTGCAGCAGTTTGCGGCGACTTTATGCAAGGCAGAGGCATCGATGTTTAGCTGGCCTACATGAGAAGCCGATAACGCAGGAGAAAGTCGCCTTAAACGCTGCCCGAAGGGTTCTGCTAAAAGCGTTTTATGCTTTGTTGAGGTGTATTTGCTTAGAATGACTAGGCGGCACACACCTCGCCGCGCCTAAAACGCTTTTCGCGAGAACAAAACTTAACCACCAAAGGTCAACAGACCCTATCAGAATGCAAAGGGACTTATGACAGATACCACACACTATCAGTCGCCAACCCGTGCGGTGCTCCACTACGTCACAGCCGTGATTATTTTCACCCTATATGGCGCTCGGGTCTGCCCTTTTATCGATGCCTTGCCTACGGCCGTACTTTTCATCCAGACTGCGACTGTGTTTATCCTGCTCTACTTTGCCCGCCTGATTATCCGCACCGTCAAACACGGTGAAGCCAGTCTGGCAACCAATGTTGGCATATTCGCGATTGTGGGTATCGGCTTTGCCGCTTGGTACTCCGCACTTTACGATTTTCCTCTCGATAGCAATCTCAAGGTCATTTTCGGCATGGTCCTGCTTGGTATTGTGATTAATCTCGATTTAGCCATTTCGAACGCCCGTAACCTTTCCAAACACAACATCAGTAAGAATCAAATGCCTGACAACATCAAACCGCTGGCAGGACAAATTGGCCTTGGCGCGATGTTTTTGACTGTCATGGTGACTGTGCTGTTAGGCTTAGTCGTGACCAAAGATTTACTGTGGCTTGTTGGGCACACAGAACATCAGGTTACCATTGCTGATATCGACAGCATTCTGAAAGAATTCATGTATGTCGCAGGCGTAGTATTGGCATACATCGCACTCATCTCCTTTAACGGATCAGCGCTGATAAGCGAACAGCTCACCCGCCAGACCAATGCGATGACCGCAGCAGCATCCGGCAACTTCGAAGAAAAAGTGCCACTGAACCAAGCTGGTGAGCTGAGCGTGATTGCCTACTACACCAATAAGATGTTCAGCGATCTCAAAGACAGCTATGACGAAATCAATCGCACGCGGGACGCAACCATTGTCGGGCTTTCGACCCTCGCAGAAGTGCGGGATAACGAAACCGGGGCACATATTCTGCGCACTCAACACTACGTTAAGGCTTTAGCAGATGTGATGAAGCGTCAGCCCAAATATTCCAACTACCTGACCGAAGAAACCATCGATCTGATATACAAATCAGCGCCGCTTCACGATGTCGGTAAAGTCGGTATTCCTGACGCAATATTGCTTAAACCCGGCAAGCTGTCAGACGAAGAATTCACCATCATGAAAACCCACGCCCAACTGGGCGCAGATGCACTCGGCATTACTGAGAAAAGTGGTGATGGCATTGCTTTCCTGCGCATAGCCCGCGAGATTGCTGCCACTCACCATGAAAAATGGGACGGTTCAGGCTATCCGCAAGGATTGTCAGGCGAGGAGATCCCGCTTTCGGGTCGATTAATGGCGCTGGCTGATGTGTACGATGCATTGATTTCTAAACGCGTCTACAAACCCGCATTCAGCCATGAAAAAGCCAAAGAGATTATTCTGGAGGGACGATGCACCCACTTTGACCCTGCCGTGGTAGATGCATTTCTGACTTGCGAACATACCTTTGTCGATATTGCTCACCAGTACAAAGATGAAGATGTGAAGGCGGCTTAAACCGCCTGAAGCACTTTCTTTGATAGCTTAGAAGTGACAGGATAATTTCCTTGCCATAACTCCTTGGCAAATACAGATGGTTTTTCCGGGTGCGAGAACACCCAGCACTCATGTCTTGCGCGAGTCAGAGCAACGTAGAAAAGACGTCTCTCCTCTGCATGCTCCATTTCACCTTCCACTGACAACAATGCAGACTCTAATCCTTCTCCCGATGATTTGGCCGGAAACGTGCCATCATCCACATCCAGAATAAAGCTGTAATCCGCCTCAAGACCTTTACTGCCATGTGCGGTGACATAGCTGATGGAAAGATTCGGATACTGACTCTGCCACTCACCGAGAGATTCTGGTTTGTTGGCGTTATTACGCCCCATCAACAGCAGGCTGGTAGGTTTGTCGCCAGCGAATTTTGCCAGCTTCTCCAATACCGATTCCATCGCATCCGAGGGCATCAAATGCACGGCTTTTTTCTTTTGCTCTCGTGCACTGTCGAGCGGTTTACTGAGTTGCTGTGGGTCAACCTGAATAAAGGTATTGGCGACAGTACCAATCTGGGAATTAAAGCGATAAGTGGTATCAAGATAACGAATGACACCTGAAGGGAAACGGGTCATAAAACCCGTGGTCAGGCTGACATCCGATCCTGCAAAGCGGTAAATCGCCTGCCAGTCATCCCCCACTGCAAACAGTGAAGGCACTCGGTTTCGTTTGCCGCCGCAAAGTGCTTCGAGCAAAGCAAGACGCGCTGGGGAAATGTCCTGATATTCGTCGACCATAATGTGGTCGTATCGCGCCCCAAAGGTTTCGCTTTTCCTGGAAAGCACCTTCGTGGCTTCTTTGATCAGGCTGTTAAAGTCATAAGCATTCTGTTCTTTCAGCGCCGCGAGGTAGCCTTTCAGCGCTGGCTGAACCAATGCCAGTTCACTTTCGGCTTTTTCGTCACCTTTGATCGAAGCCTTTATCGTGGTTACTGATTGGCTTTGTTGCGCGAGCAAATCCACCAGTCGCCACAACCATCTTTGCAGCTTAGCCTCGTGAGCCTGTTCCGCCAGCGGACGCTCTGCCGATAAACCCGGGATGGACCACTGCGCCAAATGCTTGAGCCAGCGCTTTTCAACCGCAGGCTGTGCGAAGTTTTCCGCCAACCACAAGGTTATCCAGCTGTGTTTGGTTTCTTCATCCGTCGCCATCGGTGCAATGTTAGCGTCCTGACCGGAAATCTCTTTGATTGCCTTGAGCGCAAAGGCATGGAAAGTCGAGGTTTCCACGCCCTTTAAACCCGCTTTTGTCAAACGCTCTGCCATTTCCTCACTGGCTTTCTTACCAAAAGCCAACATTAAAATGCGCGAAGGTTCCGTTTGCTGACTGGCAACCAAATACTGCGCCCGTGCCATCAGTACACTGGTTTTACCCGAACCTGCACCCGCCAACAGCAAGTTGTGGTTATCGTCCATCAACACCGCTTTACGCTGTGAGTCATTCAACGGTGACGATTCCACGCCATCAAACCAGGTTGACCAACGTTCCAACTCTTCATCACGCCATGCAGTATTTCTGGCGTTGCGCTGTGCTTCACCGTTTTGCAGCCAGCCATAGAGTGATTGATAAAGCGCAGGATTGGCTGTCGCCATCACTTGCGGCAACACACCGCACCGTTTAAAAACTTCCTGCGCTTTCTCCTGCCACACTTTCAAGTCTTCAAATCGCATAAAACCCGAGAAGTCGCGTAACTCATCGCGCAGCGCAAGCAATTCCGGCTCCACCAGCATGAACTTGTTTTGCTGCTTACCCAACCACGCTTGATAGTGCTCAGAGAGCGTCTCAGCAAACTCATGCACCTGATTCCAGGGCAAACCATAAACCGTGATTTTCTGTGCGGGCCGATCCGCAGGAGAAACAATGAAAGTCAGTCGCCCCCAAACCAGGCCACGAGACACGCGGCACTGCCCATCCCAAATAGAAAATGGGACGGTTTGCGTCATTTGTTTGGATTCAAAAACCAGTTGGCTTTCGTCCAGCGCGATACTGTAGTGATCGCCCTGAACAAACCACTGAGCCAGATTGGAGGCGGTGAGTTTCATGGTTGGATTCTATTTTCCTGTCTATATGTACAGCATATCAATTTCAGGTGTTATTTATAGCCCAACAACGCAAAGAGTTTAGATAGATGAATGAAAATCAAGCAAAAGAACGCTTTCCCTGTCTTGTCCAAGCGAAATAGTCTTCGTTTTTGATCTCGTCCCTTGGATGACACCTTTAATCTGCTATCTTAGGGGCTGCTGACTTTTGGTGGTTAACAGCCCCTACCCACACTTGCCTTAACGCTGCATTGAAATGATTTCAAAGAAAACTTCTCTTACATTCAGGGAATACTGGGCCAACAGCCGCATTAACTACAGTGTCCGCGTGTTTATCGCCCTTGTGGGTGTTGCCCTTCCCTGTTGGTGGTATGACGCATCGGAAGCCATCACACCACTGGTTCTTGGCATTATTGCCTCTGCATTGGCAGAAACAGATGACAACTTCTCCGGCAGACTCTCTGCGCTGCTCACCACCCTTTTCTGTTTCGCCGTCGCCGCCTTCTCCATTGAGCTCCTTTTTGATTACCCATGGTGGTTTGTTACCGGTCTCATGACATCAACCTTCGGTTTTATCATGTTGGGCGCGATAGGCGCGCGGTATGCCAGCATTGCATTTGCATCCTTGCTTATTGCTGTTTACACCATGCTCGGCGCGCACGAGTCACAAAACCTTTGGTATCAACCTTCACTTCTGCTGGCAGGTGCCGCGCTTTACGGCGTTATTTCACTGATTTGGCTGCTGCTATGGCCGCACCAGCCAGTACAACAAAGCCTCGCTGCGCTGTTTAAGTCCCTTTCCGGTTATCTCGACCAGAAATCAGAGATGTTCCACCCAAGTAGAGATTTAAAGCCACAGCCATTGCGCCTACGTGATGCGAAAGAGAATGCGCTGGTTGTCACCGCGCTAAACAGTGCCAAAGCCGCACTGCTAAACCGTGTGCGTGGCGGCAGACTGAGCGACAGCAACCGTCAATACCTCAAGATTTACTTTCTGGCGCAGGATATTCACGAGCGCGCCAACTCCTCGCACTACCGCTATCAGGAACTGGCAGAAGTCTTCTTCCACAGCGATGTTTTGTTCCGCCTACAGAGACTTTTACACCTGCAATCCAAAGCCTGTTTGGAAGTTTCTCAATGTCTGACGTTAGGACAGCCTTACCGACACGGCGAAGAGAGCGTAAAAGCGCTGGATGAACTGAACGAGTCCCTGCTGTATGTGAAAGCGCAGAACAATCCAGAATGGACACCATTACTGCCACAGCTCGATTTCCTGTTCCGAAACCTGGCGACCGTCGAGCGCCAGCTTTCCAACGTCAGTAACCCGGATGCCACACAAACGGATGAAGACAAAGAGATCGCCGACTATGATGCTCACGGTTTCCGCGACAAGCTTTCGCGCATTCGCGCCCAGTTAACGCCGAAATCTCTGCTGTTCCGTCATGGTGTGCGTTTGAGCCTCGCCTTAGCAGTAGGTTACGGCATTATTCAAGGCTTTGACCTCACACGCGGTTACTGGATTTTGTTGACGATCCTGTTTGTCTGTCAGGCCAATTACTCCGCCACGCGCAGCAAGCTCACCGAACGAATTTCCGGTACCTTGATAGGTTTGTTAGTGGGTTTACCGCTGCTGACCCTGTTCCCGGATTTGACCGGACAACTGGTATTAATGGTACTGTTCGGCGTGTTGTTCTTTGCGTTCCGAACCACCCACTACGCCGCCGCCACCGCGTTTATTACCCTGCTGGTATTGATGTGTTTTAACCAATTAGGTGAAGGCTACGCCGTGATACTGCCACGCCTTGGCGATACCTTAGTTGGCTGCGCCCTTTCCGTATTGGCCGTGCGTTTTGTGTTGCCGGATTGGCAGGCTCACCGACTGCGCGGGATCATGAAAGATTCTGTCGCTGCTAACCGTGATTATCTGGCACAGATCATCGGCCAATACCGCATTGGTAAGCGTGACAACATGGCTTACCGTGTCGCCCGTCGTGAAGCGCACAATGGCGATGCACAGCTTACGACTGCTATCAGTAATATGCTGGCAGAGCCCGGCCGGTACCGAACTGCCACCGACGAGAGCTTCCGTTTCCTTTGTTTGAACCACGCCATGTTGAGCTATATCTCTGCGTTGGGTGCACACCGCATGCAAATGGACGACGACAGCATTCACGAGTTAGTTTCCAAAGCGCACCGTGGCATTCACGAAGAACTGGATTGTCTGGTATCCAAGCTGGCAGGCGAATCCTTCGAGAAAACGCCGTGTCTGGATGAAGCGCTCGGCAAACACCTTGAACGCTGGCGTGAAGAAGAAAGCAGCTCAGCCCGCATGGTGCTGCAGCAGCTTCACTTGGTTCACCGTATCATGCCGGAAATGCACAAGCTGACCGATGAACTGGCGAAAAAAGCGTTAAAGAGTTCGAAGTCCTGATTCGGCTTTCAAATAACAAAAATGCGTATTTTGAAGGCCTTAAAATGCTCAACTACACTGAGGTGAGTTTGCGTCTCAAAAATGAGCCTCCCCCGAGAGAAGATAGTAAAGGGAGGCTAAATAACATGAGATTCACCAGTTGTGTTGAGGAAGGTCTATGTCATCAAAAAACGGCTTTAAATCGCTATTTACAAGAATGAGGCTCATCCACTGGGTGGGTATTGTGCTTCTTCTCGTCAACGCTTTGCTATTAACCGAAAATATCTATTCAGTCATCATCCAGCTCGTCCTTGTCGGTGTTCTCCTCATCCATGATATTGATGAGAAAAGATGGGGTGTCGACTCTCTGGAACAAACGAAGGAATACCTGAAAAACTTCGAGCGAAATGACCTCAGTGTCAAAAACGAAGTGAAATCCTCACTGAACAGTGAAATGACCGACTTTCTGCGTGTTATAGAAAACTTCAGAATCAATATCCGCAACACTCTTCAAGCCATTGATGAATCGTCAGTCGAATCAAAAACACTGTCTGACGCTATGTTTATGAAGGTGAAAAACATCAATGCAGACCTTTTAGAGCAGGACCAAAACTACGAAGTTGCCAGTACAAACCTCTCCTCTCTCAGTTCATTCTCTACCTCTATGGTGCAAACCCTCAAAGAGACAGCCTCTTCCACCGAGCAAGTAAGGGGTGATTTGGTAGATATAAGCACCAAAAATATGTCTTCGCTTCAGCAATTAGATAACTACGCCAATAGCGTTGAGCAGATGTACATGTCGTTTACTGAGCTGAAAGCGCAGGCAGAGTCTATTGAAAAATTTGTTGAGGTCATTAAGTCCATCTCGGAGCAAACTAACCTCTTGTCTTTGAATGCGGCGATAGAAGCCGCCCGCGCCGGTGACCAAGGACGTGGATTTGCCGTTGTTGCAGATGAAGTGCGTCAACTGGCTTTATCGACGCAAGACAGCCTAGGAGACATCACCAAGATCGTCGGAGAAATCCGTAGTTCGGTGGTGCAAATCAGCGAGCGACTGACCGCGCAGAAACAAGAGCTGTTAGACATCATCTCTCATTACCAAAGCTCCAACCAAACGGTGGAAGAAGCGGTGGTTTCTATTGAAAAAGTGGTCTCACTGATTTCGGCAGAGGACAATAGCAGCGGGCTCGATCAACTCATCAACCAAATCGAGCACTTAAATACATCGATGTTGAACATCAAAGCTTCAAAAGACTCCATCGTGACGCTCAGTGAGCAGATCAGGGGAGATAACGAAAATCTCGTCAATTCAAATGAAGTGTTAAAGCAGCGAGTTGGTCAGTTCACACTGAATTAGCCGCTCCCGCTCCGCTTTCATAGACCGCATTAAAAGCTAACACCCCGGCAATTTGATTGCCGGGGTGTGTTGTTTTTGTCTGTTTCATCGAATCATCCACTCTCGAATCTGCATCACATTTCGGGCATTCCAATATTTTGTTGAGCTTCTAAAAGCTTATCCCGCCAGACTCAGTGAATTGGTCGTGTTTAAACAAACTGCCCAACGCGCTGCTTGAGCGTCGGAGGAAACCATGTTCAAGAGCATCACACTGTTTGCCCTTTTGCTTCTGTTCAGCACAGAAGTGCTCGCCCACAAAGGCCACCATCACGCGCATTGGACAGCCGATTTCATTCATTTTCTGTGGCTAATGCCGATCCTGTTTGGCTGTGCGCTCATCACCTTTGCGATTACTTATCTGGATAAGAAATCCAAGTCACGGAGATAACCACCATGCTTCATACTTTGATGGAACGCCTCGACCACACATTCTCTTTCGGCAGAGTTTCTGCCCACTGCGATATTCCCTGCAAAATCTACGATCCTGTCCACGCGCAAATCGCCGTACTGACGATGATCCGCATGATTGACCTACTCAACGAATTGCCAGAACAAGGTCTGACTAAGCAGCAGAAAGCGACGTTTGCCCGCCTGATTGAACAGAAAGAAGAGCACGGTAAAAAGCTGAAAGAAGAAGTTCACATTATCTGGGGAGATTATTTCAAGCAGCCACAGCTTGACCAGTTTCCGGAAATTCACTCCCTGACCCATGAAATCATGATGCTGGCGTCGGTGGTTAAGCAGGAATCAGACAAGGACGCAGCACTGAAACTGTTGGATAAAGTGAACCGCTTTGCAGAGATATTCTGGTCAACCAAAGGCGTGAAAACCTATACGGCAGACTGTCCCTATCTCCCCGAGTTGCCAACTGTGTATCCTGGCCTCAAGCCCTAAGTGCCCAAAGCGAAACCTTTGAGATGCTGAAAATCATGCGTATTGCGGGCTCCTCAATGAGCCCGACACTCAACACAGAGATTACGTGATTGCCATCCGCCAACCCAAATGGTGGCCGAAGAAACGCGGTCAGATTTACCTGTTCGACCACCCGAGCATGGGATGGATGGTGAAAAGGTTTGAGAGAATCGTGCTTGATAGTTTCTTAACATTCAAAGGAGGCAACATCTTTAGCATTAGCACCGAGAGCATTGGGCTTATTGACGGCAACCAATCAATTTACCGTGTCATGACTATTGTTAAATCCACCCATTGAACTCAAGCACAAAGAGCTACGAAATGTGAAGAATACCCAGCTCAGTTTCCTAGGAAAAAGATACACCGATAAGTTATTGCTCTTCGAAACCTCTTTCATTTGCATTTTGCACACACTGGTCATAAGAACTCTTTGCGATCAATGTGCTTATTAATCCAAATCCGCTGGCGTGACACTCAGTCGTATGCCCTCGTTCATTTTCTAATGAGGTACTATAACTGGTGCATCCAGATATTAAGCCCAGCAAACAGGCAATAGTGAATAATCTAATCATGCGAAGCCTCCATACTAATTAACAACAAGTGCTGGGGCCAATTAAATAATACCATACTACGCAGCCTGATAAATACCACTTATAATCAGCCCCAGCAACTAAACAATACTTTAATTAAACCACTATGGAAAGAATCAAAAATGCGACAAAACAAATTTAGAATTATTACATAGGAACAGCTTATAAAAAATAAAGTGCATTCAATATGCACTATTAAAATATTAAGGAGCATTCATTTAAATATACATAAATTACTTCACAATAGAATTAATCACAAAGTGATTACTTTAATTGATACTCTAAAAAATATCCCCTCAAGCTACTGTTTAATAGGGTTTTTTGAATTGCCTCACATAAGACTCGCATAAGGTTATATAGTAAATCCTTATATCATGTGAAGTGGCCAGTATCGTTGGCTACCAAGTTTACCACTCACTTCACATTGTCACTTATTACGAAAATTCGGTTTAATAAGACTAAAAGTAGGAAGCCAGGTTATTTACTCCATCATTTGAAAAAGCAGTAGATTATGACAAATTGCCTATCAAACAAGACAAAAAAGAAAGGTAAGTCAAGCATTACTTTTCAAACCTATTATTTATCCCATCATATAAAAACCATAAAAATAATGTTAAATGAAAAGGAATAATGTAGCACCAAGAGGAAAGTTGGGCATTCCATGCCATAAATCCAGATAACCTGAAAGACTCGCATCCATATACTTAAACAAACTAAAGGTGCAGGAATTAGCTGCTCCCGCTCCGCTTTTGTAGACTGCGTTAAATACTAACACCCCGGCAATCTACGCGCCGGGGTGTGCTGTTTTTGTCTGTTTCATCGAATCATCCACTCTCGAATCTGCGTCACATTTTGGGCATTTCAATTGCTCTCTCCTTGGAACTGTCTTTACTTTCCACTCAAATCGATAATAATTATCACTTGCGAATGGTTATCATTATGATTGAGGCGCATTGATATGGATGATTGGAGAAATTTGATATTGGCGGGAAACCAATACTTCGCCATTGATGAGATGGAGCATGCAGAAGACAGCTACTTCGATGCACTCACTTTGCTGGATGAGAACAGTGAGTCTCTTTTCACAGACCGCGAAAAGCTCTCAGCCTGGCTTGCCTGTCATCACAACCTCGCCACCGTTTATAAGCAATCAGAACAATCTGAACTCGCTCGATTCCACCTTGAATCGCCGTTAGAAATCATTGAAGTTCAGCTAAGAAAAGTGTCACCAGACCACCAGCATTTTGTCGAACTCCTCAAAGCCTATTCAGCAGGGCTTAGCGAGTTAGTCGTGTTCAGAAAAGCTACCCAACACGCTGCTTGAGCAGCCGGAGGAAACCATGTTCAAGAATGTCACCCTATTTGCCTTTCTACTTCTGTTCAGCGCAGAAGTCCTTGCCCACAAAGGCCACGACCACGCGCATTGGACTGCTGATTTCATTCACTTCCTGTGGCTGATGCCAATTGTACTTGGATGCGCGCTTGTCATCTTTGCCATCAACTATTTGGATAAGAAATCCCAATCACGGAGATAACCGCCATGCTGCACTCTCTATTTGAACGTCTAGACCAAATAATTCCTTTAGGTAGAGTCTCTGCCCACTGCGATATTCCCTGCAAAATCTATGATCCTGTCCACGCGCAAATCGCCGTGCTGACGATGATCCGTATGATTGACCTGCTCAACGAGCTACCAGAAAAAGACCTGTCCAAGCAGCAGCAAGCGACGTTTGCCCGCCTGATTGAACAGAAAGAAGAGCACGGTAAAAAGCTAAAAGAGGAAGTTCGTATTATCTGGGGTGATTATTTCAAGCAACCGCAACTTGACCAGTTTCCAGAAATTCATTCCCTCACCCATGAAATCATGATGCTGGCGTCAGTGGTTAAGCAGGAATCGGATAAGGATGCGGCACTGAAACTGCTGGACAAAGTGAACCGCTTTGCAGAGATATTCTGGGAAACCAAAGGTGTGAAAACCTATAAGGCAGACTGTCCTTATCTCCCGGAGTTGCCAACTGTGTATCCTGACCTCAAGCCCTAAATGCTTAATGCTTTGAATATAAGCTTTTTTATTGTAGAGAAAATGCTGAAAATTATGCGTGTTGCTGGCTCTTCAATGAGCCCGACACTCAACACTAATGATTACGTGGTCGGCCTTCTACAGCCCAGGTGGTGGCCCAAGTCGAAAAACCAAGTGTTTTTCTTCAACCACCCCGGTATGGGCTGGATAGTAAAGCGCTACCGCAAAACCGTCTTGGACAGCTTCTTCACTTTCGTGGGAGACCATCCTGAGAGCATAAGCAGTGAGAGGATCGGACTCATTGATGAACGCCAAACACTCTATAGAGTCCTGGCAGTCGTCAAGTCCGATCGCTGATCTTCGACATGATGAGTTGTCGTGCGGTAACAAACACAGCTCGTCGTTCAAGTCGTTTAATTTAACTAGTTACTTCCTATTCAATAATGGCAGTCATCAGATACTGCATTATTCTTCGTCAAATCCTCTAGCGTGGGCGTTTTTCACGCATTCGTCGTAACTGCTTTTCGCTACCATTGAACTGATTAATCCGAACCCGCTTGCGTGGCAATCAGTGGTATGCCCTTTTTCGTTCGCTAGCGTCGTGCTGTAGCTTGTGCAGCCTGAAACAATGCCCAGCATACATACAATAATTAAAGATCTCATTATTTCATATCCTTCTAAATATAATAAGAAAAGTTCCGGGCTTGAGTTGGAAATATATCATAATACGCAGCCTGATAAACGTTTAAACGTTATTCCAACTACAACCAAGCCCAGAATTTATGTTATAACCTTACTAATTTAAAAATTAAGTTTCATATTTAAGAAAAAAACAACTTCACGCTTTCATACCTTTCAAAGCCAACAAGAACATATCAACAAAAACAATCAGTTTAAATAAATAAAACAATAAGTTAATAAGAAGCAGAAAAATTACAAAGGATGTAATAAAATCCACAAAGGAAAACCCTATGCCGAAAATTAGATTTAAAAAACCTGTAAAATCAAAGTAATGAGATAAAATGAAGTGAAAATTGCATTAAATAACCCTAATAAAACAAAACACAATATATTAAAATAAGAAGCCACTTTAAGTGAGAATCCATAGACATGCAACCAAACGTCGGAGGCGATAAGTAAAAGAGTAAGAATGGATGACTGCCTGTAATATATTAAATCACTCTTGATTGTCTACTTAGTCATACAATAAAGGAAAAATAGAAAGAAGGAGAGAGTCGTTACACCAAATAACACCAAAATAAAAACCGACCAAAATTGAGAAATAGAATAAATTATTTTCATACAAAGAAATCAAAATCAATCATTCCAGAAGTATTTCCGCTTTCAACCGTCTTAAAGTAGGTTTTCTGTCATAGTAATGATAATAAGCCATTGACGACACCTCAGTTAGGAGCCGTCTTAGAGTAATAATTTCCCATACACAGTGCTTCTGATCTCAGAACTCCAGCACGCGGTTGAAAACATAGCGGACATATCCATCGCGCAACACTGTACCGCGGGAAACAAATTCCACGGTCCAAAGCGGATAACTGTTCGATTTCAGACCCAGCGAATCAACAAACTTCATTGCTTCTGATTGGGTAAATTCCACGTCTTTTGGGAACATGTCCGCAATATCTTCCGTAGACTGATGTTCTGGCGTTTCAACGCGGCAATGAAAAACCGTATTAATCGGTTCAGGCTTGTAACGGAGAAATTTAGCGTAGAGCTTGGGATGACTCTTGATGCAAAGATCCAAGTCGTGTTCAGCCTCCCCTTTTACAGGGAATAACGAGTTGGGAGAGAAGAATTCCTGAGTAAATGCGGCCTTACCCGTATCGTCGATAAAACGCTTCGCGAATACCAACGTTTTATCTTCAAGTGCCTTGCGTGAAGGGCTGAACGCTTTAAAAAGCTCAATACGGTAGATCTGCCAAACACCAGATTGCGTGGTGAACACCCAATCGCCAGTCTTAAATTCAAACATTCATACCTCTTTGGCTGTTTTTTCCAGCGCTAATTTCATTGTTCGCAATGCCTTCACTGTCGCTTCAACCAATGCGACACCAACAGCATCACTTTCGACAATATGTCGTTATTCTTCCCGAGACGCTTCAGGTGAAAAGTTTGAATGGTCGTCACCGGTTAGATCCTGATACGCGAATGAAAGCGCTATCACCGCCAGAATCGTCACATAAGCGATCACGATATTGGTACTGACCATCGAGTAAACTGGCGAGGAATCTGGCGCAATGAATACAACCAGCGCCATCACAGGAACAAATATGATGGCGAAGACAATGGGTGCAACCGCCACGACCAAAATCATAAACAAGGTTTTTTGCGCCGTTTGTTTCCAGGCATAAGGAAAAGACACGCCTTTTCCCATTGCAATGGCAGGGAAAACCAGACTGACACGACAACCGACTACCATGGCGACAATCACCAACAAGCTCAAAAGCGGGCCAATCCAAGCAAACAGAAAAGAACCAAGCAGAACAGGAATACCAAGCGAGATGTAATGAAGCCAAAACCAAATCTCAATTTTGCCAATCGTAAAGCGGCCGAACGTCGGCACTGAGTTTGGCCCCATCAACACAAGACGATGCACATTGACGGCAATAATAGTGTTGAGCACGCTCCATAATGCATAATCAACCCACACCATACTCTCGCTGTTGAAGGAGAACGCTGCCAATTCCAGCGCCACGCTTAAAATAACAGGAATGATTGTTACGCGGAAAAGTACCCCTAAATGATTGAAAGCAAAGTTAAATGACGAAGAAAGCACGTGTCCGAACATTGCATCATCCTTTTCAATCCATTGAATAAACTCGCCACTGTAGCGAGCCACAGCATCCTTTCACCAAACTATCGTAATTCTTATTACAACTATCGTTCATAAATAAGACGTTACGGTGAAAACCACTTCTAAGATGCCGCCTGAGCGGTATCACTAGCTTTCTTTAACGCGAGTTAATGCTTGGCGAGTATTTCGCCTAGGGCAGTCCGAGCAGAGGCTTCCTTTCTTGCACTTATAAACCAAGCAACAACTGATTCGCATATGTCTAAGCTTTCCCGTGGCTTCGTCTCGACTAAGACTTATCAAGTGCTTTTTAGGCAACTTAAAAGCGTCGAGCCAGAGTGCCGCTTGCTCTTCTATGTAATCACTTTCCAGTTCGGGTCTTAGCGTTTGTAGTTTAATCAAACAACTTAAAATCAAATCAGCCAACAGGTGGTTAGTAAACCCCGGCCTAATTCTCGCCCAATCATTGATTTGCGCGCGATACTGTTCGAACAATTCAGACAATTGCTCTGCCGCCAGCGGAATCAACTCTTCAGGTTCTCCGTGCCAATGCTCCTCAGAAGCAAAACGATAGCCCGCCACAAGACGGTTTCGTTTGAACTGGCCGAATTGCGTGAAATCAGGCAATGACTTCAATCCGTAAATCGAGAGAAAACTCAGGTAAATGGGCTGCCAACAAAGCAGATCCCAAGTACGTGTCAGCCAGTAACTTCCGCCGGCCTCTGGATTCGACCCTTCAATTTCTCGATAAACCTCCCGAATAGATGCACTACTCGTAGGATTCTCAATAGATATGCAGCTTTGGGGTAAGTCTCCAAACGATCCTTTCAAGTAAGGAGAGACCTGTTTTGAATGAGTAAAGATCAGTTGATAAATAGCAGGTGATTGAGGGCGAAACCAAAAAAGCTTTAGCCAGTCAGGAAACATACACAATACAAATCTTGGGGGCGAATTGGTCAACACGGTAGCTCAATAACAATTGAGAAACCTAACAATATGGTGCAAAATAATAATAATTCTCATTACGATTAGTTTACTTGTACACTTGTTACCCCTCATCGGTCAAGGTGCAACTCAATCATCATTGTTGGTAGTTATCGTGGCGGTGGAACAACGTAAAGAAAGGTCTGTATCGACATTTAATCGCATCAGCAAGGTGCTGTCATTCATACATAACAACCTCGATGCGACATTATCTCTAGAGGAAATTGCGGAACAGAGTTGCTGGTCGCGATGGCAGCTTCAACGTGTATTTCAGTCTGAAACCGGGTTAACCGTTGCACATTATGTCAGAGAATTAAAACTGAGTGTCGCAGCCGAAATGCTGCTGGACACGGAACAACGCGTCATCGATATCGCCCTCTCCCTTGGATTTAATTCCGAAATTGCGTTCAGCCGCGCTTTCAAACAACTCTTCGGTCAAAGCCCAAGTGTTTATCGAAAGCAATCACAACGCATCGGGTTAAAAAAACCTATCGAAGTTTCCGAAATTCACTACCCGGGAAAGAATACATATTCGTTTGTTGAAGTAAGGATCGACACCAAAGATACGTTTTTGCTGAAAGGCGTTCGAGGTGAAATAAACGGACTATTTTCACTCGCCCCCAATTTTGCTGAGGTTGTCCCTCAGCTTTGGGCAAGTTTAGAAGCTGAATCCAGCGGTATTCACCAACCGGTAGGCCAATTACTCGGTGTTGTAGATATCACTAAAGCCAATTTCGACGGTAGCCAGATTCAATACTGGGCTGGTGTTGAGCTTGACCCTCATATTCCTATCCCAGAGTTACCTAGCCTCATTTCTGAAAGGTTGGAAGCGCTGACAGTGCCGAAACAAACATACGCGGCAGTTCGACACAAAGGGCCGATTGAACGCCTTCCTCATACCTTGGAGTGGTTTATTCTTCATTGGTTGCCCAGCTCTGGATATCGAGGCATAGATGGCTATGAATTAGAGGTTTATCCGAGCAATTATGAGCCTCTATCACCTCACGCAGACATGGAATATTGGGTACCTATCCAGAAAGTTTAGCGGCAGACCCAAAGCGTATTTCGCCCTTAATTTGTGTTTAAGTTGCACCAAATTGTTAACTATCTTTTTCGCCTCTCCATACAATGCAAATGAGAATTATTACCATTAATTGGCATTGGTATTTGAGGATAATATGGACACCACGACTCAATTTAAGCATTCATCCATCGCTGTCGCACTTTTAACTGCCTTTTCTGCCCCACTTTACGCAGATGCACAGAATACTGTTGATAGCGCGGAACTAGAGACCATCACCGTTCTTGGACAGGTTTACCGAAACACAGCAACTAAAACCGCTTTAGAGCCAGAGGAGACGCCCCAGGGCATAACGGTAATTGATAACGAGCTGCTTGAGCAACGAGGCGTTAAAACGGTCAATGAGGCGCTAAGATATGCACCTGGCGTTGTAACAGAGCAAAAAGGCGCTGCTGTTACCATGTATGACAACTTCTCTATTCGTGGTTTTAGCAACAATAACCAGAACTATTACGACGGTTTAATCCTGCCATACCTAACGGGCTGGAACCTACATCCGCAAATTGATCCCTCCGCTATTCAGCAAATCGAAATTTTCAAAGGGCCCACTTCCGTTCTTTATGGCTCAATGCCACCGGGTGGTATGGTCAACATTATCGCCAAGTCACCACAGCAAGAAGACAGCACATCTGTCAATGCAGCAACGGGCTCGCGTAACCTGCTTGAAGCCTCGGTGGATTCAACCGGTCAGATTGGTGACAGCAACCTCTCTTACCGATTGGTAGCAATGGCTCGTAAGCAAGACAGTCAGGTGGATGGTGCTGAAGAAGAGCGTTACGTTATCGCCCCCTCGGTGGACTGGCAGGTTAATGATCGCACCCTGATTAATTTCAATCTCTACTATCAGAATGACCCTGAAATGGGTATCAACTCATCCATGCCGCTAGCTGTACTGGAAAGACAGTCACCATCCGTTTCTATGGGTGATGTGAATTGGAGCTCTTTCGAACGCGATGTCCTCATGCTTGGCTACAAGCTGCATCACGAGTTCAACGATAATTGGTCATTCCTACAAAACGC
Organism: Grimontia kaedaensis; assembly: GCF_023746615.1. Taxonomy (NCBI): domain Bacteria; kingdom Pseudomonadati; phylum Pseudomonadota; class Gammaproteobacteria; order Vibrionales; family Vibrionaceae; genus Grimontia; species Grimontia kaedaensis. Next base: position 1,404,819 of record NZ_CP082275.1, on the reverse strand, counting down.
ACGATACACCGATGCATCTCTGTATCAAGAAAACACATACCACCGCGACACCGCTTTTACAGCATCAACAGGACTGCTGACTCGAAATATCTACACCACCGATGAAGACTACAAAAGCTACGTCATTGATAACCAGCTCTCTGGCTGGGTGGCCATGGGTGTGTTGGAGCACAACCTACTATTAGGTTTGGATTATCAAGATTTAGAGGGCGACTCTGTCTACAAAGAGTATGCGGGCAACGCCGCGTTCTACACCTTTAATGCTTATCGCCCGAACAACAACCTATTGGACAGAAGCCAAGTCACCGAAGCTTACTCAGAAAGCCATGACATTGGCTTTGAACAACTGGGGTTCTATTTCCAAGATCAAATGCGCTATGACCGACTCGTTCTGTTGGCAGGTGGACGATATGACCTCTTCAAATCACATGACGATAAGACAAGCTCTTCGCCTACCTATGATGGCAAAGACACCTCAGATCATAATCAGTTTTCTTACCGTCTAGGTGCCTTATATGAGTTTGACAATGGACTGTCACCTTTTGCCAGTTATGCCACCAGCTTTGAACCCGCCGCAGGCACAGACATTAATGGCGACAGCCTGAAGCCTCAAACCGGTAAACAGTTCGAAGTCGGTGTTAAATATATGTCAGAAGACATGTCGAATACCCTGACTGCATCCTATTTCCACATCACGAAGAATGACTCAATTGCTGCTGATCCAAATGACCCAACATTTAGGGCAAAGATCCAACTGGGAGAAGTGACTTCTCAAGGTATAGAAATAGAAGGACAGGCCTATCTCGCTGAAAACTGGGATGTGCTGGCCTCTTATACCTACCTCGATATGGAAGTAAAAAAAGCCTCTGATACGAGCCTTGTTGGCACCACACCTATCTATGTACCGGAGCACAGTGCCAACATTTGGAGTAACTATTACGTCACATCCGGTGCGCTGGATGGTGCACGTATCGGTGGTGGCGTTCGCTATGTGGGTGAAATGCAAATGGATGCCAACAACACGCAAGGTAAAGTTCCATCCTATACCGTGGCAGACCTATCTCTAGGTTATGACCTTGGTAGCGCAAGCACCTCACTGGATGGCGCACAGGCTAATTTGGTAGTGAACAATTTGTTCGATAAGGAATACTACTCTTGCTACAACCAAACCAACTGCTGGTTCGGTGCTGAACAAACGGTTGAACTGAACGTTAAATACGAATTTTAACGACGTCTTTAAACAAAGTAGAAGCAACTCTTCGTGAGTTGCTTTCTACGGTTCTCAGAAATATGTATCAACTAAACCATGTAAAAGTGACAAGAGAGTGTCGAGATATTCTCAACATTCCTTCCCTCTCTATTCCTAGCGATAAGCTGACCGTCATTATGGGGCACAATGGATCAGGTAAATCGACAATGGTAGATTTGTTGGCAGGGCAAACCCAGCCGTCCGCAGGAACAATCGATTTTAATGGAAACAGTCTCACTGGTTACACCAGCAGGGAACTGGCAAGAGAAATCGCCTTTTTGCCTCAACACCTGCCGCAAGCTTCGGGGCTGTCAGTACGCGAACTGGTTAAGCTTGGACGTTTCCCATGGCGCGGCACTTTTGGCCGCATGAAAGCGGAAGATATCCAGTTTATTGAAGCTGCAATGGCCGCCACGCAGATTGGGCAGTACGCCGATCACCCAGCGGAGAAACTCTCAGGCGGAGAGCGCCAACAAGCCTGGATCGCCATGTTACTCGCTCAACAATCCCCCCTTTTGGTCTTGGATGAACCCACTTCAGCACTTGATGTGCAGCACCAATACCATGTAATGGATATGCTCCAGTCGCTTAATCGTGAACAGGAAAAAGGGGTGATCGTTATTCTTCACGACATCAATCTAATCCTAAGGTATGCCGACCATATCGTGGCGCTGAAAGAGGGAAACGTCGTTTACAGCGGAGATACAAGGACGCTAACAGATGAAGCCTCACTTTCCACGCTTTTTGATACCAATATTCGCCTGTTAGACCACCCATCAAAAACAACAAAGGTTGCAGTAGTATGCTGAATTTTAAATTTTTATTGGAAAAACCAAACCTCACCGCACTGGTGTTAACACTCATCACTTCTACTGCTGTCTGGGCAGATCATAAAGTCACCGACAGTGATGGTGAAAAGACCCTTCCTGCAGTGCCAACACGTGTTGCGGCATTGAATTGGGATATTACCGAACAGGTATTAGAGCTCGGTGTCACACCTATCGCCGTGCCTGATATCAAAGGCTATGAGGAATGGGTAGTACAACCTTCAATTCCAGAAACATCCGTGGATATCGGGACAAGAGTAGAGCCCAATTTCACCCTACTGCGTGACCTTAAACCTGACGTTATATTAATTGCTTCACCGCAAAAAGATTTGCAGAGACGATTGGAAAAGATTGCGCCTGTACTTCATTTTCAGACCTACAGTGAAGACCATAATAACGCCGAAGCAGCCATTGAGAACTTCAAACGTATCGCGCACTTGCTCGGCAAAGACGAGTTAGCAACGCAGAAGCTAGCAAGCATGGAAAAAAGGCTCAAAGAGCTCAATCAACAGCTTTCTGATGCTTACCCAAACGGTAAACCTGATGTGACCTCTTTTCGATTTGCCAGCGCAACCTCTGTTTACGTCTATGGCGATAACTCCATCCCACAATTTGCTTTGCAGCAGCTGGGTTTCAACAACGCCATGCCTCAGGAAAGCACACAATGGGGAATTACGCAGAAGCGTATTACCAACCTCAAGAAAGTAGGAAATGGTATTGCTCTGTATTTTGAACCTTTTGACCAGCAGGCAAGGTTAAACCGCTCTCCCATCTGGAAAAATATGCCATTTGTTAAACGCAATGATGTGGCGCCTGTTGCTGCAAGCTGGAGCTACGGCGGCGCTATGTCGATTTTATATAATGCTGAAGCACTTGCAGAGGCATTGTTGACGTTATCAGAACGCCCATGAAACGATGGGGTTATTTAATGGCAGCGTTTATTGGCGCTGCTTTATTACATCTAGGCGTTGGACAACACCAGTTTGGCTCTGTTGGTCAGCTCTACACAGAATGGTTTAACGGCACCCTTGATAAGCAAGACTCCTTCGAATGGCTGGCATTTGTTGAAGCCTCCCTTCCAAGGTTGATGATGGCCATTACCGTAGGTGGAGCGCTAGGATTAGTCGGCAGTCTGTTTCAACAGTTAACGCAAAACCGCATGATGTCCCCCCTCACTTTTGGCACCTCTTCAGGTGCCTGGTTGGGGCTTGTACTGCTCAGCATATTGGCCCCTTCATTGGCAGGCGATTACTCTCTGCTCATGGCATTGCTTGGGGCACTTTTAGCCATGGTGCTGGTCGTTACCATAGTGGGTATCAACAACCTGAGCGGCATTCCTATCGTCCTAGCAGGTATGGCAGTCAATTTACTGTTAGGTGCAATAGCTACGGCTATCATCCTTCTCAACGATCAATACGCTCAAAATCTCTTCGTATGGGGCGCGGGCGACTTAGGGCAAAACGGCTGGGAAGTATTTGACTGGCTTCTTATCAGGCTTACGCCTATTTTCTTGCTGATTTTCTTTGCTCCACGCGTTTTGCAGCTTCTCAGTATAGGTGGTAAAGGAGCGGCAGCGAGAGGATTGAATGTCAGTTGGGCATTCTTTCTCCTGATATCCTTAGGTGTTTGGCTCGCGGCGGTTTCCATTACCGCTGTTGGAGTGATCAGCTTTGTTGGGTTAATTGCCCCAAACATCGCGCGTTATATCGGATTCACCCGTCCGAGAACAGAATTGGTTGCCAGCTTCATACTCGGCGCAGCATTTCTTGCTTTGACCGATACATTAGCAACGTATTTAGGGCAATGGTCGCTGGACATGATACCCACAGGTACAGCAACAGCGGTAATTGGAACACCAGCTCTTGTCATACTTGCCCGCCGCCGTTTATCTGCACAGGATCAACTTTCGCTGACCTTACCAACAGGCCCAGATAAGTTAAAAAATGGTGCATTACAGTGGCTGGGACTCGCCATGACTTTCCTTATCTTACTGAGCGTTTTTTGGGCTTCCAGTCCCTCAGGATACGCATTACAAATACCAGATGGGTTTGAATGGACACTGAAGTGGCCAAGACTACTCACCGCCATTGCCTCTGGCATAAGCTTGGCTGTTGCGGGCGTTGTGCTTCAGAGGCTGGTATTTAACCCTCTTGCAAGTCCAGATATTTTGGGGGTATCGGCCGGGGCAGTGTTGGCGTTAGTCCTTGCCAGCTTGGTGTTTGGTTACTCAATCCATGGTATGAGTCCCTGGGTGGCGATGTTGGGTAGTGTTGGCGCGCTTGTCGTACTACTTTTTCTTGGGAAAAAACATGAGTTCGCCCCCTCTATTCTCATCTTGACCGGTTTGTCACTTACCGCTTTGTTAGAGGCGCTGGTTCAATTTACGTTGACCCGTGTCGGCGACGACAAATATGTCCTGCTTGGCTGGCTCTCTGGCTCAACCTACCGTGTAGAAAGCAACCAAGCCATTACGCTGGTAGTTTGTGTTGCAGTATCAATGGCACTGGTATTGGTACTTTCACGTTGGATCACCTTGATTTCATCAGGAAGACAATTTGCCGCTGCACGTGGGTTAAACCTAAACCTTGCCTACATCACTTTGCTGATCCTCGTAGCCTTCCTCTGTGCCATTGTCACCACAACCATGGGACCAGTTTCCTTTGTTGGCCTGCTCGCCCCGCACATCGCCGTTATGCTTGGTGCAAGGCAGGTAACACAGCAAATCTACTTTTCTGGTGCGGTGGGTGCAGTGTTGTTGTTGCTGGCTGACTTTCTGGGACAAATCGTTGTTTACCCCGCGCAAATATCAGCGGGAACCTTGGTATCAGTGCTGGGAGGAAGCTATTTCATTTATATATTAGTTAGGAACAAATCGATAAGGCGCTGAACTTCGCAAACGTAATGATGGCTTGGTTCTCGTTCAAGCCATCAACATTGTGTTATCACTTCCTCCATGGCAATTATTTGGAAGTATCAGTAATAAAGCACATCCGAATCGCTAGGCCTTGGTGAACTTACCTGACCACCTGCACTTGGGTCCAGGTCGACCTGCAATGTCACTTCTTCTCGCTGCGGGCGGACAAAGGTCGCGTTTATACCCACAAAGGAATACGTGTTGCCAGGGAAAATGCCGCCGTTTCCTATGTAAGTGAACGTATGAAGCCCCCCGACTGAACTGTATTCCCAATCCGCATTACTCACACTACGACCATTCAAGCTTGTCAGTGTTGAGTCATATTCCACCCCAAAGTAATCGCCTGATGGAAGGGTAAATTTCACCGGGTGGACGCCATTGCTGTCGATGTCATTAATTTCACCGACAAACACCAAAAAGCTCATGTCACTGACATCTTCACCCACAAAGTTAGTAGAGCCCGTCATGATGCTCGTCACATAGCTTGGTGGGTTAAACATTAAGAAAGGAAGTTTTTCTTCAGCGCTAGCGGCATGGCTGAATAGGATCGACAGAGAGAAACCTGCCGCCAAGACACAACAACTTTTCCTGGTTTTTAATGATTGGGTAAAGCCCGAAAACGGACGCATATTCATTCCTCTTTACAGTGCAGAGAATGCAGACAGGTAGAAATGAAAAATAGGCCTGCATTCCCGCATGAATCAGACACACAACCAGCGAATCCGGCTGCGCTAGATACATTGAAGCGTTGGCAGACTGACTGTCTTTCATACTTCGAAGGCACCGCATTGACACGAAGACGGTTCCCCACTCTGACCTCACCAAGTGTTCAATCAGTGAATAAGCTAATGAAGGAAAACAGTAAAGGAAAGGCAATCAGACAGGCATTGGTGTATCGATACATCAAATCAAACACTGACTACACATCTAAGATATTTACGCGAGGATGTACAAAAATCTGAGCGGCTTTGCCAGAAATTACACGTCAGACAATCCACACCCCGAACAGAGACCCATTCCAATCAACATTCCCAAACCTAGCACACCATACGGTTTGACAGTTCCCTGCACGCCGCTCTTTACTTGATGATTACCTTTATTGACTAAGGAATCAGGCATGGGTCAGGAAATCTTTTTGCTCCACTCAAAGAACGCACCGGCCGGTGATCAGCCGGAAGCCATTGCCAAACTCATCGCCGGCATTGAGGAAGGGAAAACCCACCAAACACTCCAAGGTGTTACAGGGTCTGGCAAGACATTCACCATGGCAAACATTATTCACCGTTTGCAGCGCCCTACCCTTATCCTTGCCCACAACAAGACACTGGCTGCGCAGCTCTACCATGAGATGTTGGCCTTCTTTCCCAAAAACGCGGTGGAGTATTTCGTCTCCTATTACGATTACTATCAGCCGGAAGTCTATATTCCGGGCAGTAACAGGTTTATCAGAAAAGACTCCGCCATCAACGCACAACTTGAGCGGCTTCGGCTTTCCACTACCAAAGCGCTGATTGAGCGAAAAGACGTGATTGTGGTAGCGTCGGTTTCTTCCGTTTATGGTTTAGGTTCACCAGATGACTACCGCGCGCTCCAGATTCCGCTTCAACCCGGAGAACGGTTGAACCTCACTACACTGGAGAACCAGTTAGCCAAACTTCACTACGAACCCGGCGGTGAGCCTCTTTCTCGTGGGAGTTACCGCATCAGTCCGCATAAAGTGGATATCTTCCCGGCGGATTCTGAAAAAGACGCGATAGTGGTGATGCTGGACAATACCCAAACCATCACTCAACTGCTGAGAGTGGACAACGCCACGGGCGAAATTCTGGGTGACCTGGAACATTATCATGTCTCGCCAAAGACCCTCTATTCCACCTCGCCGGAACAAATTGCCCGCGCCTGTAAAGCGATAGAAGCTGAGCTTGAACAACGCACTGCCGAACTCAGTCGCAACCATCAAGTCGCAGAAGCAGCAAGACTTTATGAGCGCACCACACGGGATTTGGAGATGCTGCGGTTACAAGGTTACTGCGGAGGCATTGAAAACTATGCGTCGTATCTGACTGGTCGTGACCCCAGCCTTCCTCCCACCACCCTGATGGACTATCTCCCCAAGGGAGGCCTGCTGTTTATTGATGAATCCCATGTTATGGTGCCGCAGATCCACGCCATGTATAAAGGCGATCAAAGCCGAAAAGACACACTGATTGATTATGGCTTCCGCCTGCCTTCTGCCAAATTCAACCGCCCTCTCGCCTTTGAAGAGTTTGAGAAGATAAAGCCGCAGACCATTTTTGTGTCAGCAACACCCGGCGACTATGAAGTAAAACGCTCCGGTGGTGTGGTCATCGATCAGGTGATACGGCCAACCGGATTGCTAGACCCTGAAATCGAGATAGTGCCATTGGCACAGACTCAGGAAGACCTGCTGCGCCGCATTCGAATCTGTATTGAACGCAAAGAGCGGGTGTTAGTGACTACCCTCAGTAAGCAGAGTGCAGAAGCCCTTTATCAGCGATACACAGAAGAAGGCATTAGCTGCCAGTACATTCACAGCGACGTCAAAACCGAAGATCGCGTTGAGATCATTCGACAACTCCGACGCGGCGAATTGGATGTGCTGATTGGTATTAACTTACTGAGAGAGGGACTGGATATTCCGGAAGCGTCTTTGGTTGCAATACTTGAAGCGGATCATGCAGGCTTTCTGCGTTCCACAGAGGCGCTCATCCAAATCATTGGCCGCGCGGCCCGTAATGCCAATGGTAAAGCCGTGCTCTATGCCGACAAAATCACCCCTGCGATGAAAAGCGCGATGGATGAATCCAACCGCCGCCGGGTAAAACAGATCGCCTATAACAAAGCACATCAACTGCAGCCTAAGAGCTCAAACCGGACGATTGACCCGACAATAAACGTCCACATAGAAAACAAAGACCCGTCCATGTGCGCCACGCTTGAAGAGCTTTGCCATCGCATCACGCACACTGAGCGAGAGCTATTCAGGCTTTGCTCGGAAAAAGATGCACAAAAACGTGCTGACACCGATGCGCTAAGGCAAGAGCTTGATGCCCTGTATCGACAATATATTTTTATGTAGCCTTCGATCTAAAACGAAAACAAGGTCGATCAAACCTGCTTGAAAGAGAATGCCAAAGACATCCCCTTCTCACAGGACAACCTCTTCCACACATTGCTTGGAATGGCACCAGTATCGACCAAGGTCTATCAGCTGAATTTAAACATCCTTTATCAATGTGAGAAGCCATGATGCGCCGTTAAGGCGCATCCCACCTATATTGAATGAATAAGCTAAAGATATTCATTCAAAGAATAACCCATACACTCGCCCAGACATTCCTCTATCTCAGTCGATTTTGCTACTTCCATCTGTCATTCCGTTAGTCAGCAGTATGAAGCGACGTCCGAATAATCACTTAATCCACTGTTTTAAAAGAGCCTCCACCTAACCAGCTTTCAGAAAAAGTGTACGACCTTAGAATAGCGTCACAGGATTAAGACAGATTAGATCCACAACTTAACATTAACTTTTTCGCAACAATAAAAACACAAGCACCATCGTCAGTTGAACTTAACTTGCAAAAAGGAAGGACTAACAAGATGAAAAGGCATATTGTGTTAACTGTTGCCATCTACCTGGGACTTGCTTCACCGGCAGTTAATGCCACCACCGCAGAAGAGCTCGGTGCCATCGGCGCTTTTTGGATAAGCGTATTTTCCCCCAACTATACGCACACAACAAACGCCACGACCACACTGTATAAAACCGACCAACCCCCTTCGGTCAACCTCGCCAGAGAGGCGCTGCCCTACATGGAACTGTCTGAACATGTTTACCAATCCCACGGCGCACCATCCGGCTGGCAGTTACGCGAAATCATCCAAGACCAAAGCATTGGTTTTCATTTGGCGGTGTATATACAGGCAAATAAAGCCGTCGTGGCATTAAGAGGCAGTGAAGTCGGCAGCTCTGATTGGGTAAACGACGGACTGCTTTCCATTGGCTATGTGCCGCCTCAATTTGAAACCGTGATTCGTGAATCTGCCTATCTCGCCAACAAATACAGTGGCTATAACGTCAGTTTTACAGGGCACTCTCTAGGCGGAGGATTAGCAACAGCGGCCGCCATAAGAACGGGAAAACCAGCCATCGTCTTTGACGCCACAGGTGTCAACAAAGCGGTCATCAAGGAAATTAAAAATGCCATTGAAAGCGACGGATATCCCAGAAGCAAGTGGCGCGATAATGCCAAAGGCATTATCAACTACAACCTTGAAGGGGAATTTGTCTCCGACATGGACTTACAGCAGGACGCCGATACAGCAGGTACCACAACACAACAATATGGCACCATTTTCTACCTTTCTTCAGACCGCTTCTTGCCACTACCGATTGCGAGAAACTCCTTCACAATGCACTTCACCGTACCGTTAAAAGAAGAGCTACAGTTTCTCGCTGAACCTTTCTATCGACGTGACATCTATGATCACAACAGTATCGACAACGATATCGATGGCGTGCGATCACTGGTTTATTTTGACTGGACGGATGATACGGCTGACGTGATTTTTTTCTTGATCAACTATGCCGGGAGCTCGTTAGCAAGCTTAAACGCGGATATCTTTGAAAAGTAATCACCTTAACGCCAGCGCCCTGGAACAAAAACCTTTGTAAGGGAAGCGCTGGCGCTAATCATCAGACCCTAGATTGGCTGGGTAGTGCGGCGTTGAATTGCTCAAGCTGGCATCTCAGTTCCACCACGTTGCCCTCTGGGTCTTCAAGGTAGATGGAATTGCCGTAACCTTGCGCGCCATATCGGCTGGCAAAGTCTTCGTGGGCAATCCCATGTGCGTCGAGGTGATCAAGAATGCTTTGTTCAGTCATCGATTTGATCTGAAGACAGAAATGATCCATGTTGCGTTCTGATTGTGTGGGCGCACCGCCGCCCATTTTACCCAACCTGCTGTCTACCACCACGATATCGATGAGTGCATTGCCCGCACGCAATTGCGTTAAGCCAGTTTCCGGCGGGGTTTCACGTTCAACCGCACAGCCCAACACCTCGGTATAAAACCGCAACATCTCTGCCAGTTTGGTGGTTCGCAAAACAATGTGGTCGATGGCCAACACTTGGATCATCGTACAGCTCCTTTCGATATTGAGTGACAGCTCATTAATCATAGGAAATTGCCCTGCCCTCACAACTTAGTCAGACCATGATGCGATGCGGACTTCACAATCACTGTGCCTGTTGCAGAGTCTGTAGCACGTCTTTTTGTCGTCCTGCCAGATCGTAACTTTTGCTAACGATATTTGGCATAGCTTGGCTTGGGTTAATCACTGATTACCCCCTCATCGCCATCCTTCTCGAATATTTGCTAGAATGCTGCCCTTTCAGACATTACCAGAAATACAAACTTGCACAGAGAGATGCATTCCATGACAGAACCGCGCGTAATCATTGGCCTTATTAATCCCAAAAGCCCAACCAATGTGGGAGGCGTGATGCGTGCAGCCGGATGCTATCAGGCAGACAGTGTCGTTTACACGGGAGAGCGATATGACCGCGCAGCAAGGTTCTATACCGACACGCAAGACGCAATGGAAAACATTCCACTGACCAATGTCGACAGTGTGTTCGATAACCTGCCATCAGACATGAAAGTGGTATGTGTGGAGCTGGCATTGGGCGCGACGCCTCTGCCTCAGTTTGAACATCCAGAGAAAGCCATTTACGTTTTCGGCCCTGAAGATCACTCTCTGCATCAATCTATTGCAGACCGCGCTGATCATGTAGTTTATGTGCCAACAGTAGGTTGTATGAACCTCGCCGCAACCGTAAACGTGGTGTTGTATGACCGCTTAGCCAAGTCAGACACCACACAGGCCGGGGATGACTTGATTCGTCAAAGCCGCGATAGCCGCAATCGCCTACAGGTGAAATCTTCTGCCGAGACGGCATAAACCACCCGTTCAGATAGCAATAAGGCCGTTACAGGACGGCCTTTCCAGAGGAAAGAGGACATATATGTCTTTCTAAAACTCTAAGAGGAACTCTTCGCTTTTTTGTGCCACTTAATTCTGAGTGTTGGACAGGAATTTTCAGGAATTGATGAAGTTGACTAAGTCATATGCATCAGGCACTTATCAATAGGAGATGGTTCACTGAAGTAAAATCCCTGAACATAATCAACACCAATTTCTCGCGCAAAGTTGAGCTGCTCGATGTTTTCGACACCTTCTGCCGTAACCTTCAATCCCATATGGTGTGCCATTGTTGTCGCGTCTTTGGCAAGGACCTTTGTCTTTTCATCCAGCACATCGAAGAGCGATTTATCGAGCTTAACAATGTCGAGTGGCAGTTTGCTGAGTCGGGAAATATTGGAAAATCCTGTACCAAAATCATCAAGCGCCACGGTATACCCCTGTTCTTTAAGCCACTTTACTGAAGAAGACATTTGCTCGGTATCGATAGACTCTTCCAGTATTTCCAGAATGACCATGTTGGGCTCAAGCCCCACGCTCTCGAACAGTTCATTGAGCCGCTTACCGGCAGAGATATCCTTCAACAGCTTTGGTGGGATGTTCACCGACACATAGACATTTTTTATATCTTTAGTCGGTATTCTCTCGAGTAATAAACTGGTTAGTGTCGCTTCAAGTTCATTTTCGTAGACCTGAGGAAGGAAGTGCTGCGGGGATAATATATCACCGCTGGTATTTCGCATCCTGGCAAGTATTTCAATACTTGAAATGGCACCTGAATCAAGATGATAAATAGGTTGTGCATATGCCAATAGCTGTTTATTTGAAAATGCATGTTGTAACGACTCACGCTTGATTTGACGTGAAGACTGGTCTTCAATTTCACTTTCATGCAACAAGCCTAGTCGACGCTTTTTCGCCTCGTATATTGTTAAGTCTGCAGCGCGAAAAGCTTTATCTATATCGTCAAAGTCATACCAATCACTCACACCAACGCTTACTGAGGAGTAGAGTTTATAACCGTTTATTTCAAACCATCCCCTGAGTTCTGTATGGAGTATTTTTGCTATTCCCCCTAAATTGAATGATTTATTGATACTAGCAATGACAAATTCATCGCCGCCCATTCTTGATAAGAATATATATCTTTCACTATCTTTCACGTTCAATTTAACAATCTCATTGATTCTTTGTGAGATATAAATGAGAAGCTCGTCTCCAGACGTGTGTCCGTATTCATCATTGATTGATTTGAAATCATCTATATCAACATACAAAACGGATACGTAGTGTGCATTAGAGCATTGCAGTTGATGAAAGAGTCCTCTTCGGTTGTAGGACTTGGTGAGATCATCATGATGAGAATCATAGAGATATGCATCTCTAGACTTAACTAAAGAGAAAAGTAGTTTAATTATTCTATAAAGTAATATAATCGTTGTTATTGTTATAATAGCGATCATTACATCATTATTTGGTTGCTCCCTATTATGGATATAGTTAAAAATGAATGCTGATGGCATTGCGATAATCAACATTCCTGTTGAAGAATAGAATAATATATCCCATCTATTTTTCGTATTTCCTATTTTTGAAGGTATACTTTTTCTATGGAGGAAAATACAAACTAAAACAATTGCCTGATTGAGTAACATTTCAGACACTTTTGAATAATAAAACTCATCAAAATTAGTAAAGTATGGCACAGATAATGCGGTAGCATAGAGAGCCATTAAAACTGCCATTCCAATATATAAGCCACCATATGTAGACGGTGACATTTTAATAAAAAGAGATATTGCACCAGCTAAAACAGAAATGACTGAAGTTGTTAATGCAATGACCAGCGTTAATTCAATCAGTCCATTTCTTGAATATATACTATAAAATAGATCATGAAAGACAGTAAAAAGGAAAATAACAATAGATACTAAGATAAAAAATACATTACTTAGGTATCCTTGCATCCGATGAATACCCTCGATATATCTCGTTTCACTAAATACAAAAAGAAGAACACAAGCAAGCATCATTAACATTAAGAAATATGCCAGGTATTCAAAACTCTCATTCAAGGTTTCATAGTAGAGCCACCATGAAAGATGAGACAGACAATAAGACCAACCAGAAAGGACTAACCAGATATCGTGCACTGCCCTTTTGTATCTGTAGAAGGTCATGCTGAACACGATGCTAAAAACAGCCGCATTAAAAGTAAGGGATATGTACAGTTCTTCCCATGTCTGGCTCGCAAAGAACAGGTACATGAAAAGCATTGAAAAGCTCTGAAGAAGCACTATTTTTTTTATGGAGATCATAAATTGATCAAGTCTCGTCCTGAGTTAAGCCAACCTCTTGAATGTTAAATCACGTCGAGAAATAAGGCGTTCAATTAATGAGAATTCAACATATCTGGTATGCATTGTTTTTGAGTATTTTGATTTATTTCGTCATCTTTAAAGGTGCTTTTTTAACACATGCTTTAAAGGAGAGAAAAGACGGAGAGAAAAGAGGACAGACATCTTAAGAATAATAAAAAGTAGTGCCTCCATGATTAGGTTAACCGCTTAAATGAACGAATATTTACGACGTTCTGACTTAGCTTCGAAGCCTAAACCGACGTTTGGCTTGATTTAGCTCTGTCATAGTCAGCAAAAACATCAGGCAACGGCCTGATTATTAAAAGATGGAATAGAGAGAGGATGATCAGTTGTCAGGTAAACGTATCCCTGAGACTCTTTGGCGCTGAAAAAATGGTAATGCCGCTTTGATGGCGTTTTCTGTCCCTACCATGTTGCCAGTTTCAATGTTTGAGGATGTTCTCAGCCAAAGGGACCGATCAACACCAAGGCGTTCCAGTAACGGTGGCAGTTTCGCGTCTATATGCCCACGCTTATCATCACGCACTTGCCTGCCAGTCCAATCAACCAATTCCAGATAGTCCAATAATCGAAAGGGGATACCGTCTGGCTGGTCTTTACGCGGATATCCCGCGAATACATGTAAACCTTCAGCATTAACCTGGTTATTTCTCAGTGCTTCGATTCGGGCTTTGACCGACGTGTACTCAGACGACTCAGGCGAATCAGCGATATCTGCGCGAATGGGATTGAGGTCAACATAAGCCATCGCTGCCGCCAACGCCTTTTCATCCAACAATGCCTGACTCTTAAAACGCCCCTCCCAGAAGTGGCCGGTGCACTGGTCTTCACGGTTTGCTTCTGCCGCAATGTATTGATTCAACAAGCGCATAAACCAACTGATGGAGGTCAAGCGCTCTCGCCATGTTTCAATGAATTCCATACATCGTTCATTTTCTGCCTCAGACATTGCTTCACCCCGCATAAAGCGTTGTATAAGGACAGGAGCTTGATGAAACACTAACCACCGCTCTGCGACATTTAGCGCTGATAACGCTTTGGCACTCTCTATGTTGATATGCAGAACGACATGGTAATGGTTGCTCATAATTGCGTAAGCGCACACATCAATACAAAAGGCATCGGCTAATGCTAGAAGTCGTTCCTCTATCCATCCACGACGGTGTTCAAAGCACTTTCCCTGCGCGTCATCGAAGCCGCAAAGAAAAGAGCGCCGGACACAACGGGATACGCAGTGATAGTAAGGTGTAGCATCAACATTAATCAGTGAGGCACGTGCAGTTGTCATAGGGAATTCGGATATTTCAGATCGGCGTCGTATTCACATACCCTAACTTAGTCAGCCTTTTATTGCTGGATAAATACACAGGTATGGGGTGATGTTCACGAAGGGCTGAAACTAACAATTTTGACTTTTCTTAAAGTGTCTGTCCTTCTAAATCCTTTCTGTTTAGCGGTGATAACGCTTTGGCACTCTCTATGTTGATATGCAGAACGACATGGTAATGGTTGCTCATAATGGCGTAAGCGCACACATCAATACAAAAGGCATCGGCTAATGCTAGAAGTCGTTCCTCTATCCATCCGCGACGGTGTTCAAAGCACTTTCCCTGTGCGTCATCGAAGCCGCAAAGAAAAGAGCGCCGGACACAACGGGATACGCAGTGATAGTAAGGTGTAGCATCAACATTAATCAGCGAGGCACGTGCAGTTGTCATAGGGAATTCGTATATTTCAGATCGGCGTCGTATTCACATACCCTAACTTAGTCAGCCTTTTATTGCTGGATAAATACACAGGTATGGGGTGACGTTCACGCAGGGCTGAAACTGACAATTCTGACTTTTCTTACAGTGTCTGTCCTTCTAAACCTTGATTTTTCTTAAAGTGTCTGTCCTTCTAAATCCTCTGTTTGGCTTGACGTTCGGGGAGCGTCCATATATGTCCTTCTAAATCCTCTCACTCTTATGCTATCTCCTGCTTATGTCTTTCCTGAACCAACCTCTCAATATGCAACTTGTTGGTTTTATTGATAGAAGTCGCAATATTTGTACGGACTTATGGATAGAATATAGCCCACATTTATATACATATTTTTTATCGATATTTGATTATTGAGGCAATAGAGACTTAGATGATTTATCCAGCTTTTCTTAAAGTGTCTGTCCTTCTAAATCGTTTCAGATCGGCGTCGGATTTGCCTACCCTAACTTAGCCAGCCTTTTATTGCTGGATAAATACACAGGTATGGGGTGATGTTCACGAAGGGCTGAAACTGACAATTTTGACTTTTCTTAAAGTGTCTGTCCTTCTAAATCCTTGGTATGGGGTGACGTTCACGCAGGGCTGAAACTGATAGTTTTGATTTTTCTTAAAGTGTCTGTCCTTCTAAATCCTTGCAGAACGACATGGTAATGGTTGCTCATAATTGCGTAAGCGCACACATCAATACAAAAGGCATCGGCTAATGCTAGAAGTCGTTCCTCTATCCATCCGCGACGGTGTTCAAAGCACTTTCCCTGTGCGTCGTCGAAGCCGCAAAGAAAAGAGCGCCGGACACAACGGGATACGCAGTGATAGTAAGGTGTAGCATCAACATTAATCAGTGAGGCACGTGCAGTTGTCATAGGGAATTCGGATATTTCAGATCGGCGTCAGATTTACCTACCCTAACTTAGTCAGCCTTTTATTGCTGGATAAATATACAGGCATGAGGTGACGTTCACGCAGCGCTGAAACTGACAATTTTGACTTTTCTTAAAGTGTCTGTCCTTCTAAATCCTCGCTATGGTTGCTCATAATTGCGTAAGCGCACACATCAATACAAAAGGCATCGGCTAATGCTAGAAGTCGTTCCTCTATCCATCCGCGACGGTGTTCAAAGCACTTTCCCTGTGCGTCATCGAAGCCGCAAAGAAAAGAGCGCCGGACACAACGGGATACGCAGTGATAGTAAGGTGTGGCATCAACATTAATCAGTGAGGCACGTGCAGTTGTCATAGGGAATTCGGATATTTCAGATCGGCGTCGTATTCACATACCCTAACTTAGTCAGCCTTTTATTGCTGGATAAATATACAGGCATGGGGTGACGTTCACGCAGGGCTGAAACTGACAATTTTGACTTTTCTTAAAGTGTCTGTCCTTCTAAATCCGTTTCTTAAAGTGTCTGTCCTTCTAAATCTTCTCAGCCAAAGGGACCGATCAACACCAAGGCGTTCCAGTAACGGCGGCAGTTTCGCGTCTATCTGCCCACGCTTATCATCACGAACTTGCCTGCCCGTCCAATCAACCAACTCCAGATAGTCCAATAATCGAAAGGGGATACCGTCTGGCTGGTCTTTACGCGGATATCCCGCGAATACATGTAAACCTTCAGCATTAACCTGGTTATTTCTCAGTGCTTCGATTCGGGCTTTGACCGACGTGTACTCAGACGACTCAGGCGAATCAGCGATATCTGCACGAATGGGATTGAGGTCAACATAAGCCATCGCTGCCGCCAACGCCTTTGCATCCAACAATGCCTGACTCTTAAAACGCCCCTCCCAGAAGTGGCCGGTGCACTGGTCTTCACGGTTTGCTTCTGCCGCAATGTATTGATTCAACAAGCGCATAAACCAACTGATGGAGGTCAAGCGCTCTCGCCATGTTTCAATGAATTCCATACATCGTTCATTTTCTGCCTCAGACATTGCTTCACCCCGCATAAAGCGTTGGATAAGGACAGGAGCTTGATGAAACACTAACCACCGCTCTGCGACATTTAGCGGTGATAACGCTTTGGCACTCTCTATGTTGATATGCAGAACGACATGGTAATGGTTGCTCATAATTGCGTAAGCGCACACATCAATACAAAAGGCATCGGCTAATGCTAGAAGTCGTTCCTCTATCCATCCGCGACGGTGTTCAAAGCACTTTCCCTGTGCGTCATCGAAGCCGCAAAGAAAAGAGCGCCGGACACAACGGGATACGCAGTGATAGTAAGGTGTGGCATCAACATTAATCAGTGAGGCACGTGCAGTTGTCATAAGGAATTCGGATATTTCAGATCGGCGTCGTATTCACATACCCTAACTTAGTCAGCCTTTTATCGCTGGATAAATATACAGGTATGGGGTGACGTTCACGCAGGGCTGAAACTGACAATTTTGACTTTTCTTAAAGTGTCTGTCCTTCTAAATCCCTTTCTTAAAGTGTCTGTCCTTCTAAACCTCTCCATATATGTCCTTCTAAATCCCTCCTAAGGGGAAGGACAAGATAGGGTTTGGCTCTTATGCCCTCGCCTGCTTATGCCTTCCCTGAACCAACCTCTCAATATGCAACTTGTTGGTTTTATTGATAGGAGTCGCAGTATTTGTACGGCCTTATGGATAGAATATCGTCCATGTTTATGTATATAGCTTTGTGAAGTGTTTGGGTGTTGAGGCAGGTAGGGAGCTGGGTGATGCGTTCTGTAATTAGGAGAAGCACTTTTTAAATGCTTGGTATTGAACCTGTAAATCAATAGTGCCCCTAAACCACTTAGATTAGTTACTCTTCACTAAACAAATATTTATATTGACCAATATGTTCTAAAGTCAGAAGCAGATAGATGGAGTCCTTGAAAACTCTAAACATTAGGGTATTTTTTTCGATTGAATCCTCTAAAAGTACAGTAGATCATTATGAGGTTGACTTCATATTATCGACCGGTATCTGTACGACTTTGATGTGGAATAGTGATTTAGGCTACCTTTGCCCTTTATTTGGGTTTTAATACTAAGTTTGGGTTATTTTTTGTCCAGATATAAATTGCAGTTGTTGGGTTAAGTATGTGCTTTACTTTGAGACTAGGATTTGATGAATATGTTAACTGAGACGAATCGCGATGAATTCTACAAAGCAGCCGATTCCTTAAAAAGGTTCAAGCGAGCTGAGATTAGAGATGAACAAGACAGATCTTTAATCGAGACTCTGTACACCGACCTTCTACCTGAAAATCAAGTTTATAAAATGATGCTTTCCGATAACACCACTTTCTTAGTTGGAAGAAAAGGAACAGGAAAGTCCACGATTATTCTTAGGTTGGAAAGTGAATATAGAAAAAGAAACGATTACCTTCCTTGTTACATAGACACTAAGACTGTTTTCGAAAGCACTAAAAGTGACTATCAGAACTTAGACTATTTAAAAGGAAAAATTCCTGAAGAGGTCATTGGAAAATACCTAGTAGAAAGAGCGTTTATACAAAGCATATTGAAGTCCATAGTAAAAGAATTAGAAATAAAAGCTGACTCTTATGTTAGTAAGATTGCGAATAAGTTTGGATTAAGCAAAACAAATAATGTAAAGGAAAGAGTCCGTAACCTTCTTGGTAAAATCGAAAATAACGAACACCTTAAATCAATTGAGCTACCTGTAATTAATGACTTCGTTAGTACTTTTTCAATGGGAGGGGAACAGGAAACATCGACTTCAAACAGATTAAATTCTGACTCAAGGTTAATGGTTGACAATAAGGGTGGAAATGCTGAGATAAAAGTAGGTGGCGGAATTAACCATTCGGAGAGAGCAAAACAGATTGAGTCTTGGGAGAAGCAAATCTCAGGAACCTTACTGAAGGTATTCCAGATAAAAGATGTTCTAGACGAAGTGAGAGATGTTCTAGGAAATCTAAAAATAAAGAAGTTAGTTATATTCTTAGATGACTTTTCAGAAGTAGATGAATCAACAATTAAGAATTTTGTAAATGTTGTATTAGCTCCCTTAAACAACTGGGGAGATGAATTTATTTGCTTCAAGGTGGCTGCATATCCAAATCGTATCTACTTTGGTGATATTGACAAAGGCAAAGTTGATATCATTGATTTAGACTTCTATAACCTTTACTCAAACTATGACAAGAATACAATGGAGTCGCTATCTCTAGATTTTACTAAGAGGCTAATTACAAATAGAATAAAATATTTCAGTACTAAATCAATTGAGGAATTTTTTGAGATTAATAACTCTAATAGTCTAGATGACTACATGGATCTATTGTTCAAATGCACTATGAATGTTCCTAGGATTATTGGTTACATTCTTTATTATTGCCATCAGACACATGTTTCAACAGGAAGAAAAATAAACAAATCATCCATTGAAAGTGCCGCTCAAAAATATTACGAAAAGGTTATATCTTCATTCTTTGACATGACAACGAATAGTTTATTGTCATTCGATGAAAAAGTTTCAGAGTTACAGCAAAAAGACTTACTTAATATTTTTATAGGTCAACTTAAAAACATTAGAAAACAGATTGTAATCGGTGAGCTCAAAGGTGCCGTTTACCAATCAGACAAAAAAAATCCGTATACAAGCCATTTTAATTTTTCTCCTAACTTAGAAAAGTTTGTAAGGACGTTAGAACTAAACTTCTTTATATCAAAGTATACGGAAATGAGTGATCGTGATGGGAAAAAAGTTTCAGTTTATTGCTTGAATTATGGCTTAGCGCTGCTTGAGAACATGAGGTGGGGTAAACCTTCTGGTAGCGAATTCAGAAAATACTTTATTGCTCGTCCTTTTAGCTTTGACAGTATCTTTGAAGAGTTCTTAAGAGAGTCAAAGCACATACAGTGCATAAACCCTGTATGTGGGAAATCTTATCCATATGACCAATTACCTTTCCTAGAGTTTAACAAAATGAGATGTAATGAGTGTCATAGTGAAGTTAAAGTTAAGTCTGTATCTGATGACATTAAAACTGAGTTGGAAAAAATTGATAAGGCAAAGTTACTACCTGCGATAGATCTTGGAGTGTTACATGAACTCAATAGTAGTAACGAAAAGAAATACGCTAGAGACTTATCAGAAGAGCTTGATATTTCTTCGCACCTTATCGCCAAACGCGCCAAGAAGTTAGATGAGGATAAGGGTTTGATAGATAGAGATAGAAGTGAGAATCTAATCAAATACTCTATATCTAAAAAGGCTATGAGGGAATACTTTAATACTAACTAAGGTTAACAGGGAGTAATTAGTTCAAGCCAAGCCCTACTAACAAAGAGTGATTCAGCTAGTCTAGTCTTACTGCCGGAATAGCTGAATCGTTAATTTCTTCATTACATATAATTAGCCGGAGTACCGCACCTTTAGTCAATACTTTCGAACTACAAAGTCATTTACCTACATCCAGCTAATTCAAACTACGCTACTTAGCTCTTAGACCCTAATTCATTTCTGCTCCAAACTGAGTTGGCGACAGCAAACCACATAAGTCTCGCCTCAATAGCTTTCGATAGATTTCCGTATGGCAACGTGAGGTGTGTTGAAATATCCAAATTAGCCGCACCTTCATGTTCATGATTTAGTAATAAATCATGATACTATATTAAAAACATGAGGTTACATTTAACCATTGTGTCTCGCAGATGTGTGAAATATTCCAGAGTGATATGTTTACATCCCACCTTGGGATTGAAAAAATGTTAGCACCCAAATATAAGAGTATTTGAAATTGACCAATAATAAGATTTCTTTCAATGGTGTTCATAAATCAATAACTGGCCTACCTGAAACCACTTTACCGAAGTTAGTCGTTCTTACTGGACGTAATGGCTCGGGTAAGACCCACTTATTGCAGGCAATAAATGAAGGATATGTTCGGTCTACTTTAGCACCAAATTTTCAGTCAGATGTACTACTGTTTGATTGGAATACCATTATTCCAAAGGATACTGGAGTGTTTCACCCGTCTCAGCATCAAACTCAGCGCTCTAATTGGTTTCAACAAATTAGAGCCCATCAAGAAACCAGTCTGAAGCAAGTCCAGCAACAATTGATTTCCTGGGGAATCCCTGCCGAACACTGTACTACCCTCACCAAGATTCGATCGCTTGACGAGGAAAAGTTACAGAGTTTACTAGCTAATTCACAAAAAGCCTCTACCGTATATGAGAGTTTAAAGAAATTGCTAAATAAAAGTGCTCAGAAAATCTACAGTCAAACCCTGAGAAATATTGGTGACGAACAGTGGAAAAAAGCCGCTCAAAAAATCTCCCAAGAAACCCCTGATATATTCCTGGAAACCTCAGAGTCAAAATTTTTTAGTAACAGGAAGCTATTATGGGGTGAGGTTGATGCATTTCAACAAGCTTTCGGCCGATTATTTTCAACATATAGAGACCTAATTCATCTTAATGATAGACTAGAAAAATACCCGCCAAAAAATGACGAAGGCCTCAAGTATTTAAATCAAGAGCAGTTTGTTGATAAGCACGGAGAGCCACCATGGGACTTTGTAAATAGAATACTGGAGGTTTGCAACCTTGATTTTCGTGTAGAGCCACCACCTCTACATGAAGTTTCATCATATGAGCCAAAACTTAATAAGCTCTCAAAAGATGTCGAAATGAGGTTTCAAGATTTGTCTTCGGGTGAAAAGGTATTAATGTCTTTCGCATTGTGCCTTTACAATGCTAGCGATGAACGCCAAGAAAAGCATTTCCCTAAATTGCTACTTTTGGATGAAGTTGATGCGCCACTTCATCCTTCTATGGTGGTCTCTTTGCTTAAAACTATCCAGGATGTACTGGTTGACGGTAAAGGGGTGTCTGTAATACTAACCACACATAGTCCTTCTACGGTCGCTCTTGCTCCAGAAGAAACATTGTATGAAATGAATCCATCTGGACCTTTAGTAGAGAAAATTCCTCGATCTAGAGCATTATCTATTTTAACTGCTGGTGTGCCGACACTGTCTATATCATTTGATGGTCGCAGGCAAATATTTGTTGAAAGCAAAACAGATGCGTTCATCTATGAAAAACTCTATCAAGCATATAAACAAAGGCTAAACACAGAAAGGTCTCTTTCGTTTATTGAAATTGGAAGAACAGACTCATCAGGAGTCGAGAAGAACTCTGGTTGCGCTCAAGTAGAGCGTATTGTTACCGCTCTAATTGAAAATGGCAATTCTAGTGTTTTCGGTCTGGTTGATTGGGATGGCAATAGAGAGCCCTGCGAAAGGATTCAAGTTTTATCTCCCGGAATTAGGGATGGCATCGAAACGCTGGTTCTCGATCCTGTGTTACTTACAGCTACCGTTATAAAGGAAAATCACCAATTTTGTGTTGATAAGAAAATCATTAACGAAGGCGACCGTTATACTCATATAGGGGCATGGGAACAGTCTAAATGGCAATCCACTATTAACATAGTTCAAGATATAATTTTTAATCAAAACCTACCAGATGATTATGAGAACATTTCGTATCTCAACGGCATGAGTTTGGATGTTAATAGAAAGTATTTACACATGGATGACCATGCATTGGAAGAACGTGTGATATCAGAATTTGCCTTTCTACGACCCAAAAATCATCATGCAGGAGGATTAATGAAGCATATTGTGACATCTATATTAGGGGATTATCCTGATTTATTACCTCAAGATCTAATTACAACATTTTCTACGATCCTGGATTTTGACGTGTAAAAAGCTAACAAGGCGCAGGTGTCGGAAAAACTTTCATTGCACACCAAATATGCTGCAGTACGGAGCATTAGATGGCTTCAATTGGTAAATGGACAGACTTTTTAGAAAAGTAGTAAAAGACAACGCTGACCTCATGTGGACCGAAATTTAGGCGTGCTTAGGATTTATGAAGACTGGAGAATCTCAGAAAGCTAAACAGTGGAACATTTCAGGGCAAGGTAACTAACACATATGAGCCCTGCTCCGGTTAATAGGCAATAGCATTCTTTTTTGGCTGCCTCAGCAGCCAATGCTCTCGAAGAACAAAATCGTCTGCTTCGTTTTGCCCAATCTGAGGATATCCGAATTGGGCTGCTGCGGGTACAGACTCCAACTTACTTCTGTCCCAAAGGACTTCTAAACCCAACCCCTCTCCTAACCTCCCCCTTAAAAAGTTGGAGGAACCAAACGCCCCAACAAAACACAAAGACCGCCTCCCGGCGGTCTTTTGTCTTACACAACATTGCTTGCTTTTAATCTTTACGGCTTAGCCGTTTTCACGCATGGCGCGGAGCATCCAGGCGGTTTTCTCGTGCTCTCGCATACGGTCTGAGACCAGTGATGCGGAAGATTCGTCGTCTGCGTCTTGGGCTACTTTCAACACGCTTCTTGCAGTGCGTACCACTTGCTCGTGACCTTTGGTGAGAATATCCACCATGTCATCAGCGCTTGGTACACCTTCTACTTCTTCAATCGCGCTCAGTTCTGCAAACGCTTTGTACGTGCCCGGTGCAGCAACGCCAAGGGTACGAATTCGCTCTGCAATTTCATCTACCGCCAGTGCCAGCGCGTTGTAATGCTCTTCAAACAGCAGGTGCAGTTCACGGAATTGTTTACCCGTAACATTCCAGTGGAAGTTGTGTGTTTGCAGGTACAGGGTGTATGAATCCGCCAATAGGCGTTTTAGCCCTTCTGCAATTTCAATTCTGTCTTGTTCTTGAATGCCGATATTAATGCTTGTCATAACCCTATCCCCTTTTGTGTTGGCTTCCGCAAATGGTGCGTCGCCTTAATGTCTATGGAGATATCTTATGACGTGAGAAGTGATAGGTATAATCGTTGGTGTTTATAGATTCAATCTGTCATACCTATCACTGAGCGTGGGGGTTTTAGCCGTTGCGGTATCGCGACGGGAATTGGTGGCCGATGTCGGTGAATACACCGTCTACGCCCCAGTTAAAGAGCTGGTTGGCGCGCATCAGGCTATTTACCGTGTACACGTTCACTTCTAAGCCAAGATCTTTGAATTCTTCAACTTTGGCTTTGGTCAGGCCTTCATCGGCGACATGGATGGTGTCGGACTGACAGGCCTGCATAATGGCAAGCCAATCACCCGGCATCTCTTTGTCGAACAAGCATGCGACGGGAATGTCTGGGCAACGGCGCTTGAATTCGGCCAATACCAGTGGGTTGAAGCAAGAAATCAGCACGCTGGCGTCTTTGTTGAGGTTTTTCATGCCTTCAATCACGCCGCTGATAAGCTTCTCGGTATTTTCCCAGCTACTGGTGCAAGCTTTGATTTCAATGTTGGCGTTGAGCTTGAGGATGTTCATCAAGGTAATGAACTGATCAAAGGTTGGCAGCTTCTCACCGATAAACTCGTCTCCGAACCAGCTTCCGGCGTCGATATCTTCCAAATCTTCTCGGGTGAAGTCGTAGAGACTTCCTGAATGGTCAGTGCAGCGGTCGAGGGTATCGTCGTGGCAAAGCACAATGGTGCCATCGGCGAGGATATCCACATCGCACTCGACCCATTTCAAGCCGTGCTCGGCGCAAAGTGAAAAAGCAGCCAGTGTATTTTCAGGGGCTATGGCTGACATCCCCCTGTGGGCGTAAAGGGTTTTCATTTTTGTTTTCTTTAGTTATTGAATGACTCAGTCAATAGAACCTAAAACTTACATCAAGTTTTAGATTTCCGACATAAAAAAGCACCGCTTATTGCAGTGCTTTTGTATTTGCTTCAAGAATTAAACGCCATTATCTCAGGTAAGGTGCTTAATCGAGCTTGAGGGTTTGAAGCTGAACCAGCTCTGTCAGGATTTGCGTGGTAGTCGCACCGTCTGCAAGGCCAAGGTCGGACAGCCCAACAGAATCCAACACAACGTCTTGCGACTCCATGCTGCCCGCAGTTTGCGATATATGGAGCGTCAGGCTGCCATCAACACCCGCTTCCGGACGAATGTAATCCAGCAACTGCTCAATGGTTGATGAGCCGTCAACAGTATCTGGCAGCAGTGCGGAAATATCCAGCTTGTCGCCTGTGGTGGCTGTGCCGACATCGAAGTCAGTGATGGTATCTACCGTTAAGGTTGCTGCATCCACATCCGACTCCGCCCAAGTGTAGGTATCATCCCCTGCGCCGCCAGTCATGGTGTCGTTCCCGAGACCTCCGGAAAGCGTATCGCTGCCCTCTCCGCCAACAAGAATGTCTTCACCATCACCGCCGACTAGAATGTCATTGCCCAAACCGCCCGTGACAGTGTCATCCCCGTCGCCTGCGTAAATGCGCTCGCCATCGTCGCTTGCAGTGAGTGTTTCATCCGCTTCGGTACCGAATTGCGTCGTCGCTGGGTCGAATACCACCAGTTGGCCTGCCATCATCATGGATTCGAGGATTTCATCTTGCGTGAAGCCAGATGCATCCATACCCAGCAGAACATTAAGCGTGACGCCTTCAACAATGATGTTCTGGATTGGCTGGCTGCTGTCGTCCAATACCTGAATACGGGTGTTGCCGTCGACGGTTTGGATATCCAGTCGGTTTGCCAGATCGGTGAAGGTGACAATCCCAGTGGAATCGAACGCGTCGGAGATATCGATAACATCAATGCCCGATTCGAAGTCTTTAATGGTGTCTGTCGCTGCCGCGGCTGCGGTGCCGAAGTCACCTGACTGCCATTTGAAGGTGTCTTTGACGCCATCTCCGGTGCCACCGATTTTGCCACCCCACATTTCATCATCACCAGCGCCGCCGGTGAGAATATCTTCGCCAAGGCCACCTGCGACGATGTCGTCTCCATCACCACCATGAACTTCGGTGTCTGCATCGCCATCAACCACCAGGTTATCTGCGCTGCTATCCGCCGGAGGCGTGTTCAGTTCACCTGTGGTTTCGGTATCTACCACGTTCGCGTTGATGGTGAGTGTGGCTTGCTGCGGTTCCCCATCGCCCACATCAGAAAGCGCTGTGACGGTAATATCGCCCGGAGGCTGTGCACTGAAGCGAATGTTAAGGTCGCTCAGCGTCAGGGTTTCCAGCTCTGCTTGGCTGAATGTCCAGGTGCCGTCACCATTGTTAGTCCCGACTGGCGTACCTGCTGCATCAACGATTTCTGCCGCTGTACCCATGCCGCTGAAGGTGAGGCTGAACTCGTTATCGATTGGGTCAACCAGTGATGCCATCAAGCCAAGCAGTGGCACCAGTGCGCCCGTGGCTGCGCGCATTGACGCCAGTTGCGTTGCAGCAGTGAGTTCTGGCAAATCCGATTTCGGTGCAACAATGATTGCCACTTCATCGCGGTCGAATTTCTGGCCGCCAGAACCAAAGTTACCGCGGTCGCGCGTGGTCATGGTCAGGCTGTCTTCACCTGACGTATTTTCACCGGCGAATGCGTAGTCCACGCCTTCTGCCAACAAGGCATTGATGGCATCAATATCGCCTTCAATCACCAGTGTGTTCGTGCCATCACCGGTAACGGTAATGCCAGTTGTGTCGCCTTTCAGGGTCAAGCTGTTACCCGCTCCCACCACCAGCTCCACATTGACAATGCTGGCGCCATCACGGGCATCCACATCTTCGACTTGTAGGTCAGTGATGGTGAGCACGGTGTCTTCTTCCGCATCGTAGCTGTCAGCCAGAATGTTGACTGGCTCGTCGTTCACTGCGCTGACGCTGACGTTCACCTGTTTGTTCACCACATCGTCAGAGACGGCGCCGTTATCGACTGTCTGTATCGCCAGATCCAGCGTGTAAGTGCCGTTTCCATCCTGTGGTGGCACAAAGGTCAGGTCGGTGAGCTCCGTGGCTGCTACTGTGATGACCACGTCGCCGCCGTCTGAGGTTTCCGGTGTCACTGTGCCTGTGACGCCATCTGGCAGTACTAATTGGCCGCCTTCCGGCACGCCAGAAACAGTGATGAGCAAGGTTTCTGGTTCATTTTCCGTGAACGACACGCCCGGAGGCTGAGTAGCGGACAGGGTGTCTGTGTCGTCTTTGACAGAGATATCCAAATCCAGTGCGATCTCGGTGTCTTCTTCACCTGACGCGCTGCCGTCAACAAACGCTATGGCACCATCGCCCTCTGGCTCCACCGTCAGTGAAAGCTCCTGGCTTTGACCAACGACGAAGTTTGCGCCTGCTTCTTTGGTGTAAACCGTCATCATCAGATCGACTTCACCACTGAAGTTGGCCGGAGGGATGATCTGCAACTGTGACAGTGAAGAAAGATCGGTCACGTTACTTCCGGCAATGACCCAAATGCCACTGCCTGCGTTCACCGCAGGTGCCGCAAAGGTAAATCCTTCCGGCACGTTGGAAATAGAAACCGATGACAGTGATTCAGAGCCGTCAATATCGGAGAAAGATGCACCAAGCGCGGCCAACGAGAGCCCACCAGCTTCATCTTCTGTCATGGTCAGTTCTACGGTGGCGTCGTCTTCCACTTCGACACCGTCTTGCGTGAAGGTCACTTCATCATGAACCGGCACCACCTCAAACGAGAAACTGGTTGATGTGGTGCGACTGTCGACACCTGTTGTCGCCGTGTCGGTGATGGTGAGCGCCGCAGATATCTCAACCGTTCCACTGAAATCTGGCGCGGGTTTGAAGGAGAAGTCTGACAGATCTGCGCCAGTAACTGTCATCGTTGATGACTCAGTGCCATCAGCCGCGACAAACACACCGACGGATGCCGGTACGGTCAATACCGCTGAAGAGATGGCTTCCAGACCGTTGGCACTGTCTACATCTGCCAGAGAACCGGCAATGCTCAATGAGATAATGCCGTCTTCCAGCGCTTCATCTGGGTAGAACTGCTCTGTATCTCCCGGCTCTACCGGCTGCGGTGGCGTTTGGTCGTTCAACCCATTGGTGCCGTTCACCGTCAAGCTGAAAGAGAAATCTGTTGAGCCGTCGCCCGGTTGCTCAGCACCATCCGGTGGTGGTAAATCAACCAGAGGTTTCACATCGACCTGCACATTCACTGTGGTGGTTTCGGTATCACCGCTTGATGAGTCCAGATTGACAAAATTGACCGGAATGTTCATGACACCCGCAAAATCGTCCGGCGGCGTCATGGTCAATGTTGATAGATCAAACCCTGACGGATAAGGGTTACCGCTGCTCTCTCGTGGCGGCGTGAAAACGTAGGTGTCATTTTCAAAGTGATAGATGGCACCGCTGATAACAGTTCCTTCCGGAATTTCATCGCCGTTGATCACAACCGTCACCTGATCGAATTCGACGTCTTCCGTCAAACCAGAGCCAGAAGGCCATTCGATCGCATCGCCCAGCCCTTCCAGCGAGATAGCGTTATCTTCATCGCCTTCGATCACCACAGGCGTCGCGGGTTGTTCAATAACCTGGGCCTGATTGGCATCGACATTCACGTTCTGATAGTTAAGAGTGATTTGGGTTTCGATGGTTTCAGGCAAACTGGTATCGCCTTCACCCGCATCACCTTCGTCAATCACCAACGCAGAGATGGTAAAGGTTGTCTGTTGGACAGTAGGGGTATTGGCGGGCGCAACAATGCTGAAATTATTCGGGTCACTGACCACCCATCCCATCTGGCCATCGTATACCGCGCCAGTCACCAAGAAGCCGTCAGGTAAATCGCTGATATAAACGTTCAGGAAACTCTCGGTACTGGAGGTGTCTGGGCTAACAATCTGGAGTGCATTGATCAGATCAACATTGCCCAGTGAATCTGTAGAGATTTCAGTGGTCGGGTTGCCCGCGTTGTCTCGGAACGCAAGTTCGCTATCTTCCGTTTCAACCACCGCCTGAATATCAACATTCACCGTGCCTGAAATTTCTTTTTCTACCTGACTTTCGCCTTCGAAATCGACCTGACGAACCGTGACTGTGGTTGAAAGCGTTAGATCAACATCGCTGTGCTCTTCGCGCTTCACTTGGAGCTGGTAGCCATCTGCAATCTGCGCTTCGGTAATCACCACGGTGCCGCTGGTTGGCGTCAACGCAATGGTGGTGCCATCACCTTTGATCAGTTGAACCGAATCCGTGTCGGCAAACCCTGAAATCACAGCACCCACTGCCGTTTCAACGACATCAGGTGTCGTTGAATCAGCCACACCACTGATAGAGAGATCAGGCATCCAATTGATGGTGACCCACTCATCCTCTTTACCTTCGGAGGTTGAGTCTACGTAGTCTTCTGCATCAATGATCGGAGGATTGATTTCGATGTTGATGGTTGTATTGATTGAGGTTTCATCACCATCATTTTCTGTCGCAACCAACTCCGCATTGATCGTGATATCTTTGGTCGAGTTTGGTGGCAGTTTCAGGTACACGTCACCGGCTTCAAACACGGAGACATCAATCGAGTAGGTCGGTACAGACATGCCCGAGCTACCATCTGTAATCCACTCTACGAACGCCAGTTCGACTTCCGTTGTTGAACCGTCATCGTTTTTGGTCACGAATGACGCACCATTCGGAATATTTGAAACGATAAGCGACAGGCTTTCTGAATTGTCTGCTGGCGACAAGGCCTTTTCTCCGGAAACGACGGAGAAATCCAGGAGTACTAAACCATCACCATCGACTCCATCTTCTGGCACCGTGGTAGAAACCGTGCCTGTGGTTTCATCAACCTGCCACTGACCGGCATCCGTACCCGGATTGTCTACGTTGAATTCCGGTGTGTCTGCCACACCCACAAGAATCACATCCAGCGAGGTGGCTGGAATAATACGTTCGTCGTCCGGGGAGTCTGGTGAGGTATCGACCACGATCCCTTCTACCTGAATGGTAAAGTTCTCGTTGCTGTTCACTGGCGGCACAATTTCGATCTTGTCGATATCGTCCACGGAAATACGGTCTGTGTCGTTCAAGGTGGTGATGGTGCCACCATCATTCAACTGCAGCACGGCACCGTCTGGCAAATCGAAGATGCGCACAAACATTGACTCTGAACCGTCATCATCGGTGCCCAGCGAGGTCAGGGTAATCTGGCCTGCCAGCGAAATCGCATCGCCTTCCGCCACGTCGGGGTCAGGATTGCCTGCATCTTCGTTATCAAACACACGTTGTACGCTCAAACGCGCATCTTCTGCCTGCGGTTCTACCCGCAGAATGAGAGAGGTTTCTGTTGACGCTTCTTCCACGCTTGATGGCGAGGATTCGGTAGAAACCGCTTTGATGGTGAGCGTAATGTCACCACTGAAATCCTCGTCGGGAACGAAACGTACTCGGTTTAATTGCGAGGGATCAGACAACACGTAAGAACCATCACTGCCCGAAATGAAACCACCTAAAAGCTGACCCGAGTCCGGTGACAGAGTGAATTCATAGTGCAAGGTTTCAGAGCCGTCAGTGTCTTGCAGCGCCCCTTCAAACAGTTCCGCCAGCGTGAAGTCGTCTGGGCCAAAACGCTCGTGGTCTTCGTCAACTTCAAAGATGCCATCTGCTGCCTCGCCAATCAAGCTGAGCGTCGGCACATCAGCCACGCCTTCAACCGTAATTTCCAGTGGTGACGCTGAGGTAACTGGGTTATGGCCGTTGACTTCCAGTTCGACATCAAACTGGATCAGATTGCTACCGTCGTAAGAGGAGTAATCCGGATCCGGTACGAAGGTCACGCCCGTCAAATCGAAGGTGATGGGATCGTCCGTGCTTGAGGCTTCAAACATATCGGCGCTCAGGACGATATTGCCATCAGCATCCGGCATGATTTCGGTGCCGTTAAAGTAGAACGTGCCGCCTATATCGCCCGCATCATCACGGGTAGCGAGGGTGACTTCACCATTCAGCACCAGTTGACCATCCTCTTCCAACGCTTCGCCGAGGTCGTTGTCGCCGATGTTAAGCTGCATGTTGATTGGGATACCCGCAGTGCCATCTACGCCCGCTGATTCGGTGTTGGTGTCAGCCTGGCCCTGGTCTTCGGTTCCTGTGATATCCCCGGCTGTATCTGGCGCTATGGTCAGGGTTGGTGTTTGGTCAATCAGCCCAAGCGTAAACTGACCGGTGGCGGTATCACCATCGAAGTCTTTCACTTCGAACTGGAATTGTTCGTTTTCAATGTCGCGTGGGTTATCAAGCTCAGGGTTAAGCGTAAATACCACTTCACCAAGAGGTTCATTTCTTGGATCGATAGAGATCGTTCCGAGCTTTTTGCTTGGATCGGTTGATGAGAAAATATCGAAGGTCGATGATCGGGTTAATGAGACGTCTACCCACTCAATACCGTTGTGAATACGGGAAATCAAAGTTGGGCCATCAGCTCCCGCAAGATCTTCAATTCCCGGTAACGAGCTTGGATCTTGCAGAGCCAGAACATCAATGGTCGCAGTAAAGGTACCTGAACCGTCATTGTCGAGATTCAGCGCAATGTTACCTTCCATGTGAGGCACGTCATCAACCACGGTGATTGGAACGTTGATTCGTGGAGATTCATCGCCGTCTGCATCGACTGTGTATGCCTTGAGGCTAAACACGGCTTCGTTATTGCCATCGCCTGGCGCATGATCAATCGCTGACAGTAGCTCGAATTCAAAGGTGCCATCTTGATTGAAGGTAAACTTCATAACATCACGATTATCCCCTGAACCATCATCAGCCGTGCCGAAGTAAGTTTTCGGATATGCGTCGCTTACTGGGCGCTGTTCAAGGAAAATGGGAAATCCGCTGGCTTGTACTGGTGAACCATCAGCGTACTTAACATAGTCCGTCGTATCTAACCTGTAGTCTTCGACGACGTCACCATTGGGTTTAGTTATCTCCACCGAAAGCGGATTACCGTCTTCGTCTGTCGTGTCAATATTGAGCGTACCACTTGCTTTTGAGCCTTGGTTAGAACCAGTGCCATCATCAATACTGCTCTCTTCGACGATCACACCATCACTGGTACCGAAACCAAACGTGGTTGAGTTGTCATCTACGACTACGAAGCTGATAACGCGGGGCGCTTCGATATTAGGATCCGTTGGATCGACCAGCAGATCGCCATCCGTGTCTGCAACCTGCACAGGCACTTTGACCATAATTTGCTCACCGTCAGCCGTGACAAGGCCTGAGGTGTTCTCTGAGCTCGGATCCTGAGGGTGAATCAACGGTACATATTGGGTGATTTGAGTGTCAAGAACGACACCCAAACCATCTGAACCTTGCTGAGCGGAAATTTCAATTTCCAGCGCCGTGACACCATTAAAACTGGCGACAACAACATAAGTTGGGTTGCCATCAGCATCGGTGGTCTCATTCACCACTACGCTGTCGATAGGATCGCCATCATTATTGGTGAGCTCTTCCAACTCTGTTTTCAGCGTATCGAGTTGTTCAAGCCTAACCGAAGTCGGATCGAGTCTATCCGTCGCAGCATCAATGGTGACAGTGCCAGATTGAGAATGGGACGTTGCCGAGTTCACCGGCGTGTTCTGTTCTTGCAGCTCGATGAGGTCAAGTGGATTACCGTCGTCATCTGTGCGCTCTCCACCATGCGCCACTTCACCGTCGATCAGCTTGAACGACACGTCCGATTCGTTACTGATATCACCGTCGGCATCTGTCACTGTAAACGGGAAGGTGAAGGTAGTGCTGTCGTTATCGCCGTCGCCGTCACTGTCGCCATGTTGGTCAAACGGATGGTATTGAGTGACTGTATATTCAGCAGGCTCTCCCGCAGTATCGGAAGGTTTGAGCGATATCTCGAGGACTTTTTCCGGCGTACCACCGTTATCGGTGTAAAGCGTAATCACACCAGACACTGAGGTATCAACCACGGTTGGCTGACCATGACTGGTAATGCCGGCGAACTGCGCTTCTGCTGCCGCTGCGTCAAAGTTCACGCTGGCAATGCTGTCACTGCCCAGATCAACACCGTCTGAGGTGGTGGCGGTGTTATCGGTCGCTGATGCTGCCACTTCAGTCAGTTCAACGGTCGCTTCTCCGATTATCGCCGCTGCACCATCATTGCTTTCCAGCGTCAATTGCGCTGGGCTTTGCATCAGGTCGCCGCCAGTATCCGCGACTTGCAGCGGCAGATTGATCGAAATTTTGTCGCCATCAATGTTGACGTAAGTCCCTGAACCTGTGGTGTGATCAAGCGGGCCATTTTGAGTCAGTGTGGCATTGATGTTGAGATCATTACCGCTTTGCGCTGCAGTGATCACCAGTTCAACCACGTCTTCACCACTAACGGCGCCTGTCAGAGTTAACGTGAGAACGCCATTGGCATCAAGGCTGGTTTGACGGGTAAAGACCACCGCCTCTCCATTAGAGGTAATTTCAGCAAGCTCTGCCTGCACAGCCACCCATTCGGTGGTAGCAATTTGCAGCGTACCGGGGACCAGTGCTTCGGTACCCGCTTCAATCGTGAAATTGGTGGTATCTGGCGAACCATATGGGCTGTCGTCTAAGTCACCTTCTGTGACTGACAGCGAGGCGCGCTGGCCACCCTCAGCGTCAATATCCACAGGTGTGGGACCAGGTCCTGGTGTTGGCCCAGGCACTGGTGTTGGCCCAGGTCCTGGTGTTGGCCCAGGTCCTGGCGTTGGTCCGCCATCTCCGTCATCGTCACCTGTAATGCTGCCGGTACCATCGTCGTCAGCACCGAGAAAATCTTCGGTATTGTTCAATCCGCCAAGTGGGCCAGTGGTATCAAAGCCAGCTTCAGCCAGCGTGGCAGCATAACCGTAGTCAACCACGATAAAGCCGGCATTAGCTGAGCCTCCGCCCTCGCCTGCTGCGGTTTCTTCGAAGACTTCAGTTGGGTCAACGCCCTCTAAGATCAGCTGTTGCAGTTGAGCGACATCGATATCGAGAGGGATTTCTTCGTTCAGCGCGTCGCCATTGAAAGTCACGCTGTGGGTAGCAGCATATTGTTCAACATCGGAGTCACCGAGAGGGACTAAACAGGAAGCACATTTTCCGTCGAACGCAAAGCGCTGATCTTTGCCGCTTACCACAACGGAACTGTTTTCATTTGTTAGAACGACTTGGTTTGGCGCAATTTGCATGCCCGCGCGAAGACTGATAATCCGTGCATCATCAGAAACCAAGTACGCTTGTCCATCCACCCTGTCGACGTTAAAACCGACATCGAACTCATGACCAATCATATATCTTTCCCAAACTTTGTCCGCATTTTCCTATGCGAATCCATGTCTTTAACTATTGTGCATAGAGTTTAACCAGCGAGATGACTAGTGTCTTATGTCTACCAAGCTAGTTTCATTCATTGCTCAATATTGAGAATTAATGAGACAGAATTTCATGCAATTCCATCTCCTTACTGACACAAATGACACTTTTAAGATTAGGAAACGAGGACTATTCTTGGGAACTTTTCTTGTTTGACTCATACATATGCGTAAAACAACCGTACTTTTCATAAGAATATGAGGACTAACTACTTGAATATTCCGTTCATAGCCCAGATATTGTGTTGAAGAACAACGAAGGATGAGTGCGAATTAACGTCGTTACCGTGTCCTAATGGAGAATATATGGCCACACATGTCGGTATCATTGACCAAGACCCCGTCCGATTGGTCACAGCCTTGCTGCACCGAAAGTTCAAGGCCGAAAAAGTGATTTTCATTGGTGTTGAATGCCAACGTTCACAGTATGAGCAGTTGAGTCAGGTTCTTACCCCAAAAGGTTTCGAAACTGAGTTTTTCCTGATCCCTTCAGATATCAATATCCCTCTCATTAAAGGGAAGATTGAAGAGCTTGCCAGCCGTTTGAAAGATGAAGGGACTGAAGTGTTTTTCAACGCCAGCTGTGGGTTGCGTCACCGCCTTTTGACCGCCTACGAAATTTTCCGCACCTACAACTGGCCGATTTACGTGATTGAGCCTTTCAGCGATGAGCTCTGCTGGCTATACCCGTATGGCCGTGGGCAAGAACAAGTAGAAGACCACATAAACATCAGCGATTACCTGACCATTTTTGGTGCTCGCTGTGAGCTGCCTGAAGACGATATTCGCACTGTGCTGGACACCACGATTGAAACCGTTGGCCATAAGTGGGCAAGCAATGCCTACGAATTAGGCCCAGGTCTCGCAACCCTCAACTACCTGGCGACTACCTGTCGTAAAGCGCAAAAGTTGGATGTTGAGCTGAGCGACAAACAACAAGGCTATCGCGAACTGGGCATGCTGATTGATGACCTGACCGATGCTGGCCTCTCGACTTACCAGAATGGTGTACTGACATTCTCAAGTGAAGCGGCTCGTCGGTTTGCTAACGGTGAATGGCTGGAGTGGTATGTTCACCACATTGTTGAAGAGATTAAGCGTGAGCTGCTGACAATTCAGGATTTGTCTTTGGGTGTGCAGGTTTACCGACAAATCGGCGACAAAGAAGTGCGTAACGAGCTTGATGTCGCGACTGTTGTGAACAACAAACTTCACATCATTGAATGCAAGACCAAAGGCATGTCGAGTGACGGCGATGACACTTTGTATAAGTTGGAATCGATTCGCGACCTTCTTGGTGGTCTTCAAGCGCGTGCCATGCTGGTTAGCTTCCGCCCTCTGCGTCACCACGACATCACCCGTGCAACAGATTTGGGCTTGGCATTGATTGGCCCTGATCAACTAGGCGATCTGAAAACTCATCTTCACGAGTGGTTCCTTCGCGCAGGCGGTCACGATAAAGGTCTGTTTGACTGATTCGTTCAGCTATAAAACACACACAAAAAGCCGACGCATTTGCGTCGGCTTTCTTTTTGGACTCTACCGAATCCAGCGGTTATGCATTCAGCAATTTACGCGCAGATTCCACAACCACTTTGATAGAACGTGCTTCGGTTTCTGCCATGGATTCCGGATTCGGGATTTCTTTTTGTGTGCGGTTTACGATAACACCCGCAACACAACCCGCCTTCAAACCAGAGCTTGCGCACATGGTTAATAGCGTTGCTGATTCCATTTCAAAGTTCAATACGCCCATTGCTTGCCACTCTTCCATGGATCCCTGGAAGTGACGTCTAACGCGGCCGCTGAAGGTGTCGTAGCGTTCCTGGCCTGGGTAGAAAGTATCGCTTGAGGCAGTTACACCAGTGTGCACGGCTGCGCCTGATTCATCTGCCGCCTGCTTCATCACGGTGGTGACATCAAAATCAGAAACCGCAGGGAATTCCATTGGCGCGAAATGCAGGCTCGCACCATCAAGGCGAACTGAGCCAGTGGTCACAATGATGTCGCCCACATTGATGTGTGGCTGAATCGCGCCTGTGGTACCAACACGAAGGAAGGTGCGAACACCCAGTTGCGCCAACTCTTCGACTGCAATCGACGTTGAAGGGCCGCCAATACCGGTTGAACAAACCACCACTGACTGTCCATCCAGCTTACCCAGGAATAAGGTATACTCTCGATGGCTAGCCAGGAACTTAGGCGAATCCATCAGGGCTGCAATTTTCTCCACACGCGCTGGGTCGCCCGGAATAATCGCCATGGTTGCGCCCTCAAGATCAGATAGGTTAACGCCCAGGTGGAAAACAGTTTGCTCGGTCATTATTGGCTCCTTTCATCGGTCAACGTTTTTAGGACCGACATCAGTGATAACAAAAGCTCCTCTTGGCGGGAGCAAAAATCTATGCTCCCACCATACTGCCAACAAAGAATATTAACGTGACGAGAGTCACTTCAATGAAAATTTCATTTCATTACATTGCACATATTGGTGACAAATATCACTTAAACAGATTTGAGACCGCGGTAAGTTTCACCGACTCTATCGTTACTATCGCCAACGTTGCCCTTGTCTTTAAACCGCAGCAGTCTCAATGCGTTTAACGTCACGATAGCCGTTGCTCCGCTGTCAGCGAGTACCGCAACCCATAACCCCGTGAAGCCGAGCACACTGGTCACCAAAAATACCGCTTTTAAACCCACCGCCAAAGCAACGTTTTGTCGAACATTGCGCATCGTAGCGCGGGAAAGTGCTATCACAGCTGGGATTTGTTCAATACGGTTCTGACTGAGCGCAATGTCGGCAGTTTCCAACGCCACATCTGTACCGCCGCCCATCGCAATACCGATGGTAGCTGACTTCATAGCGGGTGCGTCGTTAATACCATCTCCGACCATCGCCACGCAGTGTTTTAGCGCAATTTCATGGATAGCATCGACTTTGCCTTCCGGCATCAATCCCGCCCTGTACTCCATGTTCAAACTTCCTGCCAATCCGGCAGCAGCATGAGGGTTGTCCCCGGTTAGCATCACAGAGCGGACACCAGCGTTGTTAAGCGCATTCACTGTTATTTTAGCGGTTGCCCTCAATTCATCTCGCCATGCCAATGCACCGCTTGCAATGCCATCAACAAACACAATTGCGACGGTTTTGCCTTGGTCAGCAATCTGTTGTGCGGCTTTTTGTCGCTCGTTACCGACCAAGTAATGCTCATCCAATTTGTCGAGGGCCAGCACTTCAATGCGCTTACCCTCCACTTCACCCGAAACGCCTTTACCTGCCGTGGCAAGAACATTCTCAGCGGTAAGAGTAGCCACCCCTTTTGTATTGGCCGCTTCAAGCACGGCTTTTGCTAATGGATGATGAGAACCTTGCTCTACCGCTGCGGCTTGGGCCAGAAGCACGTTTTCATTACTTTCCCAGCTAAGTACATCAGTAACAACTGGCTTACCTTCTGTCAGTGTGCCTGTTTTATCAAAAGCTACCCATTCCACTTTACTCAGGGCTTCAAGCGCAGCGCCACCTTTGATGAGCGCTCCGTGCCTCGCTGCCGTCGCGAGACCAGATGTCATCGCCGCAGGCGTGGAAATAACCAACGCACAAGGACAGGCAATCAGCAATAGTGCCAAACCGCGATAGATCCATGTATCCCAACTTTCACCGAACATCACTGGCGGGATCACCACCACCAGCGCGGCAAGCACAATCATCAGTGGCGTGTACCAGCGGCTGAATCGGTCGATAAATCTTTCAACGGGCGCGCGGCGCGATTCTGCATCTTCAATCAAATTCAGAATGCGGTCGATGGCACTTTCACCTTGTTTTGACACGACTTCCAAAGAAACCAGACGATCGACGGCTAGTGAGCCTGCAAGAACTTTTTCGCCTTGCTGTCTTTCTACGGGAATGGACTCTCCTGTCAGGGCGCTCATATCAAAGGCTGCAATGTCATTTTTTAAGTGTGCATCGGCTGGCAACCTGCCCCCTGGGGCAATTTCGATGATGTGTCCCGGCTGCAAAGAAGACACGGAGACAGACTCTTTTCTGCCATCTTCAAATATTCGGATCACCGTTTCAGGTACCAATGCCATCAGCGCTTGAATGCCTGCA
Organism: Grimontia kaedaensis; assembly: GCF_023746615.1. Classification (NCBI taxonomy): domain Bacteria; kingdom Pseudomonadati; phylum Pseudomonadota; class Gammaproteobacteria; order Vibrionales; family Vibrionaceae; genus Grimontia; species Grimontia kaedaensis. The sequence continues at coordinate 1,366,440 of NZ_CP082275.1, read as the reverse complement.
CGCGCTTTTGCAGAAGCATAACCTTCCAACCGTTCGCCAATCAGGAACAGGACTAACACCATGGCAGCTTCAACGGTTTCACCCAGATAAAGAGCACCGAACGCGGCAATCGACATCAGAGTTTCAATTGAGAATGGCGAGCCGGAGCGTCCAAGGGTAATAGCTTTCTTCACAATTGGGATGAGACCGAGCACTGTCGCCAATGTGAACAACGCAGTGCCAGCGTCTGGCATCCACTGAGACAACATCGCGGCAAATGTCATCACCGCGATGAGAGAGATTAATAACCCGTCCTTTTTCAAGGTAGCAAGCCAGCCAGATTCTGTTTCGGGCGGGTTACTTCCTGTCAGGTCAAGCAAGGGAAAACCTGTTTTTGCGGCCTTAGCTTCAATCTTAGCTTTCAGCGAATCGCTGTCAGCTTGGTTAAGGGTGACGATGAGTTTTTCGGTCGCAAAGCGGACTTGTGCAGATTCAACCCCACCGATGCCTTTTAGCGCGGTTTCAAGCTTATTGGCACAGCTTGGACAATCCATATTGGTGACACGCCATTGGAGGCTGTCCGCTGAAGGCGTTGGTTCAGAAGGGGTAGTAGAATGTTGAGATTGGCTGCTGCATGTTTGACTGCTGCAACAGCCTTGGGGCGCCGGATCGTCAGTATCTCCGTCCGTCACCTCTGTCGTCGAGCAGCTGGTCTCAATCACCGTCGCTGACGAACAGCAAGTATCGAGCTTAGATTCAGGTTTAGTACTGTGTTGCACTGGGTTTTGGCATTTCACTGAATGACATGAATGGCACATAGGTTTATCTCCTTAACCAAATTTCATATTCAGTGTAAACCTTGGAGCCTACTCCAAGGTCAACCAAAATCTGAGGAATTACTTCAATCTATCTAATACAACCTGTGTATCCAGCACATCAGGGAACTCGCGGTAGTCCAGCCCAGCGTCAAAAACATACTGTGTCACCAGCCGTTTTGCCGAACTGAGCAGTTCTTCAGCATCCCACGGTTTTTCGAGATAGCGCTCGATACTGGCACTGTTGATGGCTTCAATGGTGTCAGCATGTGTGGCCTGCCCCGTCAGCAAGACTTTGCGGGTAAAACGAAAACGGGGATCGAGCGACACTTCAGTTAACAGCTCCACACCGGTTTTCTCTGGCATCACGTGGTCGGAGATGATTAATGCAACATGCTCGCCTTCTGCATCCAACTCATCAATCAGTTCAAGTGCTTCATCAGCAGATTCACAGTCTTCAATATGAAATGCGGCTGCCAGAGGAGAGAGATCTTTCAGCACGGCACTAAGCACTTCACGCTGATCATCAACGCAAATGATGTTTACTTTTTCCATCTGTTTCCCTCTTATCGTTATAGGAACTCGACCATTCGGAGTATCCAAACCATCACAAAACTGAGCGCGACACCGACCACGCCCAAGATAACACCTACTTTTGCCATTTGGTTGCTACTTACATGACCCGTCGCATGCGCTAATGCATTCGGCGGTGTACTGATTGGCAAAGACATGCCTAGTGAAGCGGCGAAAGTCACTACAAGGATCAATGTGGTTTCACCGCCAAGTGGCGAAAGCGAAACCATAGAAACACCCAGCGCTGCCATAATCGGCATGAGCAAGTTTGCCGTTGCTGTGTGAGACATAAAATTCGCCATCAGCAAACATAATGCTGCTGCGCCAAGGAGCACAATTTCCGGCGCGTAGTTTTCAAATGGAATGCTGTTCACCAGTAGCGCCGCCAGTCCGGTTTTATCCAGCGCCAGACCCAATGCAAAACCACCTGACACCAGCCAGAGCACATCCCAAGAAATCTTTTTCAGATCTTCTTTATTGATGATGCCTGTCATAGAGAAGACAGCAACAGGTATCAACGCAACGGTGTAAGAGTTCATGCCATGGCTTGACCCCATCAACCATAGAAGCACAGTAACCGCAAAGGTCACGTATACGGTGATAGCTTTCGGCGTTTTCAGGAAGCGTCCTTTAATTGAAAGGGAGATTTGGTTTTCATCCGACGGAAACAGTATGCAAAGTAAAACCCACGCCAGCAAAAGCATGACGATGACAAATGGCACACCAAATGCCATCCACTCGCCAAAAGTAATGAGGTTATCCCCCGTCAGATATTTCAAAGCAATGGCGTTTGGTGGTGTACCAATTGGGGTACCGATACCCCCAATATTTGCCGCCACAGGAATGGAGAGTGCAAACGCAATTTTGCCCGGATCATTTGGCTTAAATACCGCAAGGATTGGCGTCAGAATCGCCAGCATCATGGCCGTTGTTGCGGTGTTAGACATGAACATGGAGAAGACAGCAGTGATCATCATCAAACCCGCCATCACCATTTGTGGCCTGTTGCCAAAAGGCTTCAGCAAGACGCGCGCAAGGTTGATGTCTAAACGGTATTTGGTCGCTGCCATCGCAAGGAAGAATCCGCCCAAAAACAGCATGATAATGGGGCTCGCAAACGTCGCCATGATGGTGTGGTATTGCAGCAAGTTACCAAACTCGGCACTACCCGCGTTGCTGCGGAACCAGATTAATCCTTTGTCTGACAGAAACAGGAGTTCAAGCACAATCACCACGACCGACGTGGCATAAATTGGGATGGGCTCTAATACCCAACACAATGCTGCCAGTAAAAACAGAGCAATCGCACGCTGTTGCATCACGGTTAGGGTTTCAAATGGAAATGCTGACGCGGGAAGAATCAACACCAGCAAGGGGATAAGAATTGGAAGTATGTATTTCGCCTGAACGCGCATAATCGCTTGCAGTCCCTTAAAAGCCAAAACGCCCACTTCGAAACCTGCCGAATTCGTGGGTAACCTAGGGCTGAATAGACTTCTTCAACGAAACAGCCCAAGGCTATTTTGCGCGCAATGTCATGATCAGTTACTGAATTAGATCAATAAAATGCGGTGTATTTTCAAGAGTCTGCATTCCGAATTTACAAATAAAAAGGACGCTCAATGGCGTCCTTTAGTAAAGTCATCGTTTTAGCTAAGAGCGTGATGTGTTCTTGGAGATATCCTCGTCTGATAGCAACTCATCAGCATCTTCCGCCATCATCTCTCGACAGCTTGTCAGCCCTGCCGCCGGAACATTCGGTTCGACAGGAACAATGTCCTCTTCTTTCTCTTCATGGTCATCTGCCAATTGGTCGATCAGGCGTTTAACGAGGAAGTAGCCCGCGATACCAAACAGCACCGAACCAACAGCCTGACCGATCAGCACACCTTCCGCGCCGGCATAGTGAGCACCAATATACACAAACGGAATCGTACCCAATGTTGCCTTGCCGACGTTGAGCATGGTCGACCATGTTGGACGGTTTAGATTGTTAAACGCGGCATTAGAAACAAACAAAGTACCATTAAAGATGAACGTGATCGCGATGTAGGTACAGAACAATGCCACCATAGAAGCAGCATCGCCATTCAGACTGAACGCACTAATGATAAGCCCCTGAGAGAAGTAAAGAATAATCGCAACAATTACACAGTAAGCCGTCACGAATTTTACCGAATCACTCAGTGTCAATCGAACCCGATCAAACCGAAGCGCACCGTAGTTCTGTCCAAGGATGGGGCCTACGGCCCCTGACAGCGAGAATATCAACGCAAACGACACGGGCAATAAACGCCCCATCACCGCATAACCCGCTACGTAATCTGCGCCAAATTTCGCGATTTGCGCAGTCACAATCGCGTTCCCAATAGGTGTGGCGGTATTAGTGATGATCGCTGGGCCAGCAATGTTGGTGATAGCTTTGAAGTGCGTTTTTAAATCTTCCAACGTCGGCATGGTGACCAGGTCATGCTTGCGATGCACGGCTTGGAACGCCACACCAAACATTACGAAGCGAGATATTAAGGAGGCGATTGCGGCACCTTCCACACCCATGGACAAGGCAAAGATAAAGATAGGATCAAGCACGGCATTGGCAGCACCCGCTGCCAAGGTTGCTGACATAGAACGTTTTGCATCTCCCACGCCTCTTAATGCCGCACCTCCAGCCATACCCATCGCCATGAAAGGTGCGCCAGGGAGCAAAATCCAGAGGAAGTCAGCCGCTTTCTGTGCTGCTTCCCCCTCAGCGCCGATAGACGCAAGGATCGGATCAAGAAAAGCCAGAATAATCCCTGCTGTGATGATGCTGACCAAGGCTGAAAACACCATGACGCTGCCAGTGATTTTACGGGCTTCTTCACGTTGACCTGCACCGAGCGCACGACTCACCAACGCGCCCATCGCAATGGAGGTGCCAATTGAAACTGACGTTGAGAAAAAGATGATGGTACCGGCAAAGCCGACGGCAGCAGCCAGCTCGACTTGTCCGAGTAAGCTGATGAAGAACATGTCAGCCAAGTCGACTAAAAACAGCGCCATCAAGCCCACAGCACCGGATGTCGACATCACGGTGATATGGCGCATGATAGAACCATTAACAAACTTGGCCTGGGGTTGGTTTGGCATGAAAAGTCCTGTTTTCTTTGTAGTTTTATCGCCATCTATACCCAAACCACCTGAAGATGTTTGCACTCAGAGGTCATCAATGCGGTCAATTCGAGGTAAATTTTACGAGGAATAGTGGTTCTATTTCCGTGGAATTTAGCGAAGAAGTGGTCGCATTGAGGCTCTCCCTTTGGGCAAGTTGACTGACGCCGTGCTCATTGTTATTCCTTTTTGATGAAGGTTACTACACCTACAAAGGAACGCCGCGATCACAATGCCATTCAAACTCGTTGAATCCTGCATCTTCAGGTGGTTTGGGTATAAGAGCTAACAGACTATAATGCCACGAAAAAAAGGTGCCTCAAGCACCTTCTTTGATACAACACGTTCTATTTATTTCAACAGTTAAACCGGATGATGGAACGAGTCATCAATTTGCGCTGCTATCGCACGCAGGATATCTCGTCGTGAAATACAACCGACCAGCCTTTCATCTTCGTCAATCACCGGATAGACCTTTGGCTTGGCTGGGAGCATTTCTTCTGCAAGGCGGATGATGCTGTCATCAGGAAGAACAGCCTTCACGTTACTGTGCATACAGTCTGCGACGTTGTTGCTGTCCTGACAGTAATAACCCGCTTTCAGCAGTTTGTGGATCAAGTCTTGTTCGGATAAGAATCCAACCACTTTGTTTCTATCATCAACGACGGGGCCACCCGTCTGGTTGGCACTGAGCATCTTCTCCAACGCCCTGGAAAGCGGCATGGAAGCGGTGAAGGTGACCGGTCTTTTGTTCATGTAATCTTTTACTTTAATCGATTCCATGCATCCCCCTTGCTTTTGTATGAGATGTTATGAGGGTCTGTCTACCTTAGGGTCTGTTGACCATAGAGCAGGGACAAATCTCCGCGCTTACTTCCTAACAGTGTTGACCAAGCTGGAAAAATTACTAGTTATCGCGAAGGTATTTTTACGCTTTGTCACAAATGAAAGAGAGAATCGACATCAAATTCATTACAAAAAAGCCGACGAATAATCGTCGGCTTTCAGTAAATCAAGACGCGTATGGTTACATAAACATCATCATTAAAAGACCTATTGGAATGCGCTCACCGGTTGGCGATATCGCTTGGTCACCTTCAATTTTCGCTTCAAGTGTTACGCCATTTTCAGCTTCACTGATAAAACCATACGGTTCAAGATTACCCAATGAGGCAGAGACAGCAGGCACACCATTCACGTAGGCAGCAGGTACATTCACCAACAGATTGCCCTTCAGTTTCGACATCAATGCACCGAAGTTCTGGGTTACGCTGCCAAGGCCTGGTTCTACCGTTAAATCAAATTTCGCGTCTACACGGCCTTCAGGAGTATCCACTTCCAGTGGCTTCAGCTCGAAAGTCATGCCGCTTTCTACTAATCCATCCAGAGAAGTGGCCAGTTGCATCATCTCTTCGTCTGTTGGCTCTGCATTTAAGCTATCAGCTTTTTCAGCCAGTGCCATCATGGCGGTGTAATCCAGGTCTTTAAAGTTCACGCCCAGCTTGAAATTATCCAGAACCATGGTTTCAGGCACATCAAGCTTCTGAAAGGAAATGGTATTTTTACTGGTGATACGAAGCTCTTCTGGCTTGGCAGTCGTCACATCACCATTGGTAGCGTCCATTTCGTTCTGAACGTCAATGCCAAGATTAGTGACGGTTGCAGCCATGCCTGTCACGTCGGTCAAGCTGGTGGTCTTCACATTCATAAGCTGCTGACCAACCCACATTTCATCAACCATTTTGCCTTGTCCAGAGCCCGTGATCTCGCTGAAAGTAAACTTCTCACCTTCAACGCCAGAAAGCTCGACAGACGGCATTTCCAGTTGATAAATCATGTTGCCATCTTTATCAGCGGTACCAGATACATTCGCCGGAGAACTAGTGATGGTCACTTCTTCATCACCACCGTCCATCGCGCGAACAGTGATGTCGAACTGAGTATCACCAAAAATAGAGGTTTCACTCACCAGAGTGATAGGAGACTCACCCGACGGCCAAAGCACCTCTGACAGCGTTTTCACTTCAGGCGTCATTTCAAGCTTAGAAATTGAGCTGATGCTGAGGAAACCGTGCCCTACTTCACTCAATACAGTGAATGACGTCGGTAAACCTTCTTCTTCATATTGCTCTTTGGTTGAGCCAGTCAGCGAAAATTTGGTCACAACGTCTGAAGACAAGTAGCCACGATCATAAGAGACATTTTCAATGGCCAGGTAAGGTGACTTCGCTTTTTCAATCTCGGCTTCGTACTGAGATTGGCCAATTTGTCCTGTCGCGAACGGCCATAACACAGCAATCGCTACCGCGCCTGCCACTGCCGCATATTTTCCAAATATCATTTTCACTCCAACTGACTTGGGTTGTTTAACCTTGGTGATTATTTGAATCTGAGTGTAACCCATTGGTTCTCATAACCCTATTAGGTGACGATATTTTCTTAAAATATGTGTCAGTTTGCAGCCTTCTTCTCAGCTTATAGACGCTCAACAAGATACACTCACAAAAAATGTAGATTTACGGTAAGCGCATGAATTCCAATGTCATCCTATGTCTGGACGACGACCCTTCTGTTTTAGCGCGCATTGAACGCGAATTGTCTGGTTTCAGTGAAACCTTCGACCTTATCTGCGCCGATAACGCCGCGTCAGCGAGCGAGATCTTGGAGCAACTACATCGAGAAGAGCGCCGCGTTTCCCTTTTTATTTGCGACCATACTCTAGGTGAAGACGAAGGGATTACCCTTCTTATCAACATTGATAACCACCCAGCATCTCATGGCGCCAGAACCGTGCTTCTTAACGACCAGCCTGATTTAGAAAAAATCATGCAGGCGGTCAATGAAGGGCGTTTGAATTATTGCCTGACAAAACCTTGGGCGGAAAATGAAATAAGAGAACTCGCTAAAAAAGAACTGACGCAATTCGTTCTGGAGTTCAATACAGATGACTTGCTGCGCTACTGCAACACGCTGGACCAACGTCGGCTTCTTGATGCTCACATTGAAAAGAAGCTCGCGACTTACCGAAATGGCTTTATCGAATCATCACTTGGTGTGTCAGACGAGGAACTTTCGAAGCAACTGATTGACGGTATTGCCGATTATTTTGGCCAAAACAGCGAGCACGACGTCAGCAGACTCTATAGCGAAGACCATATTCTCACCCATGAAGACAAACCTAACTCGTTCCTTTGGTTTGTTGTGGAAGGTGAGGTCGCCCTACTAAAGCGCGATGAGACCGGGGCTTCGCATGAAGTCGCAAGGCTAGGTCAAGGCAGCCTGATTGGCGGGATGTCTTTCGTGACCGGCGATGTTTCCTTCTCAACGGGCATTACTCTTCAGCCTACCAAGGTGTTAAAGCTCAACAGAAACCTCTTTTCTCAGGTGATGCAAGCGCGAAATGACTTACTTCCACTATTTTCGAATTACCTGCTTCGCCACTTCAACCGTCGCTTGAAAGGGAGCATTACAACCGAGGTAAAACTCCAGCAAACTCTCCAATCACTCGAACTAGCGCACAAGCAGCTTATTGAGAAAGAAAAGATGGCGATGCTTGGGCAACTGGTCGCTGGCGTTGCCCATGAGCTGAATAATCCGGTTTCTGCCATTTTGCGAAATAGTGAAACACTGCGCGACAATATCGGCACCTTGATTAACGTCGAGCTCAATACACAGGCGCGTGAAAAAGCTAATCAGATCATGGCAGAAGCTTTGCTCTCGCGCCCAATGTCGACTGCCGATGCCCGTAAGCTCTCAAAAGATGTTGAACCGCTTTTAGGTAATCGGAATCTCGCCAGAAAAGCCGTCAATATGGGCTTGGACAAACCTGATGATGTCGCTTTCTGGACTAAAGCTTTGGGGGGCGAATTCCAGCACACGCTTAACCAGTGGGACATGTTCTACCAAGCAGGGAGCTTGCTCCGCTCAACCAATGTGTGTGCCCGACGTATTGCCGATATGGTGAAAAGCCTGAAAACCTATGCCCGTCAGGATGACGAAACCATGCATGAGGTCGACATTCACGAAGGCATTGAAGACACTCTGGTGATGTTTGAAAATCAGATTAAGCGGATCACACTGGTGAAAGATTATGGCGAGCTTCGACCTATACGTTGCAAACCCATCGCACTTCAGCAGGTTTGGACCAATCTGATTTCCAATGCGCTTGATGCTGTTGGACAGCATGGTGAGATTGAAGTGAGAACCCGTGAAACTGTATATCGCAGCCGCAAGGCAGTCAAAATTACTGTGAAAGATAATGGTGTCGGTATCCCTGATGCCATCAAAGACAAGGTCTTCGAACTGAACTACACCACCAAGCGCGAAGGCCATTTCGGACTTGGTATTGGGCTTTCTGTTTGTCGCCAAATCGTAGAGCATCACGGCGGTTCGATTAAGGTTAGCTCTTCACCGGGCGAATTCACGGCGATGACTGTCACCCTTCCCTATTCCCCACTTATCGCGTCATATATGGAGGAAAAATGAGTAATTACCTTATTTTATGTGTAGACGACGAACGTGATGTCCTGGATAGCGTGGTAAACGACATTGCGGCGCTTGAAAGCCATTTCGTGATTGAAGCGGCGGAGTCGGTCGCGGAGGCCAGAGAAATTCTGGCTGAAGCTAACGCAGACAACCTGGAACTCGCATTGATTCTCTGTGACCACATCATGCCGGAATCAGTGGCTCGCCAGCAACCCAGAGAGCCAGAAAACTGTTACTAACTGGTCAGGCAGGCTTGGAAGAAACCGTGCAGGCTGTTAACAATGCCAGCCTCGACTACTTTATTGCCAAACCGTGGAGTGGCGATACATTACAACAGGTCGTGATCGACCAACTCACTACTTTCGTCATCGAGAATGATAGTAATCTGTTGCCATGGGTCAGTGTGCTGAATGCAGAGCGCATTATGCAGGCAATCAGTAATAACCGTTTGAGCTATTCGGATAACTGATTCATCAATAGTTTCTGACATTCAGTGTGACGACTGGTCAAAAATCCAGCCTTTTAAGTACAAAATAACGGTCATAGCACCAGATAACGTTGCTATGATGTTGTTTCGCAAAAGCGACTTCTATTAGAATACGCACACAATATTTTTCATCACGAGACCGTTTTGATGCGCAAAACCAAGATTGCCGGTATTTTGCTGGCGGCCGCGACTTCTGCTGGCTTCTCTGCTGCAAGTGCTGCTAACGACAACACCATGAGCAACTTTAGTTACGACTACTTCGAAGCTCGCGTTGGCATTAGCCCTGTCACTTACGGTGTTGGTTTCAGCACTTCCATCCACCCTAACGCGCACATTCGTGCCGAAGTCGATACTGAGTTCGAATCTGATTTCGATACCACTGCTGCTATCGGTTTCCATGCGCCAGTGAACAACTGGGCTGACGTTTATGGTGAACTGGGTCTGCGCACCATGAAGCAGCGCGGAAAATACAACCACGACACAGAGTTTGGTGTAGAGGTTAACTTGGGTCTACGTCAGTGGCTAAGCCCACAGCTGGAAGTAGGTGCTGAGATTGGCCACCTGTCTATCTCAGACGATGACGACATTTTCGGTTCTGTGAATGCTCGCTTCCACGCGACTGAACTTTTCTCTGTTGGCTCTCAGCTTCGCTTCAATGAAGCTTATGGCGACCAGTTCATGTTTACGACCCGCTTTAAGTTCTAAGCGACGAACATTAAAAAGGCCTCTCAATTGAGAGGCCTTTTTTCTATCCTCAGAAAATCTGAGGGTTATCGAATTCTAGTCATTTGAATACAGTGATAAATTTTACTGGCACTCCACCGCATTAAAGCCCTGAGGAGCATCTGCGGAGACAAGGGCCGAGACAGGCTTATAGCCCATGGCCTCTGCCAGATTTTCGTATCGGGCATTAATGGTGTGGACTAGGATATCGCCCGTCTTACCACCACACATTTGGGCGAACCCGACTCCCTCAATCACTCCACATTTTGAAGAAAGGACTTCAATACCACTGTTTTGAAGCTGGAGTTCACTCTCGAAGATACTCGTACCAGAAGACTCGCATTGAACCGTACCTTTTGTTTTATAAACCGTGACTTCTTCTACTTGTTTGATTGCACAACCAGCCAATAGCGCGAGAGCCGAAGCGCTTGCCGCCAATCCTTTCAGTTTGGTTATTTTCATTACCTAGCCCCATCGAGTTCTATATCTAACAAATAAATTGCTGAAAGGCCGATGAGCTCGATGACCAAAGGTTGTCCATATCGCTCGATCAGCTTGGAAACGCCATAAGCCACTTTCTCTTTGCCTTGATCACCACCATTCACTGCACCCAACAAGTATCGGATACAGTTAGCAAATTTTGTTTCTGAAAGTGCTTTAATCCAGGTTCTCTTAATGGTGTCATTATCAGTAGGATCGATTTGACTGGTGACATAGGCAAGTACCTGTCCCTGAAATGCCGTGACCATCGATTCTTTGGTAGGCACAACACGTTGAATTCCGCTTCGGCTTAGTCCGGTCCTCTTTGCGATTGACCCATAGGTCACCGCGTCCCAGCCTTGCTCCATAAAAATATCAACGATTGTTCGGTAGATAAGCGCTTCAGTCTGCAGAGCGCCCTCTTTGGTATTCTTGGCCATTAGTCCCTTAATTCCCACTCACTCAGCGAATAACGCTTCGTAAAAATCAGCAATCGGGCGCTGTTAGTCGCGCTATATGGTGATTGCGATTAAAAATAGTTCACATTTCATTTGAACAAATATTACCTGATTTCACTGTGTTTTTTTACCTTTAGCGGTCACTTTATGCTCAAACCACAGAGCCATTTCAAGTAAAAGTAAAGAACTAACGAGCCGATGAACGGATATTCATACAGCCTTGAATGCGAAGTTATGTGAAGTTAGACGCGGGTTAGTTGAGCTGGCTTTCTAACCATTGTTTGAATGCCAGAATCTTTGCATTCCCCTGATGCTCTTCCCTGTATACCAGATAGAAGCTGTAGGGAGACTTAACGGGTCTGTCGACGGGTGCGACCAATCTGCCAGACATAAGGTAATCTTGAATATAAGCAATACGGCCAATGGCTACACCCATTCCACAAGTGGCTGCATCCAAGGCAAGGTCTGCCCTATCAAAGCTATGATTGGTGCCGTTGAGCTCCAAGCCGTTCGCATTGGCCCAATATAGCCACTCATCACTCAAGCTAGCGCTGGCCCAAGGAGCCGCATCATGCAACAGCTGACACTGAGCAAGCTTCTCCGGATTATCTAGTAGCGAATGGTGCTCAGCATATTCAGGGCTGCAGACAGGCACAATTGCATCATCCATTAGATGATGACTGATAAGTCCGTTATAACGCCCATGACCAAAATAAATCGCGCAGTCAAAGGCTTCCGCCTTGAAATCTATCAGATCATTTCGGGTTCTGAGGTGCAAAGTCACATCAGGAAAGGCTTCTGCAAACTGAGAGAGCTTAGGCACTAACCATTTTTGTGAGAAAGTTGGCGGCGCAGAAATAATGAAATCACCAAAAGGTTTGGCTCGATTGAGCTCCAGTAGCTTTAAACTAATTGCAGAGAACTGCTCCGTGACCACCAGCTTTAACTGCTCCCCTTCATTTGTCAGAGATAAATGGCGAGGCCTTCTCACGAACAGTGACACTTCCAAACGTTGCTCAAGCTTCTTTATCCTGTGGCTCACCGCGCTTTGGGTGAGATGGAGTTCTTCCGCTGCACGGGTGAAGCTCATGGTTTCAGCCACTACTGAAAAGCAGTGTAGTCCGGCAAGTAATGAAGAAGAAAGCTGAGGCAATTTCATTGTTTTATTTTGCTTTTTGGGTGGTACCCAGACTTTAGCAATAAACCCCTTGTGGGTACACTCAGCCACTCAAAGTGCGGGATTCATCGCCTGAAATAACAGAATTGACCGTTATTACTGAGAATGACAGACATTAAAAAAGCCGCTATACGCGGCTTTATGGGCATTGAGATAGAATCTAATTTAGATTGCGCGAAGTAGTTGTTGTTTGGTTTCTTCGCTCAGCAATGTCCAGTGAGTACCATTTTGGGCACCGGCGAACATCCATAGTAATTTCACATCGACATCGTAACCGTGTGCTTCCTGTACTTTACGGAACAGTTCTTCCGGACTCATTGAGAAGAAGGTATCAACGTCTTCTACGCCCGCTTTTTTCAGCATACGCTCAATGGTCAAACGCAAGTTGGGTAAATCGCGCAGACGTTTGTTGAGCTTGGAGTCGCGGTATTCTTTTTCTGCGACCGAATTCTCTACGGACTTTTTTACCATAACATCCAACCCCTGATCCTCCTTTTCATAAAGATCAGTGATGTCATAATAATTCACAATAGCGGTAGAGCTTTTCTTAACGTGAACGAATTTCTTGCACTCTTTATCGATGAGATTCTGCGTAAGGTCACTACCACCACGCAGATAAATACGGTCTTCCTTAACCAGTGCGAACATAGCTCCGCTTACGAAGAAGCCAGTTCCACCAAACATCGAACGTTTTTCAGTCTCGCCAAACTGCGACAAGTACTCAACAAAGCCACTTTTAACTTCCAACACGTGTGCCTCCTTTCTCCCCAAGAGATAAACCAAAAAAGTTCTGGTTTAAATATCGTAATTTCTCAACGCGAATTAATGATGACGCATTAGGGCACAGAAAACCATGCACCAGATCACCCAATACCGAAAACCGTAGCGTTTTTGCAACATTCGTCACGGTTATTGGATGTAATTTTTATGTTTATACCATGTTAAATGAGTAGTTACACTCGCAAATTGTTACCTTATTTTGCAGAGAGATTTCCAATGAAACGTTAGATTAATTCAAAAACTGGCACTTCCAGGTGTTCAACCTTGCGTTTTATCTACTAATAAGATTATCAACCAGCAGTGTGCATAAATAGCTATACAGACTAGAGAATAAGGTGCATTTCGTTCAAATTTATCAACGGATGTATTTCAATTAAAACATGGGACAATTACTATTAACTTAGCGTTCTTTCGAGTCTAAAAAGATGGATCACCTTTCATTATTCTGGGTCTCCCCCAACCGTGAGAAATACCTTAAAGCCATAGAAACTGATTTTTTTCGGCGGGTTTATCGCTCTCTGAAAGATGGAACCTTAGAGCTTCCTCCGATCCCTGACGTTGTTGTCAAGCTACAACGAGCCTGCAACCAACCAAATACAACGGTCCGCGATGTAGCGACCTTGCTCCTCGATGATGCTACTCTGACAGCAGCAGTGATTCGTTCTGCAAACTCTGCTGTTTTCAGCCCACGCAACAACCGTCCTTGTCATGACATCAACATGGCGGTATCCCGCTTAGGTATTCAGCGGGTATTGGGTATCGCAACCGCTCATGCAATCCAAACGTTGAAAACTAACTCCCCTTTCAGCAAGGAATGTAACGCCCTACTGAAAAAAAGTGCGACGGCATCAAGAGAATTTGGTTCCACAATGGCATTGTTGTGCCAGAAGGTACGCAGCTACGATGATGAGAACCTTAATCTCGAAGTAGAAAAGTCTCTGTTAATAGGGTTGCTCGCTGACATTGGTATCTACAGTGCTGTGAAGGCATTTCACAACTACACCGAGGAAGGTCACTATCTGGATTTTGAAATTGCCAGCCATGTTTTCTTTACGGTGAGTCGCGAAGCCAGTCGTTTCATTTTGAAGTCTTGGGGATTTGACTTGGATTTTGTGGAAGTGTCGCTCAATCGCCGTATCAGGAAAGCGAACGAGGATGTTTCCTACCTGGATATCGCTAAAATGGCCAACCACTTGTTGATGTTTCGCGCGAAAGATGAAGATATCAACGAACATGAAGTGGAGATTACTTTGGCTGGTGCAGAAGCTCTTTACGAACTCTCCAATCTCGAAGAAAAGGACTTTCGTCATCAGCTCACTAATATCATCGACAACTGCGGGTTTTAATTCAGGCTTTCCTTCTTACCGTAAAACTTTACGCCAGTTTCCGCACATAGATTGACCTTATTGGATCGCGACTGATAATCTCATCGCGATTTCTTTCTTATCAATAGGGTCTTACGCAAATGCTTCCCGGCATGCTTTACATTTTTCTACCTCTGGTTGTTGGCTATTTCATCACGATCAAAAGCGCTTCTTTGCTTGAAACCATCAACCGTTCTACATCCCGTTTGGTCTTTGTTATCTTAGGTTTGATGGGATTGAGCCTTGCAGGGCTGGATAATCTTTCAAGCAACCTCAACCAGATCCTGCTGCTCGCCGTCACCTTCTTCTTTTGTATCGGTATCTGTAACCTCTTAGCTCTACCCCTTTTAGACAAGGTACTGAAAACCAAAACCGAACAACACAAACGTGAAGTGCCGGTTTCTGCCATGGCAATGGAGTCCATCAAACTGGTTTTTGTCGTAGGTGGTGGCCTCATTCTCGGATTAGTACTTCCTATTCCTCTGGATTGGGTAGACCCTGCCAGTGAAGGTATTCTACTTATTCTTCTTTTCTTAATTGGTATTCAGCTTCGTAACAGCGGTATGACGCTAAAACAAATTATTCTGAACAAGAAAGGGCTAAGCGTTGCCCTGATTGTCATCATTACCTCCTGGCTGGGTGGGCTTCTCGCCGCTTGGGCTCTCGACCTTCCATACAACTATGGTTTGGCGATGGCTTCAGGCTTTGGTTGGTATTCTCTGGCGGGGATTTTGATGGGTGATGCGCTTGGCCCCGTTTATGGTGGTGCCTCATTTATGCTGGAACTTTCCCGTGAGCTTGTCGCGATTATTCTTATTCCTCTGCTTATTGCCCGTTACCCTCTGACCGCTATCGGTTACGGTGGTGCCACCTCCATGGACTTTACACTACCAATCATTCAAACCACGGGTGGAGTGAAGTGTGTGCCTATTGCTATCGTCAGTGGATTTATCTTGAGCTTGCTGGTTCCGATACTCATGCTGTTCTTTGTTGCTCTGTAATGAATAACTTGTCCAGATGACAAAGAAAAAGGAGAGCCGAAGCTCTCCTTTTTAATAGCGAGGGGGAACGCTATTTTTTATTAGTTGTTGCGGATCCACTCATCCATGTCTGATTTGAGGTTGTCAGACTTGGTACCGAAGATAGCCTGAACACCGCCACCAGCCATCACTACGCCAGCCGCACCCAGTTTCTTCAGTTGATCTTGGTCTACTTTATCAACACTTGCTACTGCAACGCGCAGACGTGTAATACATGCATCCAAACCAGTGATGTTCTCTTTACCACCGAATGCCATGACCAGGTTCTTCGCCATTTCAGATTCAGAACCCTCAGCCACTGCCGCAGTTTCATCTTCATCTTCACGACCAGGAGTTTTCAGGTCCAGCTTCACGATAGCAACACGGAATACGATGTAGTAGAACACTGCATAGCATAGACCCAGGATTGGGAACAGCCACATTTTCTGAGAGTTCGCAGACAGCACCACAAAGTCAATCAGACCGTGTGAGAATGAAGTACCGTGAACCATACCCAACATGTTAGTCAATACGAATGCAGTACCTGCCAGAATTGCGTGGATAACGTACAGAACTGGTGCAACGAACAGGAATGCAAACTCAATTGGTTCGGTGATACCTGTCAGGAACGACGTCAGCGCAGCTGAAACCATGATACCACCCACTTTCGCGCGGTTTTCTGGTTTCGCGGTGTGCCACATTGCAATCGCTGCAGCTGGCAGACCGAACATCTTGAACATGAAGCCGCCAGCCAGCTGACCGAAGCCATTACCTGCTGCACGAGATGCATCATCAGCAACCATGTAACAAGTCAGGATACCGGTACGCGCTTCACCCGCTGGTGTGAGACACTGACCTGCTTCGTAGAAGAATGGTGCGTTCCAAATGTGATGCAGACCAAACGGGATCAGTGAACGCTCAACCAGACCATAGATACCAAAAGCAACTTCAGGGTTCTGAACAGATGCCCACTCAGAGAATATCGCGATAGCAGCACCGATTGGCGGCCAGATAACAGAAAGCAGCAGTGCCAGACCGATAGCACAGAAGCCAGTGATGATTGGCACAGAGCGCTTACCTGCGAAGAAGCCCAGGTAGTCAGGCAATTGGATGCGGAAGAAACGGTTGAATGCCCAGGCCGCAACCCCACCCGCAAGGATACCGCCCAGTACGCCGGTTTCAATACCGTCAAGGCCGTACACACCTGCCATTACTTTCAGTGTGTTGACCATGATATAGTAACCAACGATAGCTGCCAGACCTGCAACACCGTCGTTGTTAGTAAAACCCAGAGCTACACCAACGGCAAACAGAAGGCCCATATGACCGAATACCGCGTCACCCGCGTTCATCATGATAGTAGAAACAATACTTGGCAGCCATGAGAAGTCAGCGGCACCAACACCCAGCAAAATACCGGCTACTGGCATAACTGATACTGGAAGCATCAGCGCCTTACCGACTTTTTGCATGTTCGCAAACAGGTTTTTAAACATAAAAACGCTCCTGATTAATGTTGAGTTGCTTTTGAACTCAAACCGATGCGAGTTCTCGACAACCCAGTAACTTATGTAATTCGCTGAGTAATATAGGTCTGCTCAGTTGCAGTGACTACGTAACACGATTTTGTTGTTCAGAAAGTAAATATAGATCACACACAAAACAGTCTGGTTAGCACTTTTGATACTCCATAAGTAATTGATTGAAAAGAATTTAAATAAAGAAAGAGCTGAGATTAATTGATCTTCATTCCACAAAATTCCGTTCCACTTTAAGTTATTTAATGTAACGAAATTAGCACTAAGTCACTTCTCCACGTTACAGTGAGATTCCTCACTTAAATCCATGTATTTGTTAATATTTCATTGCCATACATTTACAGCATGTATAGCTCGCAAACCCAGCCGGTTACTTTCAACCCCCTCTCTGCTATGTCGTATATTTTCCTTTCAGTTATGGCTAGACAGGAATAAAGATGAAAATAATAAAACGCTTTGCTTGCTTGATGTTGGTGGCTCTTGTCACCGGCTGTCAAAGCACTTTGATTGATCAGCCATTCAGTGCCGATATCAGCTGGCAGACTCAGACATTAGAGAATGGATTGACTGTTCACATTAAGGAGCTTCCCAACCAAGCCGTATCCACACGTTTCATGGTTCGCACAGGTTCAAGAGACGAGGCTGAAGATCAGAAAGGTTACGCCCACTTCCTTGAACATATGGCGTTTAATGGCAGCGAAGCCTTCCCTAAGAATGAAATTGTCTCGCTGTTTGGTGATGAAGGTGTGGCTTTTGGTCAACATCTCAACGCGTTTACTTCATACACTCATACCGTCTATCAGGTAGACCTTCCCTCAAATGAAAAGCTCTCTGATACTCTGGCCTGGTATCGGGAAATCGCGACTTCACTGACTTTGGAACCCGAGGAGATCAACAAGGAACAAGGTGTAGTATTGGGGGAGTTTCGCTTTTCTTTTCAGGGTCACAGCGACGCAAATAGTACCGACTTTGAAATCGATCGATTGATTGCGGAACAGCTATACAATGTCGACGAGGATGTTCTTGGTACCGAAGATAGCATCCGAAATATCTCGGAAGATCGATTAAGGGATTTCTATAAAACACACTACACGCCGAGCCGCAGTGAGATTTTCATTGCAGGTGATGTCGATGCAGCTTCGACCATCAAAGAGATCAGCGCACTCTTCGCCACCTGGACGGCGACAGATCAACACGCTCCAGTAAATAAAGTCTCTCCGCTAAGCCGTGGAGAAAACAGTATCGTTCGGGTGAATGATGTTTCATTCCCCTCGACGACCTTGCTCTTTGATTTGGGCGCAAACCCAATGGAGACAGCCGCTGACTTTGAAAATTTTGCTGCCGCAAGTATTTTGTCGAATGCTATCAGCACACGCTTGAATGACCGCGCAAGAGACCTCAATGCTCCTGTACAAAGTACTCATGCTCAGCTGATTCAGTGGTTTGAACGCATGGTTCTCAGCATTCAGGTTTCTTACGAAACACCAAAGCAACAGGAAGCTATGTTGTTTCTTGGCGAGGAGTTAGCCACTTTACGTGATCATGGTTTGAGCACTCTGGAAGTTGAAGCTCAAACCAGTGATTTCCTGAAGCTTGAGTCAACATTCGCTGACAACTATACCGCACGCAACTATGCCGAAGACCATGTCTTTTTCCGCATGATAGGCAGGCAGACTTTGTCACCGGAGACCTACAAGTCATTATCGACCGTCTTCGTCAACCGCGCAGATAAAGCCTGGTTCAATAAAGAACTCAAATCATTGCTCACGACTAAAGATGTACAATCGCTCGTTGCATTAGAACATCACATCTACCCTACTGAGCAAGTAAAGCAGCAACAGCTGGCTTTGGTTGCTGATATGCAAAAGGCGTTCAAGCGAACCGGTAATATACTAGTGCTGCCCGACGTTATTTCGGACTTCCCCATGCCTGACAAAACCGGCGAGATCGTGGCGATACAAGATCTCGATGACAACACTACCCAATGGCAACTCAGCAATGGCGTTACGGTGTACCTGAGACACATGCCAAACTCAGGCGATGATGTTCATGTATATGCCGGTTCTAAAGGTGGCCTGGCGGCGCTTCCGCCCTCTTTGGGCCCTGCGGGTCTGTTGATGCCGGGTGCTTATTCTGAAAGTGGTCTTGGCGGATTCTCGTTCAATGACTACAACCGACTGATGGTCAAAGAGAATGCGTATATAGAACCCATGGTATGGGAAAACCTACATGGATTTTATGGTAGCTCCACCAAAGCCTCTTTACCTTTAGTGCTTGCTTCCATGTTCCAAGGCTTCCAGCACGCCACGCTGGATGAAGAGATGTTCGAACGCCATAAAGCGCAATTCATCAAGAATAGACGCCAGTATCTAGATTCCGTTGACGGTAAAGCACTAATGGCTGTTTCAAATGAAATCTATGATGAGAATTCAGTTCGCTACATACTAACGCCTGAGGATTACGAACAAGTCAGTGCCAATGACGTCAGGATGGCTTACAACAATCTGATGAGGACAAATCGAGGCCTTGTTTATGTCATCGCTGGAGATATCCCTGTCGATGAATTCAAACCACTCGCACGAACTTACCTCGCTGGCATGACATTCAATGACTTGCCGACGGAAAGCCTTTACGCAGTGAAGTTAGAACCGAAAAAGGACGAACTCACCATTGCTTTTGGTCCCGGAGGTAACAATGTGGAGCTGTTTACCATGTTCGCCCGGGATGCGGAGAAGAAAACGACCAAAGATTATTTCCTGGCAGATATCGCAGGACGTATTCTTACATCCCGTTTGACAGAGCAAGTCCGAGAGACGGGGAGCTTAGATTATTCTCCCTACTCGTTTGTGATGTGGCCTGGAGGTGCAGATACTCAACAACTGCTTATTGTCATGAGCTCTTCCATCATAAAACGAAAAGAGGCGCGAGCTGCGCTGGATAAGATAGCCGACTCTATAGGACATGGAGCGACACCAGAGGAGTTCAGCAGTACCTCGAAGCAGTTATCTCATGCACTACAAGATGGGTTGTCACAACCACAAGAGCAGGCACGCATGATATTTAATTATGTGGTGACAGATGCGGATCCTTTGGCAGTGGTTAACCCTGATAGCGTGATCGACGCATTAACACAAGAAGATATAAACCAATACCTGAAAGCATTTACATCAAAATCCGCCACCCGGATTGACGTCACCAATTTGCCGTCAGCGCCATAAATGCGAAAAGCCGGGGTTTATATCCCCGGCTTTTCTTTATATTTGCTTATTCTCACTGTTTCGCCTGAGAAAACAGCTTGAAGAAGTTCTCTGTGGTGACCTTGGCTACTTCATCGCCAGATACGCCTTTCAGCAGTCCCACATATTCAGCGACTTCACGCACATACGCAGGCTGGTTTTCCTTGCCACGGAATGGAACTGGTGCCAGATAAGGCGAGTCCGTTTCTACCAGCAGTCTTTCCAACGGCAGGCGACGCACCACGTCTTTCAGTTCAGAGGCTTTGTTGAAGGTAACAATGCCAGAAATAGAAATGTAGAAGCCCAGCTCAATCGCTGCTTCTGCCATTTCGTAGCTTTCGGTGAAGCAATGGAGAACACCACCGACTTTCTGCGCATTTTCTTCACGGAGAATTTGCAGCGTGTCTTCACGTGCCATACGGGTATGGATAATCAGAGGTTTGTTCAACTCCACTGCCAAACGAACGTGCTGACGGAAAGCGTCTTTCTGCTTTTCAGACAGTTCCGGCTGGTAGTGATAGTCCAGGCCTGTTTCACCAATCGCGACCACACGATCATCTGAAGCCAGTGCTTTCAGTGTGTCGTAATCAAAACCTTCTTCGATATCCAGCGGATGAACACCACATGACGCGAACACATTATCGAACGGGCGAATCAACTCCATCATTTTTGGGAAACTTTTCAGCGTCACACCCACAGACAGCAGATAATCTACGCCGCGCTGTTTGGCGTTTTCTACCACTGCGCCTACATCAGCGTGTAAATCTTCGTAGTTGAGTTTGTCGAGGTGACAATGCGAGTCGACTAGCACGTCTTTTTCTCCGATAGGTTTCTGACTAAAGCGGACGATTATACGATATTTGAAGCGGGATAGCTCACCATCCCGCATTATTTAGGAGGCTGTAAATTCCGACAGCCAGCGGCTGATAAGGAGCTCACTGTTGAGGCCGGTATGCTTTGAAAGCTCCGCTTTCAAACGGTTCAAGGCCATCAGTTGTGACATGACTTTTGCCTGTGGTAAGGCCGACGCTAAGTTCTGGACAGTTTTCATATCATCACAGTGGACAATCGCTTCCTCTGAGCCTTGCTGAACCTTGATAATATCCAGCATCAAGAAGCTCAGCCATTGCAGTCCTTCCTGTTGCGCCTTGACGATAAGGTCAGTGACAGAAAAAAGTCCCTGCTTCTTACTCACAAAATCAGCAAACGCATCAACTAATGCTTTGTGTTTACCAACACTGCCATCTTCAATAAACGCTTTTGCCGCTAACGGTGCCCCGCGGTTAATACGCAGCACTTGCAGAGGAACAGACTCAAACAACTCGCCTTCAACCCATCGCTTCACCACTGTTTCTTCCGGCAGCTTGGGTTTCCACTTGTTACAGCGGCTGACAACCGTCGGTAACATGGTGTCCATCGATTGTGATAGGAGAATGAAGTGACAGTGTGATGGTGGCTCTTCGAGCGTTTTCAGCAGAGCGTTGGCAGCCGCTTCACCCATCCGGTCCGCATTTTGAATCAAAATAACGCGTTGGCCTCCTAGTTGAGAGGTTTCCCACGCGTATTGATTGCCTGCACGAACCGCATCGACACCCAGTTGTTTGCCTTCAGATTCTGGTTTCAACCAGTGAAAGTCTGGGTGCGTGTCAGCATCAAACAATTGGCAGCTATGACACATGCCGCAAGGCTCGGTAACCCCGTTCTTACAAAGAATGGTTTTCGCCAGGATGGCGGCAAGTTCAATCTTGCCACTTCCTTTTGGTGCGCTGAGAAGCAGAGCGTGATGCAAGCGATCCTGACCGAGCAATTGCTGCCAGTTTTGCCAGATTTCCTGATGCCAAGGATAGAGCTTAGCCTGCATGATTCAGCCAGTTCTCCAGTGCCTTGCGAATATCTGCCGATACCGCGTCAATGTCCTGCGAAGCATCGATAATCACAACGCTGTCATCAGACTCTGCCAGCTCAAGGTAACGAGCACGGGTACGATGGAAGAAATCCAGCTTCATCTTTTCAATCCGATCCAATTCGCCACGTGCTTTCGCGCGCTGAAGGCCAATTTCAGGGTCAAGGTCAAGATACAGCGTAAAATCAGGACGAAAGTCACCCAACACGGTGTCGCGCAGGTTCTGCATCAGATCCAGATCAAAGCCGCGACCACCGCCTTGATATGCTTGTGATGACATGTCATGGCGATCGCCCACCACGCAAGCGCCTCTAGCAAGTGCGGGCCTGATGACGTTATCGACCAATTGAATGCGTGCCGCATAGAGCAGCAACAGCTCCGCCATGTCTGTTAAAGGCTCATCAGGGTGCCCTTCTTTTACCAATGCACGCATTTGCTCTGCGAGTGGCGTTCCACCTGGCTCGCGGGTGGTTTCAATGTCTGAAATACCTTGGGTTTTCAGTGTCTCGATAACGTTGCGGATTGCTGTGGTTTTACCCGCGCCTTCAAGACCTTCAACGACGATAAATTTTCCGTTACTCATTGGCTTCTTAATACTTTTAAATACTCTCTCACTGCACGGTTATGCTGTGCGAGTGTTTTGGAAAACGTGTGGCCACCATAACCGTCGGCCACAAAATAGAAATAAGGTGTATCAGCAGGGTTTGCTGCAGCAATGATAGACGCTTTACCCGGCATTGCGATTGGCGTCGGTGGCAAGCCAAAAATCACGTAGGTGTTGTATGGCGTTGGCGTGCGTAAATCTTTCTTACGAATGTTGCCGTCATAGCTGTCACCCATGCCATAGATGACCGTTGGGTCAGTTTGCAGACGCATTCTTTTGTTTAGGCGATTAACAAAAACAGAAGCGACTTTGCCACGCTCTTTATCAACCGCGGTTTCTTTCTCGATAATAGAAGCGAGCGTCAACAAATCGTAAGCCGACTTGATGGGTAACCCTTCCTGACGCGAACCCCAAGCTTCATCCAGTACAGCTTGTAACTGGGTCGAGGCACGTTTCAGGATGGAAAGCTCACTTTGGCCAGCCACATAATGATAGGTCTCAGGTAAAAGCAGACCTTCTACTTTCTCACCTTCCAACCCCAGTTTTTCTGCTATTTGTGCTTCAGTCAGTTCGGCAGTGTCATGGGTCAGGTAATCTGTTTCCGCCAGTTGCTCACGCCACTCTTTAAAGGTACTGCCCTCGACAAAGGTAATGGTGAACTGGTGTTCTTTGCCAGAACGCACTAAAGCAAAAAGCTCAGCAAGACTGATACCAGGCTGAACCTGAAAAGTGCCCGCTTTCAGTTTGGTCAATTCCGGATGGGTTTTCGCTGCCCAACGCGACCATTGAGAAGCATCAATAACGCCATCTGACACCAGTTTGCGAGTGAACGAGTGATAGTTTGATCCTTCAGGTACATTCACCAACAAGGCTTCCGTCGGTTTAATATCACTGTTAACGTAATTTTCAATTTGGGTATAAGCCCAGTATGCGCCGCCGGCAGCCGCCAGCGCTAAAAACAATACAATCAGCGCAAGTTTCTTAATCACACATCCAACCTTAAGGCGATCGCGCTAGAAGCATCGAAGTCGCGGTAGTTTTTCCCTTCAAGACAGTGAACAGGCACGACACCCATTACTGCATTTGTTATGAATATCTCGTCTGCTTTCAGCAAACTGTCAGGCGTTTCCAACACTTCCTTGGTGGCGTAACCCAGCGCTTGGGCCACTGAGATAACCTGAGCCCGCATAGTACCAGCAACACCGGAAGTAGTAAGTAAAGGTGTGTACAAGGCTTGGTCAATTCGCCAAAAAATGTTTGAGGCAGAGGTTTCAATGACATGTCCGTTCATGTCACAGGCAACACCATCCTCTGTACCACAGTTTTCGACCTCTCGCTTGAGCATGACTTGCTCTAGACGGTTAAGGTGTTTGAGACCAGCTAAAGGAGATTGGCCAATACGCTGTTCCAACAGAGACAGTGAAATGCCCGTTTCCCGCCAGGACAGATACTGTGTTGGAAATGGATGAGATGAAACCGTCACAGTTGGCTTGTTGCAACCCGCCGCGCTATAACCACGACCGCCAGAGCCTCTGGACACAATGACTTTCAGTATTGCCCTTTCAGTACCTTTAAGTGAATCAGCAACAGTGTCGACCCACTGATATACCAATGACCAATCCACACCTTCAATGTGCAGCGCAGAAACGTTTTGCTCTAGGCGCGCTTTATGTCGACACCAGTCACAAGCCTGACCATTTTTCACCAAGACAGTGCTGAAGACACCATCACCGTACTGAAATGCCCGGTCACTGAAAGCTACGGTATCTACTTGCTGTCCATTTATGAGGATCATCCTTATTCCCTGCACAATAAAAAACGGCTCGGTCACAAGTCCCGAGCCGTTGCATTCTATCAAAAAAACCTTCTTCGCCAAAAAATCCGGCGAACAAAAAAACTTAGATTTTCTTGAAGATAAGTGAACCGTTGGTGCCACCGAAGCCAAATGAGTTACACAGCGCGTAATCCATCTTCACTTGACGTGCTTCATGCGGAACGTAGTCAAGGTCACAGCCTTCGTCTACGTTGTCCAAGTTGATTGTAGGCGGCACTGCTTGGTCAACCAGAGACATTGCAGTAATGATCGCTTCAACTGAACCTGCGGCACCCAGAAGGTGACCCGTCATAGACTTTGTAGAAGATACCAACGCCTTATCCGCAGCAGCGCCAAGCGCCAAACGAATACCTTTGGTTTCAGCAACGTCACCAGCAGGCGTTGATGTGCCGTGGGCGTTAACATAGCCAACTTCTTCTGGAGAGATGCCCGCGTCACGGATAGCGGCGGTCATCGCCAGTGCGCCACCTGAACCGTCCGCACTTGGCGAAGTCATGTGGTAAGCGTCGCCACTCATACCGAAGCCAACCAGCTCACAGTAAATTTTCGCGCCACGTGCTTTAGCATGCTCGTATTCTTCGAGAATCATCATGCCTGCGCCGTCACCCAGAACAAAACCGTCGCGATCTTTATCCCAAGGACGTGATGCTGCTTGTGGGTCATCATTACGGGTAGACAGTGCTTTCGCTGCCGCGAAGCCGCCAATACCCAGTTCAGTCGATGCTTTTTCTGCACCACCTGCAACCATTGCGTCAGCATCGCCGTATGCAATCATACGAGCTGCGTGGCCAATGTTGTGCAGACCAGTGGTACATGCGGTCGAGATCGCGATGTTTGGACCGCGAAGACCGTAATTAATAGAAACGTGACCGGCGATCATATTTACAATGGTCGACGGTACAAAAAATGGGCTGATTTTGCGTGGGCCTTTTTCGACATACGCACGGTGGTTAGTCTCAATCAGACCAAGACCACCAATACCAGAGCCGATGGCTACACCAATTCGGTCTGCATTTTGTTCTGTGATCTCCAGACCAGAATCTTTAAGTGCTTGCACACTTGCTGCGATGCCGTACTGGATGAACAGGTCCATTTTTTTGGCATCTTTCTTAGAGATGTAATCTTCACTGTTGAAATCATTAACCAGACCAGCAAACTTGGTTGCGAAATCGGTGGTATCGAAGTGAGTGATACTCTGGATACCGCTCTGGCCAGCCAGCAGCGCTTTCCAAGATGATTCAACGGTGTTACCTACAGGCGATAACATCCCCATGCCAGTGACAACAACACGACGCTTAGACACGATGATATTCTCCGGAGAAAGGTGTTATTACGAAATTTCGGGGGTGGTAGAAAAAACTCAGGCGGTCAAGGTGACCGCCTGGGAGGATCTTGTTCTGATTACTCAGACGCGCCAACAACGTAATCAATCGCTGCCTGAACGGTAGTAATCTTCTCTGCTTCCTCGTCTGGAATCTCGGTATCGAATTCTTCTTCCAGAGCCATTACCAGCTCAACGGTATCCAGTGAGTCTGCGCCCAGATCGTCAACGAAAGATGCTTCGTTTTTAACTTCTGCTTCGTCTACGCCCAGTTGCTCAACGATGATTTTTTTTACGCGTTCTTCGATGTTGCTCATATTAATACTATTCCTTACAAGATTCGCAGATGCGATATGTGCAGTAGTTTATTCAATAACGTGGAAGTTGCAACACCCGAAATGCTGGTCAAACCACGATTTGGCTGATAAACCATCGGATTTTGACCTGAATCATTTAGAGGTGCAACTTTATTGTTTAAATCATGTACATGCCGCCGTTGACATGCAGTGTTTCACCCGTGATATAAGCTGCATCTTCTGATGCAAGGAATGCGACCGTTGCCGCAATTTCACGTGGATCACCCAGACGACCAGCAGGTACCTGAGCCAATGTCGCTGCACGCTGATCATCATTCAGCGCTTTTGTCATATCGGTTTCGATGAAACCTGGGGCAACAGTATTTACAGTAATACCACGTGATGCAACTTCACGTGCCATAGATTTGGTGAAGCCCACAACTCCCGCTTTCGCCGCAGAGTAGTTTGCCTGACCGGCGTTACCCATGGTGCCAACCACTGAGCCTACGTTGATGATGCGACCGTTACGCTTTTTCATCATCGCACGCAGTACTGCTTTAGACATGCGGAAGATAGACGTCAGGTTGGTGTCCATAATGTCCTGCCACTCGTCGTCTTTCATTCGCATCAGAAGGTTGTCGCGAGTGATACCTGCGTTATTTACCAGAATATCAATGTCACCAAACTCTTCTTTGATTGCTTTCAGTACTGCCTCAATGGACTCAGCAGAGGTTACATTTAGTGCGTAACCTTTGCCATTTTCACCCAGATATTCACTAATTGCTGAGGCACCGCTCTCAGAAGTTGCAGTACCTACAACAGTTGCTCCACGCTCAACCAGAAGTTCAGCAATTGCACGGCCAATTCCGCGGCTCGCACCTGTTACAAGAGCAATTTTACCGTTCAGGTTCATCAGTTTTCGTTCCTTTATTAAACAGCCAGCTCTATCGCTGGCTGTGAATCCCAGAATTTATTACTTAGCTGCTTCCAGAGAAGCTGAATCGTTAACTGCCGCTGCACTCAAACGCTTGTCGATACGCTTAGCAAGACCCGTCAGTACTTTACCTGGGCCCATTTCCAGTAGCAGTTCTATGCCTTCATTTGCCATTTTTTCGCAACCTTCGGTCCAGCGAACTGGGCCGTGTAGTTGACGAACTAACGCTTCTTTGATCGCTGCAGGATCAGTTTCAGTCGCTACGTCAACGTTGTTAATGACAGGAATTGAAGGTGCAGAGAATGTCAGATCATCCAGTGCAACAGCCAGTTTGTCTGCTGCAGGTTTCATCAATGCGCAGTGTGAAGGTACAGACACTGGTAGCGGTAGCGCACGTTTTGCACCCGCGGCTTTACACAGTGCATTTGCTCGCTCAACTGCTTCTTTATTACCTGCAATAACGACCTGGCCAGGTGAGTTGAAGTTAACCGGAGAAACTACCTGCCCTTCTGCCGCTTCTTCACACGCTTTCGCGATAGCGTCGTTATCTAAACCAATGATCGCAGACATTGCGCCAACACCAGCTGGAACGGCTTCTTGCATGAGTTCGCCACGCAGTTCAACCAGCTTAACGGCTTCTTTGAAATCGATAACGCCGGCACAAACCAACGCGGAGTATTCACCGAGGCTGTGACCCGCCATCACTGAGGGCTGCGCGCCACCTTCTTGTTGCCAAACGCGCCAGATGGCGACAGAAGCCGTCAGCAATGCAGGTTGAGTACGGTTGGTTTGATTCAAATCTTCTGCTGGACCATCTTGAACCAAAGCCCAAAGATCATAACCCAGCGCTTCAGACGCTTCAGCAAACGTTTCTTTAACGATGGCGAACTTTTCACCCAGTTCTGCCAACATGCCCACGGCTTGTGAACCCTGACCAGGGAAAACCACAGCAAAGTTAGACATTATGTATTCCTTATCAATATTTGATCAAAGCTGAACCCCAGGCGAAACCACCGCCGAAGGCTTCAAGCAAAATCGTTTGGCCGCGTTGAATGCGTCCGTCGCGAACTGCTTCATCAAGTGCAGTTGGAACGGAGGCGGCCGACGTGTTGCCATGCTTGTCAAGCGTAATCACAACTTGGTCCATCGACATCGCGAGTTTCTTCGCGGTTGCCTTGATGATGCGGTAGTTCGCTTGATGAGGAACCAACCAGTCAATTTCTGACTTGTCCATTTGATTCTCGTCCAGCGTTTCAGCAACGATGTTGGCCAGCTGCGTTACAGCAACTTTGAACACGTCGTTGCCTGCCATATGAAGCCATGAATCTGCTTCAACTGGGCTACCCGCTTTCGCACGTTGAGGGAATTTGACTTTCAACAAGTCGCCGAACTTTCCATCTGCACGCAGGTGCGTTGAAATGATGCCTGGCTCTTCGCTGGCACCAATTACCGCCGCGCCGGCACCGTCACCAAAAAGAATGATGGTTGAGCGGTCTTCTGGATCACAGAGATGAGACAGACGATCAGCGCCGATCACCAGAGCATTACGCGCCATGCCTGACTTCACATATTGATCAGCCACACTCAGCGCATAAACAAAGCCTGAACACGCTGCTGCAATGTCAAAAGCAGGACAACCGCTGATTTCCAGCATGGCCTGCACATCACACGCCGCTGCGGGAAATGCGCTCTCGCCACTTGTTGTAGCAACAATAATCAGGTCGATGTCTTGCTTATCAATCCCTGCCATGTCGATAGCCTGACATGCAGCGTGATAGCCCATAGTGGCAACGGTTTCTTGCTCACTGGCGATACGACGTTCTTTAATACCAGTGCGCGCGGTGATCCACTCATCACTGGTATCAACCATTTTTTCGAGATCCGCATTTGTGCGGATTTGCTCAGGCAGATAACTGCCTGTGCCTAGAATCTTACTGTACATGAAGACTAATAATGCCTCTCGAGTAGTACGGCTTCCAAACGGTCACATATTTTATTAGGTAGTTGCCGTTCGACTTCGTGTACCGCTTCTCCGATAGCATGTTGGAAAGCGGATATATCAGCACGTCCGTGGCTTTTAACTACAATGCCGCGCAATCCTAACAGACTTGCGCCATTGTACTGGTCGGGGTTCAGGTGTTTGAGCCGGTTAAACAGCCCACCAAATAACCATTTAGCCACCAGTTTCTTGAGAGGATTCGCTAGAACATGCATTTTTAAGCTTTCTAAAAACAGTCTTGCGACGCCTTCACTGGTTTTCAGGCTTACATTGCCGACAAATCCATCACAGACAATCACATCAGCTTTCCCTGTATAAAGCTGGTCGCCTTCTACATAACCGATGTAATTAACTGCAGAGCACTGTTGCAACATTTCCGCACAGCGTTTAACTAAGTCGTTCCCTTTTATCTCTTCTTCACCGATGTTGAGCAGTCCAACTGATGGCTGATAGCCCAGTTGTTCTTCAGCGAGTACCGACCCCATCACTGCGAACTGAAACAAGGTGTCGGCATCAACCGAGACGTTTGCCCCCAAATCCAATAGCCAGCTTTGCTGGTTACCCATTGTTGGTAACTCAGAAATTAGTGCAGGACGATCAATGCCTGGAAGCAATTTAAGAAGAGAGCGGGAAAGTGCCATTAAAGCGCCAGTATTACCCGCGCTGACACAGGCATCAGCCTTTCCTTCCGCAACCAGTTCGAGTGCGATACGCATCGAGCTACCTTTGCTTGAACGCAAGGCTTGCGAAGGACGTGTGTCATTGGCGATAGAAGATTCCGCATGAACAATTGAAATGCGGGGATTATTTTTTTGATCCAGCGATACGAGCTGGCGGGTGATCTCGGATTGATCACCGACGAGTACCACTTTTAACGAGGGGAAATGCAACAATGCCTGCACGGAGGCAGGCACTGTTACTTGAGGACCGAAATCCCCGCCCATCGCATCAAGTGCAATGGTTAGACCTGTCAAGGCTCAACCTTACTTGTTGATTACCTTGCGGCCACGGTAGAAACCGTCAGCAGTCACGTTGTGACGCAGGTGAGTTTCACCAGAAGTTGCATCTACAGACAGAGCTGAAGTGCCCAGCGCATCGTGTGAACGACGCATACCACGCTTAGAACGGGTTTTACGGTTCTGTTGTACGGCCATTGACCCTACTCCTCGTTACTTTGCTTTAAGTTTTTCAAAACGGCAAATGGATTCGGACGCTCATCAGCAAGCGGGATTTCCCCGAATACCATACCATCGGAATCGACTTCGCAGTCTACTTCGTCGTGCATGGCAACCTGTGGCAGAGCCACAATCAACTCATCTTCGACAAGTTGAAGCAGGTTAATCTCACCATTTTCGTCGACTAATGCCGGCTCATAAGCATCCGGTAAATTGCCAACCTGATCTTCATTGAAAACCGGGCTGTAAATAAATTCGACTTCACAATGATGCGGGAAGGCTTTCCAACAACGCTGACACTCTAAATTAACGTCGACCTTGGCGTTTCCGCGTACAATCTTCAGCCCTTGAGCGTCAATGTCAAATGAAAGCTTCACTTCAGCATCACTGATTACACCTTCAGTTGCCTCAGCAATACGCTCCAGTTGCTTCACAGCGATGATGCCATCGTAGTCAAGTCGCTTTTGCGCACTTCTAAACGGGTCAACCGTTAGTGGTAGCTTTACCTTTTGCATAGGGCGCGAATTCTAGCCTCCAATGTAGCCTGAGTCAAAGAAATTTATGCCTTTACTTCTATTCAAGCGCTTCAAAAGCCCAAGAAAAAGAAAAAAGGTTACTTTCTGTTCAACAGGTACTTAGCATTATTGATCTTGAATGGGCGCCCATAGCTAAAGCTCGTCGGAAGCCCACTCGCCTCCGCAAGTTTAAAACATTACACTTGCCCACGTATACGAATATTCTGGTAAAGGATCATCGTTAGATGAATAAACAAACAATTGTGCTGGCTTCAGGATCTAAATACCGTCAAGCATTACTGAAAAAACTAGCCCTCCCCTTCATCACCCATTCACCGGATATTGATGAATCTGCTAAAGAAAATGAGTCTCCGACTGATCTAGTGAAACGACTCTCATTGGAAAAAGCGCTGGCATGTCGAGATGCTCACCCAGGATCGATCATCATAGGATCCGATCAAGTTTGTGTGATCGATGGAAAGATTTTGGGGAAACCTCATACAGAAGCAAAGGCTATTGAGCAGTTAAAGGCGGCGTCAGGAAAGCATGTCACCTTTTATACGGGATTAACTTTGTTGAACGCAGAGTCTGGCGACGCACAAACAGATCTGGAGCCCTTTCATGTTCACTTCAGACATTTGAATGAAGAAGAAATCACACGCTATGTGCAAAAAGAACAACCACTTGATTGTGCAGGAAGCTTTAAGTGCGAAGGGCTGGGGATTGCACTGTTCAACAAGCTTGAAGGACGAGACCCAAACACCTTAGTTGGCCTGCCTTTGATTCGCCTATGCGAAATGCTCCGAGAGGAAGGAATCGAAGTCCTGTAGCTCTTAGACAGAAAATGGGGCTATCGCCCCACTTTTACTTGTCTCCAGTCTACGACTAAAGAAGTGCTTCCAGAGAGTCCACAATCGTAACAGGATGATACGCCGCTAGCGTCTCCCTCTCGTGAACACCCCAGGTAATACCAACAGCATCAACACCTGCATTCTGTGCCAAATGCATGTCGTGAGTTGTGTCTCCCACCATGACAGCGTCTTTTGCCTCAACACCAAGCTGAGCTAAGAGCTCATGAATCATCAGTGGGTCGGGTTTTGAAGCTGTTTCATCTGCAGTACGTGTCGCCACGAAAAACGCAGAAGTGCCAGTATCAGCAATGGCCTTATCCAAACCTGCGCGGGATTTACCTGTTGCTACAGCTAGCAAATGCCCTCTTTGCTGCAGCGTTTCTAAGAACGTATAGCTTGAAGGATACAAGTCAATCGGCGTTGCGTTATCGACACGAAACTGCTGCCCGTAGTGGTGTTTCCAATCATCCAGCTTTTCTGAAGGTGAATCGGGATAGAGAAATTCATATCCTTTGTCGAGGCTCAACCCAATCATTTGTTTGAGTTCATTGCCAGAGAGTTCTGGTAAGCCCCCCGTTAAACGGGCTGCTTCTTCCAGGCTCGAAACGATACGTGCGACAGAATCCATCACGGTGCCGTCCCAATCAAAAATGACCAGCTTATAGTTAGCTAACACTTGGCGCTTTCCTTAAACCTTCCAGTGCTCGTTCTAATTGTTTATCCAATGGGGCAGAGATATCCATCAGTTCTTCTGTGCCCGGATGGGTAAACTTAATATTGGCCGCATGCAGGAACAGGCGGCTCAGACCAAATTTCTTGGTGTAAGCATCAAATCGTGGATCGCCATATCGGTCATCCCATGCCAACGGGTGACCGACATATTGTGCATGCACACGGATTTGGTGGGTACGACCTGTAATTGGGCTCGCCTGCACCAAAGTTGCCTGCTCGAACTGCTCCATCACCTTAAAGCGGGTTTCAGAAGGCTTACCATTTGGGTTTACGCGAACAATACTGTTCACTTCGTTTTTCAGAAGTGGTGCTGTCACCTTCTTCATCGAAGGCTTCCAGTTACCCATTGCCAATGCAAAATAGTATTTCTGCACCGTCTTCTCGCGAAATTGCGCCTGAAGGTGACGCAGTGCCGAGCGCTTTTTCGCAATCAGCAGGATGCCGGATGTATCGCGGTCGATTCTATGCACCAATTCCAGAAAACGGGCATCAGGGCGTAATGCACGCATTGCCTCAATGGCACCGAAGTGGAGGCCACTCCCGCCATGAACTGCGGTTCCGGAAGGTTTATTGAGCACTAACATGTGATCGTCTTCATAAATCACACATTTTTCCAATTCTGCAACACGATTCAGTTTAGTGCTTGGTGCTTCAACCTGCGCTGTCTCTGGGATCTTGATGGGTGGTAAGCGAATAACATCACCCGCCTGAAGCTTATATTCAGGTTTTATGCGTTTTTTATTAACTCGCACCTCTCCTTTACGGAGAACGCGATAAATCATACTTTTAGGTACGTTTTTTAGCCTATTTCGGAGAAAGTTATCGATCCGCTGGCCTGCAATGTCATCTGAAATGTCGATGAATTGCACTTTAGGTTTTTCAGTATTCATAGGGCGTAGATTCTACATTGCATCAAAGTAGTTTGCTGCAAAAATGTGTCCCTGCTATAGTTGCGCCGTAAAGCAGAAAAGTTTGAAGCTTTTTTGCTCACCACGACTAAAAAGTCGACAAATAGAGTAAATCTTTACCGCTTTATCTCAGACCCCTAACCGCCACTAGCACTATTTCTGAGTAGTATCTGTTCCGCTGGTAGTTAGAGGTGTCTTAATCATGCAGCACTCGGCGTAAGACATGAGGAATAAAGCACCCGTTAGTTTGTTGGCACGACGGGAAAAATAACCAGTGTCAAAGAGACTGTCGCCATTTGTGGCGAATAGCCGACTGAATAAACCGGATTGAATATCTTATTTCCGTATCAGTGGGTGGATAAGTAGTGCCCTGGAGCGTCCCTGATTTCCCAGCCGTGAGGTTGCATTAACGTCAGACTTGGGACCTGGCAGCATTGCGTTCTTTCTCTCGTTTCCGACAACTAATAACAACAAATAATCGAGAACAATTTGATATGAAAAGAATGTTGATTAACGCAACTCAAAAGGAAGAGTTGCGCGTCGCATTGGTTGACGGTCAGCGCTTATACGATCTGGATATCGAAAGCCCTGGCCATGAATCGAAGAAAGCAAACATCTATAAAGGCCGTATTACACGTATTGAGCCAAGTCTTGAAGCAGCATTCGTAGACTACGGTTCTGAACGCCACGGATTCCTTCCTCTTAAAGAAATTGCCCGCGAATACTTCCCAGACAATTATAGCTACCAAGGCCGTCCAAACATCAAAGAGGTGTTGAAAGAAGGCCAGGAAGTCATTGTTCAGGTTGATAAAGAAGAACGTGGTAACAAAGGCGCAGCCCTGACCACTTTCATTTCTCTTGCGGGTAGCTACCTGGTTCTGATGCCAAACAACCCTCGTGCTGGCGGTATTTCCCGTCGTATCGAAGGTGAAGAGCGTAGCCAGCTGAAAGAAGCGATGTCTGGTCTGAAACTGCCTCAAGGCATGGGTCTGATCGTCCGTACCGCTGGTGTTGGCAAATCTGCTGAAGAGCTAGAGTGGGACTTAAACTACCTGCTCAACAACTGGGAACGCATCCAGGGCGCTGCCGAATCTAAAGCGGCTCCATTCCTGATTTATCAGGAAAGCGATGTTATCGCACGTGCATTCCGTGATTACCTACGCCGTGACATCGGTGAAGTACTGATCGACAGTGAGAAAGTTTACAATCAGGCTCGTGAGCGTATCCAGGCGACCCGTCCTGACTTCCTGAATCGCGTTAAGCGCTATGAAGGAGAAGTACCACTTTTCAGCCACTACCAAATCGAAAGCCAGATTGAATCTGCATTCCAACGTGAAGTGCGTTTGCCTTCCGGTGGTTCGATTGTTATCGACCCAACTGAAGCACTGACTTCTATCGACATCAACTCCGCTCGCGCGACCAAGGGTTCTGATATCGAAGAAACGGCGCTGCAGACAAACCTCGAAGCGGCAGACGAAATTGCACGTCAATTGCGCCTGCGTGACCTTGGTGGTCTGGTTGTTATCGACTTCATCGATATGACCCCTGTTCGCCACCAGCGTGAAGTAGAAAACCGCCTACGTGAAGCTGTCCGCATGGACCGTGCACGTGTTCAAATCGGCCGTATTTCCCGCTTTGGGCTGCTTGAAATGTCCCGCCAGCGTCTGAGCCCTTCTCTGGCAGAAGCAAGCCACCACATCTGTCCTCGTTGTACAGGTACCGGTGTGATTCGTGATAACGAATCCTTGTCTCTGTCTATCTTGCGTCTGATCGAAGAAGAAGCGCTGAAGGAAAACACCGCTCAGGTAATGGCAGTAGTGCCTGTCCCTGTTGCTTCTTATCTACTGAATGAAAAGCGTCGTTCAGTCCAGCACGTTGAGAAGTACCATAACGTTCGCGTCATCGTTGTACCAAATGCAAACATGGAAACGCCGCACTTTGAAGTGGTTCGTATCCGTGGTGGCGATGAAGTGACTTCTCTGTCTTACCATTTGCCTGAGCAATTGGAAGCAATGCGTGAAAACGATAGCAAGGACGAAGCGCCTGCTGAGCGCGTTGTGAAAAAACGCGAAGAGCCTGCGCTGCAAGGTTTTGCTGCTCCAGCGTCTCCGGCGCCAGCGGCTAAACCAGCACCTAAAGCTGCTGAAGCGAAGCCTGGTTTGTTCTCGCGTCTGGTTTCTTTCATCTCTGGTCTGTTTGCTAGCGCTCCGGTGGAAGAAGAGAAGAAAGAAGAGCCAAAACGCGAGTCTCGTAACCGTCGTGACCACAAGCGTTCTCAAGACCGCACTCGTCGCGGTTCTCGCAACAATCAACGCGATGAAAACGGCAAGAACACCGAACAACGTGGTGAGAAGAAGCAACAACGCCGTAAAGAGCGCCCAGAGAACGGCGAACGTTCAAACGAGCGCCAGGAAAAACAAGCGAAGAAGCAAAACCGTAAGCAAGTTGATAAGGCTGAAAAAGCAGACCAACGTCAACAGCAAGCGAAAGCGGCTAAGCCAGTAAAAGAAGATTCTCAGGCTGAGAAGCAAGAGAAAGCGGAAAAGACGGAGAAAGTGAAACAACGCCGTCAACGCCGCAAGCTGAACAAGAAAGTCCGTGTCGCTGATAACGCAGAAGAAGTAGAAGTTGCAGCGGTGAACCCACTTCACGAAATGGGTAAAGCCGTAGCAGAAGAAGCGAAAGCTGAAGCAAGCACCGATGCACCAGAAGCTGTTGAAGCTAATGAAAATGGTGAACAACGTGAAGAGAAGCGTCGTAACCGCCGTTCACCTCGTCACCTGCGCGCAAGTGGTCAACGTCGTCGTCGCAGCAATCGCGAAGATGAATCTGCAACCACAGAGCAAGGTCTTGAGCAGCTGGATATGATGGAAACTGCCGTTTCTATCGTTGAAAAGCGCAACAAAGTTGTTCTGAAGTCTGGTGTTGCTTCTCCAGAAATGGCAATGGGTAAAGTATGGCCTTCGAAAGCTGCTCAGAAAGCACCTATTGTGGCAGAAGCCGTTACAGAAACCCCCGCTGCAGAGGAAGCACCAGTACCGAAGGCAGTTGCCGTTGGTGGTGTAGCCTTCCCTGAAATGGCAATGGGTAAAGTAATTGTGCGTCGTTCAGTGCCAACGGTGTTGGAAGAGAAAGCCAAGTATGAAGGTGCTGACGCCCTGAACGAAGAGCTACCTGTTGCGGTTAATGCACCTGAAGAAGAAGCACCTACCGCTGAACCAGTTGTCGAAGCCGTTGCTGCACAGGTAGAAGCACCAAAAGCTGAAGAGGCGAATGTGAAGAGTGTAATGGAAGCGAGCGAAATCCCTGCTGTAGAGGCAGAGAAGCCCGCTAAGCCTGCTATTCGCATCGGTCGTGCTACGTCTCCAATGACAAAAGCGCCAGCACCGGAAAGCGCTGGATCAGCGATTGAAGTAGCCATTGCTGAATTCCGAAGCGAACGAGCTGAAACGCGCCAAGCAGGTAGCCAAACGGCAACCAACAGCGCTGCAGCCCCAGCGACAAAGCCTAACTTCCAATAAGAAGTCCGGTACAGAAAGAGCCATGCTTAGCATGGCTCTTTTTTTATGTGCAGTTGCCCAAACAAAAGGCTGCTTTTTGAGCATCTAGGTTTTTATTCATCAAACTGCCATCGCTTTGACGTCTAATCAGTTTGGGTAATTGAAGCACATCAATGTTGTTATAAGACACTGTTCTATCTAGAGCGAATGTGCTTGCAAGTTTCACAAATACGTTACCAAGATTGAACAAAATCACACTTTTAGGTAGTATCGCCGTCTTTGTCGAATTGCCAACAACCCACTTTTAGAGAAGTAACCGAACAAGATGTTTGAATTCCCCAAGTTTCCTAAACACTCGGCCAAGAACGACATTCTGTCAGGTCTGACTGTTGCACTCGCTCTGGTACCAGAAGCCGTTGCGTTTGCTTTCGTTGCAGGCGTTGACCCAATGGTTGGCCTGTATGCTGCGTTCATCATGGGTCTGCTGACTTCTATCCTTGGCGGTCGCCCAGGTATGATTTCTGGCGCAACAGGTGCCATGGCAGTTGTCATGGTCAGTCTGGTTGCAGAACACGGTATTCAATATCTTTTTGCAGCAATCATGCTAGCGGGTGCGCTTCAAATTCTGGCGGGTGTGTTTAAGCTCGGTAAGTTTATCCGCATGGTGCCACACCCAGTCATGATTGGTTTTGTTAACGGTCTGGCCATCGTCATCTTCCTTGCACAGCTTGGTCAATTCCAAGTTCCTGGTCTTAATGGTGAAATGGAATGGCTGCAAGGTGAGCAACTCTATCTGATGCTTGGCTTGGTGGCGATTACCATGGCTATCATCCACTTCCTACCAAAAATCACCACCGCAGTACCGTCGTCGTTGGTTGCGATTGTGTCTGTGACGGCAGCGGTAGTCCTGCTGGATCTCGATACCCGTACCGTTGTCGACTTCTTGCGCTCCATGAGTGGTGATGAGAACGCGACGCTGGCTGGCTCACTGCCTACTTTCGCGTTCCCAACTGTTCCACTCAATCTGGAAACTCTCTACATCATCTTGCCATATGCGCTGATTCTGGCGGCTGTTGGTCTGATTGAATCCCTGCTGACTCTGACCGTTGTTGACGAAATGACGGGCACCCGTGGCCGCGGTAACCGCGAATGTGTCGGTCAAGGCGTAGCTAACGTGACTTGTTCTGTCTTCGGCGCTATGGGTGGCTGTGCAATGATTGGCCAATCAATGATCAACGTAAATTCAGGTGGTCGTGGTCGTCTGTCAGGTATTGTTGCTGCGCTTGCCCTGCTTTGCTTCATCCTGTTCACCTCTTCGCTGATTGAAATGATCCCGCTGGCTGCGCTGGTTGGTGTCATGTTTATGGTGGTTATCGGTACGTTTGAATGGGCAACGTTCAAGCTGGCTAGCCGTGTACCAAAACGCGACTTCTTCGTTATCGTGCTGGTGACCGTTGTTACCGTTCTTACTGACCTGGCGATTGCGGTTATCGTGGGTGTGATTGTCTCTGCACTGATGTTTGCGTGGGAACATGCAAAGCACATCTATGCTTCAAGCCACATCAATGAGGAAGGTTCGAAAGTCTACGAAGTGAACGGTCCATTGTTCTTTGGTTCAGTAGCCAACTTCCTTGAGCTGTTTGATGCTCAGAACGACCCACAAGACGTGATTGTCGATTTCGGCAAATCCCGAGTGGCAGACCACTCTGCGATTGAAGCGATTGAGACATTGGCAGAGCGCTACAACAAAGCAGGTAAGACGCTTCACCTCCGCCACCTGTCACAAGACTGTTTGGCACTGCTGACTAAAGCGGGCAGCCTGGTTGAGATCAACCACATTGAAGATCCAAGCTACAAAGTCGCTACCGACGTTCTAGCTTAATCAGTTTCCAAAATAAAAGAAGCGGGCTAATCAGCCCGCTTCTTTTGCATTCTAATTTCGGTGTTTACTGAGGAATAATAACGCTGTCGATAACATGAATAACGCCATTTGATGCCTCTATATCGGTCGCTACGACATTGGCATTATCTACTTTCACGCCATTCGACGAATCAATTTTGACTTTGCTTCCCTGAACGGTTTTCGCTTCTGAAAGACCTACAACATCGCTTGCCATCACTTTTCCTGGCACCACATGATAGGTGAGAATCGCGACGAGTTGGTTTTTGTTTTCTGGTTTTAGGAGGCTTTCAACTGTTCCCGCAGGCAACTTGGCAAACGCTTCATTGGTTGGCGCAAACACAGTAAAAGGACCGGGCCCTTGCAGTGTTTCTACCAAACCTGCTGCTTTCACCGCTGCCACCAAGGTGCTGAAATCGGGGTTACCGGCAGCGATTTCAACGATGTTTTGTTTCCCGCCATGATTGTGAGCCTGGGCTCCGCAAGCAGCAAGAAATAGTACCAGTACAGAAGTTACCAGCATTGATTTTAAAGACGACAAAACCTTAAAAGAAATCATATGATCTCTCCTTATTTTTATTTAAATGTAAGGGTACAACCCGAGGTTTTGCTGATCAGCGGAGAATATTTACGGGAGCATTTTCAGAAAGGTTTAATTTTTTTGTATTTAAGCTTTCACTCAATTCAGCTTTCTTCACAAAACGACAGATAGTGCTGGAAAGATTTCACCTCGCTGGCTTCGAAATGTTCTCCCAACACTTCGATGGACTGAATACGGTCTATGCGGAAGCTCCGATAATCATCCCGAAGCTCACACCAAGCCACCAGCGTCCAGACTTTTCCCCAGTAAACCTGACCTAGAGGGTGAATAACGCGCTCTGAGTACTTCCCTTCTCCTGTTTGGTATTTGATTTTTGTTTTGTGTTTCTCAGAGGTAGCTTCACGAAGCAATTCGCCATAAACAGCGCACTCAGTTTCTACATGAAACGCTGGCACGGCCAGAGGAAGTGCATCTATCTGTGCTTTGAGGTGTTCCGGTAAGACAGAGCGAATTTTTCGAGATGCGCTATCGGTAGCAGAAGCCAAACTCCTATCTGACCACGCACGAACCATTCGCATACCCAGCTCCAGCGCCATGATTTCTTCTTCCGTAAACATAAGAGGCGGAAGGTGTGATCCTTTGCCTAACAGGTAACCAATCCCCGCTTCGCCCTCAATGGGAACGCCGGACAATTGCAGGGATTGGATATCACGGTAAATCGTGCGCTCACTGACATTCAACTCTTCTGCCAATGCCTTCGCTGTGACCGCGTAACGTTTACTACGCAGTAAAGTGAGAAGCTCAAACAAGCGCTCCGATTTACTCATTGATAATTCCTGTTACGCAGACTCGATACATTCACCCATTGCACTCATTCTGACGCCTTGATGCGCCATAACAAGTGTAGCGCTATCAATATGCGACACCATCTTCTGCGCACCTTCGTCGTTCATGAAGTTTTTAGAGGCAGCTTGTGCGTTAGCAAGATTGGTCCAGTAAACAATGTCTGTCCATTCCTGCGATTGCTCATCAAAACTCAACGAGCGGTAGACGAACCCTTCACAACCGCTGATGTAAGGCAAAGTACCTTCTGCAGCTGCCAGAAAAGCGTTTACGTCAGTGCCTTCTTTCAATTTGAATCTTACAGTTTCTACAACGTTATCCATGGTGTTTTCTCCTTTCGTATGGGTTGAAAAGAGATTACTGACACCTACTGACAGATCGTGTCAGGAGTATTTCCTGCGATGTTTTCCCAAAACCCAAAAAGGCCAGCTTTTGGCCGACCTTCTATTTCACGAGCCCACACACGTTAAGGTAAATCGAATATCAGAGCCGTTACGTTTTCTGCGCCGTTATTTTTCAGACAGACTTGGTAGAGCCCGCTGACTTTGGCACCGTCTCCACCTGAGAGAACAACATCATTCACTGACAGCTCTCCCGCTACGACATGCACATACACATTACTGCCCATTTCCGGGTTGAAGGTTTCCGAACTATCGTTTTCCAAAATTAACTGTAATAACCGGGCATTTTGCTTAATGTTCAATGTGCCGTCACGGCCGTCAGGCGTTGCAATCACAGTGAAGCCTGGTGCTTTGCCAAAGTCCTTCTGCTGATAACTTGGTGTGCCACCTCTCTTGTTAGGCTGAATCCAAATTTGTAAGAAGCGGAGGTCACTGTCGGTCGAGCCATTGTATTCGCTGTGGTAAATCCCCTTTCCGGCAGACATCAATTGAAATTCGCCTGCTGGAAGAGACTGAATATTACCTTCACTGTCCTTGTGCTCAATCACACCGTCGAGAACATAACTAATGATCTCCATATCACGGTGGCCATGAGTATCAAATCCTGCTGACGGTTTCACCACATCATCGTTAATGACACGAAGCGCTGAGAAACCCATTTGGTCAGGATCGTGATAATGACCAAAAGAGAAAGTATGGCGACTATCCAACCAACCAAAGCTTGCGCGGCCACGCTGTTCAGATTTACGGATATCAATCATTTGAATCTCCTTTGTCACGTCACTGATTGCTCTAGAAATAAAGATTAGGGAAACCCAATCCTGAATAAAACCAGAGAGATTTGAGTTTGATGTTCAACTTTTTCGAACATCAAAGTGCCAGCGGCTTAGAGCGTGTTTGGTATCACTAGGGCTGAGCTGTATAATTGCCGCCTTCAAAGCACTAAAAAGACCAAAGAAAATCGATGTCGCTAAGCCCTGAATTAGAAAGCCTGCTCGAGCCAGTGCGCGGATTCCTGCACTGTGAAACTCCACAAGCCTGGATTGATGAAGCCATAAAACCGGAAAACGAAACTATTCTTCTACGTGATCATGCAAATTGTGAATTGAAAGCAAGCCAAACCGCCCTCTGGCTTATTCGCAAATATGCCATTGATACTTCGAGTGGCGAGCTACTTTTGGAGTGGGCAAAGCCCTATGAAGATTTCGTTTACCGCGGTATGCGGGAAGGTATATTCCATGCCAAAAAGAATGGGTTGAGTGCTCCGCTTAAACCAAAGGCTGGTTTCGAACACGGCCCAGATTTAATCGACAAAATGGTTCGCCTCATCAAAGAAGAATTCCATCATTTTGAACAGGTTATCGAGATCATGGAAAAGCGCGACATGCCTTATAGCCCGCTCAATGCTGGTCGTTATGCTCGCGGTCTCATGTCGATTGTCCGTACCCATGAGCCTGCAACATTGGTCGATAAGTTGATTATTGGTGCTTACATTGAAGCGCGCTCATGTGAACGTTTTGCCAAAGTTGCGCCGTATCTGGATGAAGAACTGCGTAAGTTTTATATCTCTCTACTTCGCTCTGAAGCACGCCACTATCAGGATTATCTAAAGCTGGCGGCAGCCATTGCCGGCGGAGATATCTCCGACCGTGTAAAAGCCATTGGTGAGAAAGAAGCCGAACTTATCCAAACACCAGATGATATGTTCCGCTTCCACAGTGGCGTGCCGTCACTCGCAGCATAACTCGACAAAGTCAGGGCCTTCTCCCCTGACTTTTTCTTTATTATGTCTGTGACTTGCACCGACAGCCAATCTTCGGTAAACAGAGAATGACACTGAACAATCAAGGATCACTATGTTCAAGAAACTCAAAGCTTCTTTAGGTATTGGCGCAACAAAAGTCGACACCATTCTCCACAATGAATCTGTCTACCAAGGCGAAACCCTGCGTGGTACCGTTCATATAAAGGGCGGTGATGTAGAACAGGAAATTGACTCCATCACAGTTAAGCTCTGCACTGAAGTCAAAGTTGAGTCTGACTCTGGAGTGGGTTATCAGGTCTTTGTCCTTGGTCACATTCAGGCAAATGACCCTTTCACTATTCAACCTGGTGAAGAAAAAGAAGTCCCGTTCGAACTAAAACTGCATGACGAGACGCCAATTACGGCGGTTAGCGCAAAACTCAACCAGAGCCACGTCTGGGTAGAGACTGTTCTGGATATTGATTTCGCCATTGACCCAACTGACCGTGATTATCTGGAAGTTCGCCCGCTGCCCGCGGTACAACGTGTGCTTGCCGCCATTGAGCGTGAAGGCTTTAACTTGGTGAAAGCGGATGTAGAAAAAGGACATTTGCGTGGGAACGGTTTTGCCTCTGTTTCTGGCTGTTACCAAGAGCTTGAATTTAAAAACAGCGGCATGTTCAACAAGAAGGAAATCGAGCTTTCTTTCATATTGGATGGTGCGGTTATCCGCTGCCTTGCCGAGATTGACCGTTCATTCGGCCGTGGCGATACCTACCGCTCATTCACCATTTCCCGTGACGCATCTGAAGGCGAAGTCTCACAAGCGCTGGCACCGATTTTGAGCGTCTAATTTAGTACTGCTGCAACAATTGATAGGGCCTCAAGGCCCTTTTTTCTGACCTTTCGCCAAGTCTTCCAGAACCTCTCTATTTCAATAGCTCAATCAGGCTTACCCGCTTTTTGATAGTTAATACAGATCTTGTTTTATTAAGCGTAAATCAACAAGAACTGTAAACATTATTAACACTTCAAACATTCATTATCCGCACATTTAGCACTAACTAATTAATTTTATTAATCAATCACTAGTGCGCTCAATTAGAAAACACTGAAGCTTAAAAAACCATAATGTCTCACCTATGAGTCAATCAATATAAAACCACATTAGTAGTATCGAGATGCAATTGAAATATTTCCTTAACCCAAATGTAACAATTCAAAGAGGAAGCTCATGAAGAAGCGATTAATTGCAGGTTTTATCCTTGCGAGTGTTATATCTATCGGCGCTAAAGCCGAATGTTATGGAAACGTCTATGCCATGAATGCAGGGCGCGGACATGTTGGATTTATGATTGATTTACAGGAGACAAAAAAACTGTCAGGCACCTACAACGGTGACCGGGCAATTAAAAAGTCGCGCGCTGAGTTCAGCACCTCAGCCATGGCTTACGACAAAAACACCAACCGTATATATTATGTGAGTGCGCCGAGACCCGAAGCCTATTATGTTGAGGAACTAGGGCAAGATACGTCGGTAGATGAATTTGCAAGCCTTGATTTCCATGCGTCCAAGCTAAAGCCTAACCAGCTCGCCTATTTCGATTCTCAGACCAATACGCATACTATCGTCGGCAACATTCCCAGCGTTTTTCGCATGGCTTTTGAGCCCGCCACCGGGACTTTGTATGCGTCTGACAACCGAAAACTCTTTACTATTGACCCTTCAACAGCCAGTACCACTGACATCGCAGAGTTTGACAAGCCAACACTCGGTTACTCTGGTTTTTCAAGCTGGGGGGACTTTGTGTTTTATAAAGGCGATTTGCTATTTATTACTAACGGCAGAACCTTCAGCATCAACACCAGTAATGCTGTTGCCAAATTGGAATCTTTCCACTTTGTTGACTTCATCACTGCAGCCACCCTTGATCAGAACGGACAGGTATTAATTGCAGCAAAAAACCAAAACGTAACGGGTAATATCAATAGCACCAAACTGGTTCGGCTGAACCCGGAGACAGGTGAAAAAGTCGTTGTTGGTTTATTCCCAAACCGCATTAGTGCTATGGCAACTAACACTCAGGAAAGTCACGAGTGCTATGACGCGACT
The DNA here is from genome assembly GCF_023746615.1 of Grimontia kaedaensis. Taxonomy (NCBI): domain Bacteria; kingdom Pseudomonadati; phylum Pseudomonadota; class Gammaproteobacteria; order Vibrionales; family Vibrionaceae; genus Grimontia; species Grimontia kaedaensis. The sequence continues at coordinate 1,322,062 of NZ_CP082275.1, read as the reverse complement.
ATATTTCCAAGTGAGCGCAACATTGAAGTCTCTGATGTGTCAGATGACACCGTTACTGAAGGACAAAATGCAACCTTTTATGTATCTCTCAACCAAAAGCTGAAAGCAGACAAGGACGTTGTTTTAGCCATAAAAGATAATACGGCCAAAGTGAATGTGGATTATAGCGCTGATGTAACGATTGGTTATAACGGTACAACCGAAGATGTCACACTCAATAGTGAGGGCGTGAGCGTCAATTTTGAACCGGGGGACAATATATTCAGCGTTGTTGTCCCCACTGTCAATGATGACAACGATGAGCCTGCGAAAACCTTTACTCTTGATGCTTGGATAAAAGAGGATGAATCAGACCTCAAATCAGGCACTGGGACCATCAATGATAATGACGAGCCATCGTTTAACTGTAACAACAGCGATAAACTTTATTCTTACATCCGAGGATCTGACATTGATGCGCCATTTAGCGGCGGTATCGTCATGGACTGTGAAAAATCAACAGTTCAGAAGTACTACATGACATCGAGAACCAAAGGAAGCATATCCTGGAAGACTGAGTTGGGTGGTTCACAATCGGTCGACGCGATGAGTATAGGCTATATCGGACAATCGGAGATCAAAACACTCACCAATGTAAATGCCTATATGACTGAGTTCTATAAAAATTACTGCCAACATGGTGATACTCTTGGAACAAGATTGTCTAACACTATCTATGTCACTATCACAGCAGACGAAAATGGTTTGCCTTCCTGTACCACAAGGTTAATTGGTACCTACTGTTTGGGTGAAGGCACTAAGTCAAAGACTGTTGATATTACCCGAAAAGGCTGCAAAACCTCGCCATAATCATGGCTAAACAATTGATTGAGAGGCCTACCGTGTAGGCCTTTCTCTTTTCTTCCCAGACGGATTATTCAGGAGAGGTGTTGGCCAAAAGCCACCGCGATCACAAATAAGCAACAAACCTACAAATGAAATCCATCACAAGAAATACGTAGCATTTGCTTACTTTCCTGAAGCCACAACTAGCCTTATTCCACCATAAAATTCAGAGCCTTAAATAGATAAGATCCGAAAAAATACGTAGGAAACATCTAAGTAGTGATGATGTTGCCTCATACGAGTACTTGCGCGGTATTACGAATTCATTGTTATCAAATTGTTATTCATCGTGTCGTTGGAATTTCTATAGCAATAAGGAAATGCGACATGAAACCTCTACATTCCAAAACTGAAAAAGCACTGGCGGCATTTGCATGTATTTGCCTCTCTGCCGTCCTCAGTTTTTCTGCCTTTGCCGCGGAGAAAACCTACCGACTGACATTAGCCGAAACCTGGGGGCCTAACTTCCCCATTTTCGGTGATGCCACCAAGAATATGGCCGCCATGGCGGAGAGAATGTCCAATGGACGTCTAAAGATCCGCATCGACTCATCTAATAAGCACAAATCTCCTTTCGGTGTCTTCGACATGGTGAAGTCAGGCCAATATGACATGGGACACTCAGCCTCGTATTACTGGAAAGGCAAAGTGCCAAACACGCTGTTCTTCACCACCATGCCATTCGGTATGGTCGCTTCCGAACAGTATGGTTGGTTCTATCATGGAGACGGCATGGCACTGATGGAAGAAGTCTATGCCCCACACAATCTTCTTTCCTTCCCCGGCGGTAATACCGGCGTTCAAATGGGTGGCTGGTTCCAAAAGGAAATCAACTCAGTGGATGACCTGGAAGGACTAAAGATGCGTATTCCCGGCTTTGCTGGTGAAGTATTGGCTGAGCTAGGTGCGAGCCCGACAAACATCGCCCCCGGTGAGCTTTATACCGCTCTGGAAAGACGCACTATTGATGCGTTGGAATGGGTAGGCCCAGGGCTGGATTTACGTATGGGCTTTCACAAAATTGCTCCTTACTACTACACAGGCTGGCATGAGCCCGCGACTGAACTGCAATTTCTCGTCAACAAGCGAACCTGGGAACGCCTGCCTGAAGATCTGCAGGAAATCCTTCGGGTAGCCATGCGTACTGCGGCTTACGACATGTATATCCAAAACGCACATGCCAGCGCAGAAGCGTGGGAAGAAATGACCACCGAATATCCCGACATTCAGGTTAAACAGTTCCCTGAGGATGTGATTAATGCCTTGCGCTCTGCCAACACCAAATTACTGGCGAACTATGCCGACAAAGATGCGCAAGCGAAAAAGATCCTCGACTCCCAACAGGCCTACCTGGACAAAATACGCCGTTGGACCTCCATTTCTGAGGAAGCTTATCTTCAAGGCCAATAGAAGGCATGAAGTTGTTTTTCGCCGGGATATCCCACCCGGCGCTTTTTTGTTCATGGAGTGAGCATGCATACGCTGTTATTACTTGAGCGATCCATTAATAGAATCGCTGATGTGCTGGGCTGGATAGCCAGTACCCTTTTCCTGCTGCTCGTTATCAACGTGTTTTACAACGTGGTGATGAGGTACGTCTTCAATCAAGTATCGATTGGTTCCCAAGAGCTTGAATGGCATCTGTTTTCCGCTGTGTTTTTACTGGGTATCCCCTATGCGCTGAAAACGGGAGGACATGTCCGTATTGATGTATTTTACGAGCGCTGGCCACAGAAAATTCAGGCGGTCATCAACTTGCTTGGTTGCCTTATCTTGCTGTTACCGTTCAGCTTTCTGATTTTTTATTTCGGTCTCGACTTTACCCGAGAGGCCTACCAATTAGGTGAAGGCAGTGGCGACCCCGGTGGCTTACCGCATCGGTGGGTCATCAAAGGGATGATCCCTGTCTCTTTCCTTTTTCTGTTTTTGATTGGCATATCGAAGTCTTTGAATGCCATTCAACGCTTGATGTCCAACGACCAAATAAAGGAGTAACACCATGATTGGTATTGTAATGTTCGTGGTTGCTCTCTTTGCACTGCTACTTGGCTTTCCTGTCGCCTTCACGTTTGGTGGTATCGCGCTGATATTCGGTATTTGGGCAGAAGGCGTCGAGATGTTTGCCTTCATGCCATTTCGCATTATGAGTGTGATGGAAAACACGGTGTTGATGGCCGTGCCCTTATTTGTATTCATGGGGCTGGTGTTGCAAAAAACCCGATTGGCAGAGCAGTTGTTAGAAGCGATGGCTCGCCTGTTTGGCGGCGTTAGAGGCGGATTGGCCATTTCAACCGTATTGGTTGGCTGTCTGCTGGCGGCCTCCACTGGTGTTGTGGGCGCCTCTGTCGTGGCAATGGGGCTGATTTCCCTGCCAGTGATGCTGAAGTATCAATATTCAAAGTCACTGGCCTGCGGCACCATTTGCGCGTCAGGTACGCTGGGACAAATCATTCCTCCTTCCATCATCCTGATTTTACTCGGTGATGTGCTCGGCATTCCCGTAGGCGATCTGTTTCAAGCTGCTGTTTTACCGGGACTGATATTGGTTGGTGCCTATATCGCTTACATCCTGATTTATGCCTTTCTTAATCCACAAGCCGCCAGAGCCATGACACGCCTGCCCGATCAGGACAGAACCGCAGAAATCATCGATGCACTGAAAGCCGTTATCCCACCCCTCGCGCTCATCATTGTGGTGTTGGGTTCCATTTTCGCGGGTATTGCAACCCCTACAGAATCTGCCGTTTTAGGTGGTGTTGGCGCTATCGTATTGGCATTAGTTTACCGACAGTTTTCAGTCCGTCTGATGTTTGAAAGTGCTGTAGAAACCGTCAAAGTTACCGCGATGGTGTTTGGTATTTTGATTGGCGCAACCGCCTTCTCAATGGCATTTACCTATACAGGTGGCGATTATCTGGTTGAAGAGTGGCTGACAGCATTGCCGGGCGATAAATGGGGCTTTCTGATCCTGACCATGCTCGTCGTATTGCTGCTGGGCTTTTTCATCGACTTTGTGGAGATCTGCTTCATCATCGTGCCGATATTAGCGCCAGTCGCTCAACTGATTGGTATTGATATGGTTTGGTTCGCCATCCTGATTGCGATGAATTTGCAGTCATCTTTCTTAACGCCGCCGTTTGGTTTCAGTCTCTTTTACCTCAAAGGCGTCACCCCACCCTCTATTACCACAGGAGATATTTACCGGGGTGTTTTGCCATTTATCGCCATTCAGGTTGCAGTGCTGCTCAGTATTCTGATCTTCCCGGCTTTCTATGGCCTTAGCGGAAACTAACCTAAGACCATTTTCGGCAAAAACGCGTTAAGCGATTAATATTACAAAGACCTTTGCATTTTAAAGGAGAGAGGGACATGTCACTTAAATTGAAGATCATTTTGATGACAGTGATCCCTCTCGTGGTTATCAGCTACGTCATCGGCTGGATAACCATTAACCAGTCCCAATCCCTCGGCGTAAAGGAAATCTCCACCTTCCGCGAGAGTATGCTCACGACCAAAGAGCAAGCACTGGAAGACTACGTTCACCTTGCTATCCAGAGCATCGATTATCTGTACGATGACACGTCAAGAAACGAGTCCGAGCTTAAACACCAGGCCTTGGAAGTACTCCGTCAGCTTCGCTACGGCAACGATGGCTATTTCTTTGTTTATGACGAAGCGGGCTTTAACCTCGCTCACCCCATCATGCCAGAGTTGGAAGGCCAGAATCTTATCAATCTAAAAGATTCTAATGGCAATTTCCTGATCCAGAATCTGCTTGCTTCAGCCAAGGCGGGCGGCGGCTTCCATCAATATTTATGGCATAAACCCTCTACCAATGAAGTCGTCCCAAAGCTGAGCTATGCCATATGGCTACCCAAGTGGAAATGGATGGTAGGTACTGGGCTTTACATTGAAGATATTGGCGAGCAGATCGAAGGGGTCAAACAGGATGTTCAAACCAGCATTAATCATACCTACATCGCCATATTGGTTATTCTGGTTTCCAGTGTGCTCATCATGGTGGTGATTGCGCTGGCAGTGAATTTACACGAGCACCGAATCGCTGATGAAAGGCTACGTGAGTTGGCGTTTCGCAACGTGATGCTGCAAGAAGATGAGAAAAAGTACATTTCCCGTGAACTACATGACTGCGTTAACCAGTTACTGGTCTCGGCAAAATGCCATATTGAGTTGCTGTCAAAAGAGCTACGCCAGAACGGAAGTGCCGCTGCCGGAGAACACCTTCAGAAAGGCGAAACCTCTCTGGTAAAAGCGATTAAAGAAGTACGTAACATTTCGCGTAACCTTCGTCCTTCCGCTTTAGACGATATTGGCCTTAATGCTGCGCTTGAATTACTAGCATCAGACTTTGCTACTTCACAGAACATTCAAATCGACACCCATTTGGATGATTTTGATGACAAACTGCTTCCGGAAGTCACCACCACCTTGTACCGGGTGGTGCAGGAGTCCTTGGTGAATATTGAAAAACACAGCCAATGCAGAAACGTCGACATAATCTTGTCAAAGTTAGGGGAAAGATTGCAGTTAATCATTCGCGATGATGGCAAAGGCTTTAACGTTTCCGAAGCGCTCAAAGGTCGGGGGATCGGGCTAAGAAATATGCGAGAGCGCATCGAATTTATCGGTGGTGACTTTGAAATCAGTGCAGAAAAAGAGCGGGGAACGGAAGTGAGTATTCTGTTAGAACTCAGCACCATAATCATGGAGAGAAATCATGGATGAGATTCGTGTATTGCTGGTCGATGATCACCGTGCCGTTCTGGAAGGGTTTGTTGCCCGCATCGAAAATGAACCTGGCGTTGCTGTCGCAGGTACAGCGGTAAACGGTGTAGAGGCGCTTGAGAAAGCCAAAGTTTTGAAACCTGACGTGGTATTGATGGACATCAGTATGCCAGTGCTCAACGGTATCGAAACCACCAAACTGTTCAGTCAAAACCACCCCAAGACCAAAATACTCATTTTGACCATGCATGATAACCGTGAGTACATTCAGAAAGTGATGGAATCCGGCGCTTCTGGCTACATCCTCAAAGATGTCTCGCTGGAAGAAATGATCAATGCGATTAAAACCGTTAATGACGGCGCCAGTTACTTTTGCCAAAGCTCTAGTAAGGCGCTTTTTGATATGGTCAAAGAGTCCCGAAAGTCCGAGAACAAAAAGAACATACTCAGCCAACGCGAAACCACCGTGCTTGCTCTTGTTGCAAAGGGCTTGAGCAGCAAGAAAATCGCACAGCAATTGGATATCAGTGTGCGCACCGTGGAAACCCATCGCCAGAACATCAAGCATAAGCTGAACGTCTCCTCTACCGCTGAAATGGTCGACTATGCACTAAGGAACAATCTTACTTAGTCACCCAACTTTCACTGTTGTTGGTACTTTTCAACGTTATGCGTCTTTCAATATTGAGTTTCCGACAAGTCTTACTTCTAACCTTTCATCGCCTGGCGTTGTGTTCTGTACTCACCTTCTAGTTATTAGCCAAGGATAGGAACCATCAATGACAGCGCAGATAGAACACGACCTCAGCAGCAATGGCGTATTACGATTAACTTTAAATAACTCCCAGCGGCGCAACGCACTCTCACAGGCTATGATTGGAGAGCTTCACCAAGCCATCACTGACGCTTCTATTTCTTCCGATGTAAAAGTCATTGTCCTTTCCGGAAACGGCCCTGCGTTCAGTGCAGGGCATGATCTCAAAGAGATCACTGCTGCCAGAAGTAATGGCGATAAAGGGCGTGCCTTTTTCATCTCTCTCATGAGCCAATGTGCCGCGATGATGACTGCCATTGTGAACTGCCCTAAACCTGTGATCGCAGAAATCGATGGCATTGCCACCGCAGCGGGCTGTCAGTTGGTGGCCAGTTGTGACCTCGCCTATGCCTCTGACACGTCTCGTTTTGCCACACCGGGCGTGAATATTGGTCTTTTCTGCTCTACCCCGATGGTTGCTCTTTCCAGAAACGTGTCGAGCAAACATGCCATGGAAATGCTGCTCACTGGGGACATGCTTTCTGCCGCTGATGCAGAGCGAATGGGGCTGATTAATCGCGTCACTGAAAGCACATCCTTAAAGGCACTGACACAAGAAGTGGCAGATAAAATCGCAGCAAAATCCTCTCTGACACTGGCTATCGGAAAAGAAGCGTTTTACCGCCAGCAGGAAATGAATCTAAAAGAAGCTTATGCCTACGCCAGCGAAGTGATGGTAAACAATATGCTGACGGAAGACGGCGAAGAAGGGATCAGCGCCTTCGTTGAAAAACGCCCTCCTGTCTGGCGAAATCAGTGAGGTTTAGTGATGTCGAACCTTTATAACATTGGACTGAACCGCAATCCTGCAAACTACCAACCACTGACGCCCCTTGGCTTTCTCGAGCGTACAGCATCAAACTACCCAGACTCGGTTGCCATTGTTCATGGTGACATGAAAATCACTTATCAAACTTTCTATGATCGAAGCCGTCAGTTGGCGTCGCAACTGGCCAATCTCGGCCTTGGTCGGGGTGACACGGTTTCTGCTATGTTAGCCAACACGCCCGCCATGCTGGAATGCCATTATGGCGTGCCTATGGCAGGCTCAGTGTTACATTCCATCAATACCCGCTTAGAAGCTGCCACCATCGCCTATCAACTTGATCATGCAGAAGCCAAAGTGCTGATCATTGATCAGGAGTTTTTACCGATGGCAGAGGGTGCGCTCGAACTGGCAGAGCGTTCGCCAATCGTCATTGTTTACGGTGACCCTGTGTGGGCTGAAGAGACTAAACAACCGCCCAACACAACCTATCAAGACTACGAAGCCTTTCTCAGTCAGGGCGACAAATCCTTTCGCTGGTTGATGCCAGAAGATGAATGGGATGCCATATCTATCAATTACACGTCCGGCACAACGGGTAACCCGAAGGGTGTGGTGTGTCATCACCGCGGCGCTTATCTTCTGGCTCTAGGAAATGTGTTCACTGCGGATATGCCCAAGCATTCGACGTATCTCTGGACACTTCCTATGTTTCACTGCAATGGCTGGTGCTTCCCATGGACGATGTCAGCTATCTGCGGCATACACGTTTGTCTTAGACAGGTTCGCGCAGAGCCAATCTGGCATGCATTAACTGAGCACAAGGTTACTCATCTTTGTGGCGCGCCCATCGTCATGGACATTCTTTTGTCTGAACAAACCCAGCGACTCGCTCATGAAGTGGCGTTTTTCACCGCTGCCGCGCCTCCACCGGAGAGCACACTCGCGAAGATGCAACAGGCAGGTTTTGAAGTCACCCACCTTTACGGCTTGGCAGAAGTGTATGGCCCTGCTGTCGTGAATGAATGGCATGATGAGTGGGATGACCTGCCGATTCAGGAGCAAGCCAAACTTAAAGCACGGCAAGGCGTCAGATACTTGCCTCTTGAAGCCTTGGATGTAATGAACCCAGAGACCATGGAGCCCGTCCCTGCAGACGGAAAGACCATTGGTGAAGTCATGTTCCGCGGGAATGTGGTGATGAAGGGATACTTCAAAAACCTGACCGCCACTGAATCTGCATTTGCGGGGGGCTGGTTCCACTCCGGTGATTTAGCAGTGAAATACCCCGATGGATACATTCAGCTTAAAGACCGATCCAAAGACATCATTATCTCGGGCGGAGAAAACATCTCATCCATTGAGATTGAAGATGTTCTCTACAAACATCCTGCCATTGCCGTAGCTGCGGTCGTTGCCTGCCCGCATGAAAAATGGGGCGAAGTACCTTTTGCATTCGTAGAGTGCTGTGAAAGTCAAACCGTTTCCGAACGAGAGTTAAAAGCCTGGTGCAGAGACCACTTGGCTAGCTTCAAAGTCCCAAAGCATTTTGCCTTTACTACCATTCCCAGAACGCCCACGGGGAAAATCCAGAAGTACCAGTTGAGAGAGCAAGTGAAGTTAGAAAATGCTCAGACAGATTGAGAGCAAATTTACACAAGTCCATTATTCAAGCAATAAAAAGAAAGCGCTTTCAATTTCTCATTTGCGAGTCAGATTATGATAAGGGCTGCTGGTATTGTTAATAAAATGTAGCCAGAAGGCTTTGTGATATTTGGATCAATTGGCAGGCAAAGGAATGACGATGAAACTTCTTAACACTTCTCTCTTATTACTGGCAGTGGCGTCTACATCAGCGTTAGCAAACGATAACAATCTCTACATTGGTGTTAACTATCTATCTTCAGATTATGAACTTGATTTAGGATTGACAGGCACCTCTCCACAATCTAGCGACACAGCAAAAGGCTTCAATATAAACTTGGGCTATCTTTATGCTTTAAATGATAAATTTGACCTAGCTTTTGAAGCATCCATAAATGACTACGGCTCAGCAGACATCAATAATATTGGCGGAACCAAAGCCGATACTGATGTTTCCTCCGTAGTGGTTAGTGTGAAGCCAACATACTATTTTGGTGACAGTGGTTTCTCTCTAACTGGCGTGCTGGGCTTCGGCTCTTACACAACTGATATTACGTTTAGTAGTGAATCGTCCTCGTTGACAGCCGTTGGCACTGAGAGCGAATTTGGCATTTCTTACGGCATCGAGGCTGCATACCAGTTTACGGATACTTTTGGCGTTGTGGCTGGATATCAGGCTGCCAAAATAGACTACCAAGACAATGTGAGCTTGGATTTAAACACTGTCAGCCTTGGCGCTCGTTTCCGTTTTTAGTAAGTATATAAATTTAGGAAAAGCCGCTATTGCGGCTTTTTCTTTAAGCTAATCTACTTAAAACTGAAAACGCCATCTTCAACACAGTCCTCACTTTCTCTGCATCTTCTCCACGCGCCCGTTGCGCCAAGGCTGCAGTTAATTGCGCATCGATATAATCTGCCACAAACTGGTTAGACATAGTTTCAGGTATCTCGCCGCCTTCCCTTGCTCTTTGCGCCCAGCCTTCGATGAAAAACATAAATTGGTGATGAATTTCCACTAACGCATTCTGTGTTTTGTCCCCGAGTTTAGTTTGGGTATCCCGCATTTTTACCATCAGGCACCCATCAGGTAACTCTTCTCGCTCATTGCAGACGAATTCAACCAATTCCGCCAACACACCGCTTAGCGAAGTTTGGCTTTTTAATTTGGTAATCAAAGGGGAAAAAGTTTGCTCAATATAAGCCGCTAACGCTGCTTGCATGAGTCCATCTTCATTACCAAACTCCCTGTACAGACCGGGCTTGGACACTTCTGCCAGTTTACAGATTTCGTTGATAGAAACACCTCGGGTACCTTCTTGCCAGTAGGCCTTCATCGCCACATCCAGAATACGTTCCCGGTTGATGGTCTTGGGTCTTCCCCTGGCTGCTTTGGTTTTTTCTTGGGTCATATTTAAGTACCAACTGGTATTTTAATGTTGACAGTATGTTCTCACTCGCATTAATGTACCACCCAGTATTTTAATAAACAATTCAAAAAGGACATCTACCATGACGCAAGATACTCGCGGAAAAGTGCTGCTAACTGGCATTTCAGGTTTTATTGGACTCCACTGTGCGAAAGAAGCACTTGAACAAGGCTTTGAAGTTGTTGGTTCTGTTCGAAGTGAAGCGAAAGAAAATGAAGTTCGCGCAACACTTGAAGCAGCGTCGGTAGATACTGCCAACCTGAGTTTTGCTCATTTGGACCTGACCTCTGACAAGGGCTGGGATGAAGCAGCAGCAGGATGTGATTACATCATGCACATCGCCTCTCCTTTCACGATTGCCAATCCTAAAACCGAAGATGAAATGATCATCCCTGCTGTTCAGGGTTCACTTCGCGCCTTGCGTGCGGGAAAAGCTGCAGGCGTTAAACGTGTTGTTTTGACAAGCTCCATCCTTTCGATGATGGGTACCATGAAGACAGGTACATTCGGCCCTGACAACTGGACGGATACTAACTCAACCGAGATCAGCACTTACACCAAAAGTAAAACGCTGGCGGAGCGTGCAGCCTGGGAATTTATGGACACTCTTTCAGATGAAAATGCCATGGAGTTGGTTGTGGTTAACCCAGGTGGCGTATTCGGTCCTCCGCTTGGTAAAAACATCACAGGACAAACCATGGCACTGACCGACCAAATGCTTCGCGGCAAGCTTCCAATGCTGCCAAACATTGCTTTTCCGATGGTAGATGTTCGTGATCTGGCGGTTTTGCACGTGAAAGCGCTGACTGAAACCAGTGCCAAAGGTAAGAGAGTCATTGCAGCTACGTCTGACCCAATCAGCTTTATCCAAATGGCTCAGGTCATGAAAGACCAAGGCTACAAAGGACCAAGCACGAGAAAAGCGCCAGATTTTGTGTTGAAGTTCACTGCCTTGTTTGACCGCGAAGCGAAAGGCATGCTTGGGATGCTTAACATGAACCTGAGCGCCAATACTTCTGCAACCAAGGAAGTGTTTGGTTGGACACCTAGAGCGGCCGTTGAGTCCATTCAAGATACAGCAGACGCTGTTCGTGCATTACAGCATTAAACTTAGGTATTTTCCAAATAATAAAGCCGCTTATGCGGCCTTATTATTTGTTAATTTCTTTATCAGTTAATATTTCGATACTCTCGACCAACAGCATACATAGTGTGCTCATCAATCATTTCAAACACCATGCCTTTATTTCTACCAAAGCCTTGTACTTTAATCAGCGTATCACTCAATACTTTAAGCGGCGTCGGAGAATATTCTGGAGAATATGCGAAATACAATAATTGTTCCTCGGCATCGTAATCCACAATAACATACTGAGCGATGGGTGATTCTCGCCCTTTCAGCTCATACGTTCCAACAAAGTGTTCAAAGCTTTCATCTGCGTGAGTCAGAGAAACAGGAAAATAGAGCGACCGTTCCTCACCAGAGATAATAAGCCTGAAGCCTTGATGCTTTTCACTCGTTTTCAAATATACTTCATCAAGACCAACAACATCATAGAAGTGGGGCGCAACGGCAACTATCTCACTAGAGAAGTCTCCCGCTATCACGTACTGTTTGCCATCACTGCCATTCACCACTTTCAAAATGTCGTCACCCACATATAGGCCATTTAGGAGAGGGCTTTCTATCGTGTCACCAATAGGAAAGTAAGGATCGGGCATATCTTCATTCTGTGGCAGCAAGCTCGATAGCAACGCTGTTGCTAGCTCGTTCACGTAGCCCTCACCGAAGCCATCATTAGTTGATACAAACACACCCATATTATGATTAGGTGCTATCAACATTAAACTATGGAAAGGAGGCAAATCGCCACCGTGTGCGATGACCTTGTGACCGTTTACAGAAATATTAAAAAAGCCAATCCCCATATTCATCTCACCATCAAATACAACATCTGTATTTTGTCGAGAGGCCATCTCCTTAAGAAGACTTTTTGGCAGGATTGAATGTGAATCATACAACCAACTGTCTAGAATAGCTTGCATGTAGCGAGCCATGTCATTACCACTGGCAATAATAGAGCCAGCAGGTAAATCAACACTCTCAGTCAAAGAGGTATTAGCGGAACCCAAATACCCCTTTGCCACACCCTCTCGAGATGTTGGGAGATAACTAAGCGCATTTTGCATGTTTAGAGGCTTAAAGAACTCTTGCTCAAGATATTCAGGCCACTCCAAACCAGAAACACGCTCAACGATTAAGCCCGCTAGACTGTAAGCCTGGTTGTTGTATGCGTGAACCGTTCTTCTATCCCAGGTGAGATAATCTTTGCTTAATCGCAAAGGTATCTCTCTCCACTGGTCTAAAAGGGGCTTATTAGGTTCGTAAGACTGAATCCAGCCAGAGGAAATACCACTGTGGTGTGTCAACAGATCTCTAATACGTATATCTGGGTCTGTCCCTGGTAATACCTTAGGTTGATAATCAGGCAGATATGTATAAATGCTATCTTCCAGTGAAATACGCCCTTCGTTCACCAACTTCATTACCGCGATAGCAGTAAATGTCTTGGTTATAGATGCGATACGAAAGCCAGTTTCTTGTGTTACCAATTTATTTTGATCGATATCTGCATACCCGAATCCATGCAAAAACACTGGTGTGTTGTTTTTCACAACAGATACTGTGATACCCGCGATACCTAGCGCTTCACGTTGTTGTTCAATACATACTTTAAGCGCTTCATAGACGTCATAACTTTCAACCTGACGTGTGCAACTCTCTAGCGATCCAGCCACGTCAGCATTGACTGAAACCGGAAAAGCTGCCATTCCGAAGATGATGGGAAAAGTTGAAAATAAGCGACCTATTTTTCCTTTAAACATATTTTTCATTTTTCCCCCTATAAAGTTTAAAAACCTTGACTAAGGCGGAATAAAAATACATCTCATTTGCAACAATTCTCAACATATCAGTGATTACATTTCTATCAATAACCTAAACTTCCGGGTTAAGTTAAAAGTTCAACAGCAAGTAAGCTTGCCTTTCATAACCACAAAGCAATATCAATCGAAAATATATTTATAATTCCATATAAAGAATAAGAGAAAAGAGATATTACACATAAAAAGGTCTAGAGCTTAGAGATAATAGCTTTATTAAAATACAATATATTTAAATAAAGGCTACAAGCGTAGCCTTTTACATTATTTTCTTTTATCCCATTGTCGGCATAGTGAAATGACTATCGTGGGTTTCCAGCCGCACACTGGCTGGCCAGCGGGTGGTGACGGTTTTCATTCGGGTATAGAAGCGAACGCCATCGTTACCATGCACATTCAGTGGTCCAAAGATTGAGCGTTTCCAGCCGCCAAAGCTGTGGAATGCCATTGGTACAGGAATTGGCACATTAACGCCTACCATACCTGCCAACACATCTTCACTGAACTGACGGGCAGTTTCACCGTCTCGGGTGAAGATGGCAGAACCATTGCCATACTCGTGGCGGTTAATCAGTTCTAAGGCGGTTTGGTAATCCGGAACACGAACTACAGACAACACGGGGCCAAAGATTTCATCCTGATAGATGGTCATATCTGGCGTGACGTCATCAAATAGCGTGGGGCCGACAAAGTAGCCATTGTCATGCCCTTCCACCTTACGGCCGCGACCATCGACCACCAGTTTCGCGCCCTGCTCAACGCCCGCATCAATGTAGCCGACAATTTTGTCGCGATGCTGTGCGGAAATAACTGGCCCCATGTCGTTTTCAGGGCCGTCTACAATACCCGGGCCTACACGCATTTTGTTGATGCTTTCTGACAGCGAAGCCACCAGCTTATCGGCCGTTTCATCGCCAACAGCGACAACAACAGACAGTGCCATACAACGCTCGCCCGCCGCGCCAAAGCCAGCACCGACTATCGCGCCGCTTGCCATTTCAAGGTCAGCATCAGGCATTAAAATACAGTGATTCTTCGCACCACCGAGTGCCTGACAACGTTTGCCATGCGCAGACGCCGTGGAGTAAATGTACTCCGCGATAGGTGTTGAACCGACAAAGCTCACCGCCTGAACGCGCGGATCTGTCAGCAGCACATCAACCGCTTCTTTGTCGCCGTTGACCACGTTGAACACGCCGTCTGGCAATCCGGCCTCTTTCAGTAACTCGGCCAGCATCAGACCCAAAGACGGATCCTTCTCAGAAGGCTTGAGTACGAAGGTGTTACCGGTAGCAAGGGCAATCGGGAACATCCACATCGGTACCATCGCGGGGAAGTTAAATGGGGTGATCCCGGCACACACGCCAAGGGGCTGCATTATGGAGTGACTATCAACACCAGAGCCCACATTTGCAGAGCTCTCCCCTTTTTGTAGATGTGGAATTCCACAAGCAAACTCGACAACTTCCAAACCGCGGGTCAACTCGCCCACAGCATCAGAGTAGACTTTTCCGTGTTCATTACTGATAAGGCGAGCCAGTTTGTCCTGATTCGCTTCAAGCAGCGCTTTGAATTGGAACATCACACGGGCACGGCGTAATGGTGGCGTTTTCTTCCATGCAGGAAAAGCCGCATGCGCAGCAGCCACGGCCGCCTCTGCTTCTTCTGCTTTGCTCAATACCACCTGACGGGTTTGCTCGCCGGTCGCTGGGTCAAATACTGCGCCAAATCGTTCAGTACTGCTTTCTGCGATTTGTCCGTTAATAAAGTTATGAACTGTTTCCATGTCTTGGGTCTCCATGTCTCAATCACATCAATCCGGCATTTCGCGCAAAGGACGCCAAATTGTTATATCCGAGTGTTGCGTATGTCAGTGGGTGCGCAATCGAAGGATCTTGCTCTGCTTCTACCACTAACCAACCTGAGTAATTTGCCTGTTTCAGCACATCCATCACCGCCGCATAGTCAATACAACCATCGCCCGGTACGGTGAACACGCCATTTAATACGGCATCTAAAAAGCTGAGCCTGCGGTTTTTGGCATCGTCCAGAACTGATTGGCGAATGTCTTTACAATGCACGTGATTAATTCTGTCGGCGTGACGCTTGGCGACAGCAATAGGATCGCCACCAGCAAAATGCAGATGACCGGTATCCAGCAGCAAGCCGACTTCTGGGCCTGTTTCCGCCATCAGACGATCCACATCCGCTTCGCTTTCAATCACGGTGCCCATATGGTGGTGATAAGCGATCTGTACCCCGTGGGATTGGGTGTACTTCGCCAGTTCCGTCAGTTTTTGGCCGTACTCCTGCCAGCGATGTTCAGGAAACGCCGGACGCCTCTCGACAGGCATGTTTTGATTTCCGTGAACACAACCTGTGACTTCCGCAAACACCATGACCTTCGCACCGAGCGTTTTCAGCAGATTCAGGTGCGATTGCATCGCTTCAATTTCCTGCTCTACGCTTCTGCTCAGCAGTTCACCGGAATACCAGCCAGATACCAGCTTCAGGTCGTGCTTTGCCAAAATCGGGCCCAGCACATCAGGGTTACGCGGAAATTTGTTTCCCAACTCAAACCCGGTAAAACCAGCCTGTCTGCCTTCAGAAAGGCATACCTCTAAGGGCGTTTCAGCGCCCAGCGAGGGCAAGTCATCATTCGTCCACGTCAGTGGGTTTATCCCTAATTCAACAGCCATGATCGTCTCCTTACTCTCCGCGTTGGCGCCAGGTTTCAATCAACCCGAGATAATTCGCCTTAACGGCAGCAACCAACCCTTGGTTATCCAGCTCGCCACGCATCCACTGACGGCTTGGCTCACCAAAGATGGTGCGGCCGACAGCAAAACCCTTCACGGTTTTCGAAACTGACGACGCAGCAAAACCCGCTTTCAGCTCATCGGCCGGCGCATCCAGTCCCAACAGCACCACGCCACGACAATGCGTATCGCGTTGTTCAATCAGTTCATCTGCCGCCTGCCAGCCTTGCTTGGTCAGTGGAGGCAATTTCCACCAATCTGGTTTGATGCCCAAATTGTAAAAACGGGTCATCGCACGCAAGTAAAGAAAATCTGCTTCTTTCGCGGAGCTCACCTCGATATCTTTCGGCAAGATCACTTCCACCAACAACTCGTTCCCCGCAGCGCAACAGGCTTCATAGACTTCACGAAGCATGTTTTCCTGTTCCAATTGCAGCCCCCGGGTATCGTCGGGGTGATAGAAAACGAGGCATTTAACGACCTGTTCTTTTGGCCAGCTCGCGAGTTGAGTACCGATGTTGCCATGTTCAAGGCGCAAAGGACGAGAGCCCGGCAGCTCGATAGGTCGTCCTACCCACCAGCGCTCACTGACATGATTGCCAAACCCTGTTGCAGCATTCAGCACTTCCATGCCAAAAGTAGAGTCGCACAGAATCCCCGCTTTTCCTTTCAGACCAGATTCCTGCGCCACTTCCTGAGCCGCTTGCCAGATGAGTTTTTTGAGATAAGGGATATGCGCGATATCGATTCCCGCTTCCTGTGCCATTTCGACAAACTGAGCGCGATGGTCGAACGCCAGCACACACAAATCACTCCAAGCCAGCTCTCGGGTGGTTACACGGTGAAGGTGGTTCAGCATGCTATCCCTATCCGGGCGTGGGATTTCATGCTCATGTTGCAGGTAGTAATCCAATTCTTCTTTGGTAGGCATGGCTGGCGAGCAACCGTGGCGGGAAACCACCAGCGCACCACAGGCGTTAGCATAGCGGCAGCATTGCTCCCAGGATTCATCATTCAGGTAGCCACGAAGCAAACCTGACATAAAAGCATCACCCGCGCCGAGTACATTCAGCACTTCCACGCGTACGCCTTTCACCGTGATGCCGTCATCCAGAACACTACCGATTTCGTCGGTAAATACGCTGCACCCCAGCGGGCCACGTTTGCATACCAAGGTCGCATCCGTAAAGGTACGAACAGATTTCAGCGCCTCGACGGAATCTTCCGAACCACCTGCAATGTGAAACTCTTCTTCGGTGCCGACAATCAGGTCAAACAGGCCCAGCACTTCCTGAAGCTGGCGGGTGACCTCATCTGATTCGATGTAGCGGGTTTCACCATCTCCCAGCGAAGTCAGGCCCCAAAGGACCGGACGGTAGTCCACATCCAAGGCTGTGCGAACGCCATGCTTGCGTGCGTAGTTCAGTGCGGTGATTACCGCTTCACGGGAGCTTGGATTGGAAAGGTGGGTGCCCGTGATCGCCAAACACTTGGCAGAAGCAATGTAATCTTCATTAATGTCTTCTGGGGTGATGGCTTTGTCAGCGCAATTGTCGCGGTAGAAAATTAGCGGGAAGGTGTCTTCATCTTTGATGCCAAGCAGCACCAGCGCGGTTAGCCTTTCTTTATCGATGATGATATTGCTGGTATCGACGCCGACACGCTCCAATTCCTCAGTAACAAAGCGTCCCATGTGCTCGTCACCAACACGTGCCAACATGCCGGATTTCAACCCCTGCCTTGCGGTACCGTGAGCAACGTTGCCCGACGAGCCACCCAAATATTTGGCAAAGGTTCGCATGTCTTCTAGGCGCGAACCGACCTGCTCCCCATACAAATCAACGGCGACTCGCCCAAGGCAAATCACGTCCAATGTTTTTTCTACCGTCGTCATTCCCGACTCCTGTCAGATTTCCCATCCTGTTCAGTGTGGCTGAACCTGAAAAATACACTTCACCTAACCGCATTATGAAATGTACGTTTCATTTTATACTAAGATCGAAACGGTCAGATCGCAACCAATGAAACAAACATTTCATCGGTTATTTCACTGGTAGGATCATCCTTAAGATCACCACTAGACGACTGGTCTAATTTCCGCTAATCTGCTTCACCATGAACACAGAGACCCAATCTACCCGCCAGCATATTCTCGACGTCGGCTATCAACTCATTGTTGAAAAAGGCTTTTCGAACGTCGGTCTGGCGCAACTGCTTAATCATGCCGGGGTGCCGAAAGGCTCCTTCTATCACTATTTCAAATCCAAAGAACAATTCGGCGAAGCGTTGATCGAAGACTACTTCTCTCAATATCAGACCAAACTGGATGCGCATTTCAGCAACCCCTCTCTCAATGGCTTTGAGAAGCTCATGGGTTACTGGATGAAATGGATTGAAGTAAATGACGGCATGTGTGGCAGCCAGCGGTGTCTGGTGGTGAAGCTGAGTGCAGAAGTGTCTGACCTGTCTGAATCTATGCGTATTTCGTTGCTGAATGGCGCAAACCGAATTGTCGCTATGCTTGCTGATTGCGTTCAGATTGGCATTGAAGACGGTTCGATTCAGGTTAGTAACGCTGAAAAAGCCGCCAGTCAGCTTTATCAACTTTGGATTGGTGCAAGCCTGATGAGCAAGCTCAACCAGAATGTAGAGCCGATGAAACAGGCGCTGGAAAGCACAGAGCACCTGCTCAAAGGACAACACGCTTTTTAATCAAAGGGCGCAGCAGCGCCGATAAAACCGCCAAAAGCACTTGGCGGATTTTTTTACTCAATTACTAGACGACTGGTCTAGCAATGATATCACAACGTAAAGGGAATCAGCACATGTCAGTTTCGTTGGAAAACAACCGCATTGTTCTAGCTTCACGCCCAGTTGGCGCGCCTGTTACCGATAACTTCCGTTTGGAATCTCAGGACGTTCCTGCCCTGAAAGATGGTGAACTGCTGCTTCGCACCATTTACCTCTCACTCGACCCTTACATGCGTGGCCGCATGAGCGATGCTAAATCTTACGCTGATCCTGTTGAGCTTGATGATGTGATGGTCGGCGCGACGGTTTGTCAGGTTGAGGATTCACTGAATCCTGGCTTTGAAAAAGGCGAATGGGTGCTGGCCTTCTCGGGCTGGCAGTCTTACGCCGTGTCTGACGGCGAAGGTCTGCTGAAACTGGGAAAATCCCCTACTCATCCTTCGTTCGCGCTGGGCATCATGGGTATGCCCGGCTTTACTGCTTACATGGGCCTATTGGATATTGGTCAGCCTAAAGAAGGTGACACCTTGGTTGTAGGAGCCGCAACTGGCCCGGTTGGCGCGACAGTGGGTCAAATCGGCAAACTAAAAGGCTGCAAAGTCGTCGGTGTTGCAGGCGGTGAAGATAAGTGTCGCCACGCGGTTGAAGTACTTGGCTTTGATGTTTGTATCGATCACAAGGCGGATGACTTCGCAGAACAACTGGCAGCCGCTTGTGACAAAGGCATCGACGTTTACTATGAAAACGTTGGCGGTAAAGTATTCGACTCGGTACTTCCACTACTTAACACTGGTGCACGCATCCCGCTATGTGGATTGGTTTCTCAATACAACGCGACCACACTGCCAGAGGGACCAGACCGCATGTCACTGCTAATGGCGACCTTGCTGATCAAGCGTATCAAGATGCAAGGCTTCATCATCTTTGATGATTACGGTCACCGTTACGACGAGTTTGCTGCCGACATGGGCAAATGGCTGATGGAGGGCAAAATGCAGTACAAAGAGCAAATCGTTGAAGGTTTAGATGCTGCACCCAAAGCCTTTATGGGCCTACTGGAAGGAAAAAACTTCGGTAAATTGGTAGTGAAAGTCGCCGAGCCAATCGACGTATAATTCCCGCTCCACAATTGAGAAGGAATTGAAAAAGCCCGCCCGGTTTCGCCCGGCGGGCTTTTTGTCACTTCACCCGCTAAAGCAACGTGTTAGGTTACACTCTAGTTAAGAAAAACTTTCACGCAGGGGATGCAATGAAAAACTGGATCGTTTTACTTTTCACTCATGGCTTTGCCATCGCCATCGGTTTTGCTGCTGGTATTTACGCACTACCGATTCTTATCGCGCCGGAAGGCCCTTCTGTTGAAGTGATCGAATCAACCGCGTCTAAAGCCAATTACTTGGGTGAATTCCGTAAAGATCTGAAAGACAGCGACACCTTCCATTGGGGTGAAGGTAAAGTGTCTATCGGCCCAGAAACGATTTCACTGATGGGAGAACTGGCGCCAGGCCCAGACTATAAACTCTATCTTTCACCTGAGTTTGTTGAAACAGAAGCCGATTTCAACCGCTTGAAGCCACAAATGCAACGCGTGGGTGATGTAAAAACCTTCCAGAATTTCTTGGTAGAAGTCCCTAGTGATGTCGACCCATCGCAATTCAATACCGTGATTGTTTGGTGTGAATCTTTTGGTGAGTTTATTACCGCAGCGCGCTATAAGTGACATTATTCAATGGGCAGGTTCTCTTGCAAAATGATCTCAGTACGTATTATTTTGCTTCCGGTTGCTGGCGCTGAACCTGCCAATAATTCAAAAGCTCCTCTCGCAACGTCATTCATATTTTGGTGAATAATAGCATCCACTGCGTGACTAATTAGGTAGTCCCTAGAGCTAGAAGTTAGGTTGTGTGCAACCACCACAATATCTTTTTCTATACCCAACTCTATCAAGGCACTGACAATCCCCCTATTACCTGAGCCTACGTTGTAAATTCCTTTTAAATTAGGTTGGCAACGTATAAGATCGACCACGTTGTCATGATTATCCTCTGGCCCATCCTTACCAGCTAACACATCCAACACTCGAATGCTTGGGCATCTTTCTCTAAGAGCAGCTCTAAAACCCATTTCGCGGTCTTCATGGCTTTGATACATAGAACTTCCGCATAAAATCGCCACTTCACCTTCATCAGCTCTAAGAAAACGCCCCATCAAGGCTCCTGCCGTTTTACCAGCAGCGCGGTTATCCATACCCACATGGCTCAGCTGTGGAGAGACCGAAAGATTAGAAAGTAACGAAACGACAGGCATCCCTGTTGCTCTGATGGCACTCAAGCGATGAGTTGTGCGTGGGTGGTCAATACCGAGGACAACAAGCGCACCAGCCCCCTCATTAAGAGCCTGCTCGATCGCATGGCTAAACGCTACTGGGTCAATACGTCGATAGAAATGAAAACTCACTGGTCTCTCGTAATGCCCACCAACAGCCTGCAATGCCAATTTCAGGTTTTCATCAATCGAAGGTCCAGCGCCTGATGGTAGGATGCAATGTATAACTCCTTTGAACTTAAGCCTTCTCTCCTCTAGCGTTTGCCCCAACTTGGTATCTTTTAACTTTTGATAAGCTTCCCAAACCCTCTCAGCTGTAAGTGCCCTGACATTAGGTCGACGATTTAGGACACGATCAACAGTTGCCGTGCTGACTCCCGCTAGGTCAGCAATATCAGACAAGCGGAATTTTTGTTTTGGTTTCATCGCTAATTCCTAGTTGAGCTTTTATTATGATTTTATTTGAGGTTTATAAATTATAAACCTCAAAATCCATCATTTTTCTACCTTATCAAAAATAAGAAAAAGCAAATTTATAATTGATAATGTATTTTCAACAGAGAGAACGCACTATTTCCGATTGATGTGATTTGATGAAATCTACCATACTCCAAAGTCATTCTAATTGCTAAACACCTCCACAAAAAACCTAATAACCCCAATAAAAACAGAGGTGTAATTAGTTTATTACTTTCAAGAAAGAAGCGAGACTTACACTATTTTTAAGGAGGACCTTTGTTTGAGCACAAGAGAAACTAGTTCTAACCTCCTATTGTCGATAAAAAGTAATTGATGTCTTTTGATTTTATTGACCCTTATTGAATTACACGGAGGTTTTCAGTGAAAAATGTAGGTTTTATAGGGTTAGGTGACATGGGATCACAGATGGCAATGAACCTCAAGAAGAGTGGGTTTCAGCCAATTGGCTTTGACCTTAGTGAATCAAGGATGGAGTCGCTACGAGAGATAGGAGGAGCAACCGCAGCAACCTGTTCTGACGTCGGCACATATTGCGATGTTGCTTTTGTTATGGTGATGAACGGGACACAAGTCAAAAACGTCGTGCAGCAGTTAGGGGAATCAATGCAGCCTGGTAGCACGATTATTGTCACTGCAACAATTCACGCCTCTGAAATTCGTGAAGCTTACGCCATTGCTCAGGAAAAGGGACTGGAGATGATTGATAGCCCTGTCAGTGGGGGCTTGGGCGGTGCACAGAATGCAACATTGACACTCATGCCTGCAGCCAAATCCAGCGTCCTCGAAGCCAATCGTCCCCTGTTAGAGGCCATTTCCAGCAACATTCTCTATGTCGGTGAACAAGTAGGGGCAGGACAAACCGTGAAAGCCTCGTTGCAGGCCTACATTGGTGCTTCTTTCACCGCTATTTTCGAATCATTGGTACTCGGAGCCAAAGCTGGTGTCGATGGCAAAGTCCTCTTTGAAGTTTTTGGCAAAAGCGCCGCCGCTAGCCCTCTTTTTAACAATTGCGCCAAGCTGATTCTGGATCGGAAATTCGAAAAAACGGGAAGTCATATCGCCACCATGTATAAAGATCTCAGCATCACAATGGCCATGGCAAAAGAAAACGGCGTGCCTATGTTTACGACCGCCTCAGCTTTCGAGTTATTCCAGGCAGGTAAAACCATGTATCCCGAGGGAGATAACTGGTCGATTGTAAAAATGCTCGAAAAAATGGCTGATACCAAGGTGGAATGGTAAGAAGAATCTATGGCGGCAGTGATAAATGAATCTTTCTGATGCAATAGGTACTTTCAATACCCCTGCGAAACCTTACCTTAACGTCACTGCCGCTATAGAAAGAATGAGCGTTACCCACTTACAAGTTAAGACATTGAAATAAAATGAAAGCAACACATAAGTCTAATACTCACTGGCCTAAGTTAAGTCGTGCCTATCGATTGAATAGTCACTAACGATTTCAGCTAGCAGATGAAAAACCTTAACCTAATGCCAATAGCTACAGAGTAAGAGATAAGAAACATGTCAGGTAAGAAAGCACTGGTCGTTGAAGGTGGAGCCATGCGCGGTATTTTCGCGAGCGGTGTGTTAGATGCGTTTTTGGACGTTAATTTTAATCCTTTTGATTTCGCCATTGGCGTGTCTGCTGGTGCCTCCAACCTGCTGGGTTATCTTGCGCAGCAGCCAAACCGCAGCTATCAGGTCATCACTGGTTTAGCGACCGATGATGCTTTCTTTAACCCTGCACGTTTTGTTCGTGGCGGTAATCTGGTTGACGTTCAGTGGCTGGAACAAGAGTCTCTACGCCGCTTCCCTCTCGACACAAACACCCTGTTCAACAACATTCCTTTGCTGGCAACCGTAACCAACGTGGATACTGGTGATGCAGACTATTACTGGGTGAAGCCAGACAATATGTCAAAAGTGCTTGAAGCGACCACTGCCCTGCCGATCGCTTATCGCCCGACGCCGTGTTTCTCTGGTGGCTGTTACACCGATGGTGGCGTTGCCGATTCCATCCCGGTTGCAGAAGCCTATCGACGCGGTGCGCGAGAAATCACAGTTATCCTGTCACAGCCTGGCGACTATGAAATGTCTCCAATGAAAATGCCTAAGCTGATGGATCAACTGCTGAAGAAGTACCCTCACGTTGCAGATGCGATGCGTAAACGTGCCGAGCGTTATAACGCCTCGCTGGCGTTTATTAAGAACCCGCCAAAGGATTGCGTAGTGAATGTAATTGCGCCACCAGACACCTTTCCGGTTGGCCGCTTCACCATGAAGAAATCCAAGCTCGATGAAGGCTATGGCATGGGTATTCAAGCGGGTCAGGCGTACATGTTTAATCTGTACAAAGACGTGTTAAAGCAACAAGTGCTGGAAGAAGGGTCGACCAGAAAGGTTCGGGATTTGGTGATTTGAGTTCGCTGCTTAAAATCTTATTTCTTGATCTTTGGCTTTCAAAAACCACAAAACTCAAACCACCATCTCGTTGCTATGAAATGACAGTAAAGCTGACTGTGAATTAGATCCTCAAAACCTTTATGTTAACTAGAAAAAGTGGCTATTAGAGGAGTAGGTTCATCTTCAAGCTACATTCCATTTGACCTGACGGAAGCTCCACTTCACCCTTTTCTCCCGTGTACTGAAAGCCAAATTTTTCGTAAAGCTTTTGCGCGATTAGGTTTGATTCATAGACTTCGAGTTTCAGCTCTTTGAAGCCGAAGCGCCGACTATCCAGCAATACCGCCTCCAGTAACTTTTTAGCAATACCTTGGCCCCTGAAATCCGAATGCACTTGAGCACCAATAAACCCAACTTCATCTGAGTGCTGCCCACACATTGTCCCAGGGAAAGCCTCAACGCTTCCAACGATCTCGTTATCAATGATCGCAACGAATTGAGGTATTTTTTGTTGAGTGATTTTATTCAAAACAACATCAATTTTGTGTTTGGGCGGCGGAGGGCTACGAAGGTAAATACCCTCATTGAAGACACTTTGCCAAAGCGCCCAAAATCCATTTAAGTCATCAGAACAAATTCTTCGAATTTCCATATTACTCCGGATATACAACAACAAAATGAGGAGGACTGGGGGTTGTGTAGACTGAAAAGAGTTAATCTTTTCTAGCAAACTCAAGGGACCGTATCACGCCCTCGTAGAGACTCAGTGGATTGGCATTTCTAGTTTGCGACCCAATTGGGAGAATTTGCTCACTCTGCATTCAAAACCAATCCAAAAATTCCCTTGCCCACCCGTCTCTATTTCTGTAGTTTAAAAATTCATCACCAAAAAAGAGTCACTTATGATTTTCAAATCTCTACCACTCTGGCTACTTCTTCTTATGCCCTTCAGTCGGTAGAGTGGCTCGTTTCCGGCTGTGAGTAGAACAGCCGGATGTCGTCCTCTCACAGCCTTGATTAAAACAACAAACCAAATTCAAGGAAGTGAACAATGAATGACGCGTCTGTCAGTACGCAAGACTCCTCCGATTACCGAACCGGTATCATTTACGCCTTAGTTGGCACGGTGCTTTTCTCTGTCAAGCCTGTGCTTATCAAGCTCGCGTACACGATGGGTGGTGATGCCACTGCTATCATGAGTCTTCGTGCAGCGTCTTCCCTTCCTATTTATTTCCTCATCCTGCTCTGGCTATGCCGAAATGCCAGTGAACGCAGCAAAGTTCGACAATTTGGCTGGAAAGCTGCACTTGTCGGTGTACTTGGCTACTACTTCGCGGCATTGCTGGACATCATGGCGCTAGAGTTTATTTCAGCTCAACTGGAACGCTTGTTGATCTTCCTGTTTCCATCGTTTGTGGTGATCATCAGTTGGGTCTTTATGAAAGAGGCACCGCGCAAAGGGACGTTTCTTTCTATCGCTATTGGTTATGTCGGCGTTGCCATGATTGTGCTGCATGATTTCAGCTCATTTGGTTCACAGGTTTGGCTTGGTAGTGTGATGGCCATTGGTGCGGCTTTGGCCTTTGCCGTTTATTTGGTGTTGAGTAAGAAAGTGATTGGCCAGATGGGTTCCCAACTTTTCACCAGTATTGGTATGGGCAGTGCAGGATTGGTGATCATGGCTCAGTATCAAGTAAAAGGCGCGCAATTCAGTGAGATGTCGAATGAGCTTATTGCACTGGGCGTCGTGCTGGGTTTTTTCTGTACGGTATTGCCTTCGTACTTTGTTGCTGCGGCCATGGCAAGGTTAACCCCATCTGTGCTGAGTCTAACCAGCAATATTGGTCCAGCAGTGACCGCACTTTTTGCTATTACCCTGCTTGATGAAGCCTTCACCATCTGGCACGGCCTAGGGATGATTCTGGTGGTTTATGCCGTGGTGAGAATCAACAAGAAGAGCTAAAACAGAAAAGCTGGCAGAGATGCCAGCTTTTCTGTTTTTATCGGTCTTATTCGCCGACATCAACCCCATAGCGGAAGCAGCTTGTCAGGTGATCGTTCACCATACCGGTCGCCTGCATATAGGCATAACAAATCGTGGTACCCACAAACTTAAAGCCTTTCTTTTTCAGCGCTTTACTCATGGCATCAGATTCGGGTGTGGAAGTTGGGACATCCCCTAAGGTTTCCCAATGATTGATGATGGGTTTTCCACCCACAAACTGCCAGATGTATTCGTTGAAGCCGCCAAACTCTTTCTGGATTTCCAACACCAACTTGGCGTTAATCACAGTGCCATTCACTTTGAGTTTGTTACGGACGATGGCCGGGTTTTCCAACAGATCGGCGATTTTCTTTTCGTCATAGGCCGCCACGGTTTCAATATGGAATTTGTCGAAAGCTTCGCGGTAACCTTCACGCTTTTTGAGAATAGTGGTCCAGCTTAATCCTGCTTGCGCACCTTCCAGAATCAGCATTTCAAACAGTTGCTGATCATCATGAACAGGCACACCCCACTCTTCGTCGTGATATTTCTGATCCAGTTCGCTTACATTCGCCCAGCTGCAACGCTCCATGTCTTCCCCATATTTTGTGTGAATATCAACACTGTATATTTATACATATTAATTGCAACTCGCGCAAAAAAAGAGGACGCAGTACTGAGACTGCCTCCTCTTATTTTTGTAGGAGGAAACTAATTCACTTTCACCGTTTGGTGCATTTCCAGCGATTCCAGCGCACATTCCGCGAGGTAAAGGGCCAATTCGCCATCCATGCCAGTACATTGCGGCTCTGCTTTGCCTTCCAATACATCGACAAAGTGTTGCCACTCGGCAATGTAAGCGTCTTTGTATCTTTCCAGGAAGAAGTACTGAGGCTTAGCCGCAGCACAGTTTTCGTCGCCCCAATGTTCAACCTGATGCTCGCGGACATTGCCTGCTTTCAACATGCCTTTGCTGCCATGCAGTTCGATACGTTGATCGTAACCATAGCCAGAACGGCGGCTATTAATGATGGTCGCCATCGCACCGGATTCGAAATGCATGACCACAACAGCACTGTCGATATCGCCAGCTTCACCAATCGCTGGGTCTACCAAGCATGAGCCGTGCGCTGATACTGAAACCGGATCTTCACCCATGATGAAACGTGCCATGTCCAAATCATGAATCGACATGTCACGGAAAATGCCGCCGGATACTTTCACGTATTCAGCAGGTGGTGGCGATGGGTCGCGGGACGTGATCACCAAGGTTTCGGCTTTACCAATTGCGCCGGATTCAAACAAATCTTTCAGGGTACGGAATTGAGGGTCGTAGCGACGGTTAAAGCCAACGAGTAACTTGGCATTATTTTCATTCACGACATTCAGGCATCCCCTGACTCGCTCCAAACTCAGGTCTATCGGCTTTTCACAGAAAATTGCTTTGCCCGCTCGCGCAGCTTGCTCAATCAAATCCGCATGGGTATCTGTCGCGGAACAAATCACCACGGCATGAATATCCGGATCTGCCATGGCTTCTTCCGTAGTCATCACTTCGGCATCATATTCATCTGCAAGTTTGGCAGCGCCTTCGTGATAAGGGTCTATCACCGCTTTGATTTGAGTCAGCGGGTGAGCGTCTATATTCACTGCATGGACTTTCCCTATCCGTCCACAGCCGAATAACGCGATATTAAACATAGCCTCTCCTTTTGCTACTGCTATTTTTGATTGTTGTGCTTGTTGGCATATTCCGGACTGTTCACCCACGCATGGTCTTCTTCCCAGGTGAACAACCATTTTCTTACTGGCCCCGCCATGACATTCAGGTAATAGCTGTCATAACCCGCTATGGTCGCCACAGGATGATAACCACGGGGAACCATGACCACATCGCCGTCGTAAACGGCCATGCTTTCATCAAGATCACGCTCATCGGTATAAACCCGCTGAATGCAGAAACCCTGAGACGGGTTCAATCTGTGGTAGTAGGTTTCCTCAAGGTGTGTTTCTTCCGGCGGTGCGTCCCTGTCATGCTTGTGGCTGGGGTATGAACTGGTACAACCTTCGTCAGTATAGACTTCTACCACCAGCAGGCTGTCTGCGTCCTCGTTATCTGGGAGAATGTTGTGTACATAGCGTTTGTTATTGCCGTTTCCTCTCGCCTCTGCGCCAACTTGCTCAGGAGTGATAAGACGAGAAGGAAATGTGCCTTTACCCGTAGCGCGACATACTGCAAGCTCAACGTCCGTGGTGGCAGTCAGTTCAGCAGTATCTCCCGCAGTGACGTATAGCGAGTACGGTTTTTTCTTTTCAAACGGCCCTGAACGGTCGCCAATTTCACCCAGTGATTCACCTGCCAATGTGGCATTCGCTTTACCGCCCACCAGCACAAGACAGATTTCCTCGTCACTGCTGGCTTTGAACGTGATCGTTTCATCAGGTGCGAGTTGGTAAGCCTGAAAGCCTACGTATTTCCAGCCTGCAGAGGCGGGAGTGATATTCTGGTAGCGCCCTTTTTCGTCGGGCAGGTTTCGCTTGGAAAGCAGGTCAGACATAACGGCTCCTTGTCGTGACTGATCATGAACTGATTGATGATCCAATCTGCCAATAATAGAACATATTTTTCAATTCTCAACAAAGTGAAATTTATATTTCATAATTGGCGCTATAGTGAAATAAAGACAGTTATTCGACGATTTAGCCAAAGAGGTATCGCTATGGATTTGCACTCCCCTCCACGCCTTTCGTTTTTTAGCAAAGCAAGCTGCGACATTGAGGTTTTTGCTAAGGTCTGCACGTCGCAAATCACCAACAAAGCCGACTACCCCTTGGCTGATGACGTCATTGATAACGTGTTGATATTTAATGGTGATGCCATGCGCTCTGCTGGATCAAATGTCGGAGCCTTTCAGGACGAAATCGCCCATGCACTGCAATATGGACCGGGTGTGATTGCCATTAAACGTTTCTATGACAACACTGCCGTGATTGATGAAATGAGCGAAGTATTCGAAAAAATCCTTGAGGCGGAGAAGGGATTTGGCGCAGGAGACCACTTTGGCAAAACAGGTCCGCAAGCTAATGGACGCATCTGGAATGTGTTCCAGAAAAGTGCGGAAGCTGACCCGGAAACCTTTGTTGATTACTACAAAAATCCGCTACTGACTTACGTCAGTGAAGCTTGGTTGGGGCCACATTATCAGGTCACGGCACAGGTCAATATTGTGCGTCCCGGTGGTGAGGCGCAGGTTTCGCACCGTGATTATCATCTTGGTTTTCAGGTGCCGGAAGAAACGGTTCGTTACCCACTGCATGCACAGAAGATGTCAGCGATGCTGACGTTGCAAGGTGCAGTTGCGCATACCGACATGCCTTTGGAAAGTGGCCCAACCAAGCTGTTGCCTTTTTCCCAGCAATACCCGCTTGGCTATATCGCATACCACCAGAAAGCCTTTCAGGACTTTTTTGAATCCCACTACATTCAGGTTTCTTTGGAAAAAGGCGACGCAGTGTTCTTTAACCCTGCTTTATTTCATGCAGCAGGTGCAAACATCACCCAAGATTTCCATCGCAGTGCCAATCTACTACAAATCTCTTCAGCTTTCGCCAAGCCTATGGAAACGGTTGATTCTGCAGAAATTTGTCGAAATGTTTATCCGACCCTTCGCGCCATCTGGCAAAACGGTTCACTGTCATCGGCTGAAAAAGCCGCCATCGCCACAGCCGCTGCAGATGGCTATGCCTTCCCAACCAATCTGGATACCGATCCCCCGATTGGCGGACTGGCACCGGAAACCATGGAAGCCCTGCTTTGCCGAGCGCTGGATGAAAACAAGAATGCAGACACCTTTAACATTGCCCTTGCTCAATTGAAGGAAAAGCAACGGGCATAATACCAATCGTAGTCAATATCTGCTCATTCTAGATTGTCAAAATGCTCGATAACTGCGTTGGAAAATTTGACTGTAGAATAACTACTTATCGAATATTCTTGCCTTGTTCTCGAGCATTTCTCCTACCCTATTTCTGATCAGCTACCTACTGTGATTGGTATAAAAAAGCCCGGCGGTTGCCGGGCTGAGTGTTTTCATGATTGCTCGCGATTTAGATGATGCTGATACCGTCTTGATAGACGCTTTCTGCATCTGTCCAAATAGTGATGGTGTTATGTACAGCGTGGTCGAAAACATACGCCTGCAATTCGCCGACTTGTGCGCTGCTCAGACCAAGGATAGAAATCATCTCAGCTGAAAGCGTGGCTGATGGAGTGGCAGCAGCGTTGTAAGTCCAGCCACCTGCTTCCAGATTGAATGAATCATTACCATCTCCAAGGTAAGCAACAAAACCATTCCATTCACCTGGATCGGTGAAG
This sequence comes from Grimontia kaedaensis, assembly GCF_023746615.1. Lineage (NCBI taxonomy): Bacteria > Pseudomonadati > Pseudomonadota > Gammaproteobacteria > Vibrionales > Vibrionaceae > Grimontia > Grimontia kaedaensis. The sequence goes on along the minus strand of NZ_CP082275.1, from coordinate 1,291,757 downwards.
GTGGTCGGCTGAGGCAGATCGGATTGTTCATGAATGGCAAACGCACTGATAGAGACTGACTGATCACCATCATCACCAATTGCTGCCTCTACCTGAGCGATTGGATTTTCACCTCCCGCAGTCACACCGTAAGAGACACCGGTGAAATCAACGTTGGCATCGCCTTGAATGATCAACTGGTCGAAGCCCCGGTCACCCAAATAAACATTGTCGTGGGTATTGATAAAATTGATGTCTGAGAAGTCTTCTGCATCAAACAAAAGGAGGTCGTCACCCTCGCTACCGCGGTAGATATCCAAGCCAGTACCACCATCAAGGATGTAGTCTCCATCAAACCCGGCATCAAGGTAGTCGTTGCCCGCTCCACCGTAAAGCTGATCACTGCCACTACCACCTTTCAGCAAATCGTCGCCTTCACCGCCATATATGACGTCATCACCAGCATTCCCGTAGAGCACATCATTACCAACGCCGCCGTGAATGGTGTCATCCCCGGTACCGCCGCGGATGTCATCATTACCGTCGTTGCCTTCGATGTAATCATCACCCTGCTCGCCCCAAATTGTGTCGTTACCCTGACCGCCAAAGAGCATGTCATCGTCACCCTCGCTGTCTGGTGCTTGTCTGAGAGAAACATTGTCAATCAGCGCACCATACGTGTCAGATTGTCCTTTGCCTTCAAAGCGGATGCTGATGAAATTCATACCCTGTGGAATGGTCACATCAGTGGCAAACGACACATAGTGGTCGTTAGCTTGGGTGTTATCGAAAAACTGGGAATAAATCACATTGCCCTGTTGGTCGAAGACCTTCACTTCAAACTGGCTGGTCGCCGTGTCTGAGCCACGATAGCGGTTGGCATAATCGAAAGACAGCTCCAGCGTAGCATCACCGTTTTCAGCCAGTCCTGTGATGTCGACATCCTGCTGCACCCAAGTGTTGGTGTGGCTGTCCAATTCCAGTACCGTATTGGTGACGTCATTCTGTGGCGTACCACCAAAGGTGCCTTGTTGAAGTTCAATCTTGTTGCCGTCGGGTATGTACCAGCCCGTGACTTGATGATCGTCCAGCAAGCTCCAATGGTTGGTGGTGTTGTTACCATAGTCTTCGAAATCACCATTAATCAGCAATTCTCGGGTACCGTTAACGTCAAACCCGTCATTACCATAGATAACGTCATCGCCTTCGCTGCCGTAAACTTCATCGTTACCGTTGCCGCCATAGAGGATGTCATTACCCGTTAGGCCATCGATAAAGTCATCGCCTTCGTAGCCATTGATGGTGTCGTTAACATCACCCACGGTAGAAGTTGTCAGCGCAACGTTGTCAATCAATGCGCCGTAGCTGTCAGACGTGCCCTTAGCTTCAAAACGCAGTGAAATACCGGTTGTTCCTTCAGGGACTGAAAAGTCGATTCCAAAGTTCACATAGCTGGTATTCGCTTGGGTATTATCGAAGAACTGGCTGTAAAGCAGGTTGCCCTGGTTATCCAACACCTTGACTTCAAACTGACTGGTTGATGTGTCCGAGCCGCGATAGCGGTTGGCGTAATCAAAGGAAAGGTTAAGTGTTGCGTCTCCCGACTCTGTTAAATTGGTGACATCGACGTCCTGTTGAACCCACGTGTTGGTGTGACTGTCGAGTTCTAAAACCGTGTTGGTCACACTGTTCGTCGGTGTACCGCCGAAAGTACCCTGTTGCAGTTCGATTTTGTTGGTACCCGGTGTGTACCAACCCGCTACCTGGTTGTCGTCGAACAGCCCCCAAGTGTTGGAGGTGTCGTCTCCCCAGGCTTCGAAATCACCATTAATAAGAAGATTGTTGCTTTGTTCTATGTCGCCATAGAGCGCATCGACACCGCTGGTGCCATTGATTATTGCCATACCTTTGTCCTCGTTTCTCTTGTTATGTCACGTCCTCCGCGAGGGCTGAACAGCAATATCGATGCGGTGTAAGCTTATTTCCAGTCTTTGGAAACATCGTTAATCAAAGCCAGTTTAGAAACACGTGAATTAGCGAAATCTTTAACTCTAAGACGATTCGAGACAATTCATGAGACACATGTTCACGCGAATCTCAGTCCTTTGGTTTATGCGGGATGATATGCGGTATGGAATGGATGCAGAAATTTAGGCTGATTTAAGCATGGTTCAGAAAAAGAAAAAGCCCGGCAGCATGCCGGGCTTTTTAGACTCACTTCTAATAGAAGTTAGAACAACTCGTCGCCATTGAGAGTGACAGTCTCAGCATCAGTCCATACTGTGATGGTTGAACCTGAGTTGGTTTCAAATACATAGGCATCCAGCTCTGCTACCTGAGTGCTGTTCAGGCCCATGAACGCAATCATGTCAGTAGACAGTTCTGCATTGGGTGTTGCATTTGCATCCAGCGTCCAGCCATTACCATCAAGGTTGAAGGTATCGTCACCCGCGCCCAAGTATGCTACGAAGCCATCCCAATCGCCTGGGTCAGTCAAAGAAGCTGACTGGAATGGGTCGGACTGCGCATTGATAGCGAAAGCATTCGCTGTCACGGTCTGGTTGCCTTCGTCACCAATGACGGCTTCTACCTGTGCAATTGGCTTAGGACCCGAAGTCAAACCGTAAGACTTGCCAGTCATATCGACGTTGGCATCACCTTCAACAAGCAATTGATCGAATCCGCGGTCACCAATATAAACGTTACCGTTTTCTTTCAGGAAATTGAGGTCTGAAAAATCTTCCTGATCGAAGTACATGGTATCATTACCTTCACTACCCACGTACAGGTCAAGACCCGCGCCGCCATCCAGGATGTAATCATCGTCATAGCCAGCTTCTAGATAGTCGTTACCGTCTCCGCCGTAAAGCTTATCGCTACCGCTTGCACCGCGAAGGATATCGTCTCCAGCACCACCATAAATGGTGTCATTACCCTGACCACCCAAAATGGTGTCGTTACCGTCGCCACCGTAAAGGATATCATCACCCTTACCGCCGTTGATGTTGTCGTCGCCTGCATCGCCGTAGACCACATCATTGTCGTCCCCTGCGTGGATAAAGTCATCACCATCGCCACCATAGATGGTGTCTTTATCGCTCACCGTCACTTCTTGGGTGGTTTCAGCAAAATCGGTGTAATCAATCTCTCTCAGGTTTTCATAAGAGTGAGGAACCAAAGTCAGATCAGTCGCTGATGTAATTTCCGGACCTTCGATTTGCAACAGGATCTTGCCGTTTTCTTCAAGGTTCCAGTAATGGTGCTTGTTGCCATCCAGATCCACATCAATGATCGCGAACTTGTAAACGTTAGTGCCGTCCGTGTACTTCAGGGTGTAATCCAGGTTCACCGCGTAAGTGTTGTTACCAATGGTCACGGTCTGGGTTTTATCGTCTGAATACTCATTACAGTAGTTGTCACCATTGAGCACGCCATCGTCATCCTGGAACGTCACTTCGGTCATACCGCCATCGAACGCCAGCTTTGATGGGAAGCACCAAGTGTGGAATTCACCGCCTGATGGCATCGAGAAGTCATCGCCCATCACGAACACTGTGGCCGTTGGATCGGTTTCAATGGTTTCCGTTGCGACATTCCCGCCGTAGATGATGTCATCACCTGAACCGCCATGAATCTCATCATCGCCCCACTGACCATAAATAGTATCGTTACCTGCACCGCCATCAATGTAGTCGTTGTCGTTAGACTTCATTGTCTTCTCAGTAGCGATATCATCGTAGTTGAGAGAGCTAACATTCTGGTATGAGTTGGAAACCAGTGATAAATCGGTCACATCCGTGATTTCAGGACCGTCGATTTGCAATAGTAGGTTACCGTTCTCGTTCAGGTTGTGGTAGTGATGGCCATTACCATCCAGATCCACATCGATAATCGCGAAGGTATATACGTTGCCGTCTGAATCACAGTACTTCAGTGAGTAATCAAGATTAACCGGATAGATCTGACCGTCGATAGTCACGGTTTGAGATTTGTCGTCTGAATACTCATTGCAGTAGTTATCACCATTAAGCACGCCATCATCGTCTTGGAAGGTCACTTTCGTGGTGGTACCGTCAAACGCCAGCTTTGGCGGGAAAGACCAAGTGTGAAAGTTACCGCTGTCCATGGTGAAATCTTTACCCATTTGGAACACGGTAACGGTTGGTTCGTCACTGAAGTTTGGCGTCGACGTATTACCAAAGATGGTGTCGTCACCGTCACCGCCAAAAAGTTTGTCGTTACCGTTTTCACCGGAAATGTGGTCGTTACCTTTTAGGCCATAAACGGTGTCATCTCCACCGCCCGCTGTGATCGTGTCATCAAGATCTGCTGGATTGATAGTTTGTGGCTCAGTGATGTCGTCATAGTTCAGGCTGCTGACGTTCTGGTAAGAGTTAGGTACCAAGGTGAGGTCGGTGCTGCTAGTGATCTCTGGGCCATCGATTTGGATCAGGATTTTGCCATTTTCGCCAATGTTGCAGTAGTGGTGACCGTTACCGTCTGAATCCACATCAACAATCGCGAAGGTGTAAACATTGCCGTCGCTGTCACAGTACTTGAGGCTGTAATCGACGTTGGCAGAGTATTCCTGACCATCAATTGAAACAGTCTGGGATTTGTCGTCAGAAAACTCATTGCAACGGTCATCACCGTTCAGCTGTCCATCGTCATCATTGTAAGTTACGGTTGACGTGGAACCGGTAAAGCTCAACTTAGGTGGGAAAGACCAAGTGTGGAAATTGCCACTGTCCATGTTGAAATCGGCGCCCATCACAAATACCGCACCGGTTTTCTGATCGCTGCTGCCGCTACCAATATCGCCGTAAAGAGTCTCTGCGCCTGAAGTTCCGTTAATGTCTGCCATCACCGCTGTCCTCGTCGTCCATTTAAGGTTTCGCTGACAAATGAAGGTATGAATATTATTGAATATCCATTTATTTTTTAGAGGATACTCATATTCGAGAAAACTAACATAAGTCAGCGGCTGCTGTGACAACAGTTTTATTGATAAGACAGGCTCAAACAATGAATCTATCGCAGATTCAGAATATAGTCAGCGGGTGGGATTAGTACGGTTGATAGGGGCAATGAATGAAGTGCCATTATCAAGATTACAAAAGGATTAGATTAATACAGCTCCTCGGCAGTGTGTCCAGATAGTTAACATGGCTAGTTTTGGATATTGGAAGAACAACAGAGCCCTTCTAATGATTACCTGCCTTAAACCAATCATGACGTGCTTTTTGAATAAAAAAAGCCCGGCAAATGCCGGGCTGAACAAATAGAGATGAGCGTCTCTTAAAAGATATCGTTACCGTCTTGTGTGAAGTGCTCAGCATCGGTCCAGATAGTGATTGTTGAACCTGAGCTATGCTCAAACACGTACGCATCCAGTTCGCCAACTTGGGTATCCGTCAAACCCATAAAGGCAATCATGTCTGCTGACAGTTCGGCTGTTGGTGCTTCCTCTGCATCATAAGTCCAACCAGCTGCTTCTAGGTTAAAGGTGTCATCACCTGCGCCCAGATAGGCCACAAAACCATCCCAATCACCTGGGTCAGTCAACGACTCAGCTTGGAATGGGTCGGACTGCGCATTGATAGCGAAAGCATTCGCTGTCACGGTCTGGTTGCCTTCGTCACCAATGACGGCTTCTACCTGTGCAATTGGCTTGGGACCTGAAGTCAAACCATACGATTTTCCGGTAAGGTCTACATTTACGTCACCGTCAGCAATCAGCTTATCGAAGCCGCGATCACCAATGTAGATAGTGCCTTTTTCTTTCAGGAAATTGAGGTCTGAGAAATCTTCCTGATCGAAGTACATGGTATCGTTACCTTCACTACCTACATACAGGTCAAGACCCGCGCCGCCATCCAGGATGTAATCATCGTCATAGCCTGCTTCTAGGTAGTCATTACCGTCTCCGCCGTAGAGCTTGTCGCTGCCGCTTGCACCGCGCAGGATATCGTCTCCAGCACCACCGTAAATGGTGTCATTGCCTTGGCCGCCCAAGATAGTGTCGTCGCCGTCGCCGCCGTAAAGGATATCATCACCCTTACCGCCGTTGATGTTGTCATCGCCTGCATCACCGTAGACCACATCGTCACCGCCACCAGAATGGATAGTGTCGTTACCGTTACCACCATAAATGGTATCGTTGTCTGAATACAGTTTCTGTTGTTCGACAGTGATAGTGAAGGTGGTGTCGTTAAAATCTTTATCGCCCAGGTTCCAAAGGTCTTCCCACTTGGACGTATCACCGTCTACTTGTTCGTGGTCTTTGCCATCGCCGTTTTCTGCCGCGTTAGATACGTAAACGACCGAGCTAGAAGAACCTTGGGTGACGGTCGAACTCGAACCGGAAAGGTCTAACTCAACGGAACCAATGTCAAAGCCTTGGCGGTCGCCATTAGGAATCAGGAACATGCCAAAGGAAACGCCGCCGGACACGTCGATATCAACGCTCAGGTCATCCACGTTTTTCACATTATCCGCAATCACTGCAGCACGGACGATATTGCCGTTTTCGTCGATGACGTAGTAACCGATGCTGTTGTTGTACCATGCGCTATGTGTGAAATCGCTGACAGTGATAGTGACTGTGTCTTCGCCTTGCAGGTTGTAAACCGTTGCACCGTCAATATGTTCAAGATCGAACGTTTTGCTCGCTTCGTTACCACCGTAGATGGTGTCGTCACCTTCGCCACCGTGGATTTCATCGTCGCCGTGCTCGCCGTAGATAGTGTCGTTACCCGCACCACCGTAGATGGTGTCGTTGTCGTCTTCTACATTCACTTTTTGCTTAAGGGAAACGTTATCAATCAACGCACCGTAGCTGTCTGAACGACCTTCTGCTTCGAAGCGAACAGTGATGTAGTCAACGCCTTGTGGCAGAACAACTTCAGAAGAGAATGACTCGTAGTGGTCGTTTGCTTGGGTGTTAGCAAAGTACTTGGAATAAAGCACGCTTCCTGAACTATCGAACACTTTCACTTCGAACTGGCTGGTTGAAGTGTCGCTACCGCGGTAACGGTTTGCATAGTCAAACGACAGATCAAGAACTACGTCGCCGTCAGCTGCCAGACCTGAAACATCCACATCTTGTTGGACCCAAGTGTTGCGATGGCTGTCGAGTTCCAAAACAGTGTTGGTCACATCATTCTGAGGTGTGCCACCAAACGTGCCCTGTTGCAGTTCGATTTTGTTAGTGCCCGGCGTGTACCAACCTGTTACTTGGTGATCGTGGAACAAACCCCACTGGTTGGAAACATTGTCGCCATACGTAAGTTCGAAGCCACCATTGACCATAAGCTCACGCTCACCTGCGCCAAAGCCTTTGTTACCGTATATGGTATCGTCGCCTTCACCACCTTTGATAGTGTCGTTACCTTCACCACCGTAAAGTGTATCGTTACCCTGACCGCCATCAATGTAGTCATTGCCTTCGAAGCCATTGATCTTATCGTTCAGGCTACCATTAGCATTGTTAGTCAACGACACGTTATCAATCAGCGCGCCGTAGCTATCAGACTGACCTTTACCTTCAAAGCGCAGCGTCACACCTGAAGTGCCAGCTGGCACTGAGAAGTCTACTTCGAAGTTGTGATAGCTTTCGTTTGACTGAGTGTTGTCGAAGTATTTGCTGTAGAGAACGTTACCATCGTCATCCATCACTTTGACTTTGAACTGGCTGGTCGCGTGGTTATCGCCTTTGTAGCGGTTAGCGTAATCGAAAGAGAGGGAGAGAGACGCATCACCTGAAGAAGTCAAGTTGCTTACGTCTACGTCTTGCTGAACCCAGGTATTACCTGTTGAATCCAGTTCAAGCACAGTGTTAGACGATGAGTTAGCTGGCGTACCGCCAAAGTCACCTTGTTGAAGTTCGATTTTCATTCTGCCCGGCGTGTACCAGCCCGCAACTTGGTGGTCCTGGAACAGACCCCACTGATCAGACGAATCATTACCCCAATCCTCAAAGTCACCGTTCATCAAAAGATTTTGGTTGTTCTGGTCGCCATACAAAAAATCTGCGTTAGTCGTTCCGTTGATCTCTGCCATACCTTTGTCCTCATCTTCTTTGTTTGAAAAACGCCGATGAAGCTGTGGGAATCTACCACTCGTCTTCCTGACACAAATTCTCGCTTACAAGTCTTTGCTTATATATGAGATTGCTAACATTCACTCAGCGTTTGGTGTGACAAGAGTTTTAATGACAAGACACTCAAGAACAATGGTCTTGGAGCAAGATCACGCTAATCTCAGTAAGCTTAATTAGCCCTTATTTGAACAGCGATGAGTTAAGTATGAGTTTTAGGCTATTAGAGGAACTAGAATGGGTTTCAGTAGCAACAACAGTGGAAGTTTTCTGACGTATTTTAAACAAAAAGAGAGCAATTGCTCCATATATTAGCCAAACATTCGCCTAATCACATATGCAACGACAGAAACGATCCTCAGAAATTGAAAAAGCCCGGTACAACCAAGTACCGGGCTCACATTAATGAGGCTCTGAGTTAGATGTTGTTACCGTTAGATTTAACGATCTCAGCATCCGTCCAGATAGTGATTTTCTCATCCGCATAGGTAAAGACGTAAGCACGGAGCTCTGTCACCTGCGCGAAGCTCAAACCCATGAACTCAATCATGTCATTGGAAATGGCAACAGACGCAGATGCGTTTGCATCGTAACTCCAGATACCGGCATCGACATTCAGTGTGTCGTTACCAGCACCAAGATGAGCAACAAAGCCGTTCCAATCGCCTGGATCAACCAGAGAAGCGGACTGAAAGCCATCAGACTGAGCATGAACTGCAAACGCGTTCACTGTCACCGCTTGATCCCCTTCAGCACCAATCACTGCTTCAACCTGCGCAATAGGTTTAGGACCGGAGGTGACACCGAATGAAACACCAGTGAAGTCGACGTTTGCATCACCGCTAACAATCAATTGGTCAAAGCCACGATCACCTTTGTAGATGTTGCCGTTCTCGGTAAGGAAGTTCACATCAGAAAAATCTTCCTGATCAAAGTACATGGTGTCGTTACCTTCACTACCGATGTAGATGTCCATGCCAGTTCCACCGTCCATCACGATGTCATCGTCATATCCTGCATGCAGCACATCGTTACCGGCCTCACCATACAGAGAGTCATTGCCACCCGCACCGTAAAGGGTGTCGTTACCCGAACCACCATAGAGTACATCATCGCCAGCACTGCCATTGATGGTGTCGTTACCAGCACCACCGTAAATGGTGTCGTTGCCTTTGAAGCCAGTAATGGTGTCATTGCCTGAACAGCCATGAAGAACATCGTCACCCGACGTACCATTAATTATTTGGTCAGACGCAGTAGTCCCTGTCAAAACACGCATTGAACGTGGTGCTGAGAAGTCCAGATTCTGGCCATTGCGCGCACGCACATTTTCGAGCTGGTTGTTTGGCGTCACACAGTTGAAAACACCAAGACGGTTGTAAGAAAGGTTGTCCCAATCTGACAGCATGACTGCAGTGCCTTCTGACGGCTCAACACGAACTTCATGTGCACGAATCCAGCTTGGCAGTGAGTAGCCTGAACGCTGGCCCACTGGCAGGCAATATCTCTCACCGGTTTCAAGGCTCACGATACAACCCAGTTTTTCACTGCTTGATACAACGCGCATAGAGCGAGGATTTGAGAAGTCTAAGTTCTGGCCGTTGTAAGCACGGACATTGGTCAGTTTCTGGTTTTCAACGGTACCCGGAAATACCGCTAAACGGTTATAGGAAAGGTTATCCCAGTCTGACAACATGACAGCCGCCCCTTCAGACGCCTGAACATAAACTTCGTGAGATTTGATCCAGCTCGGGAGTGAGTAGCCAGAACGCTTACCCACAGGCAGACAGTAGCGCTCGCCAGTTTGGAGGCTAACAATACAGCCTAATTTGTCATTGCTGGCCACGACGCGCATAGAACGTGGTGCTGAGAAATCTAAGTTCTGGCCATTGTACGCACGAACATTGGTCAGTTCTCTATTGGTGACAGTACCAGAGAAAACTGCCAGACGGTTGTATGAAAGATTGTCCCAATCAGACAACATAACCGCTGCGCCCTGTTCTGTCTGGACACGTACTTCATGAGCATAGATCCAGCTTGGTAATGAGTAGCCTGAACGCTGCCCTACTGGCAAACAATATTCAGCGCCTGTTTCCAAGCTGACAATACAACCTTTTGGCGTGTCATCTGCAGACTCGCTTGCGTTTACTACGCCGCTGATAGAAGCCGCTACAGATAGTCCCACTACCCATGTCAGCATGCTAAGTAACTTATTCATAAACTATCGCCTTAATTTGAAGGATATTATTTGTTTTTGTTAGTGGGACATGGTTGCTGCTATTTGGCAAAAGAACATGGTCAGGGAAGGCCTTCCTCCAACCGAGGAGATGTATCGCTAAACAAAACGAATTTAAAGGACACATCCTTGTGCATTGCAAATACAAAATGCAGTTTTTCCAGTCACACATCGCGGGAGCAGTTATCTTTGCCGCTATCAACATCGCCTTGCTGTTTTATCAAATAGGCAAGTTTTACGACTCATTTTAGAGACAGCAAAGTAACAAGTTAGCCACGGTGTAAATGTTTTATACGCATTCAAATTGACGGGCAAACAAGAGGTTAAAGGTTAATAAAAATATCACCCCTAAGCATGAGAAATAAATTAGTTTAGAATGAGTTAAGATGGGAGTCTCTGAGCAATAAAATACCAAGCATTAGTGAATTAGAATAAATAGTGGTAAGATTTTATCTAACATTCACGGTTCTTGAAAAGAATATAAAACAGATTATCAATAGTAAGAATACTAACAATCATATTTGAACAATTAAAAAGCACGATCATTCAGATCGCACTTTTATAGTAGATAGTCCTCTTGTTTTATGCGGTTTTTTCAATAGTCAGATTGTTGACCCATTTGTTACCAAACACACGCCTGATAGTGGGATACAACTTCACTATTTCTTCAGATGTCATCATCAGGAAAACGTACTGAAGTGGTAGCTCCATCCACATTGCTGCAAACGCTGTCATAGGTACTGCCCACACCCACTGGCAAACAACATCCATATTCATACAGAACTTGGCATCACCACCTGCGCGAAGTACACCGACAATCAATGCGATATTGACGTTCCTGACGAAAGCGCTGATCGCTAAAATGGGGAAGCAAAGTGAGACCAGTGCCAGCACATCATCATTAACCTGTGTATACAGCGACAAAATGTAACTTTGCGCCACAAGAATTAACATCGCCGCTGTCAGCCCAGTCAATATTGCGGTTTTGAGTGCATAACGGGCATATTTCTCGCTAGTTTCCAGCTTGTTTGCTCCCAGCGCATTTCCAACAATGATGGCCGTTGCACCAGACAAACCAGACGCTACGCAGAGTGTGATAGCTTCTAGTGGGGAAATAATTGCCATTGCTGCCAATTCATTTTCTCCCATGCGCCCCATAATCAACTGATAAGTGAAAATACCACCACTCCATATCAGGCTGCCAGCAATCACGGGTGCTGTGACATTGGCGTATTTTTGGAAAGTCGATTTTTTGAAGCGAAAATCTGCTGGACCCAGAATCAGCACTTTATCAAAAACACCAATGACAAATAGCGACATGAAAACGCGGAAAAGACGGGCAATCACGGTGCCCCAACCTGCCCCTGCAAGACCCATCGCTGGCAAGCCAAAGTAACCAAAAATAAGGATGAAACTAATTAGGATGTTTAACCCAATTTCGACAAAGGACATATAGAAAGTGGTTTTGGTTTTACCCAAAGCCCGTAAAGCCGCATCCATTGCAATCGAAGGCCCTGCAACCAAAAGCGCAATACTGATGATTTGTAGGTATTCTGTCGCTAGCGCTGCCGTCTTGCCTCCTACATTAAACATGGCTGGAACAACTTCCGGCACTGTCCAGCAGAACAAAAAGATAAGGAAGGACGCCAAGGAAGCCACCAATGCACCGAGTGCGAAGTTACGCCTTAAACCTTGTGGGTCATTGGCTCCCCAATATTGAGCAAGCAACACACCCATCCCAGTTCCTGTCCCCCAGATAAAAATCCCCGTAAACCAAAATACACGGGCTCCAATACCCGAAGCTGCAACTTCTTCGGTACCCAACTGGCTGACCATCAGGTTGTCGATAAAACCGCCACTGCTGAACAACAGACTTTGAAGTGCCAAAGGAAGGCCAAGAATCAAAGCCCTTTTAAGGAAGTAAGTAAAATTATCTTCTGACATAGCATCTCCTTTGCCGACTCACGGTGCCCGGGCGTCCAATCGCTCGAGTTATGTTTGCTATATTAATAAGGTATTTTAATTACCATACAGGAAGCATGGTTGGGAGATGTTATGTAATCCAATGTAATTATTGGTTATTTTCCTAGAACAAGCTCACTAGCTTGTCCATCAAATACGATCATTCTCTGAACCTGCCCTTCATTAAATCCCATTATGAGATTGGATTAATAAACGGAATATCAATTAATTAACTGACTAAATCACCCAGCACCTTTCATTGATTGGGAAGTGAAAGAATTTGTCAGGACGTGCCTTTCAAGGAGTGAGATTCGTATCTGTACGCTTAGGGTCTGTGTTGTATCTTTAGTCAGTGATGGCGGCCTTTCTTAATGCTTAAGAACGTCGCAGAATGCCGCGACTTGGCACTAAGGTCTAACAAAGCAAACGCTGAAGAACAGAACGGCGTCGTAAGTTTTATCAATCAAACAGTTGAGTAATTAAGTGAATTAGCGTCCTCCTCCGGGGCTAATTCATTAAGCAATACGAGCCTCTTCCAGTCATAAGCTTCAGCATTCACTCCTCCACATCTCGCCATGACTTCCATGACTGTAAAAAAATCATAACTATATGACTCGTATATGAATCACCTACTGATTAATTGTTTCACTTTAGTTGGATTGAAGGTTCAGTGCGCGTTATTGGTATTACGACCGAGTGTTAAATCTGCAAATCTCTTTTGCATAACCCGGGATAAAGATCTAATCACACAAGCGAAAGCTCGCAATTCTTACAGAGGTACCAGCCAATTTAGGAGAGACCCATGCTAGGCAAAATTACACTTGCGAAGCAATTGACCCTGTCTTTCTCAGCCGTCCTTGCTTTGCTACTCGTAGTATCAGTCGTTGGCTACGGTGGCCTGTCAAATAGTTACACGAATACCCGCCAGTATCATGCATTAGCGATAAATTCTAACCATGCAGCCGAAGCTCAGTCTGCCCTACTCTATGCCCGTGTCGTCGCTCAGAGATTTTTTAAAACGCAAAACCCGGAAGATGTTACCTTGGTGGGCGAAAAGCTAACTAAGGTGGAAAACAAGATAGCCTTCATCCTAGCAAATGAGACCGATTCAGAGCGCAAAGCTTGGCTAGAAGAGTCACAGACCTTGCTGGCAGAATACGCCCAAACTTTTGCGTTAGTGGTACAAGATTTTCAGGACATGAATAATGTCGTTAAGCAACGCCTAGACCCTAATGGCCTGAGTATGTATCAGACCACCAAACAGATCATGACAAATGCCAAAGCCATCGGCGATGTAGAGGTGATTTTCTTCGCTTCTGAAGTTCAGGAAAAACTCCTCTTAGGACGACTCTTCACCGCAAAATACCTCATTAGCTACTCCCCTCAAGACTTGAATACAGCATTGCTCGAGCTCAATGCAGCACTCCAACCTTTTATTTCGCTAGAGGGCATTCTGGAGGGTCAGGAGGACGAACTTTTAAGCGCTTTTGCTGATGCCCATATGGACTATATTATTGCACTACAAGACATCGCAAAAATCGTAAAAGAAGGCACGAACCGTGTCTTTAAAGTTATCGATGTTGTAGGGCCACAAGTCACTGGAAACCTGACTAACTATAAAATGTCGTCGCTCGAGTCTCAGAATGTTTTAGGCGAACAGACAATAGAAAAAAGTGGCAATGCTTTAACAGCGGTGCTTGTTGTTTCTGTTATCGCCATCTTTGTTGGCATATTACTCAGCGTTTTTGTGACTAAAACTATCCGTAGACCTATTGGTGGCGAGCCCAGAAAAATTGAGGCCATGGCACGCGAAATTGCTGAGGGCATACTCAAGAAAGAACTCTCACCAGAGAAAAAGGTAACGGGCATATACGCAGCAATGCGGGAAATGACAGTGAACCTTAGAGATATCATTAAGCAACTCTCTCAATCAATGAAATCCCTGAATGTCGCATCAACCACACTGGTAGAGGTAACAGACGAAACGGCTCGAAACTCAGAGTCACAGGCTGAACAACTCAATCAGACCGCAACTGCCATAAATGAACTTTCCAGTACGGTGAAGGATATCGCGCAGAATGCGCAGTATGCTTCAGATCTTTCCAATCAAGCTGACAATGCTGCTCATGAAGGCCAATCTACGTTAGAGGCAACACAAAACAGCATTGAAAATCTCGTGGGTAACATTGGCGAAGTGAGCCAGGTGATCGCCAACCTTGAAGTTGAAACGAATAATGTGGGTAGCATTTTAGATACCATTCGGGGTATCGCAGAGCAAACCAACCTACTCGCTCTTAATGCCGCGATTGAAGCAGCCCGGGCAGGTGAGCAAGGGCGTGGTTTTGCTGTCGTTGCTGACGAGGTGAGAAGCCTTGCCAGTCGGACTCAGCAAAGCACAGAAGAAATTCAAGAGCTGATTTCACGACTACAAAACGAGTCGAAGCGTTCTGTTGAATCAATGCAAGTGAGTGCTAACGAAGCCAACGCGACTTATGAAAAAGCGAATAAGGCCCGTGATGCTCTCACTACCATCTCCAGTACCGTTGCCAGTATCAGAGACATGAACCACCAGATTGCGGTCGCTGCCGAAGAGCAAAATACTGTCGTAACAAACATTAATCTGTCCGTAGAACATTTAAATGATTTGGGTAAGAGCACAGCTTCCGGCGCTGAAAAGCTATCAAAAGAAGCACATGGCCTCACCGCAATCACCGATAACGTCAATCAGATTGTTGGGCGGTTTTCTGTCCAATAATCCCATAGATGGCAAAAACGCGCTATTTCAGCGCGTTTTTCTGGCTTTCCATGTGAATCAGATATAAGCGCGCATCAAATTCCAACTGGTGATAATCCGGCTCCATATGGCAACAAAGCTGATAGAAAGCTTTATTATGGTCTTTCTCTTTCAAGTGGGCCAGCTCGTGAACCACCAGCATATGGAGGAAAGGCTCCGGCGCGTCCTTGAACATCGATGCTATCCGGATTTCATTCTTGGCTTTCAACTTGCCGCCATGCGCACGTGACACAAAGCTGTGAAGCCCAAGCGCATTGTTCACCACATGAATTCTGCCGTCATACGCCACTTTGCTGATCGGCGACGACTTCTTGAGATATTGGTTCTTTATCTCCTGCACGTAATCATAAAGCGCTTTTTCAGACTTGATGTTGTGTTTGTGTGGGTAGCGCTGCTCCAGCCATGCGCCGAGTTTGCCGGTTTCAATCAGGCGGGAAACTTGTTCAATAAGGTTTTCTGGGTAACCACCCAAATAACGAAGTGCAGGGTTCATGCTTTTAGGGTCTATCGACTTTAGGTACTGCGCAGAGTATATACCCAAATAACCTGAAGATGCTCGCATTCAGAGGTCATCAATGCGTTCAATTCGAGGCAAATTTCGCGAGGAATAGTCGTTCTATTTCCGTGGAATATAACGAAGAAGTGGGTGCATTGAGGCCCTCCCTCCGGGCGAGTTGACTGACGTCGTACTCTTTGTTGTTCCTTTTTGGAGGAGGTGACTAGACCTACAAAGGAACGCCGCGATCACAACGCCAGTCAAACTCGCTGAATCCTGCATCTTCAGGTTGTTTGGGTATACACCGATATCAAGTGCGCGTCTTTTGCGTTGAACCACGCACCACCGCTTCACACGGCAAGGTAATAGATTGTGGCGGCAAATGCGGATCAGCAATGTGTTCGAACAAGGCATCAATAGTGCTTTGAATCATCTGCTCGTTCGGCTGACGAATCGTGGAAAGGTTGTAGGAGCGGCTTTTCGCAAGACGAATATCATCGACGCCAACAACACCAATATCTTCTGGCACGGTCAAGCCAAGTTCATAACGCAGAGCATCCATCCCACCACAGGCCATGATGTCATCAGCATAAAAAAGCGCGTCTGGCTTTTCTGTGTGTTGTAAAATACGCAAGGTGGCATCATAGCCAGCATCGTAGCTGAACTCTCCACCCTCAACCACTTGCCACTGATTGCAGCCACGTTCCATCAAACGGCTGATAAAACCGCGTTGACGATCGATTGTGGCAGAAGTACCTATGGGGCCTGCCACAAATGCGGGCTTGGTGTAGCCAGCATCGAGCAGCATGTCCGCTGCCATACTGCCTGCCAAAACGTTGTCACAACTGACTACAGTGACACTGTTTTCACTGGAGTCGCGACCAAAGATAACTGCTGGCGTATTCTGGGAATGGCAGGCATCAACAAGCTCTTGCGGCAGTGATGCGGACGTGATGATTAGGCCATCAACGTTGTATTCCATCACCAGTTCGACGGCTTCCTGAATATCCATGTCACCATCGACGTGGATAAGAAGGCTATGGCAGTTACGCTTTTGGATTTCGGTAGTAAATCGGGAAAGAATGGGCAGATAAAACGGGTTGTTGAAGTCGGTCATCAAAATGCCGACGAGACTAGAGCGGGATTTGATGCCCCTAGCCAAACGGTTGGGTTTGTAGTTTAACGACGCTGCCGCTTTAAAGACTTTTTCGCGCAGCGGTCTGGAAATACTCGCATCAGGATTAAACGCGCGGGAGACCGCAGAGACAGAAACACCTGCCGCTTCAGCCACTTCTACGACAGTGACTTTACGTTTTTTCTGAATCTGTGTTGCTGCAACGGCAACGTTGGTTTCTTTCGTCATACGCTTTCCTGCTTACAATGTCGTTCCTTCGCCCTCAGGTATACAACCCCTTTGGCGCAACACCATAATAATGAAAATGTTTTCAGCTACACAAGCTGGGCCGACGCCTTTTCATTAGAAATGACTAAAAGTGCTGGTCAGGTTCAGACAATTTCAAGTGAAGGCAGTCTGAAAAGAGCGCGCCCGGCGGAGGGTTGCCGGGCACTTTTCATGGTTAGCGATATTCGCCAGCCAGTTTTTCTACCAACTCAACGTTCTCTTTAGTCACGAAACCTGGACCAGAGTTGATGTTGTTAGATGGAGAAATACCGTAACGGTTGTAAAGAGTCAGCACCATAACAGGCACATAACCTTGCAGGAATGGCTGCTGGTCGATACCCCACTGGATGTGACCGTCTTTGATGCCCTGAGCAATTTCGCCGCTCAAGTCAAAGGTACCGAAGTAGATTTTGCCCAGCTGACGGCTCTTGTCCAACGCACGAATGGTTGGGTGAGCAGACGTTGGACCCAGTGTCAGCACGGCTTCTGTATCTGGGTTTGCACGCAGATAAGCAGATACTTTCTTCTCAATGCCTGTTGGATCCTGGCCCACATCGATCATCTGGCTGCCAAGCTCCACACCCAGTGCATCAGCAAAACCCTGACAACGCTCTACAGAAGCTGGGTTGGTGATGTAGTGGTTAACACAGACAAAGCTTTTCACACCGTCTTTTTTAGCGCGTTTACCTGCACCGTAACCCGCATCATATTCTGGTTGTCCAACGTGAAGGATTGCGCCCACGTCTTCACTTTGCTGGTGAGTACCCGAGTTGATAGTGACAACAGGAATACCTTTTTTCTTCGCTTTTTCCAGTGGACCTTTCAGTACTTCATAGTCCGCGATGGTGGTGATAATACCGTCAGGATTGGACGCAACGGCCTGCTCAATGATGCGAGCCATGTCAGCCAAGTCGCCGGTAGTAGGGTTACGGTATTCCACTTCTACATTGAGCTGTTCGCCCGCTGTACCAATCGCATTCTTGATGGTGTTCCACCAAGAATCTGAGTCCGGTGCATGGCTGATCAGGACAAAGCGCTCACCGTCGGCGAGTGCAGTACCTGGCAGCATTGCGGCCAAACTGGCTGCCATTGCTAACACAAGGACGGACGCTCTCTTTGCTACAGATTTAAGTAGGGTATTCATCCGGTGTCTCCAAGTTATATTATTTATTGTATCCATGGGGCGAGCTGTACAGCTGCCCACCCGGTTACAGCTAAGGGTTGGGCAGCGAACTGCCCCGTCACGTTAACTCTTCTTACTAAAAGCCTAATCCGCAGTGGCAGCATCTGCCCGCTGGAATTCAGCCAATTCTGCTTCGAGTGATTCCAGCTCTTGTCCGCCAGCCATCATCTCGAGTATTTCTTCACGGGTAACATCTTTCTTCAACCAAGTACCCAGACTCTTACCGCGGTTCAGCAGCGTGAAACGGTCAGCAATGGGATAAGCATGGTGAACATTGTGCGTAATCAAGATCACAGCAAGGCCTTTGCCGCGCGCCCTTGCCACCACTTTGAGCACGTTGGCAGACTGCTTTACACCCAGTGCTGCGGTTGGCTCATCGAGGATCAGCACTTTCGCACCGAAATGAATGGCACGCGCAATCGCCAGACACTGACGCTCACCGCCCGACATGGTGCCAATCGGGTGCTCAGGGTCACGCACGTCGATCCCCATGTCCTTCATACCTGCCTTCGCAATTTCGTTGGCATTTTTGGTATCGAACACTTCAAAGGGGCCAATTTTCTTGGTGAGCTCGCGACCCATGAAGAAATTACGCGTAACACTCATTAAAGGAACCAGCGCAAGGTCTTGATAAACAGTCGCAATACCCGCATCAAGCGCATCACGTGGCGACTCAAAGGTAGTGGGCTTACCGTTCATCAGAAACTCACCTTCTGACGGTTTGTGCACCCCTGCCAAGGTTTTAATCAGGGTCGATTTACCTGCACCGTTGTCACCCAACAGACAGTGCACCTCACCCATTTTCACCTGCATATCGATATCTTTCAGAGCAATCACCGAACCGAAGTAACGGCTTACTTTTTTCAGTTCGAGGATAAAATTGTCGTTCTCTGCCATTGTCTTTCTCCTGAATTCCGTTTCCTGATCCGCGTTTAGCGGGCGCTCGTGACTTTCTTGCGAATGAAGTTGTTAAACAGCACCGCGATAAGAAGCATCACGCCGAGGAATACGCGGAACCAGTCAGAATCCACGCCTGTAAAGAAGATACCCATCTGCACCACACCGAAAATCAATGCGCCGAAGAAAGCCCCAATGACCGAGCCATACCCGCCAGTCAGCAGTGCACCACCAATAACCGCCGCGATAATGGCTTCGAATTCTTTCAAGAGACCACGGTCAGCCGCTGCGGAGCCAAACTCCAACACCTGACAAGCGGCGAACACCGTTGCGCAGAATGCGGTGAACATGAACAGCAGGATTTTCACGCGGTCAGTCGGTACACCCACATTTTTCGCCGCGTTGGCATCACCACCAGAAGCGAAAATCCAGTTACCGAAACGGGTGCGCAGCAGCACGAAGGAACACACAGCGGTCAGCAAGAACCACCACACCACGACCATTGGGATGCCAGTGACTACTGGCGTACCGTCAGAATAGGTTTCAATCCAACCCACACTACCGAGCCAGTTAAAGAGCCCTGTCCCTATCTCGCCGCCAAACATGGCGGCCAGCCAGTCACCTTCTGCCAGATTACCTACGCCAGAAATGATGGTTTTGTTGGTCAACGCAATAGACAGTGCGATTGTCAGACCACGCAGAATGAAGAGGAAAGCGAGGGAAACAATGAAAGAAGGTAGCCCAGTGCGAACCACGATGTAGCCATTGATAAAGCCCACCGCCATCGCGCCAACAAAGGCAAAAAGAATTGCTGCCCAGACTGGCCAACCCCAATATACGGCAGGGATAGCAATCATCATCCCGGCAAAGCCAATCATTGAGCCGATGGAAAGATCGAATTCGCCAGCGATCATCAGCAAACATGCACCGACCGCGATAATACCGAGTTGCGCTGACACCACCGTCCAGTTGACGACACCATCAGCGTTGAACATGCCTGAATCCCAGGCGACGAGTGCGAAGAACGCGAATACCAGAATGGCACCGGATACAGAACCCAGTTCCGGGCGGGATAACATACGATTGAGCGTTGAAACTTTGCGAACCCGCTCATCGCCCGGTGCGAGCGGTTTTGAATCTGTCCCTGATTCGGCTTCTTTTACCGACATACTTGCCTCCAAATTCCTTGCTGTATTCGGGCTTTCGCCCGATTCCTTGCTGCCGGATGACAGCTTTCTCTCACTTGCGTTTAAGCAACTTTCGCGATCACCGCTTTCTCAATGAAAGCTCTGCTCTTCTCGGCATCAGTTTTCGCATCGCTTTTCGCTGCCGGGTCAGTGTCCTGCTCAACCGTGACCCAACCGTTAAAATCAATATCGATAAGTGTTTGTCTTACCTCGTCAAAATCGACACAACCCTGCCCTAACGGACAAAAAATGTTATTCCCTATTGCAGTATAGAAATCAGTACCAGCCTTGACGGATACCGCATGCACGTCGGCGTTAATATCTTTGAAATGCAAGTATTTAACGCGGTCTTTGTAGGTGCGGAGCACTTCGCTAGGATCCATGCCTGCATAAACGCAGTGGCCGGTATCCACACACAGCGACATCAGCTCTGGCGGCAAGTCACGCATGGCTTTGTCCAGCTCGTCGCGGTATTCAATGTAAGTACCAGCATGGGCATGAAGCGTTGGCGTAATGCCATATTCCGCACACACAGTGCCGACACCACGCAACGTTTCCATCATCTCCGCCCATTGCTCATCATTCAGACGCGTTGCCGTGTCTACCTGGCCCGCTTGATCGGTACGTGGTGATGAAACGTGGTCAATCACCACCAGAAAATCAGCGCCCTGTTCCTTCAGGATTTGGCAAGTAACTCGCGTTTTCTCCAGAATCGCATCGCGTTCTTCCGGCTTATGCAAATACACGAACAAAGTACCCGCAATCAGACCCAATGAACGTACTGACAATGCCTCGTTGAGCGC
This sequence comes from Grimontia kaedaensis, assembly GCF_023746615.1. NCBI lineage: Bacteria > Pseudomonadati > Pseudomonadota > Gammaproteobacteria > Vibrionales > Vibrionaceae > Grimontia > Grimontia kaedaensis. The sequence goes on along the minus strand of NZ_CP082275.1, from coordinate 1,270,720 downwards.
AGCTTTATCGGTCGGCAGGTAACCTAATGGCCCTAGCTCGGTTGCCCCGTATCCAGCACCAGCAATCTCATCCAATACGGTTTGCCATGTTGGGTTTGCTGGGTTATCGGCAAACTCAATTCCCCATGAGCATGGTGCGTTGGCTATTTTCAATTCCAAGGCAATGTCTCCTTGATTCAATGTTCCATCCCTGTTCAACGCTTCGCGGCTGAACCCGTTGCAAACGCCAAACGATTTAATATTTCGATAATTAAACTTTTCGTTAACACTTTTTAAACATCTATGGTAATGATTTCACTTTGTCAAACCAAACGGCGTCTCAAAAGTGGGCTTTTTGCGGGTGATTGGTGTTATAGAATGAAAAATGAGCGCTAAATCTGATTTTTTAGCTTTCACCATTTGAAAACATTTTCATTACATGACTACTATTTCATCAAACAAGGAAAATTATTGGAGATAGCAAGGATGGGAACCGTAAGGCTAACTACTGCTCAGGCGCTGGTGCGCTACCTCGCCGCACAGCAAATCGAGATTGATGGGAAGGTGGAGTCATTGTTTGGCTGCGCCTTTGCGATATTCGGCCATGGTAACGTGACCTGTCTGGGGCAACAGCTCTATGAGAACCAGTCTGTCTTCCCTACATGGCGGGGGCAAAACGAGCAATCCATGGCGCTGGCTGCAGTGGCCTATGCCCGTGCTCACAAACGCCAGCGCATCGGTATTGCCACCTCGTCTGTAGGCCCTGGCGCAGCAAACATGGTGACAGCGGCAGGCGTTGCGCACACTAACCGCCTGCCTTTGCTTTTGCTTTGCGGCGATACATTTCAGTCCCGCTTACCTGACCCGGTGCTTCAGCAAACGGAACACTTTGCTAACCCATCGCTGACCGTGAATGATGCCTTCAAATCTGTCACTCGCTTCTGGGATCGCATCAATGCGCCGTCGCAACTAACTGTCGCATTGCCACAAGCGATTGCGACCATGTTAGACCCTGCCGATTGTGGACCTGCAATGATTGCCCTTCCGCAAGATGTGCAAGGTCAGGCATGGGATTTCCCTGAAAGCTTCTTCGAACCCAAAGTTCACCGTATCCGCCGCCCACAACCAGAAGAAGTGGATTTGGACGCAGCCGTTGAAGCGCTGAAAACAGCCAAAAAGCCTCTGATCATTGCTGGCGGCGGAGTGTTCTATTCCGGTGCACGTGACGCCTTGATCAGCTTTGCCGAGAAACACCAAATCCCGGTGGTGGAAACCATCGCAGGCCGTACCTTGTTGCCAGACGATCATCCACTAAATTGCGGCCCGATTGGCGCAACGGGATCAGACAGTGCCAACCACATGTGTAATGACGCGGATTTAGTGCTCGCCATTGGTACCCGTTTACAAGATTTCACCACAGGTTCATGGACACTGTTCCGCGATCCTGGCATGAAACTTATCAGCATCAACGCTGGCCGTTTTGATGCTAACAAGCACATGGCGCAATCCATCATCGCTGACGCGAAAGACACCATTGAACCGCTTGATGCCAAGCTCGGTGATTGGACGACGGATGCTGCATGGGTTGAAAAAGGCAAGACTGAAAAAGCGGCGTGGACAGATATCGTAAACGGCCGCACGGCATTTGCCGAGACAACCTTGCCTTCATACGCACAGGTCGTTGGTAAGGTGAACGGCCTCATCAATGAGGGCGACCGTGTTATTACAGCCGCTGGTGGCTTACCTGCCGAAATCAACATGAATTGGCAGGCGACCTATCCGTATTCGCTGGATGTGGAATTCGGTTTCTCCTGCATGGGCTACGAAGTCGCTGCCGGTTGGGGAAACAAGATTGCCAGACCAGACCATGAATCTATTGTGATGGTCGGTGATGGTTCGTATCTGATGATGAATTCCGACATCTACAGCTCTGTGCTGACCGGACACAAGATGATTGTGGTCGTGTGCGATAACGGCGGTTTCGCAGTGATCCGCAAGCTGCAAACCAACACAGGTAACACCGCTTTCAACAACCAGTTAGAAGACTGTACCACAGAGCGTGATTACGACCTGCCGCGCGTAGATTTTGTCAGTCATGCAAAAGGCTTGGGCGCACATGCAGAGAAAGTCTCCAGCTTGGGCGACTTTGACGCCGCATTCGAACGTGCGAAAGCGGCAGATCGCACCTATGTATTGGTCGTCGACATCGACGATACCAAATGGTCGTCTTGTGATGCCTGGTGGGAAGTCGGTCTGTCAGAAGTCTCTGACGATCCAAATATCATCGAAGCCCGGGATAACTGGGAACAGGGACGCGTTAATCAGCGTCGTGGCGTGTAATAACAACAAGGAGAACACGCATGTTTAACGAAGAATTCCAGCTAGATGCACCGATCCGTTGGGGAATGGTTGGTGGCGGCCGCGGTAGCGAGATTGGTTACTCGCACCGCGCTGCTGCCCAGCGTGACCGTCTGTTTACTTTTGTTGCAGCAGCACTGGATTTGGATGCAGAACGTGGACGCGACTTCGGGACCAAGCTGGGTCTTGCTCCCGAGCGCTGCTATCCCGACTACAAAACTCTGTTTACAGAAGAAGCCAAGCGCGAAGATGGGATTCAGGCTGTGTCTATCGCCACGCCGAACTCTACCCACTATGAAATTGCCAAAGCGGCGCTGGAAGCGGGTTTGCACGTCATTTGTGAAAAGCCCGCTACCATTCACGTTGAAGATGCACTTGAACTGAAAGCCTTGGCAGAAAAGCAAAACAAGATGCTGGCGGTGATGTATGGCTACACCGGATTCCAGATGGTCCATCAGGCGCGCGAAATGGTGCGTCGCGGTGACATCGGTGCTGTGCGTGTTATTCAGATGTCTTTCGCCCACGGTTTCCACAACACCGAGATTGAGAAAAACAGCCCGGGCGCAAAATGGCGCATGAACCCGGAGGTATCCGGACCAAGTTTCATCATTGGTGATTGCGGTACGCATCCGTTTTACATGGCGGGCATGATCACGGGGCTGAAAGTGAAGTCCCTGATGTGTTCGCGCCAGAGCTTTATCGAATCCCGCGCGCCATTGGAAGACAACGCCCATGTGGTGTTCCAATTTGAAGGTGGAGCGGTCGGCACACTGTGGGCAAGCGCCATCAACAGCGGCTCAATGCATCAGCAGAAAGTCCGCATTGTCGGCGAGAAAGCCAGCCTCGAATGGTGGGATGAATATCCAAACCAGCTTCGATATGAAGTTCAGGGGGAACCCGTCCGTATTCTTGAGCGTGGGATGGGCTACCTGCACAACGACGATCCTGGCGTTTCAGCTAATCGTCAAGGCGGTGGTCATGCTGAAGGTTTCTTCGAGTCCTGGGCAAACCTTTATCACCGCTACGCACTCGCGATTGATGCCTACAACCGCAATGACAAAGCCTTCCTTGAAAGCCATTGGTACCCAGATATCGACGGCGGTATCGATGGTGTGAAGATGGTGAATGCCTGTGTGAAATCGGCCGATAACGGTGCTGTTTGGGTGGACTATGACTGATTTCATCCACCTTTCAGATTGGCAGGCCAACAGGGACCGTACGATAGACGTGGTTTGTCTGGGCCGCGCTGGGGTCGACTTCTACGGCAATACGGACGGTGCAGACTTCAACGCTGAATCCAGCTTCAAAAAATGCGTCGGCGGATCGCCTGCGAATGTAGCGATTGGTCTTGCGGAACTTGGCGCCAAAGCAGGCTTTATTTCCTGTCTGACGGATGATGCCCAGGGGCGTTATGTCCGTCACTACATGGAAAACAAAGGCGTGAACCTTGACGGCATCACGACGCTGACCGGCGAATACCGCACCAGCCTTGCTGTGGCAGAGCTGCGCCCAGAACCAGAGGTGGTGATTTACCGCAATAACGCGGCTGACCTTGCGCTCTGTGTTGAACACATAGACAGCAGCTACCTCAGCAACGCCCGGTGTCTGTTTGTTTCAGGTACCGCCCTCTCTTCAAGTCCTTCTCGTGAGGCAACGTTCTGCGCGATGCAAATGGCACAACTGTCAGGCACCTTAGTCGTACTGGACTTGGATTACCGTCCTTACTCGTGGGCCTTTCCTGAGGATCCACCGCACTTCTACCGTCTTGCCGCTTCTTTCTGCGACGTGGTAATTGGTAATCGCGAAGAGTTCGAGGTGATGGGCATTCCGCATGACGTTGAAGACAGCCATGTCAGTGCGGCATCAGAGCTGTTAAGTGGCAGTACAGAGCTGGTCATAGTAAAAGGCGGCGCTGAAGGGTGTGATGTCTTTGGGTTAGATAGCGATAACAATCTCGCCAGCCTATCCCAACCTATATTCAAAGTGGAAGCGCGCAAACCTTACGGTGCTGGTGATGCTTTTGCTGCCGGCCTGCTTTTTGGTCTGCTAAATCAATATTGTCTACAAGACGCTGTGGCGATGGGGGCAGCCAATGCTGCCATTAATGTCACGGGCGATACCTGCGCAGATGCGATGTCTTCTCTCGCACCACTTCAGGCGTTCATGCGCAGCCGGGACTATCACTTCGCTGATGATAAGTGACAGTGCCACTAATTGGGTAAAAGGAGTTAACCATGGGAAAACACATAGCGCCATTTGATAACCGTAACGAGCCAGTTATCGGTATCGATGACGACACCACACCCCTCTGCTATTTCAACCCGGTCAAATTGGCTTCGGGCGAGCAGTACAGCTACCAACTTAACGAATACGAATCAGCCGTGGTCTTGGCCGGAGGCACCTGCGATATCACCGTGGATGGTGAAACATTCAGCAGCATAGGCAAACGTGCGTCAGTTTGGGACGGTGATCCCGCCGCTGTCTATGTGCCTGTAGGTAGTCAAGCTACCATTACCTGTGTTTCAGAGAATGCCGATGTATTGATAGCCGGAGGACGTTATGAGCCGGAAGAAAACAGCGAGAAACTCACCCCATTCGCTATCCAGCCCGAAGACACAGACAAAGTGCAATACGGCAGCGATGACACTAAAACACACAGAAAAATCAAACATATCCTCGGACAGAAAAACGCAGGCCAACGCGGGCGATTGCTCGTCAGCGAGCTGTTTACTGTCGGCGCAGGAGGTTGGTCAGGATTTCCTCCCCACAAACATGATGAAGAACGGCCGCCGCAAGAAACGCGTTACGAAGAGGTGTACCAGTTCAGATTCAATCCGGGTCACGGGTTTGGGGCACAATTCCTATATGAGCACGAAAACGACTATGGACCTGTCTACCACGTCAGAACCGGAAGCGTCATCGCTATAGACAAAGGCTATCACCCTTCCGTCGCCGCTCCGGGTTATGAGATGTATTACTTCACCATCATTGTGGGTGAAAAGAGTAAGTCTCTCGTGCAGTACTTCGACCCTCATCATGAGTATCAGGTACACACGATTCCCGGCATCAAGGACATGGTCGCCAAGTTCAAGTAACGCTTAGGGTCTGTTTACCCTGCAATAACGGAGACAAGGATGCTAGTTACCCTGAACGACCTTATGCCGGAAGCCGCGTCGTCCCAAGGCGCGGTGCCTTGTTGTAACGTGTTTGGTATTGAAGAAGCGCAGGCGATTATCGCCGCCGCTGAGGAACTGAACCTACCCGTGATCCTCGCCGTGAATAAAGACATGGTGGATCTCGCCGGTGTGGAATCCATGGCGGGCATGCTGCTCCCCATGGCACATGTCAGCTCTGTACCTGTGGTGGTTCACCTCGATCATTGCTATGACGAAGCCATCGTGTACCGCGCCATTCACGCCGGATTCAGTTCGGTGATGTTTGATGGTTCACAATTACCTCTCGAAGAAAATATCCGCCGGACAAGAGCGGTGGCTGATGCGGCCCATGCTGTTGGTGTTTCCGTTGAAGGTGAACTTGGCTCTGTGCCTTATCAGGAAGGTCGCGACCACATCAAATCCGAATTTACCGACCCGGAAGAAGCACGTATTTACGCCGAGCAAAGCGGTATTGATGTGCTTGCGGTTTCAGTCGGTAATGTCCATCGCATGACAGAAGCGGGAAGCCCAATTAATTTCCCCCTGCTTGATAAGATCGAAGCGGCCACCAGATTACCTCTGGTGATTCACGGCACCACAGGTATCACTGAAGCTGATCTTCGCGAACTCAAAACCCGCCGAATCGGTAAATTCAACGTGGGAACGACACTTAGAATGGCCTTTGGTAACGCAATTCGTGAAGCCATGGCTGAAGAACCGAATAAATTTGATAAACAATATTTCGCGGGCAAAGCCGTGCCTGCACTGAAGCAAGAAGCCATGCGAGTGCTCACGCTCCTGGCAGTAGACAAGGAGTGACGATGAGCAAGGCGTATAAAAAGCTCGGACGGCGTTTAAGACTTGGCGTGATAGGCGGCGGGCCAGCTTCCTTTATTGGTTCCATTCACCGATCATCTGCCACCATGCATGAAGAGTTTGATGTTGTCGCGGGTGTGTTTTCCTCAAACCCGGAGCGCTCAATTGCTGCTGGCAGATCCATGGGTATCGCACGCCCTTATGGCGACCCGGATGCCTTGTTCGCCGGAGAAGCTGCCGCGGATGAACCCATAGATGCACTCGCTATCATGACACCCAACAACAGTCACTATGAACTGTCATGCCGCGCATTAGACGCAGGCTTCAACGTGTTCTGCGAAAAACCTCTGACCATGACCGAAGATGAATCTGCTGACCTGGTGAAGCGTGTTAAAGCGTCGGGTAAACGTTACTGCGTCGCCTACGGCTACAGCGGTTATGCCATGGTGCGTCAAGCGCGTGAAATGGTAGCACAGGGTGTGATCGGTGACATCACAATGGTGCAAAGTAATTACGTTCAGGGGCACTTGGCAGAGCTGACAGAATCTGAGCTTGCTGGCTCTAACTGGCATATGAAGCCAGAGCTTGCTGGCCCTTCCTTGATTCTTGGCGATATCGCGACGCATAGCTATCACTTGACCAGCTACGTTGCTGGCATGGAAGCCAGTTCATTGAGCGCCGATGTGACGGCATTGGTCGATGGACGCACGGCAGATGATTACTGCGGCATATTGCTTCGCTACCCCAATAACGCACGCGGCATCTTCTGGGTCACACAAGCCGCAGCCGGCGGTGTTCATGGTTTGAGCTTTACCATTTATGGCACCAAAGGCGGCTTGGAATGGCATCAGGAGCAACCTAATGAGCTAACAGTCCGCCCTATCGATAAGCCTGCTTATGTGCTGACAAAAGGTGGTAAAGGTCTTTCAGGTGCGGGAGAGCGTGTTTCCCATGTCGCTATCGGTCATCCGGAGGGCTATCGCGAGGCATTTGCCAACCTCTACTACGACTTTGCCTCCAACATCGTTGATGATCTGACTGGCGAAACCCCAGAACCATTGAGCCTCTGGAACCCAACCGTTCAAGACGGCGCATACGGTATGGCATTTGTTTATGCAGCAGTTCGATCACGCGACAACGACGGTGAGTGGGAACCCCTTCGAGACCTCACTTAGTTCCATATCAAACACAAACTGTTTATACCCAAACAACCTTGCGAGCAGGTAGCCAGTCCGTCGGTCTGCTCGCTTTTTTTATCGTATTTAGAACAGTTAATTTCCCGGTTCAGCGGTACATTAGCGAAGTATGTTAAAAGGAGAATACGATGATGGATAACAAGAAAGTGGCGCTGTTTGGCTGGCATCCAGATGTGGTGAACTACGATAAGTGGCCGGGTATGACAGCGGAAAAGCTGCGCGCAGCGTTGGAAGGCGATCGCGATAGACTTCTCACCCTCGGATATGCTGTCGACCTACACTACATCCGCGACGGTGAAACTGCGTTTGATGCGGCGACTGAAGCACTCACTGGCAAACCTTATGACTGCGTGCTGATTGGCGCAGGTGTGCGCCGCGATGAAGACCATTTTCTGGTGTTTGAAAAGCTGGTAAATGCAGTACACAAAGCAGCGCCACAAGCGACGATTTGCTTCAATACCAACCCAAGCGACACGGCAGATGCGATTAAGCGCTGGACGTAATATCCTAGTGATAACGGGTCGATTGGTTCGACCCTTATTCATCATGTCATGGAGGACAGTATGTCTATACGCGCCACAGAAACAGGCTTCAATCCCGAATACAGCGAAGACGCCCCCTCTTTTGAAGATGTCACCGACCAGAAGGGTGTGTCTATTTTAGAGTTTGGTGCACCATGGTGTGGGCACTGCCAGGCAGCTGAACCCGCATTAAAGGCCGTGTTGGAATCAGCCCCCTTCCCTCACACCAAAGTTTATGACGGCAAGGGCAAGCCTTTAGGTCGAGCCTTTAAAGTGAAGCTCTGGCCAACACTGATCCTGCTCCAAGATGGATTGGAAATAGACAGAATTGTTCGCCCAATTCATGAAGATGAAGTCGAAGATTTGATTTCACAGGCGAGCTAACCAATAAGAAAAATAAACTGCACCAGAACAATCAAGAACAGGATAAGGCTTAGCCCTTTCCAGAAACGCAACGGGTCGCTTTCTAAAAGCGGCCTGTTTTCATTAGAAGATTTAAACGTAGGATTTGGCTTCATCAAATCCTGTTCAAATTCAGAGAGCGCCTGATAGCGAGCTTTCGGGATCGGATGACAGGCTTTTTTGAGTGCTTCATCAAACCAATCCGGCACAGCAGGACAATAGACCGTTGCTGGCACATAGTTTTGACGGTTTGCCGCTCTGGGGTTGGAGGTATTCACAGCTTTGTAAGGCAAATGTCCGGTCAAAAGCTCATAAACTGTCATACCTAATGAAAATAAGTCAGAAGAGAAATTGGCTTTGTTGCCTTTGAGGTATTCCGGTGCCGCGTAGTTTAAGTCACCGACTGGATACCCTTCTTCCTCACTACCCATTAGCTCTTCCAAGCCTGCTGATTGCGCAGTGCCGTAGTCAATCAAAGTCACATTCATATCTTTGTCGACCATGAGATTGTCCGGTTTGATGTCGCGATGAACCACCGAAAGACGTTGAAGCACCCGAACCGCTCGAATAGCTCCTTTTGCCAGCGTACGAACCTGAGTGAGCGTCGGCGTTGGATTATCGATCATCCATTGTCTGAGTGTGACACCTTCGATGTAATCGCAGACATGATAGAGGTATGGCGAATAACTCGATGGCGGATGAATCTTCATCACACCGTGTGATTTCACCTGTTCACCAATCCACCCTTCCCGTATAAAGCCCGCAAGATAAACCGCATCATCCGCAAAGTTGAGCGATGGCATTTTCAATACATACTGACGACCATCCAGATCACTGCGCGTAAGATAGATATGGCTCCGGCTTCCGCTGTAAAGCACCCTCGCTACTGTGTAGTGGTCAATCTTCTGTCCTTCTTTCAAAACAGGCGGAATTTTTCTTTCTGATAAATCGCGAAGCGCTTCGCCATAGGTTGCAGCGGGAAGCGAATCGACAGCCAACAACAGGCATGTGATGTTGTCATCGCTGCCCAACTTATAAGCATCATCAACAAACGATGCCGCTAAGTGTTCGAGATCAGACGTGGTATCGGAAGCGTAAAGACGCTGGGCGATTTCCCGCTCTGTCATGGTGTCATGAATGCCATCTGTCGCCAGAAACAACAGATCACCACGCTCTAGTGCAACGGGCTGATAATCCACATTCAAGTGGCTATCAATACCCAGCGCGCGGGTTAAGTGGTGTTGAGTTTTACTTTGGTAGTGTCGATGATCCTGCGTAATCTGGGTCAGTCTGTGCTGACGCCAAAGGTAGACGCGGCAATCGCCGACATGAAAAACATGGGCGGTATTCGATTTCACAATCACCGAGCAAAAAGCCGCCACCATGGCACTGGCTTGCGTGCCCGCTTGTTGTCCATGATGGTAAAGCCAGTAATTGAGAGATTTCATCACCTTTCCAGCGGCATCTTTCACTGGCCAGGTAATTGGCGTATCAAGGTAGTTGTTGACGAATTCAGTCACGCCCATTTCACTGGCTTTCTGACTAACTTCACTGGTGCTGACACCATCCGCTATCGCCGCTACTACACCTTTGTGTTTCAGCTCACTTGCCTTTTTGGGCAAGTAAACAGCAAAAGCGTCCTGATTAGGTGGCTTGCGCCCTGCAACAGAGCTGCCACCAGCACGAACGATCAAACGGGAAGCCGCTTCCTGCGTCTCCCCGTTTTCAGTGCCGGCAGCGCCATACGACGCTGCCTGTTCATGAAACTCTGGTTTCATATTTATGCTTTCGCCACATCAATCATGGTGATTGAACCATCATCATTCACTTCAGCGATCTGGCCTGACGGCTCTTCCATAAAGAGTAGCGTCACAAAGCCAAGAACCGCGGTGCCTGCAATGATGTAGAAGAAAGTGCTGTAATCAACCAGCGACAATATCGTCAGATAAGTCACTGCACCCACGTTACCATAAGCACCTGTCATGCCTGCGATTTGGCCCGTCATACGACGCTTGATCAGTGGCACGGCCGCAAATACTGCACCTTCACCGGATTGTACAAAGAACGAACAGCCCATTGCCGCTACAACCGCCAGCCAAACTGGCCACGCGCTGTCGACTTGACCCATCACGAAGTAACCCAATGCCAGACCCGCAGTGAGGATAAGCAGTGTTGGTTTACGGCCGAATTTATCAGACAACCAGCCGCCACCAGGACGTGACATCAGGTTCATAAATGCATAAGCGGATGCCACCATACCCGCCACTACAGGGGTCAGTTCAAAGGTTTCAGAGAAGAACAATGGCAACATTGAAACCACAGCCAACTCAGAACCAAAGGTCGCAAAGTACAGCACATTAAGCACAGCAACCTGCTTAAATTGGTAGCGGTGAATTTCCGGCACCTCTTCTTTAAAGACGTGCTTGTTCACTTTCCACACTTGGGAAGCATCAAACAGGTAGATGCCCGCAAGTACCGCATAGATGCCGTATACGGCTGTATCTGAGAACATGCCGATACCGCTTGGCGAAAGTTTCCAAGCCAACAGTGCCAGTGCGCCATACATTGGGGTTTTCATGAATAGCAGCAGGTAGAAATCACCCTTTGAGGTGACTTCCATTGCACCGCCATTCTTTGGTTTGTAGTAGGTTGCACCTTTTGGCGTGTCCGTCACGTTACGATAAAACACGAAGGAGAAAGCCAGGCTCATCAAACCGGTGATACCCATAGCGTAACGCCAGCCATCTTCACCACCGAACATCACAGCCACGGTTGGCAGGGTGAATGCAGCGGCTGCTGAGCCGAAGTTACCCCAACCACCATAGATACCTTCTGCAGTGCCCAGTTCATTGTGTGGGAACCACTCAGATACCAGACGGATGCCGATAACAAAACCTGCACCGATGAGACCCAGGGCGAAACGGGCAATGGCAGCCTGAACGAAGCTATCTGAGAGGGCGAAAACAAAACAAGGGATAGAACAGATAGCGAGTAGTAAGGAGTAGATTAGCCGCGGGCCATATTTATCCGTGAGCATACCGATTAAAACACGCGCTGGAATGGTAAAAGCAACGTTGAGAATAAGCAGAGTTTTAATTTCTGCGGTCGTTAATCCGAGCGATTCTTTTACTGATTGCAGCAATGGCGCAAAGTTAAACCACACCACAAAGGTAATAAAGAACGCGAACCAACTTAAATGGAGAATTTTCATTTTTCCGGTAAAGGAAAATATATTGAACTTGTCACTAGATGACATTATTGACTTCCTCTTCAAACAAACAATCCCTGTGCCGTGATGTTTGAATCACAGCAAACTTAATTTGAAAATTTTTAACTTCCCCTGATTGGGTAATCAGGGGAATAAATATTTAAACCAGACTCAGTTGCACAGCACCTTCATGACAACGGACTGGGTAGGTCGTGATCGATACGTTTTCGTCTTCCAGACAAATACCGCTATCCAAGCAAAAATGCTGTTTATAGAGCGGTGAGGCGATCACTGTTTTGTCACCTATCGAGCCGATCATTCCGCGAGAAAGCACATTCGCTTTGCCGATTGGATCATAATTATCAACGGCATATAGCGAGTCTGTTCGGCCACAAAGAAATACCGCCACCTGCTTGTCTTCCAACAACGCGCACACGCCGGTGTTTTTGACCAAGTCAGACTTTTCACAAATGGTTTGCCACTGGCTCATTGCTTTCTCCTTAACTTTCCAGCGTGACGATATCGATACTTTGCGATGCAAGTTCAGCAGGAATACGCTGACCACGAACAGTTTGATATTTCAAACTCTCATCCTGCGCTTCGCTATTAACGAAATGTTTGAAGCGCTTGAGTTTCTCCGGTGATTCAATCGTGGTTTTCCACTCGCATTGATAGTTACCCAGGCTTGCCGCCATTTCTGCTTCCAGCTCTTCACCAATGTTGAGCTTGTCTTCGATCACCACTTGACGCAGGTAGTCCAATCCTCCTTCGAGGTTTTCTAGCCAAACTGACGTGCGTTGCAAGCGGTCTGCGGTTCGGATGTAGAACATCAACACGCGGTCGATGTATTTAATCAGGGTTTCACTATCCAGGTCTGATGCGAACAGGTCAGCGTGGCGCGGACGCATACCACCATTGCCGCACACATAGAGGTTCCAGCCGTTTTCTGTCGCGATAATACCGATGTCTTTTGATTGCGCTTCTGCACACTCGCGGGTACATCCCGATACAGCGAACTTCAGCTTGTGCGGCGATCTCAGGCCTTTGTAGCGGTTCTCGATATCAATCGCGAAACCCACGCTGTCATCCACGCCGTAACGACACCAGGTCGAGCCAACACAAGACTTCACCGTACGCACGGATTTCCCGTAGGCATGGCCGGTTTCGAAACCAGCGTCGACCAGAATTCGCCAGATCTCAGGCAGTTCATGAAGTTGCGCACCGAAAAGGTCGATACGCTGACCACCGGTCACTTTGGTGTAGAGATCAAACTGCTTAGCCACCTGACCCAGTACAATCAGTTTATCCGGCGTGATCTCACCACCAGCCACGCGAGGCACGACGGAATACGTCCCGTCTTTTTGCATGTTGCCGAGGTAGATGTCATTGGTGTCTTGCAAGCCCATGTGTTCTTCTTTCAATACATAGTCATTCCAGAAAGACGCCAGAATCGAACCGACAGCAGGTTTACAGACGTCACAGCCCAGTCCTTCACCATGGCTGTCTAATAGCTCGTCGAACGTTTTGATTTTCTTGATACGGACAATGTCAGCAAGTTCCTGACGGGTGTAATGGAAGTGCTCACAAAGGTTGTTGTTTACCTCATGGCCAAGCGCTGCCAGCTCTGCGTCCATCACCTGCTTGGCAAGTGCTGAACAACCGCCACACCCGCTTGATGCTTTGGTTTCCGCTTTAAGATCTGCCATGTTGGTGCAACCCGCGACAACGGCTGCTTTGATGTCTGCTTTCGTGACGTCATAACAAGAACAGATTTGTGCTTCATCAGGGAGGTTTGTAACACCAGCAGCGCCAGAGTCAGAAGAAGCCGCACCGTCAGACAGAAGCAACACTGAGGGGTACTCTGGCAATGGCATGTCGTTCAACATGGTTTGCAGCAGAGTTGGGTAACTTTCGGTATCCCCGACCAACACAGCACCCAGCAGTTTGGTGCCATCTTCAGAGACAATAATGCGTTTGTAGATTTGCTCCACGCTGTCTGCATACGTGTAAGATTGCGCGCCAGGCGTGTTGCCTTGCGCATCACCAATACTTGCCACATCAACACCCAGCAACTTGAGCTTGGTGCTCATATCAGCGCCTTTGAAAGCCGCTTCTTCACCGCAAATATTGGCGACAGCCACCTTGGCCATTTGGTAGCCCGGTGCCACCAGACCAAAGATCTTGCCCTGCCACAGCGCACATTCACCAATGGCGTAAACATCCTCTTCATTGGTCTGACACTGATCGTTAATCACAATCCCGCCACGCTCACCAATCTCAAGGCCAAACTCCCTCGCAAGCTCATCCTGCGGACGGATACCTGCAGAGAAAACAATCATGTCAGTTTCAAGCTCAGAGCCATCTGCGAACATCAGTTTATAGCGCGAATTGCTACCCGCCGTAATGCATTTGGTGGCTTTTTCGGTGTGGACTTTAACGCCCAGAGATTCGATTTTTTCTTTGAGTAATTCTCCACCGCCCTCATCCAGCTGAACGGCCATTAATCTCGGAGCAAACTCCACGACATGGGTGTCAACGCCCATACATTTCAGGGCGTTTGCGGCTTCAAGCCCAAGCAAGCCACCACCGATAACGACGCCTGATTCGCTTTGTTTACCAGAAGCTTCAATCGCCTCTAAATCTTCTATGGTGCGGTAAACATGACAATGTGGCTGATCGTTACCTTCAATAGGTGGAACAAAAGGGTAAGAACCGGTAGCGACCACTAACTTGTCGTAAAAAACTTCTCTGCCTTTGTCTGTCACAACGCAGTGGTTTTCAGCGCGAATAGCGGTGACCTTTTCGTTCAGGAAGTAATGAACACCTTTTTCGTCGTAGGCTTCTTCACTGGTTAACATCAAATCATCTGCAGATTTCCCACTGAAATAGCCACTGAGCTGAACCCTGTCATAAGCCAGTCTTGGCTCTTCCGAGAAGGTCGTAATTTCAAAGGTGCCTTCAGCATTTTTGTCACACAACTCCTCGATAAATCTGTGCCCAACCATGCCATTACCAACGACAACGATGCGTTTCTTTTCCATTATTATTCCCTATGCAGAAAGCTTCTCTAGCTGTGTTTCAGCCTGAGAGATAAACCAGTTGAGCTCATCAGCAAGTGTGACGACCTCACCCACCACAACAAGCGCAGGGGACTTGACGCCCTCTCCTTGAATGGTGGCTTCAATTGAATGCAAATCGGCGGTAAAAACCCGCTGCTGCGGGGTGCAGCCATTCTCAATAATGGCGACCGGCGTGCTGGTAGACAGACCATGCTGACTAAGTGACTGAGCAATTTGCCCCACCTTCGACAAGCCCATGTAAAACACCAGCGTGTGATTCAGCGAGGCCAAGGCCTTCCAGTTGATGGAGAGCTCTTTTTCAGCATGAGCCGTGACGAAAGTTGCCCCTTGAGAAAGGCCCCGATGTGTCAGAGGAATACCTGCATAGCTGGTGCATCCTGACGCTGCGGTGATACCCGGCACAACTTCTACAGATATACCCTCACGGTGCAGCTCTAACATCTCCTCACCACCGCGACCAAACACAAAAGAATCACCGCCTTTTAAACGACAAATTCTCTTGCCGCGGCTGGCGAGTTCAATCAGTAGCTTGTTGGTTTCACTCTGAGGAACGCTGTGCTTTCCTTTTGCTTTACCCACATACACCATCTCGACACCCTCTGGGATCAGCCCGATGATTTCTTTGCTGACGAGTCTGTCGTAAACCACGACGTCGCTGTTTTCGATACAGCGAAGTGCCTTAATGGTCAGCAAGTCTGGATCACCTGGTCCTGCCCCTACCAATAAGACGTGCCCTCGTTTGAAAGATGTAATTTTAACGGTGGACATCCTTGCCCCTCATGTCACGTGTTATTCGTTTCACTAGAGCAATTAGAGTGCCATTAGGAAAACCTAGATTTAAAATCGTGATATAAAGTCATGTTTTTAAAAGTTATATTTTCACTTAGAAGCTTAAGATAGCCGGAACAAAAAGTAGATTTAAAATAGATCTTTCGCTTCGAAGTAGTGCATTGAGCTTTCATTAATGCACTGTTATTGCGCAAATTATCAATGTGAATTATTTAGCACTATTTCAGTGAAAGGAAATATTTAAAACTTTTCTAATACTTATTGATTGGTTTTCATTAAATAAGAACTCAAATAAAAAGAATCATATTAAACAATGAGTAGTTGGCGTGAGAGTTGCTTTATTCCCTCGAATAGAGATAAGAGAATCTCAAGAGGAATAAAATGACTAAAAATAATGATTCCAGTTGGATAAAGTCGACGTGTGCATATTGCGGAGTAGGTTGTGGCATTGAGGCCAAAGTACAAGCGAATGGAAAACTGGAAGTTCGCGGTGATGAAGAACATCCGGCAAATTTAGGAAAGCTTTGTTCAAAGGGCTTAAAGCTGGGGGAAACCATCACTACCCAAGGGCGCATGCTCTCCCCTTCAGTTCATGGCGAAGATTGCTCATGGGATGACGCGCTCTCCCATGTCGCCTCCACCTTCAGCGATACCATCGCCAAGTATGGGCAAGACTCGGTCGCTTTTTATGTATCGGGACAACTATTGACCGAAGATTACTATGTCGTCAACAAGCTGATGAAAGGCTTTATCGGCAGCGCCAATATCGATACCAATTCCCGGCTGTGTATGGCCTCTTCTGTCGTCGGACACAAACGCGCATTCGGCGAAGATGTAGTGCCCGGCAACTATGAAGATCTGGAGCTTGCTAACCTTGTGATTCTCACGGGCTCAAACCTCGCATGGTGTCACCCGGTTTTGTATCAACGCCTTAAAGCTGCAAAAGCACGTCATGGCACTAAGATCGTGGTCATCGACCCACGGGAAACAGCAAGTTGCGAAATTGCTGACCTTCACCTTCCATTATTCCCGGGCTCTGACATTGCGTTGTTCAACGGCTTACTCGCCTATATGGCCAAACTGAATCAGATTAATCAGCGATATGTCGATCAGCATACCGAAGGTTTTAATGGCGCATTAGAGCTCGCCAAGCGTTTCTCAAACATCACCTCTGTGTCTTTGGCTACTGGCCTCAAGACAGCCGATATTGAAACCTTCTACCAGTGGTTCCGCTCAACACCGAAAACCGTGACTGTGTATTCACAGGGTGTGAATCAATCCACCAGCGGCACAGACAAAGTAAACAGCATTCTTAACTGCCATATAGCAACAGGTCGGGTTGGTCAGCCGGGTTCCACGCCGTTTTCAATCACTGGACAACCCAACGCCATGGGAGGCCGTGAAGTTGGCGGCCTGGCCAACACGCTGGCCGCACATATGGAATTTGGTCATCCAGCACAATCAGAACTGCTCAGCGAATTTTGGGATACCTCTAACCTTGCGTCAAAGCCTGGCCTCAAAGCCATGGACATGTTCGAAGCAATTGAGACAGGAAAGATTAAAGCTCTCTGGGTGATGGCAACCAACCCGGCAGTCAGTCTCCCGGAAAGTAACCGGATTAATGCGATCCTCGCCAGTTGTCCCTATGTTGTCGTCTCTGATTGCGTTGAAAGTAATGACACTCTGAAGTACGCCCATGTTCGCCTCCCTGCACAAGGTTGGAGCGAAAAATCAGGCACTGTCACCAACTCCGAACGCCGGATTTCTCGTCAGCGTCGCTTGTTGCCTACTCCAGGTATGGGCAAACCCGACTGGTGGATAGTCAGCGAAGTCGCAAAGAAAATGGGGTTTGAACAGCAGTTCAGCTACCGCTCGGAAATGGATATTTTCAACGAGTATGTAGAACAAACCCGATTGGGGAATGAAGTCGGTACACCAACCGCACGTGCCCTGACGCTGGAAAGCCTTTCAGGTATGACACCAGAAAATTACCAATCTTTTGCGCCTAGGCAATGGCCTGCAAAAGACGGTGTTTGCCCGGAACGTCTATTCGGCGATGGGAACTATGCGACGCCGAATGGCAAAGGCAGGTTTGTTGCTGTTGATTACAAACCACCCGCACTCTCTTTAAGCGAGCGCT
The DNA here is from genome assembly GCF_023746615.1 of Grimontia kaedaensis. Classification (NCBI taxonomy): domain Bacteria; kingdom Pseudomonadati; phylum Pseudomonadota; class Gammaproteobacteria; order Vibrionales; family Vibrionaceae; genus Grimontia; species Grimontia kaedaensis. The sequence continues at coordinate 1,253,076 of NZ_CP082275.1, read as the reverse complement.
ATGGGCTTATATTGAACTCTGGGCGAATTCGAGACCAATGGCATACCATGACCCGCTCTGGGCTCTCTCCGTCGCTTTCAGAGAACGACAGCGTACCTCAGCTTGAAATTCACCCCTTTGACGCAGCCGATCGTGGAATTAAGGATGGTCATTTGGCGAAAGTCATCAGTAGCATTGGTGAACAAATCTT